>NZ_CP085242.1:1200000-2400000 GCF_044810985.1 Marinospirillum sp.
GTCTCCCCGATATAATGCAAACTCATACCCAAGGTAACTAACCTTGACGATTTGTAAGGAGCGCCGTGTGAACTTTGCTGACACCCAATGGGTTCTTGTAATAACTGCTTTTGTCCTGGGCGCTGGCCTGGGTGCTCTGGCTTATCATCTGATGAATGCCAACGTTGCCCACGGCATCAAAATCCGTCACCAGCTCACGGAAAGGGAGCTGGAAGTCAATCAGTTGCGTGAGGGGCTTAACGACCACTTCTCGCGCACAGCAGATGGTCTGGCCGCAATGAGCAGACAACTCAAGGACATGGAAGATCAAATACGCCAGGATGCTGGGCATCTCTGTGATGACGAAGGCGTGATCAAGCGCCTGACCAACAAGCCGGAAACCGCCCAAACCTCGATGGAAACCTCTGAGCCGGATGCGGATGAAGTCAAAGCCCCGGTGGAGCCACCCAGGGATTATGCTTCCGGTTCCGAGAAAGACCGAGGCACCCTGTCAGAAGATTATGGCTTGAAGCCGGAAGTGTTTGAGCCACCACGCACTTAAGTGATGATGCCAGCCAAGTATTACGGATAACCCGGAATCACACCGGGTTATCCAGATCAACAAACTCCTGCTCGATGCCCCACTGTTTTGCCACCCATTCACCCAGAGCTTTGACACCATAGCGTTCAGTGGCATGATGCCCTGCGGCAAAGTAATCAATGCCCAGCTCCCTGGCCTCATGCAGCGTTTTTTCACTGACCTCACCACTGATATAAGCATCTGCCCCCAACTGGGCCGCCCGAAAAATCCCCCCTTCTGCGGAGCCAGTGCACCAGGCCAGTTTTTTCAGGGGACGTGCATGACCGGCCAGATGAAGCGGCTCCCGTTTGAGTTTCCGGCTCAATAGGTGACTGAAATCTGCTGCAGACAGGGCTTCTGGCAACTCGCCCACCAGACCCAGCGGCCAGGCTGGTGAATCCATGACACCTGTGACCTGAATACCCAACAAGGCAGCCAGCTGTTGGTTGTTTCCCAGCTCAGCATGAGCATCCAGGGGCAGGTGGTAGGCAATCAGGCTGATATCCTTCTGCATCAGGGTCTTGATGCGCCGACCTTTCATGCCGGTTAGAGGTTGAGGTTCACCTTTCCAGAAATAGCCATGATGAACCAATATGGCATCCGCCTGCCATTCAACGGCCCGCTCAATCAAAGCCTGGCTCGCCGTCACCCCGGTCATCAGGCGCGCAACCCTGGAGCGACCTTCCACCTGCAAGCCATTCGGGCAATAGTCCTGGAAATCCTGCACCGCCAGAAGCTCATCCAAACCGGCGACCAATTGACTTAACTCTAATGACATTTCCACCTCTATAAATAATAAGCAAAGCGATTGGAACCCATTTCCACTCCCTTTCGGCCAGCAGACTAATCAATCTGAGACCACGGATACAAGCCATGAATTAAAAATTATAGTAACCTTAGCGGGTTTATCAGCTGGAGATCCAAACTGCATGCGTTTTTTAAAACCTTCTTTAATCTGGCCTCTTTTAACCGGCCTGTTATTGGGGCTGCTGCTCTTGCAGATTTTCCCGACTCTCACCGGGCAGACCGGCTCTCAGCCTGCGCAGGACAACAACAAGGTTCAGGCCGAAGTCCTGGCAGGAGAGCCTTTGCAGGTGCCGCGCCAGCAAGGCCCGGTTTCCTATGCCCAGGCAGTGCGTCAGGCAGCCCCTTCAGTGGTCAATATTTATACCACCAAGGTAATTCAACAACAGTTGAATCCTTTTATGAATGATCCCTTTTTCCGGCATTTCTTCGGTGAAGATCAAATGCCGCGCCAGCAGCGCATGCAGTCAAGTCTTGGCTCGGGTGTTCTGGTGAACAGTGAAGGCTACCTGCTGACCAATCACCATGTCGTCAAGGATGCCGATGAAATACGTGTGGCTCTGCGCGATGGTCGTGAAACCTTTGCCAAGGTCATAGGCAGTGATGCGGAATCCGACCTGGCCGTGCTGAAAATCGAGCTCGATAACCTGCCCGCCATCAGTCTGGCTTCCTCGGACACCCTGGAAGTGGGCGATGTGGTTCTGGCAATCGGCAACCCCTTTGGGGTGGGTCAAACAGTGACCCAGGGAATCATCAGTGCCCTGGGACGCAGCAGCCTGGGAATCAATACCTACGAGGATTTCATTCAAACCGATGCGGCCATCAACCCCGGCAATTCCGGTGGCGCTCTGGTGAACCCCTACGGTCAGCTGCTGGGAATCAATACGGCCATTTTCAGCCGCTCGGGCGGCTCTCAGGGAATCGGTTTTGCCATCCCTTCCAATCTGGCGCGGGAAATCATGCTGGATTTGATCAATGAAGGTTTTGTGGTGCGCGGCTGGCTGGGCATTGAGGTTCAGGAACTGACCAGCAGCCTGGCGGCTTCGCTGAATCTGGATCCGTCCACTCAGGGGCTGGTGATTGCTGGTTTGCGGCGTAATGGCCCGGCCCATCAAGCCGGTTTGCAGCCGGGTGATGTACTGATCAGAATCAATGATGAGCCGGTCGGCAGCGCTCGTGAAACCATCAACCTGATTGCCGGTCTGGACCCGGACACTCAAGCCAGTCTGGATATTCTGCGCGATGGTGAACCGCTTGAGTTGACCGCAACCATCCGGCAGCGGCCCCCTCAGAACAACAACCGTTAAGCGGTTTGCTAGTCCTGGATCCGGTAGCGGGCGGAACGTGCATGCGCAGTCAGGGCTTCGCCATCCGCCAGTTCACCGGCAATCCTGCCCAGTTCGCTGGCACCTTCGGGTGAGCAGAAAATCAGTGACGAGCGCTTCTGGAAATCATAAACGCCCAGAGGCGAAGAAAAACGTGCCGTCCCCGAGGTCGGCAACACATGATTAGGGCCTGCGCAATAATCACCAACGGCCTCTGCCGTGTAACGACCCATGAAGATGGCACCGGCATGACGGATCTGTGGCAACCAGGCTTCGGGGTCTGCAATGGACAGCTCCAGGTGCTCGGGAGCAATCCGGTTGATCATGGCAAGGGCGTCCTGTTCCGAAGCTACTTCAATCAAGGCTCCTCTTTCCTGCAGGGAAGTCGCAATAATGTCGCGTCGTTCCATTTCCGGCAAAAGACGCTGAATACTGGCTTCCACCCGATCCAGATAAGCCTTGTCCCAACTGACCAGGATCGACTGGGCGTCCTCATCATGCTCGGCCTGGGAAAACAGATCCATGGCAATCCAGTCAGGATCGGTCTGACCATCACAGACCACCAGGATTTCCGAGGGACCGGCAATCATATCAATCCCCACCTTGCCGAAAACCGCACGCTTGGCCGTTGCCACAAAAATATTGCCGGGACCAACGATCTTGTCCACCGGAGGCACGGTTTGGGTTCCATAAGCCAGGGCGGCAACCGCCTGGGCACCTCCCAGCGTAAAGACCCGCGTCACACCACACAGCCAGGCCGCGCCCAGCACCAGGCTATTCAATTCGCCGTTGGGCGCAGGAACCACCATAATGATTTCCTTGACCCCGGCCACCTTGGCAGGCAAGGCATTCATCAACACTGAAGAAGGATAGGCAGCCTTGCCACCGGGCACATAAACCCCGACCCGATCCAGCGGCATCACCTGCTGCCCCAAAAGAGTTCCATCTTCCTCGGTGTATTGCCAGGAGCCCTGCTTTTGCTTTTCATGGTAACGGCTGACCCGCTCTGCTGCCGCTTGCAAAGCTTCACGGCGAGCCACCGGCAAGCTGTCAAAAGCTGCCTTGAGCTGCGACTGGGGAATTTCCAGTTCTGCAAAAGTCCGGGCGGGATGACGATCAAATTTTTGGGTCAATTCCAGCACGGCCGAATCGCCCTGGCTGCGTACCTGCTGAATAATGGCGTCAACGGAAGATTGCACTTCCTTGCTGGAGACCCCTTCCCAGGATAAAAGCTGATCCAACTGGCCTGCAAAATCTGCAGCATCGGCTTGCAGGCGTCTCAAGTTAAGAGTCATGATTCAACTCCCTGCTGTCTTTCGGCAACGGCTTTTTGCAAACGCTGCAGAAGTGGTTGTATCTGGCGGTACTTCATTTTCATGGAGGCCTGGTTGACGACCAGACGCGAGGAAATATCAGCAATATGCTCGCACGGCTCCAGGCCGTTGGCGCGCAGGGTGTTGCCGGTATCCACAATATCCACAATTTCATCGGCCAGTCCCATCAGAGGGGCCAGCTCCATACCGCCGTAGAGTTTAATCAGATCCACCTGAATGCCCTGGGCGGCATACCATTGCTTGGCAACGCCCACAAACTTGGTGGCCACCCGGCGACGCCCTTCAGGAACTGCCGCCCCCCGGATACGGGCCGTCATCAGGCGGCAGCGGGCTATCTGCAGATCCAGGGGCTCATACATGCCGGATTCCCCCTGCTCCATCAGCACATCCTTGCCGGACACACCCAGGTCAGCCGCACCCAGCTCGACGTAGGTGGGAACATCGGTGGCGCGTATCACCAGCAGACGCACGCCGGGCAAATTGGTATCAAAGACCAGTTTGCGACTTTTCTTGATATCTTCAGCAGGCTCGATACCCGCTGCTGCCAGGAGTGGCAGGGTATCATCCAGTATGCGCCCTTTGGAAAGAGCCAGAGTTAAACTTTGCGGCATCTTGTCTCTCTATTATTTCCGGTTCAGGAGGCTACCCGCCTGATCTTGGCACCCAGCAGCATCAACTTTTCTTCAATGCATTCATAGCCGCGGTCAATATGATAAATACGGTCAACCAGGGTTTCACCCTCAGCAACCAGGGCGGCAATCACCAGACTGGCTGAGGCACGAAGGTCCGTGGCCATGACAGGTGCTCCAGTCAGTTTTTCGACACCCTTGATAATGGCTGTATTGCCTTCGACCTGGATATCCGCACCCATGCGATGCATTTCCTGCACATGCATAAAACGGTTTTCAAAGATGGTTTCTATGACCGTGCCGGTGCCTTCCGCCACGGCATTCATGGCCATGAACTGCGCCTGCATATCCGTGGGAAAGCCGGGATAGGGCGAAGTCTTGATGCTGACAGCACGCGGACGGCGACCTTCCATGTCCAGTTCAATCCAGTCGGGGCCGGAAGTGATTGTGCCGCCTGCCTCTTTTAACTTGGCCAGCACAGCATCCAGAATGTCCGGACGCATGCGTTTGACCCGAACCCGGCCACTGGTCGCAGCACCAGCAACCAGAAAGCTACCCGCTTCTATACGATCCGGAATCACGTCATAGTGACAACCCTGCAGTTTTTCAACACCTTCAATGATGATGGTGTCTGTTCCCTGGCCGGTGATTCTGGCACCCATGGCATTCAGGAATTCAGCCAGATCCACCACTTCCGGTTCACGCGCAGCATTTTCCAGAACGGTTTGCCCTTCGGCCAGGGTCGCGGCCATCATCAGGTTCTCGGTACCGGTTACTGTAACGGTATCAAAAACAATGCGCGCACCCTGCAAACGCCCCTGGATCTCGCCACGGATATAACCTTCTTCCACCCGAATGTCGGCACCCATCTGGCGCAAGCCATTGATATGCAGATTGACCGGACGACTGCCAATGGCACAACCACCGGGCAGGGAAACATCGGCCTTGCCATAGCAAGCCATCAGCGGCCCCAGCACGAGAATGGAGGCCCGCATGGTTTTGACCAGATCATAAGGGGCGACACAGTTTTTCAGGTGGCTGGCATCCAGCTCCAGCGACATCTTCTCATCAATCACTGCCCGAACACCCATACCACCCAGCAGCTCAATCATGGTGGTGATGTCGTGCAAATGCGGCAGATTACCTATGGAGACCGGCCCCTTGACCAGCAAACTGGCCGAAAGTATCGGCAGTGCCGAGTTTTTGGCACCGGAAATCCATACTTCGCCATCCAGGGGTGGTCCCCCTTGAATGATTAGTTTATCCATCTTTGCTTGCCCTTATCCGACCTGAAGGTCTTTAACCTTGGCCCATTCTTCTGGAGTGTAGGTTTTCAGGGCAACAGCATGCACCTGGTTACTGGCAATTTCTTCACTCAACTGGCTCATCACCAATTGTTGCTTTTTAACGGGCATTTTAAGTTCAGCAAAGGCCTCACTAATGGCAATCACCTGAAAATGCTGGCCGTCATCACCTTGAACAATAAACTCACACTGGGGTAAGCGGCTTTCTAAAAGCTCTTTCAGCTCATGTGCTTGCATGGACTTTCCTCATGGATGAACACCCTGTAACGGATGCTGTATAGAAAATTTTGGTTGGCATGATAACCGAAATGAGGTATCCAGGGACACCATCAATTCCGGGCGATCAGCCCTGATCCAGAGGCAACAGGCGCTCCAGATCACTCAGGGCAAGCAGGCGCTGCAGTCCCTGGCTTGCCCTGGTCAGTTGCAAATCGGCACCGACCGCCCTGGCCTGACGGCACCAGGCCAGCAACACCAACAACAAAGGGGCACCGCCTGTGGCTGCTTTCAGGTCCAAGGTATAACTTTGCTGAGCTAGTGGCTCAAAGGCCGCAGCCAGTTCCGGAGCATCGGCAAAATCCACGCGACCGTGCAGCTCCCAGGCTGTTGCTGATTGAACGATCAATTCAGGCTTCTTCATCAATTTCATCCAGGGCGTCATCCGGTGACCAGTTTTCAATCACCCGGTCAAAGTCCCTGCTGTTTTCACGCATGGCGCGATCAAACTGGCTGTTAAAGGTCAGACCCAGGTTAACACCATTGATGATCAGGTTGATGATTTGCCACTCATCCTCTTTCTTGCGCAGGGTAAACACTAGGGGATAACGCTCACCATCATCGGCAACCACTTCCAGTTCCACGGTATCCTGGTCTTCATGACGGTTAGCGGTCTCCCGGTACTGTAGATCAAATTCCTGATAATCAAAATTGATCAGCCCCTTGCCGAAGGTTTCCACCAGAGTGGTTTGAAAGGCTTCGGCAAAACGGCTTCGCTGCTCCGGACTGGCCGCGCGAAAATAACGTCCACCCATGACCCTTGCACTGATGTAGCGAAAATCCACGTAAGGCTCCAGAGCATCCGACAAGGCCTGGTAGAGAAGATCCGGCTGTTGTTGATAGGAATCCCTGTGCTTTTCAAAAACACCGGTTACTTTTTCAATACCTGTTTCAACAACCCTGTAGGCTGCCGAGGTTTCCGCCAGGGCCATTCCAGGCAGTAAAACCAGCGCCAGCAGCAGACCCATTACATACCTGTACATAACTAATCCCCTGATGAATTGCTGATGAATTGATTGATCAGTTGCTCCAGAATCAGGGCCGACTGGGTGTCTTTCAGGGTGTCGCCCTCTCCCAGCGTCGAATCCTCTATTCCCGGTGTCAGGCTGATGTAGTTGTCACCCAGCAGGCCTGCGGTCTGAATGGCAGCCGCCGTGTCACTGCTCAGCTTACCCTCCAGGCTGGTATTCAGCTCCAAGACCACCCGGGCTTCAAACCATTCTTCATCCAGCTCTATGGAAGCCACCCGGCCCACGGTCACCCCGGCCAGAGTGACCTTGGAGCGGGTCTTGAGGCCACCGATATCACCAAAATAGGCATCCACCTTAAAGCTCTCCCGGTTGGATTCCCAGGCCAGACCGCTCACCTTGAAAGCCATGAACACCAGTGCCAGCACCCCCAGCAGCATAAAGCCACCCACGGCCACTTCCACCCAGCGCTGATTACGCATTAGACGACTCCACTTGTTAAATATTGCTGAACATCAGGGCAGTCAGGATAAAATCCAGACCCAGCACCACCAGCGATGAATAGACAACCGTCTTGGTTGTTGCACGACTGATCCCTTCGGAAGTCGGCACCAGGTCATAACCCTGAAACACAGCAATCCAGGTCACCACAAAGGCAAACACCAGACTTTTAATGACCCCATTGAGGATATCACCCCGAAAATCCACGGCAGCCTGCATGTTACTCCAGAAGGCACCGCCATCCACGCCCAGCCAGTCAACACCTACCATCCAGCCACCACTGATCCCCACCATGGCAAACACCAGAGACAGCAGCGGCAGTGCAAAGAAACCCGCCAACAATCGGGGCGCAACGATGCGTTTCAAGGGATCAACACCAATCATTTCCATACTGGACAGCTGTTCAGTTGCCTTCATCAAGCCTATTTCAGCGGTCAGGGCGGAACCGGCCCGGCCTGCAAACAGCAAGGCAGCCACCACCGGCGCCAGCTCACGGGTCAGACTTAAAGCAACCATCTGCCCCAGCGCCTGTTCAGCGCCAAAGTCCACCAGGATCGTGTAGCCCTGCAAGGCCAGAACCATACCGATAAACAAGCCGGAGACCAGAATGATAATCAGCGACAGCACCCCGATCGAATAAACCTGATCCACCCAGAGACGCAAGGCTTTCCAGGATTGCGGCCAACCCCAGAGTGACTGCAGAAGAAAAACGCCAGAGCGCCCCAGGGCAGCGACACCCAGCAGGGTTTTACGGCCCACAACAGCCAGCCCGTCAAGCATCTTGGCCTCCGGCAGGGGACAGAGATTCCCCAAAAAGGTCTTCCAGGTAATCCGGTGCCGGGTAATGGAAAGGCACAGGGCCGTCCGGCAGACCCGCCACAAACTGGCGCACCTCGGCCTGTTCGGTTGCTTCCAGCTCCTCAGGCGTGCCTTCGGCAATCACTTTGCCACCAGAAAGAATGTAAGCATAATCGGCAATCGACAGGGTTTCGGTTATGTCGTGGGAAACGATCACGGAAGTCAGTCCCAGCGCCTGATTCAAACGCTGGATCAACTGCACCAGCACCGCCATGGAAATCGGATCCTGGCCGACGAAGGGTTCATCGTACATCAGCAATTCAGGGTCCAGGGCAATGGCACGGGCCAGGGCCACCCGTCGTGTCATGCCCCCGGACAGCTCAGCAGGCATCAGGTTCCGCGCACCCCGCAACCCCACCGCTTCCAGCTTGATCAGAACCAGATCGCGCAGCATCGACTCCGGCAAGTCAGTATGCACCCGCAGCGGAAAGGCCACATTTTCATAAACACTCATATCCGTGAACAGGGCACCCGACTGAAACAGCATGCCCATACGCTTGCGCAACTGAAACAAAGCCTTGCGTTCCAGGCCTACCACTTCCTGCCCAAAGACCTGAACAAGGCCCGAATCGGGCTGCAACTGACCACCCAGCAAACGCAGCAGGGTGGTTTTACCGGTGCCGCTGGGACCCAGAACAGCGGTAATCTTGCCCCGGCGCAGACGCAGGTTGACGCCGGAAAAAATCACCGTGTCGCCATGGGAAAAATGCAGATCTTCAACCAGCGCCAGATCATCGGACATAGGTTTACCAACTACGAAGTGGTGACAAAAGAGGGTATAATCTAAAGATTACCTGGCGCTAACACAAGTCCGCCTTTAATCTGCTTACTTCAACTCATTTGCGGAGTTTTCAAGCCATCTTATGACTGCTACTGATTTTCTGGCCAGTGCCCGGCGCACCCTGCAACTGGAAATTGCAGCTTTGGAAGAGGTCACCCAGCACCTGGATGCCGACTTCAGCCAGGCCTGTGATCTTATTTTACACTGTTCAGGCCGCGTGGTGGTTACCGGCATGGGCAAGTCCGGGCATATCGCCAACAAGATTGCAGCCACTCTGGCCAGTACCGGCACCCCGGCTTTTTTCATGCATCCCGGTGAAGCCAGCCATGGTGACCTGGGCATGGTCACCCGCAGTGATCTGGTGGTTGCTCTTTCCAATTCCGGTGAAACCCAGGAAGTCACCTCCCTGCTGCCCCAGCTTAAACGCCTGGGCATTCCCGTGGTCAGCATCACCGGGGCACCGGCTTCCACGCTGGCCCGGGAAGCCAGTGTGCACCTGAATGCCAGCATCAGCCGTGAAGCCTGTCCACTGAACCTGGCCCCCACCTCCAGCACCACGGCAGCCCTGGTACTGGGCGATGCCCTGGCCATCGCTCTACTGGAAGCCCGTGGCTTTGGTCCTGATGATTTTGCTCGCTCGCACCCCGGCGGTAGCCTGGGTCGCCGCTTGTTGCTGAGAGTGGCCGATGTCATGCACAAGGAAGCCGCCATTCCCCAGGTCAAATCCTCCGCCAGCCTCAGGGAAGCCCTGCTGGAAATGACCCGTAAGGGGCTGGGGTTCACCTGTATTTTGGATGAACAGGGGCAGCTGCTGGGCGTTTACACCGATGGTGACTTGCGCCGCACTCTGGATCAGCAGGCCAATCTGCATGATCTGCAGGTGGCAGAGCTGATGACCCGGGGTGGTAAAAGCATTCATCCTGAAGCTCTGGCTGCCGAAGCCGTCCACCTGATGGAAAAAAATGAAATCACCGCCCTGCCTGTCACCAATGACCGGGGACAGGTGGTTGGCGCCCTCAATATGCATGACCTGCTCAAAGCCGGTGTCATTTAACCCTGCGAGAATTTATGGATCTGTCCAAAAACCTGCTCGACAAACTGCGCCCTCTGCGCCTTCTGGCACTGGATGTGGATGGCGTCCTGACCGATGGCAGCCTCTACTTCCATGCCGATGGCAGTGAAACCAAAAGCTTCAACACCCAGGACGGCCAGGGCATCAAGCTGCTCCAGGCCAGTGGTGTTGAGGTCGCCATCATTACCGGCAGAGATTCGAGTATTGTCAGTCAAAGAGCCGCAGCCCTGAAGATCAACTGGGTTATGCAGGGGCGTGAAGACAAGCTGGTGGCTCTGACCGAGCTGGCCGAGCAGCTGAATTTCGGTTGGGAGCAGATTGGCTACTGTGGTGACGACCTGCCCGACCTGGCCGCAATCCGCAAAGCAGGTTTTGGTGCGACGGTTGCCAATGCTCCTGAATACATCCGCCAGCAGGGTGATTACATTACTCAGCGCTCTGGTGGCCAGGGCGCAGTCCGCGAACTCACCGACCTGATCATGCAAGCCCAGGGCAACTGGCAGGAATGCCTGAATCACTATCTGTTCAACCAGAATGTACTCTAAAAGCATGCAGTGGCTTAAAGCAGCAATACAAGGCTTTATCCGGCAACCCGGCAACCGCAAGTTGTTCAGTCTGCTGGCACTGGTGCTTGTCGGGGGCTGGCTGGTCTGGCTTCAGGATCTGTCCCAACCAGCACCGCACACGGCCCTGCCCCAGAAGCATGGCGAGCCGGATTACTATCTGGAACAGGCCGAGCTGAAACGTTTCAACAGTGAAGGGCGGCATTTCCAGACCCTGGAAGGTGAAGTGATCACTCACTACCCGGAAAGTGATTTGACTCACCTTACCCAACCCCATGTACGCCACTGGACCCCAAGCCAACAGCTCTGGGTGATTCAGGCCCATGACGGGGAGATACGCGGTGAAGAGGAGATATTCCTGGAAAACGAGGTTCGCCTGACTCCCATCAATCCGAATTCCGACTATACCCCGGAATTTCTAACCCGGCGTTTATGGTTGGACATCCAGCAGGAAACGGCACAAACCTCGGACCCAGTCACCTTCCAAAGCCCGGCGGGCCTGACTCAGGGTAATGGCCTTTTTGCCACCCTGGATCAGGGTCAGGTCACTCTTTTGCAAGATGTGCAAAGCCACTATCTTACCCAGCTTCCCGACAGCGAAAACCAGGACACAGAATGACACCGATTGCACTGCTCCTTCGTAACGCCCTCCCTCTGCTGGCCCTGTTATTCCTGAGCAACAGCCTGCAGGCTTTGCCCGAAGACAGAGACAAGCCCGTACAGGTTTCAGCTCAACGCATGGAATGGCACAATGAGCGCCAGGTGGGTGTTTATCAGGGTGACGTTGAAGCCTCACAGGGTGAACTGCGTCTGGAAGCAACAACCCTGACCCTCTATCGTGCGCCCCAGGGCCAGCTCGACCGACTGTTGGCGGAAGGCTCCGAAGACTTGGCCTATATGCGTGATCGCCCTGACCTGGAACAACCCCAGGTGGAAGCCTGGGCCGAAAGCATCGACTACCACCCTGCCGAAGAAAAAGTCATTCTGACCGGACAAGCCCACCTTCGTCAGGGAGAAGACAACTTCCGCGGTCATCGCCTGACCTATCACCTGACCACCCAGGATCTGGTTGCCGAACAGGCCGAATCCGAAGACTCAAAAATTGAAGTCATCCTTACGCCCAAACGCAACGGGGACTGAGCATGAGCAAAACTCTGGTTGCCAGCCAACTGCAGAAAAGCTACAAGGGCCGCAAGGTCGTCAAGGACATCAGCCTGCAAGTCAGTCAGGGTGAAATCGTCGGTTTACTGGGCCCCAATGGCGCAGGCAAAACCACCTCGTTTTACATGATCGTCGGGCTGGTGAAAGCCGATGCCGGGCGCATCACCCTGGATCAGCAGGACATCACCCAACTACCCATGCACGGTCGAGCTCATGCCGGGCTCGGTTATCTGCCCCAGGAAGCCTCGGTGTTCCGCAAACTCAGTGTGGAAGACAACATTCAGGCCATTCTGGAGCTGCGCAAGGAACTCAGCAAGCAGCGCCGCCAGGAGTTACTGGAACAACTGCTGGACGAGTTTTCAATTACCGGTATCCGCAAGAACAAGGGCATGAGCCTTTCCGGTGGCGAGCGACGGCGGGTGGAAATTGCTCGCGCCCTGGCCAATGAACCGGATTTCATTCTTCTGGATGAACCCTTTGCCGGGGTTGATCCCATTTCCGTGGCGGAAATCATGGGCATTATTCGCCAACTGCAGGCCCGCAATATCGGCGTACTCATTACCGACCATAATGTCCGCGAAACTCTGGAGATCTGCGAAAGAGCCTACATAGTCAGCGAAGGTAGCATTATCGCTCAGGGGGATGCCGAAGCCATTCTGGGCAATCCGGATGTCAGAAGGGTTTACCTGGGCGAGCAATTTAAGATATAAAGTGTTAACAGGTAATGGCACAGTATTTGCTGATTGCATGAATGCTGAATTGCCATTTTTCCATATCAGTTGCGAACAGCGGTCATCAAGTGTATGTCAATGAAACCCAGCCTAGGGCTGAACCTCTCCCAGAACCTGGTCATCACGCCCCAGTTACAGCAGGCCATTTACCTGTTGCAGCTGTCCACTCTGGATTTGCAACAGGAAATACAACAGGCACTGGAATCCAATCCGCTACTTGAGCTGGAAGAAACGGATCAGGCCGTTCCAGCCGTTGAACCCGATCCTTTTGACACCTCAACCCGCGAAGCCAACAAGGCAGAAGCCCAGCAGGAAGCCACTGCCACGGAAATGAACCAGTGGGAAGAGCAACGCTTGCCGGAAGAGCTGGCCGTGGACACCGCCTGGGAGGATGTCTACAGCCATGATTACTCACCGCCCAGCGGTCATCAGGATAACTTCCAGGACAATTACGAAAGAGATACGGCCAGCACCAGTTTGATTGATCACCTGCTCTGGCAACTCAATCTCAGCCTGCATAATGAACGCGACCGTATCATCGGGGAAACCCTGATCGACAGCATCAACCCGGAAGGTTATCTGAGCGAAGACCCCCAGGTTATCTGTGACTCCCTGCAAAGCCAGGATGAGGAGTTCAGTGACCTCACCTGCGAAGAAGTCCTTGCTCTACTGAAACTGATCCAGCGCTTTGATCCCCCCGGCGTGGGTGCCAGGGATCTGCGCGAATGCCTGCTCCTGCAACTGGAACAACTGCCCGAGGACACCCCTTACCTGCCTCAGGCGCGACGCCTGGTTGACCAGTACCTGGAAATCCTGGCCGGGCGGGATTATCGCTTTCTGATGCGCCGCCTCAAGCTCAAGCATGAAGATGAACTGCATGAGATCATCACCCTGATTCAACAGCTCAACCCGCGTCCCGGCAGCAGTATAGAAAGTGAAACCTCCAGTTACGTCATACCCGACCTGCTGGTGACCCGAACCCAGCAAGGCTGGCGGGTTGAACTCAACCCGGAAACCCTGCCTAAACTCAGGGTACAGCCCCAGTATGCCGACCTGATACGGCGTGCCGATTCCAGCGACACCAACCAATACCTCAAGGATCATTTTCGTGAGGCCCAGTGGCTGATCAAAAGCCTGCAAAGCCGCAGTGAAACGCTCCTCAAGGTGGGCAGTAAAATTGTCGAAGTCCAGCAGGACTTTCTGGAGAAAGGCGAAGAGTTCATGAAGCCCATGGTTCTGGCGGATATTGCCACCGCCATTGAAATGCATGAATCTACCGTCTCCAGGGCCACAACACAAAAATACATTCACACCCCCCGCGGCCTCTTTGAGCTGAAGTATTTCTTCTCCAGCCACGTATCCACTGCAGAAGGCGGGGAGGCCTCTTCCACAGCCATCCGGGCCATGCTCAAAAAGCTGATCTCCAATGAGCCTCCCCAAAAACCTCTGTCCGACAGCAAGCTGGCCGACCTCCTGGCTGACTCTGGCATCCAGATTGCCAGACGCACCGTTGCCAAATATCGTGAGGCTTTGGGTATACCCCCTTCCAGTGAAAGAAAGCGACTGCGCTAAATGCTTATTTTGTCAAGGCATTTATATGCTTAACGCTTGCCGATCAGGGCTTTGCTTTATGATAAAAAGCGTTACAATGAAAGTGTACAATCAAGACAACAGGAGCCCACTATGCAGCTGAATATTACTGGCCACCACGTAGAACTGACCGATGCACTTCGTGACTATGTAGAAACCAAGTTTGCCAAGTTAGAGCGTCATTTCGATCAGATTACCAATGTTCAAGTGACCCTGACCGTTGACAAATTGCGCCAGATTGCTGAAGCAACCCTGAAGGTTGCCGGTGGTGAAATCCATGCCAGCGGAGAAACGGAAGACATGTATTCAGCCATAGACCAACTGATTGACAAGCTGGATCGTCAACTGATCAAGCACAAGGAAAAAAGCCAGGCACGCCAGCAGGGCTCCACCCACTAAAACCATCTTACTCATCCGGCCATCATGCAGATAAACGAAATCCTGACCCTTGAGCGCACCCTTTTCGGTGTGCCAGGGGGCAGCAAAAAACGGGTTCTGGAATACTTCAGCAAATTTATTGCCCAGCAGATCCCCGCACTGGACAGCGAAGAAGTGTTTTCCAGACTGATTGCCAGGGAAAAACTGGGCAGCACAGGTATTGGCGAGGGTGTCGCTCTCCCCCACTGCCGGATCAGCCACTGCAAGGAAGCCATAGGCACTTTTATTCGATTGCGGGATAAAATTGATTTTGATGCCATTGATGGCCAGCCGGTTGATCTTATCTTCCTGCTTCTGGTTCCGGAAGATGCCAATGAAGCCCACCTGCAAACTCTGGCCAATCTTGCCGAAACCTTTGCCCAGGACGACCTGCGCAAGGCTCTGCGCAAATCCGATCAGCCGGAAAAACTTCATGAACTGCTGACCCTTGGCGTAAGCAGTTAAACCTCAAGATTTTCCTGACCAGCGACCAAGGAGGAGCCCATGCAATTGGTGATTATCAGCGGACGCTCAGGGTCAGGCAAAAGTGCGGCTCTGCATGCTCTGGAGGACCTGGGCTACTATGCCATCGACAACCTGCCTGCCGGGCTGCTGATCCCCCTGGCTGAACAGGCCCGAATCCAGTCCAACCTCAGTCGTGTCGCGGTCAGCATCGATGCCCGCAACCTCTCGCGGGACCTGGATCATTTCCCCACCATCATGCAGGAATTGACGGCTGAAGGTGTCGAGGTCAATGTTGTCTACCTGAATGCCAGTGCCAAAACCCTGCTGGAGCGCTTTTCATCAACCCGGCGACGTCACCCTCTGACACGGGAGGGTAAACTGTCGCTCAGTGAAGCCATCGACCAGGAAGAGCAACTGCTGGACCCTCTGGCCAATGTCGCACAACTGACCCTGGACACCACCCGTTTGTCGGTTCACGAACTGCGCAGCACAATTGCCCGGGAAGTGGCCGAATCAGCCAACCAGCCAACCACCCTGTTGTTCCAGTCGTTTGGCTTTAAAAAAGGTGTGCCGCTGGATGCCGACCTGGTGTTTGATGTCCGCTGCCTGCCCAACCCCTTCTGGGACATCAAACTAAGGGGGCTCACCGGACTGGATAGCCAGGTCATCGACTTTTTCAAAGAATCCAGCCGCCCCCAGGAAATGTTTGACGATATCAGAAGCTTTGTTGAGCACTGGCTACCCCGCTTTGTGGAAAGCAACCGCAGCTATGTTGCTGTGTGCATTGGCTGCACAGGTGGCCAGCACCGCTCTGTTTATCTGGCAGAGAAACTCGGGCAGTATTTTCAGGACCTGCACCCGGATGTACAAACCCGTCATCGTGAACTCCATCTGAACACACAAACCGATTAACCCCATGCCAGAAAAGACCATCACACTGATCAACAAGAAGGGATTGCATGCCCGTGCAGCAACCCGTGTTGTTCAGGTCAGCCAGCAATACCAGGCAAAAACCGAGCTGATTCTGGGGGACAAGACCGCCAATACCCGTAATATCATGCAGCTGCTGATGCTGGCTGCACCCTGTGGTACCCAATTGCACCTTCGCGCTGAAGGTGAAGATGCCGAGGCTGCTCTGGCGGCCCTAGATGAATTGATTCAGGCCCGATTTGATGAAGAAGAATGAACCCCATGAAGAGCAGGAACAAAACCTGCCCCCCAGCAAAAGTGAAATCAAGCGGCAAATGCTGCAGCTTCAAGAACTGGGCAAACAACTGCTGGATCTGAACAAGAAACAGCTGCAAAGTGTTCCCCTGACCGAAGAACTGCAGGATGCTCTGGTGGAATACCAACGCATCAAATCCCATGAGGCCCGCCGACGGCAATTGCAGCGAATTGGAAAACTGATGCGCTCAGCCGATCATGAAGCCATTGCCCAGGCCGTGGCCCTGTTTGATGCCAGCTCCGAAGCCTATGCCCAGCACTTCCAGCAACTCGAGCACTGGCGGGAACGCCTGATTGAAGATGATGCCGCCTTGCCGGAATTCATTGCAAACTGGCCAGACTGTGAAGTTCAGAAACTGCGTCAGCTGATCCGCAATGCCCGCAAGGAAAGAAGCGAAGACAAACCCCCGGCCCAGGCCCGAAAACTGTTTCGTTATCTAAGAGAAGTCTGTGAGCAACAATAATATTGATTCCAGTTAACCCTAACGTAACTCTTTCAGTTTTACCTCAGGCTGACGAATTGACCCCCGCACTTCGTAAAGCGCCTCACGCCGGGTATCAAAAAACAGACCCAGAAACTTCTGGCCCAGCCAGATGGCAGCTCCAATCTGGGGGGCTCCCAAGGCAACTGCAGCCAAAGGGAGCGTCTGCCCCACCGGCAGGGTGACCTTGAGCTCTTGATCCAGGGTTTCTTCCAGCAAATCAATCTCTCCGGCGAGACTGACACGGGTTGCCGAACTTTGCATCAGGGCGGGTTGCAGACTGCGCAGATAACCTTCCTCAAGCTGATAGCTGGCTTCCAGGCGATCGAAACTCACGCCTTCAGTGGTGAGGTCGGAAAAATCCAGGCGCATACGGCGAACCAGATTATCCAGATTCATCAACCCAAAAAAACGACTGGCCCCCAGAGCAGTGCCTTCTGTTTCCGGGAAATAGCCCTTCTTAAACAACAGCTCTATCTCACCGTCAACCCGTGGCAACAAAAAGGCTGCTGGGGAACCCGGCCAGGTGAACTGCCCTTCCATGGCATGGCTCTCGCTCACCAGAGGTGATTTTGCAGCCGTGACGGCCCTGAGGGCCGGTGCCGGGTCCTTCCCCTGGATTTGCACTTCAAGGCGGCTGCTGGATTGGGGCTTCAGCCTCCAGAGCAGCTCACCGCTGACACGGCTCTGCCCCAGATCACCCTGAACCTCTGTCAAGGCCAACTGCTGGGCATCGGTTCTGACCACCCCCTGCCAACGACCCCAAGCCTTTTGTCCCTGCTCCAAACTGGCCACTGACCAGTCAAGATCCGGCCATTGACCCGGCTGACTACCCTCCAGGAAATCTTCGGGGCGAAGAGCCAGCATCTCCTGGCGTCGGCTTCCCGGAAAATAGGGTTCATCGCTCTCAGATTGTGTCGGTTTTTTTTTACCCGGCAGCTTGAGGCGATCCAGATCCAGTTGTACTCGGGAGTCAGGATTCTGCCAATGCAAGCGTCCAATCAAAGGGTCGGAAATCACCTGCAGCTGGATATCAGGTTGTTGATGCTGCAAATTCAGGTACAAAGGCCCCAGAGGGGTTTGCTGCCAGCTTGTTTCGGTAATACGGGCCGTTACCTGGCGCAACTCTGCTGGCAACAGCGGGTCTGGCAAGCCTTCAGCTTCTTCTATTCCTGCCACTCTCGTCGCATCCGCACCTTCAACATAATGCTTCTGCCACCAGCGCCAGAGCAGATCCAGATCCACCCTATCGAGCTGTGCATCCACACGGACACCCGGCTCTCCCGGCAGGCCTGAAGACTGGACGGCTTGGTCGGCCAGGTCAACACGAATCCCCTGATTCTCATCGCCCAGTTGACTGTTCACCTGCAGTTGATCGCCCACTTGCAGCACTAGAGGAATCTCCTCCTCAGCAAAGTCCAGGCGTAAATACAGAGGTTTTTGCTGAGGGGCTGATTTGCCAAAAGGTTCTGGCAGGTCGAGACTCACCCCTTCCAAGATGGAGTGGATTTCCAGAGCGCTCAGTGGGTCCAACACCCATTCACCCTGCACTGCTGCAGCCCCCTCGGCCCAGGGCCAGGAAGGCCACTCCAGCCAATTCAAAATATTGGTCAGATTGGGAGTCATTGCAAAAGTCAGGCGATTTTCCTGACCCTGAATCCGGGCCTCAAAAGGCTGCTCCCAGAGCCTGCCGGCCAAACGGCTGCCTTCCAGGCCCTGGTCCAGATTGAAATCCAGGTTTCCCTGCAGGGCATCGAGTTGCAGGTCAGCCTGACTGAGATAAAGACGCCCTTCATCCACATCCAGATGCAGATCAACCTGGAGATCATCGGAATGCTCATAAAATGGAATCTGCAACTCCAGGCTGCCTTCACTTCGTCCCTGGTACTGCCAACTGTGCAAAGCCTCGGGCACCCAACCCTGCAGGGGGCTTTGGGCAATTAATTTTGGGAATTCGGCCAGTTCACTGCTGATTTGCGCCTGAACCTTCAGTAATTGTTCCCGGCCCTGCCACCTTGTGAAAAAATCCGCCTGCTGCAAGCGGGCATCCAGCAGACGCCCCCGACTGACCTGCCCCTGGGTCAAACCCTGATCCACACGCACCCAGCCATCCAGGTGATTCAACAGCGGCCAGTCAGGATCAAAAGCCAGTCGGGCATCCTGGAAATCGCCCTGAAACTGAAAGTTGGGATTGGAGTTTGAGCGTAACGACCCGGCAAATATAAACCCACCCTGTTGCACCTGACCTTCCTGCAACGCTTCCTGCAACCAGGAATAGACTTCATCCGGCAACACACGCTCAGGCACCAATTGCCGGTGGGCCGTCAAGCGAGTGGGTTGCAAGCCCAGATTCAAATACAGGCGGTCATCTTGGGGGTGCAATTGCAAACTGAAATTCCCGCTCACCTGTGAAGCCTGCTGCGGGTTTTGCGGTTCGGGTAACGGCAGCTGGGCCAACAGCTTGCGTCCCTCAACCCAGACTGTTTCCTGATCCAGCCACCAGCTCACCTCACCCTGTCCACTGCTGAGCTGAAAAGGCTGTGTATAAAGGTCGGGGAAAAAAAGTTTCAGTGGCTGCGGCTTGAAAACCACCCGCCCGCCTTCTGCTGTTGCTTCAAGCCAGGCATTGAGATTATCCACACCCGGCGCGCCTGACCAGGCTCCCACCGTGACGTCTTGCAGCAGGCTGGTGATTTTCCAGGGCTGCTCGTCACCCCAGGTGAGATGGAGGTTTTGCAGATGCCCCTGAGGGTCAAGATCTTCAAGCAACCTCACCAGCCAGCCAGGTGGCTGGGGTAGCTCCAGCAAAGCCAATTTAGCTTCTACCAGGGGCAGGCTCTTTAATATTACTTGCCAGGTTTGGGGGTCATAATGAAGTTGTCCCTGCAAACTCTTCAGGCTTTGCCCTGACCAGCTTAAATCCGCTAATTGCCAGTCGGCCTGCCAGTTTTCACCCTGCCCCGAAAGGCTGAGTGCCAAATCTTGGAAAGCCAGGTTACCCGGTTGCAGTTCCAGGTTGCCTTCCTGGCTGCGCAATTCCACCTCAACCCGGCCTTCATCAAGGCTCAGCCAGGCCTGCAGGGAAACCCTGCCTTGCGGCAAACCCAGTTGTTCCTGCAAGGATGCAGGCCACAGGGAATGCAGGTCTTCCACTTCAAGGTGTTCCAGATTCAGCCAGGCATCCAGGCGCGATTCCTGAAGATCAAAGTCCTCACCCTCCAGAGTGATCAGCAGGCGTGATGAAGCCTGCTTGCCTTCCAGTCCCAGTTGAAAATCCAGTTGGCGACCCTGGCTCCAGCGACGATAATTCAAGTGGGGAGCCGTCAGCTGGAGACTTTCACCGGCCAGAGGCTTCAGGTTCAGGGTGATATCAGCAAAATCCAATTCGCCCTGCACCAGCAACAATTCCAGCCATTCGAGCAGTTGATCCAGTTGACTGGCATCCTGCTCCACTGACTCGGGTGTTCTACCTTCCCAACCGGCCAACTGCCAGCCCCTGGCTGTTTCCTCCAGCCAGATCTCCAGCCCTTGCAGCTGAACTTCCTGCATGCGAGGTGCCCAGGCCAACAGGCTGGCCCAGCTGTCCATTTCCGCTTCAAACTGCTGCAATTGCAAAAAATCCTGCCCCTGATGACCCAAGGTCAGCTCATCTACCACAAGGCGCGGATCAATACGGTAAAGACTGGCAGTCAGTTGTTGACTGTGAACAGAGAAAGGAAGCTGCTGATTCAGCCAGGCTTCCAGGTCAGGCCGGGTAGAATCCAGTTGCGGCAGGAGAAAACGAATCAGCAGAACCAGCAGGGCAACGAACACCAACAGCAGCAGCAAAGACCAGAGGGGCAACTGCAAAACAAACCAGCGCCAGGCTGATTTTTGGGTGGCTGGACTTGTCATAATTATTGTAAAACAATATCAAACTGCTCTTGAGAGTAGAGCGTTTCAACCTGAAAACGGATGGGTTTGGCAATAAAGGTTTCCAGGTCAGCCACGGCTGCCGATTCTTCATCCAGAAAACGATCCACCACAGCTTGACCGGCCATCACCAGATAGGACTCACCGCCGTAGGCTCGATCCATGCGCAGCAAATCCCGAAGAATTTCATAGCAGACGGATTCAGGGGTTTTCAGGGTTCCCCGTCCCTGACACAAATGACAGGGTTCACAAACAATTTGTTCCAGACTTTCACGGGTGCGCTTGCGCGTCATCTGCACCAGACCCAGTTCAGTGACACCGGAAAGCTTGGTTTTAGCATGGTCCCTTTCCAGGTTTTTTTCCAGCAGGCGCAACACTTGCCGCTGATGCTCAACATCATCCATGTCGATAAAATCAATAATGATAATCCCACCCAGATTGCGCAGCCTGAGCTGGCGAACAATGGCTGTGGCGGCTTCCAGGTTGGTCTTGAAAATGGTTTCTTCCAGATTCCTGTGTCCGACAAACCCCCCCGTATTGACATCAATGGTCGTCATGGCTTCGGTTTGATCAATCACCAGATAACCGCCGCTTTTCAGCTGCACCTTGCGCATCAGGGCTTTCTGGATTTCGTCTTCCACGCTGTAGAGATCAAAAATAGGACGCTCACCGGGATAATATTCCAGTTTGTCCTGCAACTGGGGGACGAACTCGGCAACAAATTCATTGAGTTTCTGGAAGTTTTCCCGGGAATCAATACGGATTTTTTCAATTTCCGGCCGCACAAAGTCACGCATGGAGCGCATGAATAAAGGCAGGTCTTCATAAATACAGCAGATTCCGGTTTCGCGTTTAATCCGCCTTTCCACCGCTTTCCAGACCCGATGCAGAAACTGGATATCCGCCAGGATTTCCTCGCCATTGCCCCCCTCGGCAGCGGTGCGCAGGATAAAGCCACCCGGCTCCTCGCCAGGCAATTCGGACATGCCCTGGCCAACCAGGCTTTTCAGTCGCTCCCTTTCCTCTTCCTGCTCAATGCGCTGGGAAACACCGACATGGGGAGTCTGTGGCATGTACACCAGATAACGGGAAGGAATTGAGAGGTGAGTGGTCAACCGTCCGCCCTTGCTGCCAATGGGGTCTTTGGTGACCTGGACAATCAGTTGCTGACCTTCATGCAGAAGCTGGCTGATGCTGGGCGTTTCACCTTCAGCGGAGGGCTTGGCCACTTCGGCAACATGGATAAAGGCAGCCCGTTCCAGGCCAATGTCCACAAAAGCGGCCTGCATGCCCGGCAGTACCCTGACCACCTTGCCCTTGTAAATGTTGCCAACAATGCCCCGGCGCCGGGTGCGCTCAATATAGACCTCCTGAAGCACACCATTCTCAACCAGGGCAACCCTCGTTTCCATGGGTGTCAGGTTGATGAGTATTTCTTCGCTCATTGATTTTCCTTAGCAACAGAGTTCAGGCCAGGGCAAAGCGACGTTTTACACCTTGGAGAAGAGTGAAGACCCAGGCCCAGAGTACACCGGAAACCAGGGCCGGCAAGAGTAGAAAGCCCAGCCCGGACATGGCTCCGAAGATTCCCTGAACCCACTGAAAGACCAGTTGACTGATTCCCACCAGCAAAAAAACCAGAGCCGACTGTTTGAGCATGGAATACATGCGAACACGCTGATAGAAACGATTGCACAAAAAGCCCAGCAGTGCCAGTACGATGGCGTTGTGGCCCAGCAGGGTGCCCTCGATCAGATCCAGCAACAGACCCCAGGCAAAGCCATGCACGATGCCCACCCGCTGGGGCAGGCTCAAGGCCCAGAAAATCAATACCAGACTGATCCACTCAGGCCGCCAGTAGAGCACAATATCCGGCATGGGAAGAGCCTGCAGATAAAGGGCCACCAGGAAGGTCAACTGGATCACCCAGAAACCCTGGGATTTTTTCTCGGCCATTAGTTGCCCTCCTCAAGCGTTACCGGTGCCTGCTGTTCCGGACTGGATTGCTGATAATCAAGCAAGAGCACGTAACGGCTGCGATTCAATTGGGCCAGGGATTGGGCCTCCACATCCATGAAAGGCTCCCCTCTTTGATGGGAAATACTGCTGACCCGGGCAACCGGATAGCCAAAAGGAAAACGTCCACCCAGCCCGGAAGTCATCAGCAGATCGCCCTCCCGCAGATCAGCCGTTTCCGGGACATGATCCAGACGCAGAAGGTTCACCTGCCCCGTGCCCTGAGCCACAAAGCGCAAACCATTGCGATTGACCTGTACAGGAATTGCGTGATTGGTATCGGAAATCAGCAACAAGCGGCTGGTGTAAGGGCTGACCGAAATCAGTTGCCCCATCACCCCGGATGCATCCACCACAGGCATACCGATAAAGGCACCATCCTGGCGACCCTGATTGATAATCACCTGATGGGAAAAGGGATCGTAATTGACCCCGATCAGCTCGCCGGTCAGATAGTCCACTTCGGTTCGCTCGGTGGCATTCAGGAGCTCCCGCAAGCGCACATTTTCTGCCACCACAGCCGACATCGTCTGGCTGCGCTCCGCCAGAACCAAAGCCTGGGACTTCAGTTCGCGATTTTCTTCCAGCAGCAGATTGCGATTGGCCAGACTATCCACGGCCCACCCCCAGGTACGACCCGGAGCATCGGCTGCCCATTGCAGAGGAGTAACCAGAAGTGCCATCCAGGAACGGGCATAGGCCACTTCGGAAAAGCGGTATTCAGCCGTCATCAGAGCAGCCCCCAAAAGCAGGGCCATCAACAAACGGTAGCCTAAAAAGGGGCCTTTGGCAAAAAGCTGCTTAATGGTAGAACCCTCATAAAATGAGCAACTTAAACGACAAGAAACGCCACCCTGAAAGCAGAGGGGCGTTTCCTGACTGGAGCACCGGAATCTTGACTATTCAATCGCCAGCAGATCAAAAGTCTGTTGGTCTATCAACTCCAGTGCCTTACCGCCACCCAAGGCCACACAGGTCAGAGGGTTTTCGGCAATAATAACCGGCAAACCGGTTTCTTCGGCAATCAGCTTGTCAATATCCCGGAGCAAAGCACCACCACCGGTCAGTACCAGGCCGCGCTCGGCAATGTCCGAAGCCAGTTCGGGAGGTGATTGCTCCAGAGCACTCTTGATGGCCTGGACGATAGCCGCCAGAGGCTCCTGCAAAGCTTCCAGAATTTCATTGGAATTCAGGGTGAAGCTGCGCGGAATACCTTCAGCGAGGTTGCGGCCACGCACATCAATTTCCTTGATGTCACTGCCTGGGTAGGCACAGCCGATTTCCTGCTTGATGCGCTCCGCCGTGGCATCGCCAATCAAGCTGCCATAATGACGACGCACATAGGCCACGATGGATTCATCAAAACGGTCACCGGCAATACGAACCGATTCCGAATAGACCACACCATTCAGGGAGATAATGGCAATCTCTGTGGTGCCACCACCGATATCCACCACCATGGAGCCCTGGGCTTCATCAACCGGCAAGCCTGCACCGATGGCAGCCGCCATGGGTTCTTCAATCAGGAAAACATCGCGGGCACCGGCGCCCAGAGCGGACTCCTTGATGGCCCGGCGTTCAACCTGGGTCGACATGCAGGGCACACAGACCAGAACCCGTGGACTGGGGGTGAAGAAATTGTTGTCGTGCACTTTGGAAATAAAGTGCTGCAGCATTTTTTCAGTGACATGGAAGTCGGCAATAACACCATCTTTCATCGGTCGGATGGCGGTAATATTGCCCGGCGTCCGGCCCAGCATACGCTTGGCTTCAAAACCCACTGCAGCCACACTGCGCTGGTTGCCGTGATGACGAACAGCCACAACGGAAGGTTCATTAAGAACCACACCCTGCCCGCGGACGTAAATCAATGTGTTTGCGGTTCCCAGATCGATTGACAAATCGCTGGAGAACATACCTCTGAGACGTTTAATCATGCTTTTGGTGACCTATCCTAATGAATCCCTCTTCTGGGCGGAAACTCTAGCAACCTGAGGGGGTCAGGGCAAGCAACTTTAACAGTTGCCCTACTAAATCTATGCTATTCTTTACGACTTTGATCTGCGATACAACGGTCATCGCTTGTTTAAACCAGCTCTAAGGTTACCACATGAAACTGGAAGCAGAAGAATTACATAAGGTCGCCCATCTGGCGCGCCTGACTTTAGAACCCCAGGCTATCGAAGACTACACCCAGGCACTCAGCAATATTCTCAATCTGGTCGACGAAATGCAGGCCATTAATACTGATAATGTTCAGCCCATGGCCCACCCCCTGGATGCCACCCAGCGCCTGCGTATTGATGAAGTGACCGAAAGCGTTGACCGGGAGCTTCTGCAGAAGCAGGCACCTGCCACTGAACAGGGACTCTACCTGGTTCCCCGTGTCGTCGAATAACCTGCAGAAACAGCCGATTTTTAGGAGACAGCATGATTGACCTGAGCCTGACCCAGATGGCCCAAGGCCTGGCCTCTGGTGATTTTTCCAGCACCGAGCTCACCCAGGCTTTTCTGGATCGTATCCAGCAACACAACAGCCAACTGAATGCCTTTATCAGCGTCACGCCTGAACAGGCCCTGAAGGAAGCGGCTGTAGCCGACGAAATCATCAGCCAGAAGCAGGCCAACCCCCTGACCGGCATCCCCCTGGCCCACAAGGATATCTTTTGCACCCTGGGGGTCAAAACCTCCTGTGGTTCCAAAATCCTGGATAATTTCACTGCACCCTATTCAGCCACCGTGGTCGATAAACTCGCCGCAGCCGGTATGGTTTCCCTGGGCAAAACCAATCTGGATGAGTTCGCCATGGGCTCCTCCAACGAAAGCTCTTTCTACGGAGCGGTTAAAAACCCCTGGGACACCCAGGCCGTTCCCGGCGGTTCCTCCGGTGGCTCCGCCGCCGCCCTGGCCGCCCGCCTGACACCGGCCGCCACCGGCACCGACACCGGCGGCTCGATTCGCCAACCGGCGGCCTTCTGCGGTATTACCGGCATCAAGCCCACTTATGGCCGTGTGTCCCGCTGGGGTATCATTGCCTATGCCTCCAGCCTGGATCAGGCAGGCCCCATGGCCCGCAGTGCCGAAGACTGCGCCCTGCTACTGAAAGCCATGGCCGGTTTTGATCCCCGCGACTCCACCAGCCTCCAGCGCTGTGTACCGGATTACCCCAGCCTGCTGAAAGAGCCTCTGCAAGGCCTGAAACTGGGTTTGCCCAAGGAATACTTTGGTGACGACCTCAACCCGGAAATGGCTGAACGCCTGCAGACCGCCATCCAGGAACTGGAAAAACTGGGTGCCCAGATTAAGGAAGTCAGTCTGCCGCTGACCCGCCTGGCGATTCCGGCCTACTATGTGATAGCCCCGGCTGAAGCCAGCTCCAACCTATCCCGCTTTGACGGCGTACGCTACGGTTATCGCTGTGAAGACCCCAAGGATCTGGAAGACCTCTACAAACGCTCACGCAGCGAAGGTTTTGGAGCCGAGGTCAAACGCCGCATCCTGATCGGCACCTACGCCCTCTCCGAAGGCTTCTATGATGCTTACTACCGCAAGGCTCAACAGCTGCGCCGCATGATCACTGAAGACTTCCAGAAAGCCTTTAACGAGGTGGATCTGCTGCTGGCACCCACCACACCCACACCGGCTTTTGACCTGGGCAGCAAGAACAATGATCCGGTGCAGATGTACCTGGAAGATATTTACACCCTGGGTGTCAACCTGGCGGGCCTGCCTGCCATGTCAGTGCCTGCGGGTCAGGTGGGCGGACGCCCCATCGGTATGCAACTGATCGGCAACCACTTTGATGAAGGGCGACTGCTGAACGTGGCCCACCAGTTCCAGCAGGTGACCGATCATCACCTCCAGGCACCCAGGTTGGACTAAGAAGCCATGATTAACTACTGCGCTTGCTAATACTGTGTTGAAATTGGCCTCAAAATGCTCATTTACTTCGTGTAAACTCCGCTTTTTCGTTCAATTTCGCCTTGTCTTACCTGCGCTCGTTACGTTAATTAGAAGCTTCCTAATAAAAGATGGGTGGTTAAGAACAAGTCACGGCAAGGAGTTGCTGCGTCCAGCGGAGCAGGGATTGCGCAGCGCGACGCTTGAGGGCAGCTTTTGCTTTCCCTGCTTTCGCTGCACTTATGCATCCATGCATGTCGCAGGAAAGCCGAATGCGTCGAGAGCAGCACTGCTTGCAAAAGTGACTCGTTCTGCTTCTGCAAAGTTTGCAAAATCAGTTAATTAAAAGGTTAGTACTATGCAATGGGAAGCCGTTATCGGGTTGGAGGTACATGCCCAGCTCGCCACAGAATCCAAGATTTTTTCCGGGGCCAGCACCCGCTTTGGGGCCGAACCCAACACCCAGGCCTGCGTCATTGATCTGGGCATGCCCGGTGTTCTTCCGGTTCTCAACGAGAAGGCCGTGGAAATGGCCGTGCTGTTCGGCCTTGCGGTCAACTCCGAGATTCCGCCCCGCTCTTCCTTTGAGCGCAAAAACTATTTTTACCCGGATCTGCCCAAGGGTTACCAGACCAGCCAGATGGCCGAGCCCATTGTCGGTCTGGGGCACCTGGATATTCCCCTGGAAGACGGTGGCATCAAAAAAATCCGTATCCACCATGCCCATCTGGAAGAGGATGCCGGTAAAAGCCTGCATGAAGACTTCCACGGCATGACCGGTGTGGACCTTAACCGTGCAGGCACACCCCTGTTGGAGATCGTTTCCGAGCCGGACATGAACTCAGCCAAGGAAGCTGTGGCTTACCTGAAAGGGATTCATGCCATCGTCACCTACCTGGGTATTTCCGATGGCAATATG
Source organism: Marinospirillum sp. (assembly GCF_044810985.1). GTDB lineage: Bacteria > Pseudomonadota > Gammaproteobacteria > Pseudomonadales > Halomonadaceae > Marinospirillum. The sequence continues at coordinate 1,227,792 of NZ_CP085242.1, forward strand.
GCCGAAGGCTCCATGCGCTGCGATGCCAATGTTTCCATCCGGCCCAAGGGTCAGGAAAAGCTGGGGACTCGCTGCGAGATCAAAAACGTCAACTCCTTCCGCTTTGTGGAAAAAGCCATCAACCACGAAATCGAGCGTCAGATCGAGCTGATCGAAGACGGTGGCCGTGTCATTCAGGAAACCCGCCTGTATGACCCGGATCAGGATGAAACCCGCTCCATGCGTACCAAGGAAGAAGCCAATGACTACCGCTACTTCCCCTGCCCGGATCTCTTGCCCATCGAGTTGGATGCCGCCTATATCCAGCATCTGAAGGAAGGCCTGCCGGAATTGCCGGAACAAAAGCGCCAGCGCTTTACCAGCAAGCTGGGCCTGTCCGAGTATGATGCCGGGGTTCTTGCCGCCAGCCGCCCGCTGGCCGAGTATTTTGACCGGGTCACGGAAATCTGCGGGGATGCCAAGCTGGCCGCCAACTGGGTGACCGGCGAAGTGTCTGCCCAGTTGAATCGTGAAAGCCTGGACATCACCCAGGCACCGGTTGCTCCTGAACAATTGGCCGGTCTGCTTAAGCGCCTGGGTGATGACACCATCAACGGCAAGGCCGCCAAGCAGGTGTTTGCCGCCCTCTGGGCCGGTGACGGTCAGACTGCGGATGAAATCATTGCTGCCAAGGGTTTAAAACAGGTCACGGACACAGGTGCCATTGAAGCCATCATTGATGAGGTGCTTGCCAGCAACCAGCCCCAGGTGGAGCAGTACAAAGCTGCCGAGCCGGATAAACGCGGCAAGATGATCGGCTTTTTTGTCGGCCAGGTGATGAAAGCCTCCAAGGGCACCGCCAATCCTCAGGCGGTGAACCAACTGCTCAAGGACAAGCTGGATCAGGCTTAAAGTGAAGGCACAGGGAGGTGCGCAAGCCGGGTTACTTCAAGGGCAGTAGTTCCAGCCGCGTCTCACGAAACCACTGCTGCTTGAGGCCACGCTGGTCATTGACCAGCAGGCGCAGGTAGTCAACCAAAGGATGGCTGGCGGGTAACTGCTGTAATTTCTGACGCAGGCTTTTCTGGTAAAGCAACTGCTGTTCCGGCTGATGCAGAGCTGCGGCCTTGTCTTTAAGAAAGCTCAGGGGTGGTAGCAGCAGGTGGGTGTAGCCTTCATTCAGGGCGATATTCACCCCCTTGGCATCAAAGTCCCCCAGATAGAGACAAGGCTTTCCGGTGTCGCGCCAGCAGTTTTTCAACTGCTTCAAACCGGAAGCATAAAGCTGATCGCCGCGATAAACCACCAAGGCCTGGTTGAGCTGCTCCGGCAATCCATAGTCCCCCTCGGCATAGCTGTAAAAGCTGTCCAGATTTTCCACCACCAGAAGTTGCTCAAAGCAGGTCAGATCCACTTCCCGCCAGTCCAGATCCAGCGTCAAGCGCTGCGGATTGTGCAGAAGCATCTTCAGAAGGGTATCCCCGGCAACGGCTGGAAGTTTGGCCAGAATACGCTGTTCACGGGGTTTCTCGCCCTGCTGCTTGTACTCATCCAGTCCACTGGCCGCCTGGTCTTCACGATTCAGGTGCTGGTACTCCTGGGCCAGAGGATGCTGCCCCAACTGCTTCAGAGTTTTTTCGATCTGTTTAAGGAAAAGGGCATCAAAGGTAAAGTGTTTGCTACCGCAGCGGCTGCCTTCATGCAGTTGAAATTCCCGGCACCAGGCCAGAATTTCCTGAAGAGTGGGGCTGCTCAGGGGTTTGTCCACCTGCGGGTGGGTTTTCAGTTTTTGCTGGATGCCTCTGAGCATTTTGCGGGCAGCACTGCTTAGCCTGGCCTGATTCATGCAGTCGCTCCTGTGGGGGCTACCTGAAGGTGGACATCATGAATCAGGTAGACCTGATTCCAGCGACTCGCCGGGCTTTCCTCCTGCCAGAGACGAAACTGGTTTTGCTCCCGGGCAGGCAGGCCCTGGTGCTCGGCAATCACCTGGTAAAGCCAGATTTCCGCGTCCCACGGCAACTGGTGGTTCTGCCAATACTCCAGAGCACTGATCACTTTCCCCGAATCTATCACCTGCAGATAAAACTCTTCCACAGCCTGCTTGAGCTTTTGCTGTCGGGCTGCCACCTGCTCATCCTCTGGCCAGGAGGCCGGGGCTGCCACCTGGGCCACAACCGAGGTTTCGGGGCGTCGGGGCAATTGCCTGACCCATTCCGCGAGCAGATCACTCTCACTGGAGCGATCCAGGGCCACGGCAGCAGCCGGATGCAGGGGAGCCGCCAGGTTGACCAGATCGGGCACCTGGCTGCGCTTGGCATAATTACCCGGCTGAAAACCCGGATGCTCGCGCAGAAAAGCCACCATGCCATTCACCAACAGACTGCGGGCCTGCTGCTGACGAAAGCGTGCCATCAGTTGCACCAGACGACTCTGGACTTCGCGCAGGCTGGTGTAGTGGCTGGACAGCTGATTTTGCAACTGACTGATCAGAAGTTTACGCAACGGGCCATTGCCATCCACCAGCTGGATCAGCTCATCAAAATCGATCAGCTCCATACCGTCCAGCAAACGGGTGATCTGCTTCTGAGCGCGTTCATTTTCGCGAATCTTGTCATTCAGGCTGGAGACAAAACCAAAATCACTGTTGAGGCGCTGCCAGAGACTGTCAATGGCATCGGCAAAACGGCTGTTGAGATCATCCACTTCCTGGGTCAGACGCAGCTGTTGTTGTTCGGCCAGCAGATAATCACCACGGGATTGGGCCTCACGATAGCCCTGCACCAGATTGCGAACCAGCTCCAGGGTTTCGGCGACATCGGCATTGACGTGGCGGCGTTTTTCATCCGCCAGCATTTCCGCAATCAGATCCCGAACCCTGTGGCTGAGCTTGAGCCCGGACTGGTCATCCGAGCGCCAGAGAATGCGCGCTGCCTGGAGTTTTTTCAGGGCGGTTTCACTGAAGGCACTGGGGTCGACCTCCTCCCCCACGTAGCCCTGCATCAAGGCCTGGGCATGCTTGCCCAGCAGGGCCAGGCGTTCGACCCCGGTCTTGACCAGGCTGCTGGCAAACTCCTCCTGGCTCATCAGATCAGCCTCTCCTGTTGCTGAGGTTCATCGTCGACAGGCAGGTTTTCTTCATCGCGGATAAAGCGGATCAGATCCACCAGATAATCCACCTTGCTGGTGACCAGATAATACTGGCGATCACTGTGGGGCTGCAGCAGATAGCCATGTTCTTTCAGGCGACGAAAAATCAGCTTGACCTGATTGTCCAGGGCATCACTCTGGGAGTTGAAAAAACGATCCGCAGCCAGGCGTTGCAGGCGATCCTTGAGACTGGCGTTGTCTTCGCATTTCAGGGTGAATTCGGCGGGTTTCAACACATCCCCGGCCGACATGACCGCATCCCGGCCCAGGGCTTCCTGAACCAGCTGCATCCACTCCAGCAGGGGTTGCAGGCTGTTCATGGTCAGTGCCAACTGACCGGACAGCTGCTCGCGGGCCTCCTTGCCCAGTTCCAGCCAGGCCAGAAACCAGACGCTGCCTTCCGGGTTGCTGGCCAGACGCCGGTTGAGAGGTTTCAGATAGTCATCAATTACTTCCCGTGTGGTTTCGTCCTGCAAATGCCGATAGGCATCTTCATCAGTGATCGGGCAGACAAACTCACCAGCCAGCAGCCGCTCCACCAGAGGGCCGTACTGCATGGGCATCATGGGGTCACCTCCTGCTGTCTTTCCTGCAGGCGTTCAGCCAGGCGGCTGAGTTGGGGTTCAATACGCTTCAACTGCCGCCGGTTGGGGTTATTTCGGTCGCGGTCGATCAGATAGCGATGCTGGAAGAGCAAAAGCACATCGGATTCCGGGTTGGGAAAAGCCCCGACGATATGGATGTCATTGCTTTCACAGGCTTTAAAAAGCTTCTCGACATTGTGGTAGGCCAGGGTGCCGATTTCATCAATCGGCCAGTGGATGGCAATTTTCGCCTGACCGCGCAGCAGGCGGGTAAAGGCCAGCAGGAATTTGCACAGGATCAGATAAGCCATGCCATGACTGGAGGATTCCAGCAGCTGGCGATCATTCTTGATGATCAGGTCTGTGCCGCCTTCATTCAGGTGCAGCTCCAGGCGCAGCAGACTTTCAAAGCTGTAGCTCTGGTCACTGCGCAGCAGTTCCACCACATCGGCCAGGGCATTCAGATAGTCATTGTCCGGTAGGGGATTGCCGGATTGCCGCCACTGTTCGTAAAGGGAAGCAAAACGCCGCAGGGGCTTCCAGAAACCCAGCTCATCGATGGTGGACTGGATTTTAACCTCGGATTTGCTGATGCCTTCCAGCACCAGATCATCGGCGACTTCCCGGCTCAGACGTCGGCTTTGTTCATTGATGCGCAGATTAAGGTCACGAAAAACCGTGAAAAACTTGCTCAGATCCCCGCCCAGATTACGCCCCTGTTCCAGCAGTTGCTGCTGTTGATCTTCCAGCAGTTTCAGCATGCCCGCCAGGATGGGCAGCAACTGACGCGGACTACTGCTGCCGGGGCGATCCCCTTCCAGCTTCTGACGCTCGGCATTCAGATAATCGACAAAATCACTGCTGGCATCCTTGATCAAATGGGTTTCAAAGTCTTCCAGTGAGCGCTTCAGTTGGCTGCTCAAGCGTTCGCTGTCGGCCAGGGCCGCATGGGTGCGTTCAATGCGTTCAGTCAGGTCAACGGCCTGGCTGTCACTCTGTGGCGGTTGATCCGGTGCGGGCAGGCTTTCCAGACGGCTGAGCAGAGGCTGTACCTGGTTCAGCAAACGCTGCTGATCTTCCAGGCTCTTTTTGAGTTGCTGCAACTGCTGCTTGTATTGGTTGCGGTCCGTCTGAAAGCGGGCTTTCAAGGATTGTAACTGCTGATCGGTCTGGCGTTCCCGGTGCTTGAGGTCGGTTTCTTTGAGCACCAGCTCCGGTTTGCGCTTTTCCCAGTCAAGGCGCATGAATTTCCGGTAATCCTCCAGCTCATCCTTGCGGCTGGCTGTGGTACGTATGGCCGAGGTCAAATTTTGCAAACGCTCTTCGGCTTCGCGCAGATGTCTGGGGTCCAGCTGCTTTTCCTGCAGTTCACGGTTGAAAGCCGCTTCCAGTTCCTCCAGTTGGCGTTTTTGTTCATTGCGTTTGTCCTGCAACTGGGCGTGCAGCTGTTGAATCTGGCGATCAAACCCGGCCAGCTGTTCCTGCCAGTCGGCCTTGAATTCCAGAGACTGGGCCTGGTATTCGTGTTTCAACTGGGCCAGTGTCTGTTCGCGCTGCTGTTGTTGGTGTTGCTTGTGCTCTTGCAGCTGTTCAACGGCCTGCTGACGCTCCTGACGCCGCTGCTTTTCCAGTTGGCGATGTTCTTCCAGAAGGCGGTTGCGGGCATCGGTGGCAAAATTGATTTCAGCCTGGGCCTGATCGACAGCCAGGCGTGCCTGATTATAGGCTTCCTGCTGGTGTTTGACCTGAAGGTTGGCTTCCGCCAGAAGCTTTTCGGCTTCTTCCGCTTCTGCATCCAGTTGTTGCTGGCGGTTTTCAGCGGCTTCTATGGCCAGCAGCAGGGCGGCTTCATCACGGGCGTAATCCGGCAGGTCAATGGCATTCAAGTCCAGATGCAAGTTGAAAATGCCTGCCGAGCCTTCCGGCAACTGCTGCGGAGCCAGATCACTGCGCTCCAGCAGATCCGACCGGAGCACCTTGCCCAGGGTTTGTTCCCATCCGGGTTGATGAAAGCGCAGAAAATGCCGCAGGCTGCCTTCTTCAGGGTCACGCTGGCGATACAGGGTCCGGCAGTGGCTTACGGCCTGACTGAGCTCCTGACGCAGACGCGTTAGCTGATCACTGGCTTGCTGGCGTTGGTTTTTTCTGGAATCCAGTTGCTGACGCAGGTTATCCAGGGTGAGGGTTCGATCCTGGCGAGTCGACTGGGCCTGTTCCAGGCGCGCCTGAGCCAGTTCCTGGGCCTGTTTTTCGGCATCCGTCAGCAGACTGCCATGCAGACCCGCCTTGAGTTCGGCCAGTTGTTCGGTGAGCTTTTCCAGTTGCTGCTGGAATCCTTCCTGCTGTTCCTGCAGTTGGGTTTCATAAGCCTGTTGTTGACGGGCTTTTTCCTCTTCCTGACGTTCGCGCTGCTCTTCTTTTTCAATCTGGAGCTGGTCGATGCGCCGGTAGCTTTCCTGGGATTGGCGTTCCAGCTCCTGGGACAGCTCCAGTTTGCGGGCTTCCAGCTTCTGTTGGGAATCCCCCAGTTCATCACGCATCAGTTGCAGGTGTTTCTGCAATTCTTCCTGATCCTGGCGCCATTCCGGCAGGCGTTGCAGGTCGGCTTCCAGGCCCGGCATATCCCGCTCCAGGTAGTCATCATAGCGGGCATGCAAATCATCCAGTTCTCCCTGGACACGGCTCAATTCACTGCGTTGTTCACTGAGCTGGTCATTCAGCTCATTGCGCTGCTCTTCATAAGCCTGTTGTTGCTGGTTGAGTTCACGGCTCAATTGATTGAGCTGGGCGTCATCATCGGCCAGACGCTGTTGCAGCTGGGCAGCATCCTTTTCCAGCAGGGGCTGCAGCTGCCAGAGTTCGGCTTCGGTTGCCGCCAGTTGCCGGGACAGGGTTTGCAGCTGGGCAAATTCCTGCTGCAGTTTGTCCAGACGCATGGACTGGCGCATCTGCTGAATCCATTCCTTGGCCTTGGTGTTGCGTACGCCGGTCACCGGCAGTTCCACACCGTCTTCTTCAAAAATGGCCGCCAGCATGGTTTTCAGGGTATCCATCTTGCCTTCCTTGGCATGCACGGCAGAAACCAGCTTTTCCATGTGACGAATGCGATGAGTCTGTTTCACCAGGCTGTACTGGGCGGCCAACTGACGCAAACGCAAGCCATCGCGGCTGTTGCCCCTTAACAGGCTGAAATCATTTTGTATGACACTGCGAAATTCGGAGGTGGCGGACAACTTGGGGGAAACCGGAATCTGCAACTGCCGCAGGTGGCTGGCCCAGTCCGAATAGGAAAGACCGGCCACTCCGTCTTCACTGGCCACCAGATAGTGGTCGGGCTGGTAGGCGGCTTTGACAAAACGATACTCGACCCCGCCGTCCGATTTGCGCGTCAACACCGCCTGGCAGGTATCCCCGTCTTCACGGCGGTATTCATAAATCAGGTAGGAATTGCTGTTGGGCAGATAAAAATCATCGAATTTCTTGCGGGTTTTGGGCACCACCTTGTTGGGCAGCTCACCATAAAAAACCGGCACCAGCCGTTGCAGGGTGGTTTTGCCCGAGGCATTGGTGCCACAGATATTGGTGTGACCATCCAGAGCCAGCTCAACCACACCGTCCAGGTGGCCATGAATCAGAATAATACGCAACAGGTGGGGCATGATGGGTTGCCTGTAATCCGCTTCAGGAAAACAAAAATTATCGCACAGATACAACCAGGAAACCTACCCACTGGCCCCCTGGATCAACTTAATCAGAGGTGACTTAGCGTTCGGTACGGGTGGATCGATTGGCCCAGTAAACACCCAGCACGGTCAACAGCATACCTGCCAGTGCCAGGCCCGTCATGCGTTCATCAAACAGCAACCAGGCTTCCAGAGCGGTCAGAGGCGGGGCCAGATAGAAGTAACTGGCGGTTCGCGTGGCTTCACCGGCCTTGATCATCATCAGCAAAAGCAAGAGTGCGCCGACAGAAAGAACCAGTACCGACCAGCCCAGAGCCAGAATAAAATCAGGATGCCATTCGACTGCACCTTCGCCCCGCAACCCGGCTCCCAAAAGAACAAGTACAAAAGTGGCCGAATACTGCATGAAAGAGGTCGCCAGCAAGGGCTGAGGGTCACAAGCCTGCTTCTGGTAAAGGGTGCCCAGGGTAATGCCCAGCAAGGCCAGCAAAACCCAAAGCAGACCCTGCCAGGTAATGCTCACGCTCTCCAGTTGCATATCGGCTGTTTGCTGGAGCACCAGAAGCACCCCCACCAACCCCAGAACCAGGCCGCCCCACTGGCGCAGGCCGAGTTTTTGTTGCCAGAACAGATAAACCAGAAAACCGGTCAACAGAGGTTGCAGGCCGACCAGCAGAGCGGTGAGACCGGCCGGAATCCCGGCATCTATGGCGGAAAAGACGCCTCCCAGATAGGCACCGTGAATCAGACTTCCGGCCAGCAGTTGCTGTCTCCAGAGTCGCCAGCTGCGCGGCAAGCTCACCGCAAAGACTTTCAAAAGGAGAGCAAAACACAAGAGGTTGAGCCCCATGCGCCAGCTTAGAAAGGTAAAGGGTTCACTGTAAGGCAGGCCATATTTGGCACTGATAAAGCCGGTGCTCCAGAGCAAGACAAAAAGCCAGGGTGCAAGCCGGACCAGCCAGGGCGAGGACAAAAGACGTAAATCAGCCATCAGTCGAAATCAACCGGCAAAACTTCAGGAGCCACAGCAGGCACAGCGGGGATCTCTGCCCAGCTTGAGGGTGCGCATTTCTGCACGCAGGGCATCATAGGTCAGCAGCTTGCCAACCGCCGGCTGACCACAGCCAGCCAGCAGTTTCAGGGCCTCCACAGCCTGCAGACTGCCAATCACCCCGACCAGGGGCGCGAGAACACCGCTTTCCGAGCAACTGAGTTCTTCATCCCGGGCGTCTTCGTCATAGATACAGGCATAGCAGGGGCTGTCATCACGGCGTGGATCGAACACCGAAAGCTGCCCGGAAAAACGAATAGCGGCCCCGGAAACCAGAGGCTTGCCCAGTTGCCAACAGGCACGGTTAACCGCAAAACGGGTGGCAAAGCGGTCACTGCAGTCACAAACCAGATCCACCTGGGCTACAGCCTGCAACAGAGCCTCCCCTTCCAGCTGGTGCGGATAACAAACCACCTGGGTGCTGCTGTTGATTTGCTGAAGCTGTTGGCGGGCCGATTCCACCTTCAATTCACCGATGCTGGTTTCCTGGTGAGCGATCTGGCGCTGGAGATTGGACAGATCCACCCGATCGTGATCGGCCAGATGCAGCTCACCCACACCGGCAGCAGCCAGATAAAGGGCAACCGGTGAACCCAGCCCGCCCAGACCTACAAGAAGCACACGGCTGTGCAACAACCGCTGCTGACCGGCCACGTCCATTTCCGGCAGAAGAAGCTGGCGGCTGTAACGCAACAGCTGTTCATCGCTCAACTCAGAGGTCATGCCAGATGATCCTGGTCAAACTCCTGCAGTTCAGGTACATAAATCGCAGTATCTTCTTTCACTTCTTCCATCACCACATAACTCTTGGATTCTTTGACACCCGGCAGGGTCAGCACGACATCACCGAGCAGTTGCCGATAGGCGCTCATTTCCGGGATGCGACACTTGAGAATATAATCAAACTGGCCGGAAACCAAGTGACATTCCTGAATTTGCGGCAGTTTGGCCACGGCCCTGCGGAACTCATCAAATACGGCCGGAGACTGGGTTTCCAGACTGATTTCCACAAAAACCAGAAGGTTGGCTCGCAGGTATTTGGGATTCAAAATGGCTTTATAGCTTTTGATGACGCCTTTGCGTTCCAGGCGTTTGACCCTTTCCAGGCAGGGAGTCGTGGAAAGACCCACCTTGTTGGCCAGGTCAACATAGGAGATGCGGGCATTATCCTGCAATGCCTGGAGAATTTTCAAATCAATCTTGTCCAGAGTTCTGGCTTTATTGTTTTTCATAAGAGCAGCCTTTTATTATTGTTTAGTCAATCAAGTGGCGCTTTTGACAGATCGGTTCGGCATCCTCTCCCTCAGCCTAGTTGATCTTGCCAAAAGCATCAGCTCTTTTAGTTTTTTATCATGTTATCTGGCTGTTTACTACATCCCCACATCAAAAATATGTTTTTTTCCAGCTTCCCTGGGTCACTCGCGGCTGTCCGGCATAGTCACGATGGGTGGTGATTTCCGCCAGACCGGCCTGGTGAAGCAGGGTTTGCAGCTCGGCTTCCTGATCGTAGCCATGCTCGACCAGCAACCAGCCGCCCGACTTGAGGTGCCGGGGAATCCCCGCCAGCAGTTGCCGGTAGGCCTGGAGTCCATCATCCCCCCCGACCAGGGCTGAAGCAGGCTCGTAACGCAGATCGCCCTGAGTCAGATGCGGGTCTTGCGGGCGAATATAAGGAGGGTTGCTCAGGATCAGGTCATATTCACCCTGGGGAATGCCCTGCCACCAGTCGGACTGCCAGATGCGCACATCCAGCTGCAATTGGCGGGCATTGTCCCTGGCCAGCTGCACTGCTGCCGGGTTGATGTCCACGGCCTCCACCTGCCATTGCGGACGCTCATGTTTCAGAGCCAGAGCAATGGCCCCGGTGCCTGTGCCCAGATCCAGCACCCGGGCATGTTTTTGCGTGCAGATATCCAGGGCCGCTTCAACCAGGCATTCGGTATCGGCACGTGGAATCAGGGTGGCGGGAGATACTTTTAAGGGCAGACCCCAGAATTCCCATTCCCCCAGAATCCAGGCCAGGGGCTGGCCTTCCAGACGTTGCTTGAGCCAGATATCCAGTTGTTGTTCTTGCCAGGGTTCCAGGAGTTGTTCCGGCCAGGTGAAGAGGTAGGCGGTGTTTTTTTTCAACAGATGACAAAGCAGCAGCTCGGCTTCACGACGGGGGGCTTCCAGGCAGGCCTCATCCAGGCGCTGGCTGGCCTGGCGCAGCCAGCCTTGCAGAGTCCAGGTCACCGATCAGTCACCCAGTTGTGACAGGAGTTCGGTTTGTTGTTCCTGAGCCAGCGCGGACACCACTTCCTCCAGGTTACCGGCAATGATTTCATCCAGCTTGTAGAGGGTCAGGTTGATGCGGTGATCCGTGACCCGGCCCTGGGGGAAGTTGTAGGTGCGGATGCGTTCCGAACGATCACCACTGCCCACCAGAGAACGCCGGGCATCCGACTGGGCCTGCTGAGCCTGGTCTTCAGCATCCTGTTTCAGACGCGTGGCCAGCCAGGTCATGGCTCTGGCCTTGTTTTTATGCTGGGACCTTTCCTGCTGACATTCCACCACCAGGCCTGTGGGCAGGTGGGTGATGCGAATGGCGGAGTCGGTGGTATTGACATGCTGACCGCCTGCACCTGAGGAGCGAAAGGTATCAATCCGCAGATCGGCCGGATTGATATTGACGTCTTCCACTTCATCGGCTTCAGGCATGACGGCCACGGTACAGGCCGAGGTATGAATGCGCCCCTGGGACTCAGTGGCCGGCACCCTCTGGACACGATGCACACCGGATTCAAATTTCAGATAGGAATAAACATCGCGACCACTGATGCGGGCAATCACTTCTTTATAGCCACCGGCTTCGCTGTCACTGGCACTGAGGATTTCCACCTGCCAGCCTTTGCTTTCCGCATAACGGGTGTACATTTTAAAGAGGTCACCGGCAAACAGTGCCGCTTCATCCCCACCGGTTCCGGCGCGCACTTCCAGAAATATATTGCGGCTGTCATTGGGATCACGGGGCAGCAACAGACGCTGGAGTTCAGCTTCCAGCTCCACCAGCCCGGCTTTCAACTCATAAGCTTCTTCCCGACCCATTTCCCGCATATCCGGGTCATCGTCACTGGCGAGGGATTCCGCCGCCTGGAGATCATCCTGCTGCTGGGTGTAGCGGTTATAAGCTTCAATAACCGGCTCCAGTTCGGCATATTCCTTGGAATAATTGCGAAACTTGTCCTGCTGGCTAATGGTTTCCGGGTCGGAAAGAAGAGCGGACAGCTCCTCAAAACGATCCCGCAGGTTATCCAATTTGGCTTGAATTGATGCTTTCATAAATAGTGGGAATCCGGATCTCAGAAATCAAAAAATTAAGTTGCAGGGCATCTAGGACTTGGAAGAAGTGCTCTTGTCGGGCTCGACGCTCTGGCCTGCCTGAAGGTTGAGCAGTTCAGCCGCTGCTGCCAGCAGATCACCCCGGTTCTCGGCAGAGGCTTCACGAATCTTCAGCGTGGGATGGTGCAGCCATTTATTGGTCAGGCTGCGACAGAGCTTGTGCAGTACTTCCTGGGCATCCCGCCCCTGGGCCAACTGGCTGAGGGCCACCTGGAGTTCGGCTTCTGCCAGTTGTTGAGCATTCTGGCGAAACTCACCGATCATGCGCCCGGCATCCCGCACCCGCAGGCTGCGCATGAACTCCTGAACACTGGCGGTGATCAGCTCTTCAGCCTGCTGGGCGGCTTCGCGGCGGGCTGCCAGATTTTCATCAATGACTTCCTGCAGGTCATCAACTGTAAACAGGAAAATATCATCCAGCTCATCCACCTGGGGTTCAATATCGCGGGGCACGGCGATATCAACCATGAAGATGGGTTTGTGGCGGCGCAGTTTGAGAGCCCTTTCCACCATACCTTTGCCCAGAATGGGCAGAGGGGCAGCCGTTGAACTGATGACGATATCCGCCTTGGCCAGCTGATCGGGGATGGCGCTCAGGGCAACCGCCTCACCCTGCACTTCATCGGCCAGGCACTGGGCCCTTTCCACCGTGCGGTTGGCAATCACCATTTTTTGCACACCCGCCTGACGCAAATGCCGGGCCACCAGTTCAATGGTTTCCCCGGCACCAATCAAAAGGGCGCTGCTGTCACGCAAATCGGAAAAAATCTTCTGGGCCAGACTGACGGCCGCATAAGCCACAGATACAGGATTGGTGCCAATCCCGGTTTCAGTTCGCACCCGCTTGGCGGTGGCAAACACCTGTTGAAAAAGCTGTTCCAGACCCGAACCCAGCAAGGCGTTTTGCTTGGCCAGATCATAAGCATCTTTTATCTGTCCCAGAATCTGGGGTTCACCCAACACCATGGAATCCAGACCACTGGCCACCCGCATCAAGTGACCGATGGCGGACTGGTCTTCATGGATATAGCTGTGGCGGGCCACCTCATCAAAAGACAGGTTATGAAATTCACTCAGCCAGGTCATCAGGGGACGGACATCACCGGCTTCCACCAGGGTGTAAACTTCCGTGCGGTTACAGGTAGAAATAATGGCTGCTTCTTTGATACTCTGATGAGCGCGTAACTGCTGGCTTGCCTCTTCCAGTTGGGATGGCGAAAAGGCCACCCGCTCTCGCAAAGCAACAGGTGCCGTTTTATGATTTATGCCCAGAGCTAGAAAACGCATTGGCTGTACTGCTGGCACCGTCAAACGTCACTCCAAGATGTCGGCTACCCCTTTGAATCCGGGGCAGAAAAACGTGCAAGAAAAAAACAACCGCTTACATAAATTGCAGGCGCAGCTGGCTATAAGGACGTTATGATAGCACAATCAAAAGTGAAACCAGACTCAAGCCCCATGTCGAACCCTGATTATTTTTTCCGTCGCCTGTGCAGAGCTTTTTCTCTGCGAGGCTGGGCTGTATTCTTCTTGCTGAGCGGCTTGACCGCCTGTACCACCACCGAACCCCAGCCCTCTGAATTCCAGCCCGTCGGCTTGAGCAAGGCAACCCAGCCCAATCTCTACATCCACGAACGCAACCTGCAATTCCCCGCCATTCAGGGCCTGGATGAAGAGCTGACCTTCGGCCTGCTGAGCGCAGAAATCGCAGGCCAGCGCAATCAACTCGACTATGCGCTCAACACCTACATGAAACTGGCCATGACCACCCAGAATCCAGGGGTTGCCGAAAGAGCCACCTGGATTGCCCAGTTTGCCCAACAGCCCCAGGCTTCCCTGGATGCGGCCATTATCTGGGCCAACACCGCACCCAACAACCCGGATGCGCAGCGTACCGCAGCCGGTTTGCTCCTGCAAAATGAACAATACCTGGAAGCCTTTGATCACCTGCTGCGCTATGAACACTTAGGTGGTGAAAGCAACTATTCCCTGTTGGCCGGGCACCTGGCTGAAAGTGCCAACCCGGTGGTTACCGAGCTTTACCAGTTGATGCTGGAGGAAAGCCAGCAACGGGAAGAATCCAGCACCGACCTGCAAACCGCCCTGGCCCTTCTGAGTGAAGAAGCCGGTGAAATCGAGCGCGCACAAATGCACCTCAGCCAGGCCCTGGATCTGGAACCGGACAATGTACGCGCTTTGCAACTCCAGGCCAGAATCTACCGGCGTCAGGACAACACCCAGGCCGCCCGAGCGCTTCTGGAAAAAGCCCTAAAGAGCCAGCCCAATGAAGTTCGCCTGTGGCTGGAGCTGGCCAGAATCCAGTTGCAAAACCAGCAGTTGAAAGCGGCAGAAAAAACCTTTGATCGCATTATCAGCCTGCAGCCGGACAACCCCCAGATACGCCTGGCTCTGGCGCGTATCCAGCTGGAAACCCAGCAATTTGAGGCCGCGCAAAAAAGCCTGTTGCAACTGACCGATGATGAACTCCTCGCTGACCAGGCTTATCTGCATCTGGGCGAGCTGGCCGAACGAGAGGGAGACTGGCAGCAGGCTCTCGACTACTACGCCCAGGTGGAAGCCGGTCAACCCCTGCTGGATGCAGTGCGGGCCAGCGTCAAACTTCTGGTCAACAACGACCAGCTGCCAGCCGCCCTGGAACTGCTGGATGAAAAACGCCAGAGCAACCCCGAGCTGACCACTCCCCTGACCTTGCTGGGTGAACAACTCTACCGACGCAACCAGGACTTCAGCGGAGCCCTGAATTGGATCAACCAGGGCCGGGACTTGCTGCCGGATGATCAGGAATCCTTGCGCCTTCTCTACACCCGTGCCTTGATCCATTATGAACTCAATCAACTGGATACCATGGAAGAGGATCTGCGCCTGTTGCTGGAGCTGGATCCCAATAATGCCATGGCCCTCAATGCCCTGGGCTACGCCCTGGTCAATCGCACCGACGACCGCACCCACGAAGGCCTGCTGTTGATCAAAAAAGCCCATGCACTTAACAGGGAGTCACCGGAAATCCTGGACTCCCTGGGCTGGGCCCTGTTTCGACTGGATCGCCTGGAAGAAGCCAGGGACTACCTGGAAGAAGCCTTCCAACGCCTTCCCGATGAGGAAATTGCCGCCCACCTTGCAGAGGTTCTCTGGGAACTGGGTGAGCAGGAAGAGGCACGCCTTCTGATTGAGCAGATGCTGCAGCAGGAAGAACCCACCCCAACGCTTGACCAACTCCTGGAAAGACGACCCGAGCTGAAATTCCAACCATGAAATCACTCCCGGATTACCGTTACCTTGCCGCTGTTCTCCTCCTGGTTCTGCTGTTTTCCGGCTGCGCCAGCCAGCCGCTGCCTCCACCGGAGCCCCAGGAATTGCAAGCCAATGCCGAGCTCTGGAACTGGCAGGCCCAGGGACGCCTGGCCATCAAGGATGGCGAAGAACGGCATTCCGCAAACCTTGACTGGCAACAACAGGGCTTCAGCTATCAATTGATGATCTTTGGCCCCATGGGTCAAGGCACAGCCCGCCTGGACGGTCAGCCTTTTCGTGTCACCCTGACCACCTCCGATGGTCAGACACTGGAAGCCTCCAGTCCGGAATCCCTGATCCGTCAGGGACTGGGCTGGGAGTTTCCTTTATCCAACCTGATTTACTGGGTCAGAGGCCTGCCTGCACCCGGCCAGCACCTGCTGGTGGATTCCCGCAACCTTATCCAGGGACGCTGGGAGGTTGAATGGCGGCGCTTCACTGAAGTGGATGGCTACTCTCTTCCCAGCCTACTCATCGCCCGGCACGGTGACCTGAAATTGCGTCTGGCCATCAACAGCTGGCAGCTTCACCTTCCCGCCCAGGAAGAAGAAAGCCCATGACTCAGCTCAGCCTGCCAGCACCGGCCAAGCTCAATCTGTTTTTGCACATCATCGCTAAAAGGGAAGATGGCTACCATGAACTCCAGACCCTGTTTCAGTTTCTGGACCTGGCCGATGAGTTGAATTTCAAGCTACGCAGCGATGGTTTGGTTGTTCTGGAAAATCAGCTGGAAGAGGTTCCCCAGGCCGATAATCTGGTCTGGAAAGCAGCTGAATTACTGGCTCCCTTGCGGCCAGACCCCGGCCTGGGTGTCAGCATCCGTCTGCACAAGAAACTCCCCATGGGCGGCGGTCTGGGCGCAGGCAGCTCGGATGCCGCCACCACCCTTCTGGCCTTGAATCAGCTTTGGAAGCTGGAATTGAGTCTGGATCAACTGGCTGAGAAGGGATTACAACTGGGTGCCGATGTGCCGGTTTTTGTGCGCGGACAAACCGCCTGGGCAGAGGGAGTCGGGGAAAAGCTGCAAGCCGTGCAGGTTCCTGAGTCGCATTATCTGCTGATTCATCCGGGTTGCCACTGCAACACCGGAGCATTTTTCAGCCATCCCCGCTTGCCCAGATCGACTCCCAAAACCACTGCCAAAGCGGCTTTGCAGCAGCTGGGCAGCAATGATTTCACCACTCTGGCGCGAGAGCTTTATCCACCCGTAGAAGCCTGTTTTCAGTGGCTGCAAGAGCAGGACTGCCAACCCTGGCTCACCGGAACCGGTGCCTGTGTCTTTGCTAAAGTTTCCAGCGCAGAACAGGGGCAGGCACTGCTTAAACAGTTACCGGCCACCTTCAGTGGACACCCGACCCAAGGTTGGGTGGTCAAGAGCTGCCAGACCTCACCAACGCACCAGGCGCTGGCTCAGGCCTGACAGGCGTCAGCTGATTTTTTCACCATGCGCCTGTTTGTCTGCGTGATAACTGGATCTGACCAGCGGGCCTGAGGCGATGTGTTTAAAGCCCATTTTGTAACCTTCCTCGGCAAACCAGTCGAAAGTCTCTGGAGTAACCCAACGGTCAATCGCCAGGTGATCCTTGGAAGGCTGCATGTATTGTCCCAGGGTCAGCATTTCCACCTTGTGGGCACGCAGGTCACGCATCACATCCAACACCTGCTCGTCGGTTTCGCCCACACCCAGCATCAAACCGGATTTGGTCAGTACCTCGGGGCAGGCTTCTTTATAACGCTTCAGCAAATCCAGCGACCACTGATAATCCGCTCCCGGCCTGACTTTCTTGTACAGCTGAGGCACGGTTTCCAGATTGTGGTTGAAAACATCCGGTGGGGTTTCACGCAGAATATCTATGGCGATGTCCATCCGACCGCGAAAATCCGGTACCAGTACTTCCACTTCCAGGCTGCTCATGCGCTCACGCAATTCACGGATGCACTGGGCAAAGTGACCGGCCCCACCGTCGCGCAGGTCATCCCGGTCGACTGAAGTGATGACCACGTATTTGAGCTGCATTTCGGCAATCGCTTCAGCCATTTCCCGTGGCTCATTTTCATCCAGAGCATTGGGGCGACCGTGGGCGACATCACAGAAAGGACAACGGCGGGTGCAGATATCCCCCATAATCATGAAGGTGGCGGTTCCGCCGTGAAAACATTCGCCCAGGTTGGGGCAGGACGCCTCTTCACAAACCGTGTTCAGCTTGTGGCGGCGCAGGGTTTCCTTGATGCGGTTAACCTCAGGTGAGATCGGCATGCGTACGCGCAGCCAGTCCGGCTTTTTGGGCAGGGTTTCCGTGGGAATCACCTTGATGGGAATCCGTGAGGTTTTGTCCGCACCGCGCAGTTTTTCACCCTGAACGATTTTTTTTGCCTGGGTTTTTACAGTCATGCCAGCTCCTGCCAAGTATTCGTGGTGGTAACCTGCTGGTGCCCGAGGCGACGCAGGATTCTGTTGAGTAGGTCTTCTTGTGCTTGCTGAAATGTGATTTCGGGGCGCAGATCCGCCAGACGGGTCACCGGCATGCCCGCATAACCACAGGGGTTGATCCTCTCAAAGGCATCTAGCGGGCAGTTGATATTGAAGCTTAGGCCATGAAAACTGCAGCCCCGGCGAATTTTCAAACCCAGCGCGGCGATCTTGGCATCCCCTACATAAACGCCGGGCGCATCGGGCCGGGCGTGGGCTTCGATACCCAGATCACCCAGATAGGCAATCAGGCTTTCTTCAATCAGATTGACCAGATCGCGCACTCCGTAATCCAGGCGCTTCACGTTCAGCAGCAGGTAAATAATCAACTGGCCGGGACCATGCCAGGTCACCTGGCCGCCGCGATCCACCTTGACCACCGGGATGTCCCCCGGATTCAGCAAGTGAATATCCTTGCCTGCCTGGCCCTGGGTGAAAACAGACTCATGTTCGAGAACCCAGAGTTCATCAGCCTGGTCAGCTGAGCGTTGGTCGGTGAAGGCTTGCATGCGCTTCCAGGTCGGCTGATAAGGCTGACGACCCAGGAAGCGTACTTGCAGTGCAGCAGGCTGAGTCATTTAAAGAACCATGT
This sequence comes from Marinospirillum sp., assembly GCF_044810985.1. GTDB lineage: Bacteria > Pseudomonadota > Gammaproteobacteria > Pseudomonadales > Halomonadaceae > Marinospirillum. Next base: position 1,245,994 of record NZ_CP085242.1, read on the forward strand.
GAACCCGGCCGGTTTCTTTCAAGGCTTCATGCAACCGGGAAAGGTGCTGTTCATTTTCAGCATGAATGGTGATGCGCACGGATTGGAAACGGCCATTGCGGCTGTCCACCACCGTGACGGTTTCCTGCAGGTAATCGGTTTCCGAAGTGACCAGGACATCCAGGACGCAAGCCTTGAAATCAGGGGCGGCTTCACCCACCACCTTGATCGGAAAATGGCAGGGGAATTCAATTTTGGGCGGCTTTTCGGCCGAACCGGAAGTTGCTTGTTGCATGACTGACCCTATAACCCAGTAATTTAGTCAATTATAACCCAGCAAAGTTAGCTGAACAAACCGATCACAAACATCAAGAGGCTGTGCCAAAGGCGTTTGAAGAAACCGGCTTCGTCAATGTTTTCCAGGGCAACCAGAGGCTTTTGCGCGACCACTTCCTCGCCCAGGCGTATGATCAGGGTGCCCAGTTCCTGGCCGGCCCTGACCGGTGCCTTGATGGTAGCGTGAACATTAACCTCAGCCTCCAGGTTGTTTTGCTCGCCTCTGGGCAGAGTGGCAAAAAGTTCATTCTCCAGCCCCAATTGTAATTCATCCTGCACACCCTGCCAGACTCGAACCGAATCCAGCACCTCATAGCGCTCATAAAGTTTGGGCGTTTCAAAATAGCGGAAACCGTAAGTCAGCAGTTTCTGGCTTTCCTGAGCGCGGCCTTCTTCACTGCGTGCGCCCAGCACCACGGAGATCAGGCGCATATCATTGCGTACTGCCGAGGCAGCCAGACAATAACCCGCTGCATCTGTGTGTCCGGTTTTCAGGCCGTCCACGCTGGAGTCACTCCAGAGCAGGGTGTTGCGATTATTCTGGCGGATATTGTTGTAGGTGAATTCTCTCTGGGAATACAGGGAATAGTGTTCCGGGTAATTGATGATTTTTTCCCGGGCCAGAGTGGCCATATCCATAGCGGTCGAGTAGTGACCTTCTTCCGGCAAGCCAGTGGCATTTTTGAACTGGGTGGAAGTCATACCGATGCGCCGGGAATGCTGATTCATCAGATCAGCAAAGGCTTCTTCACTTCCGGCGAGGTATTCGGCAACAGCCACCGAGGCATCATTACCGGATTGCACCACTATGCCCTGAAGAAGGTCACCCAGGGAGACCAGAGTACCCTCTTGAATAAACATCCGAGATCCGGGCATACGCCAGGCCTTGACGCTGACAGGCACCATATCACTGGTGCTGACATTGCCCCGGTTAATCTCGTATTCCAGCAGGTAGCTGGTCATCATCTTGGTCAGGCTGGCGGGAGGTAGTTGGGTATTGGCATTTTTGGAGGCCAGCACCTTGCCGCTGTGCGCATCCATTAAAACCCAGGCTTCAGCAGCCAGTTGTGGCGGTGCCGGAATCATCACCTGAGCCTGCAGCGGCAGACTCAACAAGCAGGCCAGCAACAGCCCGCTCAAACTCAATGGCAGACCGGTATTTGCAGAGGAAAATACTGATTTAAAGCTTTTAGAGAACATCAATGGCTACTCGATTACTGAATTTACTGACGTATCCGAAAAGGGCGGCCCAGCTCTGAAGCTTCCAGCTTGCGAATGGCTGCTTCAGCCGAGGCTTCTTCCAGAGGGCCAACCTGTACACGATACAATGCTTGCCCGGAAACCACGCGAACCGGAGCCTGGGTCAGTTCTCTGGCCCGGCTCTGCAAACGTTCGGCAGCTTCGGCATTCCCCAGGGCTCCCACTTGCAGGAAGACCTGGTTATTACTGCTTTTTGCCAGTTGCTTGGAGGAGCGCTTGTTTCTGGCCTGCCATTGTACCGGATCAATGGCTTCAAGCCGCACGCGGGCCGTTCCCTTGTCCAGCATATCCAGCCGATGGGCGGCTGCATAGGAAAGATCAATAATGCGATTGCCCACAAAAGGGCCACGATCATTCACCCGGACGATCACCTGGCGGTTATTGGCCAGATTGGTGACCCGCACAAAAGTAGGCAGCGGAAGGCTGGTGTGGGCCGCCGTCATGGCAAACATGTCATAGACTTCGCCATTCGAGGTTTCATGACCATGAAACTTGTTGCCGTACCAGGAGGCCATGCCGGTCTGGGTAAATCCACGGCTGGAACCCAGAACCCGATAGGTGCGCCCAAACACCGTATAGGTGGAAGAATTGCCACGGCGACTTCTTTCCACCGGTACGGGTTCTGCATCAGGAATCCGGGATACATCCGGGGGATTGGCCGGCATGCTGTCAATACGCTGCTTATAGCGCCCGTTTCCGGAACTGACAATCTTGTCCTGAAGGGTGTAGCCACCCCCCTGCCCGGGACTATGGGCACCAAAAACCCCACCGCCACCCCCAACGGAGCAGCCGCTCAAAATAACCAGGGGCAAAAGCAAAATACCTAGGTGCAGATACCTGTGCATTTTTTTGCTGTTCCTAATTTGTATCACGTAGGGCTTCTGCCAGCTCGTAAACAGCCAGGGCATACATACGGCTGTGATTATAACGGGTAATCACATAAAAGTTAGGCAAACCGATCACAAATTGTTCACCTTCTTCCAGTTTGAAGGCCATGGGGATCACCTGAGTCGAGTCTTTCAGGCCCTGACGCTCTTCAGGAATCAAGCCAGCGGCTTCCACTTCCGACAGGGGCAGACGGTCAAAACGGTTTTTACGCAAACCATCCAGCTGTTCACCTTCACCCTCCAACCGGGCAGGGGTCAGAATTGGAGCATCGGTTTGCCAGCCATGCTCCTTGAAATAGTTGGCCACCGAGCCGATGGCATCAATGGGGTTGGTCCAGATATCAATGAAACCGTCACCGCTGAAATCCACGGCAAAATCCCGATAGCTGGTGGGGATAAACTGCGGATAACCCATGGCACCGGCATAAGACCCCATGGGCAGCCTGGGGTTCAGCCCCTGCTGACGCGTCAGGTTGAGAAACTCCACCAGTTGACGACGGAAAAAGGCAGAGCGGTCACTGGGCGTGCCTTCGGGATAATCAAAACTGAGCGTCGCCAGGGCATCAATGACTCTATGACGCCCCTTGATGCGGCCATAATAGGTCTCAATCCCGATAATGGCGGCAATGACTTCGGAAGCAACTCCCATTTCACCTTCAGCGCGCTGCAAAGTGCCTGCATATTCCTGCATAAACTCCTTGCCCGCCTGGATGCGCTCCGGTGTGATAAAAATCTTGCGGTACTCATGCCAGGCCAGCCTTCTTTCTGCAGGGCGCGACATCAGCTCTTGAATATCCTGACGCAGCTCAGCCTGGCTGAACAGCTCGTCCAGCTCCTGGCGATCAAAGTTGTTGTCCTCAACCAATTCGGTAATAAAAGCCTCAACATCCCGGCGCTGATCGGGATTATAAAAGCTGGCAGCAACCTGGCTGGAAGCAAGCAGCAAAAAAGCCAGCCCCAGAGTTGAATAAATTTTATACACCAAGTACATCTTACAGCTCCTCAGCCTGTTAGCGGTTCAGCAAGCTGTTGTGAGTGTGAATGGACATCAGGACACCAAACCCTGCCATCAGGGTCAGGCTGGACGTACCCCCATAACTGACCAGAGGCAGAGGAACACCAACTACGGGCAGCAAACCACTGACCATACCTATATTAACAAAAACATACACAAAAAACGTAAAAACAATCGAGGAAGCCAACAAGCGGCTGAAAGTACCCACAGCATTAGCTGCAATCAACATCCCCCGCCAGATAATCAGGAGATACAAAGCCAGCAGCAGGGTCACGCCGATCAAACCGGCCTCTTCGGCAAGAACCGCAATAATGAAGTCCGTGTGGCGCTCAGGCAAAAATTCCAGGCGTGACTGGGTTCCCTGAAACCAGCCTTTCCCTTCCAATCCGCCTGAACCTATGGCTGTCTTGGACTGGATAATATTCCATCCAGTTCCCAGGGGATCGTTTTCGGGATGCAGAAAGGTCAAAACCCGATTGCGCTGATAGTCGTGCAGCATCCACCAGAAGGCAGGCAAGGCAGCAATTACCAGCGTAAAAAAGGAGAAAATAATCTTCCAGCTCAGGCCAGCCAGAAACAGCACCACCAGACCGGCCGAAGCAACCAGAAGCGAAGTGCCCAGATCAGGCTGACGTGCAATCAGCAACACCGGGACAATCAGCACACCCAAGGCAATAAAAAGGTGTTTCAAGCCAGGCGGCAAATGGCGTCTGGACAAATAGGCCGCCAGCATCAGGGGCAAAGCCAGCTTCATGGCTTCGGAAGGTTGAAAGCGCAAACCGCCCAGAGCCAGCCAGCGTTGAGCCCCCTTGGCATCCGTTCCCAGAAAAAGCACGGCAACCAGGGCAATCACACCCACTGCATATACCGGCAGGGCCCAACGCAGCATATAGCGGGGCGGCACCTGGGCCACCACCAGCATGACCCCCAGCGCAAAAAGCAGGCGATATGCCTGAGACAGAGTAACATCAAGGTTGCTGCCGGTGGCACTGTAGAGAATCAACAATCCACAACTCATCAAAACCAGAAGCGCCAGAAGCAGCCAGCCATCCAGATGAATGCGCGTCATCCAGCCTTCTTTCTTTTTCAGATGCAGATGGGCACCGGGTAACTTCCATTGAAAATCACGGGGCATTTTTGGCCTCCAGTTCTGCCAGCCGCTCAGGGGTCAGGTAAGCATCAAAAACCTCGCGGGCAATGGGTGCGGCCACCTGACTGCCCCCAGCCTCGGCATTTTCCACGATCACCGCCAGAGCAATCTGGGGATTGTCTGCCGGTGCAAATCCCATAAAAACAGCGTGATTACGCAGGTGTTCAGGAATGATTTCAGTGCGATCCTGTTTATCATCCTGGCTGAGGGTGAAAACCTGTGAAGTCCCGGTTTTACCGGCAATCCTGTAGTCCGCTCCCTTCCCGGCAGCCCTTGCGGTGCCTTCATGACCGTGCAGCACTTCCTGCATGGCCTCATGAACATATTCCCAGTTGGAAGCATCCATGACGGGCACCGGCTTCTTATCCCCCATCACATCGGGAACCAGGCTTTCAGGCTCACTGTCCTTGAGTAGCCGCGGCTGAACCCAGTGGCCGCGGTTGGCCAGCAGGGAGGTGGCCGTCGCCAGTTGCAACGGGGTGGTCAACCAGTAGCCCTGGCCTATACCGGTACTCAGAGTTTCACCGGGGAACCAGGGCTGACGGTACTCTTCTCTCTTCCAGTCCCGGCTGGGCATCAGACCATCTCTGGCCCCCTGGATATCCAGCGAGGTTTCCTGACCAAAACCGAATTGCCTCATATAGGGGGAAATGCGATCGATCCCCAACTCATAGGAGAGGCTGTAAAAAAAGGTGTTATTGGACACTGCAATGGAGCGTTTCAGATCCACCGTGCCGTGCCCCTGGCGCTTCCAGTTGCGGTACAGACGATCATCATTGGGAAGCTGGAAATAGCCGGGGTCGTGCATTTCCATGTCCTTGTCGATCACACCCAGTTCCAGCCCAGCCAGCCCCATAAAGGGCTTGATGGAAGAGCCGGGAGCATACTGACCGCGGCTGGCCCGATCAAACAGGGGTAAATCCGGGTCATCGCGCAGATAACCAAATGCCTGTCCATCCAGGCTGCCGACAAACACATTGGGATCAAAACCCGGCGAACTCACCAGAGCAAGAATACCTCCGGTTTCAGGCTCTATGGCCACCAAACCCGCCTTGCGGCCTCGCAGGGTTTCATAGGCCACTCTTTGCAGGTCGCTGTCCAGATGCAGAGTCAAATCGGCTCCCGGACTGGGCGGCTCGGATTCCACCACCCGGATCACCCGACCCCGGGCATTGGTTTCCACGCGCCGATAGCCAACTTCACCGTGCAGCAGGTGTTCGTACTGGGCTTCAATGCCTGTTTTGCCGATGTAGTGGGTGCCGGAATAGGCACGTTGATCGAGTTTTTCCACATCCTTTTCACTGATGCGCCCGACATAACCCAAGGCATGGGAGATGGCTTCTCCATCCGGGTAATGGCGCAGCAGCTGGGCGGAAACCTCGACACCGGGCAGCAGGTAGCGGTTGACCGCCAGCTTGGCAATCTGTTCTTCGGTCAGCTGATCAACCAGCAGGGCCGGCTCAAAAGGGCGGCGGCGGTGCCGACTGCGTTCAGTCAGGGCTTCTACACAACCTTCCCCCATTTCCAGCAGATTGCAGATACGCCCGACCACCTCCTGCACATCACCGGCCAACTCACGGGTCAAAGTCAGACTGTGGCTGGGCAGGTTGTCCGCGAGCAGGTGACCTTCACGGTCAAATATCAGGCCACGGGTGGGCGGAATGGCTTCAACTGTAGTGCGATTGCGCTCCGAACGGCTGACATGCTGGTCGTATTGCAGCACCTGAAGGTAGGCCATGCGAGTGAACAGGAGAGCCATCAGGATGAAAACCAGAATCAGCAGCAAGCGGGCACGAAACTGGAAAATGCGATTTTCCTTTTCAGGGTCTTTGATCTGTCGGCGAAACTCTTTCATGGCAACTCAACGATGATAAGGGTGCCCAGACAAAAGCGTCCAGGCACGATAGAGCTGTTCGGCCAGCAGCACTCTGACCAGCGGGTGGGGCAGAGTCAGGGGTGACAGTGACCAGCGTTGTTCGGCCTGGGCCAGGCATTCTGCAGAGAGGCCGTCGGGGCCACCGATCAGCAGGGCAACATCCCGCCCGTCCATCCGCCAGTCTTCTGCCTGGCTGGAGAGTTGTTCACTGCTCCAGGCTTTGCCTTTGACATCCAGGGCAATGACTTTTTCCTTGCCTTTCAGACGTGCCAGCATCGCATCCGACTCTTTCGCCAGGGCCTTTTGCAAATCACTGCCGGGGCGGCGCTGTCCCAGGGGAATTTCTTCAAAAACCACACGGAAGTCAGCAGGCAAACGACGCAGGTATTCTTTCACACCTTCCTCAACCCAGCCGGGCATCTTCTGCCCGACCGCAAGAATACGTATTTTCAAGACCCGACCTGATCTTCAACCAGGGAGAAGTCTCCCCAGAGTTTTTCCAGATCATAAAAGGCCCGGGTCTGTTCCTGCATGATGTGCACCAGCAGATCACCCAGATCCACCAGCACCCATTCTCCGGCATCCTGACCTTCAATGCTCAGAGGCGTGACTCCGGTCTCCTTGAGGGAGCTGACCAGGTTAGAGGCCAGGGCACTGACCTGGCGCGATGACGTACCGGTGGCCAGTACCATGAAATCCGTCACACTGCTGGCTTCGCGAACATCCAGCTCCAGCACGTCCCTGGCTTTCAGATCTTCCAGTGCGTTCAGCACCAGGTGTTTCAATTGTTCAACTTGCATGGCTACTCTTGTTCAGAATCATGGGATGGGCAATAAAGCCCCTGGCTGAGCAGATAGTCTATCACTGCATCCGGCAGAAGGTAACGCACCGAAGTCTGCTGAGCCAACAGCCGACGTATATAAGTGGCGGACACCTGCATGGCACTGGGTAACGCCAGACGCAGAATGCGTCCGGCCGGTTGACTGTTCAGGGCCTCACCGGCACGCACTTCATTTCTGGACAGCAAATTCAGCAACTCCTGGGAAGCAGGCTTTTCCTGCCCGGGCCGGGCGATCACGATCAGATGCGCCATTTCCAGCAAGCGCTCCTTGCGTGACCAGGTGGGTAAACCCAGAAAGGCATCCCAGCCCAGCACCATGGCCATGGGTTGCTCCGGCCCATATTCCTTGCGCAACTCGGCCAGAGTGTCAATCGACCAGGAAGGGCCGGGGCGCTGCAGTTCCCGATCATCCGCCTGCAGCAGGGGTTCAGGGTCAACGGCCAGGCGCAGCATGGCCAGACGATCCTGCGGGCTGGCACCCGGCTGGCCGCGATGCGGTGGCAACTGACAGGGAATCAGGTGCACCTTCATCACCGGCAGCACCTGGGTGAGTTCCAGGGCCGAGCGCAGATGGCCGTTGTGTATGGGGTCAAAGGTGCCCCCATACATAAGAACCAGTTTTTGAGTGTCCGTTAAAGGCGGATTACTGGCGGATATGACCATCACCAAAGACAACGTATTTCTGTGAAGTCAGGCCTTCCAGACCCACGGGGCCACGGGCATGAATCTTGTCCGTGGAGATACCGATCTCGGCACCCAGACCATATTCAAAGCCATCCGCAAAACGGGTGGAGGCATTGATCATGACCGAGCTGGAATCCACTTCATTCAGAAAGCGCCGTGCGCGAGTGTAGTTTTCGGTCACGATGGCATCGGTATGATGGGAACCATACTGGTTGATGTGCTCAATGGCCGCATCCAGGGAATCCACGACACGAACCGCCAGAACCGGAGCCAGATACTCGGTTGACCAGTCGGAATCAATGGCCGCCTGCATGCCGGGCACCAGTAAACGCGAACGCGAACAACCCCGCAGCTCAACACCTTTTTCAGCATAGGCTTCGGCCAGCAGAGGCAGAAGGCTGGCGGCCTGATTTTCGTGAATCAGTAGCGTTTCCATGGTGTTGCAGGTGCCATAGCGATGCGTCTTGGCATTGATGGCAATCGCCTGAGCCTTGTCCGGATCAGCCTGCTGATCGATATAGACATGACAGACACCGTCCAGGTGCTTGATCACCGGAATACGGGCTTCTTCGCTGATGCGCTCAATCAGACCCTTGCCACCCCGAGGCACTATCACGTCCACGTATTCACTCAGGGTGATCAACTGGCCAACCGCTTCACGATCCGTGGTATCCACCACCTGTACGGCTTCGGTCGGCAAACCGGCAGCCTTCAGGCCTTCTTTTAAACAGGCTGCAATGGCCTGATTGGAATGCAGAGCTTCAGAGCCACCCCGTAAAATGGCGGCATTGCCGGATTTCAGGCAAAGGCTGGCTGCTTCAACCGTCACATTAGGGCGGGATTCATAAATAATGCCAATCACCCCCAGAGGCACCCGCATTTTACCCACCTGAATACCACTAGGGCGGTAATTCATGTCGGTGATGGCACCCACAGGATCGGGCAAGGCAGCCACCTGCTGCAAACCTTCAATCATGGCCTCCACCCGTGCAGGCGTCAGCTCCAGGCGATCCAGCAGGGCTGAATCCAGTTGCTTGGCGGCACCGGCCCGCATATCCAGGGCATTGGCTTCCAGCAATTGCTCGCGCTGAGTGTTCAGGGCCTCGGCTGTGGCCAGAAGCGCTTTGTTTTTGGTTGCAGTGGTCGCTGCCGCCACCAACCGTGAGGCCTGACGTGCATCGCGGCCAAGTTTCTGCATATAGTCAGCAATGTTCATCATTCATCTCTTTTTGATGGATGTTTCTTTTATAAGATGTGAACCCCTTGGCATTATACGCAAGTCGAAGGCTTTACCCTAGTATTGCAAAAAGGCTTCTGATCCCCTGCGACAATTTTAGACATCTATTATTTGCTCTAAGGTTCCTTGCAGGATAACATTGAGTTACAATACCATCGCCAAGGGAGGGTCAAGTCAGCCAGTGAGGCATTTAGACAGCTTTATTCCATCACCCTGCCCCGGGCAAGGCGAGATAACTTAACTTAAGGTTTTTCCAGCTATGGGACTACTGGAGTCCATACGCACACTGACCTGGTGCCAATTGCTGGCAGGCAGTTTTTTTGCCTTGTTTTCAGCCTGGTATTTCTATACTGGCGATCAGCTGCTGGCTCTGGTTTACCTTTCCGGCTGCCTGGTACTTCTAGTTCACCTGCTGCCCGATCCCCTTTTATCCAGTGACAAGCGCCAAACCTTAACCCTTCTGGCTTTTTTTCTTTATACCCTGGTTACCCTGGTGTTACTGATTACACCGGAACACTATCTTTCCCTGACCCAACTGAGCCTGCACCTGGCTTTTCCGTACCTGGCTTTCAGCCTGTTGCCTTTTCGGCCGGCCCTGTTACTGGTACTGGGATTTGCTCTGCTTGCCAATCTTCTGGCCATGCTGCATCTTGAAGGCAGCCTGAGAGTCACTTTTCTTGCCGCCCTCTGGCTGGTCACCCTCATGACCTCCGTCTACAGCTTCACTCATCAGTTGCGCCAGCAGAATCTGAAAAACCGGCTCAACCGCGACCTGCACAGCGGTCTGTTCAATCGCAGACAACTCCATGACGACCTGGTCAAAGAACAGCAGAGGGCTCAGCGCGAAGGAACCGCCCTGGGACTATTGCAACTGGAACAGGAAGCCGGTCAGCCCTGGACAACAAAACAGCTGACTGAGCTGAGCCAGTGTTTTGCCCCTTTTGAGCGCATCTACAGTTTATCCACCCAGGCTCTTATCGTGCTTTTGCCACTGGGGGATAAAAGCCAGCTTCAAGTACGCCAGGAGCAGGTTGGAACGGAACTTCCCTGGGCCCGTATCCATGCCTGCAACTGCGCTCCGGATGCTCAGCCAACCAGCCTTCTGGCCGCTGTCCAGGCCGGAAATCAAAAGGACCCAGGTGCATGAGGCGTGCGTTCAGTCAACAACAAAGACGCGTCACAGCCAGCCTGTATCTGGTGCTGGGTTTGGGTATGGGTCTGCTGGCCACCCAGGTTTATTTATCCGGTTATTATCAAGCGATTTTATTGCCCGCCTTGCTGACCCCGGTTTTATTGGGCCTGGGTCTGCTGCGCTGGCAAACCAGCAGCCATTTACCCTATGATCCGGCTGCAGTCACCGCCCTCATCTGTCTGGCTGTTTTCCTGTTGATTCAGCCGGAAACCCTGTCCGGTTTTACCCACTGGCATTTTGCCGGTTTGTTTTATCCCCTGATTGCTTTCTATTTGCTGCCCAACACGGCTTCACTGGCATTAAGTCTGCTGCTTTTATCAGGCCTGCTGGTTCTGCGTCTCGACAGTCTGGGGCTGGCCGATCAATTGATTTTTTGCCTGCAGTATCTGCTGTTGTTGACCAGTGCCTGGCTTTACGGCCTGAGCAGCCGCCTGAAAACCCGCAAGCTGGAAAAACTCACCGGGCAGGATGCAGTCACCGGGCTGCTCAATGCTGAACACCTGCAGTCCCGGCTGCATGCGGAAGTCGCCCGCTCCCGCGCCACCCAGCGCCCCCTGGCTTTGCTGCTCATCGAGTTGCATCAGTTCCCTCTGGTGCGCGAGGAACTGGGGCAAGCCAGTGCCGATGCCTTTTTGCAGGAAACCAGCCAACTGACGCTGAACACCTGCCGCACCGGTGATGAAGCTTTTCGTCTGGATGAACTCACGCTCTTACTGCTGCTGCCCAACACCACCATCAATGGGGCTCTGGTTCTGCGGGAAAGGCTTTACCATCGCCTGCTGCATGAAGTGATTTGTGAACTCGGCCCACTGGACACCACCATCACCCCACTGGTTCTCCAGCCCGGCGAAAAATCCGAAGCCCTCTGGCAGCGCATTGGTGACAGCTGTTACCACACCCTCAGTGAAAGGGTTGATGACCAGTTGGCACCCACGCCTTAACGTTCCCCCCAGCGCTTAACCAGCTCCTGCGGCAAGCCCAGGTGATCCAGTATCCGCGCCACCACAAAATCCACCAGATCATCCAGCGTCTTTGGCTGGTGGTAGAAACCGGGGCAGGCGGGCATCACTACCGCACCCATTTGCGTGAGTTTCAGCAGATGTTCCAGGTGCACCTGATGCAAGGGCATTTCACGGGGCACCAGAATCAATTGCCGTCTTTCCTTCAAGGCGACATCCCCGGCTCTTTCAATCAGGTTGTTACTTGCTCCGGTTGCCAGCGCCGAGAGGGTGCCGCCTGAGCAGGGACAAATCACCATGCTGGAAGCCGCTCCGGAACCGGAAGCCGCCGGAGCAAACCAGTCTTCACGACCAAAAGCCCGAACCTGACCCGGCAAATGCTGAAAACGCTCGCTCAATTGCGCCGTCAATTTTTCCGGGTTGGCGGGAAGATCTTCATTCGTTTCGGTGACAATCACCAGATGCGCAGCCTTGGAAATCATCAGATCCACTGTACAGCCTGCGGCCAGCAGGCATTCCAGCAATCGCAATCCGTACTGGGCTCCGGAAGCTCCTGTCAAAGCCAGGGTTACTCTTTTTGTCGATTCAGCCACTGCCATCAGCTGTTCTCCTCGGCCAGTCGGGCCAGTAGTTTTTGATGCAGGCCACCAAAGCTGCCATTACTCATCAGCACCAGATAATCACCGGCCTTGGCCTCTTTCGCCACAGCCTGGCAAAGCGCCTCCAGGTCGGTAAAGTTCTCGCCTGAATTCAGCTCGGCGGGCGACCAACTCATCTCCTTGCCCTGAAACCAGAAGACCTGATCGGCAGCCTTCACACTCTCGACCAGTGCAGACCGCAGCGTGCCCAGCTGCATGGTGTTGGAACGTGGCTCGATCACCGCCAGCAATCGCCCCTGGCAACGTGGCCGGATGCCCTGCAAAGTGGTGGCTATGGCTGTGGGATGATGGGCAAAATCATCAAACACCTGAATACCGCCCACCTCACCCAGCTTTTCCATGCGCCGTTTGACGCCCTTGAATTCAGCCAGGGAAGCCAGAGCAGCCTGGGGCCGAACCCCGACATGCCGGGCCGCTGCCAAAGCCGCCAAAGCATTGTAAATATTGTGATCGCCCGTCAAATTCCAACGCACTTCACCCAACTTTTCACCCTGCAAAGAAACCAGAAAGTGCGAGGCATCCGCTGCCAGCTTTTCAGCCTGCCAATCTCCTTTTTGCAAACCCAGGCTTTCCGACTCACTCCAGCAACCGCGTGCCAAGACTTGCTGCAAGGCGGCATCACCCGCCGGATAAATCACTTTTCCCTGCTCCGGCAGGATGCGCAGCAGGTGATGAAACTGAGTCTGGATCGCGGCCAGGTCGGCAAAAATATCGGCGTGATCGAATTCGAGATTATTCATCACCAGGGTGCGGGGGGCGTAATGAACAAATTTGGAACGCTTGTCGAAAAAAGCCGTATCGTATTCATCGGCTTCAATCACAAAAAAAGGACTGGCCCCCAAACGCGCCGAAACCGGAAAATTGCCCGGCACGCCACCAATCAGAAAACCCGGCTGCATTCCGGCAGCTTCCAGCAACCAGGCCAGCATGGAGGCCGTGGTGGTTTTGCCGTGAGTGCCCGCCACCGCCAGCACCCAGCGGGGCTCGGCCTGGCGGCCGCGCAACACTTCATCATGCAGCCATTGCGGGCCGGAAGTATAAGGTAAGCTCGAATTGAGCAGGGCTTCCACGCAGGGCAGACCCCGGCGCATGACATTCCCGACGATCACCCGATCCGGCTGAAAATCCTGGGGATCATAATCAAACCCCTGGTGAAGCTGGATACCGGCTGCAGCCAGCTGGTCACTCATGGGCGGATAAACCTGGCGATCCGAACCACTGACCTCATGGCCGGCTTCCCTGGCCAGAATCGCCAGTGAACCCATAAAGGTTCCGCAAATACCCAGAAAATGCAGATGCATAATCGCAAAAACTCCTCAGACCCAGCATAAAAGCAGGCAGTTTAGCATGCAGAAATCAAATACGGGTGACCGGTCACAAAGAGGCCATGCAGAGCGGGGCAGAATCCGTTAAAATGCCAAGAATTTTTTCGCAATTGCTGCCTTGCAGCAATCATCAACCCAGCAGGAGCTTTATTTCCTATGGCGAAGCAAAACGCCTTTTATGCCCAATCCGGCGGTGTCACCTCAGTCATCAACGCCAGTGCTTGCGGCGTCATTGAAACAGCCCGTAAGCATGACGATCAGATAGGTACTGTTTATGCCGGTCGCAATGGTATTCTCGGTGCTTTGACCGAAGAACTGATTGATACTTCAGCCCTGTCCGATACCACCGTCCAGGAGTTGCGCCATACCCCCGGCGGTGCTTTTGGCTCCTGCCGCTACAAACTGAAAGACATCGAAACCCACCGCAGCCAGTATGAGCGCCTGATTGAAGTCTTCAAGGCCCACAACATCGGTTACTTTTTCTACAACGGGGGCAACGATTCCGCTGATACCTGCCTGAAAGTGGCGCAACTGGCCGAATCCATGAACTACCCCCTGAAAGCTGTCCACATTCCCAAAACAGTGGACAACGACCTGCCCGTCACCGACAACTGCCCCGGCTTTGGTTCTGTGGCCAAGTACATAGCCGTCTCCACCCGCGAAGCAGCCCTGGATATTGAATCCATGTGCGCCACTTCCACCAAGGTTTTCATTCTGGAAGTCATGGGCCGTCATGCCGGTTGGATTGCCGCAGCCGGTGGCCTGGCCGGTCAGAAGGAAGGCGATGCGCCGCATCTGATCATCTTCCCGGAAATTCCTTTTGATCGTGCCACCGTCATGGCTCGCGTTGATGACTGTGTGAAAAAATACGGCTACTGCGTGATCGTGATTTCCGAAGGTGCGCGCTATGCCGATGGCACCTTCCTGGCGGATGCCGGCACCACCGATGCTTTCGGTCACAAGCAATTGGGCGGCGTGGCCCCCACCGTAGCCGGTATGATCAAGCAGGATCTGGGTTACAAATACCACTGGGCAGTGGCCGATTACCTGCAGCGCTCGGCTCGTCACCTGGCCTCAGCCACCGATGTCGCCCAGGCCTACGCTGTTGGGGAAGCTGGCGTCAAACTGGCTCTGGAAGGCAAGAACTCCGTGATGCCCACCATCGTGCGTGCCAGTGAAGAACCCTACCGCTGGGAAATTGGTGAAGCCTGCCTGTCCGATATTGCCAACGTGGAAAAATTCATGCCCAGGGACTACATTACCCCTGATGGTTTCGGCATCAGCCAGGCGGGGCGGGACTATCTGGAACCCCTGATTCAGGGTGAAGACTACCCGCCCTACAAAAACGGCATGCCTCAGTATGTCGAGCTCAAGCACAAGCTGGCCGAGAAAAAACTTCCTGATTTTCAGCCCTAAAAGCAGAGCGAGGCACAGATGCAATACCTGCACACCATGCTGCGCGTCAGCAACCTGGATGAAACCCTGCACTTCTTTTGTGATCTGTTGGGACTGAAGGAAATCAGCCGCAAGGATAACGACCAGGGGCGTTTTACCCTGGTTTTTCTGGCAGCACCGGATGATGAAGCCAGAGCACGCGAAGACAAGGCCCCCATGGTTGAACTCACCTACAACTGGGACCCGGAAGAATACAAGGGCGGGCGCAACTTCGGCCATCTGGCCTATCGTGTGGAAGACATCTACGCCCTGTGTGAAAAGCTGCAGAAAGCTGGAGTCACTATCCTGCGCCCACCGCGGGATGGCCACATGGCCTTTATCCGCACCCCGGATAAAATCTCCATCGAGCTGCTGCAAAAGGGTGACCCCCTGCCCCCGCAGGAACCCTGGGCCAGCATGGGCAACACCGGCACCTGGTAAGCGGCTGCTCAGGCGGTTTCCAGTACCACAAAGGCCAGGGCATGCTCCTGCTCATCACTCAGAGACAGGTGAACCCTGGCCACTCCCTTTTCAGCCGCCATTTCCGCGGCCCGACCCGACAGGCTTATCAGCGGCTTGCCCAGTTCATCATTGCTGACTTCCAATTGTTGCCAACCCAGCCCGTCACGCAAACCCGTACCCAGCGCCTTAAGCAAGGCCTCCTTGGCCGCAAAGCGCTTCGCCAGAAAAGCTCCGGGGTTGGGTGCTTTGGCCAGCCCAGCCTGTTCGGAGGGTGTCAGTAAGCGTCGACTGATGGCCTCCCCACGGCGCTCCAGCAGATCCGAAAAACGCTGGATACGCGCCAGATCGGTGCCAATTCCAACCAGCATCAGTCGCGAAAATTATTGAATTGCAACGGCATATCCAGGTCGGCACCCTTGAGCAGAGCCATCACCTGCTGCAGATCATCACGCTTCTTGCCCGTCACCCGCACCTGATCGCCCTGAATCTGAGCCTGCACCTTGATTTTGGAATCCTTGATCATCTTGACGATCTTCTTCGCCAGATCACTTTCAATCCCTTCACGCAGCTTGACCGGCATACGAGCGGTTTTATTGGCTTCAACAACATCACCTTCTTCCAGACAAGCCAGATCAATGCCCTTGCGCACCAGCTCATTGCGCAGAATATCCAGCAACTGCTGCACCTGAAACTCCGCCTCAGCATGAAGAATGACATCATTATCGCCGGACTGCTCAAAACGCGCATCCACCCCTTTAAAATCAAAGCGGTTACCCACCAGACGATTGGCCTGATCCACAGCATTGGTCACCTGGTGCTTATCCAGCTCGGAAACCACATCAAAAGAAGGCATAACAACTCCTCAAAGTAGAAAAAATAACTGGAGTGATTATACCCGGCTTGGCAGGTGGCAGGAACTCTACGCAATCAGTTCAGCAATGCCTTATTATCCTGCCAGGTGGCATTGAGCTGCTTTTCAATCAAGCCTGTCGTTTCTTTACTGACACCCAACTCCCCGGCAATATTTGTAAAGTCGGCCAGGGGTTCAATCACTTTTGCAATCTCTCTCTGGGCTTCTTTCCAACTGGAAAAGCTGGCTGCCTTGGCCAAACGCTGAATCGCACTGATTGGTGGCTTTTTGCCGTAACCGCAAAAGGCTGTGGCCTGTTCACCATAGGGGTGGGGACTAAAGGTGACATCATAAAAAGGCGCAGGTAACCACTGGCCTGAGTCATCCTGCAGGAAAGCCCAGTTTTTACTGTGATCATCCTGATTGCAGGCAAAGAGGTTGAAAAGAGCGCGCTGAAATTGCAAACGTCCAGCCACAGGGCTTTTACAAACCAGACTGGTGGCTTTAATCAAGTCTTCATAATCCAGGCTGGGCACTCGGAAATCAGCATCCAATAAACCACAGGCAGTGTGCATATGCAGCCTTCCAGCCGGGCCTTTTGCTTTTTCCACCCAGTCGAAACGTTTCAATGCCAGCCAGTGGCGCTGAATGCCCTTATCTTCAAAGCTGATCAACTGCCACTCAGGCACCTGCAAGCCGGCTTTTTCTGCCAGGGTTAAATAGGCCGCTTCACACAGGCCCTCTTCATGCCCCAGCGCCAGGTGTTGAGAGGTGAATTTGACCAACCAGGCCTCATCACCGGATTCAGGATAGGTCCGGCAGGATTGTAACTGGCCCGGTGAACAATAAACCTGGGCTTTAGGTCGCGCACCGCCAGAACTGCCTGCGGCAACCAGTGAACGGAGTACTTCCTGAGTCTGGCCTTCAAACAAAGCCCGGGCTTGCTCACCCAACTGATGAAGATGAATGGCTTCTTTGGATTCCCGGTAGAAACTCGATACCGGCCCGTAACTTAAAGCACCCATGCCTCGCTCTCCGACAAAAGCCAGACGATCCATGGCAGTGACCTGAGCCGGCAAGATGCCCTCTTGACGAAAAACACGATCCATCAACAGGTTGCCCCAGCCATCAGGGAGGGAGTCGGCAAAAACACCAGGCAAGCCCTGATGGGGGTCAGCCGGTGCTTTTTGTAAGCTGGAATCAAAATTCAGCCCAAAGGGAGACAAGTTGGAAAAGTTCTTCAGATAATCATCTGCATACTGGAAATAAACCCCTTGAGCATTCTGTGCCAGCCAACCAACCAGCACCTGCTCTACATTGCTTAAAGTACGCCAGACTTCAAGCTTCTTTACAGGTGCAAAGCTCATGAGTTCAGTACCTCATCGATGGTTTTAGGCTCGGCTTTTTCTTCAGGTACAGACTGAGTCAAACCCTGCAAACGCCCCAAATCATCCAGGCACTGCCAAAGCAATAAAAACTGCCTCAGCGAAATCTGGCCGGTGAGCTCGAACTTCTTCAGGGTGGGCGCAGGAACACCAGAGCGCTCCGCCAAAGCAGCGCGGGACAACTTTTGTTTTTTGCGTTGCGCATGCAGGTAGTCGGCTAAACCTTCCTGCAGATCAGCAGGTGACAAGAGCTGGAGACGATTCATACAAGATACCCTGAATGGATACAATAATAACCATTATAGACCATATAATCGAATTTTGGATATTATGGTATCTTTTTTTATGGAGTGGTAATCGGTTCAGTAATCCTGAAACCCTCGCCTGCAGAGCAGACTCCTACAAACAACCTCAGCAAATTCTCAAGGGTTCAGTTAACCTGGCTATCACCTTACTCACCTGATAGAAACTTCTGTAGGAGCTCGCTCCGCGAGCGATTACTCCCCCTTCTGGAACTGGCCTTGTCAGGGCTATTACGCTATAGTTGTACGGAGTTTCCGTACGCAAAGGTGGGGCCATGGATATAATCAGTGTAAACAAATTCAGAGACAATCTAAAAAGCCTTGTCGAACAGGTTATCAGCAGACATGAACCCCTCAAGGTGACACGTCGGGCCGGAGAAGCTTTCGTGGTTATGAGTGCTGAGGACTGGGAAAGAGAACAGGAAACCCTGCATGTTCTTCAGAACCGAGACCTGATGCAACAGATCGCGACATCCCTCGATACTCACAACCGCGGCCAAGGCTACACACCCACTGATGAGCAGATGAATGAGATCACTGGTATTTGAGGGCAGTACCTGGGAAGCCTACGAAAGGATGCGAGAAAAAGACAAAAAGCTGCACAAAGCACTCTGCAAATTGCTGAAAGAAATGCTCCGCTCTGACGACCTATCAACAGGCACCGGGAAACCCGAACAACTTAAACACAACCTATCAGGCTTGTGGTCAAGACGCATCTCCCAGAAGGACAGGCTCATATACCGATATGACGACAAATCCATTTATATTTTTGCCATTGGTGGGCACTACGACCAGCATTAACGAGCAGGTTTCATTACCAGGAAAACCAGAATTGAAGTGGAATGGCCAAGGGTCAACCCAATTACGTCAGATCCTGATAAGGGTTGTAGGCCACTTCCCAGTAATGACCTTCAGGATCTTGAAAGTAACCGGAGTAACCGCCCCAGAAAACCTCTTCTGCCGGTTTGACCAGTTCCGCTCCTGCAGACACTGCCTGACGAAGAACGGCATCAACTTCTGACTTGCTTGTAACATTGTGGGCAAGAGTAATGCCAGAGAAACCAGCCTGAGTAGAAGCTGCAACCCCGATATCCTTGGCCAATTCCTCCCGCGGGTAGAGCGCTAACCAGGTTCCTTCCAGACTGAAAAAGGATATGTTCCCGCCGTCAAAGTCATGCTTTGGCAGACCGAGACCTTCGGCATAGAAACGAGTGGCCCTCTCAAGGTCATCCACACCCAGCGTGATAATACTGATTTTTGGTTTCATGATTCCCCTCCTGCAGCCCTGGACGAGCTGCTCCACACTGATATCTCACCTCTGCTTCTGGCACTTCAGGAAGTTTCTTGGCAGTTTACCGATGGGCTGCCATATACTCAGTCACGGCTTGAGCCAACAAGCCTGAACGCGACTCACCATGACTTTTGGCATAGTGATCAACAGTACTTAACAGACGTTCAGGAATCGTGATATTCACGCGCCTGGATTTCACGGAAAGCTTTGATAGATCAATATCAACCAAAGCCCAGATACCACCAGCATATTCTTCGTTCTGATGGTGAGTTTCTATTGAAGAAGGCACAGGAATTGCCTCACCATCCATGAGCATCCCCTCTAAATGGCACTCGATTGCTTCACGAGCCATTTCAATAGCTTCTTCCAGAGTATCACCTGCCGAAAAACAGCCTGCTACATCGGGCACTGTAACGCCATAATCGGTGTCGTTGTCTTTATGAATGACAATTGGGTATCTCATATTACCTCCACTCCCAGCCTGCCTGACGATAGATGCTGCGAACAGTCCCTATAGGCAGGTCTTTTTTAGGATGAGGAACAGTAACCTTCGTGGCACGAGCAGGATGCTTAAACTGATGATGATCACCCTTCACATGATGGAGCACCCAGCCTTCTGCCTTCAGTTTCTTGATGATGTCTTTACTGTTCATTGATACACATTATACACACTGACAGACAGCTTATATAACAGACTGAGTCCAGAAACCCGGCTTTTGCTGCTGGATGAACATAATAGGTCATTTGGTCAGAATTCCAGTTTTCTTCAAAACATACAACTGGAAACAAGCTGAACTGAATCATTATCAATCACTTGCGTCCTGCGTTGCACTTCAAGTTGCCAAGCAGACTTAAGCTCTGCTTGTTGTAAACCACTAACAGCCAGAGATGTGAGGTGGTCTAATGGATTTGTACAACCCAGTTAAGCATAATCAACTTAACTGAGGTGAAAGCAATGACAACACGCAAGAAATACTCCAAAGAATTCAAACTGGATGCCATCAGTCTGGTGCTTGAACAGAATTACACCCGAACTGAAGCCGCAAGAAGCCTGGGCATCAACTCCCAGATGCTGGGGCGCTGGGTGCAGGAACACCGGTCTGATGAGGGTCAGTCCTTTCGTGGTAATGGCAAGCTGACCCCCGAGCAGGAAGAACTCAGAAAGCTCAAGGCCCAGGTCAAACGCCTTGAAATGGAAAGAGATATATTAAAAAAGGCGACGGCATTCTTTGCAGCCGAAACGAAATAAAATATTCGTTCATCACCCAGCACAAGAATGCCTACCCCATCAGCCTGCAGTGTCAGGTATTGGGTGTCAGTCGCAATGGCTATTACCAGTACCAGAAGCGTCTGGAGAATGGCCCGGATAACCCTTTGCGTCAGGAAATGCTGGAAGAGGTCAAGAACATTGCCGAGAGTGCAGGCTATGTCTATGGTAGCCGTCGAATGCAGCGAGCACTCAATGCACTCGGCTACCCGGTGAGCCGAAGCAAGGCCAGAAAACTAATGCGTGAGGCGGGTGTTCAGGCCCGTCAGCGCAGGAAATACAAGGCCACGACCAACAGCAACCATGGTCATCCGGTCTTCGACAACCTGCTCAAGCGCAAGTTTGATGTGCCTCAGCCTGACCAGGCTTATGCCTCCGATGTAACCTACATCTGGACGCAGGAAGGCTGGCTGACGTGGTCAAGGTTTTTGTGACACCCAGTTAAGCCGCCTCTTTCACTTCCGACCACTGCTGCTCAAAATGATTTGGGCTCATATAGCCCAGATAGGAGTGCAGCCGCCTGCCGTTATAGAACATACTGATGTACTCCAGAATGTCCTGTTGGGCTTCATGGCGTGTCTGGTAACTCCTCCAGTGCACCCGCTCCTGCTTCAGGCTGCCAAAGAAGCTTTCCACAACAGCATTGTCCCAACAGTCACCTTTCCTGCTCATGCTGCCTCGGATGCCGTGGGCTTTCAGTAAACGTCGGAACGCTTTGCTGGCATACTGGGAACCCCGATCCGAATGGTGGATTAACCCGGCCTGGGGTTGTCGTTGCCACAGAGCCATCTGCAAGGCATCGCAAACAAGCCTCGACTTCATTCTTGAACTCATGCTCCAGCCCACCACCCGGCGTGAACACAGGTCGATGACAACAGCCAGGTAAAGCCAGCCTTCCTGCGTCCAGATGTAGGTTACATCGGAGGCATAAGCCTGGTCAGGCTGAGGCACATCAAACTTGCGCTTGAGCAGGTTGTCGAAGACCGGATGACCATGGTTGCTGTTGGTCGTGGCCTTGTATTTCCTGCGCTGACGGGCCTGAACACCCGCCTCACGCATTAGTTTTCTGGCCTTGCTTCGGCTCACCGGGTAGCCGAGTGCATTGAGTGCTCGCTGCATTCGACGGCTACCATAGACATAGCCTGCACTCTCGGCAATGTTCTTGACCTCTTCCAGCATTTCCTGACGCAAAGGGTTATCCGGGCCATTCTCCAGACGCTTCTGGTACTGGTAATAGCCATTGCGACTGACACCCAATACCTGACACTGCAGGCTGATGGGGTAGGCATTCTTGTGCTGGGTGATGAACGAATATTTTATTTCGTTTCGGCTGCAAAGAATGCCGTCGCCTTTTTTAATATATCTCTTTCCATTTCAAGGCGTTTGACCTGGGCCTTGAGCTTTCTGAGTTCTTCCGGCTCGGGGGTCAGCTTGCCATTACCACGAAAGGACTGACCCTCATCAGACCGGTGTTCCTGCACCCAGCGCCCCAGCATCTGGGAGTTGATGCCCAGGCTTCTTGCGGCTTCAGTTCGGGTGTAATTCTGTTCAAGCACCAGACTGATGTGTTAATGGCCAACTAAACTGACCCGCTTCTGGCCATTAATTTTGACCCACCCCCAAGGTGGCTTTGGCCACCAAAACCAGTACCTTCCCTCAACGATGATGATTAAGGGGAAGGGTTTTGAAGGAGTGGGTTGTGATTCATAAAATCAAAGCACTACACGACAACGGCCAGGGTCTTTCCGTCCGAGCCATCAGTAAGCAGTTGTCCATCTCTCGCAATACCGTTCGCAAGTATCTGCGTCTATCGGAAGAAGCCATTCAAGGTCAGCAATCAGACCCCAGTCGCAGCAAAAAGCTGGATGATTACCGCAGTTATCTGGTGTACCTACTGGGTGAGTTCCCCAAGCTGAGTGCGGTGAAGGTTGCTCGTAAGCTGCGTACTAAATATGGCTCCATCCCTGCATCTGATCGAAGTTTGCGCCGTTATATTCAACAGCTGCGCCAGGAAGTGGCTGTAGCTCAGGTTCGCTACTTTGAACCCATTATTGATGATGTGGCCGGTGTTCAATGTCAGGTTGATCCCGGCGAGCTGCGAGGCGTTCGGGTCGGTGATCAGGAGGTCACCCTTCACTTTGTTGTCTTCGTGCTCTCTTTCTCGCGTCTGATGTATGTGGGCCTGAGCTTCCAGCCCCTTGATACCCAGGCCTTTATTCAACTGCATGATGAAGCCTTCCGGTATTTTGGCGGCATCACCGAAGAGTGTGTTTATGACCAGACCAAGCTGGTGGTGATCAAGGAGCAATACCGGGAAATCGAGGCCAACCAGCGCTTTTACCAGTATGCCACCACCGCAGGCTTTAGAATCCATGCCTGTGAAGGCTATGACCCCCAGAGCAAGGGCAAGGTGGAAGCTGGGGTCAAATACGTCAAGCAGGACTGCTTTTATGGCGAACACTTCACCTGTCAACAAGCCGTGAGAGACCATCTGCAAAACTGGCTGGATGAAGTGGCCAACCGTCGTGAGCATGGCACCACCGGCCAGATCCCCCACACCGTTTTTATGGCCGAAGAACGAACTCAGCTGAAGCCTTACCTGGCCCCCAGCAGTCTTCGTCAGCCTTCGGCGATTGAAACTCGTCGTGCGGATAAAACCGGTCTGATCAGCTACCAAGCCAATAAATACTCCGTGCCTCTGGCCTGGCAGCAATCTCAGGTCGGTGTAATGCAGCAGGAAGGCCGTCTGGTCATTACCGACCTAAACACTGGTGAGACCCTGGCCGAACATACCCTGTGCCTGGAAAAGGGGCGCATCATCAAGAACAACAACCACTACCGGGACAGGGAAGCTCGGGTGGCGCAGCTGGAGACCGAAATCAGTCAAATGCTGGGAAAGGCTCTGGGTCAGACACTCTGCCAGCAGATCAGGCGCTCAGAGCCTAGAGTCGTCAAGGATCAGCTGGTTGCCCTGAAATCCATCCTGGCTCACCTGGAGCCGGAAGATCGAAAGCTGCTTGTGCAGCTGGCCGAGCGGCCCGGCATTACCGCTGGCAAGATCAAACGCTACCTGGAGGCGGAACGTCAGGCGCGGAGCAAAGGGCGTTATCCAGATCACGGTCTGCCAGAGGCTACTTCGGCCAACCATGTAGACCTCTCGGCTTACCAGCGACTTGGCCAGTCCAGTGGCCAGGAGGTGACCCATGGGGCAGCTTGAACAAACCCGCGCCCGCTGCAAAAGCCTGAGGCTGACCTGGATGGCTCAACAGCTCCCTCAGCTGCTCGGTGAAGCTGAAAGTAATGACTGGTCTTATCTACAGTGTATCGACCACCTGATGGGCTATGAGCTGAAAGAACGCGATCAAAAACGCATCCAGCGTCACTTCAAACAAGCTCACTTCCCGATGGAAAAGCGCCTGGATGACTTCGACTATCGTCACCAGACCACCATCAATAAACGCCAGATCAGTGCGCTGCTGGACTTCAACTTCCTGGATCAGCGCCAGAACCTGGTGTTCATCGGGCCACCGGGAGTGGGCAAAACCCACCTGGCCATTGGCCTGGGCTACAAAGCCATCGAAGCCGGTTACAAGGTGCTGTTCAAAACGGCCATGACCCTGGTGGAAGAGCTGGAACTGGCTGAAAAACGCGGTGAACTGAAAAAGCGGATCAGCCTGCTGGCCAAAAACGACCTGCTGATCATTGATGAGCTGGGATACCTGCCCATGAGCCGCCAGTCCCGCTATAACCTCTTCCAACTGGTCAACAGCCTGTATGAGTACCGCTCCATCATCCTGACCACCAACAAGGACTTCACCGACTGGGGAGAGTTCTTCCATAACGACAATGTGGCCATACCCATCGTAGACCGGATTATCCATCACTCACACATCTTCATGCTGGGAGGAGAAAGCTATCGACTGAAAGAAAAGTTAACCAACTAACGCACCAGGTGGGTCAATTTTATTGGCCAAAGGTGGGTCAAAATAAATGGCCATTGACATGATGGCATCCAGTTTGAATTCTTTGGAGTATTTCTTGCGTGTTGTCATTGCTTTCACCTCAGTTAAGTTGATTATGCTTAACTGGGTTGTACAAATCCATTAGACCACCTCAGGGTGGTGGGCTGGAGCATGAGTTCAAGAATGAAGTCGAGGCTTGTTTGCGATGCCTTGCAGATGGCTCTGTGGCAACGACAACCCCAGGCCGGGTTAATCCACCATTCGGATCGGGGTTCCCAGTATGCCAGCAAAGCGTTCCGACGTTTACTGAAAGCCCACGGCATCCGAGGCAGCATGAGCAGGAAAGGTGACTGTTGGGACAATGCTGTTGTGGAAAGCTTCTTTGGCAGCCTGAAGCAGGAGCGGGTGCACTGGAGGAGTTACCAGACACGCCATGAAGCCCAACAGGACATTCTGGAGTACATCAGTATGTTCTATAACGGCAGGCGGCTGCACTCCTATCTGGGCTATATGAGCCCAAATCATTTTGAGCAGCAGTGGTCGGAAGTGAAAGAGGCGGCTTAACTGGGTGTCACAAAAACCTTGACCACGTCAATGACTGTCAATGACAGATGAAGAAGGATCACTAGCTCAGCGATTCAATGTTGGCTGCTGACGCGGCCAAAAAAATCTGCGGCCTATTGCCAGGCAGAAGGCTCATAGGAGTTAACATTCGCTTGAATCCGCGCTCTTTCCTGTTCTACTAGCGAGGGTTCCCTGACTTTTTTCCGTTCCTGAACTCCTATAGCGGTTTCGTAGTCAGTCCCTTTGGTGGTAAGCGCTTCTGCTTCTTGATTGATGGTGTTGTACTCACCGTTAATCCGATGTATCTCACTCGAAACTGCATCGACACCAATGATGCCGTCGAAGTAGAGCGCAATTAAACGCTCACATTCCCGCGCCAGAGCAAGGTATTGGTTAGCGACAGCTCGATGCCCTTCATATTCTTTCTGAAAATGGAAGAATGTTTGCACCCCACCAAGCACAGCTGCGAAGAGCGCTAGGCCAGCCCCGGCCCATTTTGTCCAAACTGGGAGCTGTGAGCTAAGCTCAGCAAAAAAAACGGATCCCAGTAATAAGTTAATTACGATAATCGGAACACCAATTAGGACATGGTAGCGCCGACCCCGCCCAGATGCAGCGAAGTGTTTGTGCTTGCCTAGATGACAATTCCACCGCAGCTTATCCAAAACACCAATCGTATAAGGAATAGCATCGGTCATAGATTCTCTCTCGCTACGTTAGTTCGTTGAAACTGCCCTCGAAAAGAGGAACTTCGAATCAGATTATTTGGATGCTTATACAAACATGGAAGTTGTGCAGTCCGGCCATACTTCAACAGTTTCCCCATCTTCGCTTCTAAACGCCCTAATTGGGCCGTCTTGAGAAATTACAAATGCAATCGCGTGCGGTACAGCTGCGGCGAAGTCCATTGCAGACCGGTGACGCGTTCCGTAGCGATTAACGGCAAAAGGTTGCCCGGAAGGAGATCCAAAGCCATCTCTTCCAATAGTTGGAATGAACGATGAGCGCGGCGCCGTCAGCGTGGCGCCGAAGGCGATGACTTCCAAATCGAAAGTTAGAATCAAAGCACCGTCGACGGCAGCAAGCTGTGAAATTCTTTGTATCGATTCATTGGCCACCTTTCGGTACGAGATGCTCTTAGCAATGTCTCTCTCACATTCCATACATTTTTTCAGAGTCTCTTTAAGACTGACTGAGCCGTGTAATTTATATTTGCTCGCAAAACATGAATCGACTGATGCTATGTCCGGCGGTAGAAGGACAATTGTGCCGCCATGGCCGCGAAGTGACGCTTCTGAAAGCAGGAGCTCTAGACCATCTCTGATGTAGTGCCAATAACTCATGCCTGCAGAGCCGAATATAGGATCCTTTTCAACAACTGCATAAACGTGCCGTCCCAGAGAATGGCTTGTGAAGGGGGTGGGCTTAGCTACCTTAAAGTAGCCCGCGTGGAAAGTGCCTATTAGACTATTGCCACGTGCAACGGAGAATGCAGCACGCCCTTTTGAAATCACAGTAAAGATGTCGGGTCTGAAGTTTGCCCCTCCAGCGACTCCAACGGGCACCTCAGAGAATCGGTTATGCCCTTGAGCGTGTGACCATAGCCCCCAATATTCCAGCGTCCCGTTACCACTATTCCAAAGCAAAACGATTGTTGTCAGCACCGGATCGAAAGCTGGCGCAAGCTTTGCCAAGCTCGCCGCAGAGAACTCTGATTCGGAGTCCAGCCGCAGAGGAGGGTGCATTGTCGGACCAACCAAACTATTGGGGTCTTGATCCCAGACCAAACCCACTGAAAAGTGAATTGGCAGCCCCTCTTCATCCCGCAAAGTAGCAAGAAAGCACTCATCCAAAAAGCAACGAATTGCATCGACAGGCGGGGATGAGAGCTTAGACCTTCCTCTATGCGGATGTTCCTGGTCAGCGCGCCAAGCGTCGAGAATTTGGTCTGTATATTTAGGATCAAGCATTAGACAAAACTACCGAGGTCTTTCGTTGTTAACGCTTTGGGTTTGCGTCTTACCAGAGCGCCAGCGTAGGTGCGCTCGAGAACAGTCATTTGTTATGAATTTTGAAGTAGGCCAGTGACTGCTTCGGCAGCAGTCTGCCCCTTTTCAATTAGGTTCACATAAGCAGTTGCAATGCGATCAGCATCAACGACTGCATTTCCTGAGCGCTTCAATGAGGCCCACAACCCTGCCACCTTTGCAGCTTCTTCCCGATCATCCTCATTTCTCAGATCGTCTGCGCGAGCCGCTAAATCTGCAAATCCCTCAGAGAATGCCTTTCGGATTGACTCCGCCCCCTTGATTGGGTACTGCCTGATAGATTTTTCGATAATACCCATTTGCCCGGCGAGGAAATCATACACATGGCCAGACAATGAACTGTTTTCTATTTCCTGCCTCAGCTCCTGAACCCGATCAAGAATGTTCTGCAACTCTTCATGCTCAATTGGCTCTTCTTCGGGAAGCAACGCAGCACAATATTTCAGACAAAGTACCACATCAGGCTGAAGGTATTTTTTGTAGTTCTTCCAAGGCGCGGCAAGATTTGTAACCGAAACTGTTTTCGAAACTCGCTCTAGGTATGGCCTATACAAATCAGCAGGGATTTCAACAGTAGCCATTAACCTGTAAATACTGTCGACCTCCTCTCGTACAAGCTGTAATTGAGCATAGATTGGATGCGGATCTGATTTAGCAGTCGCTTCATTCAGGCCCAACAACGATGCCCACACCTCTGCCGTGGATTTATCATCCGGCTGGCTCGACGCTTTTTGCACGACTGAAAGAATTCTATGTGCGGAATTAGTCATGTCAGCCAAATAAGGCTCCTCTTTGATTCATAATCATTTTACTTTTAAGCCAGCTCAATCCCCTAACGAAGCTGACCCATGCTTTCCCTCAAAAATACCGGCTTTGCGGGTCTAAGTCTATTGATTCAAGGCACTTACAGGTCAACTTCTGAGCTTGCTTGGTGTTCTGCGTGGCGCTGTTTGCATGCCTTCCAACCCTGGAGGTTGCACTCTTGTGACGCTGGCGTTATTGTGCCGGTCTTCTGCAAGGGGGTAAGAATGACGAGTCGTAACTGGTATGTGATTCAGTGCAAGGCCAAAGAATCTTTTCGAGCTGCTGAGAACCTGGAAAATCAGGGCTTTGAGGTCTTTCACCCCTTTATTCAGGTGGAGAAGGTGCGCCAGGGCAAGTTGAAACTGATTGATGAACCCCTTTTCCCCTATTACCTGTTTATCCATCTCAGTGAAGTGGCTGATAACTGGCGTCCGATCCGCTCGACACGCGGTGTTTTGAAGCTGGTGAGTTTTGGTCATCAGCCGGTGCGGGTGGCCGATGATCTGGTGGAGATGTTGCGCGAACGGGTTGCGCCCCAGCCGGAAGATTATCTGAAAGCCGGTGATCGGGTGTTGATTGAGGAAGGCCCCTTCAAGGGTCTGAATGCGATTTTCCAGACCAAGAAGGGTGAAGAAAGGGTCATACTGCTGCTGGATCTGTTGCAAAAACAACAGCGTCTGGAAGTGCCGGTCAAGGCGATTCGGCCACTTTGATCTTGTCGTAAAGCTTCTGGTGTTGGCTGAGCTTGAGCCCAAAGGGTTTGGCCGCTTTCAGCAGGGTGCCGGTGATGTAGTCTATTTCTGTGGTGCGCCCTGCCTGGATATCCTGCAGCATGGAAGAGCGATTGGCGGCAGTAGCCAGAATGATTTGCTCCACCCGATACGCCAGCCCACCTTCGGGTTCGGGAATCCCCAGGCGCTTGAACACTGCCAGTAATTCTTTCACCAACCGCTCCACCATTGGCTGGAATTCCCGCCCTGCCAAAGCGCCGTTTTCCACCTGATAGGCAGCCGTCAGCGGGTTAATCACCGCATTTACAGCCAGCTTGTGCCAGAGTACCGGGCGGATGGGTTCCACTTTTTCAGCATCCAACCCTGCGATGGTCAGGCGGCTCACCCAGGTATCCGCGGCTTGTTTATTGGCTCCCGACCAGCGCCCCAGTTGGGTTTTGCCTTTTCCGGCATGTACTACTGTACCCGGATCTTCCAGATAGGCTCCTTCGGTAACACTGGCGGCCAGCAAGGTTTGCTGGTTGCTCAGAAGCTCTGCAACCTCTGACTGGCTGCCCAGACCGTTTTGCAGCATCAGGATTTCAGCATCGGCGCTCAGGTTGGCTTGCCAGGTTTGCAAGGCAGAGGCAGCCTGACCGGCCTTGGTGGTGAGAATCAGGCGGTCGATCGCCAAATCGGGAGTAGGCTGGCTGATCACGCGCATAAACTGGCGCTGAGAGCGGCCCCCCTGCTTGTCTTTGAGGGTAACGCCCAGGCTCAGGGAAGAAACCTTCTCGGGTTTGACCAGCAGATTGACGGAGCGCCCCATGCGGGCCAGGCGTGTGGCATACAGCAACCCCAAACTACCGGCCCCGAGAACACTGATACTTGCTTCACTCATGAATCATCCTATTTGCTGACGGGCTTTAATCAGGGCCCGATACCATTCCCGCTTGAGAGCCCCGACCCTGGGTGGTCGCAGACTCAGGAAACTGACGGGGCCATTGCCCGTGCTGGCCTCGTAGTTGGAGAGCATGTCCAGCATCTGGGAACGTGCTCCATAGGCCTCAATCAGAAAATTCCGGGCTTCTTCGGTCAAGTCCACACGATAGTGCTTGACCAGAGCCACAGCCAGGCGTTCAGCGGCATGGCTCATGTCCTGTTGGACTTCCCGAGCCATGGAG
Organism: Marinospirillum sp.; assembly: GCF_044810985.1. Lineage (GTDB taxonomy): Bacteria > Pseudomonadota > Gammaproteobacteria > Pseudomonadales > Halomonadaceae > Marinospirillum. The sequence continues at coordinate 1,275,657 of NZ_CP085242.1, forward strand.
GAACCCAGAGCGGCTTTTTCGGCAGCGCTCATGTTCGGTTCCAGTCCGCCCAGATAGGTGGCGTTGGTGGCATTGATGCCGCGTTGTACGCCAGGCCGGGAGAGTCTGATATACGGCTCCAGGGCCAAAGCCACTTCCACAGCCAGTTGCCTGGCCCCTTCCAATGTCAGGGGACGCGAGCGGCCATTATGCCGGGTGAAAAAACGCCGTCCGCGCTTTTCCAGTTGTTCGCCATGCAGGTATTTGACCAGATGCTGGCAGACCGCCACTTTTTCTTCATCGTTCAGGTAGCTGATTTTTTCCAGTATCCGCAAACCCATGCGCCCTGGCCCCAGGCGCAGCTTGCTGGCCTGGTCACCGAATTTTTCCGCCAGTTCATTCCATTCTTCCGAAGCTTCCAGAAGCCCGGCGTGGGCTTTACCCAGTTGCTGGTAGCCCTGGCGGGCGGCCTTGTAGAGATTCAGGCATTTGCCCAGGACATCGGCCTTGCTGCGCAGTTCGGTCAGGCTGGTGAGTTTTTTGTGCCGGGCCTGTTTGGCCAGTTGGGTGACTTCGGCAGCCAGGCGGTCAATGATTTCTTCAACCCGAACCACCAACTCCTGGGCGGAAAGCCCATTGGGCAGTTGTTCGTGGGTGGCTTCATCGGTTTCCACCAGAAACCCGGCCATGGCACGTAAACGGTTGCTGCCGCTGGCCTGGGCAATCCGGTATTGGCTGCGTTTTTGTTCCAACTCATCCAGGGCCCGAGCGAGCTTCCATTGCCCGGAATAGCTGAACAACAGCAGGGGAATTTCCCGGCCATTGATGAGCTCAAAAGCCAGAATCAGCATTTCTTCCACATCCTGCAGGGTCATCAGCAGCAGGTTGTCTTCTTCAATGGCGGCCAGCACCCGCTCGATAAAAAAGTCATCACGCGGCACGCCTTTTTCCAGTTGCGGCGCTTCGCCATTGAAGCGTTCACGCAGCACACTGGCTGCTTCCGGGGAGACATCATGCAGCCATTCCAGAGCCAGTTCGATGCGTTCACGATACTGGCGGCTCAAATCCCGCACCCGTGAATAAAGCCCGGCGCGTCGATAGGTTTCAATACGCCCCAGAATCTTGGCCAGCTCACCGTCGCCGGTTAGCTCCTGGGCTGCAAAAGCCACCCCGTCCGGGGTGAGTTCAATGCGCCGCAGCAGTTGCAAAGCCGCTTCCCTCTGGCGAGCCTCGCCTTCTTCAAAGCTTTCCACAATCAGGTCACGCACCGCCAGAATCAGGTCGGCCAGCTTGTCGATGGCTTCACTGACGTCCTGCTGGGCCTGCTCTTGAACATGCCCACGCGTCATGTCATAGATGACCTTGGCACTGAAAGCCACCAGGCCGGAAAACAGCGTGAAGAGGAAGAAATAAAGCAACGTCTGGCCGGGCGGTGATTTGCCATAAGCGGCATAGAAGCCCCCGTACAGCCCGACCAGAGTGACCGGCCCGGCCGTCCAGATGATGCTCAGCAGATTGCGTGTCCAGTAAACGCGGTGCACAACCCGGCTGATGCGCTCGATCTGCTCATTGCCTTCCCGGTCGAGTGAAACCCTGGCTGGCTCATTGCGATCCCGGTCTTTGCCCCTAAGCCATTTCACGAGGAGCCACCCCCTTTGTCTTCAGCTTGCCGAACCTGCAAGGGGGCCGGAAAGTATTTCATCAGCACCCAGAGTAGCGGCAGTCCAATCAAAGCAATAATCGCGGTGAGGAGAAAGAAAAGTGCCCAGTCACCGCCCAAGCTGTCGACCATCCAGCCACTGGATGCCGAAAGCCAGATGCGGGCCAGGTTGCCCAGCGAAGCCAGCAGAGCATACTGGGTGGCCGTGTAGGCGGAATTGCACAGGCTGGACAGATAGGCCACGAAGGCCACCGTCACCAGACCTGTGGTGAAGTTGTCCGTAGCCAGAGCAATGATAAACACCAGCCAGGATTGCCCGGAAACGGCCAGCCAGGAATAGGTCAGATTGGTGATGGCCGTGGCCAGACCGGAAAACAAAAGTGCCTTGAGCACGCCAACGCGGGCCACCAAGACGCCACCCACAACGATGCCCAGAATGTTGGCGGCAAAGCCGTAAATCTTGGCCACCTCGGCAATTTCCGTGAGGCTGAAACCCAGTTCCCGATAAAAAACACCGGACATCCGCCCCAGCAGGGCATCACCCAGTTTGAAGACAAAAATAAAGACGAGAATCCAGATCCAGCCTTTGCGCCGGGTGAATTCGGCAAAAGGTGCAATCAGGCTGACATAGATCCAGCCCAGCGCATGACGCAGCATGGCCGGCAATTCCCGCCAGCGCTCCAGTTGGGCCAGGGCGCGGGATTCTTCCGCCAGGGTTTCAGCCGGTGGGGGGCGTTTGGGTTCCGGGCTGCTGAGAATCGCCACCATCCCCACCAGAACCCCGCAGGCCAACAGCAGGTAAGCCATATTCCAGCCAAACTGATCGGCCAGATAAAGACCACCAGCCGCCCCCACCAGAGTGCCGCCCAGGTGCCAGCCCCAAATGGCTGCTGCGGAACCACTGCCGTATTGGTGGGGTTCCAGCACTTCAATACGGTAGGCATCAACCACAATATCCTGGGTTGCAGAAACAAAGGTGACAAAAAGCACCCCCAGGGCCACCAGCTGCAGGTTCTTTTCCGGGTGGGTAAAAGACAGAAGTGCAATCGCCAGCAACAGCAGAAGCTGGGTGAAAAGCGCCCAGCCGCGTCGCCGCCCGAAACGGGCGGAAAAGTAAGGCAGTCTCAGGCGATCAATCAGCGGAGCCCAGAGAAAGTTAATGGCATAGGGGGTGGCAGCCAGGGCAAAAAGGCCGATATCGGTGCGACTGACACCCACATCCCTGAGCCAGATGGACAGGTTGGAAAACACCAGGGGAGCCGGAAGGCCACTGGAAAAACCCAGAGCCAGAAGCGTCAGCATCCTGCGGTCGCGATAGGGAGCGGCCCAGGTTGCCAGGGTGTTGATCAGTTGCTGCCCGATCATCCCTGATCCGGCTTGTGTTGGGCGCGTTGAATCAAGGCCTGCATTTCCTTGACGGCGGCATCCAGCCCCACAAACAGAGAGTGGGCAATCAGGGCATGGCCGATATTCAGTTCATTGATGCCCGGCAGAGCGGCTATGGGTTCCACATTGTGATAGTGAAGGCCGTGACCGGCATTGACCACCAGACCTTTTTGCAGGGCATAGGCGGTTGCATGGCGAATTCTCTGCAGCTCCAGTGCCTGATCCGATGGGCTTTGGGCATCGGCATAGGCCCCCGTGTGCAGCTCAATCGTTGGCGCACCAACCGCGACCGCAGCATCAATCTGTTTTTCATCAGGATCAATAAACAGGGAGACATCAATACCTGCTTTAGCCAGGCGCTGGCAGACTTCAGTCATTTTCTGCAGCTGACCGGCAACATCCAGCCCGCCTTCGGTGGTCAGTTCCTCACGCTTTTCGGGAACCAGACAGACGTGCTCAGGGCGCAGTCGCTCCGCGTAGTCGAGCATAAAATCTGTCACCGCCATTTCAAAATTCATGCGGGTCTGTAAAACCTGCTGGATGAGTTCCACATCCCTTTCCTGAATATGGCGACGGTCTTCACGCAGGTGCAGGGTAATGCCATCCGCACCGGCCTGCTCGGCCACCAGAGCAGCCTGTACCGGGTCCGGGTAACGAGTTCCCCGGGCTTGTCGCAAAGTGGCAATGTGATCAATATTAACGCCCAGTAACACACGCTGATTCATGAACTACTCCGAAGTCTTGGGTCGGATGGTTGAGCTTGCCAGCTGTTGGAACAGCTGACGGCTTTGCAGGGGTTTGTTGCCCAGCAGAGGTTGCAGCAACTGGCGGGTCAGGCGCTTGGCCGTCTTGCGCGTTGCCGGGTTCTGCCAGTCATCTGCTGCTATGGCCAGCAGTTGCTCACCGGCATACAGTGCTGTGCTGGCCTCCGGGTGATTTCCGGGAGGCCGGGGAACAAATCCCTGCCCGAATTGATAGGCATAATACCAGCCTGGCAGCAGAGACTCACCCGTTACCGCCTGCCAACTGGGGGCATAACCCAAAGCCTCCAGCAGACTGAGCTCCAGCCGCCGCAGGGCCGGTTCACGCTGTTGGGTATCGGCCAGGAGATTAAGCAGCAGGGAATAATCGCGGAACAGTGTCTGACAGGGTTGCCCCGCCAGCAGCAGGCGGCTGATGAGTTCATTGGCATAGAGGCCGCAAACCAGGGCTTCACCCTGAAACCAGTGGGGTGCGCTGGTGGATTCCAGACCCACCAGGGTTTTCAATTCATGGTGACCCTTGAGGCGAACTTGCAGGGGAGTAAAGGGTTGCAGAAGGGCACGATAACGACTCTTGCGACTGCGCACACCGCGCACCACCGCATCCACACGGCCCTCTTCCAGGGTCAGCAACCAGGCCAGTGAGCTGGTTTCCCGGTAAGGCCTGGCATGCAGCAACCAGGCGAGCTGGTAGTCATTGACTGTCATGGCAGCACCTTGCCGCGAAGCGCTATTCCTGGCCGGTGTAACCCAGGCTTTTCAGAGCACGGGCATCATCGGACCAGTTGCTTTTCACCTTGACCCAGAGGTTGAGCATCACCTTGGATTCAAAGGCTTTTTCCATATCCAGACGGGCATCGCGGCCGATTTGTTTGATCTGCTGGCCCTTGTCACCAATGATGATTTTCTTCTGGCCTTCACGTTCCACCAGTATCAGGGCATGAATATGCAAAACATGGCCCTTTTGTTCAAACTTTTCAATTTCCACCGTGGCCGAATAAGGCAGCTCTTCACCCAGCTGACGCATGATTTTTTCCCGCACCAGCTCGGAAGCCAGAAAACGTGAACTGCGGTCGGTCACCTGATCTTCGGGGAAAAAATGCGGGCCTTCCGGCAAGCGTTCATTAGCGGCTTTGACCAGTTCGTCCACCTGGTTGCCCTGCAGGGCGGAAATGGGAATGATCTGGTCGAACTCACGCTTCTGACTGATTTCTTCAATAAAGGGCAGCAGGGCCTTCTTGTCTTCCAGCCAGTCCACCTTGTTGATGGCCAGAAGAACCGGGCACTTCAGATATTGCAGACGTTTGAGCACCAGGTCGTCTTCATCGGTCCACTTGGTGCGATCCACCAGGAAAATCACCACATCCACATCACGCAGGGCGCGGCTGGCGGCATCATTCATGTAGTGGTTGATGGCCTTGTCTCTTTCCCCCACGGCCAGGTGCATGCCGGGAGTGTCCACGTAGATGCACTGGGTCGGGCCTTCAGTGTGAATACCCAGAATCTGGTGGCGAGTGGTTTGCGGCTTCTTGCAGGTAATGCTGATTTTCTGGCCGAGAATACGATTCAGCAGAGTCGACTTGCCCACATTGGGACGGCCCACCAGGGCAATGTAACCACAGCGGTTGGCAGTAGTCGCTGTCATTTGACCTCCAGCGCCTGGAGCGCTTTTTGTGCAGCTTCCTGTTCAGCATGGCGACGGCTGGGGCCAATACCCAAAGGATACTGATCCAGTTGCTCGATCACACATTCAACCGTGAACAGCTGAGAATGAGCTTCCCCTTCCACCTGCACCACTTCATAGCGCGGCAGGGCAAACTGACGGGATTGCAAGAATTCCTGCAGACGGGTTTTGGGGTCTTTCTGGGTGTCATTCAGAGTCAGGTTGTCCAGACGCCCGGAAAACCAGTCCAGCACCCGCTCACGGGCAACCTGCATACCGGCATCCAGGTAAATGGCGCCAATCACGGCTTCCAGGGAATCGGCCAGGATGGAGTCCCGACGATAACCACCGCTTTTCAGTTCTCCCGAACCCAGGCGCAGGTAGTCTCCCAGGTTGAATTCCCGGGCCACTTCCGCCAGGGTCGCACCCTTGACCTGGCGGGCACGCAAGCGCGAAAGCTGACCTTCCCGGGCTTCTGGAAAACGTTCGTAGAGGTCTTCAGCAATCAGAAAATTAACGATGGAGTCACCCAGAAATTCCAAGCGTTCATTATTGTGGTTGCCCTGGCTGCGGTGGGTCAAAGCCAGATCCAGCAGTTGAACATCATTAAAAGGGTGACCCAAAGCCTTGATTAAAGGGTCCAGTTTTTTCTTCACTTCAATTTTACTCAATTCTTCTAAAAGCGGTGAAATCGGGCAGGCTTAACAATTCCGGCCAATGCATCCAGACAGCAACGGCCTTGCCCACCAGGTTTTCTTCAGGAACAAAACCCATGACCAGAGGCATGCCCCGGTCATTGAAATAGCCGGGTATCAGCAAACAACCGCTGGAGTCCTTGACCTCACCCTGGCACCAGAAACGGCTGTCGTTACTGTGGTCACGGTTATCACCCATCACAAAATAATAGCCTTCGGGCACCTGAATGTCAGGAAAGTCGAAGGTTCTTGGCGGGTAGTTGTAAACTTCGTGCTCGGCTTCACCCAGAGTTTCTTTCCAGAGCCATTCGCCGGGCGCATCACTCGGGTATTTTTCCAGCAGTTCACGGCCAACAGGTTCACCATTGACGGTCAGCATCTTGTTAGCATAGCTGACGGTATCGCCGGGGGTGCCGACCACACGCTTGATGTAGTTGAGGCGCTGATCCAGGGGATACCGAAAGACCGCCACATCCCCCACCTCAGGGTCATCCACCTCAAGAATTTCCTTGTTGATCACCGGCAGGTGAACGCCATAACTGAATTTATTGACGAGAATAAAATCGCCCACCTTCAGCGTGGGCAGCATGGAGCCGGATGGAATCTGAAAAGGTTCAAACAGGAAAGAGCGCAACACCAGAACCAATGCCAACACCGGGAAAAAGGAGTTGGAGTATTCCACAATCAGTCCGGGCTTGGTTTCCCCGGAAAACTGCTGACGGCGTTTTTTGAAAAACAGCTTATCCAGCAGCCAAACAGCGCCGGTAAAAAAGGTGGCCACCACCAAGACAAGGGCAAAATCCAGATGCATTGTTTTGTTTCCTAGTTATCCACCTGCAAAACCGCCAGAAAGGCATCCTGCGGAATTTCCACACGGCCCACCTGTTTCATGCGTTTTTTACCGGCTTTTTGTTTTTCCAGAAGTTTCTTTTTACGGCTGGCATCACCGCCATAACACTTGGCCAGAACATTTTTGCGCAAGGCTTTTACGGTTGAACGTGCCACGATTTGTCCACCCAGGGCGGCCTGAATGGCAACATCAAACATTTGGCGGGGAATCAGCTCTTTCATTTTCTCAACCAGGGAACGCCCCTTGCCGTGAGCCAGATCACGATGAACAATCAACGCCAAGGCATCCACTTTTTCGCCGTTGATCAAAATATCCAGGCGCGCCAGCTTGGCGGCTTCAAAACGATCAAAGCTGTATTCCAGGGAAGCAAAACCCCGGGAAGCTGATTTCAAGCGATCAAAGAAATCCAGTACTACTTCCGCCATGGGAATGTCATAGGTCAGCTGCACCTGGTTACCCAGATACAGCATGTCCTTCTGCATACCACGTTTTTCGGTACACAGGGTAATCACCGGGCCCACCATTTCCTGGGGGGTCAGAATACTGCAGCGGGCAATCGGCTCGCGCATTTCCTGGATGTTGGCCGGGTCGGGCAGGCGAGTGGGGTTGTCCACATAAATCACATCCCCGTTCTTCATCAGGATTTCATAAACAACCGTGGGTGCGGTGGTCAACAGATCCAGGTTGTATTCACGCTCCAGGCGTTCCTGGACGATCTCCATGTGCAGCATGCCCAGGAAGCCACAGCGAAAACCAAAACCCAGGGCATCCGAGCTGTCCGGTTCAAAAAACAGGGAGGCATCATTCAGGGACAGCTTGTCCAAGGCATCCCGAAAGTCTTCAAAATCATCGGCGGAAACCGGGAAAAGACCGGCATAAACCTGGGGCTTGACCTTCTTGAAACCGGGCAGACTGGCAACATCCGGTGTTTTGGCATGGGTGATGGTATCGCCCACCGGTGCCCCATGAATCTCCTTGATACCGGAAACCAGAAAGCCGACTTCACCGGCCCGAAGCTCCTGTTTTTCCACACGCTTGGGGGTGAAAATGCCCACGCTGTTGGCATCCCACTGCTTGCCCGTGGATTTCATCAGAATCCTGTCACCCTTCTTTAGGGTACCGTTTTTAATCCGCACCAGAGAAACCACACCCAGGTAGTTATCAAACCAGGAGTCGGCAATCAGCACCTGCAGGGGGCCATCCGGATCGCCTTCAGGCGGTGGGATCTGCTCAACCAGTCGCTCCAGAACCTCTTCAATGCCCAGACCGCTTTTTGCGGAGCAGCGCACGGCATCCGTGGCTTCAATACCGATAACGCTTTCAATTTCCTCGGCAACTTTTTCCGGGTCGGCTTGCGGCAGATCCATCTTGTTGATGACGGGCACAACCTCCAGCCCCTGCTCTATGGCGGTGTAGCAGTTGGCCACCGACTGGGCTTCGACGCCCTGACCGGCATCCACCACCAGCAAGGCACCTTCACAGGCTTCCAGAGAGCGGGAAACCTCATAGGAGAAGTCAACATGGCCGGGGGTGTCGATAAAATTCAACTGGTAGACTTTGCCGGAGCGGGACTTGTAATCCAGGGTCACACTCTGGGCTTTGATGGTAATGCCCCTTTCGCGCTCCAGATCCATGGAGTCCAGAACCTGCTCTTTCATTTCCCGATCGGTCAGACCTTCACAGAATTGAATAAAGCGATCAGCCAGGGTGGATTTGCCATGGTCTATATGGGCGATAATGGAAAAGTTGCGGATATGCTCAAGACGACTCACGTTCACCTGCACTGGAAATAGGTCTATAAAAAAAGGAAGGTGCCGAGTGGGTAATGAAAGCTCGACACCTGGATGGAATTTCTCTGAAAACCGATAAAGTCTACCTGATTAGCTGCCCGAGGGAAACTTCGGACAGCTTTAGCAAGACTATTCCGTAATGCGCAGGGCCACAAACAAGGGGTTGCCCTGGCGAATCAGACGCACGGCAAGGGATTGTCCGGAAGGCAAGTCAGCCGCCAGCTCGGCCAGTTGGCGAGGCGTTTCCACGGGCCGCCCTGCCAGAGAAACCAGAACATCCCCGCGGCGAATTCCCGCCTGGGCCGCTGGGCTTTCCGGGGCCACCGAAACCACCTGGACACCTGATTCCACAGACCAGCGCTCCTTCATAGCGGCAGGCAGGGGTTCAACCTGCAGACCCAGACGACCCGCTGCCGCAGGCTCATCTTCTTCGGGGCGTCCTGATGAAGCCCTGGGGTTTTCCGGCCTTTCACCGACAGCCACCTGCAACTCCAGGCGCTCCCCGTCACGCAGGATGACAAACTCCCCCTCTTTGCCTGGGTTCAGTCTGCCCACAGCTGGAGGAAGGTCGGATGAGGTTTCTATGTCCACACCTTCCACTTCCAGAATGATATCCCCGGTTTGAATACCTCCAGCCGCCGCCGGACCCTCAGGATCAACATTGGCAATCAGGGCACCCTGGGGCCGATCCAGGCCAAAGGATTCGGCCAGATCCCGATTGACTTCCTGGATCACAACACCCAGCCAGCCACGGCTGACGCGGCCATTTTCCCGCAACTGCTCAGCCACTTCCATCGCCACCTGCATGGGAATCGCAAAAGACAGACCCATGAAGCCGCCCGAGCGGGTGTAAATCTGGGAGTTGATGCCAATAACTTCACCGTCCAGGTTGAACAGGGGGCCACCGGAATTACCCGGATTGATGGCCACATCCGTCTGGATGAAGGGAACATAGGTTTCGTTGGGCAGGGCGCGACCCTTGGCACTGACAATACCGGCGGTGACCGAGTGCTCAAAACCAAAAGGCGAGCCGATTGCCAGCACCCATTCACCCACGCGCAATTGATCCGAGTCGCCCAGACGGGCCACCGGCAGGCCGTCAGCATCAATTTTCAGCAGGGCCAGATCCGTGGAGGGATCGCTGCCAATCAGTTCTGCCACCAGCTCGCGGCGGTCACTCAGGCGCACAATGATTTCTTCAGCATTTTCAACCACGTGGTTGTTGGTCAGCAGGTAGCCATCTTCCGAGATAATAAAACCCGAACCCAGGGACTGGCGCTGACGCTGGCGTGGTTGTTGAGGTTGTTGCTCTTCAAACTCTTCAAAAAAGTGCCGGAAAATATCCGGAACCTGCTGGCCGGGAGGAAAACCGCCCTGGAGTGAACGCTGCTGAACCTTTTGCGTGGTACTGATATTAACAACAGAGGGTGAGGCCTCGCCCACCAGATCCGTGAAATCAGGGAGACCCCGTGCGGCTGAAGCATTCATGCTCCATAGAATGGCCAGCAACAGGATCAGACCTGAAAAGGCTGATTTTTTGTTCAACATTGACTTGACTCCAGTTCACACTTGGAAAGTATTTTTTGTATTAAAACAGGTTTGGATTGACCGGCATAGCGTCTGGCCAACAGTAAGCCAGCCGTCAACCCCAGCGAGGCAAACAGCAATTGGTGTAAAACCGCAGAAAAACCCAGAAATTCTGCAGCCAGACTGGCAAGCAGAAGGGTGACCAAAGGCAGGGCAAACTGCAGCCAGGCGGCACGATTCAAGGTGGAGGCATCCACACCCAATTCGACCCGGTCACCAATTTGCAGCGGCTCCTGGCTTTCCACTTCAAGAAGCGGTTGTGAGGCACTCAGCCAGCGCGATAACAGCCCCTGGCCGCAGCCCCCGGCCAGGCCGCAGGAGGCACAACCCTGCGAATCACAGGCCTTGACCCAGGCACGGCCTTGATCCACGGCTATCACTTCGGCCTCTTGAGTCACCTGGTTCATGCTGGCTGCCATGGTCAAAGATTATTGGGAGGCTGCAGGCTGAAGTGAGACACGGTTTTCAACGGGAGAAAAGTTGTCGGCGTTGGCCTCTGAACGCGACTGCATCAGCTGTTCACCCGTGGCATAGTTCACCAGGGATCGACCGGTAAAGGCCTCAGGGGTGAAAGGCGAACGCGGTGAAGAAGAGGCCTGCAAAACCGGGCCATTGAGATTTTCAGAGCGAGCCCTGTTGGCTGGCTGAGTTGTTTCCTGTTCAGGTTGCTCCTGTTGATTGGCCACAGGCACACCACCGGGCTGAACCGCCTCTTTGCTGGCATTGAACACCTGAACGCCGGTAATCACCAGCAAGGCAACCGAAGCGGCCAGAGCACCACCCCGAAACCACTGGGCTTTATCGGTGCGGTGGCTGACACTGGGTCGGGTAGAAGCAGAGGGCTCGGCCTCCATTTCCAGCTGCTGCATTACTTTTGCGGAAATATCCACCTGTGCAGCCTGTGGGTGGCCTACACCACGCAAATCACCCTGCAGGATTCCGTGCACCAGATGATAGCGCCGCCATTTGTCACCCAACTGCTGCTCCAGCTCCGGCGACCCCTGCATGGCGGTCAACAGGCGCGGCAGTTCCAAATCGTCACCAGCAGCATCCATAATTGATGAAAGGGACTGGTGCAGTTTTTCTGTCATGCCTCATTACCTCTTTATCACTGAAAAGCAGAAGTTGCATCTATCTACTAGACATCCTGACCCGGATTTGGTTTTACCGCTCGGCAAAAAAAATCCCACATTTTTAAAATGTTTTTGCAAGTGTATTGCAATACCGTCAGGCCATCAGGCTGTCCACGGCCTTGTCAATGGCTTCACGAGCGCGAAAAATGCGCGAGCGAACAGTGCCCACCGGGCATTGCATGACCTCGGCAATTTCTTCATAACTCATACCATCAAATTCGCGGAGGCTGATGGCCGTTTTCAGATCGTCCGGCAGAGCATTGATGGCCGAATAAATACGTTCTTCCAGCTCATCCCGCATCAGATTAGCTTCCGGGGTATCCGAATCCTTCATCTGCGGTGAAACCGAATAAATCTCCGCCTCGTCAATATCCACATCATTACCGGGGGGGCGACGGCTTCTAGAAACCAGGTGATTTTTGGCCGTATTGATGGCAATTCGATACATCCAGGTATAAAAAGCACTTTCTGCACGAAAGTTTCCCAGGGCGCGATAAGCCTTGATAAACGCTTCCTGTGCTACATCCTGCATTTCATGATGATCCTGAATATAACGCCCGACGAGGGCAATAATTTTATGCTGGTATTTTTTTACCAAAAGGTCGAAGGCGCGTTTGTCGCCTTTCTGAACACGTTCGACCAGACGCTGATCAGTTTCCCTTGCGCTTGTCATCAGGTACTCCAGAATAATTGCCGGTCAGCCTTTCCCTGCCCTATCCGGTCATGTAAATCTTAGACTTCAGAATGCCTATACCTTAGCATGATAGTGATGACTCAAGAAGTCAGGAAGCTGCTGTATACTAACAGGCTTTTCTTTCTCCGGAGCCAAAGATGCTACCCACCCGTGAATTTGATGTGATTATACTGGGCACCGGCGCTGCCGGCATGACCGCAGCCCTGCACCTGGCCCCCAAGTATCGCGTGGCCCTGCTGAGCAAAGGCAACATGGGTGAGGGTTCAACGCGCTGGGCTCAGGGTGGAATAGCCACGGTCATTGATCCTGAAGACACTCTGGAAGCACACATTGAAGACACCCTGATTGCCGGAGGGGGTCTTTGTGATCGCGACACCGTAAACCAGGTGATCACCGAAAGCCGCACCAGCATTCAGTGGCTGATTGACCAGGGCGTACCCTTCACGCCCGCCAGCCAGGAAGATGCCACCGGCCTGGCCTACCATCTGACCCGGGAAGGGGGCCACAGCCACCGACGGGTCTTGCATGCGGATGATGCCACCGGCATGGCGATCATTGATGCCCTGACCGCGCGGGTGAAAGAGCAGAGCAGGATTGAGGTCTTTGAAGGTCACATGGCGGTTGACCTGATTACCCGCCATAAACTGGGGCTGGCCGAACAGGCCTGCGTGGGCGTGTATGCTCTGGACAACAGCTGCGGAAAGGTTCGGGCTTTTTCGGCCCCTGCCGTCATTCTGGCCACCGGGGGTGCCAGCAAGGCTTACCTCTATACCTCCAACCCCGACGGCAGCTCCGGGGATGGCATTGCCATGGCCTGGCGAGCGGGTTGCCGGGTCGCCAACCTGGAGTTCAATCAATTCCACCCCACCTGCCTCTACCATCCCCAGGCAAAAAGTTTTTTGATCAGTGAAGCCTTGCGGGGAGAAGGAGCACAACTGCTGCTCCCGGATGGCCAGCCTTTCATGCAGCGTTTTGATGCCCGCCGCGAGTTGGCACCCAGGGATATAGTGGCCCGCGCCATTGACCATGAAATGAAGCGCCTGGGGCTGGATCACGTTTGTCTGGACATCAGCCACAAGCCCGCCGAGTTCATTCGCAGCCACTTCCCCACCATCTACAAACGCTGCCTGGAGCTGGGCATCGACATCACCCGCAAACCTTTGCCGGTGGTTCCTGCCGCTCACTATACCTGTGGAGGTGTTGTCACTGATGACAAGGGGGAAACCGACATTCCAGGACTTTATGCGATTGGTGAGTGTGCCTTTACCGGCTTGCATGGTGCCAACCGCATGGCCAGCAATTCATTGCTTGAGTGCGTGGTTTATGGCCGCCTGGCCGCGGAGGATCTGCTGCAGAAAACACTGAATAGCAGGCTGCTACCCGAGCCACCGCCCTGGGATGAAAGCCAGGTGACCGACTCCGATGAAGATGTGGTGATCAGCCACAACTGGGATGAGATCCGACGCTTCATGTGGGATTATGTCGGCATCGTACGCACCAACAAGCGTCTGGAAAGAGCCAGCCACCGCATCAAGTTGCTGCAATCGGAAATCCACGACTACTATTCCAACTATCGCATCAGTGGCGATCTTCTGGAACTGCGCAACCTGGCCACCGTGGCCGAGCTGATCATCGAATCAGCGCGTCTGCGCAAGGAAAGCCGGGGACTGCACTTCACTCTGGATTACCCGGAACCGGCTGCCGAAGCCAGAAACACCCTGCTGACACCTCCCCGATGGTAGCTTCGCTCAGGGTTTGCGCAGATACGAGCGCAACTGGCGTCTTTGCTCGCAACTCAAGGCATCTGGCCACAGCATCCAGCTGCGCAACCCCAAAGGACGCCAGGGCAGATAAAACACCAGCCAGGTGAAGCTTCGCCACAGCATGGCAGAAGGCAGCAGGTGCAATTCACCCTGACCATCGGTAATCCACCAGCGGCCTTCCTGAAACTCAATACGACGGGGTGCCTGAGCGCCAAAATCAGCTTTCCAGCGCTGCCAGGTCAGAAAAGCCAGGGGCAAAACAAGCACGGCCACCCAGGGTTGAGGATGCAAAATCAAAGCCAGGGTAACCAGCAGGCTCACCGTGACCAGGCAGACCCGCCCCCAGTTAGAGACCTTTAAATTGACTGCGATCGCCGTTTTCTGCATGTTCAATGATTTGATTGACGATAGCCTGCAATGAGGGATCTTCAGTTTCCTCACGGCGCATCAGCCAGGTGAACAGATCCTGGTCTTCCAGAGTGATCAGGCGCCGGTAGTCGGCTTGCAAGTCTTCACTCAACTGGTCATAACATTTTTCCAGAAAAGGAATCAGCAGCAGATCCAGTTCCCACATCCCGCGTCGGCTGTGCCAGTAAAGGCGCTTGCGCTCAGGGCTCTGGGGTGTTTCTTGGGCGGGAATTGCTGAATTTGTGGTCATTGTCGTCTCTTGAATTGCGGCCAAAGGGAAAAGAAGCAAGTCTAAGCGCAAAGTGGCTGCAAACCAACCGTCATTTAATGATCCGGCAACCCTTTCCTAAGCAGTTGTTTGCAAGCCAATTATTGTGTATTTGACAAAAGCCCACTATGCTTGCAGTGTCAAAGAAAAACAACCAGCCTAGCGCCAACAACCCAGGCACGGAGAAGGGCATGACCAAGTCTGAACTCATTGAACAGCTAGCAATGCGCAAACCTGAGCTGAGCATCAAGCAGGTGGAGTCGGCAGTCAAACTGCTGTTGGATCAAATAACCGAAAGCTTGGCCACGGGTGGACGAGTTGAAGTTCGCGGTTTTGGCAGTTTTTCGTTACATTACCGAGAGCCACGCCAGGGACGCAATCCCAAAACAGGTGACAGTGTTGAGCTGAGTGGTAAGTATGTGCCTCATTTTAAACCCGGGAAAGAATTGCGTGACCAGGTCAATGCAGCCGCAAAATTCTGAGCACTGACCGGCCACGGCCCTGAACCCATTTCTCCAGGGTGTTACTGCTACACCTTGAGGTCTTTTATGCGATTAATTAAATCCCTTTTCACTTTCCTGCTGGTCATTGCCTTACTGCTTCTGGGCATCTGGTTCACACTGCGCAATCAGGCTCAGGTTCCCCTGGATTTACTCTTCATCCAATTACCGGACAACAGCCTGGCACTGTGGCTGATCCTTAGTCTGATCACCGGTGCCCTGGTGGGCCTGCTGCTTCTGCTGCCCTGGTTGACTGGCTGCAAGGCCCACAGCATGAAACTGGAGCGTCAACTCAAACAACAGCAAAAAGAACTCCATCAACTGCGCACTCTCAGCCTTAAATCACCTGAATAATTTCGCTTTACTGACTGGCTGACATCATGCTGACGGATTTTTTACTGCTTTTTCTTCTGGTTTTCGCCCTGGCGACAGGCTGGTGGCTGGGGCGTCGCGAAAAGTTTCGCCGTCAACCACCGCCCGGTACCCTGCCGGAATTAAGCAAAGACTATTTTGTGGGCCTGAATTACCTGCTGAACGAACAACCGGACGAAGCCATCGATACCTTTGTTCGCGCCCTGGAAGTCAACTCCGACACCATTGAGACCCACATTGCCCTGGGCAACCTGTTTCGTACCCGCGGGGAATCCGATCGTGCCGTGCGCGTTCACCAGAATCTGTTTGCCCGCCCCAGCCTGAGTCGTGAACAGTCGGAGAGAGTGCAACTGGAACTGGGCAAGGACTTTATGGCCGCCGGACTTCTGGACAGAGCCGAGCGCTTGCTGGAAGAACTGGTCAACAGCCATTCCCAGGTGGGCCGCAGCAGTCAACTCTTGCTGGTGGATCTTTATGAGCGTGAGAAAGAATGGCAGAAAGCGATCCACACTCTCACCTCCAGCCTGCTCAAGGAAAACCCCCGTCTGCACAAGGCCGCGGCTCACTATGCCTGTGAACTGGCCACGGAGCTGCTCAGTAAAAACAACTTTGCTGCAGCGCGCAAACAGCTTAAACAAGCCCAAGCCTTTGATGCAGCCTGCATTCGCGCCACTCTGTTGATGGCCCAGCTGGAGTTGCAAAGCGGTAGTGCCAAGGCCGCCATCCGCCTGTTACTCAGAATCCCCGGACAGGACCCCAGCTATATACCCGCCATGCTGCAAACCCTGGTGGATGCCCACCTGCTGCTCAAGCAGCCCGGAGAACTGGCCAACAATCTGGAAAAGCTGCTGCGGGAGCATAGCTACACCTCCATTCTTCTACACTTGGCCGAAACTCTGCGCAGTCTGGACCGTCATCAGGAAGCCCTGGAAAAGGTCAGTCATCACATGCGCCAGCAGGTTTCCCTCAAGGGCGTGGACTACCTGATTGACCTCTACCTGGATCAGGCTTCAGGTGAGGAAAGAGCGCACCTGATCACTCTGCGCAACCTGACCCGCCAACTGCTGGAGCACAAACCGGAACACCAATGCACCAGCTGTGGCTTTCAGAGCGTCCAGCTTTACTGGCAGTGCCCCAAATGCCGGGAATGGGGCAGCATCAAGCCCATTATTGGGGTAGAAGGCGAATAATTTCCTGCAGCGCCTGCCCCGGATCTTTAGCCTGGGTGATGGGCCGCCCCATGACCAGATGAGTACTGCCGGCCTGCATGGCTGCTTCGGGCGTCATAATGCGCTGCTGGTCACCCACATCATGGCTGGGCAAACGTATCCCCGGTGTGACCTTCAAAAACTCCCGGCCCAATTCAGCCGTTAAAAACTCTGCTTCGCGTGCCGAACACACCACACCCTGCAGACCTGCCTCCTGAGCCAGGCGGGCCAGGTGTAAAACCTGATCTTCAAGATTGCGGCTGACGCCGGTTTCAGCCAGATCCTCGGCACCCATGCTGGTCAAGACCGTCACTGCAATCAACTGAGTCGGCAGGTTGTTTTTGACCAGCACCTCGCTGGCTGCTGTCATCATTTTACGTCCGCCACTGGCATGGACATTGACCATCCACACCCCCTGATCAGCCGCCGCCAGAACCGCCTGGGCGCAGGTATTGGGGATGTCATGAAACTTGAGATCCAGAAAAATTTCAAAGCCACGCTGGTGAAGTTGCTTGAGTATCTCGGGGCCGCAGCGGGTAAACAGCTCCTTGCCCACTTTGACACGACAGAGTTGGGGGTCGAGTTGGTCAGCCAGACTTAACGCCTGAGCTTCCGATGCCACATCCAGAGCCACAATAATCGGGGTCACAGGTTTCTCCGTAAGGTGTGAATTTTTGCAGCGGAAATTATAACAAGTTCACTGGAATTGCGTGGCATCAAAAAAACCGGCCTGGCGTTTTTTCCATACAAGAATCTGCCTTTTTCTTTTCTAGAGTGAATCCATCAGCGAGCAAAGCTGATACCCCTTTATCCCGCAAAAAACCAAGAGGAACCAAGGATGCAAGGAATTAACTTCAAAACCCTGCCCCTTCTTCTGGCTCTACTCATCGGCCTGGGTTTAACCAGCGGCCAGCTTTTGGCCAATACCGATGAAGAGCAACAGCAAGCCGTCAGCGCCAGCCAGCAACTCAACATCAATCAGGCCACTGAAGAGCAACTGGTCAGCCTGCCGGGAATCGGGCCAGCCAAGGCTTCGGCAATCATTGAAATGCGCAAAAGTCAGGGGCCTTTCAAAAGCCTGGAAGAGGTACAGGAAGTCAACGGCATCGGCCCGGCCACAGCCAGCGACATTCAGGAACTGATCATTTTTTAACCGAAAAAAAGCCCGCTGTCCTCAAAGGGGAGAGCGGGCCTGGAAGCGTCTTCAGAAAGACTAGATGCGCAGAGCACCATTGCACTCCACCACACTGCCGGAAAAGTAATCATTTTCCATGATGTAGCGCACAGTGTGGGCAATCTCACCGGGTTCGCCAAGGCGCTTGAGAGGCACGCCAGCCGTGATTTTAGCCAGCACTTCTTCAGGCATGGCCGCAACCATGTCGGTAGCAATAAAACCAGGAGCCACGGCACCGGTACGAATACCATAGCGGGACAGCTCTTTGGCCCAGGTCACGGTCATGGCCACCACACCGGCTTTGGCTGCAGCATAGTTGGTCTGACCCATGTTACCGGCACGCGAGATGGACGAGATGTTGATAATCACACCCTTGCTGCCCAACTTGATCATCTGGGCAGCCGCTTCACGACCACACAGGAAGACACCCGTCAGGTTGACGTCCATCACCTGTTGCCAGTTGCTGAGTGACATCTTGCCGGTCACTTCGCCATTTTTGGCTTTGACCAGCAGGCCGTCACGGGTAATACCGGCATTGTTCACCAGTACATCCAGGGCACCAAAGTCCTGAACGATCTTCTCAAAAGCCGTTTCGACTGCGGCTTCTTCCGAAACATTAACCAAGTAATAACGAGCTTCGCTACCGGCTTCCTTGACCAGATCAACCGTTTCCTGAAGTTTTTCTTCATTTAAATCCAGCAGAGCCAGCTTGGCACCCTGAGATGCCAATTCGATGGCCATGGCGCGACCCAGGCCTTGTCCACCGCCTGTTACAACAACTACAGAGTCTTTAACTTGCATACTTCACCTCGAATAAAAAATATGGAGCCGCCCTTTTATTGGTTCTTTATGTGGACTGGCAGCAGGTGATGCGGAGAGTTTTTACCCCCACTGACTAGCAATATAACCCATCATCTCGCACATGCGAAATAGGTTTTGCAAAACTCAGTGTAAAAACACGACTCAACGGTCACTTTCAGCAAAATTTGCTGTCCACACTTGAAGTAAAGGCGGTTAAACTCCATTGTAATTCCACGATCGCCTGCAAAGGCCAACCCACACTGAGTCCAAGGTAAATCTATGCCCCTGCTTTTTTTAATCCTGATCTGGCCCCTGGCAGAAATCTGGCTGATGATCCAGGTGGGTCAGCAGGCGGGTGCCATGAACACCCTTCTGCTTATCATCACCACGGCGGTTCTGGGTCTGCTTCTGGTGCAACTGGAATGGCGTCGCCTGGCACTGACCCTGCGAACCCGGTTGCGTGAAGGCAAGGAGCCGCTGGGCCTGATCCTGGAAACCGCTGCGGTTGGCCTGGCCGGGGTGCTGCTTTTTATACCCGGCTTTATCTCGGATTTTCTGGGTGTGCTTTTTTTACTGCCCTTCACCCGAAAATTCATCATCAGGCCCTTGAAAAACAAACATGGCACCACCACTTTCCAGTACCGTGAAACCTCTTATCGGGAAAAACCTGATGACCCCTTTGCCGGACAACAGGATGAGCAGATCCGGGAGGGCAAGGTGCTGGAAGGCGAATATCAAAGAAAAGATGATAAGCGCCCTTGAAAAACCACCAACAGCCCCCATTATGCAAAGCGGGAAACAGGTTTTACCCTGTACACGCACATGGGGCTTTATCCCCAGTTACTGTTGAACCACCAGGAGACATTCAGCAATGAAAATCCGTCCTCTGCACGATCGCGTAGTCGTTCGTCGAATGGAAGAAGAAACCACTACACCCGGCGGCATCGTACTGCCCGGTAGCGCCCAAGAAAAACCATCACAAGGCGAAATCATTGCAGTCGGTGAAGGCCGCTTTGCAGATGGCGAAGTACGCCCACTGGCTGTAAAAGTCGGTGACAAGGTGATTTTCGGCAGCTATGCCGGCAGCACCGTGAAAATCGATGGTGAAGAACTGCTGATTCTCAACGAAAGCGAAATCTTTGGTGTTCTGGAAGGCTAAGGTTCAAGCAACCGCCTGACAGTAAAACTCAATCTAATTTATCAAGTTAAATAACGGGAAACGAACATGGCAGCTAAAGACGTACGTTTCGGTGATGACGCTCGCAAACGCATGATCGCCGGTGTCAACATTCTGGCTGATGCAGTAAAAACCACCCTGGGCCCCAAAGGCCGTAATGTAGTGCTGGAAAAATCCTTTGGCGCGCCTACTGTCACTAAAGATGGCGTATCCGTTGCCAAGGAAATCGAACTGGAAGACAAGTTTGAGAACATGGGTGCTCAGATGGTCAAGGAAGTGGCTTCCAAGACTTCCGATGTCGCCGGTGACGGCACCACCACAGCCACCGTTTTGGCCCAGGCCATTGTCAACGAAGGCTTCAAGGGTGTCACTGCGGGCATGAACCCCATGGATCTCAAGCGCGGCATCGACAAAGCGGTTGTTGCAGCGGTTGAAGAAATCCGCAAACTGGCCAAGCCTTGCACAGACGGCAAGTCCATTGCCCAGGTCGGCACCATTTCTGCCAACGGCGACAGCCGCATTGGTGAGATCATTGCTGAAGCCATGGATAAAGTCGGTAAAGAAGGTGTTATCACTGTTGATGAAGGCCGTGGCTTTGAAGACGAGCTGGAAGTGGTTGAAGGCATGCAGTTCGATCGTGGCTACATCTCACCTTACTTTGTCACCAACCAGGACAACATGTCGGCCGAACTGGAAGACCCCTACATCCTGTTGATCGACAAAAAAGTGTCCAACATCCGCGAACTGTTGCCGATTCTGGAAGCGACTGCCAAGAGCAGCAAGCCTCTGCTGATCATCGCTGAAGACATTGAAGGCGAAGCCATGGCGACTCTGGTGGTCAACTCCATGCGCGGCATCGTTAAAGTGGCTGCGGCCAAGGCACCCGGTTTCGGTGATCGTCGCAAGGCCATGATGCAGGATATTGCCATCCTGACCAATGGTACTGTGATCTCTGAAGAAGTGGGCCTGACTCTGGAAAACGCCACCATCGATCACCTGGGTACAGCCAAGCGTGCGGTTCTGACCAAAGAATCCACCACCATCATTGATGGTTCCGGCCAGCAGGAAGACATCGAAGGCCGCGTCAAGCAAATCCGCGCCCAGATGGAAGACACCTCTTCTGACTACGACCGTGAGAAACTGCAGGAACGTCTGGCCAAACTGGCTGGCGGTGTTGCCGTTATCCGCGTAGGTGCTGCAACTGAAGTGGAAATGAAAGAGAAGAAAGCCCGTGTTGAAGATGCCCTGCACTCCACACGTGCTGCCGTTGAAGAAGGCGTGGTTGCCGGTGGTGGTACTGCCCTGATCCGCGTTCTCGGCTCCTTGAAAGTCAAGGGCGACAACGAAGACCAGAACCACGGTATCACCATGGCTCTGCGTGCGATGGAAGCGCCTCTGCGCCAGATCGTAACCAATGCCGGTGCTGAAGCTTCCGTTATTGTTGCCAAGATCAAAGAAGGCACAGGTAACTTTGGTTACAACGCCCAAACGGGTGAGTACGGCGACCTGGTGGAAATGGGTGTTCTTGACCCCGCCAAGGTCACGCGTTCTGCCCTGCAGTCCGCTGGCTCTGTAGCCGGTCTGATGATCACCACCGAGTGCATGATTGCCGAGCACCCTGAAGACAAGTCTTCCGGTGGCATGGGCGACATGGGTGGTATGGGCGGAATGGGAGGCATGGGCGGCATGATGTAATGCCCCCGGCTTTCTAAAAGCTCTTCCCGGCCCCGGCTTTCTTTTGAAAGCCGGGGCTTTTTTATAACTACCGGGTTCTTCTTATTGCAGGCCGTTGCAGAATTTGTTTCAATTACAACCACTTCGCAGGGGAGTAGTCGCACTGTTGCAAAACAGTGGCTTGCATCAACATTCTTGACCCTCATGGTCATGGTGCAGGCGGCTCAGGCTTGACGAGACCTGTGATGCTGATTTTCCGCCCTGGAAGGGGCTGCCTTTGGTCGGGCGGTGAAAATCCAGCATCACGGTACTTGATCAAACCGCCCGACCCGGAGTTATTCAATGGAAGCTTTTCTCACTTCAACCCTGACCGTCGGTATTGCCGAAATGGGCGACCGCTCGCTTTTTCTGGCCCTTCTCTTTGGTATTCGTTACCCGCACCCCTGGCCTGTATTTTTGGGTATGGCCCTGGGGTTGTTCCTTAATCAGGCAATCTCTGCACTCATTGGTGTCTGGGTGTTCAACTGGATTCCCGCAAGTGCCCATGCCTGGATTCTCAGCGTGATCTTTTTGGCAATGGCCATCTGGATGCTTTTCCCTGAAAAAGAAGAAGAGGAAGGCAAGCCGGTCATGACCAAACACGGACTCTTCTGGGTGGCTGCGGTCAGCTTTTTTATTCTGGAAATGGCCGACAAAACCCAGGTTGCCGTCATCAGTCTGGCCGGAGCTTTTGATACCTACTGGCCAGTTGTCCTGGGAGCTTCCCTGGGCATTTTATTGGTCACCACACCGGCTCTCTGGCTGGGTCAACGCTTTGCCCACTGGCTGCCACTCCAGAAAATCAAATATGTTTCTTCGGCAATTTTTGTCCTTTTGGCTGGCTGGATGCTCTTCCACGCCATTTAACCAGCCGTTCAGCTTGTAAATGTAGAAATAGCGGTTAAAGTAGCCTTACTGATAATAAGTATTTTATGTTCACCAATGCTAGGGGCAAGCATGGCCGTTTTACTCTTCAAACTCAGCAATGTACCGGATGACGAAGCCCAGGAAGTGCGTGAACTTCTCGATGAGCAGGGGCTGGATTACTATGAAACCACAGCAGGACGCTGGAGGCTGGGCGTTGATGCCATCTGGTTAAGCAACAATGAAGATGCCGAGGTGGCCAGCAAGCTCTTGCGCAACTACCAGCAGGAACGTCGCAACAAAGCCAGGCAAGAGCAGGCTGATTTGCAAGCTCGCGGCCAGGCGCCCCGATTCATGGACAAACTGGCAACCCAACCCGGCAAGGTGCTGCTCTCCGGACTGGGCATCCTGGCCATACTCGCACTAGGTCTCATCCCCGTCCTTTGGTTGCTTTTTTACAACCATTAAAAAATACAAATAACAACAATTACCACTTGCAATGTCTCCTCAAAAACACTAATCTAATCACGAACAATTAGCGTTTACAGGAGACAAACCATGTATGTTTGTATCTGCAAGGGTATAACTGACCGGCAAATCAAGGCATCCATTGCTGAAGGTGCTGGTTGCATGCGTGACCTCTACAAACAACATGATCTAGGCAGTCAGTGTGGCAAGTGTGTTTGCGCGGCCAAACAACTCCTGGATAGTGAAATTCAAGCCTGTAACCGCTGTGAAGTCGTGGCTGCTTGACACTCAAACACCAGTAGCCCCGCAAAATACCCCTGCTTTTTTTGCCTAATTCGCTTGGGCACGCTATCCTACACCCTGAAATTGCCAGCCAGCCCCAGATCAACCAAGGCAAGCCAGCTTTCCCATTCATCTTTGGCATAAATTCAGGGTGCTTATCATGCAAGGCAACTCAGCCATCAAAGAACAGCTCAACAAGGTACTGACCCTTGAGCTCACCTCCATTAACCAGTATTTCCTGCATGCCCGCATGTTTCGTAACTGGGGTTTTGAAAAGCTCAACAAGGCAGCTTACAAAAAATCCATTAAGGACATGAAACAGGCGGATGAACTCATCGAGCGCATTTTATTCCTTGAAGGTCTACCCAATCTTCAGCATCTGGAAAAGCTGCGCATTGGTGAGCACACCCAGGAAATGCTGCAGTGTGACGAAGACCTGCAGCTGGACAGCATCCAGCTACTGCGTTCTGTCATTGCACTTTGCGAGAAAGAGCAGGACTTCATCAGTCGCCATCTGCTCCAGGAAATTCTGGAAGATGAAGAAGAGTATCTTGATTGGCTGGAAACCCAGCAGCACCAGATCAAGGAAATGGGTATTGAGAATTATCTGCAAGCAGCCATGGCGGAGGAATAAATCATGAAAGGCAATCAAAAAGTTATTGACGCGTTAAACCACCTGCTCGGCGGCGAACTGACCGCCATGGATCAGTATTTCATCCACTCGGAAATGTATGCCGACTGGGGTCTGAATAAACTCTATGAGCGCATTGCCCATGAGTTTGACGATGAAAAACAGCATGCCAAGGCACTGATAGAGCGCATCCTGTTTTTGGAAGGCAAACCCGACATGGTGACCCGTCCAGCCATCAATATTGGTACCGATGTCAAGGAAATGCTGAGCAACGACCTGAAACTGGAATACCAGGTGGTTGAAGACCTGAAAAAGGCCATGGCTCTGTGCGAAAAAGAGCAGGACTACCAGACCCGGGAAATCCTGCGCCAGATGCTGGGAGATACGGAAATGGATCATGCCTACTGGCTGGAAATTCAACTGGGCCTGATTGAGCGCATTGGTATGCAGCACTACCAGCAATCTCAGCTTTAAATCATTACGGCTGGATCAGAAGCGCCTCCCCAAAGGGAGGCGCTTTTTTTATCAGTCCAGGGAAGCCAAAAGCGGTGCCAAAAGACTGAAAGCCAGACCCAAAGCGACCAACTGCAACCAGAGTTTACTTTGCAACATAAATTCCTCCCCTATTGCAGGGCATTAAAGAGTTCACGCAGAACCAGATTTTCAGGCTGCCGTGATGATTTATCTTCACTGACCTGAAATACTCGTTGGCCCGCATCAGCAAACACCTCCAGAGAACTAATCCAGCCATCGCCCTGAGGCTTCCTGACAACCCAGGCTTCCTCAAGCAGTTGCGGATTGAAGTGCAGACAACCCGCCGGATAACCGATACAAACCTCCCGATGTTTAAGGCGTGGCGGCTGCAGACTTCCACGACAGGAGTGCACACAGGCATCGGTATAAAAAGCCAGCTTCAAACCCGGTTTTGCCTGGCTTCGGGGAAGCAAGGCCGCTTCGGTTAAAAGCTCCGTCAAAGCATTCAGGCTCACCTGACGCGCCAGCTTGGGCCCCAGTGCCTGAAGCCCAGCCAAATAGCTGACTTGATGCCGCGCCAATAAATAACTGACCTGGTTAGGGTCGGCCATTCTGCGCCATTCCAGTTGAAAGCGGCCCAGATCTTCAGGGGGACAGCTGTTGAATGCCTTGGTTCCTGTACTGGAAAACAAGGGCCGAGAAGCCTTGACTGCCCCCATCCCTTTAAAGGCTTCCTGCAAGCCCAGCCAGGCGGGCTGATCACTGGAATCCAGTGCCTGGATCTTGGCAAAACGCTGCCCCTGGCGATTAAAAAATTGCAGGCTTTTTTCTGTTTCACCCTGGCTGTTTTCCTCTTCCACCAGACAGCCCCAGTACCAGTTCTCCAGGATCAGTTTTAATTCCAGGTGCTGCGTCACAAACTGCAATCCCAATTGATGCGGATCATCCAGGCATAAATCGGGCGATGTAAAGCATCCCTGGTATTGAGCCCAACCCAGCTCATTGAACGTCAGGAGCTGAACTTCACCCAGGCTGGGCAGCAGATATAGCAGTGAAAAAACATCCTGCAGGGGCCAGACCGATTCTTGCCCTAAACGCGAGGCCTGCAGCTCGCCTTCACTGGTGGAGAGTAAACGACTCCAACCTTGTAGGCCCAAGCGTGGATGTGCCTGACGAACACCCACCAAAGCCTGATAAACAATTGTGGAACCCGGTTTGAAATAAGAAGGAAGTTCGACCAAAGCGTTCATATCTGACTCCTGTTGCAGACTGGCTGACATGTCATGAAAAGAGCAGATGCTTTGGCTGGCTAAACGAATTCGTATTGCTTGCTGAGCACCAACGATAATGATTATCATTTAATTTATTGACCCTGTCAAGGATCAGACTTCCGAAAAAAAACCACAAAAAAACCCGGACCTGCTGGCCGGGTAAAATGCTCATTTGCCTTGAACCTGATACAGTTAAACTACTTGGTCAGTATCAGTTTGCCTTTGCTGGTAATACGCAGGGTGTAAAGTTCACCTTGATGCTCTATCTGCAATTGGCTGGAGTCACCTGTGAAAAGCTCTTCACTTCGAATTACAGGGCAGCCTTTACCGGCTTGATTGCTTTCTGAAAGGCTTTTATTTGAATCGCTTGCATTTTTCACTGGCCATGTCCCTTTCAGTTGGATGCAAAAAAAAGCCGCCCGTAGGGGGCGGCCAAGACTCGCTTGATGATGAGGAGAACCTAAAACAGCTTGGGAACCTGTAGACCGCAACCTGCTTTTTGGTTAGAGCCTCTCGGCCCATGCGTTAAAGATAATCAATCTCATTTATGTTTGCAAGCACTTTTTTGAGATTTTTTATCATTTGCATCAACAGCGTGAAGTCAGGCCAGCCTTGTGCTCATCAATATCTAGCCTTAAGGCATAAAAAAGCCGGCGTTTTACTGCCGGCAACCCATTAGAGCATCAAGTCAAAATCAGGCTATTGCCTGCCAGGGAAGTGCTTCGGTTTCCAGTGCATAAACATGAAAGGCTTCTGGACCAAAAGCATCCACAGCTGTGGCCAAGTGCTCGTAGCGTGCTGGGATGGGATCACCCGTGTGGAAAACCCGTAACTGCACTGAATGCTCAGGCAGCGTGATATCCAGAGGCACCTCAATCCAGACAAACACCGACTTCTCGGTCACCAGGTATTCGCTGTGCAAAATGCGAAAGCCTTCACGAAGACGAATGCAATTGCCTTTTGACCCGGTTTCCAGACGAAATTTATGAACAGTTCTCATGGCGCCCTCCTACATCAGTGGTGTGATTGCAGAATAGGCCAGAGATCAACAAAGAAAAACAGGATTATTATTAGAAATACATCGAAAAAAACGAATTTTTTAAGAATGCACCCAGGCGCGAAGCAGTTCCCGAACGCCCAAATGCTGAGGATCAGGCGTACGTGTCAGGGCCAGCAGGGTGTCTTCCACGCCTTCGATCACGGCCAGCTCCTCCACCCCGTACTGACGGCATACTTCATCACCAATCGCATGAGGGGCTGCAAAAATCCCTTTTCCCTGACTCCCAAAGACCTTGATCAGGGCACTGTCATCAATTTCAGCGACCAGATGGGGTGTCACTCCCTGCTTCTGGAACCAGAGCATCAGGTGTTGGAAGTAGGGCGTACTAAAGGAGGTGGCCAGCAATGGCTCGCCTTGCAGACTTTGCGGAAAACCGGCCTGCAACTGGTGAACTTTTTCAGGTGTGGCAAAGAGCCCTAAAGGGGTCGTCAGCAGCGTGTGAGCGGTCATGTTCCAGGTGGAATAATCATCCGGCAACTGATCCGTCAGCACCAGGTCATACTCCTGCTTTTTCAACCCATGCACCAAAGCGGCAATCTGCCCGGAATGGCAGCGCAGATTCAAAGGCCGTTCCAGTTGCGTCAAGGGTTCCAGGAGTTGATAAGCAATCAGCTTGTGAATGGAAGCAGCAATGCCGACCTTGAGCTTCAATGGCCCCTTGCGTTCAAAATCTTCAATGCCCGCTTGCATTTCTTCCGTCAAAGCAAAAATTTGTTCGGCATAGTGAAACGCCCACTGGCCTTTTTCAGTCAGCTTAAGGCTGCGGTTTTCACGACGAAACAAAGGCTGGCCGAAATGATTTTCCAGACTGCTCAGTTGACCGCTCAGGGTTTGTGGAGTCAAGTCCAGCAATTCGCTGGCTTTGGCTATGGAGCCTTCCCTGGCAATCAGCCAGAAGTAATGCAGGTGCTTTAGATTCAGCCGCGTACTCATCCAGCCCACTGGATCAGTTGGTGATAAAGCGGAATACCCACCAACACATTAAAAGGGAAAGTCACCCCCAGGGAGGCCAGCATGGCCAGACCAATATCGGCTTCAGGTATGGCATTGCGAATGGCGACAGGTGCGGCGATATAGGAGGCACTGGCAGTCAAAGCAGCCAGAATCACTGCCGAGCCTTCCGGCAGCGCCAGTAGAGAAGAAGCAAAAATCCCGAAAAATGACAGCAGGACTGGAGCCACCAGGGCAAAGGTGATCACCCGCCAGTAGTGCCAGCGTACTTTGCGCAGAGTTTCCGAGGCGACCAGGCCCATTTCCAGCAGAAAGAGCGCCAGCACCACAGCAAAGCTGCCCGTCAGCAGTTGAGTGACCTGAGCCCCTTCCTCATAGCCGTAGAGGGCACCGATGATCACCCCCCCGACCAGAAGCACAACACTGCGGTTGGTAAAGGTTTCGTGCAGCAGGGATTTGATCTGGAAATCACCCTTCTGGCTGCGGGTCATCTGATAGACGGTCAAAGCCACCAACAAGGCGGGAAGCTCCAGCAAGACCAAATAAAGCGTGACCTGACCTCCGGTCTCCAACTGGTGAGTCATGGTATATGCCAGGGCAACGGCAAAGGTACCCGCACTTACTGAACCATAATGAGCGGCAAGACTGATGGCATTGGCAGAACCCAGGCCCACCAGAATACGCAGCAAAGGAATCAGCAGCAGTGGAATCATGAAGCCCAGGGCCAGGACAACCCCCACTTCCAGCATCAGACCGGACGAAAAATTGCCATGCAGCGCCATACCGCCCTTTAGGCCGATGGTGAGCATCAGCAGCAGGCTCAAGGTATCGTAGGCTGCTTTGGGAAGGTTCAGGTCTGATTTCAGCAAACCTGAAATGACACCCAGGACAAAAAACATCGCAACGATATCTGGCATCTTCAACTCCAAAAATAAAAAAACGCGCTATTCTAACCTGCCCTCAATCAGTGAACCACCACTTGGTTGCGGCCTTCCGCCTTGGCATCGTAACAGGCCTCATCTGCGCGTTTTATCCAGGAGACGGCAGAACCGTCCTCTTCTTCCAGTTCTGCAACCCCTATACTGGTGGTGACCTTGAATTCCCTGGATTCAGGAATATCCAGGCGAGTTACTTCCTGACGAATTGTTTCTGCTTCCTGCTGAGCCTGCTTCAGATCATAGCCTGGCAAAAGCAAGGCAAATTCATCCCCACCCTGGCGGGCAGCAACGCCAACCTCCCCGGCTCTGTTCGACAAAAGCTGGGCAATTTTGACCAGCCACAAATCCCCGGCATCATGCCCCAGGTTGTCATTGACGGGTTTGAAATGGTCCAAATCAATCAGTAGCAGGGCTGCCGGTTGACGCTTTTCTTGCCAGGCCGTCAAAGCCTGCTGAATGGCCTTGTCAAACCCGCGGCGGTTTAACAGTTGAGTCAGGCTGTCGTGTTCGGCAGCCCAGCGATCCGCTTCTTCCTGCTGTTTGCGCTCGGTGATATCTCTAACCGTGCCGATATAGCCCTGGACTCTGTCTTCTTC
This sequence comes from Marinospirillum sp., assembly GCF_044810985.1. Taxonomy (GTDB): domain Bacteria; phylum Pseudomonadota; class Gammaproteobacteria; order Pseudomonadales; family Halomonadaceae; genus Marinospirillum. Next base: position 1,304,774 of record NZ_CP085242.1, read on the forward strand.
GTCGGTGACCGGTGAGGCATGCGTTTCCAGCCAGATATAACGGTCATCTGACGTCATGTAGCGGTACTCGACTTCATAAGGCCGGTTGGCGGCAGTTGCTTCGTTTCTGCGCTTCAGCAGGGCGGATTGATCTTCAGGGTGAACCCCATCCAGCCACTTCATCCCCAGCAACTGGGGAGCGTCCAAACCGGTGATGCGCTTATAGGCTGAGTTGACATAAATGGACTGGCCTTCCAGATCCGTGACAAAGACACCCGAAGGGGTTGAGTCCAGAACCGCATTCAGGTAGGTCTGACGCCGCTGCAAATCAGCCCGGATTTGTGCCTGAGAATACAAGAGGGAGTTGAAACGCTTGGCCACTGAACGCAATTCGGTCAGGGAGCTTTGTGCTTCTATGCGCTCTTGATCACCCCGGTGAATGGATTCAATCTGGGAAGTAAAGCGGTGTACCGGTAGAAGCAGAACCCACAACAACCACCAAAGTATCGGCAGGGTCAAAGCAATGACCAAACCACCGATGCTCCACAAAATCCACCAGAGTCGGTCGAAAGCTGCATAGGCCTCCTGATTGGGCAGATAAACCCCCAAAACCCAGTCGGCCGACCAGATTTGCTTGTAGGCCTGCAGGGCTGGATTGCCGGATAGCAGGTGGCTCTCACCGGACCCTTCCCAGCCCAGTAACGCTTTATCAATAAAGGAGTTGAATTCATCCGGCAGGGGCTGAAGAATCAGTTCGTGGTCAGGATGCACCAAAACCCGGCCCGAGGAAGTGGCCAGCCCGGCAAAACCCTGCAGGCCCAGACGATGGCGCTGCAGGAAGCCAAGAAAATTATCCCCCAAAACCCGGAGGACGCCACCCACCATGCCCTGAAATTCCCCCTGATGATCGGTCAGCGGCTGGGCAATCATGACCAGAGGCTCAGAAGTCACCCGCCCAATAAAGGGTTCACTCACAAAAGCCTTCTGCATGCCCTGAGCTCGCTGAAAAAACTCACGCCCGGTCACATCCAGATCTTCCCGGCCTGCCGTCCTCGGCCAGTCGGCACGAATGCGACCCTCGGTATCGGCAAATACCAGCCCATCAAAATAGGCCAGAAGGGCGGTGTTGTCGGCCAAAACGGCTTGTACTGCGGCAGTCTGCTCAAGGTCATCCGGCAATTGTCCGGCAACACGTCGGATCGCTGCTGTACGGGTCGTGACATCCTGTTCGATGGTTTTCGCCAGCATTTCCGCCTGGTATTCCAGCTGCACCAGAATACTCTCCCGGGTAATGTCCCGGCCCAGATACCAGGAACTGCCCAGAAGCGCACAAACAAGCAACACCCAGCCAAGACCCAGGCTGAGCATCAAGCGTGCATGCAGTGACGACATCCAGCGTTTCATTCCGTATTGTTCCTCATCGACTTCAACAGTATCCTGAAGTCCTCCAATTGATTTGAGAAGGGTTATGCAGACAGCTGAACTCTATCCTGCCAGCAGTTTACAGGAAACAGCCAGTGAACAATTGTTTCACTTTTTTAACAGGCACTCAAAATGCCTGATTCTGACCGGGGCTGGAATCAGCACCGCTTCAGGTATTCCTGATTACCGGGATCACCAGGGGCACTGGAAGCGTCGCCAACCCGTGGAGCATGAAGCCTTTATGGCCCAACCGGCCGTGCGCCAGCGTTACTGGGCCAGAGCCTTGGCAGGTTTTGAAGCTTTTCGTTCAGCCCAACCGGGGATCGGGCATCAGGCTTTGTCCCTTCTGGAACAACAGGGCCGGGTTCATCACCTGATCACCCAGAATGTGGATCGCCTGCACCAAAAGGCAGGTTCCCGGAAGGTCATCGACCTGCATGGTCGTGGTGACACCGTCAGTTGCCAAAGCTGTGGCTTTCGCAGCATGCGTTACGCCTATCACCAGCAACTGACTGAACTCAACGGGGCCTTCTCCGACCAGCAGGCACAAATAGCACCGGATGGCGATGCTGACCTGGAAAGAAATGATTTTGATCTTTTTCGGGTTCTTCCCTGCCCCCGCTGTTCCGGTATCATCAAACCGGATGTTGTCTTTTTTGGTGATCTGGTGCCCCAGGCAACACGCCGGGCCGCCGAGCAAGCCCTGGAAGAGGCCGATGCCCTCTTGGTGGTCGGCTCATCCCTGATGGTTTATTCCGGGTTTCGTTTCTGTCGCCTGGCCAAGCAGGCGGGTAAACCCCTGGCGGCTGTCAATCTGGGTAAAACACGTGCGGATGAATTGCTGGATTTAAAAATCACCGCTTCTGTGGATGAAGTGTTTCAGCCTTTTCTCACAAATTAAAGCAAAGAAATGCTGTTTAAGGCTAGAATGGCGGAATCAGTTAATCACGCTACGCGCCTAAGTTGATTTAGAGAGAGGTAAGGGGCAAATGCTCAATAAGCTATACAACATCAAACTCTGGATTCGCCTGGTCGGTGTCCTCTGGGTATCCCTGGTGATTGCCTGGACGGGCATGATTGCCTGGGCTTCCTGGGAACAACGCAAAACAGCTTACGATCAGTCCGAGGTTTTTGCCCACTCGCTCTTTGAAAGCACTATGGCAGGCCTGACGACCATGATGATTACCGGCACCATGGATCAGCGCCACGAGTTTCTCGACCAGATTACCGAGCTGCAGAATGTTTCCGATCTGCGGGTCATTCGTGGTGACTGGGTCAATGAGCAGTTTGGTGCCGGCAGTGACCATGAAATCCCCCACGATGACCTGGAACGCCAGGTGCTGGAAGAAGGTCAGCCCTACACGGCCATTGATCATGAGGCCCAGGTGTTGCGTGCCATTCTTCCAGCCAAGAACCGCACGGATTATCTTGGCAAAAACTGCACCTCCTGCCATGCCGTGGCCCCCGAAAATGCTGTTCTCGGGGCCGTCACCATGAATATCTCCCTGGAAGACATCAACCAGGAAGCCAATAGCTTTGCCGGCAGTCTTTTTATTCTGGCGGTTTTCATCAGCTTTATTCTGCTGGTCATTGTTTATCTCTTTATTCGACTGTTTATTACCAATCCACTGCGGCAGATGACCCAGGGCATGGAAGCTGTAGCCAGTGGTGGCCAAAACAGCCTGAACTCAACTCTGGAAGTGAAAGGCCGGGATGAGATCGGCCAGGCTGCTACCGCCTTCAACAAGGTGGTGGCCCGTTTCGGCAACCTGGTGGGCGCCATCCGGGGCTCCGTAGAAAAAATGCAGGACTCGGTTCAGCGTCTGGGAGGCGTTGCCGACACCACGGCTCAGGCGGCCTCCAACCAACAAGGCCAGACAGACCAGGTGGCCACGGCCATGAATGAAATGACCGCCACTGTTCAGGAGGTTTCGCAAAGTGCCAGCAACGCCGCCACCTCTGCCCAGGAAGCCAAGGAGAGAGCAACCAGTGGCAAGGAAGTAGTACTTCAGACCATTGAAATGATCAACACCCTGGCCAGTGATATTCAACAGGCCGATGATGTGATTCAGCAGGTTGAGGGCAGCACGGAAAACATCGGAGTGGTACTGCAGGTCATCCGGGAGGTGGCTGAACAAACCAACCTGCTGGCCTTGAATGCGGCTATTGAAGCAGCTCGTGCCGGTGATGCCGGACGTGGCTTTGCGGTGGTGGCTGATGAGGTGCGCAATCTGGCCCAGCGTACGGAAGAGTCAACTCGTCATATAGAAGAACAGGTGGCCAAACTTCAGGAGCATGCCCGTCAGGCCGTGCAAGTCATGCAGAAAAGTCGCAAGCAGGCTGAGCAGGGCGTTGAGCAGGCCGCTCAGGGTGGCGAAGCTCTGGACAGCATCACCCAGGGCGTGGAATCCATCAGTGACATGACCAGCCAGATTGCCAGTGCTGCTGAAGAACAAAGTGCCGTGGCCGGTGAAATTGACCGCAATATCATTGAAATCAGCCATATGGCCGAAGATACCGCCAGCCAGGCCCAGGACTCGGTGGAAGTTGCGGATCAGCTACGCCAGATCGCCAAAGATCTGGAGCAACTGGTCAACGAAGAGAAAAAGTAGGAACCGGCTTACTGGCCCTTCCACTTGATGCTGCAACCCTGACTGGGTTTCTGGCTGGCTTCAGGGGGCAACTTGCCCTGGGCCAGAAGCTCAGCAGCGGCCAGCAGGTCTTCACCTGTGACCGGCACCTCGTTGCCGGGGCGGCTGGCATCCAACTGACCGCGATAACCCAGTTTGCCCTGACCATCAAACAAAAAGAAATCCGGTGTGCAGGCTGCCTTGAAGCTTTTGGCAACGGCCTGGGATTCATCGAACAGATAAGGAAAAGGCAAACGGTATTGCGCAGCAAATTCGGACATTTTATCCGGTGCATCGGCTGGATAAGCTTCCACATCATTGGAATTGATTGCCACCACCTTGAAGCCCAGACGATCCAGGCGGTCGTAAAGGGTCTCAAAAAAAGGTGCAAGGTGAACCACAAAAGGACAATGATTGCAGATAAACATCACCAGCAGCCCCTTCTCACCCAGGGATTCCGACAGACGCCAATTTTGGTTGTTGGGATCGGGCAGAGCAGCATCAGGGAGCGGCGTACCCAGTGGCAGCATTGCTGAAGGGGTTAGGGCCATAATCACCTCGCCATCAGAAAATAAACCCCTGCATGCTAGCCACCCAAGGCTTGAGTTTCAATTGCCAGACAAGCTGACCTTCAGGATTTTTTCCGACCTGCCAGGCGCTGATCATGGCGTCGCACCGCTTCGGTCATGAAATCCAGCAAAGAATTGATTCTGGCGACACCACGCAAATCAGGATGGAATAAAAACCAGAGTTGATAACTGAGCGGTTCAATAGGGTCAGTCAACTGCACCAGGTCGGCTTCACCATCAGCCAGATAGCAGGGCAAAACCGCAACCCCACTGCCTGCTTTGACACCACTCAACATACCGATCAGGGTATCGACCCGAAAATGACAATAATCATCATACCCCTGCGCCACCATCCATTCGCGCAGGGGTTGATCCATCAGGCGTGCGCCCGGCCCGACCCAGGGTAATTCATGCAGGGAGTCCACACCCTGGGGATAATCCGACTTGAGTCCATAAACCGCCATACCGATATCCACCAGCTTGCGGCCCACCAGTTTATCGGGCGGGGCATTGGAAGCGCGAATGGCCACATCCGCTTCGCGTTTGCTCAGATTGAACGGCTGGTTGGAAACGGCCACATCCAGAATAATATGGGGGTATTCACATCTGAACTCATAAAAAAGCGGCGCCAGAAGGCCCGCCAGAAGAGAGTCAGTCGTGGTGATCCAGACCGAGCCACTGGGTTGCAAATCACGCCCGGCCACGCGTCTTTCTGCAGCCAGCACCGAAGCCTGAATGTCACGCGCTGTCGCTGCCAGCTCTTCCCCTGCCTGGGTCGGCAGGTAGCCGGTTCGGGAGCGATGAAACAAAAGCACACCCAAACGCTTTTCGATTTCCCCCAAACGCCGGAAAATCGTGGCATGGCTGACTTGCAGCTGCCTTGCCGCCCCCGACAAAGTACCGGTTTCAGCAATCGCCAACAGTGTCTCAAAGTCATCCCAGTGAATACGATAGCGACTGACACTGCGTTGCCTTTTTCGCTGTTCGATTTTGCAAACTCCATTGTAGTTTTTAGGGGATTTGATTGCCTAAGACTTTAGATTAGCATGCGCTTCCCAGTTAACAAGCCAAGAGGAGGAATGCAATGAACCAGCAAGCAGTAAAAACCACCCCTGAGTACACCAGCACTGATCTATTGAACACCACTGCCGCACCGGCCAACGATCAAAGTATGCTGCTGCAGGAAGTTGTTCCTCTTGAATACCGTTTAAGGGGTGATCGCATTAACCTGGATCGTGTCAGCCATCAAGTCCGTGCTGCCAAGGCCAATCTGGTGCGTCATTTCTTTTCACGCCTGTTTGCCTGAACCCTGCGCTCCCCATAAACCGGGGGATTATTGCCCCCGGTCATAAAACAGTCACCGAATTGACATAATTTACGGCAGATGCAGAAACATTTCGTTATAATCCGCCCAGGATTGCATCAAAGCCCGTAACACAAGACAGTCAATCGGTGAGTTATGACCTACAATTTGTTTGATTTCCTCCAGTTGATCGGCTCGCTGGGAATTTTCATTTTCGGTATGAAAATTTTCAGTGAAGGCCTGCAAAAGATAGCGGGCAACCGCCTGAAAGACATTCTCGGCGGCATGACCCGCAACCGTTTGACTGGCCTGCTTACCGGTTTTGGCACCACAGCCATCACCCAGTCTTCCACCACCACCACCGTCATGACTGTCAGTTTTGTCAATGCCGGACTACTGACCTTTATTCAATCCACAGGCGTTATCATGGGGGCCAATATCGGCACCACGATTACAGCCTGGCTGGTGGCCCTGTTTGGTTTCAAGTTTCAGATCACACCCATTGCCCTGGCGGTGATCGGTATCTTTTTTGTTTTCCTTTTCTCCAAAAATCCACGCTGGCGTAATATTGCTGAAGCCATGGTGGGTTTTGGTATTCTCTTTATTGGCCTGAACTTCATCAAGGATGGCGTACCGGATATCAACAGTAACCCGGAGATTTTTGCATTTCTGGATGTGTTCACTGATTACGGTTATCTGTCCCTGATTCTGTTCGTGTTTGTCGGCACCCTTTTGACACTGCTGACCCAATCCTCTTCAGCAGCCACAGCCATCACCCTGGTGATGCTCTTTGAAGGCTGGATCTCTTTCCCCGTCGCTGCGGCCATGGTTCTGGGGGAAAACGTCGGCACCACGGTCACCGCCAATATTGCTGCGCTGGTGGGCAATGTGCATGCCAAGCGGGCTGCGCGTTTTCACTTTTTCTTCAATATCATCGGCGTGATCTGGATGATGATTCTCATCTATCCGATGCTGCATCTGATTGACCAGGTGGTGCAGTTCTTCTCTGAAAACCCCATCTCGGTAATGGGCGGAGAAGTGGAGTCGCGTGCCAATGCCACCCTGGCCCTGTCCCTTTTTCATACCACCTTCAATGTTCTTAATGTCATCCTCTTGTTTGCTTTTGTTCCGCTTCTGGTTCGGTTTGTGGAATACCTGCAGCCTGATAAAGGCGGTAAAAGCGATGAGTTCCACCTGCGCCATATCAGTGGCGGCATGATGACTTCGCCTCTGCTTTCCATTGAACAAGCCCAAAAGGAAGTACAGCAGTTCGTCGATATCATCAAGAAAATGCATTCCAGCATCACTGAACTCCTGTTCGACCCCAATGCCGACCAGGAAACGCTCAAGAAAAAATTGAAGAAACATGAGCAGGCAACTGACCAGCTGGAGGTGGAAATTTCTGACTATCTGGTGCGCATCAGTGAACGCAGCAGCATGGAGCACGACCTGACGGATCGTATTCGCTACCTGCAGATCATGATCAATGACCTGGAGCGGATTGCCGACATCTATTACCAGATTGCCAAGCAAGCTGATCGGCTGCATGAATACCACAGCAGCTGGCCCGAAGAAGCCATGCAGGAGATAAGAACCCTGACGGATGCCCTGGGAGACACCATTGAAAACATGGGAGCCAATGTCGCCAAAGCTCCCCAGGATATCAAGCTGGAAGAAGCCATTGCTCTGGAGAAGAAGGTAAACAAGCTGCGTAACCGCTTCCGTGACAACCACTATTCACGTCTGGAAAACGGCAACTACTCACCCCGTGCTGGCGTCGTCTTCATTGATGTCCTCAACCGCCTGGAGCGGATTGGCGACCACGTCATCAATGTCAATGAATCAGCGTCCGGAAATCGGATGGATGGCAAGCGGACAGTGGAAAGCAAGTGATTCCAATTGTGGGGCTGTAGCTATTTAAGCCAGCCCCTGTCCTGCCGCCACACCTGATGCCCAGGCCCACTGGAAATTGTAGCCCCCCAGCTGGCCGGTGACGTCCAGCACTTCTCCGATGAAACGTATCTGCGGCAGGCTTTTGACGCTGAAATCACGTGATGAGATGGCCTGGGTGTCCACACCGCCCAGGGTGACTTCTGCGGTTCTGTAGCCTTCGGTTCCGGCAGGGGTAAAAGTCCACTTCTGCAAGTACTCACTGGCAGCCTCCAGCTGGTTATTGGACCAGTCTGCCAGACGTTCAGGTAGAGTACCGGTTTGTATTTCCAGTAGAGTCATCAGGGTGGTGGCCAGGCGTTTGGGCAGTTGCTCAGCCAGCCAGGTGTTCAAACTGGAACGGGGTGAGGTCTGACGCAGCTGGCGGAGTTCATCATTCAGCTTGAGATCCGGCAGCCAGTTGATGGTGATTTGATCACCGGGTTGCCAGTAGCTGGACAGTTGCAGAATGGCAGGGCCGGACAGGCCGCGATGGGTGATCAGCAGGGGCTCCTTGAAGTGAACACCCCGGCAACTGGCTTCCACTTCAGCGCTCAGGCCGGAGAGAGGAGCCAGGTGTGCTTTGAGTTCCGGATGCAAAGTGAAGGGCACCAGCCCGGCACGAGTCGGCCAGACCTTAAGACCCAACTGACGCGCCAGGTCATATCCGAAACCGCTGGCCCCCAGCGTGGGGATCGACAGGCCGCCAGTGGCCACCACCAGAGCACCAGCATCCAATCGCCCTGCAGAAGTTTGCAAGCGCACACTATCCGCTGTGGTTTCCACCCGATCTATGGCCGTTTGCATGCGGATATCCACTCCAGCCCAATCTGCCTCGGTGAGCAGAACGTCCAGGATTTCTTTGCTTTTCCCTGCACAAAAGAGCTGACCAGGGCCTTTTTCGACATAGTCCACGCCATGCCTTTCCACCAGTTCAACAAAATGCTGCGGGCTATAGCGTTTGAGCGCGGATATGCAAAAGTGTGGATTGGCCGAGACAAAATTTGCAGGCGTGGTGTTCAGGTTGGTGAAATTGCAGCGCCCACCCCCGGACATCAGAATTTTCTTGCCCGGCTTGTCGGTGTGATCCAGGAGTATCACCTTCTTGCCGGCATATCCAGCTGTGGCGGCTGCCATCAGACCCGCCGCTCCGGCACCCAGAACGACTACATCAGCTGTATTTTTTTTCATAACAATAAAAGACCGGACAGGAGAACCAGAAGAAAACTGAATAACAGAGCTGCTTCACGGCGCCAGGCGATTTCCTGCTGACTGATGCGCAACAGACAGGGTTCCAGCTTGCGCAAACCGATGAACAGCTTCTGTCCAGCTTGTGAGAATTTTTGTAGCCAGCCAACCCCACGCTCAAAGGCAGCCACCAGACTTCGCCCTGCCTGTTGATACACAATCAGAAGGTCACCTGCAGGGGGGGCATAGTTTTGCCAGCGGGATGATTTTCGGGTCAGCGCCCAGGCCATCACGGCAAGAACAAAAGCCACCGCCACCGGCCAGGCCAGACCGATCCAGCCTTTTTTATCCGGCCAGGCCAGAGATGTAGATTCCGGCAAGGGCAACCACCAGGGCACCAGCAGAGCCAGAGGAAGCAGTAACAACCAGCTGACCAGCATCCAGGGGCTGGGTGTTTGTTTTTCTTCAAGTTTTTTCTGCATCCGGCTCAACAGCCAGAGATAACGCACCATTAACAACGCGGTTCCCAGAAGCCCCAGAGTTAACCAAAAAACCAGCTGAGACCAGCCCTCACTGTAAAGGCTGCTTTTCATGAGTGTTTTGGTCAGGGTACCACTGCCCAGCCAGCCAACCAGCGCCAGGGGCGACAAGAGCAAGGCAATCCACAACAAGGGTGCCCAGCGTGTTTTGAGTTTTTCGGCAATACCCACCGCCAGAAAGAGACTGCCCTTGTTCAAACCATGATGGGCTACAAACAGAAGCAAGGCAGGCACCAGCAGAGGCCAGAGCGCCGGGTCGATGAGCCCGACACCCAGAAGACTGGTCATCATCCCCATCTGGCTGATACTGGAATAAGCCAGCACCGCCTTGGCCTGTTGCTGCAGGGAACCGATCAGGGCGGCTCCCAGGGCAGCCACCAGCCCCGTCACGATCAAAACCTGCCCAACTTGCGGCCAGTTGCTGCTGCCCAGGGGCAGAGTCAGCCACCAGCCGAGCAACCCCGCTTTAATCATGGCCCCGGAAAGCACGGCACTGGCTGGTGTGGGTGCCACCGAGTGCGCAACGGGCAACCAAACATGCAACAAAGGCAACCCGGCTTTCACCCCGAAACCCAACAGCAAACAAAGCATCAGTGGCAGGGCCGAGACGTTATCAGGCTCCAGAATCAGAGGAATTTGCGACATCATCGGCTCGGGAATCTGGGCGGCAGTGCCCAGAAAACCCGCCAGCATGAAGCCTTCACCCAGAACCGCCAGATAGAGATAACTGCGTCCGGCCCACAAGGCTTCCGGGGAACGGAAATGAATAACCAGTCCATAAGCTGAAAAGCTCATCACCACAAAACCGGTATAAAAACTGGGAATATCCTCGGCGATCAGGAGCAGAAGATTACCGGCCAGAGTCAACAACCAGAGGTATTCAAAACTTCTCAGCCGGGCCAGCTGCAAGCGATCCGAATCTGCCCTCGCACCCAGGTAGCCCCGCGCATAGATGCCTGCAAACAGCCACAGCAGGCTGGTCGTCAAAAGAAAAACCTGGCGTACTTCATCCACCCACCAGAGACTGCCCAACAACAACCAGGGCATTTCCAGGGAAGTATCGGCCGGATCACCCGTCGCCAGCGCAGCTAGAAGCAGGCCTGGTAAAGGTGCTGTCAACCACAGCCAGCCAAACACAGTCCGGCTTGCACCTGCCGAGCGTAAAGCCACCAATAGAGCCAAAAGCAGTAGAGGCCAGGTTGGTGTCAGAAAGAGCAATACAGGCATCATGGCAGATACTCCGTGCTGACAATTAATTCCACCCAGGCCAGGGGGCTGAAGTCGGAAGCAGCCAGCAAACCTGCCAGAAGACTGAAGGCAGCAGTCACCAGAGTGGGGATCAAGAGCCAAAGGCTGGTATCCCAGCGTCCCAGTGTCCGCTCCTGCGGCCAGTCCCCGGTTTGCGGCCGGAACCAGATACGGTGGAGCAATGGCAGAAAGTAGGCAGCATTGAGCAGAGTGCTGACCACCAGAACCGGCAATACCCAGTAGATTCCAGCTGCCACAGCACCTGTGCCCAGATACCATTTACTGATAAAACCCGCCACAGGTGGCAGACCAATCATACCCAGAGCACCCACCGTGAAGGCCAGGCTGGTTCCCGGCATACGCCGCCCCACCCCATTGAGTTCGCGGATTTTGTGAATACCCAGGGTTTCGGCATAGTTGCCTGCACAGAAAAACAGAGTCACCTTCATCAAACCCTGATGCAGCAAGTGCACCAGTCCACCCATCGTACCGATAGGGCCAAAGAGACTGATCCCCAGGGCAATGTAGGAAACCTGGCTGATGGTGGAAAAGGCCAGACGCCGCTTTATGTCTGTCTGCATCAGAGCACGCACCGAACCATAAAGAATGGTCACCGCAGCAGCCACCCCCAGGGGCAAAAGGAGCCCCAGCTCCCAGGTCAGGGTGATGCCGTAGACATCATAAACCACGCGCACGATGCCAAAAGCACCGGCTTTCACCACAGCCACCGCATGCAGCAAAGCACTGACCGGAGCCGGAGCCACCATGGCCTGGGGTAACCAGCCATGCAAAGGCACCATGGCAGCCTTGACGGCCAGCCCGGCAATCAACAACAGAAATACCCATTTCAGAGTGATCGGATGCGTGACCGCCAGATTACTTAACTTTTCCTGATCACCGAACTCAACATCACCGGCCAGGCCATAGAGCCAGAGCACCCCAATCAACAAAACGATACCGCCGCCCAGAGTGTAAGTCAGATAAATGCGCCCGGCTCTGAGAGCCTTGGCCGTGCCCCGATGAACCACCAGCGGATAGGTGGAAAGAGTCAGTAATTCGTAGAAAACCAGAAAGGTAAAAAGATTGCCTGCAAAAGCAATTCCCAGAGTCGAGGCCACACACAAACCGAAAAAACCAAAGAAGCGTCTGCGGTTGGGGCTGTCTTCCAGATAGCCGATGGCATAAATCGTCGTGAACAACCAGAGCACTGATGAGAGTCCAGCAAACATCACCCCCAGAGCATCCGCGCGCAGGACAAAATCAATATTATTCAGCAGGGCAAAGCGGGTTTCATACACCTGTCCAGCTGCAACACCCACCAGAATGACCACAACCAGGGAGATTTTCAGCACAGCAGCCCCCAGGTTGATGCTGCTGCGAAGCTTGCTGTGCTCCTCATCAACCCAGAAGATAAGCGCTGAAGCCACCAGGGAAGTCAGTAGCACCAGCAAGGGAAGCCAATAATGCCAGCCCGTCATCCTGCACCTCCATCAAAGACTGAACCAAGCAATGCCTGGGGCCAGGCGGAAAAAATACCCAGCCCCACAGCCAGGATGGCCAGCAGGATGGAAGACACATCCATCCATAACGAGGGATGGCGAAAACTGTCCACCTCCGTGTCATCCACATAGCACTGTTGATACACCTTGAAGATGTAGAGCGCACTCAAGGCACTGCCCGCCACCAGAACCAGCAACCACCACCACTGACCACTCAGTAGGGCACTTTGCAAAAGCAGCCATTTCGCCATAAAACCGCCACTGGGCGGCAGTCCCATAATGCTTACTCCAGCCAGGCCAAAACCCAGCAGGGAAAAAGGCAGGAAACGCCCGACCCCATGCAGGCCCTGCAGATCCGGCCGACGCATGGCCAGCACCAGATTACCCGCTGCCAGAAACATCGCCGCCTTGGCGAGAGCATGAGCAATCAGGTGCAGCCAGCCTCCTTCCCAGGCCAACTGGGCCGCTGCCGGGGAAACCCCTACGGCCAGAGGAAAAATCAGCATCAGATAACCCAACTGAGCCACCGTGGAATAGGCCACCAGCATCTTCAATTCGTTTTGTCGCCAAGCCATCCAGCCACCCCAGAAAACCGCACCTGCACCCAGAACGCCCAGCATTTGCGCAGCACTGGGCACCACAACCTGGGTGCCTGTCTGCAACCAGAGGCGTGCCAGAATATAAAAAGAAGCCTTGACCACCAAAGCCGATAACAGTGCGCTGACCGGTGGCAAGGCTTTTCCATGGGCGGGAGGCAGCCAGCTGTGCAGGGGAAAGATGGCTGTTTTCAGCAGCAGCCCCAGGGTCATCAAGGCCAATGCCAGACGTGTGCTGGCATCGGACTGCAACAAGGGTGCCAGAGCCAGGAGATCCAACTGTCCGTAGCCACTGTAAATCAAAGCGACACCCAGGAGATAAGCCAGTGAGCCCAGCAAGGCAGCATAAAGATAACGCAGGGCGGCACCCAGAGCTTCGGCTTGTCCGGTCAAGGCCACCAGCCCCACAGCACTCAAACCCAGAAGCTCCAGGCCCACATAAAGGTTGAAAAGATCAGCAGACAGCCAGATCACATTCAGACTGGCCCAGATGAAGGCCAGTAAGGGCCAGAAGTATTGTTGGGCTCGCGGATAATCATCCAGATAGGTACTGGCATGCAAGGCGCAGGCGGTGATCACCAGGCTGGTCACCCCGACCAGAGCCAGGGCCAGACCATCCAGGCGCAGTTGAATTCCCAGCGGAGCTTCCCAGCCACCCAATGCATAGGTCAGATCACCCTCCAGTAGCCATTGCCCCACAAGGCCCAGGTTGACCAGCATCAGGGCCGCAATGGCCAGGCCTGCCAGCCAATGCCGGCAGTGGGTACCCAAGGCCAGGCTGAGCAAAGCCCAGACCAGTGGCAGGATCACCAGCCAGGGCAACAAGAGGGGCAGGTTTTGCAGCCAGTTAAACATTATTCAGGTTCCTTCTGATGCTGGCTGTCCAGTGGCTGAATGTCTTCCGGCAGAGCTGTTTGCCCGGTGAGATGATACCAGCGGCGAATCAGAACCAAGGCCAGGGCTGTTGCTGCCACCGCCACAACAATACCCGTCAGCACCAGAGCCTGGGGCAGGGGGTCAACACCCTGCTTGGATTGGGATAAACCCGTGAGCAGCAAAAAGCAGCCACTACCCATGAGATTAAAGGCTATCAAGCGCCGCAGCAGATGTTGATGAAGTACAAAACCCAGCAGGCCCAGGCTGCTGAGCAGCCCGCCGGTCAGGGCATAAATATAAAATTCACTCACGCACCACCTCCCCGATGTTCAATCTGGCCTGATGAGGAGCAGGGCTGGCTTCAAACAGGGAAAAAAGCAGTGCCCCCAGGGAGAAGGTCAGGCCCGCCTCCACCAGCAGAATGGTGCTGCCCTCCCAACCCTGGGGCCAGGCCAGAAAAGCACCCCCGCTGATCATCGACAAGGAACCCACCAGCAAGAACAGCCCCAAGCCCAGCACCAGACCCAGACGCAAAACCCGTAAATCATCATGGCCGGGGATCTTCAGCCCGGACATCCGCATCAACACGGCCAGAGCCGCAAGCACGGCAGCGGCCTGAAAAGCACCCCCACTGCGATAGCTGCCGATCCACAGCAAATACATGCTGACCAGCAACATCAGGGGCAAGAGCCAGATCAGCATCCGGTGCAACAGGGGCGACAAAACCTGGGTTTCGGCCGGTTGGTCCGCCTGGCTGAAACGCAAGGCCAGACTCACCACCACGGCCACCAGAATAACGGCCACTTCCAAAAGCGTATCGTAGGCCCGAAAGGACAGGAGCACAGCAGTTACCGGATGTTCCACACCACTGGCCGAAAGCTGCTGGACAACCACTGTTGACAACTCGACATCGGGATCAGGGCTTTCCACCAGGGCCAGCCAAAGCAGCCCGGTGATTCCCAGAGCCAGCAAAAAAGCCAGGCCGGAGAGCAGGGGTTGTTGGTGCTTCTGTCTGACTGCTGCAGCCTTTTGAGGATTCAAATGCCCCAGCGCATCCAGCAACAACACCCCGGTCAAACCCGCGCCTATGGCCGCTTCTGCCAGAGCCAGATCGGGAGCCTGCATACGCACCCAGACCAGAGCCATCAACAAACCAAAAACAATAAACAGAACCACAGAGCGATAAAGATTTCGGGTCAAAAGGACAGCAGTTGCGGTACCCAAAAGCGCCAAAGACAACAAAAGATCAATCATCCTTCTGCTCCGTCTGTGTCTCCCGGACTCGATTCCAGGCCTGAATCACCAGATGCCCTGCCAGGGAAGCCGCTGCTATCGCCAGCAACCAGATCAGAATCATCTTCAAAGCCACCGGCCAGCTGCCCGCGCCCGGCAAAAGGCCGAGAACGATCAGACCCAGTCCCAGGTTATCCACCTTGGTCAGGGCATGAATGCGGGTTGCCGCATCGGGAAAGCGCAGCAAGCCCAGGGTGCCCACCAGATAGAAAAAAGCACCACTTAAAAGCAGCAGGCTGCGTAGGGCATCAAGGAGCATTCTCATCCTCCCCGGTTTTCTGGGCGACTCGCGGTGGCTGGGCACGGGCCACAAAGGCAACGGTCGTCATCACTGCCAGCAAGGCCAGTACCAAAGCCACATCCCGCAGAGCAGGCTGGGCCATCAATTCGGCCATCAGCAACAACCAGGCAACCCCGGTGGTACTGAAAAGCTGGGCAGCCAGCATGCGATCCGCCAGGGTTGGCCCCCGCCAGACACGCCAGATGCCCATCACCAGCGCCAGCAGCAAAATCAGGCTAGTGAATCCGAGTATCCAGGTCATAAGTTTTGCTCACGGGTAATCAGGTCAACCCCGGACCAGCCAAATACCGCGGCCACCCGGCGTTCGGCATTCAGGACGTCCACTTCAATCGGCTCACCCACATCCAGACAATGCAAAACCAGGGAGTTACCCGACAAACGCACACTCAAAGTACCGGGTAAAAGTGACAGGGTCATGGCCAGCAGCCAGCGCGGTGCTCCCTCGGGCAGGTGCAATTCCAGGGTCACTTCGCCCGGCTGGATGGGCATCTCCGGTGACAGGATGCGTCGGGTAACATCCATGCCGGCCAGCAGAGACTGGCGGGTGAAAAACCACCAGAAAGCCACAAGACCCGACAAGGACAGTCGGTAGTGAGTGGCTGGCTGCAAACACAGGCTGAAGGCAACGGCGGCCAGCACCGCAGGCACGCCCACCACCCAGGAGTCCATCCGGCCTTCACTGATAAGCCACCAGCAAAAAGCCGCCAGCAGGCTGCGCACTACAAAAGCCAGGTAGCGATTGGGTTGTGGAGTCACCGCGCGGGTTGTGGACATCGAAATTCCCAGGCCGTTAAGCGAATAAAATCAGTCGACAAGGATAAATTATCTAGGCGCTGACTGCACTGCCTTCCGCACGATTCAGTCCAGCAGGTAACATTTCAATGACATTTGACCCCCTGCACCCCCGGTCGTAAGATAAAAAACCCACCCAACACCTGTGGACTTTCCAGCAAGGACAGATATGTTACATCTATCGCTTACCCAACGCCTTCTAGCCGCTGTACTGCTACCTCTACTGCTCATTTTCATCCTCCTGGGCTACCTGATCACCTCCCAGCTGAACAGCTCGGTTCCCCACCTGATTGAAGAGGCCAGCCGCCAACAGGTGGAGGCCAAAGGCAAGGAAGTGGAACGCTGGCTGCAGGGTTACCGGCAATGGCTCGATGCTCTGGCCCAAGACCCCCGCTTGCAGGAAGACGTTCCCCTGCGCGCCCTGCAGATTCACCTGCGCGCGTGGCATCAGGAAGATCCGGCCATCGAATCCCTGTTCTTTGCCAGAACGGAAGGCCGGGCCATCACCCATCGGGGCGCCCTGATCCGCATTCACGAAAGAGACTACTTTCAGCAACTGGTCACAGAAGGCAGTCGCGAAGAGGCCCTGACCAATCCGGTCATGTCCCTGATTTCCCAAAAGCCTGTCGCCATTCTGGCGCAAACTGTTTTTGACGATCAAGGCGAGCCTCTGGGGCTGATCGGTATTTCCCTGACCATGTCCGAACTTTCGGAAATCGTTGCCACCCTGGAAATGGGCGAAGGCAGTTATGGCTGGGTTGTGGATGGCAGCGGCATGCTGGTGGCCCACCCCTCACCTGAAGCCAGAATGCAAATCCAGGTCACGGATGCCGACCAAAGCGGTTACCAGGGGTTGGATAAACTGGGTGAGCAGATGGTGCAGGGTCAGGCGGGGCTGGGTCAGCTGACCAATCTTGAAGGGCAAGCCATGACCATGATCTGGAGTCCCATTGACAGCACGCCCAACTGGACGGTGGGTGTCTCGGTACCCGATCAGGTCTTCACGGCCACCAGCAGTGAATTACTCAGCCGCATTGCTCTTCTGCTGCTTGTGACGCTGGCATTGCTGATCGTCATCATCACTCTGACAGCCCGCCAACAGGTCAAACCCATCAAGCAGGTGGTAAAGCGCCTGCAGGAAATTGCCAGCGGGGAAGCTGATCTGACCCAGAAATTGGCAGAAAATCGCAAGGATGAGTTGGGGCAGCTGGCCCAGGCCTTCAACCGTTTTGTCGGCTCCATACACCAGCTGGTCAGTGACATCAGCCAAACTTCAACCCGTCTGGCGGCCAGTGCCCAACAGGTGAACACCAGCAGCCACCACATGGAAAAAGACATGGAGCACCAGCAAGCTGAAGTGGATCAGGTGGCCGCAGCCATGAATGAGCTGGTTGCCACGGTGGATGAGGTGGCCCACCATGCCCAGGATGCTTCCTCAGCCGCCCAGGAGGGTGGTTCGGAAACCGGCCAGGGGACTCGCAAGGTGGAATCGGTGGTGACGGCCATCAAGCAACAGGCCGAGGTTCTCAGCAGCACCGCCCTTGAAGTGGAAAAACTCCAGGAATCCGGCGAACAGATTGGCGAAGTCATGGATGTCATTCGTGGCATTGCCGAACAAACCAACCTGCTGGCCCTGAACGCTGCCATAGAAGCCGCACGGGCTGGTGAGGCCGGACGCGGTTTTGCAGTAGTCGCGGATGAAGTCAGAACTCTGGCAGCGCGCACCCAGGAATCCACGGAACAGATTCACAGCACCATCGAAACCCTGCGTACCCGCATCCAGCAGGCTGTGCAATCCATGCACTCCAGTACTCGGCAGGTTGCAGAAAGCGTGGATGAAGCCGAAGAGGCAGGCCAGGCCCTGGACAGCATCACCCGGGTGATCGAGAAGATAGAAGACATGAATATCCAGATCGCTTCAGCAACGGAGCAGCAAAGCGCGACTGTTGATGAACTCAACCGTAATCTGGAGCGCATTGTGGAACTGAGCGGCAACACCACTCGCGCTGCCCTGGAAACCTCCACCAGTGGCAATGAACTCAATCAGGTTTCTGAAGAGTTGCAGCAGTTGATCAGGCGTTTCAAGGTATAAAAAAAACCCACAAAAAAACCCGCCAACTTGGCGGGTTTTCTTAGGTTTGAATTAACGCTAGGGTTAATTACAGAACCTGAATTTTTGCAGCTTGCTTGCCTTTAGGCCCTTCGGTTACGTCGAAGGAAACCTTCTGGTTTTCTGCCAGAGATTTGAAGCCGGAAGCCTGGATCTCGGAGAAATGAGCAAAAAGGTCATCGCCACCGTCGTCTGGAGTAATGAAGCCAAAACCTTTAGTGTCGTTAAACCATTTAACTGTACCAGTTGCCATATCGATAATTCCTATTCTTACTGTTTGAAATTGAGCTAAGCCTAATTTGTAAGCCTTTAGCTCGGTCTTGCGGGAATCAAGATAGTACGTATGACGAACTGATGTTACCGATGCTTCGATTACAACTGCGTTACGACACTACATGATGCTACCTTGCTGCCTACGAGATCTAGACTGATCTAATTGACGCCCCACGTCAAGTAGTTTTAGAAAATTTTCATTAAGCCGTCAAGTCACCGGGAAGACATTTTTGTTGCACCACCTTCAGCTTCTCAGCGCGGCTGAGTTTTTTGACTCTGGCCTCCAGACGCAGCGCCTGACTCTGGTCACCGACGCGACAGGTAAACACCAGTTGCAACGGCCCTTTGCCTCTCAGACTTTTCGCGGCCCTGGCTGAACCGGACTGGTGTTCAGCAAAACGCCGCTCAACATCCGTTGTGATGCCGGTGTACAACTGACCACTTGCCAGTTGCAGGATGTACAAATGCCACTGGCGCGCCTGCTCCGTCATTATTTTTTCTGGCCGGAACGCAGACCACCCCACTGCTCTTCAATGTCCCGATCCGAAAAGCCAATCAGATAAAGAATGGCATCCAGGCCCAGAGTGGACAAGGCATGACGAGCCGTCTGGCGTACCAGGGGTTTGGCGCGAAAGGCAATGCCCAGTCCTGCCAGGCCCAGCATGGGAAGATCATTGGCCCCATCACCCACTGCAATGGCCTGCTCCAGATCGATCCCTTCCTTGCGGGCGATCTCCTGCAGCAGCTCGGCCTTGCATTCACCATCCACAACCCGGCCCACAACCCGGCCGGTCACCTTGCCACCCTCAATTTCCAGCTCATTGGCATGCACTTCATCAATGCCCAGTTTCTTCTGTAAATACTCACCAAAGTAGGTGAAGCCACCCGAGAGGATGGCGGTGCGATACCCCAGGCTTTTTAGGGTCGCCACCAGTTTTTCCGCGCCTTCGGTGATGGGCAGGCGCTGGGCAATCTTTTCCAGAACCGAGGCATCCAGACCTTTCAAAAGAGCCACCCTGGCTTTAAAGCTTTCACTGAAATCCAGCTCCCCGCACATGGCTCTTTCCGTGATTTCCGCAACCTGATCACCCACCCCGGCTTCACGCGCCAGCTCATCAATCACTTCGGTTTCAATCAGGGTGGAATCCATATCAAACACCACCAGACGGCGGTTGCGGCGATAAATATTGTCTTCCTGGACAGCGATATCGACCTCCAACTCACCGGCCAGTGCCAGGAAGTGGCGGCGCAGCTCGGCGGTATCCAGGGTTTCGCCACGCACCGAAAATTCCACGCAGGCACGCCCCGGATTGTCCATCTGCGACCGACTGACGCGCCCTGAAAGGCGGTGAATCCGGTCAATATTCAAGCCATTTTCTGCTACCGTACGCGTGACGCGGGCAATCTGTTCGGCGGTAATCTGGCGACCCAGCAGGGTCACGATGTAGCGGCTTTTGCCCTGGCCTGCGACCCAGTGTTCATAACTGGCTTCAGCCACCGGGGTAAAACGGATCTGCATGCCCCATTCGTGAGCCTTGAACAACAACTCCTGAAGCACCGGGGAGTGCTGGGCCTGAGGCGGCAGATGCACCAGCAGCCCCAGAGCCAGGGTGTCGTGAATGACGGCCTGGCCAATATCCAGAACCTGCACACCGTAACCGGCCAGAATTTCGGTGATTGCGGAGGTGATGCCGGGGCGATCATGCCCTGAAAGGTTGATGAGTACGATGCTTCGATCCTGGGTATTCATTCGCAGCCTGTAATAAAAGTCAAAAATTCGTTAAGCAGAAAGGCAAAAGGTTTCTATACTGAAAGCACTGGGTAATGCGGGGTTATTTTCGGTTCCTAGTATAACGCCCCTTGCTACCGACTTGGAAACCTCTTACCTGCGCAGCCAAGGCTATTTGGAGGTCATAATGGCTACTCGCGGCAAAAAGCACCTGGATGAGATCACGCCGCAACTTGGACAGCTTTGTTCCCCCTGTTTCCGCAGGGTCACACTCAACTGCAAAAGACAATTCCATGTTCCCATTGCGGCGATCGGTCTTCGTGAAGGCAGGCATGTTCGCCTTTATTTTTCCCGTGAAGGCCACCAACGCCTGCTTGTGGATGATGCTGTCTGCGGTCTGCCGCTGGCGGTACCCGCTGAACAGATTTTCATAGAAGATCTGCACCAGGTTCCTGAAGAGCTGCAACCCCATCTCGCCATTGCCCTGGGCGTTCGCAGTTATATCGGGGTGCCCATTTTTTTACGCCAGCACCTGGTGGGCAGCCTGAGCCTGGCCGACAATCACCCACGCAGCTTCTCAACTCGGGAGATTCAGCGTCTCAAAGACCTGGCGCACTGGACCGGCCACCTGATGGAGTTGCATCTTTAGTCAGAAATCAGCCAGCTATGCTAATATAACCCAAAATCTTCGCAAGGATCTGTAAGCCGCATGTCTGCTAGTGACCAACAACTGCCCCACCTGGTGTGGATTGACCTGGAAATGACCGGTCTTGATCCACAAAAAGAACGCATTATTGAAATTGCCACGATAGTGACCGATAGCGAGCTGAATATTCTCGCAGAAGGCCCGGTACTGGCGATTCACCAACCTGACAGCCTGCTGGATGCCATGGATGACTGGTGCACCAAAACCCACGGCGGTTCAGGGCTGACCCAGCGCGTCAGGGACAGCCGCATTTCCACCCGGGAAGCGGAACAGGCCACTCTGGATTTCCTCAAGGAGTATGTGAAGCCCGGCACCAGCCCCATGTGCGGCAACAGTGTGCACCAGGATCGCCGCTTCATGCTGCAGGAAATGCCGGAACTGGAAGCCTTCTTTCACTACCGCAACCTGGATGTTTCCACCCTCAAGGAGCTGGCCAAACGCTGGAATCCCGAGGTTAAAAAGAGCTTCAAAAAACAGAACACCCATCTGGCCCTGGATGATATTCGTGAGTCCGTGGCCGAGCTGCGCCATTATCGGGAGCACTTTTTACGCATGGCCACTGACCAACCCACTGCATGAGCAAGCGCAAGCTGAGCCGCCAGCAACGCTGGCGCATTGAGAAAGTCCAGGCCGAACGCACCCAGCGCGCCCAATCCAAAGATCAAAAAGCAGTGCAGGCCCTGGAAGAAGGTGCTCTGGCTGAAGCGGTCTCCGGGCTGATCACAGCCCATTTTGGTCGTCAGGTGGAAGTGGAAGCCACTGCTGGTGCACTCCAGGGCCAGCGCCAACGCTGCCATGTGCGGGCCAATGTGGAAAGCCTGGTAACCGGTGACCAGGTCACCTGGCGACCGGCTCTGGAACAGGACCAGGAACAGATTGGCGTCGTGGAAGCCCGACAACCCCGCCACAGTCTTCTGGCCAGACCGGACATGCGCGGTGTCATGAAAGCCATTGCCGCCAACGTGGATCGCCTGATGTTGGTGGTGGCCCCGGAACCGGAACCCTTTGCCAACCTGATTGACCGTTATCTAGTGGCTGCTGAAGACTCGGATCTGGAACCGGTTCTGGTGATCAACAAGTGGGATTTGGTCAATCAAGATAAGATCAACCCGGCCATTCGCCAGCGCTTGGATGACTTTATTCAGCTGTATCGGCAGATCGGTTACCAGGTCATTACCACCTCCACCCAGAGCGAAGAAGAGCTTCTTGGCCTGAAAGAACAGCTCAAGGATCGGATCAGCGTCTTTGTTGGTCAGTCCGGGGTGGGCAAGTCTTCATTAATCAACCATTTGCTGCCCGGCGTGGATTTACGGGTGGGCAGTCTCTCCGAAGACAGTCGCAAGGGCCGCCATACCACCACCACCGCTCGCCTGTTTCACTTTCCCCAGGGCGGCATGCTGATCGACTCCCCCGGAATCCGCGAATTTGCCCTGGGCTTTCTGGAAGCAGATGCCATTGCCCAGGGTTTCCGGGAATTTCGGCCTTTTCTGGGCCGCTGCCGCTTCCGCGATTGCCGTCATCAACAAGACCCCGGCTGCGCCCTTCAGGAAGCCGTAAAGGCGGGCCAGATCACCGCCAGCCGTTTTGACAGCTTCCAGCATCTTATCAACAGCCTGGATAAAACCTGATTAACGTCATGAGCGCAATAGTTAATCAGTCCATTAGCTTGCGCATCTCATCATGCAAGCGCGCATCAAGAGCCAGAGGCGCCTGCTCCAGCCAACGCTGGCTGGTCATCAATTCTTTCAGCAGCTCTATGGAAAGCACCGGACCGCGCCAGCTGGCCCCCTTGCCCTCTGTTTTTTGCTCCACGGGCAAGGCAAAAAGCTCCAGATAATCCTTCCAGAAACCGGGAATAAAACGCCGAACCGGACGCTGACTCATCATGCCCAGGCGCTCGGCAAGCACCAGCCCCTGGTGATCCAGGTCACCAAAATGCACATGGGGGACAAACTGGGGTAAAAAGCGTAAAAATTCCCCGGCCAGCTCCAGATGTTCCGGAGCCACCCAAACGGCCAGAAGATTTTCCGGCAGGTCGATGTCCAGAAAAACGCCCCGGTCTTCAAAGGTCATGACCAGATAAGGCAGCTCGCCATCCAGTTCCTTCAACTGATAAAAATCCCTTTCCGGTAAAACGGCTTCACTGAGCTGCCGCCAGATTTTTTTTAATTCAATATTGCTGCCATGGCGTTTGACCAGTTTGAGATCCATATTGCCGCGCAGATGCAGGCAACGGTCTTCGCTCAACTGCATTTTTGGCAGTTGTTTGATCAGGTGTTCAGGAAAGGTTTCCATTTCCCGACCCAGCAGTGCTTTTTGCAGACTGGCTCTGTTCATCACCCTGGGCAGATCCGAACGCAATTCCCGCCGGGCAAATTGCCAACGCTGCTCAAAAACCTCACTGACCAGGGGAGCGTCCCCCTCCAGCAGTTCCAGCCACTCCCGCCATTCGGGTAAACGCAAATCCAGCAGTTCTGCCAGACCGGCCTTGCCACGCGCACTCAGGGCAAAATGGTCTTCCTCTTCAGTTGGCAGCAACCAGTTGCTGGTAATCAGCTCATCCACCAGCTCGGCATTGGCCTGGCTGCGTCTGATTTGCTGGTATTTGTAAAGTGCCAGCACCGCTTCCTGAATCGCCAGCGACTGCCAGTCGATTTGTGCATCTAGCATGATCGTCCTCTTAGCATCACTTTACCCGCCAAGATACCACAAGTCGTCCACAGACACTGTGTCCTCCTGGGTTTTGTCATAACTGTGCCAAAAAACCACATCTATTGATACTTTCTGTTAAGTGCAGCCTGAGTAGGGTTAACGTAATATCATTTTTTACTAAATAATATTTATTGTAATTAATTTACTGTTAATAATATTTCAAACTAGGGCCATAGCAATGATCAAATCCTTAAAAATTGGTGCGCGCATCATGGCAGGCTTTGCGCCTGTGCTCATCGGTATTGTGCTCTTGATAGCCTGGGTCGTCATCCAGCAGATCAACAGCATCGTTCAGGAAGCCGAACAGCGTGAATTGCGCAGTCTGCACACCCAGGTCGTAGACAGCATCAATGATGAAGCCCGCATTGCTTCCGCGCTTGCCGGATCTCTGGCCCAGCTGGATGAGGTCACACGCCTGTTTGCAGCCGGTGATCGCCAGGCACTGCTGGATCAGTTGCAGGGACTGAACCGCTTTCTGGAAGATGAATACCAGGTTCGCCAGTTTCAGTTCCATCTGCCACCTGCCACTTCTTTTCTAAGGCTGCATCGCCCCGAGCGCCATGGCGATGATCTCTCGGGGTTTCGCCATACCGTGGTTGAAGTCAACGAAACCGGCCGAACAGTCACCGGACTGGAGCTGGGTGTGGCCGGGCTAGGCATCCGGGGCGTTGTACCGGTTCAACACCAGGGCGAAGCCATTGGCTCCCTGGAGTTCGGCATGTCATTCGGCCAGGCCTTCTTTGATCGCATTCAGGAAGAAAGCCCTGAGGAACAGGGGCTGCAACTGGCCCTGCATACTCTGACGGACAAGGGTGATCTGGAAACCTTTGCCAGCACCTGGCAGGAGACAGGTATGCTGAAGCCTGACCAGCTCCAACAGGCACTGCAGGGTTCGGTCATGAGTCAGGTGCAGCTCGACAACCAGCCTTCTGCCGTTTATGCCGCCCCGGTTGAGGATTACAGTGGCGAGCCCATCGGCATTCTGGAGGTTGCCATTGACCGCAGCTACTATGCTTCCGCTCTGGCCGCTGCCCGCAACACGGTATTTTCCATCGGCCTGGTGGCCTTGGGTCTGGGCCTGGTGATTGCCTGGCTGGTGGGTCAAACCATAGTGCGCCCTCTGCGCAGCACCGTAAAAGCCATGTCCAATATTGCTCAGGGCGATGGCGATCTCACCTTGCGTCTGCAGGTTTCTGGCCGCGATGAGTTGAACGACCTCTCGAAAGCCTTCAACCAGTTTGCACAAAGAGTTCAGGATACTGTCAGTCAGGTGGCCGGCTCTTCCCAACAGCTTTCTGCGGCAGCTGAAGAGATGTCCTCCATCACCCAGGAAACCAATCGCAACAGCCAGCGCCAGAGCCAGGAAATTGATCAGGTGGTGACGGCCATGAATGAAATGACGGCCACGGTTCAGGAGGTGGCTCGAAGTGCAGAAACCGCTGCCGAATCCGCCAGGGATGCCGACCATCGCTCCCATGAAGGCACCCAGGTGGTGGAACACACCATCAGTGGTGTTCAGAACATGGCTGTGGGCATTGAAGAAACCGCTGAAGTCATTGAAATTCTGGGTCAGGATATTGAAAACATCAGCTCCGTGCTGGATGTGATTCGTGGCGTCGCTGAACAAACCAACCTGCTGGCCTTGAATGCTGCCATAGAAGCGGCCCGAGCCGGAGAAGCGGGACGCGGCTTTGCCGTAGTGGCGGATGAAGTACGCTCTCTGGCCAGCCGGACCCAGCAATCCACCGAAGAAATTGAAAAAATGGTGCATGGCTTGCAAACCAGGGCTCATGAAGCGGTTAACTCCATGCACTCGAGTCGCAGCAAGGCCCAGAAAACGCTCGAAGAAGCAGGCAGTGTTTCCACGGCCTTGAATACCATCACCCAGGCCGTTCGCCAGATCAGTGAAATGAACGAACAAATTGCCTCGGCAGCGGAAGAACAAAGCTCGGTTGCTGATGAAATCAACCGCAATATCATCAATATCAATGAAGTGGCAGAGCAAACCGCAGTAGGCGCTGATCAGACCAATACCGCCGGTCAACAGCTGGCGGAACTGGCCAGCAATCTGCAAAGCCTGGTCAATCGTTTCAAATACTAAAGGAAACTTTTTATTGTATGAAAAAGACCCGCCTGGTCAGCCTGCACCGGCGCATCATGGTTTTCTCCCTGCTGGGTGTCTTGCTGACCGGCTTGTTGGTGGGTATCGCCACGGCCATCCCCCTCTACCAGAATGCCCGCAGTAATCTGGAAGAAACCACCCGCGTCAACACCCAGGCCCAGGGGGAAATCATCAACAACCTGCTGGGGAAATACCAGGGCATTGCCCAACAATTCACCAGTCGCACGGAAATTCGACGCCGCCTGGAAGCTTACCTTCAGGGCCAGCTGACTCTGGAAGAGCTTCGGGCTTTTACTGAGCCACGCCTGGCGGATGCCATGTCCCTGTCCACCGCGGTGCAAGGGCTGCTGCGCCTGGCTGAGGACGGCAAGGTAATCGCCCGGTTGGGTGACCCCATCAGCCCCGATGCTGTCCGTAAAAAGCTGCAATCTGTCCCTGACCACCACCAGCAACTGATTTCTATAGCAGATCAACAGTTATTACTCATCACGGCCCCCATTCACAACGCGCAAGATGCACGAATCGGTCAGGATATTGTTTTTTTCAACCTCAAGGAAATCGGTGAAGTCCTCACCTGCACCGACCGTTTTGGCGCCCAGGCCCAGCAAAAACTGCTTCACCTGGCATCCGATCAGCAGTTGGTCGGCACAGCCAACAGCCTGCAGCTGGAACTGGGCCCTCTCAGTCCAGCATTAAGCAATATCAAGCAGTTGCTGACCCAGGGGGAAAGGGATCGCCAGCTGCTTCATAAAAACGGTCAACAACAGGTGTTCTTTTTCACACCTCTGACAGCACCCCACTGGACACTGGTCATCCAGCGCCCGGCTGATGATTTTTACAACCCCGCCTGGGCTGCGCTGCTCTGGCCGGGGATCACCATTCTGATCATGCTGCTCCTCAGTGCTCTGGGCCTGGCCCGTGTTCTTCGCCCCCTGATTGCAGATGCCACCCAGCAAACCCTGCGTGACAGCCTGACCGGGCTGGTGAATCGCAGCTTTCTGGAACAAAAACTGGAAAAGGCCGTGGCTCAGGCGGAACGGCGTAACACCCGGCTTTGCGTTATTTTCATGGATCTGGATCACTTCAAGGAAGTCAATGACAGCCTGGGCCATCAGGCCGGTGATCAGCTTCTGCAACGGGTTGCCCAGCGCCTGAAAGGCTTGATGCGCGAAAGCGATATTCTGGGTCGTCTTTCCGGCGATGAATTCCTGATCCTGCTGGAAAACCAGAAAAACCCACAGGTTGCCGAGCAACTGGCCAAGCGGATCATTCACTCCCTGACCCAGCCTTTTCTGATCAACCAGCAATCGATCATCATCGGTGTTTCTCTGGGGATCAGCCATTACCCTCAGGATGCCGACAATGCCAGGGATTTAATCCGCAAAGCTGATCTGGCCATGTACCAGGTCAAACAAAAAGGGCGTAATACCTGGCAAAGCTTTACAAAGGAGCTGGATGACGGCGGAACTGACATCTAATTTACTTGATTCTTAATTGACTAGAGGTTAAGTTATTACTGCTGCTAACCATTTAACCTAAGGTTGGGGACAAGGCCAGCGTGATCCGGCAGGGAAATCAGTTACCCTGCCTGTTTCAGGAAAAGCTTATGTCCACCAGTAGAAACCTGTTAATCATTTTTCTCCTGCCTGCCCTTTTTATTCTCTTCATTGCCTTGGTTTTTGGTACTTCCACCCTGACTCAAATCAAACAGGAATTCACCCATTTTCAGGAAGAAAACTATCAGGATCTGGCCATTCTGAAGCAAACTCTGCAACTGACAGAGGCCTTGGAAGACAACCAGAAACAGCTACTCCTTGGTATTCGTGAGGCAGATCAGAGCCTGGTGGGTGAACTGAAGCTGCACTTTTTACGCAGTGAGCAAAGAGCTCAACTGGCAGCTCTGGAAGCCCAGGCCACGAGCCTGGCAGCCAGCCCACTTTTCCAGGAAACCAGTCAGCGGGCCGGTGCTCAGTTACTCCAGGCCTTTCAGGAATACAGAGCTTTTGTAACCAGCGCCACCAGCCAGATGATCAAGGATCCCGAACAAGCCGAAAAACAATTACAGCAAGCCTATATGCGCTTCCTGGTTGCTTCTCAGGACATCAACAAAATTCAGTCCCAGTTAGCGGAGCAGTCTCAGGAAAGAACACAAAATGCCTCTTTGCAGTTTTTGACTGCTTCCCAGAATCAGCTGATTTCGGGTTGGGTGGCGCTGATCAGCTTGCTTTTAGTGACACTGGCGCTGGTTCGTTGGTTTGCAGGCAAGCTCTTGGTGGTCACTCAATCTTTAGTCTCTCTGGCCAACAAAAGAGAGATATCCCCTGCAGTCGAGGCGATGCAAAAAATGAAAAAAAGCGCCAGTGGTGAGTTTCAGCGTATCGCCACCGCTCTTTTGGCCTTTCACTCCTCAGAAAACAAGCGTCAGGAAGCTGAAAAACTGGTTAACCACTTAGCCTATTATGATCATCTGACCCAGTTGCCCAATCGCACCTTGTTTAATGAACACCTTCAACATTCTATGGAAATCAGCTTCAGCAACCAACGTCGAGGAGCCCTGATTTGTCTGGATATTGATCAGTTGAGCAGCATCAATGCCACCCAAGGGTTTGCTTTGGGTGACCAACTGTTAAAAGCCTTCGCCAAACGCTTATCCAGTCTGGTGAAAGACCAGACTGCGCTGGGCCGTCTGGGGGGTGATGAGTTCTCTCTGATTCTCGACAATTTACCTGTAAAAAAAGAAATTGCAGCCCATCAAGCCCAGGAATATGCCCAAAAACTCTTACAACACCTGGAAAAAAGTTATCAACTTGAAGGAGAAAGCTTTCAGCTTACCTGCAGTCTGGGTGTGGCCCTTTTTGCAGGGTCCCAGGATCAGCCGGGGCAGTTATTGCGTAAAGCAGAGACAGCCATGCGCCAGGCAAAATCAGAAGGTGGTAGTCAGGTCATCTTTTATGATCCCAGACTTCAGGCTGCCATGGAAAAACGCATCTGGATGGAAAAAGAGCTGCAGCAGGCCATCCATAAAAACCAGCTAGAACTTCACTACCAACTGCAGCTGGGGCCCCACAACCAGCCCATCGGAGCAGAGGCTTTACTGCGTTGGACGCATCCCAAAAAAGGACGCATCTCCCCAGGTGACTTTATCCCCCTTGCAGAAGAAAGTGATCTGATCCTCCCTTTAGGCAACTGGGTTTTGGAAACAGCTTGTCAACAACTGGCCAATTGGCAGAAGCAATCGACAACCCAGAAATTCTGCTTGGCCGTCAATATCAGTGCACGCCAATTCCAGAAGGGTGATCTGACCCACAGAATCGACTCTCTGCTCTCCCGTTATGCGATTTCCCCTGAGTGCTTGAAGCTGGAAATAACTGAAAGTGCTTTGATGGAAGATATGGAAAACACCATTACCCAAATGCAGGCCATCAGAAAACTGGGGGTCACCTTTGCACTGGATGATTTTGGTACGGGCTATTCGTCTCTACAATACCTGAAACGACTGCCCTTGGATCAGCTCAAGATTGACCAGATGTTTGTCAATGACCTACCGGAGGATGAAGAGGCCCGGGCTATCGTGGAAACCATTATTGCCATGGGACATGCACTAGGATTGGAGGTTCTGGCTGAGGGTGTGGAAACTCTCGATCAGCAGATTTGCCTGGCGCGTTTGCAATGCAACCGTTTTCAGGGCTATCTCTTTGCCCGGCCCCAGCCAGCTGATGAGCTGATCCAGCGCCTGACCGGTTCAGACCCGATCAGTGCAGAGGCTGGGATGTCAGAGGAAAACTCAGGGTAAAGAGGGCACCCTGTTCACTGTTAGTCACCCGGATTTCGCCCTGCATCTGTTTTTCAATCACCATCTTGGCCATGTAGAGGCCAATGCCACTGCCTTCTGCTTTGGTCGTAAAATAGGGGTCAAAGATTTGCGGGAGAATGCTCTCGGGAATACCCCCGGCATTGTCTTCAACACTCAACTCGGCCTGATCACCCTGCTTCTGCAGACGAACCCTGACCCAGGCCTTGTTGATTTTCTGGTCTTTAAGAGCCTCACGGGCATTTTGCAGCAGGACCAAAAGCACCTGAACCACTTCATTGGGGTAACCCTGCACCTGAAGGTTACGATCCAGACTCAGCTCCAGTTCCAAACCCTGCAGACTGGTTTGCATGACATCCAGTGACTGATCAACCAGAGCCGCCAGATTGAAAATCTCCGGTTCTTTGCGGGGGCGGAAAAAGGTCAGAAAATCCCTGACGGTCTGATTCATCTGATCAATCAGTTTGTCAGCCTGTTGCAGATGTTCATCAAAGCTTTCTTCGGTCAGCTCACCATAAGCCTTGGCATCTTCCAGATTGCCCAGTGTCAGGCGCAGGCTGTTCAGGGGTTGTCGCCACTGATGTGCAATATTGGAGACCATTTCGCCCATGGCGGCACGGCGGGACTGGTGCAGCAGCAACTCTTCCTGTTCTTTGACTTTTTCTTCAGCGGCTGAGGCCTCGGTTACATCGGTAATCAGGCCATCCACCCGCAGCGGCCTACCCTCTGCCGAGTACACCAACCAATACCGCAACGTCAGCACCCGCCAACCTTTTTGTTTGGGGTTGGCAAAACGAATCACTATGCGCCCGCGTCCGCGCTGGGCCATATGCTGTAGCTCATGCAGAACCCGGCCCACCTGCTTTTCATTGACACTGTCTTGCAAGAGCTTAATCGGATCATTCAACCAGGCACGGGCGGTATAACCCGTGAGATTGAGCACACTGGGGCTGATAAAACTCAGTCTGAAACGCCCCTTGCCACTGCTGGCATCCAGTTCGGCGGACCAGAGCACCGCTTCCATGGAATCCATGACACTCTGCAAATGCTGATGGGCATCCACCAGTTCCTGTGTGCGTCGGGCCACTGCAGCTTCCAGTTGCTGCTCCCGGCTTTGCAGCTCATCAAACTGCTCTTTAAGCAGCCGTCCCATCAGCTTGAGCTGATCACTCAACTGCTGGAACTCCTGAATCCGATAGGTTTCCGGCCAACGCCAGGCTTGCGTGGGAACCTGCAACTGCTGGGGAATCGCTGCAGCCACCTTCACCAGGTCCCGGATTGGCCGGGCAAACCAGGCCGCCACTCCCCGACTGACCACCAGGCCCAGCAACAACATCATAAAAGCCAGAACAAACAGCAGGCCATACATGCGGAACAGGTTTTCCTGCTCCAGACGCGGTGTGATCTCCACACGGAGCAGTCCCGGCAGAGGCGTATCCAGGGTGTCCAGGTTTCTTTGTACAAAGTAAATTGATTCGCTCCAGCGGGTAATATCGGTTTTTGCCTTATCCGGCAGCCAGTGTTGCATCCTCCCGGAAGAGTCCGCCTGATGGCTGGCGTCCAAAGGCAAGCGGCTGGATTCGCTACTGAACAACTCCTGTCTGCCCAGTTGCAGGCTGTAGACCAGATAGGGGTGATTGCTACCTGACAGAAGCTCACGTGGAAGATAATTTTTATCCACCAGACCGACTAGCCACTGGTTCTGCCCCTGTTCGGTGGGTAAACGTCGAAGCAGAAAAAGCTGACCAGTAGAGGCCAGGGTTTGGGTTCGCGCGGCACCCTTGGTTTGTAGCCGATCAACCGCCAGTTGTAAAAGAGACAGCTGCTTTTCCGTTAGCTGCTGACGGGGAGAAAGAGAGTTCATTGGCTGCCAGCCAGGTTCCGGCTCTGAAAGTGTAAAAAAAGCCTGAAAAGGGCTTTCCAAAGCATGGCGATTGAAACACTGGCGCTGTCCGGTAAAGCGGCCAAAATCAAAACTTGTGCATTGATGATAAATTTCCGGCAAACGGGTGTGCAGCTCTCGCAGATTATCCTCCAACTGAATGCGCAGCACCTGTTGGGTATGCTTGAGTTCCTGGTGGATTTCCTGTTTCGCTTTTTCCATCTGGAAGTGCCCCATCACCACCACCATACCCAAACTGCCCAGAATCAACATAAGAGTGGGTAAATAGAAAAACAAATCCGTAATGGCAAGCTGAGGCTGCTGTTTATTCCAGCGTCCTACCTTGTGGGCTGGCAGCAGATACGCCAGGGTCAGTGCCAGGGCTGCATTCGCCAGAGAGTTGAGCCCCTGTTTCCCCATCACCATCCAGACATCCAGCCAGGGCAGTTCCAGTAAATAGCGGTAAAAGGTGATAATCAAAGGGGCGCCAGCAAAAATCCAATAAACCCCCACCAGAAGAGTCAGTTCACGAAACTTGAAATGGCGCAGCAAAGACCCAACCAGCACCAGCTCCATCAGATAGTTGATTGCTGCCCAGGGGTGCCCCCAGACCAGCCAGGTGACCAAATAAGCAGGTAGGGCACTGCACAGGGCCAGAGGCAGTCCAAAGTAAAAAAGGATCAAATAAACAAGGATGCCACCCAGCAGCAAATCCACCCCAAACAGCAGTGGAAAGGGGTAATAATTGCCCAGGCAGGCCAGCAGTGTCAGCAGCAACCAGCTGCCCCACTGCCGGGAAGTCATCCTCTGCACTAGCCTTCCATCTCCCGGGCCAGGCGCATCAGTCCCAGGCTGCGTGCCATGGCTTTCACACTCAAGTGAGTTTTGGGGTGTTCCAGGTTCGGGTTGGCACCCGCCTTGAGCAGTAGGCGTGCAGCTTCTTCATTACGCATCATGACGGCAAACATCAGGGCAGAGTTGCCCTGACCGTCCAGCAGGTCAATATCGCCCATCTCCTCAGCCAGGCTTTTCAGGTCATCCAGGTCGCCTTCCACAGCAGCAATTCGCAAGAGAACCGCCTGACTGCGGCGCGACCCACCTTGTATCCTGCGCTCCTGTTCCAGGTGGCTCAGGGAATGGTGTTTGCCCAGGCGTAGGTTGATAGCTTTAAGCAGCCCTTCACGGGTAAAAGGCTTGGTCAGATAATCATCGGCACCCAGTTCCCGTCCAAAGCGCTGATCCTCGTCAGCCGTTTTGGCCGTCAGAAAGATAAAGGGCAAGCTGGCTGTGCGAGCATCGGCCCGGACTCGCTTCAGGAACTCAAAACCATCCATCATCGGCATCATGATGTCACAGACAATCAAATCCGGCAGCCGGTGTTTCAACTGGGCCAGGGCTTCCCCGCCGTTCATGGTTTTAAGGATTTCAAAACCCTCCAGCTCCAGCATTTCTTCCAGGTTCTCCAAAAGGCTGGCTTCATCTTCCACCAACATCACGGTCTTGGTCATCATCCTTCTCCTTCTTTGAGGCGGCTAGCGGTAGCCAGATACAAAAACAACTGCCTTCACCCAGACGGCTTTGAATCTCCAGGCGTCCCTGGTGAAGGTCAACAAAACGCCGCACAATTGAAAGTCCCAGGCCGGTACCCTGAACATTATCGACATTACTGGCCCGAAAAAAGGGAGCACCCAGGTGGGAAACCTCTTCTGCGGGAATACCTCGTCCCTGGTCAACCACCTGAAGGCAAAGTCCCTGATCTTTATAAAAAAACTCCACGGCCACTGGCTGGCCTGGAGAGCTGAAGCGGAGCGCATTGGATATCAGGTTGGTGAGTATATGCTGAACCAATTGCGCATCCAGAGGATAGCTGGCCTGGGGATCTTGCAGGCCATTGCTGACAGCCAGGGGGATGTCCAGCTGTTCAGCTAACGAGCTGAGATTGTCCACAACCTCACTCACCAGTTGATCCACCCGAACCGGATGAGGTGTAAAGTAGGTGCGACCTGCACGGGTTTTCTCCAACGTCAGCATTTCCTGAACCAGACCGTCCAGGTGGGTGATGGCTTCTTCCGAACGCTTGACGTGTTTTTGCAGTTTATCCAGCCAGCGGCTATCGGTTTCCTGGGCCAGTTTTTGGCAATACTGATCCATAAGCTGCAAGCTGGAAAACATACTCGCCAGAGGGGTGCGAAATTCATGGGTCGCCATGGACATGAATTCAGACTTCATACGGTTGAGGTTTTCCAGGCTGCTGACGGCTTCTTCCAGTTTCTGACGAGCCTGGGCTTCCATGCTCACATCATGAAAAAGCAACAACCGGGCCGGGGTTTCCTGCCACTGAATGGGGGTTTCCCTGACCAGAAAAACAACCTCTTCCGCCTCTGCATAATCACTGGACACCTGAAGTTGCATTTCCCGATCGGACTCCAGCTCCGGGAAAGCTTCCTGCAAGGAGGGGTAAACCGGTTTCACCGGGTCAAAAACATAACCTAAGGCAGCCAATAGTTGTTTGGCCGCCAGATTGGTCAGTAAGAGCTGACCTTTCTGATCCGTCACCAGCAGGGGTGCCGGGTGGCTGAGCAGCAGTTGTCGCATGCGGATTTCCGCAGCAATAAATTGCTTGAGCAGATCATGGGGGCCAGCGGTTTTTTGAGAATCAGCGGTGCCGATTTCCAGACGCACCGCCAGCTCCTGACCACGCTGGTAAGCCCTTTCCACCCGGGCGTTAAGCTGATGACGTTCCGTCTTCAGCCAGGTTTTCAAGGGCAGGGGCTGGCGAAGCAAAGGTGGCATATCAGAACAACTCTATATCCGGTAAATCCGCTTCCTGAGATCCACCCCCTTGCTGAGGCTGAGAGGTGGCTTTTTTATCCTGCAAGACAGTTTTGTGGGTCTGGCGCTGATCCTGCATCACATAACCTTCTTCGTATTTCTGTAGGTCGATGTGCAGGGTTTCCTTGGGCTTCTCGCCGGGATTTTCCAGCAGGTCCAGCAATGCCAGATCACTCTGGGATAATTGCTCCAGACCATGAATAACCTGTTCGATTTGTTGGCGAGACACATCCTGAAACTGGATAGATGACAAGGCCTTGATGACCAGATCCTTGAAACGTTCACTGACATTGAACATTTCTCCCACTAACTCACCATGTTGGGTAATCAGCTGTAGATAACCACTGCCCAGGTGTTCCAACTGGCCAGCAATTTTATCCAGCATCTGTTGTTCCTGATCCTTCATGCCTTCATCCAGCTCATCCCGGAACTGTTCCTGAATGGTTTCCACCATCTGCAGGATTTCGCCACTGATTTTCTCAGCGGCCTTTTCGGATTGCAGGGACAGATCCCTGACTTCATCGGCCACGACAGCAAAACCCCGGCCATGTTCACCGGCACGGGCAGCTTCAATACTGGCATTCAAAGCCAGCAAATTGGTTTGCGAGGAAACCTGCTTGATCAGCTCAATGCTGTCTTCCAGGGTTTTGGATTTTTCCAGTACCGCCAGGACTCTTTCCCGGTTGCTTTCCATTTGGTGGTTTTGCTTGCGAATCAGGGCACTGACATCTTCCAGAGCCTTCTGGTTGTCGGTTGCCTTGCGCTTGGAGTCTTCTGCCAGACTTTCGGTTTCCTCGCTGCGCTGACCAACCAGGCCAACAAAGGTTTCCACCTCCTGATCCATGGCATCCAGATGCTGCATCAGCTCCGTCACCGCACCTTCTGTATGGCCGTTCACTCTTTGCAGGTGCCCGGATAAAACACCATAGAGAGGCTGGCGTTCATCAAAAGCCTCTTCCGCCTGGCTGACCGCCTGCAGGTATTCCTTGAGCTGGTCGCTGAAATAGTGCACCAGATTGCTGGCTCCGGCGGTCAGATCCCCTTCCCGGTAAAAAGACCAGGCCGCCTGGGCCATCAGCACAACCAGTACCAGAAGCGTATTGAGGCTGGCCTGAACAACAGAAGCGGACAGTGCAAAATGTTCGGTCAACGCCTCCACATAGCCCTGGGTAAAAAACACCAGCAGCCAGGTCGCCACCAAAAAAAAGCTCAGCCGCCTGAGAAGTCGGCTTTCCAACAGCCTGGCTTTTTTGGGTACCGCTTTTTCACTTGCCATATTTCTGCCTACTTGCCTTTCAAGGTAAAACGGCCTGTCCTTGCCCCTGGATCAGGCACCCGGTAACACTTTTTTGATGATTTGCATGAGCTGATCGCCCTGAACGGGTTTGACCAGCCAGCCGGTGGCTCCTGCAGCCCGGGCTTCCTTACGTTTGGATTCCTGGGATTCGGTGGTCAGAACCAGCATGGGGGTGAACTTGAGTCCACTTTGGCGGGCCTGCTTGATGAGTTCAATGCCATTGATACCGGGCATGTTCAGATCGGTAATCATCAAATCCGGCTTTACACCCCCTTTAATCTTCTGCAGGGCTTCTTCACCACTTTTGGCCGTTTCCACCTGCAGATTATTTCTCTGCAAAACACCTTTCACACTCATCAGGATAGTCGGTGAATCATCTACGAGCAGCACTGTTTTCATCTCGGTTTCCTTTGCTTAATCAGTTAAAAGTCAAATCTTCAATAGCTGTTCAGTCATCATAAAATAATCCATGGCGCCCCTGGAGCGACCGGCATACTGACGAATCGGCTGTCCGGCAGCAAATGCTTCTGCCAGGCGCTGGTCACGGCGTACCCCCCGCAGCATGCGCCCGGGGCCAAAGGCTTTTTTCAACTCCTCCACCACCTCACGATGGCCGGGAACCTGGGGGTCAGCCATCACCGGCACGATGCCCAGCAGTTTAAGGCCGGGATTATCCCGACTCGCTACCCGGTAAAACAACTGGGTCAATTGGCGGACACCTTCAGCACCCAAATGATGGGGAACGGCCGGAATCAGGACACCACTGGCTGCCGTCAGGGCATTAATCAAAACCAGATCCACCGAAGGAGGTGTGTCCAGGAGGATAAAATCATAATCCTGCGCCTCTTCCAGTGCGCGCTTGAGTATGCCGGTATCCTCGGTTCCCCAGAGCCCTTCAAAGCGGGTATTGGCCGCCACCAGATCCAGACCCGGCGTTGCGGTCTTTAGAATCACCTCTTGCAGAGAAGGAGGCCGGTCGCTGAACAAGTCATGCAGGTTGGGCTGACCCGGTCGCCAGCGGATACCCAGGCCCAGAGCACAATGACCCTGGGAGTCCGTATCCACCAGCAACACCCGATACTGGCGTGCGGCCAGCTCTGCGGCCAGGTTAACCGCGGTGGTGGTTTTGCCCGTGCCCCCTTTGCGGTTACTGATGGCAAGTATCGGTCGGGTCAACTGCTCCAGCATGGTTTAAACCTTTTTTGGTCCGGCAGCCTCTTCCAGAAGAGGCTGTAACCAGCGTTTGATGAAGGCATCCCTAGCTCCCCGTTTGATCGGCCGGGGCTGCGCCAGAAGTGTCTGAAAACTGGCAGCGTGCAGGTGTTCACAATCGCTCAAGTCCAGTTGCAACTCCGGGTCTTCCAGGAGTTTTTCATGAATTTCTTCAGCTTCTTCCACACCACAGACCCCTTCCAGCTTGAGGGTGTCCTTTGCAATTGTATGGCTCATTTCATTTGTCCTCTCACAGCAGATTGGGAAGATCCAGCACCAGCAATACACTGCCATCACCCAGCAGGGCTGTTCCCTGGTAAACCCCCAGGCTTTCCAGAGCGCCTTCCATGGGTTTGAGAATCACTTCCACACCTTCACTGAAGTCATCCACCATCAGGGCCACGGGCTCGCCGCGCAGGCGAACGATCAGCAGGGCTACCTGGTCACTGTCTTGCGGCTCTTCCAGCCCCAGCAACTGACGGGAACGACAAACCGGCAGCACCTGTTCGCGCAGCATCACGGTTTCCTTGTCTTTAAACTGGTGCAGACGATCCCTGGGCAGGCGTACTGTTTCTGCAACCTGATCCATGGGCACACCGTAGCGTTGACCTTCAATCCAGATTTGCATCACCTGGCTGATGGACATGGACAGAGGCAGTTTCAAACGGGTTCGGGTGCCTTCACCCAGAGTACTTCGCAGCTCCAGGCGCCCACCGGCTTTTTCGATGGTTGTACGCACCACATCCATGCCGATTCCGCGGCCGGAGAGGTCCGTTGCGGCATCCTTGGTGGAAAAACCCGCAGCAAAAATCAGTTCCTGAGCTTCCTGGTCGCTCATTTCCTTGATGCGTCTTTCATCCACCAGGCCTTTTTCATAGGCTTTCATGCGCATGGCTTCCGGGTCGATACCCTTGCCGTCATCGGCGACTTCGATCACCACCCATTCATTTTCCTGCCAGGCCGCCAGGCGTATATGACCGGTTTCCGATTTTCCTGCTGCCTGACGTTCTTCAGGCATTTCAATGCCATGATCAATGGAGTTGCGCATTAGGTGAATCAGGGGGTCGGAGAGATTTTCAATCACATGCTTTTCGGCTTCGGTGTCCTCGCCGATCACGTCCAGTTCAATGGGCTTGTTCAGCTTGCGTGACAAATCCCGCACCAGTCGAGGGAAACGCTGGAAAACATGCGAAACCGGCAGCATCTGAACCTGCATCATGGCATCCTGAAGTGCCCGGGTGATACGGTTGATGACATTGAATTGTTCCCTGATCTCGCGGGCAATGCGCCTTTCACCGTAAACCTGTTCAGCTCTCTGGGCCAGAAACGGCAGAGTATTCTTGGCAACCACCAGTTCCCCGACCAGGTCACCCAGTTGTTCCACCTGTTCATGATCCACCTTGTAGGAACGAATCATGGGGGCGGCGGCCTTGCTTTCTGTCCCCGCAGTGGCCACGGCTTTTTTGGATTCAGGCTGCTGTTCCCTGGGAGCAGGCTGCTCCGAAGTTTGGGTTTTTACAGGAGCCGCTGCTTCGCCTTCCAGCCAGTTCTTTAAAGCCTGGTGCAGACTTTTGGCCGAGGTGGCTTGGGTCACGGTTTCGGGCAGCCGGGTCTGGGTGGCCGTTGCCAGATTGGCCAGGATTCTCTGGGCCGAGCCCAGCGCCCCCTCTTGAAGTTGGGGGTCGGTGCAACGAGCCAGAAGGCGCATTTGGTCCTCCAGCAGTTGCATCACCTCACTGCCCTCTTCCACGACCAGCAGGGGCTGCGAAGTGGCAGGCGAAGTCTGGACGTTTTCATCAGGTTTTGTCACCGGCTCAGGGGCCGGGGTTTGCTGACTGGGCTCCCAGGCCGCCAGGCGTTCGGCCCAGTCCAGTTGCTGGTGTTCATCCAACTGGCTGTCCGGTTCTTCCAGCGTGACCAGGAGGGTTTCAAAAACCAGGGCATCATCCGGGGTCAACTGGGTCACTTCCTTCAGCCACCGCAACAGACTGGCTTCGCGGCTGGCTGGATTCAACAACTCCAGCTGGATGTTCAGGCGTTCCAGCAATTCCTCTTGTTGACGGTTTTCCCAGAAGCCACGCAGATCCTCCAGCAAGGCAGGGTCGACCTCCATACCCAGAGGCTCCCCGGTGGGTTGAATCAGGTTCTCACGGGTCAGCGGCTGATAGTCCAGCTGTTCGGGGATGTATTGAAAATGCTCGGCCAGTTCCGCTTCACTGGTTTGCAAGAGAGCACCCAGGTGCAACTGACACCGATAAACATCGGCTTCTTCCGGGGCTTCCCGGCTGACGGGTTCAATGAGCGTCAAACCCAGCAGACCTGGAGCCTGGCGCAGGTTGAGCAAAGGGTCATCGCCTTGATAAAAGCAGCCTTCATCCGGGGTATAGTCCACCACCCAAAGGCTTTCACCTTCCAGTGCCAGACGGAAAGCCTGCATGCGGGCCGCTTCATCCAGCTGACCCAACCAGGTGGGTGAAGGTAGATCATCCACAGGGTCATCAAACACTCCCCAGTTAACTCCCTCGCTCCAGGCTTCAGAGCTATTCGGGTCTTCTTCCACAGCCAGAGGCTCATCAGCATCCGCTAGCGAAACGGGTGGGTTGGCTGCTTCCTGGCTGCCCTGGTGCGCTTCCAAGAGAGCGGCCAGCTCACCGGCCAAGTCTTCGGCCACCCGGTCGGCATCCTCGGGCAAAGTGCCCTGGGTATCCAGAGCATCCACCCAGGCACTCACCTGGTCCATGGCCTCCAGCAAGGCATCAATGCAACTGGCATCCAGACGGGTTTCCCCCTCCTTGGCCAACTCCAGCAGATTTTCGGCAACATGCACCACCTTGACCAGGGCATGGAGTTCCAGAACTCCACCCGAGCCCTTGAGGGTATGCACCTGACGAAACACCTCGGTCAGAGCTTCCGGGTCTTCAGGATTTTTTTCCAGAACCAGCAGGCTTTGGCCGGCTTTTTGAACCAGTTCGGTTGCTTCCTCAACAAAGAATTTCAGCAAATCATCCATGCCGGGCCTCCTCTACTCTGCCGGTCATCAGAAAAAGCACGCTGGACAGCAACTGAGGTTTGACCGGTTTGACCAGATAACCATTGGCTCCGGCCTGGTAGGCCAGATCCCGGTCGTGCAGCTCCGCTTCGGTACTGATCATTATGGCTGGCAGATCAGCCACTTCGGGGTTGCTGCGCACTTCTTTCAACAGGGTGTAACCATCCATTTGCGGCATATTGATATCCACCAGTAAAGCGTCATAGGCCTGCGGGGCCTGAAGAATCTTTTCCAGGGCTTCCAGACCATTGGCCGCTTCGTCAACACCGAAGTCAGCTTCTTCCAATAGCTGACGGTGATATCCACGTACCGTCTGGGCATCATCGACGACCAGGATTCTCATAATTAACTCCTCTTGGCTCTGGCTACTTCTGATACACCAGGGCATCAGGAAACTTGCGTACCTTGAACAGGGGCGAAATCCGGCTCATGGATTCGGAATGCCCCAGACAGATAAAGCCCCCGGGGTTCAGGGCATCATAAAGCCGTTCCGCAGCCTGTCTTCTGGATAAATCATCGAAATAAATCAACAGGTTGCGGCAAAAAATAATGTCCATCTTGCCCAGTGAAGCCACTTCGGAAGCCGAGTAGAGATTAATGCGGGAAAAACCCACACTTTCTCTTACCTCCTGATTCAATTGATAGCTCCCTCTGGATGAACCGGGCAGAGGTTGGAAATAACGTTGCAGCCAGTCGCTGGGCAAATGTTGCAAAGAGCGCTTTTCATAAATACCTTCACGCGATTTCTGCAACACCTGGGTATCTATGTCCGAAGCCAGGATCTCCACATCCCAGTCATTCAGGCCCTTCCAGCGCTCCAGCAGGCTCAGGGCAATGGAAAAAGGCTCTTCACCCGTGGAGCAGGGCAATGACCAGATCCGTATCCGCTGGCCGGGGCGCTTACGCCAGGCCACCTCATTCATCAGGCTGTTGACCAGACAATCCAACTGATAGGCTTCACGCAGAAAGTAGGTTTCATTCACGGTCATCAGATTGATCACCGCCTGAAGCTCATCATCCCGGTCAAACCTCAAGAGGTTAAAGTAGCTGCGAAAGTCTTCGCAGCCGCGTTTTTTGGCTCTTTCCTCCAGGCGCTTGTCCACGAAGTAGCGTTTGCTTTCTTCAAAATAAATGCCTGTTTTGCGGTAAAAATAATCGCGAAAACGCAAAAAATCCGCAGCGGTTATGTCCACACTAGGCTTCCTTGTTCTGGGGGCCACTTGTTGGGCTGCTGCCCAGTTGCCTGCGAATATTCTGCAAGGCAAAACGGGCATAGGGCTCATCATGAAAACGCTCAGCAACTGCATCCAATACTGCCAGCTCCGGGCCGGCATCCAGCACCGGCAGGGCTTCCAGGGCAGTCATGCAAACATTGATGTCTTCTTCCTCAGCCAGAAGCGCTTCAACGGCAGGGAGCAATGCCGGATTTTCCAGCCAGGTAATTAGGTTCAGGGTCAGAATACGGGTATCCCGGCTGCCTTCACTCAGACGTTTTTGCAGTTCAGGCAGCAAAAGGTTTTTCTGTTGTTCCTCGCTGACCTGACTCAGGCCGTCAATGATCTGGTTGCGCAGACTGGCATCCTCACCAGTAAACTGATCCAGCAACAAACGCAGTTCTTCTTCCTGCAGGCCCGGTAACAGGTGGTTCATAAATACCTGCTGAACGCGGACATCGGATTCAGTCAACAAACGCTTGAGCATCAAGCGGCGCAATTCCTGGGGTAGCTGGGGCCAGGTGGATAGCAACTCGATACAGGTATCGGCGGACCCCTCGCGCAACTGGGTTTCCAGCTGTTTAACCAACTCTTCTGTGGACTCGGCTTGTGCCGGTTGGGTGGAAGCTTCAGCTTGGGGATTACGTATTAGCATCAGGGCCTCGTTAGCAGCGTCTTGTGGTTTACGCAGAACTGAGCAACCAGCGTTTCAGCTGGGCCGGAATGGCTTCAATGGGCAGCACCTGATCAGCGCCACCGGCTTCCACCAGGGCACGTGGCATACCGTAGACCACACAGGATTCCTCGCTTTCTGCCAGGGTTCGCCCTCCGGCAGCCTGCAGGTTTTGCATGGCCCGGGCACCATCGTCGCCCATGCCGGTGAGGAGAAGACCGATCAGTTGTTGCGGTGCAAAGACCTCCAGAGCACTTTCCACCATGCGATCAGCACTGGGGTGCCAGGGGCGTTCAGCATCCTGGGGCTGGGGCACGGCCATCAGGCGACCCGCCCGCCGCCGCACTTCAATATCCTTGTCACCCTGGGCCATATAAACCCGGCCAGCCAGCAAGGGAGTCGGTTTGGTCACTTCCATAACCGGCAGCGCACAGAGGCCATTAAGACGCTGCGCCAATACCCCGGTAAAGGTGGCAGGCATATGCTGGGCAATCAAAACCGGCCACTGCTGCTGAGGTGATAACCCCGCCAGTAGGGTTTCCAGTGAGCTGGGGCCACCGGTGGAAACACCAACCAGAATCAGGCCTTCGGCCTCCCGTTCGGAGCCCGCCCCCAAGTCTTCAGAAGCCTTTTGCGGTGCAGCCTCGGCTGGAGTTGGGTGGATATCCAGGGAGCGGAATCGGGGTTTGGCAGCCGCTGCAGTCCGAACCTTGTTAAGCAGCTCCTCCTCAACCTCTTGCATATTGTGGGAAACCGTACCACCGGGTTTGGCAATATAATCCACCGCACCCAGCTCGAGGGC
Source organism: Marinospirillum sp. (assembly GCF_044810985.1). Lineage (GTDB taxonomy): Bacteria > Pseudomonadota > Gammaproteobacteria > Pseudomonadales > Halomonadaceae > Marinospirillum. Next base: position 1,347,362 of record NZ_CP085242.1, read on the forward strand.
TTCTAGAGTCGCCAAAGCGCCCTTTTCGGTCAGGGATGAAACCATGACCACTGGGCAGGGTGTTTCTGTCATGATGTGGCTTAAACAGGTCAAACCATCCATGCCCGGCATATTGATATCCAAAGTCACCACGTCGTAACTGGCCTCGCCCAAAAGCTCCAGCGCCACTTCGCCATTGCGCGCCGTGCGCACCTTGAAATCACCGGCACGCTCAAAAATCTGGGTCAAAAAACGGCGCATCATGGCCGAATCATCCACAACCAGTACGGAAATCATGCCTGGGCTGTTCCTTTTTCCGGGTTGGCAGAAGGCTCTTCCAGAGTTGCACTCAGCTCCAGAGCTTCCTGGTCACTCACCAACCGGCCGACATCCAGCAGCAGAATCATGCGATCCTGTTCAGTAATATTGGCCATCTGGGTGATCAGGTGCATCTGCTCGGCTGACAAGGGTGGAGCGGCTTCCAGTTGCCGGGTTTGGATTTTCAGCACTTCCTTGACGCTATCGACAATAAAACCGGTTCTCTGGCCATTGAGATTTAAAACAATAATACGCTGGCGGTAGTCCCTTTCCTTGAGCGGCAGATCAAAACGTCGCCGCAGATCCATCACCGGCAGGACCATGCCGCGCAAATTGATCACCCCTTCAATGAATTCCGGGGATTTGGGCACGCGGGTCAGTTGTTCGGGAACACGCAAAATTTCCTTGGCGGCCTCAATGGCCACACCGTATTCTTCATCATCCAGAGAGAAGACCACGAGCTGGCATTCTTCTTCCGTTGCTGTTTGGGTCATTTCTGTCTCCTGTTCGGCCGCTTCGGCGGCCTGCTGAAACTGTTTACCGGCCAGCAGCTTGCGTGAATCCAGCAAAGCCAAAAGCCCCTGTCCATCCGGCAGACGGGCCATGGCATTGACATCCTGAAAACCGGGCAGATCAGCCAGCAACTCGGGAACGACCTGAAAGGCCCGGTCGGGCAGGCTGGTGACCTGGGTAATGGCATCCACAATCAAACCGATGAAACTGCTGCCGTTGCGATCCGCCAGGGGCACCACCAGCACCCGGCGTTTTTGCTGGGTATCCGTTTGTTCCGGCAATTGGTAGAGACGATGCAGACTGACCAGGGGAACCAGGAGGTTGCGCAAAGGCATCACACCCAGAATATAGCCGGGCAGCCCTGTCACGGGTTCCAGCTCTTCGGGAAGGCGCACCACTTCCTTGACCTGTTGCAAAGGCAGGGCAAAATCCTGATCGGCCAGCTCAAACCCCAGGATCAACTGGCTGCTGGCAGAGGCTTCTTCCTGGGTGGCGGCCGGGCGCTCGCTGCGACCTGGAGTGGCCGGTTTGTCCTGCTGATGCTCCGGGTGCAGACAGCTGGCTTCCACTAGAGCCGAGGCATCCAAAAGACGCCGCACGCCGACTCCTGACTGCTTGCCGGGACGGATAAAACCGGTCAGATAACGACGCTGATCATCACGTTGGAGGGCTTCGCTGGTATCCAGACGCTCCTGCGGAAAATCCTCTACGGCTTCCACTTCATCGACCCAGAGACCCAGAGGCTGGTCACCCTTGAGCACAATTACCCGGCTGGCGGTATTCTGCTCACCGGCTTCACGTCCCAGAAGGCTGGCCAGACTCACAACCGGCAAGACGATGCCGCGCAGATTGGTCACCCCCAGCAGGTGGGTACCGGCCAGGGGCACCCGGATGAGTTCAGGGACACGAATCAGTTCTTTGATGGCTGCCATAGGCAGGGCAAATTTTTCTTTGCCCAAGACAAAACACAGACACTGGAGAGAGCCGGCCTGCTCATGAACAGCTGCTTCTGGCTGAAGGCTGGTCGCCATAACGCCTCCTCAGCTTATTCGAGTGTCTGGAGTTCGTCAGCCAGGGAAGCAATTTCCTCGGTCGCCTTGGCCAGCTGTTCGGTACTGGTGGCTTGCTGACGCGAGGCTGCTGCCGCTTCGCTGGTTGCCTGATCGGCTTCCTCGGCAGCACCGGCAATCTGTTCGATCCCCTTGGTGGCTTCCTCCACAGAAACCTTGATCTGCTCGGAGGCTGCAGCAATTTCATCATTGCCGGTCAGAACCCGATTCATGGCTTCTTCCACATCTTCCAGGTCACGAACCGTACCGGCATTCTTCTCGGCATCCTGGGCTGCAGCATCACTGATGTCATCCATGATATGACGGACATTGGCGATATCATCCTGGGCGGATTCAATCACTTCCAGAATACGATCAGAATTTTCATTGGCATCATAGGAAAGATTGCGGATGTCCGTGGCGACCACCACAAAACCCTTGCCATGCTCACCGGCCCGGGCTGCTTCTATGCCGCCATTGACCGCCAGCATGCTGGTCTGGATATTCACCTTGTCAATGGTGTTCATCACCTTGTTGATCTGACGCAGGAGCAGATCCAGTTCCCGGATCTGCTCGCGGGCCCGGCGCACTTCCTTGACGCTTTCCTGCACACTGTCAGCCAGGCTGATCACCTCCTGACGATTGGTCTGAATCAGTTCTCTGGCTTTCTTGCCGGCTTCCAGAATGCCCTGAACCAGCTCCGCAGACTGATTGGAAGCAGCAGACAGCTGACGAACTGCAGAAGCGGCTTTACTGGAAGCCTGACTTTGCTGCTTGGCCCCCCGGTTGATCTGCTCTATCGCTGTAGCCACTTCATTGGCAGCCCGGTTGACTTCTTCAATGGCAGCGGCCAGATCTTCCGTGGCCGCAGCCACTTCTTCCCCGCTTTTATCAGCATCACTGTTCACTTTCAGGTCTTCGGTGAGCACAGCCAGATTCTGGGTGGAATCCCGCGCCTGAACCAGGGCCTGGTTTTGTTGTTCCACCATACGAATCGCCTGATTACAGGCAGAAGCCTGCTCTTCCGCAGCCGAGGCAATGGTTTCCCCTTCCTGGCTCAACAGGCGAACGCCCTTGACGGCTTCAGACACGGCCCGGGCAATTTCCTCACCCTGGTTGACCATCTCGTCCATGGAGGTGCGTACCTGACCCAGTTGATCAACAACGGCATCGGCCACCTTCATGTCTTCACGGCTGGATTCGGCTGAACGATTGGTTTCTTCCACCAGGGTTTTCACGCGGTTTTGAATGTTCTCCACCACTTCCTGGATTTTATTCGCGGAATTCTGCGAGGTTTCTGCCAAAGCCCGAACTTCATCCGCCACAACGGCAAAGCCCCGGCCATGCTGTCCGGCACTGGCAGCTTCTATGGCGGCATTCAAGGCCAGCAGGTTGGTCTGGTCGGCGATATGGATAACCGCTTCAACGATTTCCCCGATTTCATCGGAACGCTTGGCCAGTAATTCGGCTGCATCCACAGCCCGACCCTGGCGCTCAATGGATTGACGGATGGAGTCAATCATCGTCTCGACTTTTTCCGAAACCTCATTGACCCGCCGGTGCATTCTTTGCAGACGCTGACTGGCTTCCTTAGTGGATTCAGTCTGGGTTTCTATCGCATCATTAACCTGGCGCACCACCTGCTGGGTTTCCTGGGCGGCACCGGAGGCCTGTTCAGCCCCGGAAGCAATCTGGGTGGTGGCGGCCTGTAATTCTTCAGCGGCAGCAGAAATCTCGCCACTCCCGGCATTCAGCTCGGTCACTGCACTGGCAATACGTTCGGATAACTGCTGCTTGCGAGCCAGAGTGCGGGCTCGTCGACGGGCTTTCAAGGCTTCATCGTTCTGTCGGGGGCTGGAAGCCGAGTGAGCGGTCTGGCTTTCTGTCGTCGAGGAGGATGAAGCCCCCTGATGATTACGTACAAGCGCCATAGTTGCATTTCTCCATCTGCCAGTGAACAGGAACAAGCCTGCATATTAGATACAATTTTTTAATACCTTAGCAGATATGCCCAGCCTGCCCAATATGACTCTGTTGTAGAAGTGTAGCCGACAACAATTTCTGTATAATTATTGTATAGATAACTCAAAGAATCAAATCAAGGCATCAAGAGGGTGGCATTTGCGGCTGCGACAGCTCATCCAGGGCATTGATGGTCATTTCCAACACCTCGACCAGAGCTTCCTGTTCCTCCATACCCGTCAGACGATCGCTGGCATCCCGGGTGGTGAGCAGACCCAGCTCCTGGTCACTGTTGGTCAGACAGGCAACCGCCATTTCGGCGGGAAAGGCATCTCCACAGGCCTTCTGCAAATTCACCAGCATCACTTCCTGCTGATTACTGCTTGTTTCCAGAAGCTTTCTAACTTCATTGAAGTCCTGTTGGTGGAAGAGGCGAGTGAGGCTATCACCCTCCACTTCCCGGAAAGAGTGATCAAAAAGCACCTGGTGCTGACGGTTGACCTCAAGAATTTGCAGATCTCGCCAGGAAAAAATGCATAAAGCATCCATGGCCGTCCAGAACAGCGTTCGGTAGCGGGCTTCACTGGCTTCCAGAGCACGACGGGCCGCTTCCAGTTGCTTTCTGGCTTCCAGCTGTTCAGCAAGGTGCAATAAAGTGGAATGGAGTTGGCGGGCTTCCACAGGCTTGAGAATGAACTTATCCACGCCCAGATCTATGGCCTTGAGCAGGTAGTCGGTTTCCTCATGGGCGGTGGTCATAATAATGGGCTGCTGGGGGTTCAGCGATTTGATGTGTTCCGCCATTTCCAGACCATCCATGCCCGGCATGCGAATATCACTGATGACCAGATCAGGCGGCGTGGATTCCTGAGTATAAAGGCGCAAGCCTTCAGCCCCATCATGAGCAACCAGAACCCTGGCAAAGCGCCTTTTCAGGAAGAGAGAGAGTTGCGAGCGCACATCCTGGTTATCCTCAACATAGAGAACCGTCAGATTTTTCAAATCCGAAGAGGCATCCTTATCTGTGAAGGACGAGCCTGTAATTGGTTTTTTTATTTTTTTGAACAGATCCATGACTAGGACTCCTTAAAATCTTGTTTCTCCAGCACCTCGGTGGAATCTGGTCAATCGACAACCCAGTCTTTACCTGCCTTTTACCCCCGCCCCTGGGTTCGGTTTTTATTGGGAGCGGCGTTCTTTTCAATGTAGTCAATAATCTGCCCGGCCACATCCTTGCCCGTGGCTTCTTCAATGCCTTCCAGGCCGGGGGAGGAGTTGACTTCCATGACCACAGCTCCGTGGTTGGAGCGCAGCAGATCCACTCCACAGACCCTCAGACCCATGGCTTTGGCGGCCCGGATGGCTGTCGAGCGCTCTTCCGGTGTAATCTTGATGAGTTCAGCCTGGCCACCGCGGTGCAGGTTGGAGCGGAACTCGCCCGGTGCGGCCTGACGCTTCATGGCAGCCACCACCTTGTCACCGATCACAAAGCAGCGAATATCCGCACCGCCAGCTTCCTTGATGTACTCCTGCACCATGATGTTGGCCTTCAAACCCATAAAAGCCTGGATCACGCTTTCTGCCGCCTTTTCGGTTTCGGCCAGCACTACACCGATGCCCTGGGTACCTTCCAGGAGCTTGATCACCAGAGGTGCTCCACCGACCATGCGAATCAAGTCGGGAATATCGTCCGGTGAGTGGGCAAAGCCGGTGACCGGCAAACCCACACCCTTGCGCGACAAAAGCTGCAGAGACCGCAGTTTGTCCCGTGAGCGGGTAATCGCCACGGATTCATTAAGCGTGTAAGCCCCCATCATCTCAAACTGGCGCACCACCGCTGCTCCGTAAAAAGTCACCGAGGCGCCGATGCGCGGAATCACGGCATCAAAGTGCTCCAGATCCTCCCCCTTGTAATGAATACTGGGCTTGTGAGAGGTGATGTTCATGTAGCAGCGCAGGGTGTCGATCACCCTGGCGGTGTGTCCGCGTTCTTCAGCTGCTTCCACCAGACGACGGGTGGAATAAAGGGAAGCATTACGGGACAAAAGAGCAAAATGCATAGTCAACCTACCTGGCCCGGCCATCATGAAAGATACAAAAGAAAGGCAGCCTTTGTACCACTCCCCAACAAAACCGGCAATCTACATTTGCTCAACTTTCATTGAAAAACTGGAGCCTTTCCTTGCGGATGGCTTTGCTGTAATAAAAGCCCTGCAGATAATCACAGCCCAGGTTTTTCAGTAAGGTGGCCTGCTCACCGGTTTCCACTCCCTCGGCAACCACTTTCATGCCCAGTTGTTGCGCCAGCCTGATAATCGTCTCCACAATCATTGCGCTCTGGTGATTAATGACAATATCATCAATGAAGCATTTATCCAGTTTGATCTTGTCCAGATGCAGGTTCTGCAAATAACTAAGGCTGGAAAAGCCGGTGCCAAAATCATCCATGCTCACCCTGACTCCCATTTCACGCAGTTCGTTGATCAACTGCTTACCCAACTCGGCATCCTCCAACAGCACATTCTCGGTTAACTCCACTTCCAGCTGTCCCGGCTGGATTTCATGAATTTTCAGCAGTTTTCGCAAAGAGTCTATAAAACCTGGTTTCAACAATTGAATGGCGGAAACATTAACCGCCACCTGTGAAATATCCAGGCTGTGCAAATAGTGAAGATCCCGGCAGGCCCGCTGTAGCGTCCACTCGGTCAGTTGAATGATCTGCCCGGTTTCTTCAGCCAGGGGAACAAAGTCGGCGGGGGAAATGTAGCCTTTTTCCGGGTGTTCCCAGCGCAATAAAGCCTCAACACTGACGATACCACCAGTGCTGGCATCCACCAGCGGCTGATAATGCAGCTCCATGGTTTCCTCATCCAAAGCTTGCTGCAGGTCATTTCTCAGTTGCACACGGCGATGCAATTTGGTTTCCATGCACTTGTCATACCAGTGAAATTGGTTGTGACCATTACGCTTGGCCTTGTACATGGCCATATCTGCCTGTTGAATCAATTGATTCGCTGTGAGCTCCTGGCAGCCGTCATAATAGGCACCACCAATGCTGGCGGAAATCTGCAAGGGCACCCCCTCAATCAGATAATTGCACGCCACCACTCTGAGCAGTTGTTTCACCAGTGGCAGAGCTTCACAGGACTCACCCAGATCCGGCAGAACCACAACAAATTCATCCCCACCAAAGCGGGTTAAAAGGGCAGGTTTGGGAAGACAAACCGCCAGGCGTTCCGCCACCTCAATCAGCATCTGATCACCAATGGAATGCCCCAGACTATCATTCACCGGTTTGAAATCATCCAGATCAATGAACAACAGGGCCACACCCCTGCCGGAATTCTGACTCGTCTGCACACTCAGCTTCAGTTCTTTTTCCAGAGCCGTTCGATTGGGCAAACCGGTCAGAGCATCCTGGTACACAGTTTGCTGCTGGGTAAGCTGATGCTTCAAACGGATATTTTGGCGCAGCAAATAAGCCAGCAGGAAACCCGCCAGGAGTAAAGCAGGATAGAAGACTTGATGAATCAAACTGTAATGACTCCCTGTGGATAGCATCATGAGTATCCAAATCATGCTCAGTACAGCTATAACCTGCCAGGCACTCAGGTTGCGAGCAGGCTCCGGCAGGAGGGTTTTCGGCAGAGTTCTGTCATTCATGCGGCCACTCCTTTTACGGAGCGGAAATCATATTCTCCGGTAATGCGCCCCATGGACTTGGCATACTGACTGGTGACCTTGACCCCCTCAAGCTTTTCAGAGGGGTTGTTCAGATTCATCAGCAGTTCCAGCTCGGAAGGTTCACCTTCACGATCAACCTGGGTCACGCAGCCCACATAGCCTTTTTCAAAAGCGATACAGGTGCCGACAGGGTAAAGGCCATTCAGCTTCACAAAGTAGTCCACCAGGGTGACATCAAATTTTTCCGGTTGGGCTTTCAAACACTCATAAGCTTCCAGCCAGGTCATTCGCCCACTTCCAGCTTCAGGGCTGGTCAGGCAATGCAGCTGCTTGACCACTGCCAGACCGCGAGCCAGAGCATCCAGGCGATTACCTTTCAAGCCCCGTGGAAAACCGCTGCCGTCCAGGCGTTCATTGGCATTGACCAGAATATCTTCACCCAGACTGCGGGGCACCCAGTGCAATTGCGCAATAGCCCGAACCACCAGCAGCAGGGCTGATTTATACTCCTTACGCTGGGCAAAGGGCAGTTCTCCCAGAAATGCACAAACATCTCTGCCATCCACCAGGATGCGTCCGACATCATGCATAAGCAGCGAGGCCATCAAGGCATGCTCATAATGACCACTGAAGCCCATTTTCTTGGCCAAGGGATAAAAGCGTGAAGCCACCTGAAGATGGTGCAGCAAAAGGGGATGGATGCCTTCCAGCTTGCTGATGGCCATATAAAGGGCATCACGGTCGCTCTTGATCAGTCGCAGCAAGTGCCATGAAGTCTGTTGCATGATTTCAGTACTGAAGCAGCCCTTTTCACGCAAAAGCAGCAGTTGACCCGCGATCTGATTGGTCACTTCCTGCAGCTTCAGGGGATTTTTAACCGCCTGAATATCAGGGTGGGTCAAATGCTCCAGGTGGGGCTGGGATTGAAACAGGTGCGAAGCAGCCAGCTGGCGTTGATGACCCGGATTCAGGCGCGCCACTTCCCGCTCACTTTCCAGAATAAAGCGCATGACTTTCTTGCTTTTGGCTGCATCGTCATGCCGGAACTGGCAGCCCAACAGGGCTTTGCTGAATTCCGTATTGGGTTGCAGAGTGACTTTTTCTGCAGGCAGGGAAAAACCTTCGCCATTGGGGAAAGTGATTTTCACCAGCAACTCATCCAGTTGACGGCTCAGTTTCAAACTGGGCTGCAGGGGCAAGGCTATACGGCAACCACCATAAGACAAATCCACCAGATAGCCGGTAAAAATCTCACGGTTATGCACCACTTGAGCTTCAACCCTGACCCCCACTGGAAAATGCACCCGAAAATGGGCACGTTGATAAACCCGTGACAGGGTCTGAGGTATCTGGGTTGTCAACACCAGAGAAGCCGGGTGAATCTGGGTTTGAATCACCTCCAGCCCTTCACTTTGGTGCAACTGGTGCTGGTAACGCAGAAAAAGACGAACCAGATGGCTTTTTGCCAACAGGCTCAGTTGTTCGGGCTTACCCTGGATGCGCAGCAGCAAATGGCCCTGTTCTGCATCCACCCTCAAACCCGTCAGCTTGAATTTCTCTTCGGTTGCTGGCTTGTTATCCGCCACCAGCGGCTGAATTTTGGACTGCATCTCCAGGACTGCACCTTGCAGAATGCGCTGCAGAAGCGTACCACTGAGTAGATCACCATAATTCTGGGTAGTAAATAATGAAGTCATAGAGCACCCCCTGAACCGACCTGAAAACTTACGGGTCAAATGTCATGTATTTCTATACACTTCTAAGTGTTCTCACTCGTCACTGAGTGAGCTGGTGACTGCTAAGGACGCTGAGATGAACGCAACACCTCATGTTTATGTGGTTGATGATGATGAACTGGTTCTGGAAACACTGGACTCCGTGTTTACTTTTGCCGGTTTTACCGTCACCACCTTCAATCAGGCCAAAGACTTTCTTGCTGCCAGTCTGGAACCTGAAAACAGCTGCCTGATTCTTGATCTGCGCATGCCCCATATGAGTGGCCTGGAACTGCAACGCTCTCTGATTGAGCGGCAAATCGATCTGCCGGTGATCATCTACAGTGGTAATGCCGATGTGGCGACCACTGTCAGAGCCATGTCAGGCGGTGCTTTCACTCTGGTGCAAAAACCTCTTTCCAATGATCTCTTGATCGAAACCGTGCGCGAAGCCATGAAGAGCCATCAACAGGCGCGGGAAGAAAATGCTGGCTTTATCGAGGCTGAACAGCGTCTTCAGGTTTTATCCGAACGGGAAAAAACCGTTGCCCGTCTTGCTGCTGAAGGCCTGACCGCCACTGAAATTGCTGATCAGCTCTGCGTCAGTACCCGTACCGCTGAAGCCCATAAAGCCAATATCTTCAAAAAACTCAATATCCGCTCTGTTGCCGTCCTGGCCCAACTGGTACTGATGGCACGCTTGAAACATTAATTGCTATCTGGATTCATTATGGTATTGGTATGGCAGGTTTAATATTCGTAGAAATTACATTTTAACTAGGTAGAATTACCTAAAAACGGGGTGTTTCAGCATGCAGTTCCTCTTGCACCAACGCTTGACCGCAACCCTGTTGATGGGAACACTCCTGCTGCTGATTCTGGCTGCCGATGCCTGGACCCAACTGGGTTTTGCGCATGGCGTACTCTATGTTCCTTTGCTGCTTTTAACGGTGGCCTGCAAGCGCCCCGGCTTGCTTTGGCCCCTGGTTTTCATCACGCTGGCGTTCACCTGGTTGGGCTTTTTGATCTCACCGGCTGCACCGGAAGACTTTTCCATGCTGTATGTGCTGGCCAACCGCTTACTGGCCACAGCAGCCATTTTGGCAACCGGTTGGTTACTGGCCTATCTGCGACGTGCCGAATTCCAGCATCTGCGCCAGCAGCTTTTGATGGATGAACAGCTGCAGGATTTAGTGGCTGAAAAAGAGCGTTTCATTGCCTTGTCCAAAACCCTGCCCTTGAGTATCTGGACTGCAAATAATGAAGGTGAGATTGATTTTGTCAGTGAACAGCTCTCCGGCCAGTTGGGTGTGGACTCTGAAACACTCAAGCAACACTGGCCCGATTATATTCATCCTGAAGATCGTCAAAGCACCTTGGATGCCTGGCAAAAAGGACTTAAACAAGGTAAAGAATACCGCCATGAATTCCGCTTTCGCTATGCCCAGGGCAACTATGTCTGGCACCTGTTAACAGCTATACCCTTGCGCGAGAAGGACGGCAGTATCCGCGGCTGGCTGGGTTCTTCCATGAGTATTCACGATCAAAAACAGCTACTGCAGGAAAAAGACAAACTCCTGGAGCGTTTGAATATTGTCCTGGAAAGTATTGCTGATGGTTTTGCAACCCTGGATGAGAATCTCTGCTTTACCTATGTCAATGAGATGGCTACCCAGGTATTGAACCAGTCCGAAGAGGAGCTTCTGGGCCAGGCTTTTGTGGAGCATCCGGTGGTTCAGCAGGGTCGAGCCACCATAGAGGCCGTCCAACAGGTCATGCGCACGGGTCAGCCCCGCCAGCTGGAGGACAATACCCACGCAGGCAACTGGTACAGTCTCAGCATCTACCCCTTTCAGGGTGGCGTCAGCATCTATTTCCGGGACATCACCGAACAGCATAAGGCCCAGGAAGAACTCAAGCTGCTGCGTACCGCTGTGTCCCGGCTCAATGATGTCATCATCATCACCGAAGCAGAGCCCATGACTGCTCCGGGGCCCAGAATTGTTTTTGTGAATGAAGCTTTTGAACGGATTACCGGTTATTCCAAAGAGGAAGTTATAGGTCAGTCACCGCGTTTACTACAGGGGCCGGGGACTCAGCAGGCTGAAGCCAAACGCATTGGTCATGCCATGCGCAAGTGGCAGTCGGTGCGCGGCGAGCTGCTCAACTACAAGAAGAACGGTGAGGCCTTCTGGTTCGAGCTGGATATTGTTCCCCTGGCCGATGAAACCGGCTGGTTCACCCACTGGGTGGCCGTGGAAAGAGACATTACCGAAAAGAAAGAATTACAGCAGCAGTTGCAGCATAGCCAGCGCATGGAATCCATCGGACAGTTAACCGGGGGCATTGCCCATGACTTCAACAACCTCTTGACGGTCATCAGTGGCAATCTGGAGCTGCTGGTGGAGCTGCTGGACAAGGAACCCCGCCTGCAGGCTCTGGCAAAAACCTCAGCGCGGGCTGCGGATCGGGGGGCCCAGCTCACGCGCGGCTTGCTGACTTTTGCCCGCAAGCAGATATTGCAACCCAGGGATATCAATATCAATTTTCTGATGCAGGAGATGCTGCCGCTTTTGAACAGCTCCGTGGGTGAGCGCATGGAAATTCATCTGGCCCCCGAAGAAAACCTCTGGACAGCGCTGATTGATGAGTCCTACCTGGAAAGCAGCCTCCTCAATCTGGTCATCAATGCCCGTGATGCCTCACCCGAGGGTGGTGTTGTGCAGTTGGAAACAGCCAATGTCACCCTGGACGATGACTATGCGGCGCGCCATGCCGAAGTTCTTCCCGGTGATTACGTCATGCTGGCCATTTCAGATCATGGTACGGGCATTCATCCGGATATTCTCGACCATATCTTTGAGCCTTTTTTCACCACCAAGGACAAAGCCAGGGGCACGGGTCTGGGGTTGAGTATGGTGTTCGGTTTTATCAAGCAATCCGGGGGGCACATCAGTGTTTACTCAGAGCCTGAGCAGGGCAGCTGTTTCCGGCTTTACCTTCCCAGAGCAAATGGATACAAACCCCAACAACCAGCCGACAAGCCAGCCGATAAAAACAAGTCCGGCGGCAAAACCCTGTTGATTGCTGAAGACAATGACCTGGTCAGAGAGTTTGCAGTGATTCAGCTGGAGGATGCCGGTTACCGGGTCATAGAAGCTGAAACCGGGGATCAGGCTCTGGCCATCCTGGAGTCCGGCTCCGGCCAGGCCATTGACCTGCTGTTTACCGACATCATCATGCCCGGCCAGCTCAATGGCCTGCAGCTGGCTGAAAAAGCCAACCAGCTTTACCCGGAGCTGCCGATCATTTTCACCTCCGGCTTTACAGAAAACGCCCTGCCTCAACAATTCGGGAAACAACTTCCTGCCAAAATGCTGGGCAAACCCTACAAGCGTCAGGCCCTGCTGGAGACCATTGCCGAAGGCCTGGGCAGCCCCTGATGAACTATTACGTTTGGTGCTGCGATTCAGTAGCACCAAGCAAATAGCTGGCACCGGGGGCGACTAAAAACCGTTCTTCCAAGGCAACACGCCCCAGCAGCATGGGATACTTCATTTTGGAGCGATCCGCCAGGGTCACTTCAATTCTTTGTTTGACCGGGCCCAGCTGCATCCACAGGCGGATTACATAACGCTGGCTTTCCTCACCATTGGAGCTGCGGATCAGGCGTTTGTCGTAAACCGGCTGGCTGACGCGAATAGGCTTTCCCTCGTCAGGGTCTTCGCTGGTGGTGGTAAAGCTGACCCACTGCTGGTTGCCTCTGAGTTCGGTGGTGATTTCATAAGCATGCAGGCTGGAGGTTTTGGCTCCGGTGTCCACTTTGGCTTTGACCCTCAGGTTCAGGTCGGGAAAAAAAACAACTTCCTTGGCACCGATCACCAGGCGGTTTTGCAGCCATACAGGGATTTTTGAAGCTTCTTCAGGGTTCATTGTTGGATGTTTCCTAGCTGGTGATTTATTAACCAGAAATCTGAACTCGCCACCCAGAGTCACTTGTGGGTGTTTGTACTAAAGTTATCCACATGCCTGTCCACTCAGTTTGTGAGTAAACCCAACTTTTAAAATCGCCACACCCCGGTTTTCCAGTGCCCCTGGGGTGCCAGATCAATCCAGCGTAAACCCGGCGAAGCCTGTTCGTCCAGCTGAAAAACATCCTGGCCAGGCGCAAATTGCAGAGCGGTTGCCGGTGTGGAGTAAACACTGACCCCCTGCTGCTGCCAGCTTTGTTCCTGATGAACATGTCCACAGATCACCACCACCGGGTGTGGGTAGCTTTGCAAGCGCTGCCAGAAGTCTCCACTGTTTTGCAGAGCTATAGCATCCATCCAGCGGCTACCCACCGCCAAAGGATGATGGTGCATGGCAATCAGCAAAGGCTTGTCGGCTGACAAGGCCTCATCCAGCCGCTGCAACTCGCCCTCAGGCAACTGGCCAGCCGCATGGCCCGGCCAGCGGGTATTCAGCCCCAACAGTTGCCAGCCCTGAAGCTGTTGATAAAAAACAGCGGGGGCAAAGCGAGCCATCAACTCAGGATCATCATGATTACCTGGCAACCAGTGCCAGGGCAAGCCAGTGTTTTGCAACTGGGTGACCAGCCATTCGTAGCTGCCCAAGTTTTCATCCTGTGCCAGATCTCCGGTGAGCAGCAATAAATCCGGGGCCAGGCGCCTGGCTTCCTGTAAGGCCCGGAGCAGTTGGGCCCGGGTGTCCACTCCCTTGAAGCGGGCCTGGGGATCGGCCAGCAGGTGCAGGTCGGTCAGTTGCAGAAGACGCAAAGGCTTAGTCATCGCTGGCTTCCAGTTCCAGGCTGTAGCCTTTGTCCAGGGCAAATCTCAGGGTTTCACCCAGGAAGGTATTGACCTGAACCTTCTCATCGGGGTGAAACATTTCTTCATTGGGGTAGCTGTAGCGGCCTTCTCTGGTTTGGCGTTTTTGAAATGCAGTGACTTCGCTTAAACGGACATCATGATAACTGCGCACCTGTAAAAGTGCAGGCTGTAGAAAAGGATGCGACCGGGTCACATCCAGCTGCAGTTCCAAAAGTTCTGTCCAGCGGGTGCGCTCCAGTTGCCGCAGGGTCAAGCTGCCCAGATCGCGCCCGGCATGACGCAAGCCAAAACTGATCCAGCCTTCCTCGGGAGCCTTCCAGAGGCGCTGTAACAGCAGATAATTGGCAGCAGCATCTCTTTGTAAACGCTGAAGATCAGCGACGTAGCGGCGCGGCATAAATGAACTCTTTCAGATTTCAGAAGGGTGTTGCAGGCGTAAATAGTTGCTTTGCAGCCACTGCAAGCCAATCAGACTCATGGCATTGGCTGCCCGACCCTGACAGGCTTCGGCAAAGGCTTCCTCACGTGACTTTACCACAACCCGGATGTCTTCATTTTCCTCGGCCAGACCATGAATCCCTCCTGCCTGACTGGCATCCACCAGTCCGCAATACAGGGTTACCTTTTCATCCGTACCGCCCGGGCTGGAATAATAGGTAAAGAGTTTTTCCAGAGTACCCAGCTTCAGGCCGGCTTCTTCATAAGCCTCCCGCCGGGCAACCTCTTGTGTTTCTTCACCGCTTTCCACTAATCCGGCAATCAACTCAATCAACCAGGGGCCTTGTGGATCCTTCAGTGCCCCAACCCGAAACTGTTCGACCATCACCACCTGATCCAGGCGGGGATCATAGGCCAAAACACCCACGGCATGACCGCGATACAAAAGCTCACGGCTCATCGTTGCCGTCCAGTCCCCGGCAAAACGCCGGTGCCTGAGACGCAGCTTGTGCATGCTGAAAAACCCCTGATAGACCGGTTTGTTGGAGACCAGTTCAACATCCGGGTGAGGATAAGGGGCTGATGTCATAAGTTGCTCCTGATGGTAAATTGACGGGTATCACCCTGATCAGTCGGGAAGAATAGCAAAAATGACCTTCAAAGCGGGAATTTCCATGACAGACTTCACTCCAAAATATTATCTGGTGCGTAGTAGCCCCAGCTTAATCAAAAAATCTATCGTTGGGGTCGGCTGGTCTGACTTCAATTTTTCTGAAATAGGTGATGCTGCAAAAGCGATTTCAGAAACTGACTCGGCTTATGGTATTCGACGCTGGGCAAACCAAATCAGGCGTTTTTTCGCTGTTCGCGAGGGGGATGTGGTGGTTGCTCCGCTGACCAGAATATTACTGTTATTGATGGCTACGGGTTGGTGGATTGGATTGCCGAAAAGATAGAAAGCCTGTCGCCAGGAATGAAACAGGCTCTCGGAATTTGTGGAGTTCCGACCGTTGTTCAGGTGCGCTCCACCATTTGCAAACCACTGGCAACTTGCCTATAGTTTGCAAATGAAAGCAATCTTCTTTGAAACCAGTCTTTTTACTGCAACCTTGCCTGATTACTTACCTGACGATAGCTATCTTCGTTTGCAGCAGCATTTACTTGCTGCCCCAGAAAGTGGCGATGTGATGCCACGTACTGGTGGTTTCCGCAAGCTGCGCTGGATAGATAGTCGCCGAGGCAAAGGTAAACGGGGTGGGTTGCGGGTGATCTATTACTGGCTACGTCAGCGGGGACAATTTTGGATGTTTGCAATCTATGACAAGGATGAAATGGAAAACCTGACTCCTGCGCAGGAAAAACAGTTAAAGAAGGCTATTACTGAAGAGCTGAAAAAACGGGGTATCCAATGAAAAAGCGTAATCTTTTTGATGAATTGATGCAGGGCGTTGATGAAATGGCTGCTCATCGTGAGGGCAAGATCACACTGCGCCAGATTGCTCTGGAAGAAAAGCCAGCTCCCCAGATTACTGCAGCAGAAATTATTAGCCTGCGTGAGAAAATGCACATGTCCCAGGCAGTGTTTGCTCGGCATATCCGCACCAGTACCGAGACCCTGAGAAACTGGGAACGCGAAAAGGCCAAACCCAATACCCAGGCAGCTTTGTTGATCAAGCTGGTGGCGCAGTATCCAGACATGGTTGAGCGCTTGGAAGCTGTGTAATTAAGGAGGCCCCATGCAAGGGCGTTACACGCAACGCTGGCGAGATCCAGCCACCGATCCCAGAGCTGAAGAAAAAACCAACTTGATTACTCAGGAAGGCTACCAAAAATTACGTTCAACACGGGATTTTTTATGGCGGGTCAGGCACCCCGAGCTGGCCACCAAGGTTCAGGAAGCCGCTGCCAATGGGGATCGCAGTGAAAATGCCGATTATACCTATAATAAACGCGAACTGAATCGCACTTTATCGCGCATCGGTTACCTCGACAAGCGCCTGGATGAGTTGCGGGTGGTGGATCGCCAGCCTGCCGACCTTGATCGGGTTTACTTTGGGGCCTGGGTCACACTGGAAGATGAAGAGGGTAAGGAACAAACCTGGCGAATAGTGGGACCGGATGAAGCCGATGCCAGCAAGGGACTGATGAGCATTGATGCACCCCGCTCACGGCTGCTGCTGGGCAAGCAGCTGGATGAAGAAGTGCAACTGCCCACCCCTGAAGGGCGGGCCTGCTACATCATTACAGCAATTCGCTACTGTTGACGCTGGCTGTTAAGGCTGTAGATAAAGTTTTCCGCCAGTAGATGCAGGTTGGCGACCTGCTTGTCCAGTTTGTCAGACTGGTGTTTGGCGGCCTCACCCGCTTCAACAGACTGACCGGCCAGGTCGGCCAATTCGGTCACCTGCTGGCGGGTCTGTTCCCCCAGGGCTGACTGCTGGCGGGTCATGTCGGCCACTTCCACAGCCAGGTCATTGATCTGGTCCACAGCCCCCAACACTTCTTCCAGCGAGGTGCGCATGGCATCTGCCAGGGCCACCGTTTCCTGGGAGGCAGTCACGCCCTTTTCTATCGCAGCCACAGAACCCTGGGTGTCTTCCTGCAACTGGTCGATAATGGCTTTCACCTGCTGGGTGGATTCATGAGTCCGCAGCGCCAGCCCACGAACTTCATCAGCCACCACCGCAAATCCGCGTCCGGCTTCACCGGCCCGGGCTGCTTCAATGGCTGCATTCAGCGCCAGTAGGTTGGTTTGTTCTGCAACATTGGTGATGACATCAATCACTGTGCCGATCTGTTCACTGCTGGCTGCCAGGCTGGCTACCTGCTGTTTGGCTTCCTCCAGTTCCTGGGACTGGTGAGCGATGGCACCGGCCACCTGGGTGATCTTCTCCTGTCCTTCCCGGGTTGCCACCTGCGATTGGCTGGCTGCCTCTGCTGTGCGTTCTGTACTGCTTTGCACCTGTTCCAGACTCTGCATTTGTTCCTGCATGGCCTGCTGAATCTCCTGCACCCGGCTGCCTTGCTCATCAATGTACTGAAAAGCCTCAAACAGGCGTTCATCAGAACGGGATTTGCTGCGACGCAGGTAGCCGGAGTTGTTGTGCAGCCTGGCCACCACCGCCCGCAACTCCGATGACCGGGTTCGCAGGGCAAAACCTATGGCTCCCAGTTCGTCTTTGCGCCCCGTATAGAGGTAGTTCATGAGGCGATTGTCCGTAACCTTCTCGGCGGCCCGGTGCAAACTGCGCAAACCCTGGGTCTGCAGCTGTAAAAAGGCTGCAGCAACCAGCCCGGCCAAGCCCGCCAGAGCGCTGCCCAGCCAGTTCTGCATTGCGGCCAGGGCGACTGCGACTACCAGGCTGGGCAGTAAGGCGGTGAGTACCAGTTGATAACGCAGTGAAAGCGAGGGGCGCGTCAGAAAACCCGGCAACTTGCCCTGACGCCACTGGCGATAGACTTTTTCTGCACGTGGAAGCGCCTTGCGGGGGGCCGCAATACGCACGGATTGGTATTCAACAATCCGGCCATCCTGACGAACCGGTGTCACATAGGCATCCACCCAGTAGTGGTCGCCGTTTTTGCAACGGTTCTTGACCAGCCCTTTCCAGGAGCGGCCAGCTTTGACCGTTTCCCAAAGGTTGGCAAAGGCACCCGGTGGCATATCAGGGTGACGAATCAGGTTGTGGTTTTGGCCGATCAGTTCATCGCGCTGATAACCGGAAACCTTCACAAAAGCATCATTGGCAAAGGTAATGATACCTTTCAGGTCCGTGATCGTGATCAGCTGGATATCATCGGGTACCCGCAGCTCCTTGCCTGTAACCGGCTCATTGATCCTCATTTTTTGTTCCTCTTGCTGTTCAGTTGCCTTCCTTAAGCAAAGCAATTTTCAAACCAGGTTTTTTTATGGATGGGTAACAGGCCACCTTAAAGGGATTTAATTTAAAAATTATTGATACGAATCAAGGCAAACCCAATCAAACACCTGAACTGGCTGACATCCAGAAGCATCTTTCGGGTAAGTAACCGGTGTTTTTTATTGGTTTTGCAACTGCTGATGCAAAAGCGGCAAAAGAACATCCAGGCGTTTTTGTAGCTTCTCCAACACGGCTTTCAGTTCTGGGTGATCGGCCCCCTGCTTTGCCAGGAACTCCAGGCGTTCGGCTTCCTTTTGCGCGGGATAGGCTGCAAAAGTGGCCAGCAGACTTTTCAGAGTATGCGCCACTGCACCCAGTGCCCGGAGATCACCGCTCTGCCAGGCGGCATGCAACTGGGCTTTATGCTCAGGATACTCATCCACAAACATCTGCAGTGCCATGCGCAACAGGCTGGCATCGGCACCCAGGTTGTCCAGGGCCAGATCCCAGTCAAATTCTGTTGCAGGTTTCGGGCGTGGCGACTCCAGAAAGGTCTCTTGCGCTCCGGGCTGGCGGGTTGCCATGACCCGATCGATTTCTCTGTAGAGCACCTGGGCATGAACGGGCTTGGGGACATAGCCCTGCATGCCTTCAGCCAGGCAGCGCTCCCGGTCGCCCTGCATGGCATTGGCGGTCATGGCAATGATGGGGGTCAAGACCCGTTGCTGGTCTTCTTCCCATTGGCGCCACTGGCGAGTGGCTTCCAGCCCATCCATAACAGGCATCATCATGTCCATCAACACCAGGTCAAAAGATTCCTGCTGCAATCGCTGAAGAGCCTGTTGACCATCCGCCACCACGGTGACCTGATGCTGCTGTTTTTCCAGCAGCTTCACAGCCAGTTTCTGGTTCACCAGGTTGTCCTCGGCCACCAGCAGCTTTAAACCCTTGCAAAAAGCTGCTGCAGCCGTTGGCAAGTGATGGGTCGGGTCGGTTTCCGATAAGTCGGCAGGTTTTTCAGCCAGAAGCAGCGGCAGGTGCAGGATAAAGGTTGAGCCGACCTCCGGTTCACTGGAGGCACTGACTTCCCCGCCCATCATTGCCGCCAGTTGTTTGACAATGGCCAGACCCAGGCCGGTGCCTTCAAACTGGCGGTTGCGTTCCGACTGAACCTGCTCAAAGGGTTCAAATACCTTTTCCAGCTCTTCAGCCGACATGCCAATGCCGGTATCGGTCACCTGCAATTCCACCCGCGCCTGCTTACTCTGGCAATCCAGGCAGCGAACCTGCAGGCGCACCTCGCCCTTCTGGGTGAACTTGATGGCATTACCCAGCAGGTTGATCAGCATCTGGCGCAAACGTGCAGGGTCGGCATACACATAAGAAGGCAAGCCCTCCCCCGGATCGTACACAAGCTTCAGGCCCTTGGCCTGGGCACGGCTGGAAAGGCTGCGCAGGGTTTGATCCAGAAGTTCATGCAGGTTAAAAACGCTGGGCTGAAGACCCAGCTTGCCCGCTTCAATCTTGGAGATATCCAGCAGGTGATTAATTATTTCCAGCAGGTGCTCTGCAGAAAGTCGTGCCAGATCCAGGTGCTCCTTTTGCTCTGAGTCCAGTCGAGTTTCCAGCACCAGATCCAGCATGCCCAGAATGCCATTCATGGGGGTGCGGATTTCATGGCTCATGTTGGCCAGAAACTGGCTTTTTGCCTGGTTGGCTGCTTCAGCCGCTTTGCGGGCCTCAACCAGACCGGCCTCCCAGTGCTGGCGTTCCGTGACATCAAAGATAACACCCACGAGACCCCGGGCCTGACCATCGGCAGAGAGCAGTGCCGCCTTCTTGTAAACAGCATCGGCAAAATGTCCATCCGAACGCTGATTGCGGGCCTGGTAGCTCTGGCGGCCTTGTTCGCGAAAGAGCTGCTGATCCTTGCTGTGGTGCACTCTGGCTGTTTCCACTTCAAGAAGGTCAAAAACATCCCTGCCCAGATAGTCTTCACGTTGGATGCCAAAATATTCTTCAAAAGCCCGATTGAGTTGCTGGTAACGGCCCTGGTTGTCCTTGAGGTAAACCGGCAGGGGAATGGCTTCAATGATTTCAGTCAGGAGGTGCGAATGCTCGCTGAGGTGGTCGGTCAGTTCCTGAAGCTCTTTGTTTTGCTGGGAAAGGCTTTCTTCCAGCTGTTTTTGACGGGTGATATCGGTGCGGATGGAAATATAGGCTTCCGGCTGGCCGTTTTGATCCAGTAGGGGCACCAGGGTGGCGGCCACCCAGTAAACTTCTTTTGCCTTGTTGATGTTTTTGATTTCCCCATGCCAGACCAAGCCCTGGGTGATCTGATTCCACATGACCGTAAAAAATTCCTGCGGGTGGTGACCGGAGTTGATCAAACGATGGGTATTGCCGTATAGCTCTTCCCTGGAATAGCCACTGATGGCAACAAAAAGATCATTGGCATAGGTGATGCATCCTTCCGGGTCGGTCATGCTGATGATGCTGTGCTGATCCATGGCAAATTCACGCTGGCGCAAGGCATCGGTCACCTTCTCCAGGGCTTCACTTTTTTCCCGAGCGTAATCCAGTGCCCGTCCGGTGCGCTTGTCCATCCACAACAAGGCCACCAGACCCACCCCCAGAGCCAGAACCATCACACTGGTCAGAAGGTGGCCCTGAGCACCGAAAGCGGCCAGCAGGCTGATCAGTACGGCCAGGCTCCAGCCGGCCAGTAACATCCAGTTGCGGAAGCGGCGCTGTTGTGCTTGTATTTGTCGGACTTTATGCGGCATGACCCTTCACTTATCAACCGGCGGATGATCCTGTACACTTCAATTCAGTATAATCCCGGTGCTTCACCCTTCCAACCCTGCAGATCCTGATACCCGACCCATGAACAGCCCCAGCAACAAACGCGTGTTAATTGTTGATGACACTTCGGTCATGCGAAGTCTCTTGAAACAGATCATCAAATCCAAGGGGTTTGATGTCGTCGGTGAGGCGGGTGATGGCCATCAAGCCTTGAAGCTGTTTCGGGAACTCAAACCCAGGGTCGTTTGCCTGGACATTGAAATGCCGGAAATGAACGGTCTCGATGTGTTGGCCCGAATCAAGGAAGAAGCCCCCCAGACCGGGGTCGTCATGATCACCGGTGATTCCCAGGCCTCCAGCGTCAAAAAAGCCATCGCGGCCGGTGCCAATGGCTATATCGTCAAGCCCTTCAACGGCACACGGGTGATGGAAGCCATTCAGAAGGCCATGGAAGACGCGTAAAAAACTCAGGCAGCGCCGGGAGCCGTGCGTTTGCGAAAGTGATCCAGAACGGCAAGCGCCAGCTCATCGGCATCAAACTTGGCAATAAAGTTGTCGGCCCCCACCTTTTTCACCATGGATTCATTGAATACCCCGGACAGGGAGGTGTGCATCAGGATAAACAGCTCCTGCATGCGCGGGTCCTGTTTGACCTGGCGGGTCAGGGTGTAGCCATCCATTTCCGGCATTTCAATATCGGAAATCATCAGCAGGTATTCTTCCCAGGGCTTTTTGCCTTCATCGGCCATGGCCTGCAGGTGTTCCAGCGCCTGTTTGCCATCCTTGAGGAGCACCGCTTCCAGCTCCACCTTTTCCAGACAACGCTTGATCTGGTTGCGAGCCACCACGGAATCATCCACCACCAGCACCTTGCGGGGCACTTCCGAACTTTTCAGCTCACTGAAATCTTCCCCGATGCTGGCATTCATCTCTTCCGCTGCGGGTGTGACTTCAGAAATCACTTTTTCAACATCAATGATTTCCACCAGCCGCCCCTCGTAGCGGGTGACCGAGGTCAGATAATGGCGATGGCCGATTCCCTTGGGCGGAAGCAGAATGTCGCTCCATTCCATGTTGACGATGTTTTCAATTTTATCGACCAGAAAGCCCTGCATCTTGCGATTGTATTCACAAACGATCACCTGCTGCTTGCGGGGATCACTGACCTTGCCGGATTGTATGGCACTGAGCATATCCAGAATCGGCAGGGAGCCATCCATGGTGTTGGCCACCCCGGCCACATGTGGGTGGTGATAGGGAAGCTGAGTCAGGGGTGGGCAGGGAATGATTTTTTTGACTTTAAAAACATTAATCCCGTAAAGCTGGCCATTTTGCAGCCGGAACAGCAACAGCTCCAGACGGTTTTCCCCCGCCATTTGCGTGCGTTGATTAACATTATGGAGCAGTTTACTCATCGGGCGGGTCTCCCAGGGCCATCGCTTTGGGGTTTATTGAAACCCGAACACTGGTGAGGCGCAATACATATTTACATATTGCAACGTTTGTAAGAGTCGCTGCTCAGATCAGCCCCCGCATAAAAGGATCAACCGAGGAGAGATCCGTCCGGCTTTCTACCCGCAACGCATCTATACCCCAAAGAGTGGCCGGGTTGATCTTGATTTTTTCATTGGTGTCACAGACATGCTTGACTGCAACATCACTCTGGCGCAGATCCCTTTTCAAGGGTGAAGGGTACATATAGCCATCCGACCGGCGAATACTGGCAACTCTGGGGCATTTGGGATTGTCAGTACGACCGACCACAACCGCCAGATCACCATTACTCAGGCGCACATAAACACCCGGTGGATAGAGCCCCAGCTCCATAATGAAAATCTGGGTCAACTTACTGTCAAAAGCCTTGCCCCTTTGCTCGAACAGATCCTTGAGGGAATCCTTGAGTTTGATCGGTCCACGATAACCTCTGGGGGTCACCATCGCCGAGTAGACATCACCCAGTGCCAGGATTCGTGCTTCGTGACGGATGTCCTCACTTTTCAGTCCATGCGGGTAACCGCTGCCATCCAGCTTTTCATGATGCTGACTGACCAGCTCCAGCCAGAGGTGATCATCAACACCGGCCTGATGCAGCATTTCAGCACTGATCAGGGGGTGACGGTTAATCAGGTCTTTCTGGGCGGGCAGAAGTGGCCCTTTTTGTTGATCCAGGCGTTTCTGGTAGGGATTCATTGCCAGATTGCAGGTCAAGGCAGCGCAGAGCACACTGACACGAACCTCTTGGCTGACTTGCAGGCGCGCCAGAATCAGCTCGGTGAGCACCGCAATCTGCATGGGATGCTGGATGGGATATTCAAATTCTTCCGTCAGGTGCACCGCCCCCATCAAGGCATCGGCATCGTAGTTAACCAATCCCTGAATCTGCACCACCAGAGTCTGAAAACGTTTTTTGATCAGATGGGGAGCAAACTTTTGTTTCGACTCCAGGCGTTTGAAGGTTGCCTCCAGTTGCACGCACAGATCATCGAATTCGGCAAAAGGGTTGACCTTACCTTTGAAGCGAATCGGCTGGGGCGTTTTTGCTGCAATCTCCCTGGCAAAATAGCCCACCTGTTCGAGTAGCTTTTTAAAATCTTCCGAATCAATTCGGGTACCCTGGGGTAACAAAACACCGCCCTTATTATCGCAAATATCCCAGGGTGCAGGCTGATCCAGACTCAGGTCACCGCAAGTGATCTTCAGCAGCTCGAAATCTTTTGTTAACATTTTGTATCCCAAGATTACATTCAGGGCTGAACATAAGCTTCAGGGATGATATATGTCAAGAGAGGCTGCGATTTATACACCATAAAAAACCCGCCGGAGTGGCGGGTTTTTTATGGGACTGAAGAGTTTGAGGACTACTTGAACGCAGAACCCGGTTGTACGCCCATTTTTTTGAAGATCATTACCGCTGGACAGAAGCCGGTGAAGCTGGCTTGAATCATGTTGGCGGCAATGAAAACCGTAAACCAGACAAAGCCCGGATGAACAAAATGGGTCAGCAGCAAGCTGATGAGTACCATAATGCCTGCAAACAACAGTAGGGCGCGATCGACATTCATGTGTTTCTCCTGCTCAAGGTGGAACAACCTAATTAAGAACTATCTTAATTAGTATACCTTGTCAGAAGACGTTTGCAAATGGCCTAGCCGGCATTCAAGGCCACTTTGGCCACTTCTTTGAAATGCTTGGCAAAGTGCACCTCCAGACCTTCCTGAAGGTAGTCCGGCAGCTCATCATAATCGCGCCGGTTGGCTTCAGGAAGAATCAGGGTGAAAATTCCCGAACGCCTGGCCGCTATCACCTTTTCTCGGATACCACCTACCGGCAGTACCTGTCCAGTCAAACTGAGCTCCCCGGTCATCGCCAGTTTTCCGGGTTTTTTGTTGAGTGCCAGGGACAAGAGAGCCGTGGCCATGGTCACCCCAGCCGAAGGGCCGTCTTTGGGGGTGGCCCCTTCCGGCACATGCAGGTGAATAAAGGCATCATTGTAAAACTTGGGGTTGGCTCCGAAGTTTTTCAGGTGCCCCATTACATAGCTGTAGGCGATATTGGCTGACTCCTTCATCACATCACCCAGATGCCCGGTCATCTTGAACCCCCGGGTCAGGGCATGCACCTGACTGGCTTCAATCGACAGGGTGGCACCCCCCATGGCCGTCCAGGCCAGGCCGGTCACCACACCCACACCTTTCATTAACTGCTCGGTACGGAAAGGTGGTGCACTCAGGTAGTCTTCAAGGTTTTTCACCCCAACCCGCACCGAAGTGGTTTGCTCATCTTCCAGCAGCTCCACGGCAGCCTTGCGCAGAATCCGGTGCAGCATTTTTTCCAGCTTGCGCACCCCGGCTTCACGGGCATAGCCTTCAATGATCTGTTTCATGGCTGCATCGGTAATGCTGAGTTGCTTTTTCTTCAAGCCTGCCCTGCGCAAAAGGCGTGGCCAGAGGTGGTGCTTGGCAATCGCCAGTTTTTCTTCGGTGATGTAACCCGAGAGACGAATGGTTTCCATGCGATCCAGCAGAGGGCCAGGAATGCTGTCCAACTGATTGGCCGTGCACAAAAACAGCACCTTGGACAAATCCACCCGGACATCCAGGTAGTGGTCCAGAAAGTTGATGTTCTGTTCCGGGTCCAGCACTTCCAGCAGAGCAGAGGCAGGATCACCCTGAAAGCTGGTTCCCAGTTTGTCGATTTCATCCAGCAGGATCACCGGATTTTCGGTTTCGGTTTCCTTGAGTGCCTGAATCAGCTTGCCGGGCAATGCACCGATGTAGGTGCGACGATGCCCCTTGATTTCCGCCTCATCCCGCATGCCACCCACGGAAAAACGATAAAACTTGCGATCCAGGGCTTCGGCAATGGAGCGACCAATCGAGGTTTTGCCCACACCTGGAGGCCCGACCAGAAGAATGATGGAACCACCAACGTCACCCTTGAAGCGACCTTCAGCCAGGAACTCCACAATCCGATCTTTGACATCACCCAGACCATCATGGTCTCTATCCAAAACCTTGCGGGCATGGCCCAGATCCAGATTGTCATCGGAACGGATGCCCCAGGGCAGGCAGGTAATCCAGTCCAGATAGTTGCGGGTGACGGCATATTCCGGTGACCCGGATTCCAGAACGGAAAATTTCTGCAGTTCTTCTTCAAAACGTTTCTGCGCGGCTTCAGGCAGGATTTTACCTTCCAGGCGTTCCCGGAACTCATCCATTTCGGCGGTTTTGTCATCCTTGCTGATGCCCAGTTCGCGCTGGATTACTTTCAGCTGTTCACGCAGGAAGAATTCGCGCTGGCGCTCCTGGATTTTCTGATTGACCTCTTCGCTGATTTCCCCCTGCAGGCGTGCCACTTCCACTTCCTTGCGCAATAAAGGCAATACCTTCTGCATACGTGGCAAGAGTGGCAGGGTTTCCAGCACCTTCTGTAATTCGCGTCCCTTGGCGGAGGTGATGGCTGCGGCAAAGTCGGCCAGAGGACCGGGCTCATTGGGGCTGAAACGGTTCAGATAATGCCTCAGCTCTTCACCATAAAGAGGGTTGAGCGGCAGTAGCTCCTTGATGCCATTGATCAGTGACAGGGCATAGGCACGCGCCTCATCACTGCTGTCTTCCTCTTCCTTGGGGTAGGTGACTTCCACCAGATAAGGCGGTTTGCGGGAAACCCAGCGCTGGATTTTAAAGCGCTTCAAACCCTGGGCAATAAACTGAATACGGTTGTCTTCGGTTTCCACACGATGGGTTCTGACTGCCGTGCCCGTGCGTGGCAGCTCGTCCAGATTGAGTTTTTCCGGGGCGGTTTCCCCGACATAAACCACCCCCACCACCTGGTGCGGAGTATCACCCACTCGTTCCAGAGTGGATTCCCAGCGTTTACGTGGAATGACCAAAGGCTGGATCTGGGCGGGAAAAAATGGACGGTTATGAATGGGCAGCAGATAGATGCGTTCCGGCAAATATTCATCGGAAACCACCAATTCACCGGCGTGGACTTGAGAATCCTGTTCTTCGGTCATGCACTGGCCTCTTCTGGCAACAAGTTAACGTATGCTTCACTTGATGCGGCTGACCAGGCCTGATTTCAAGTCTCCAGTGAATAACCCGAGTCTTCCTGCTTCATCCTTTCCAGGGCAATAAACAGGGCTGCGATGGAGCGCCCTTCATGAAAGTCATCACGACTCAGCAGATCGCAGACTTTATTCAGGGGATGAAAATGAACCTCCAGGGGTTCCGGCTCATCACCTTCCAGCTTGCAGGGGTAAAGATCCCGGGCCAGCACTACCTGCATCTTGTGGCCCATGTAGTTGGGGGCCAGCGAAAGCTGGGTCAGAGGTTCCAGGTGGCGGGCACCATAGCCGGTTTCTTCCATCAACTCGCGATTGGCCGCCACCATCAGGTTTTCACCCACTTCCACCAGCCCCTTGGGCAGAGTGAGAACGTAATCGTGCATCCCCCCGGCATACTCACGAATCAGGATAACCTCCCCATCCTCATTGAGCGCCACGATCATGACCGCTCCCAGACCCTGACTGACCAGGCGTTCATAAATACGTTTTTCACCATTGGCAAATTGCAGGCTCAGCTCTTCCACTTTGAAAAGACGGCTTTGCGCCACGATTTTACGCTGCAGGATACTGGGCCGAACGGGCATGAGAGAGCCTCTCCTAAGTTGATGTGAGTCAAAATACTTTATGGGTTCTGGTTGAAGCCAACTTCCGATACAATTCAGTCTAGACTGATTATCAACCCTATCCCACCGACCCACAAGGCCAAGCATGATCAATTGGAGCCGTATTGACACTGTTTTACTGGATATGGACGGCACCCTTCTGGATTTGCATTTTGACAGCCACTTCTGGCTGGAGCACCTGCCGCGCCGCTATGCCGAGCTGCACAAGCTGGATCATGAGCAGGTCAAAGCCGAGCTGATCCCCCTGATTCTGGCTGAAAAAGGCCAGCTCAACTGGTACAGCCTGGATTACTGGACGGAGCGTCTGGGTGTGGATATTGTGGCTCTGAAACATGAAATCCAGCATTTGATTGGCTTTCGCGCTGATGCCGTGGATTTTCTGACCTGGCTGAAAACAGCCCATCCACGTGTGATTCTGGCCACCAATGCGGATCGCAAAAGCCTGGAGTTGAAGCTTAAATTGACCGGGCTGGAAGACTATCTGGATGCGGTGGTCAGCTCTGCGGATGTCGGCATTCCCAAGGAAGAGCAGGGCTACTGGGAAGCTTTGATGAAAATTGAACCCTTTGATCCAGCCCGTACCCTGTTCATCGATGACAATGAAGATGTACTGGAATCGGCCCGGCGCTTTGGCATCACCGAGCTGATCACCATCACCCAGCCCGACAGCCAGACTCCCATTCGTCAGATGACAGAATTCCCGGCGGTCACCCGCTTTGCGGAATTGCAGCCGGTCAACCCACCCAAAACGGCCAGTTGACCATGGGCAAGACCACCACTGACACAGCTGTGGGTGTGCGCCTGGACAAGTGGCTCTGGGCCGCCCGGTTTTTCAAAACCCGCAGTCTGGCCAAAACCGCTGTGGAAAATGGCAAGGTTGAATATGATGGTCAGCGCCCCAAGGTTAGCCGCCTGGTTGAAGTGGGCGCACTTTTGAAAATCACCCAGGGCTGGGACATCAAGGAAGTGGAGGTTCTGGATATTTCCGCTCAGCGCGGCCCCGCCAGCCAGGCCCAACAGCTTTACCGGGAAACCCAGGCCAGCCAGGAAAAAAGAGCGGCAGAGGCTGAAAAACGCCGTCTGGCCGGAGCGGCGACCCTGGCTCCCCAGCAGCGCCCCGATAAAAAATCCCGTAGACAATTACACCGTTTCAAACGGCAGGACACCGAATGACTGCAACTCAAGACACCCTGGAAACCGATCAGGTTCAACGCTTTTTATTTGATCACACCGCCGTGCGTGGCGAACTGGTTCACCTGCAACAAAGCTATGCTGAAGTTCTGGATCGCCATGACTACCCACCGGCTGTGGAAGAACAGCTGGGCCAACTGCTGGCCGCTGCAGCCCTCTTGACGGCCACCGTCAAACTGGACGGCACCCTCAGCCTGGAAGTACGCAGCCAGGGGGAAGTCACCCTGATGATGGCCGAATGCAACACCGGTGCCCAGGGTGGCGACCAACTGCGTGGCATCGCCCGTTTCAGCCGTGAGCCTCAGGGCAGCAACCTGCAGGAGCTCACCCAGGGCGGCCAACTGGTGATCACCCTCGACCCGACCCAGGGCAAGCGCTACCAGGGCATCGTTTCCCTGGACAAGGAAAACCTCGCGCTTTGCCTGGAAGGCTATTTTGCCAATTCCGAGCAACTGCCCACCCGCATCTGGCTGGAAGCCGCCAACCGCAAAGCCGCCGGGCTTTTGCTGCAGCAACTGCCGGATGATGCCAGCAACACTGACCCGGATGCCTGGAATCGTCTCACGCAGCTGGCAGCCACAGTTCAACAGCAGGAGCTGCTGGATCTGGAACCCCTGACCCTGCTGCATCGTCTTTACCATGAAGAAACCCTGCGGGTGTTTCCGCCCCACAATCTCAAGTTTGGCTGCACCTGCTCCCGTGAGCGCACTTCGGAAGCGGTCGCCAGCCTGGGTGAAACTGAATTGCTGGCCATCATCGAAGAGCAGGGCAAGATCGAAACCCAGTGCCATTTCTGCAATACGGTTTATACTTTCCATAAACAGGATCTGCCCGAGCTATTGGGAAAACCCGGTGCCAATCAGCTTCCAGAGGGCCACAAACTCCACTGAGAAGCTTTTTTGTAGTCACAACTGACTACTTTCTGTACAAAACAGGAATAATTATTATTTATAGCACCCAAGCCTATGAATAATAAAGATTTTTTCTGTGTAATGGGCCTACACTGCGTTTTGGTCATTTTTTGACTGAGCGCAAGTCTTCGCCCTTTCGGGTTTTTTTGCCATAATAGCGCCCTCTTTTCGGGCGACTAAGATATAAAGGCCACCCCTGACCAATGAACAACCTTAACGAGAGCGCTGTGAAAACTTATACCAACCTAAGCAATGCCCAACTGATCGAACTAGCCATTCAACGCGGCGAAGGCCAACTTGCAAACAACGGAGCCTTGGTAGTTAACACAGGTCAACGTACCGGGCGCTCTCCTCTGGATCGTTTCATTGTTGATGAGCCTTCCACCTCGGCAGAAATTGAATGGGGTGCCATCAACCGCCCTTTCAGTGCCGACAAGTTCACGGCCCTCTGGGAGCGGGTTGATGCCTATCTTCAGGAAAAAGAACATTTTGTCTCCGAGCTGCACGTGGGTTCCGATCCACAGCATTACCTGCCGGTGCGTGTCACCACAGAGACGGCCTGGCACAATCTTTTTGGTCGCACCCTGTTTATCCGCCCGGACAGCTTTAATGCCAGCAGCAAGGAAGAGTGGACCATTCTCAATGCCCCCCACTTTGAATGCGACCCTTCCCGTGACGGCACCAACTCCGATGGCTGTGTGATCCTGAACTTTGCCGAGCGCAAGGTGCTGATTGCCGGTATGCGCTACGCCGGGGAAATGAAAAAAGCCATGTTCTCGGTGCAGAACTTCCTGCTGCCGGATGCCGATGTGCTGCCCATGCACTGCTCCGCCAATGTCGGCGAAGATGGTGAAACCACCCTCTTCTTTGGCCTGTCAGGCACCGGCAAAACCACCCTGTCCGCCGATCCTTCGCGCTACCTGATTGGTGACGACGAACACGGCTGGGGTGTGGGCACTGTCTTTAACATCGAAGGCGGCTGCTACGCCAAGTGTATTGACCTCTCACAGAAGAATGAACCCATCATCTGGGATGCCATTCGTTTTGGTTCGGTTCTGGAAAACGTGGTTCTGGATGATCGCCGCGAGCCGGATTATGCCGATGACAGCCTGACCCAGAACTCCCGTGCGGCTTATCCGCTGGAGCATGTGGAAAAGCGTGTGCTGGAAAACCGTGCCGGTGAACCCAATGCCATCATCTTCCTGACCTGTGACATGAGCGGTGTCCTGCCCCCGGTTTCCATTCTGACCAAGGAAGCGGCGGCTTATCACTTCCTCTCCGGGTACACAGCCAAAGTCGGCTCGACAGAAATGGGTTCCACTTCCGGTCTGGAAGCCACCTTCTCCACCTGTTTCGGTGCACCTTTCTTCCCACGCCCTGCACGTGAGTATGCCGATCTGCTGATCAAACGGATCGAAGCTTTTGGCTCCAGAGTTTACCTGGTCAACACCGGCTGGACCGGTGGGGCCTACGGCCAGGGCGGCAACCGTTTCAGCATCCCCACCACCCGCGCCATCGTGAATGCCGTACAAAATGGTGCCCTGGCGGATGCCGAAACCGAAACCCTGGCGACTCTGAACCTGCAGATCCCCACGCATGTACCGGGTGTGGACTCCAGCCTCCTGAACCCACGGGAAACCTGGGAAGATCAGGATGCCTATGACCGTCAGGCCCAGGAACTGGCTTCCAGCTTTATCGAGAATTTCCGCAAATTCTCCGGTGTGGATGAAGCCATTATTGCCGCAGGTCCCAAACTGGGCGGCTGATCTCATCCGGTGCTTTTCTGAGCCTGTAATCCTTCCGGGGGTTGCAGGCTTTTTAATGTCCAGCTCGACACCCGCCCCTGCTTGCAGGCAAACTAGGAAGCCTCTGATCAACGTGATGAGCGCAGGTTAGGCAAGGCGAAATTGAACGAAAAAGCGGAGTTTACAAATAGTAAATGAGCATTTTGAGGCCAATTTCAACACAGCATAAGCAAGCGTAATAGTTAATCAGAGGTTTCCTCCTGCGCTTTCCAGTGGTAGTAATCAGGAACAAGTCAAATGAGTCAATATAACGCCAGTGCTATTGAAGTCCTTACCGGCCTTGACCCGGTGCGCAAGCGCCCCGGCATGTACACAGACACTTCCCGCCCCAACCATCTGGCCCAGGAAGTCATCGACAACAGTGTTGATGAAGCCCTTGCCGGGCATGCCAGCGAAATCACCGTCACCCTCTACAAGGACAACAGTCTGAGTGTGCAGGATAACGGCCGCGGGATGCCGATTGATCCCCATCCTGAATACGGGGTTTCCGGGGTGGAACTCATCCTCACGCGCCTGCATGCCGGGGGCAAGTTCTCCAATAAAAACTATGAGTTTTCCGGGGGCCTGCACGGGGTAGGGGTTTCCGTGGTCAATGCCCTGTCCAGCAAACTGGAAGTGACCGTCTGGCGTGATGGTCAGGTGCAGCGCATTGGTTTTGCCGAGGGTGAAAAAGCTTCCGAACTGGAAGTCATTGGCAGCTGTGGCAAGAAAAACACCGGCACCTGCCTGCGTTACTGGATCAATGAAAGCTATTTTGACAGCCCCCGTTATGCCCTGGGCCGCCTGCGTCATCTGCTGAGGGCCAAGGCTGTCCTCTGCCCCGGCCTGAAAATCACCTTCATCAATGAACAGGAAACCGACCCGGACAGCGGCGAAATCCTGGTTGATGAATGGCTCTTCAATGAAGGCCTGAAAGATTACCTGACCCAGACCTGTCAAGGCTGGGAAACCCTGCCTGCCAGTCCCTTCTCGGGGGAGTTCAAGGCTCAGCATGAAGCCATGGACTGGGCGCTGGTCTGGCTGCCCGAAGGCGGCGAGCTGGTTCAGGAAAGCTACGTCAACCTGATCCCCACCACCCAGGGTGGCACTCACGTCAATGGTTTGCGCTCCGGCCTGCTGGAAGCTCTGCGGGAATTCTGTGAATATCGCAACCTGCTGCCACGTGGGGTGCGGCTGGCCCCGGAAGACCTCTGGCAGGATTGTGCGTTCGTGCTTTCCCTGAAAATGCAGGACCCCCAGTTTGCGGGACAAACCAAGGAGCGCCTGTCATCACGCCAGAGTGCCACCTTTGTCAGTGGCGTCATCAAGGATGCTTTCTCCCTGTGGCTGAACCAGCACACCCTGGATGCCGAACGTATTGCCGAGCTGGTACTCAGCCGAGCCAACCGCCGTTTGAAAGCCGCCAAAAAGGTGGTGCGTAAAAAAATAACCCAGGGTCCGGCCCTGCCCGGCAAACTGGCTGACTGCACGGGTACGGATATTGCCCGCAGTGAACTCTTTCTGGTGGAAGGGGATTCAGCCGGTGGTTCTGCCAAACAGGCCAGAGACCGGATTTTCCAGGCGATCATGCCGCTGCGCGGTAAAATCCTCAATACCTGGGAAGTGGATTCCTCACAGATTCTTGCCTCCCAGGAGGTTCACGACATTGCTGTGGCCCTGGGCATTGACCCAGGCTCGGAAGACCTCAAGGGTCTGCGCTACAACAAAATTTGTATCCTGGCCGATGCCGACTCCGATGGTCTGCACATCGCCACCCTGCTGTGCGCACTTTTCCAGCGTCACTTCCCGGCTCTGGTGAAACAAGGCCATGTTTTTGTGGCCATGCCTCCTCTGTACCGGATTGATTGCGGCAAGGAGGTTTTTTATGCCTTGGATGAAAGCGAGAAGGAAGCCGTACTGGATCGCCTGAGTGGCCGCAAAGCCAAAATCAACACCCAACGCTTCAAGGGTCTGGGGGAAATGAACCCTCAGCAGCTAAGAGAAACCACCATGGCACCGGAAACCCGCCGCCTGGTGCAGTTGACCCGCGAGGAAGGCGATCAGGCCAACGAACTGCTGGACATGCTGCTGGCCAAAAAACGCTCCCCGGATCGTAAAAGCTGGCTGGAGTCCAAGGGTAATCTGGCGGATATCACCTAGCCTTCCTGCTCTTCGCGCCTGGCCTTGCCGGGCTTGATGTTCTTGCCCTTGATGATTTTAACCGGGCGTGTGGACTGGGCCTTGACGATACCGCGTTTGCCTTCGGGGGCCTTTTCACTCTTGGTGGTTGTTGTGGTTTCACTGCTGTCCGGGTAGCTGCTGCGATCGATTTCCTTGCCCATCAGAAAATCGGCTATGGCGTACATATCCGAACGGGAAATCTTGAAGGTATCCAGGCCACCATACATCTGAAATTCACGCTTTTTATAAGCGCTGAAAGTACGGTTGATGCTTTGCGTCAGGGCTTCAGAAAAGATAATGCTGGAATTATTGATCCCGGTGCCCACAATGGCACTCTTGGGAGCCTGAATAAACAGCACATCAATCGGCATGTTTTCAAAGGTTTTCTGGCTGCCCTTGCTGCGGGTCAGGAGTTCATCAATACGCTCGGTCAGCATCTGGCGAATATTGCGACTGACGTACTTGAACATTTCCACCGGATTTTGCATGGCCACTTCCCGACCCCGGATGCTGCGGCTCCATTCACCACGGTAGTTGATTTCAATCTTGCCATGAATGGCGCGGCTGTTAATCAACGTCATGCCGTAGCTGTGCAATACAATGTGATCGACATTAACCGTGCGTCCCTCATCATAGGGCACACGAATATCATTCAGGACAACAACATCCTCATTGGTCTTGAAGGCATTACGCAGTCGGGTCGCTGCATCAGCACAGGTTTCTTCGGATTTGGGATCAGCATCCGGGCGGTGTACATAGTCTTTCAAAATCATTTCACTTCTCCCTGGCCTGTTCAACGATCCAGATATGAGCACTGTCAGTGGTCGCTTGCTACAGGGATTATAGCGACTGCCTGCGGGTGGGCATAGCACTCACTACACAAGTAAACAAACTTGCCGGGTGATTGATGAGGATTTATCCAGTAAGCTATGCAACCTATCGAGATTTCCGACCAGTGAAGGGCCGTCGTTGATGAGCAGTTATAACGAATTTGTAGATGACAACTTTGAGCGCCAAAGCCTGAGCCAGTACACCGAAAAAGCTTACCTGGATTATTCCATGTACGTGATTCTGGATCGTGCCCTGCCGCACATTGGGGATGGCATGAAACCCGTGCAGCGCCGCATCATTTATGCCATGAGCGAACTGGGCCTTTCTGCTACGGCCAAATACAAAAAATCAGCGCGCACGGTGGGTGATGTTCTGGGTAAGTTTCACCCCCACGGGGATTCCGCCTGCTATGAAGCCATGGTGTTGATGGCCCAGAACTTCAGCTATCGCTACCCACTGGTTGATGGTCAGGGTAACTGGGGCAGCCCGGATGACCCCAAATCCTTTGCCGCCATGCGTTATACCGAATCACGCCTGGCGCGTTTTTCCGAACTGCTGCTCAAGGAACTCGGGCAGGGCACCGTCGATTGGGTGCCCAACTTTGATGGCACCATGCTGGAACCGGAAGTACTCCCGGCGCGCCTGCCGCATCTGCTTTTGAACGGTGGCACCGGCATTGCCGTGGGCATGGCAACAGACATTCCACCCCATAATGCCAGGGAAATCACCCAGGCCACCATTCATCTGCTGCACCACCCGGAAGCCAGCGTTCGTGATTTGATGCAGTTCGTCAAAGGGCCGGACTTTCCCACCGGAGCCCAGATCATCACCCCGGCGGAGGAGTTGGAGAAAATCTACACCACCGGCAAGGGGTCGGTGAAAAGTCGCGCCACCTGGACGCTGGAAGACGGTGAAATTGTCATTCAGGCGCTGCCTTACCAGGTGTCTCCCAGCAAGCTTCTGGAACAGATTGCCGCCCAGATGCAGGCCAAAAAACTGCCTTTGCTGGCGGATCTGCGCGATGAATCCGACCATGAAAACGCCGTG
The DNA here is from genome assembly GCF_044810985.1 of Marinospirillum sp. Taxonomy (GTDB): domain Bacteria; phylum Pseudomonadota; class Gammaproteobacteria; order Pseudomonadales; family Halomonadaceae; genus Marinospirillum. Next base: position 1,382,654 of record NZ_CP085242.1, read on the forward strand.
CGCCTGGTTCTGGTGCCCCGTTCCAACCGGGTGGACACCGATGCCCTCATGGCCCACCTGTTTGCCACCACGGATCTGGAAAAAAACCAGCGGGCCAACTTCAATGTCATCGGTCTGGACGGTCGCCCTCAAGTCAAACCCCTGAACACTCTGCTCAGTGAGTGGCTGACCTTCCGGCGCAGCACTGTGATTCGCCGCCTGGAAAATCGCCTGAAAAAAGTCGAAGATCGCCTTCACCTGCTGGCTGGCTTGTTGATTGCCTATTTGAATATTGACGAAGTTATTCGCATTATTCGTGAGGAAGAGGAACCCAGAAAGGAACTGATGCAGGCCTTTGGCCTCTCTGAACGTCAGGCCGATGCCATTCTGGATCTGAAACTGCGCAACCTGGCACGCCTGGAAGAAGAAAAAATTCGAGGTGAGGAAAGTGAGCTGGAAAAAGAGCGCAAAAAACTCGCCACCCTGCTGGGCAGTGAAAGCAAGCTGCGCAAGCTGATTACCGATGAATTGCAGGCCGATGCTGAAAGCTATGGTGATGAGCGGCGCTCAGCCCTGGTGGAAGCCAAACAGGAAGCACGTGCCTTTTCCGAAACCGAACTGGTCGGCGCTGACCCGGTCACGGTGGTTCTGTCCAAAAAAGGCTGGATAAGGGCTGCCAAGGGCCATGACCTGAATCCCGCCAGCCTGAATTACAAAAGTGGCGACAGTTTCTTCCTGGCGGCCGCTGGAAAAACCAACCAGTCCGTCATTCTGTTGGATGACACCGGGCGCAGTTATAGCCTGCCAACCCATACTCTGCCTTCGGCCCGTGGCCAGGGCGAACCTCTGACCAGCCGCCTCAACCCACCGGCGGGTGCTGAATTCCGTGGCCTCCTGATCGGCCAGGAAGACCAGCGCGCCCTGGTGGCTTCGGATGCCGGTTATGGCTTTATCACCACTTTGGGCGATATGGCCAGTAAGAACAAAGCTGGCAAGGGATTATTGAATCCGCCCAAGGGCACGGAAGTCATGCCCCCGCAGCTGTTACCCGGAACCGCTGAAGGTGAACCACTGCTACTGGCTGTGCTTTCCAATGAAGGACGCCTGCTGGTTTACCCCATCAGTGAACTGCCGCAGCTCAGCAAGGGTAAGGGCAACAAGATGATCGATATACCGGCACGTCGTGCAGCCAGCCGGGAAGAAAGAGTGGTTGCTCTGGCCATTCTGCCAGAACAATGCAGCCTGAAAGTGCTCGCTGGTCAGCGTAAACTGACCCTAAAACCGGCTGATTTGGAGCATTATTTTGGAGAAAGGGGCAAGCGAGGCAGCAAACTGCCCAGAGGTTTCCAGAAGGTGGATCGCCTGGAAGTGGAAAACAGCTAAACCCGGCGCAATTCAGACCGTGAGGTTGACGTTATGACCGCTGCGGCCTTCTGGCAAAGGCACTGCTTCCATCAGTTGCATAACCGCATTTGCTTGCTGGTCGAGAGTTTCCTTAACCAAACCTGCCTGCGCTTCCAAACGTGTAGACACCTTCTCTTGCTCAGCTACACGTAAGGCTATCAGCTCAGGACTAACGCCGGAAATATCCATTGTTTAAAACTCCGCTGTAGTTGGGATGAGAAGGGAAGCCTAGCCTCCCTTCCCACTTTTAGCAAGAAGCCATCAGGCTTTAAGGTCCAGATTTTGGCCCTTGCCACCTTCCGGCTGGGACACAGAATTGACCAACTCAGTCACAGCCTGTGCAGGCTGTTCCTGAGAATCTTTCAGCAGACTGATCTGAGCCTCAGTTTTATTCTGTGACTCATTCTGCTTCATGGCTGCTTGCGCCATGACGGATCCAGCACCTGAAATATCCATAACTTCTCCTTAATAATTAAGGTGAGTTTTAAAGACAACTTTTACAGCTTGGCAGTGATGACTGCAAACTGCAAGCTCAATAAAACACTGATCAACCGGGAAACACAAGTGTCGCCACCTAACCACGGTAACCCTGTACCACCCAAAGAAATTCACCGCTTTCTGGGTGTTTTCCGTTACACCCGCCGTGCCATGAACCTGGTCTGGCAGACGTCACGCCGCCTGACATTTGGCCTTGTGCTGCTGACCCTGATCAGCGGTATTCTGCCTGCAGTGGCCGCCTGGCTGGGCAAGTTGATCGTTGATGCCGTGGTGGCTGCCATGGAGGTCTACCAAAGCACGGGGGAAATGGACTACCAGCCTTTGCTGACCTACGTTCTGCTGGAAGCTTTGGTGTTGATCGGCATCAGTGCGGCACAAAGAGCAACCGCCGCTCATCAGGCCCTACTGCGGGCTTTGTTGGGACAAAAGGTCAATGTCATGATTCTGGAGAAAGCCCAGACGCTGTCCCTGGCCCAGTTTGAAGACTCGGAATTCTATGACAAGCTGACCCGCGCCCGTCGCGAAGCCTCGACCCGCCCCCTGGCCCTGGTCAACAAAACCTTCAGCCTGCTGCAAAATGCCATTTCCCTGCTGAGCTTTGCTTTTCTGCTGATCCAGTTTTCACCCTGGGCACTCCTTTTGCTTTTTGTGGGTGCCCTGCCTGTGTTCATTGCCGAGGCAAAATTCTCCGGAGATGCCTTTCAGATTTTCCGGCGCCGCTCACCGGAAACCCGCGCCCAGATGTACCTGGAAACCGTGCTGGCCCGTGAAGACACCATCAAGGAGGTCAAGCTCTTTCAGCTGGGCCCTTTATTGTTGGGACGCTATAAAGCCATCTTTGACACCCTGTTCAAGGAAGACCGCAAACTGATTCTGCGCCGGGAAACCTGGGGTTTTCTGCTGGGCCTGCTGGGTACCCTGACTTTTTACGCCGCCTATGCCTGGGTGGTTGTGGATACGGTACTGGGCAAGATCACCCTGGGTGACATGACCATGTATCTGCTGGTCTTCAAACAGGGGCAAACCGCCGTGAGTGCCTGCCTGACCGCCATCAGTGGCATGTATGAAGACAACCTTTATCTTTCCAACCTCTATGAATACCTGGAGCAACCCGTTCCGGATGAAACCGGGCAGGTGACTCAGGGCAACCAACCGGGGGATGGCCTGCGCTTTGAAATGATCAGCTTCACCTACCCAGGTTCGCAAAAACACGCTATTCAGGATTTCAGCCTGCATTTACAACCCGGTGAAAGCCTGGCCCTGGTGGGTGAAAACGGTTCCGGAAAAACCACTTTGATCAAGCTGCTTACCCGACTTTACGATCCTGACCGCGGGCGCATTCTTCTGGATGGCACCGATCTGAAAGACTGGAATCCACTCACCCTGCGCCAGCGTATCGGGGTTATTTTCCAGGATTTTGTGCGCTATCAGTTTCTGGTCGGGGAAAACATCGGCATGGGTGATGTTGAAGCCTTCAGCAACGAAGAGCGCTGGAAACAGGCTGCCGAATCCGGCATGGCCGATGATTTCATTCAACAAATGCAACACGGCTACCACACGCAACTGGGGCGCTGGTTCAAGGGAGGGCAGGAACTTTCCGGCGGTCAGTGGCAGAAGATTGCCCTGTCCCGAGCCTTTATGCGGGATCAGGCCGATATTCTGGTGCTTGACGAACCCACCGCCGCCATGGATGCCGAGGCTGAAGCCCAGATGTTTGAGTATTTTCGAAAGCATACACGCAACAAAATGGCCATCCTCATCTCGCACCGTTTTTCCACGGTGCGCATGGCCGATAAAATTGTGTTCATTCAGGGTGGACAGGTGCTGGAAGCAGGCAACCACCAACAACTGATGGCCCAACAAGGGCGCTATGCCGAACTCTTCAACCTCCAGGCCAGTGGTTATCGTTAACCTCATCCCGGGGCTTTTATGGCAAAATAGCTGAAAATTGCGTCACGTAAAATGTTAGGATTATCCTTTTCTACGCAAAAGACCGACACCATGCTGCTGATGATCGACAATTTCGACAGCTTTACCTTCAATGTTGTGCAGTACCTGGCTGAACTGGGTGCCGAGGTAAGAGTTGAACGCAACAATGCCATCACCCTGGAACAGATTGAAGCTCTGAACCCCAGCCATCTGGTGATTTCCCCCGGCCCCTGCACTCCCAATGAAGCGGGCATTTCCCTGCAGGCCATCGAACACTTTGCCGGCAAACTGCCCATTCTGGGTGTCTGTCTTGGTCACCAGGCCATCGGTCAGGTTTTTGGTGCCCAGGTGGTGCGTGCGCCCCAGGTCATGCATGGCAAAACTTCCTGGGTCGAACATCAGCATCAGGGAGTCTTCCAGGGGCTGGACAACCCGCTTTCGGTGACCCGCTATCATTCGCTGGTGGTTGATGAAGCCAGCCTGCCAGACTGTCTGGAAATCACCGCACGGGTGGTTCAGGATGACCCCACACCGGGGTTGATCATGGGTCTGAAACACAAGACCCTGCCGATTGAAGGCGTTCAGTTTCACCCTGAATCCATCCTCTCGCAGCAGGGGCACGAGCTATTGAAAAACTTCCTGAACACCTAAATAGGCCTAACCTGACAAAGGTCACGAGCAGGTTGTTTGCGTTTAAAGAATTTTCTTGAGCAATAAGAACTAAACGAGGTCACTTTTACCCGGCAGTTGGCTTTTCAGATGGCACTTCTATCCATGAACTGACATCTGCACTCGTCTTTCCCTGACTCGCTGGCGCCAACCGCCGGGTCGTGACCTGACCAGTCCTCAGGACTTGCCCACAAAAATAGAGGTTACCGCATGGATATGAAAGCCGCCCTGGACAGGGTGACTCGCCACGAAAATCTGAGCCGCGATGAAATGCGCGATGTCATGCAGCTAATCATGACCGGTGAGGCCACCCAGGCCCAGATGGGTGGTTTTCTGGTAGCTCTGCGTATGAAAGGCGAGAGCGTTGATGAAATCACGGCTGCCGCTGAAGTCATGCGCAGCCTGGCCACTCCCGTGACTGTCAACTCCGAGCAGTTGGTGGATATTGTTGGCACCGGAGGCGATGGTGCCAATCTGTTCAATGTTTCCACCTGCACCAGTTTTGTGGTTGCTGCAGCCGGTGGGCAGGTCGCCAAACACGGTAACCGTTCGGTTTCTTCATCCAGTGGCAGTGCCGATGTACTGGAAGCCGCCGGTGTGAACCTGAATATCACTCCGATTGAAGTCGCTCGCTGCGTGGAAGAGCTGGGAGTCGGCTTCATGTTTGCTCCAGCCCACCACAGCGCCATGAAACATGCGGTTGGCCCACGCAAGGAAATGGGCGTGCGCACTCTTTTCAATATTCTCGGCCCCCTGACCAATCCGGCCAGCGCCCAGTACCAACTGCTGGGTGTCTACACTCCAGAGCTGGTCAGACCGCTTGCGGAAGTGCTTGATCAACTCAAGCTGAAACATGCCCTGGTGGTGAGTGCTGAAGATGGCCTGGATGAGGTTTCCATTGCCGCTGTGACTCATGTCGCTGAATGTCGGGATGGCCAGCTTCTGGAATACACCATTCAACCCGAAGATTTTGGCCTGGAAAGACACTCGCTGGACAGCCTCAAGGTGGAAACAGCCCAGGAGTCTCTGCAACTGATTCGTCAGGTGCTGGGCAATGAACAGGGCCCGGCTTTGAATATGGTACTGCTGAATGCCGGTGCCGCGCTCTATGCCGCGGATATTGCCGATTCCATCATTGAAGGTGTGGCTCTGGCCCAGGATGCCATAGCTTCCGGACAGGCTGCCGAAAAGCTCAAGGCGCTGGTCAACTTCACCCAGGCCATGAAATAACCAGGTTGCCTTATGAATACTGAAACCCCCACCATTCTTAAAAAAATTGTCGCTCGCAAGCACGAAGAAGTGGCTGAGCGTCAGCAACAAGTCAGCCTGCAGGATCTGCAGAAAAAAGCCGACAAGGCAGATTTACCCCGTGGTTTTACCGATGCCCTCTTCAGCAAAAGGGCGCAAGGGCTGTCTGCTGTGATTGCAGAAATCAAAAAAGCCTCTCCCAGCAAGGGCGTATTACGGAATGATTTTATTCCCGCCGAAATTGCCCAGCGTTATGAAACAGCCGGGGCAGCCTGCCTTTCTGTCCTGACCGACCGGGACTTTTTCCAGGGGCATGAAGACTATCTGCAGGAAGCCAGAGCGGCCTGCCATCTCCCAGTGATTCGCAAGGATTTCATCGTTGACCCCTACCAGGTTTACGAAGCCAGAGCCATCCATGCCGACTGCATCCTCCTGATAGCAGCCTGCCTGAGCGATGAGCAGATGAGTGACCTGAACCTGCTGGCTCATGAGCTGGGTATGGATGTTCTGATTGAAGTCCACAATCGCGAAGAGTTAAACCGGGCTCTGAAATTGTCCAACCGCATCATCGGTATCAACAACCGGGATCTGCACAGCTTTGAAGTCAGTCTCAACCACACCTGGGATCTTTTACCCGATATTCCCGAAGACAGGCTGGTGGTGACGGAAAGCGGCATTCTCACCCGCAAGGATGTGGCCGCCATGCAGGAACATCAGGTTAATGCTTTTCTGGTGGGTGAAGCCTTCATGCGGGCGGAAGATCCTGGGCAGGCACTGGAACAGCTTTTCAATTAACTATTACGCTTGCTGATACTGCGTTAAAATTGTTCTCAAAATGCTCATTTACTCGCACGTAAACTCCGCTTTTTCGATCAATTTTGCCTTGCCTCACCTGCGCTCATGACGTTAATTGGTGTTGCCTTCGACTTTTTTTAATTAACCATAGACAGGTCTCAAACTGGGGTCACGGATGACCAGGGTCTTGCCATCGGCATCCACCAGTCCGCGTTCCTCCAGGTCTTTTAACACCCGGCCAGCCATTTCCCGTGAGCAGCCAACCAGTTGCGCAATCTCCTGACGGGTGATCTTGACCTGCATTCCCTCAGGGTGAGTCATGGCATCCGGCTGCTTGGCCAGTTCCAGCAGAACCCGGGCAATACGACCAGTGACGTCCAGAAAAGCCAAGTCACCGACTTTTTCGGTGGTTGCTCTCAAGCGCACGGCCAATTGATTGCCCAGCAAAAACCACAAACACTGATGTTCCTGGGCCAACTGGGCAAAGCGTTGGTAACTCATCTCAGCGACTTCACAGTCGGCTCGGGCTCTGACCCAGGCACTGCGGCGGCTGATTTCATCAAACAGGCCCAACTCACCAAAAAAGTCGCCCTGATTCAGATAGGAAACGATCATTTCCCGCCCCTGCTCATCTTCAATATAGACAGCCACACTGCCCTTGAGCAGATAGTAAACAGAGTGGGCATCCTCACCGGCATGGATCACCAGAGAACGCTTGGCATAGCGGCGGGTATGAGCCTGCTGCAAATAGATTTCCAAAGCCTTTGCTTGTTCTTCGGTTTGAAGCTCGGTCATGAAATACTCCTGAATTTAGCCTGAACCAGAATCACATTAGAACACCAAGAATGTTAATATAAAAGTTACTTCTATAAGTCAGTAATGGGTTGAAACGATGCAAGCAAAAGTAAAATGGACGGATGGCGTGCAATTTGTCGCCGAATCCGGCAGTGGCCACTCCATCGTGGTGGATGGCCCGCCCGAAAAAGGGGGCCGCAACACTGGCGCTCGTCCCATGGAGCTTTTATTGATGGGGCTGGGTGCCTGCAGCAGCTTTGATGTGGTTAATATTCTGCAAAAAGCACGCCAGAAAATCAGTGATTGCCATGTGGAAGTGGACGCAGAAAGGGTGGATGAAGTGCCTGCTGTCTTCAGTAAAATCCACCTGCACTTTGTGGTCACCGGCAGGGAACTGAAAGAAAAGCAGGTTGAAAAAGCGGTCGGCCTGTCTGCGGACAAATACTGCTCGGCCTCCATCATGCTGGGTAAAGCCGGTGTCGAGATCACTCACAGCTTTGCAATCGTGGAAGACTAAGCAGGCTGTTTTATCCACTAAAAAGCCAGCAATTGCTGGCTTTTTAGGTTGAACAGGAAAGTTCTCAGGAAAAGTACAAAGGCCTTTCCCCTTCTTCATCCCGAATCGAGGTGGGCAACCCCATCTGATTGAGCAGGTTCAAAAAAGGCTGCGGTGGCAGCTCTTCCACATTGGCCATGGTTCCCACATCCCAGGTGCCATCTGCAATCAGCAGAGCCGCTGCCACGGGCGGCACACCTGCGGTATAGGAAATCCCCTGACTGCCCACTTCCTCATAGGCCTCCTTGTGGTCGGCGACATTGTAGATAAAGACTTCGCGCTCCTTGCCATCCTTTTTGCCCTTGACCAAATCACCGATGCAGGTTTTGCCCGTGTAATCCGGGGCCAGTGATGAAGGATCCGGCAGCACTGCTTTGACCACTTTCAGGGGCACCACTTCCTGCCCTTCAGCGGTCGTAACCGGCTGTTCCGATAAAAGACCCAGACTGTTGAGCACGGTAAACACGGTGATGTAACGCTCACCAAAACCCATCCAGAAGCGAATATTGGGCACATCCAGATTCTTGGACAGAGAATGGATTTCATCATGCCCGGTCATGTAGCTGGTGCGCTCCCCCACCACCGGCAGGTTGTCGGTGCGTTTATTTTCAAACATCTTGTTTTTGGTCCACTGACGATTCTGCCAGGACCAGACACGACCGGTGAATTCACGGAAGTTGATTTCGGGGTCAAAATTGGTGGCAAAATAACGACCATGATCCCCGGCATTGATATCGATGATATCGATGGAGTCCACAGTGTCAAAATACTCATCCACCGCCAGCTTGGCATAGGCATTGACCACACCCGGATCAAAACCCACACCCAGAATGGCGGTCGTTTTGGCCTTGGCAAATTCATCCTTGCGCGTCCACTCGTAGTTGCCGTACCAGGGTGGATCTTCACAAATCTTGTCAGGCTCTTCGTGGATGGCGGTATCCAGATAGGCAGCACCGGTATTGATACAGGCTGTCATCACCGACATATTGATAAAAGCAGAGCCAACATTAATCACAATGCGGGTTTCTGTCTTACGAATCAGCTCTTCAGTGGCAGCAATATCCAGAGCATCCAGAGCGAAGGTTTGAATCTTGCCGGGCAGCTTCATACTGCCTTTTTCTTCGACACTTTGAACAATGGCATCACACTTTTCTTTCGTGCGTGATGCCAGAACAATCTGGCCCAGAACATCATTATTCTGAGCGCACTTATGGGCGACCACCTGAGCAACGCCCCCACCTCCGATAATCAAGACATTCTTTTTCATTTCCGGACATCACTCCACTTTTAAAATTGGTTTACTGAAAGACTGCTACTGTAAGAACAAGGTATTGCCAAGTCAGGCTGTCCACGACAGGAAGTCGTGGCCAGAGCTTACAAGGATGTATTCACGCGTCCTGACTGGCAAGTTCCTTGTGCTCGTAATTTCTTCTCTCACTGACAAGAAAGTCTTGTTGTCCCTGCTCCGCTTGCCGCGAGCTTAGAGCAAGGTGTTGCCAGGTCAGGCTGTCCACGACAGGAGGTCGTGGCCAGAGCTTACAGGGATGTATTCACGCGTCCTGACTGGCAAGTTCCTTGCTCGGAATAAGTCTGCACACTAGGACAAAGCCTGCACAAAATCATCGTAGGAAAACTCTTTGATAAGCTCAACGCGACCATCCAGCTGTTTAACAGCAATAGACGGCATTTTCACACCATTAAACCAGTTTTTCTTAACCATCGTATAGCCCGCCGCATCCTGAAAAGACAGCCGATCACCAATCTGCAAGGGCTTTTCAAACTGGAATTCACCGAAGATATCCCCGGCCAGACAGGATTTGCCACAGACCTGATAAGTGTAATCACCCTGATTGGGTTCCAGTTTGGCCGTTTCCCGGTAGATCAGAAGATCCAGCATATGGGCTTCAATCGAAGAGTCGACAATTGCCAGGTCTTTGCCGTTGTTGAGCAGATCCAGCACCGTGACTTCCAGGCTGGTGGAGTTAGTGATGGCGGCTTCGCCGGGTTCCAGGTAAACCTGAACACTGTAACGCTCAGCAAAATCCTTCAGGCGCTGACAAAAGCGTTGCAGGGGGTAACCTTCGCCCGTGAAGTGAATGCCACCACCAAGGCTGACCCAGCTGACTTGTTCCAGCAGATGTCCAAAGCGGGTTTCGATGACTTGCAGGAGTTCATCAAAACGCTCAAAGGAGGCATTTTCACAGTTGTTGTGAAACATGAAGCCTGAGACCTGATCCAGAACCGCGGCAATCCTGTCCGGGTCGTGTTCACCCAGACGGCTGTGCGGGCGGGCCGGGTCAGCAAGGGTAAAATCTGAAGAGCTAACGCCGGGATTGACCCTCAAACCAAGGGTTTTGCCTTCGGAAACTGCAGAAAAACGTTCTAGCTGGCTGATGGAGTTGAAGATGATTTTGTCACTGTGAGCCAGCACTTCTTCAATTTCATCATCGGCATAGGCCACGCTGTAGGCATGGGTTTCCCCGGCAAATTTTTGTTTGCCCAGTTTGACTTCAAAAAGGGAAGAAGAAGTCGTGCCGTCCATGTACTCCTGCATCAGGTCAAAGACACCCCAGGTGGCAAAACACTTGAGCGCCAGCAGGGACTTGGCCCCCGACTCTTCGCGCACCCTGGCAATGATTTCCAGGTTGCGCTTAAGTTTGCTTTTATCGATCAGATAGTAGGGCGTTTTGAGCATCTTCTTCCCTCAAAAAACGCGCGATTATATACGATAAACGCTCTTGGTCATCACTTTTGACATCAGAGTCATCATTTTTTTAACCGGCCTGGGAAACTCCACACCGCCAGCCTGAAGCGCCCAATCGGCATGATGCGCTTCATCTTCATGCATCTGGCGCAGAATGGCCCGTGAACGCTCATCCTGGGCGGGCAGGGACTCAAAGTGTTCTTCCAGGTGGTGGCAGACCTGATCTTCGGTGGCCGCGACAAAACCCAGGCTGTATTTATCACCGGCCTTGCCTGCTGCTGCACCGATTCCAAAAGAAAGCGCATAGAAAACCGGGTTAAGCAGACTGGTGCGGCTGTCCAACTCCTGAAGGCGTTGATCACACCAGGCCAGATGGTCAATTTCTTCCTGGGCAGCCAGGGTCATCTGATCACGGACTTCTTCCAGTTTGGCGGTCATGGCCTGGCCCTGATAAAGCGCCTGGGCACAGACTTCGCCGGTGTGGTTGATGCGCATCAAGCCGGCAGCGTGTTTGCGCTCGGCTTCATCCAGATCCGGCTGTTCATGCTTATTCATGGGGTTGGCACGATAAGGTTGGGCGGCCTTGGGCACCAGGGTCCGCAGCAGGGTATCAAACTGGCCAATCGCCTGATCAAGGGGGCTTTGCTGACGAGTCAGGGACATAAGGATGCCTCCGGTTGAATTTATGTTGGTTTGATATCGTTCACAGACAGAGTGAAATCCCACAACTTCTGTAGGAGTTCGCTCCGCGAACGATACAAAAAACCTCGCTCATGGAATGAGCTCCCACAGCGATTAGCTACTCTGCCACACCCAACTGCTTCAACGTATGTCGGGCGATCATTTTTTCTTCATTGGTGGGGATGGCGAAGATTTTGACCCGGCTGTCGTCGGCTGAGATCAGGTATTCATTCGAGGCGTTGCGGCGCGGGTCGATTTTCATGCCCAGCCAGGCGCTCTGTTCAACAACTGCAGCACGCAGGTCGGCATCATTTTCACCCACACCGCCGGTGAAGACCATGACATCCAGACCACCCAGAGCTGCAGCCAGGGAGCCGGTTTCGCGGGCAATGCGATAGACAAACATGTCGATGGCGGCTTTGGCCAGGGGATCATCCGACTCTTTGAGCACTAGCATTTCTGAGCCGATGCCACCGGAAACACCGTACCAGCCGCATTCCTTGTAGAGCATTTTTTCCAGGGCCTTGGCATCCATCCCTTTTTCCTGCATCAGATACAGAAGCACCCCAGGGTCAAGTTGGCCTGAGCGGGTGCCCATAGGCAGACCTTCCACGGCCGTGAAGCCCATGGTGGAGGCTTTACTCTTGCCCTGGTCGATGGCACACATGGAACTACCGGCTCCCAAGTGGGCGACCAGCAGTTTTTTCTGGGCCAGCCCTTCATCCAGGCGGCTCAGTTTGTCATGGATGTATTCATAGGACAGGCCGTGAAAGCCATAACGACGTACCCCTTCGTCAGTGTACTTGCGGGGAATCGCAAACTCCCGCGCCACCTTGGGAATACTGGTATGAAAGGCGGTATCAAAGCAGGCCACCTGTGGGCAATCGGGTAAAAATTCCCGGCACAGGTGGATCAATTTGAGATTATAAGGCTGGTGCAAGGGAGCCAGGGGAATCAGGGTTTCCAGAAACCCCAGCACCTGGGCATCAACAACAACGGGGCTGGAGTAGCGATCACCACCGTGGACAACCCGATGCCCGACCCAGGCCACTTCAAAGTGCGGGGTATTGTTGGCAATCCAGTCCAGCACCACTTTCAAAGCACTGGCATGAGCCTGGTTATGGGCAACATCCAACTGGTCTTTATCCAGGATTTCCTTGTCAACCAGTACGCCGTCCGGGTTTTCACTGTGATCATAGATTTCCAGTCGTGCAGGCCCACCCAGGTTGGCCACCTTGACGCGAAAATGCTGGGCCACCCCCCCTTCCTGAACATCAAACAGGGAGCATTTCAGGCTGGAGGAACCGGCATTCACCACTAAAATCATTTTTGTCTTGGTTGTCATAACTTACTCCAGGCGGCCCATTTTGCGAGCGACCATCACGGCAACCGCACAGGAAGAAAGACGCTCCAGAGGCTTGGCTGCACGACTGGTGAGGATGATGGGCACACGTGCCCCCATGACAATACCGGCCGCTTTGGCATTCGCCAGGTATTGCAGCTGTTTGGCAAACATATTGGCGGATTCCAGATCCGGGGCCATCAGGATATCGACATCACCGGGAACCGGAGATTTGATGCCCTTGTCTTCGGCGGCTTCGCGGGAGATGGCATTGTCAAAAGCCAGCGGACCATCCACCAGAGCACCGGTGATCTGGCCCCGATCCAGCATCTTGCACAGGGCAGCGGCATCCAGAGTGGATTGAATATTGGGTTTGACCTTTTCCACGGCAGACAGAATCGCGGCCTTGGGCAACTCAACGCCCAGAGCGTGCGCACAATCAATGGCATTCTGCAGAATATCGCGCTTTTCCATCAGATTCGGCGCAATACTGATTGCCGCATCAGTAATAAACAGGCTCTTGTGGTAGCTGGGCACATCCATGACAAACACATGCGACAGGCGACGCTCGGTACGCAAGCCACCGGTTTTGGAAATCACCGCGCCCAGCAGCTCGGAAGTGCCCAGCTTGCCTTTCATCAGGGCATGAACATCACCACACTTGGCCATTTCCACTGCTTTTTCAGCGGCTTCATGGCTGTGTTCGGTGTTGATGATGGGATAGTCTTTCAGATCCAGGTTGTTTTCCTTGGCCACCTGACGAATCTTGGCTTCCGGGCCAACAAAAAAAGGCAGAATGATACTGGCTTCAGCAGCTTCCAGGGCACCATCCAGACTGTTGAAATCCACCGGATGCACAACTGCGGTGGGAACCGGGTCAGCATCCTTGGCTTGTTGAAGAATTTTTTCCAGCTGATAGTGCTTGACGTCTTTAACTTCCAAAGCGTGAGGTGCCAAAACCCTTTTGATCGCATCATTCATAGGTGCTCTATCCTTAAATCAATTAAATGAGTGAAGTTCCACAGCAGTCTGTCAGGCTTTAATGGCAAACTGATTTCATCCCGGCGGCCAGGTTAAGGCACGCCCAGCCAGCAGATGCATGTGGATATGCCAGACCGTTTGGCCGCCATCTTCATTACAGTTCATCACCACCCGGTAGCCGTTTTCGGCAAAACCCAGTTCTTTTGCCAGTTTAGCTGCTGTCACCTGCAAGCGACCTACCAGTGCAGCATCTTCTTGATCCAGATCATTTAAAGTGGCTAGATGCCGTTTGGGAATGATCAGAATATGAGTGGGTGCCTTGGGATCAATATCATGAAAAGCCAGCACCTCATCATCTTCAAAGACAATTTTCGAGGGAATCTCGCGGTTAATGATTTTGCAAAAAAGGCAATCTTGCATAATTCTTTCCTTATTTTTCAAGGTACTGCAATTTGTCTGACTGACCATCCCATTCCGCCGCATCCGGCAGGGGATCTTTTTGTTCACTGATATTAGGCCAGACTTCCGCCAGCTCGGCATTGAGCTCGATGAAGTTTTCCTGCCCTGCCGGCAATTCATCTTCCGAGAAAATGGCTTCGGCTGGACATTCAGGTTCACACAGGGCGCAATCAATGCACTCATCAGGATGAATGACCAGAAAGTTAGGGCCTTCGTAAAAGCAATCGACTGGGCAGACTTCCACACAGTCAGTGTATTTACAGCGAATGCAGTTTTCGGTTACGACAAAGGTCACGAGCATCTCCGGAGTTATTGGTTCAGGCTTGGAAGCCATTTTATACCTGCACCAGGGATGCAAGGTGTTGCTTGGTCAGGCTGTCCACGACAGGAAGTCGTGGCCAGAGCTTACATGGACGTATTCACGCGTCCTGACAAGCAATTCCTTGCAGCCAGCTGTAGAGGGACAGGCACAGATCATTTGCAGTGCATTCTAGACTGGCATCTACATTTTTTCAGCCCTGGTTTTCAGTGGCGGGCTTTTTCCTGCAGCCGATACAGCAACTCCAGTGCCTGACGGGGTGTTAGGTCATCCGGGCTAAGCTGGCTGATTTCTTCCACCACCGGATGCGGTTGGCTGGCAAACATGTCCGGTTGCCAGGGCTGGGGTTCCGCATTGGGTTCCTTGGCCTGTAATGCGCGATCCTGCTGTTTGTCCAGGACTTCCTGTTTTTCCAACTGGGTCAAACGCTCACGGGCACGGTCGATGACTTCATCCGGCACTCCGGCCAGACGTGCGACCTGCAGGCCGTAACTCTGGCTGGCGGGTCCGGGTTCCACCTTGTGCATGAAAATCAGTTGTTCGGCGTATTCGCTGGCCGAAAGATGAACATTGGCAACCGTTTGCAGTTCATCGGCCAGGGTGGTCAGTTCGAAGTAGTGGGTGGCAAAAAGCGTCCAGGCTCCCAGTTGCGCCAGTTCTTCCGCACAGGCCCAGGCCAGGGAAAGACCATCAAAGGTGGAGGTGCCCCGCCCCACTTCATCCATCAACACCAGGCTCTGACGGGTGGCATTGTGCAGGATGTTGGCGGTTTCGGTCATTTCCACCATAAAGGTGGAGCGCCCGGAAGCTAGATCATCGGAAGCACCGATGCGGGTAAAGATGCGATCCACTGGCCCCAGGCTGGCACTGGCCGCCGGAACCGCTGAGCCGATGTAGGCCAGCAAGGTAATCAGGGCAATCTGGCGCATGTAGGTGGATTTACCCCCCATATTAGGGCCGGTGATCACCAGCATGCGGGTTTCGGGATTGAATTCCAGATCATTGGCGACAAAGGGATCGGTCACCACCTGCTCGACCACAGGATGGCGACCCTCTTTGATCTGAATACCTTCCTGATCACTCAATACCGGCAGACACCAGTTAAGAGTTTCCGCCCGCTCGGCCAGATTCTGCAGAACATCCAGTTGCGCCAGGGCGGCTGCGGTCATCTGCAAACTGCCCAGGTGTTCATTGAGGACATCGAGCAGTTCTTCATAAAGCTGTTTTTCACGAGTCAGCGCCCGGCTCTGGCTGGACAGCGCCTTGTCCTCAAAGACCTTCAGTTCCGGGGTAATGAAACGTTCGGCATTTTTCAGCGTCTGGCGGCGCTGGTATTCCACCGGAGCCTGATCCGACTGGGCACGGCTGATTTCAATGTAGTAGCCATGCACCCGGTTGTAGCCCACCTTGAGCGTGGACAAGCCGGTACGCTCTTTTTCTCGAACTTCCAGATCCAGCAGAAAACCCCCGGCATTGTCTTTCAGGGCTTTAAGCTCATCCAGTTCGTCATCATAGCCTGAGGCTATTACACCTCCATCCCGTATCACCACGGGGGGATTTTCCACGAGAGCCCGCTTGAGCTGATCGGCCAGCTCCGGCAGAGGCTCCAGTTGTTCATTCAGTTCGGCCAATAACGGAGCCTGCAAATCAGCCAACTGGTGTTTAAGCTCCGGCAAGGCCAGCAAAGCATCCTTCAGGCGGGACAGGTCGCGGGGCCGCGCCGAACGCAGAGCCACGCGGGACAGAATTCGCTCCAGATCACCGATGGCTTTCAGGGGCTCACCCAGTTGCAATTCAAAGCTTTTACTCTGTAATTCCTGAAGTGCCTGCTGACGACCTTGCAAGCGGGCCTGATCACGCAGCGGACGATGCAACCAGCGGCGCAAAAGACGTGAACCCATGGGAGTGGCAGTGGCATCCAGCACCTGAAGTAGTGTGTGCTCACTACCACCGGCCAGATTGGTATCCAGCTCCAGATTACGGCGGCTGGCGGCATCCATGAGCACGGCTTCCTCTTCATCCTCCAGCACCAGGGAACGCAGATGCGGCAGGGCTGATTTTTGGGTTTCTTTGGCATATTCCAGCAGTGCCCCCGCAGCAGCCAGGGCAGGCTGGAGGTGATCACAACCAAAGCCCCGCAGATCCTGCACCCCGAACTGTTCGCAAAGCTTGCGCTGGGCTGTTTCACGATCAAATTGCCAGGGCGGCAAACGCCGCAGCCCCCGAAAATCCTTCCAGGCAGCAGGTAACTGGGCGGTTTCATCCACCAGCAGTTCCGAAGGCGACAGCCGTGCCAGACCGGTTTCCACCTGAGTCTCATCCCGGGTTTCACTGACCACAAAACGACCACTGGCCAGATCCAGGCTGGCAAGGCCATAAGTGGATTCCCACTGAAACAGAGCCACCAGCAGATTGTCGCGCCTTTCATCCAGCAAGGCTTCATCGGTCAAAGTGCCGGGGGTGACAATACGCACCACCTGACGCTCCACCGGCCCCTTGCTGGTGGCCGGATCACCCAGCTGCTCGCAAATGGCCACGGATAAGCCCGCCCTGACCAGCCGGGCCAGATAACCCTCGGCAGAATGATAAGGAATCCCGGCCATGGGAATCGGCTGACCGGCTGAAGATCCGCGTTGCGTCAGGGTGATGTCCAGCAAACGCGCCGCTTCCCTGGCGTCCTCAAAAAACAGCTCGTAAAAATCACCCATACGGTAGAAAAGCAGAGTCGTCGGATACTCCCGCTTGATCTTGAGAAACTGACGCATCATAGGTGTGTGGTTGGAAAAATCTTCTTGTGACTGACTCAACAATTCACCCTTTTTATTGCCAAAAAACCTGTGGAGGAGAACTATATCTTACTCGGCAGATTGCCGGTAGACACGACTGACCCCAAAGCCTAACATCCAGACCGGTAAAGATCCTCTGATCGATAAAGGCTGAGAGATGCAACGCAACCCAATGATTGAAAAACTGGCCACTTTGGCCCTGGCAAACAACTGGATGCTGGCCACGGCTGAATCCTGCACCGGTGGAGGTATTGCCAAGGCCCTGACGGAAGTGGCCGGGAGTTCCGCCTGGTTTGGTTATGGGTTGGTGACCTATTCCAACCAGGCCAAACAGCAGCTTCTGGGCGTTCAGGAAACCAGCCTGCAGGCCTTTGGTGCCGTCAGTGAACAGGTGGTGAAGGAAATGGTAGCCGGTGCCTGCAGGGTCAGTGGTGCTGACTTTGCTGTGGCAACCAGCGGTGTGGCTGGCCCCGGCGGCGGTTCTGCAGAAAAACCGGTGGGCACTGTCTGGCTGGCCTGGGGTAACCTTCAGGAGCAGCAAGCCTGTTGCTGCCATTTTTCCGGCAATCGCCGCGACATACGTGAAGCCAGTATCGACACTGTCCTGGAGCAACTTTTGGACTTTCTGGAAAAAAAATAACACCGCTTCTTTGCAATTAACACTGGTAACCTATACAGTCTTTTTATAGAATCCAACTCAAGCAAACACTTCCACTTTTCGCAAGGATCTTCACTCATGGCAATTGATGAAAACCGCCAGAAAGCCTTAACTGCAGCTTTAGGTCAGATTGAAAAACAATTCGGCAAGGGTGCGGTCATGCGCATGGGTGACCAACCCCGCGTGACCATGCCTTCCGTATCCACCGGTTCTCTGGGTCTGGATATCGCCCTGGGCATTGGCGGCCTGCCCTATGGCCGGGTGGTGGAAATCTACGGCCCGGAATCCTCCGGTAAAACCACGCTGACTCTTTCCGTTATTGCCCAGGCCCAGAAGCAGGGTAAGACTTGTGCCTTCATTGATGCCGAACATGCTCTCGACCCGGTTTATGCCGAAAAGCTGGGCGTGAATATTGATGACCTGCTGGTTTCCCAGCCGGACAATGGCGAGCAGGCTCTGGAAATCACCGATTCCCTGGTGCGCTCCGGCGCAGTGGATGTTCTCGTGGTTGACTCGGTCGCCGCTTTGACGCCGCGTGCGGAAATTGAAGGCGAAATGGGTGATTCCCACGTTGGTCTTCAGGCGCGTTTGATGTCTCAGGCACTACGCAAGATCACCGGCAACATCAAAAATGCCAACTGCCTGGTGGTTTTCATCAACCAGATTCGCATGAAAATCGGCGTCATGTTCGGTTCGCCCGAAACCACAACCGGTGGTAATGCCCTGAAATTCTACGCTTCAGTCCGCCTGGATATTCGCCGCATCGGTGCCGTCAAGCAGGGCGATGAAGTCACCGGTAATGAAACCCGTGTCAAGGTCGTCAAGAACAAGGTTTCCCCTCCCTTCAAGCAGGCCGAATTCCAGATTCTTTACGGCAAGGGCATCTACCATGCCGGTGAGGTGATTGATCTGGGTGTGCAGTGCAAGCTGGTGGAAAAAGCCGGTGCCTGGTACAGCTATCAGGGCACCAAGATTGGTCAGGGCAAGGCCAATGCCGCCCAGTACCTGGAAGACAACCCTGCCATCATGGAAGAAATCGAGGCGGGTATTCGTGATCAGTTGCTGACCAAACTGGAAGACAAAAAGCCCGCCGAAGCTGAAAAAGAGACGGCAGCCACGGACGAACTGCCACCGCTGGACGAATAAAACCTCGGTGCCTGCAAAGTGGCTGATGCAGACCTTCAGGCATGGCAAAAAGGGCTCAGGGAAAGAGCCTTTCGACTTCTTGCCCGGCGTGAGCACAGCCGCAAGGAACTGGCCAGCAAGCTGCTGACCCCCCGCAACTCCCCCAGCAAGCACAAAATCCAGCCACCCCCTGAAGACCTGAGTCACCAGGAGATTCAGGATGAAATCGAACAGCTCCTGAACAAGCTGGAAGCCAATGATCTGCTGAGTGACGAACGCTTTGCGGAAACTCTGACCCGCCAATACCTGCGCAAGGGCAAAGGGCTTCTGGCTCTGCAGCAAGCCTACCAAGAGCACCAACTGGATTCTGAAATCACCCGCCCGCTACTCGACTGGCTCGCCCCCTTGTGGGAAGAGCAAGTCTGGCGGGTCAGAATCAAGCGTTTTGGTGACCAACCACCAGCTGACCAGAAAGAAGCCGCCAGAATGCAGCGGTTTCTGGCTTCACGGGGATTCACACCCGAGCAGATCCGCAAAGTGGTTTTTCCATAGAAAGGTTGCCTACAGTGACTGCGCAGCGGTAGGGTTATTCCTTTACCACCAATACTTGTATTCAATGAAACCTCTAACACGCCTGCTTACATTCACACTGTTTGCCCTTTGGTCCGCCTTGAGTTGGGCCAATACTGAGCGTGTGGAGCTTTCTTATCTGGAAGACCCTCAGAGTCAGCTGGCTATCCAGGATGTATTGCAACTTGATCCCCAGGCTGACTTCACCCCCCTGAATCTCGACAGTGGCTATGTCAACCTGGGTGTTTCTTCCTCCAGCTTCTGGTTACAGCTGCAATTCTGCACGCCCTACCAGGAGGCCCAACCGGGTTATATTGAGTTTGGCTATTCCGGCTTGAGTCTGGTGGAATTTTATAATGACCAGGGGGACTTGCTGACTCAAACCGGCAACTCCCTGCCTCTGGAAACCCGACCCATCATTAACCGCCACTTCAGTTTCCCCATAGAAATGCAGGGCTGCTCAGACACCTATTATTTCCGAGTCAAATCATCCAATGTGCTGATTTTTCCACTCTATGTGCACACTCAGAACGAATCCGCACAACAGACCATCCAAAACCATCTGGTTAACTTTACCTACTATGGTGCTCTTCTGGTGGTTACTCTCTACTTTTTTGTCTTTTCGCTGATCCTAAAAGAAAAATCCTTTTTCTATTACAGCATCGTCGCCGCCTTGCTTCTGGCTGCTCATTTTTCCGGTTATGGTTTTGCTCGTTTACTGCTCTGGCCGGAGGCCATCATCTGGGATCAAACGGCGGAAATGGTCTTTTATTGCCTCGCCGGGGCGGCAGCTATCGCTTTCACTCAAGAGTTTTTACAAACAGCCCGCCGACAACCTTACTTCCACCGGCTTTTCAACCTGCTGCTGGTGCTGTTTATAGTCCTGGGTTTTGCCATGGCCGTGGGACCTCAACTCCAATGGTCTTTAGCCTGGGTGGTTAACCTGATGCACGTGACGGGGCTGGCAGCCGCTTCGGGGGTGCTTGTAGCGGGCTGGCGGGCATATCGCCAGGGTGTTTCCAGCGCTTTGCTCTTCCTTCTGGCCTGGCTTTGCCTGTGGGGTGGAGTCGCTGTGCTGATCTTAACGGCAGCCGATTACCTGCCCGCCAACTACGCAACCTATAACGCCATTCAACTGGGTTCTTCTCTGGAACTGCTGCTTTTATCTCTGGCCCTGGGGCATCGACTTTATCTGCAGCGCCGGGACAAGGATAAAGCAATGCACCTCGCCGCTCAGGCCGATAAGGACAGACGCGAGGCTCTGGAACAAACCAAGGAAGAACTGGAAGAGGCTGTTGCAGAAAAAACCCAACAACTGCAACTTTCTCTGGAAAAGGAGCAGGAACTCCACCAGCAATTCCTGAGGCTCAGCGGACTGGTTTCCCATGAGTTCCGCAATCCCCTGTTCATCATTTTCGGGCATCTGGAATTACTTACCAATCGGGACAAAGAACCCTCGGTTCACCTCAAGGCCATCCATGAAGCAGCCATTCGCCTGAACGAACTGTTGGATCAATGGAGTCTGGGGAAGAAGGTGAACACCCAACTGCTGGATATCCAGTTTAAACCCTGCAACCTGTTGGATTTTGTGGAGGAGGTTCATCAACGAATTTCTGACCTTCATCCCGAACGCTCCATCCACAAAGAAGTGCCCAACTCCCTGCCTGCCTCTCTTTCAGTTCATGCAGACAGCAAACTTATGGATCTTGCTATTTTCAATTTGCTCGACAATGCTTGCAAGTATTCACCCCCTGACCAGCCTCTGCACCTGGGGCTGGCCTTTACCGAACAGGAGGCTGAAATTTATGTCAGGGATTTCGGTGAGGGCATTGCCTCTGAAGAACAGGAGCGAATTTTTTCTGATTACTACCGCACACAGCAAAAAGACAAGCAAACACCGGGGCTGGGGTTGGGACTGGCTTTGGTCAAGCGAATTGTTCAAGCCCACCGGGGGCAAATCACGGTCAGCAGTCAACCCGGTGAAGGCAGTTGTTTTTCCATACACTTGCCCCGACATTCAGGGGACTGATTCTCACTGTATTCAGGCCGATTATCATTTTTTTGCGAACCCCGTATAATGGGCAACCAAAATACGCCAACCGCACACTTATTAGAGAGGCAAGATGAAAAGCGCCGAAATTCGCGAGGCTTTCCTGAAGTTCTTTCAATCCAAAGGTCACACGGCTGTACCCTCCAGCTCACTGGTTCCTCAGGATGATCCCACTCTGTTGTTCACCAATGCCGGGATGAATCAGTTCAAGGACTGTTTTCTGGGTCTGGAGCATCGTGGCTATACCCGTGCCACCTCCACCCAGAAGTGTGTGCGGGCCGGCGGTAAGCACAATGACCTGGAAAATGTCGGTTACACCGCCCGCCACCACACTTTTTTTGAGATGCTGGGCAACTTCAGTTTCGGTGATTATTTCAAGGAAGAAGCCATTCATTTTGCCTGGGAGTTTCTGACAGGGGTTCTCAAGTTTCCTCAGGATAAACTCTGGATTACCGTTTACGCTTCAGACGATGAAGCCTATGCCATCTGGAACCAGAAAATCGGCGTACCTGCCGAACGCATTATCCGCATTGGCGATAACAAGGGTGCGCCCTACGCTTCGGATAATTTCTGGGCCATGGGTGATACCGGCCCCTGCGGCCCCTGTACGGAAATTTTTTACGATCACGGTGAAGAGATCTGGGGTGGCCCACCCGGCACCCCGGAAGAAGACGGCGACCGCTATATTGAAATCTGGAATGTGGTTTTCATGCAGTATAACCGCAGTGCCGATGGCAAAATGGAACCCCTGCCCGCGCCTTCGGTGGATACCGGCATGGGTCTGGAGCGTCTGTCTGCGGTACTCCAGGGCGTGCATTCCAATTATGAAATTGATCTTTTCCAGAATTTGCTGCAGGCCTGCGCTGAAGCCATCGGCTGTGAAAATGATTCTGCCCCTTCACTGCGCGTAGTGGCCGACCATATTCGTTCCTGCAGCTTTTTGATTGCTGATGGTGTTCTGCCCTCCAATGAAGGTCGCGGTTATGTGCTGCGCCGTATTATTCGCCGAGCCTGCCGTCATGGCCACAAACTGGGGGCTGAAGGCAGCTTCTTCTACAAAATCGTTCCTGCCCTGGTCGCGGAAATGGGTGATGCTTTCCCCGAACTGAAGAAATACCAGGCGCATATCGAAAAGGCTCTGCAACTGGAAGAAGAACAGTTTGCCAAGACTCTGGATAAGGGCATGAAAATTCTGGAACAGGATCTGGCCGAGCTTAAAGGCGAAGTGATTCCCGGCGAAGTGGCTTTCAAGCTTTATGACACCTATGGCTTCCCGCTGGATCTGACCGCAGACATTGCCCGTGAACGCTCACTGACCGTGGACGAAGCTGGCTTTGAAAAGGAAATGCAGTCCCAGCGTGAAAGAGCCAGAAGCGCCAGCCAGTTCGGTATTGATTACAACGCTGTGGTGAAGGTGGATAAAGCTACCGAGTTTACCGGTTATGATGCGGCAGAAGATGAGGGCAAAATTCTGGCTCTTTATCGTGACGGTCAAGCGGTCGAGCGACTGAATGAAGGTGAAGAAGGTCTGGTTGTACTGGATCAAACCCCCTTCTATGCCGAGTCCGGTGGTCAGGTCGGCGATACTGGCCATCTGCTGACTGATAGCAATCGCTTTGATGTTCGCGATACCACCAAGGCCGGTGAAGCTCATGTTCACCAGGGTATTCTTGCTGAAGGCAGCCTGCAGGTCGGACAAACTGTGACGGCCCGAGTGGACAACTCCATCCGCCACAAGACCCGCTTGAATCACTCAGCGACTCACCTGTTGCATGCCGCATTGCGCCAGGTTTTGGGCGAAGGTGTTCAACAAAAAGGCTCTCTGGTGGATTCCCAGCGCCTGCGCTTTGACTTCAGCCATAATGAGCCGGTCAAACCCGAACAGCTGGCTGAAATCCAGCAGCTGGTCAATGCCCAAATTCGCGCCAACACCCCAACACAAATCGAATTACTGGATCTGGAAAGCGCTAAAGCCAAGGGAGCCATGGCTTTGTTTGGGGAAAAATATTCCGATGAAGTGCGGGTGTTGAGCATGGGCACCGAACAGGCAGGCCAGCCCTTTTCCATTGAGCTGTGTGGCGGCCTGCATGTTGAACGCACCGGTGATATTGCCTTGATGCACATCACCAGTGAAACCGGTATTGCTTCCGGTGTTCGTCGGATTGAAGGCGTGACCGGAGAAGCTGCACTGAATTTCCTGCTGGATCGTGAACAGCAGCTGGAGCAGGCAGCGGCGCAATTGAAAACCCGCCCTGAACAGCTTTTGGAACGCCTGGAAAGCCAGCAGGAGCGCACTCGTCAGCTGGAAAAAGAAGTCCAGCAACTCAAGAAAAAACTGGCCTCCGGCACGGGCAGTGACCTGACCGCCGGAGCCCAAGAAATCGGTGGCTTCAAGGTACTGGCCACCCAGATTGAAGGCGCAGACATGAAAACTCTGCGCGAGTTGATGGATCAGCTCAAACAAAAGCTGGCACCCGCAGCCGTGGTGCTGGCAGCAGTTGAAGGCAACAAGGTTAGCCTGGTCGCCGGTATGTCCGGTGATGCCAAAGATCGGCTGCATGCCGGCAAGCTGGTTAATCATGTTGCCCAGCAAGTCGGCGGCAAGGGTGGCGGACGCCCCGACATGGCACAGGCCGGTGGCACAGATGCCGCCAGCCTGCCAGACGCCCTGGCATCGGTACACGCCTGGGTGGCTGAACAACTGGGTCAGGATTAATTCACAAGTAACCCAATACAACCCAAAAGGATCTCTATGGCACTTTATGTACAGAAATTCGGCGGAACCTCCGTGGGTACGCCCGAACGCATCAAAAAGGTCGCTGAACGTGTAGGCCGTTTCCGCAAGGAAGGCCATGACGTGGTGGTGGTGGTTTCCGCCATGAGCGGTGAAACCAACCGCCTGATTGACTTGGCAAAACAAATTCACGAAGAACCTTCCCCCAGGGAAATGGACATGCTGGTTTCCACCGGTGAGCAGGTGACCATCGCCCTGCTGGCCATGGCCCTGGAGCAACAGGGTGTCCCTGCAACCTCCTACACAGGTGCCCAAGTGGGTATCGTTACTGATCAGGCCCACACCAAAGCCCGCATCAAGGAAATTGACACGGAATCCATCCGCGAAGACCTGAATGAAGGTCGTGTAGTGGTTGTGGCCGGTTTCCAGGGCGTTGATGAAGACGGCAATATCACCACCCTGGGTCGTGGCGGCTCGGACACTACGGGTGTTGCTCTGGCTGCCTCCCTGAAGGCTGACGAATGCCAGATCTACACCGATGTTGATGGCGTTTACACCGCTGATCCACGGATTTGCAGCAAAGCCAAGCGCCTGGAAAGCATTACCGTGGAAGAAATGCTGGAACTGGCCAGCATGGGTTCCAAAGTACTCCAGATCCGTGCCGTGGAATTTGCTGGTAAGTACAAAGTGCCTTTGCGGGTGCTCTCCAGTTTTGAAGAAAATGAAGGCCCAGGCACACTAATTATTGCAGACGATGAGGAGACTCCCTCGATGGAAGAACCACTGATTTCCGGTATTGCCCACCACACCAATGAAGCCAAGCTCACTGTTCTGGGCGCCCCCGACATCCCCGGTGTTGCCGCCAAGATTCTAGGCCCTATTGGTGACAACAACATCGAAGTCGACATGATCGTGCAGAACGTTTCCCCGGATGGCAAATCCACCGACTTTTCCTTCACTGTTGCCCGCGGTGATTACAAAAAAGCCCAGGAAATTCTGGAAGAGGTTGTCAAGGAAATGGGCTCCGGCAAGGTCATCGGTGATACAGCCATTGCCAAGGTCTCCCTGGTGGGTGTGGGCATGCGTTCCCATGCCGGTGTTGCCAGTCTGATGTTCAAAACCCTGGCGGAAAACAGCATTAACATCCGCATGGTTTCCACTTCTGAAATCAAAATTTCCGTGGTTCTGGACGAGAAGTTCACCGAACTGGCAGTGCGCTCCCTGCATACCGCTTTCGGCCTGGACAAGCAGGACTGAACGTCCTAGGCTTATAAACGAAAAATATCCGTCAGATAGCTAAAAATCATTTAACATTTTTATGTGTTTGACGGATAATTAAACAGTTACTGTAAGATGGAGAAGCACAGCTTCTGGAGAGAAGTTGATTTCTTGCAGTAACTCAAATCGGGGTAAGTACAGCAGTCGTTCGCTGACTTTTCCCTGCCTGTTGAGATTTTACTTCTCTGGACTGCTTGATAAGGAGATTCCACATGCTCATCCTAACCCGCCGCGTTGGTGAAACCCTGATGATCGGTGACGATGTCACTGTGACTGTTCTGGGTGTCAAAGGTAATCAAGTTCGGATCGGCGTTAATGCCCCCAAAGAGGTGGCAGTGCACCGTGAAGAAATTTACCAGCGCATTCAGCGTGAAAAGGAAGAAGAGGGTAACCAGGGTAATATTTAATACTCTGCCTGCTTCACCACGCCACGGTCTGCAAAGGGTTTTAAAGCTTTTTGTGGCCGTGGTTTTTTTGTGTCTGGAACCCCAACCCCTTGGCAGTTAAAGTTTTTCTTTACAGGGGTAGACAAACCCGAAGCACGTGGTATCATGTGCGCCGTGTTGGAGAGGTGGCCGAGTGGCTGAAGGCGCTCCCCTGCTAAGGGAGTATAGGGCAATCCCCTATCGAGGGTTCGAATCCCTCTCTCTCCGCCACTTCTGAAGTTTCAGATCGTGCGCTCGTAGCTCAGCTGGATAGAGTACCTGGCTACGAACCAGGCGGTCGGAGGTTCGAATCCTCCCGAGCGCACCAAATCTGAAAACTCAGTTACTGCAAGAATTAGGTCAATGTTGTGCGCTCGTAGCTCAGCTGGATAGAGTACCTGGCTACGAACCAGGCGGTCGGAGGTTCGAATCCTCCCGAGCGCACCATACCTGAATTCACCCCCTCCTTTTAGTTACTCTTCATCCAGTCCAGCCAGTTTCCTAAATGACTCAGGAATAGCTGCTGCCTGATGGGCCTCATAGTCAAAAAACACCATACCCGTTTTGGCCAGAGCAACGACCTTGCCATCGCCGCGTAGCACACGGTGATAAATTTCCAGCCCTTTACTGCCAATATCTCCAATGGCCAGCTCAATACTTAATTGATCCGGATAAAAGGCTTCCACCTTGTAGTTGACCGCCAGTTCGGCAACCACCCAGCCAACCTGACCGCCATCAATGCTCAACTCACTCAGATCCGATTCAGCCAGCCAGCTGCAACGGGCTTCATGCATCAGGGTGACCAGGGTGTCATGTCCCAGATGCTGTCCGTAATTGATATCATTAATACGCAAATTGAGCTGATGGCAGTAAACAACCTTTTCTGGAAACTCCAACTTGATTCTTGGCATGCAAACCTCCGAAGATAAAAAAAGCCCAGACAAGCTGGGCCAATTCATACGAACTCAGTTACAAACAAGCGTTTGATTCCAATAGCTTACTCTTTGCTTTCTTCGCGGGCAATAGCCCGATAGCCTATGTCTTGGCGGTAAAAACAATCTTTCCAGCTGATGCCTGCTGCCAGTTGATAGGCTCTTTTCTGGGCTTGGGAAACACTGGAACCCAGGGCCGTGGCACAAAGCACACGACCACCGGCAGTGACCACTTCCTCACCTTGCAAACGGGTACCGGCGTGAAACACCTTGGCATCCGGGGCCTCCACTTGTGGCAAGCCGGAAATCACCTCACCCTTGGCATAGCTTCCGGGATAACCCCCTGCAGCCAAAACCACACCCAGAGAAGCCCGCTCATCCCACTCAGCCTTCACTTGATCCAGGCGACCTTCCAGAGCCGCCTGGCAAAGAGCAATCAGGTCGGATTGCAAACGCAGTAGAATCGGCTGGGTTTCCGGGTCACCAAAACGGCAGTTGTACTCAATCACCTTGGGGGCACCAGTGGCATCAATCATCAGACCCGCATACAAAAAGCCGGTGTAGTCGTTACCTTCCGCAGCCATACCCTGCACGGTCGGGTAAATCACCTCATCCAGCACCCGCTGATGAACTTCAGGGGTCACCACAGGAGCCGGAGAGTAGGCTCCCATACCGCCGGTATTCAGCCCGGTATCGCCATCTCCAACCCGCTTGTGATCCTGGCTGGTGGCCATGGGCAGCACATTCTTGCCATCCACCATGACAATAAAGCTGGCTTCCTCACCTTCCAGAAACTCTTCAATGACCACGCGGGCACCGGCATCCCCAAAGGCATTGCCGGAAAGCATATCCTTGACGGCAGCTTCGGCTTCTTCAAGGGTCATGGCAACAATCACGCCCTTGCCGGCGGCCAGACCATCGGCCTTGACCACAATCGGAGCCCCTTTCTCCTGGAGATAGGCCAGAGCCTCATCAACCTGGGTAAACACCCCGTAAAAGGCCGTGGGAATCTGGTGACGGGCCAGAAAATCCTTGGTAAAGGCTTTGGAGCCTTCCAGCTGCGCAGCACCTTGCGAAGGCCCGAAAATGGCCAGACCCTGTTGCTGAAAATAATCCACCACTCCTTCAACCAGAGGAACTTCCGGCCCCACGAGGGTCAAGCCAACTTCTTCTTTTTTTGCCAGCTCAGCCAGGCCTTTGAAATCCAGAACATCCAGCGGCACATTGCTGACCTTCGGCTCCAGAGCGGTGCCCGCATTGCCGGGTGCAACCAGGACCTGGCTGACCTGAGAAGACTGAGCTGCTTTCCAGGCCAAAGCGTGTTCACGCCCTCCGCCACCGATCACCAATACTTTCATTGCTTGCTGCTCCTCTTAAAAAAACGGTTGGTTGCTTGCCAAAACGCCTATTATCGCAGATTTTCACGCTCCAGGCCCAGTCAGTGCAGATGGATTCAAACATTATTTATTCAGTGTTTTGCCCGGTTCCTGCAGGTTATTGCACTAGCTGAAGCACTAAAAAAATGAATAACAACTTTTTTGCTTTTTAGTGTTTGACCCCTATTGTGCAGTGCACTATATTGAAATCACTTGCTGCAGTGCAGCAAAGAAATTTTCCCAACACAGAGGTACTTATTATGTTTGATAAAATGATGTCCGATATGCAGTCCATGATGAAGCCTTACCAGGAAAGCCTTAATGGCAAGCAGCTCAAGCCTGTTACCAACCTGATGATGATTCAGGCCAAAGCTTTTGAAAAGCTGGGTGCTGAACAGGCACGCTTTTACACTGAGTGTGTTGAAGCCATCAGCAAGCAGGTAGAAGGTCTGGGTAGCAAGTCGGATCCTGCCGGTCTGCAGGAAGCTCAGTTCAATTTCGCTCAGGACATGCAGGATCGTGTGGGTCGTCTTTTCAAGACCAACATGGATATTCTCAGCCAGGCTCGTGACAACGCCACTACTGAGCTGGAATCCATTAAAGGCAAGGTTCAGGAAACGGCAACCAAAGCCACCAAGGCAGCCTGATTACCCTTTTAACAGCTTGTTACTCAGCAAACTCCCTCTGCCTGTTTAATAAGCTGTTTTTTTGCCCAGCCAAAAGGCTGGGCTTTTTTATGTTTAACGGTTGGATTGATCATCCCCATCCTGGGAGTCATTCTGATCCTTGTGGTCCCGCTGCAATCCCGGACGCGATAACTTTTTCCAGAGCAGAAGATTCTGCTCCGCCACCTTGCGCATGACTTCCATGGGGTTGGCTGCCTGCATGGGGTTTCCTTTCATCACCTGCTGCATCTGCTCGCGCAGGAGTTTCTGCTGTTCCAGAAAGGTGCCAATGCTTTGTTCAAGGTAACCACTCATGGAGTGCTGCATACTGTCACCATAAAAACGGATCAGTTGCTGCAACACCTTGTTGCTGAACATGGGTGTGCCTTCCGCTTTCCCCCCCTGGTTTTCCTGCTCGGTAATAATTTGCAGCAGGATATTGCGGGTCAGGTCTTCTCTGGATTTGGAGTCTTCTACCCGAAACTCTTCCCGGTCAACAATCAGTTGGCGTATATCTTCCAGAGTCACATAGCGACTCTCCGAAGTGTCATAGAGACGTCGGTTGGCATATTTTCGGATAACTCGCAAAGGGCACCTCACTGGGAAAAGCTAAAAAGACTAAAGTCTGAAGGGGCATTCTAGCATTATATGATTTTTAATCACCCTAAAGCTGTTACCTTCTTGTCATCCTCCTGTGTTTCGCTAGACTAGTAAGAAAGCCCTAGGAGAACATCATGCTACTTAAAATACGAAAAAGCAGTGCAATTTACTTTATTACCAATGACACACCAAAGGGTCGACTGATCAATCTCAGCAGTCACCTTTACCTCAATTTACATCAGATCACTGAACTGTCCCACTACACCCTCAAGACCTCATTGGACAAACAAAGTGTGGATGGCAAAAAGCTGACTCTGACACCAGATACCAAGGTATTGCACCTGAGTATGGCTCCGACTTTTGCCTCTTATGAAGACAAAGCGGAAAAAGGCCGTCGTCTGCATGAAAGACGCTTTTATACCCTGCACTTTCTGCCCGAGGCCATCCAGGAGTACCTGGCCATCCGTCAGGCGCTGAATGGCCAGATCCTCAACGACGACTAGAGATTGCTGGATCCTAGAAAGTGGGGCACTGGGAGTCAGATGCAGGGCGCTCAATACAAACCGAATAATAGTATTCGGAACTGTTTGTAGAGAAGCGGCGGCTGTTCCCGCTTCCAGAAGCACTCAGTTGCCCTTCACTGGCCAGGGTTTGCCAGCGCCCCGGCTGCAGGCGAACCTGGCTTTCCACCTCACTGCCACTGAAATCTTTCTCCAGCGTACGGCTGGAGAAAGCCAGAACCACCTCCTCCCCGCGGGCATGCGCCTGAACCCAGACACCACCGGCCATCCATTGATATTCTGTATGCTGGTTCCAGGCTTTTGTTTTTGAAACAGGAACCCAGAAGCCCCGTTCCAGCCGGGCAGGCACCCCAGCGGTCAAGCGCAGCGTGGTCAAATCATTTCTGGAGGTCGAATAATGCCGCGAGGTGGAAGTCTGCCGCTTCTGCAAGTCCACCTTGCCCTGAGAAAACAGCAAGCGGTATTCTTCTTCAGGCTGGTCCAGGGCTGCCACCAGGTCTTCAATATCGCCCAGCTCTTCGTCAGGGCCACGGAGCAATAAACGCTGCTCCTGCCCGGAAACACTGACCTGATCACCCAGATGCGGTTTCAGACCTGAGATGACCTCTTCAGTGGAACGATGTTCAAGGTCAATAATGAGCGTCGAGCGCTGCCCGGCCGATTCGGCAGCCAGCCCGCCAGAGAACAACACCATCAACAAGCACAGCAGCAGACGTTGCATAGGACAACCTTAATGGCAATTCATGTCAAAGGAGTATAACCAAGTCTTCCGCTATGAGTCGATCTGCATAATTATTCAACGTTACTTCACCTCTGGTTACACCTTAACAGGCTTTACCAGTGGAAGTTTACCAAGCAAAGGCCCTACAATATTACAGCTAGGCTGCGAAAGTTGCCTTTTTCAATTTCAACTGTGAAAAGAACAAGGAATATTATGTCTCAGCCAATGACACTTGAACAAAACCCATCTCCATCACAGCCCAGGTTTGTGCGCAAGCGCTACCCACTGATCAGCCTGCAGTTGCCCGTCACCTTTGAGCTTCAGGCCGGTGAATTCAAGCTGGATACTGCTGAGATCTCCCATGAAGAGCTGAGGGTCAACTGCCCGGCCGCACAAATCCCCCGGCTGGTTCCCAGAACAGCCCATCACCGCCCCGATGAAAAAATTCAGCACCGGATTCAGCTCGATCTGGATAAGGATGAAACCCTGGATCTGCAGCTGGAAGTCAGTTTCTGCCGTCGTTATTCACAAAAAGAATTCAAGGTTGGTTTCCGTTTCAAGGACATCAATGAAGAGCAGCAAAGAAAACTGCAATTAAGACTGGAAGAAGCCCTGAGCCAGAATGCCCGGCCCGCCAGTATCATCAACTAGAGCTTTTTTCCTTGAATCTATTGTTACTGGATGCCAGTGAGCTGAACATCCATTATGAGGCCTGTCTCACTGACCGGCGGCACCAGCATCTGAAAAGCATTCATAAGCCTGTTGCAGGCGATCATTTCAAAGCCGGCATCATCAATGGCCAGGTGGGAAGCGCTGTTATTCTTGAACACACCAGCGACTTCACCCGGATTCAGCTCACGCTGGAGACCTCACCCCCTGCAGCCCTGCCGGTGACCCTGCTACTGGCACTGCCTCGGCCGCGCATGCTGGCCCGCAGCCTTGAGCATCTCTCGACCCTGGGGGTCAAGGATATCCACCTGCTGCACACGGCACGGGTTGAAAAAAGCTACTGGCAGTCACCCGAGTTGCAAGCCGGAAAAATTCACCAGCACCTGCTGCTGGGCCTGGAGCAAGCCAGGGATACTCTCCTCCCCCAGGTTAGCTTTCACCAGCGCTTCAAACCCTTTGTCGAAGACCACCTTCCCGAACTGAGTGCTGCCAGTCGCAAGCTGGTGGCTCACCCCGGCAACTACCCTGAATGCCCCAGAGGCCTGCAGGAGCGGGTCACTCTGGCCATCGGTCCAGAAGGTGGTTTTGTGGATTATGAGATCGACAAGCTGGTTGCAGGTGGCTTCCAGCCAGTGCAGTTGGGTGAGCGCATCCTGAGGGTGGAAACAGCCGTGACCGCTCTTCTGGCACGGCTGTTTTAACGAGTTACATGGCTTGCGAAATCCAGGCTGCAAAAAGGCTGAAAACAGCAACAAAACTTAACTGAAAACGCAGTTTGGCATACCAGCTGGGCCACCCGCAGCCCTTCTCAGCAATCCAAACCAAAAGTAACGCCAGCATCAGCACGATCAGGCCATACTGGGCAGGCATCAACAAAGCCAGCCAGGCCACCAAAGCCGGGAAGATACTCCACAAGAGGCGTCCTGCAGATCCCGACTGAATACCATAGCCCCAATGGATACCCGTCAGAAAAGAAAGAATAACCGCTCCATAGGCCATCAGGGCCGCGATCACGGTTTCCGGGTAGGGTTCAGGCAGAAAATAAGACAGGCCGGACAGGCCTACAAAGGGGATGAGTCCGGCATAACCCAGCAAGAAACCAGTAGAACGCAACTTGACCCGTGACTCGCCCTGAAAAGCTGAAGAATTGAGTGGCATGCTAACCTCATGTTTTAAGTTTGCTATCTTATTGGGTAAGATTAACCCCGTAGCTCTTATCTGCACAAGGCTGCGGCAATTTGTACCAAGTAATTTCATGTCACTGCATGGACTTGAAAGATGGCTAGCGGTATAACGACACGCTCAAAACCCTTCCAAACCAGTTGAACCAAGGAGTCCATCCAAAATGGCCTTACTCTGGATACTTTTGTTGCCCCTGTTGGGCACCCTGGTGCCCTTAATGGCAGCAAAACAGGGCCGCAGTCTCATTGCTCTGCTGACTGCCATTGCCCCTTTTGTTGCTTTGGTGCTGCTTCTGTTGGTGGCGCCCGGTGTTTTTGACGGACAGGTTCTGGCAACTTCCTTCAACTGGATTCCCTCGGCAGGGCTGGATCTTGCCCTGCGTCTGGATGGCCTGGCCCTGCTGTTTGCCCTTCTGATCCTGGGGATCGGGCTGCTGATCATTCTTTATGCCCGCTATTATCTGTCGGCCAAGGACAACATGGGGCTTTTTTATGCCTATCTGATCCTTTTCATGACTGCCATGCTGGGGATCGTCCTGTCCGGCAACCTCTTGCAGCTGTGGTTTTTCTGGGAGCTGACCAGTGTCAGTTCCTTTCTCTTGATCAGCTTCTGGTCTCACAAATCCGAGGCCCGCAAAGGCGCCCGGATGGCTTTGACGATTACCGGAGCGGGGGGCCTGGCCCTCCTGGCGGGCCTGTTGCTGATCGGCCAGATTGTC
Organism: Marinospirillum sp.; assembly: GCF_044810985.1. Taxonomy (GTDB): domain Bacteria; phylum Pseudomonadota; class Gammaproteobacteria; order Pseudomonadales; family Halomonadaceae; genus Marinospirillum. The sequence goes on from NZ_CP085242.1 coordinate 1,416,023, forward strand.
GGCAGCTATGATCTGGGCGAGGTTCTGGCCAGTGGTGATCTGCTGCGCAACCATGCCGCCTATCCGGTTGCCCTGGTTCTGGTATTGCTGGGTGCTTTCAGCAAATCCGCCCAGTTTCCTTTCCATTTCTGGTTGCCGCATGCCATGGCCGCCCCAACACCCGTCAGTGCCTACCTGCACTCAGCCACCATGGTCAAAGCGGGCATTTTCCTGATGGCGCGTTTTTATCCGGTGTTGGCGGGAACCGAGCTCTGGTTTTTGATTGTCAGCATGACCGGCCTGATGACCCTGCTGCTGGGTGCCTATGTAGCCCTGTTCAAGCATGATCTCAAGGGGTTGCTGGCTTACTCAACCATCAGTCATCTGGGTCTGATCACCCTCCTGCTGGGCATGAACACCCAGTTATCGACCGTGGCTGCCGTCTTTCACATCATCAACCACGCTATCTTCAAGGCTTCTCTCTTCATGGCCGCCGGGATTATTGACCATGAGTCCGGCACCCGGGATATGCGCAAGCTCAATGGCCTGTGGAAATACATGCCCTATACGGCAACTCTTGCCATGGTCGCTGCCGCCTCCATGGCCGGTGTTCCCCTGTTGAACGGCTTCTTGTCCAAAGAGATGTTCTTTGCCGAAACCCTGGATCAGGTCACCCTGGGATCCCTGTCCTGGATGGTTCCCGTTCTCGCCACTATTGGTGCAGTTTTTTCCGTGGCCTACTCGGCCCGCTTCATCCACGATGTCTTCTTCAATGGCGAACCCATTGATCTGCCCAAAACACCCCATGAACCTCCCCGCTACATGCGGGTGCCTGTGGAGGTTCTGGTTGCCCTCTGTCTGCTGCTGGGCATTTTTCCGGCCTATGTGGTTGGCCCTCTGTTGTCCCTGGCGTCATCCAGTGTCATAGGTGGCGAGCTGCCTTATTACAGCCTCTCCATCTGGCATGGCTTCAATCTGCCTCTCTTGATGAGCCTGCTGGCCATGCTGGGCGGCCTGGCTATTTACCGCAACCGCCGCCACCTGTTCCGCTTTCAGGCCCTGTTCCCCGAACCGGATGCCAAGCTGGTTTTTGAAGGTGCAGTACAGCGTTTTGTTGCCTTCTGTACGCTGCTGGTCGGCAAACTGGAAAACGGCTCCCTGCAGCGCTATCTGTTCCTACTGTTGCTGGCTGCGCTGATTCTCATGGCTGGCCCGATGATTGATCTGAATGCGACCCAGGGCCACGCTTCACAGTTGCCCATAGATGCTGTGACCCTGGTGGGTGCCCTGTTGCTGGGAGTGAGCGCCCTGGCCACGGTTTTGCTCAATCGCAAGCGTCTGGTTTCCCTGATCATGCTGTCTGTTGTCGGGCTGCTGGTGTCCCTGGCCTTTGCCCGCTTTTCAGCACCGGATCTGGCCCTGACCCAGCTCTCGGTGGAAGTGGTGACCATGATTCTTTTGTTGCTGGCTCTGTTTTTCCTGCCGCAGTCGACACCCAAGGAATCCAACCCGCGGCGTCTGGTTCGGGATCTGAGTCTGGCCGGCCTGATTGGTGGGGTGATAGGCACCATCAACTATGCCATGATCACACGTCCCTTGAGTTCCATTTCGGATTTCTTTCTGGAAAACAGTTATTCGGGTGGGGGCGGCACCAATGTCGTCAATGTCATCCTGGTTGATTTCCGAGGCATGGATACGCTGGGTGAGATTGCCGTACTGGGGATTGCAGCCCTGGGCATCTACAAGCTGATCGTGCGCATGCGTTTGTACATGCCCAGCACCAATAGCCAGGGTCTGCCCTGGTCACCTGATAAGCATCCGGTGATGCTGGCGATAGTGTCCCAGAGCCTGCTGCCCCTGGCGCTGCTGGTTTCTGTGTACATCTTCCTGCGCGGTCACAACCAGCCGGGGGGTGGTTTTATTGCCGGTTTGATTACTTCTGTCGCCATTATTCAGCAATACATTGCCCAGGGCGTGGATTTTGTCAAACAGCGCATGCGTGTCGACTACCAGTGGGTGGTGGGCAGTGGCCTGTTTATTGCTGTGCTGACCGGCCTGGGCAGCTGGCTCTTTGGCCGTCCTTTCCTGACGTCCTGGTTTGATTATTTTGATCCGCCCCTGATTGGCAAGTTTGAGCTGGCCAGCGCCATGCTCTTTGATCTGGGGGTCTATCTGACCGTTGTTGGTGCCACCCTCTTGATACTGGCCAATCTGGGTAAACTGACGACCAGCCACAGTCCTGCGATGAAGGAGAAAGGCTAATGGAAGGTTTGTATTCATTTAGTGTCGGTCTGCTGACCGCCTGCGGTGTCTTTCTCACCCTGCGCGGGCGCAGTTTTCCCGTGGTGGTCGGCATCACTCTCTTGTCCTATGCCGTGAACCTTTTTCTGTTTTCCAGTGGCCGTCTGAAAATGGATGGCGCTGCTGTTCTGGGGGCTTCACAGAGCTATGCCGATCCTCTGCCTCAGGCCCTGGTGCTGACAGCGATCGTGATCGGTTTTGCCATGACAGCCTTTGTCCTGATTCTGGCCATGCGCTCACGTGCGGACCTGGGCAATGATCATGTTGATGGACGCCTGCCACCCTCGCCTAAGGATCAGAAATAATGTTGATGCAACATCTTGCCGCTCTGCCGATACTTCTGCCCCTGCTGGCGGGGTGTCTGCTGCTGTTACCCCCCCTGGCCAATAATCTGGTCCGGCATCGCGCTTTTGCCCTGAGTGTGGGCCTGCTGCTGATTGCTGTTTCCACCTGGTTGTTGCTGGTCACCCACAATCAGGGCACCCAGATGTATTTTCTGGGCGACTGGAAACCACCCTTTGGTATTCTTTTTGTGGCAGACCGGTTATCCAGTCTGCTGGTTCTGCTGACCGGGGTTCTGGTTCTTGCCTCCATGCTGTATGCCACGGGGGGGGAAGACTCAACAGGGCTGCATTTTTATCCCCTGATCATGTTTCAGGTTGCCGGTATCAACGGGGCATTCCTCACCGGGGATCTCTTCAATCTGTTTGTTTTCTTTGAGGTTCTTCTGATCGCCTCCTATTCCCTGCTGATTCACGGGGGTGGCAAACAGCGTACCCAGGCGGGCATGCACTACGTCATTCTGAACCTGGTCGGTTCCAGCCTCTTCCTGTTTGCTCTGGGTATCCTTTACGGCACCCTGGGCACACTGAACATTGCAGATATGGCGGCCAAGGTGCAGAACCTGCCGGAGGACAAACTGGCTCTGGTCAAGGCCGGTGGTCTGCTCTTGCTGCTGGTCTTTTCTCTCAAGGCGGCTCTGCTGCCCCTGCACTTTTGGTTGCCCCGAACCTATGCGGCTGCCAGTGCCCCTGTTGCGGCCCTTTTTGCCATCATGACCAAGGTGGGCATCTACAGTATTTACCGGGTTCACACCCTGGTGTTTGGCCCTCAAGCCGGAGATCTGGCCAGTCTTGCCCAGCCCTGGCTCTGGCCCTTTGCTCTGCTGACCCTGGTGGTCGGTATGCTGGGGGTTCTGGCCAGCCCCAGTCTGCGCATGCTGGCTGCCAACCTGGTACTACTTTCCGTGGGCACCCTTTTGCTGGCCGCCGCTCTGGAAAGCCCTGCAGCCATCTCCGCAGCTCTTTATTATCTGGTTCACAGTACCCTGATTTCCGCGGCTCTCTTCCTGCTGGCCGGAGTCATCGGTGAGCAGCGGGGTAAACCCGGTGATCGCCTGGTGGCGGGACGCCCCCTCAGCCAACCCAGACTTTTGGGGGCCGCCTTTTTTGTTGCCGCCATGGCGATTATTGGCTTGCCACCTTTTTCCGGTTTTGTCGGCAAGGTTCTGTTGTTGCAGGCTGCAGCCACCACCACGGAAATGGCCTGGATGTGGCCTGCCTTGCTATTGAGTGGCCTGGCTTCCCTGGTGGCTCTATCACGTGCGGGCACCACACTTTTCTGGCGGGTCAGTGGCAGCAACCCCACGAGCAAACCTGCCGGTGCCCTGCAACTCTCGGGCATCTGGCTGTTGCTGCTGGCTTCTCCACTGATGGTGGTTTTCGGCAGCGGGATAACGGATTACACCCAGGAAGCAGCCACCCAGTTGTTTGACGCCCAACAAACCCTTGAGTTTATTCTGGGTTCAGGAGATCGATAATGGAAGCCAACCCCAAATTCCGTTTGTTGCCCATGCCCACTCACAGCCTGCTGTTATTGGTCGTCTGGCTGTTGCTCAACAATTCACTGGCACCGGGGCACCTGCTTCTGGGTGCTTTCCTGGCCGTGGGTATCCCCCTGCTGGTGGCTCCTTTGCAACTGGCGCAACCTTCCAGCAAAAGGCCTTTGCTGGCCATCCGCCAGGTTTTGCTGGTGATGGGTGATATCATCAAGGCAAACCTGGAAGTTGCTTTGCTGGTTATTGGTCCCTTGTCACGCATGCAACCGGGGTTTGTCGCCGTTCCCTTGAGTATTGAGCGGGAATTGCCGATCACCCTGCTTGCCAGCACCATTTCCCTGACTCCGGGCACTGTGAGCTGTGAGCTTTCGGAAGACAGGCGTTTTCTCTATGTCCATGTGCTGAATCTGGTGGATGAGCAGGAATTGATTGCCACCATTAAGCAGCGTTATGAAGCACCGCTGAAGGAGATTTTCGGATGTTAGACTGGGCTTTATTGCTGGTGAGCGGTGGCGTTTGTATCGCCCTGATTCTCAACCTCTGGCGACTGATTCTGGGCCCGGATCTGCCAGATCGCATCCTGGCTCTGGATACAATGTATATCAATAGCATTGCTTTGATTATCCTCTATGGCATCCACATGGGCTCACCCCTGTATTTTGAAGCGGCGCTGTTGATTGCACTGCTGGGATTTGTCAGTACAGCTGCCTTGTCCAAGTACCTGCTACGTGGCGATATTATTGAGTAAGGAGTCCTGAAATGAACTGGATCGACCTGATCGCAGCTGTCTTTATCCTTATTGGCGGTGTTTTTATCCTGATAGGCTCCATCGGGCTTATCCGCCTGCCGGATTTCTACATGCGCCTGCATGCTCCCACCAAAGCAACGACTCTGGGCCTGGGCTCCCTGCTCATGGCCTCCATGCTGCTTTTTACCAGTAACAATGATTATTTCAGTATTCACGAAATACTCATTACCCTGTTTTTGCTGATTACAGCTCCGGTCAGCGCCCACATGATGGCCAAGGCGGCACTGCATGTTAAAACCCGTACCCGGGAGGGCAGCAAGGGGCTGAAGGTTCGCGATGCCGCCCAGAACAGAAGCAAGCCGGAAGAGGGCTGATGCCTACCAGCCCTGAGTATGCTGTTCAACCAGCTCATACATCAGCTGCAGATGCTCGGGGCTGGCATTCAGTGCCGGAATGTAATGAAAGTTCTGGCCGCCTGCCTGCTCGTAGATTTCCCGGTTTTCTTCCTCGATTTCTTCCAGGGTTTCCAGGCAGTCGGCACTGAACCCCGGACAGATCACCGATACACTCTGCATCTGCTGCTGACCCAGTGCTTCCAGGGTAAAGTCCGTGTAAGGCTGCAGCCAGGGTTCACGACCAAAGCGTGACTGGTAAGTCAGCAGCCACTGATCATCTTTTAATCCCAGCTCTTTGGCCAGCAATAAGGCTGTATTCTCGCAGTGCTGTGGGTAGGGGTCACCCTGTTTGGCATAACGCTGGGGAATACCGTGAAAGGACATCACCAGTTTTTCCGGTTCCTGCCCCTGCTCTTTCCAGGATTCACGTACCGACTGAGCAAGAGCCCGAATATAGGCCGGATGCTGATGATAATCACGTATAAAGCGGACTTCCGGTAAATGTGGACAGGGTTTGAGGCTGGCAGCAAAACGGTCAAAAACCGCCGCCGTGGTGGTGGCTGAATACTGGGGATAAAGAGGTAAAACCAACAGGCGTTCGGCACCGGTTTGACGCATTTGACGGCCCACTTCCTCCATCGAGGGCGAGCCATAGGTCATGGCCAGATAAACAGGGATTTCCTCTTTGAACTCATCACGCAGGCGCTGCTCCAGAGCTTTTTGCTGCTGCTTGCCAATCGCCAGCAAGGGAGAGCCTTCTTCAGTCCAGACCTTCTGATAGTTTTTCGCCACTCGCCCAGGGCGAAAACGCAGAATAATGCCGTTCAGAATTAACCACCAAAGGGGACGAGCCAGGTCAACAACCCGCTGATCCCAGAGAAATTCGGCCAGGTATTTTCTGACCGCAGAGGGGGTGGGTGCCTCAGGCGTACCCAGGTTCACCAGCATGACTGCAAAAGGGGGTTTGTTTGTGGTTGGCACTCGGCAACTCCTGTTAAAGCCAGTATCGTATAAGTTGCGTACAATACTAACCCTGGCCTGCCCGACTAACAACCAGACATTACAGAAAAGCAACCCGGCTTTTCAACTTCGAGGTCAAAAACTCAGTGGAAGGTGGGCGGTCAATCCCGAGTAGTTGGGTTCACGCCCCACAACTTCATCCTGGGCCACATTGGAAGCCAGCACCGCTTTTTTGACACCCAGACGCTTGAGCTCGCCAGTGGCCTGCTCCAGACTGCGGTAGACCTTGGGCTGCCCGCGCCAACCTCGGAGAAGATCCACTTCTTCATTCTGGCAGCGAATCTGGATCAGATAGAAATGGCTACCGGAATGGCTGACCACATGCAGCTCCAGATCGCTGCTCTCTTGCAGCCGTTTTTTCAATTCTTTGGTTTGCATACTTACCTCCTGGTTCAATGATTAGTCGCTGCTTGTACCGGTTAGTTCCTTTTCTTGTACAATTTTGAGCTCTCCGGTACAGGCAGCCTTCAGGCTAGATGCAGATTGCGACAACCTAATGACAAGCCCAAACAATTTGTAAATAAATGTGTGCGTCCTGTAATCACAGGCTTTATTGCACTATAGTTGTATACTTCTCTACAAAAACTAAGCTGTTAGAGCACTCAAAGCTAGGGAGTTGAAGTCAAAAATGATTGATAAACGTGAAAAAGAGGCTCTGTCGGATGAAAATGATCCGATGGTGCCCGATGGTGAAGTAACCCCCATAGACACTGACTACCAGATCGGCCAGGACAATATTGCCGTGCAGGTAGGTCCTTTTGGCTTGGATATCCATAACCGTGTTTTTGCTATCTCCGGTTTGGCAGTCATTGCCTTCGTTGTACTAACACTGATTTTCCAGAATCAGGTGGAGCCCCTTTTCGGTGACCTGCGCGATTGGCTGACCGCCAACCTGGACTGGTTCTTTATCAGCGCTGCCAATATTTTTGTGCTGGTTTGCTTTTATCTGATTTTCTCACCCATGGGCAAGGTTCGCCTGGGCGGCACTAAAGCCACGCCCGACTTTTCCTATCTGGGCTGGTTCTCGATGTTGTTCGCTGCGGGCATGGGCATTGGCCTGATGTTCTACGGTGTTTCTGAGCCCTTATCCCACTTCACGACGGCCTACGGCGGCACCAGTATGGAAAACGGTGTCCGCACCGACTGGGCTCCTCTGGGAGCTGCTGGCGGGGATGCTCTGGCTGCCGAGCGCCTGGGTATGGCTGCCACCATCTACCATTGGGCGCTGCACCCCTGGGCCATCTATGCCGTTCTGGCCCTGGGCCTGGCCCTGTTTTCTTTCAACAAGGGTCTGCCGCTTACGGTTCGTTCGGTTTTTTACCCCTTGCTGGGTGAACGTGTCTGGGGTTGGCCTGGGCATATCATTGATATTCTGGCCGTTCTGGCGACCCTCTTTGGTCTGGCAACCTCGCTGGGGCTGGGTGCGTCTCAAGCCGCTTCAGGCCTGAACTATCTGTTTGGATTTCCAGAAGGCAACACCATGGAAGTTCTGCTAGTAGTCGCCATTACCGCCATTGCCCTGGTTTCAGTAATGGCAGGCCTGGAAGCAGGTGTTAAGCGCCTTTCCCAGATCAATATGGTGTTGGCGGCCGTGCTGATGCTGTTTGTGATTATTGTCGGCCCCACCCTGGCCATTGCCACCGGCTTTTTTGCCAATCTGGCGGCCTACCTGCAACACCTCCCGGCGCTGGCCAATCCAATCGGGCGTGAAGATGCCAACTTCTCCCAGGGCTGGACAGCCTTCTACTGGGCCTGGTGGATTTCCTGGTCACCTTTCGTGGGTATGTTTATCGCCCGGGTTTCGCGTGGGCGTACGGTACGTGAGTTCATTATTTCCGTACTCCTGATTCCATCGCTGGCCTGTGTGTTGTGGATGTCGGTCTTTGGTGGTACCGCCATCAGCCAATATCTGGAAGGCTTCACCGGCGCTGCCGAAGCCGCTCTGCCACTGCAGCTCTTCAGTATGCTGGATGTTCTGCCCTGGGCGCAGGTCACTTCTTTCGTTGCCATTATTCTGGTGGTGGTCTTCTTTGTGACCTCTTCGGATTCCGGCTCCCTGGTGATCGATACCATTTCTGCCGGTGGCAAGGTGGATGCTCCCACTCCCCAGCGGGTTTTCTGGTGTACTTTTGAAGGTCTGGTTGCCATTGCCCTGATTATGGGCGGTGGTCTCGTGGCTCTCCAAGCCATGGCGGTCTCCACCGGCTTCCCCTTCACCCTGGTGTTGTTGATGTCCTGTGTTGCCCTCTTCAAAGGGCTGGCATCCGAACCCAAGGCAGTGTAAACACTCTGTAACTTGCAATAACCGCAAAATCAGGCGGATACTTTCCCAAGGTATCCGCCTTTTTATTGGCCTGGCTTTAATTGAGGTGCAAGATGGAAGTGGAGCATTTGGAAGTTCTGGATTTTTTACGTCGCTTCCCCCCTTTTGGTGAGCTGCCCGAAGAGGTTCTGGAAAAAATAGCCAGCCAGGTGGAGGTCGGTTATTTCAAGGCCGGAACCCAGATTCTGGAATTCAACCAGGAAATTGATGCTCTGTATGTTGTACGAGCGGGCGCTGTGGAAGTGTTTCGCCGCAATGGTGACCTCTACAACCGCTTGAGTGAAGGTGGTTTTTTTGGTGAATTTGGGCTTTTGCGTAACCAGAAAGTGCGTTTTCCCGTCCGCGCTCTGGAAGACACCCTGGTATATTTCATCCCTGAACCTCTGTTCACCGAGGTTTTTGAAAACCATGAGCTTTTTGCAGATGCTGTTGAGGTAGAGGATCGCACCCGTCTGCGTCAGGCTGTATCCCGCCGGGAAGATGCCAATGAACTCATGACTTCAAGGGTGATAAGGCTTATTTCCCGTGAACCCGTGACTCTGGAAAAAACAGCCAGCGTCCGTGAAGCGGCCGTCAAAATGAATGAGGAGCAGGTTTCCTCTCTCCTTATTACAGAACCCGCCTCCACAGAAATGGTGGGCATCATCACCGACAAGGATCTGCGCAACCGGGTTGTGGCGGCAGGTCTGGAATATGACATCCCGGTGGCCGACATCATGTCAGAAAATGTGGTCACCATTGAGGCCCGCCAGTTTGTATTTGAAGCCATGCTGGAAATGCTGCGTCACAATCGCCACCACCTGCCCGTCATGCGCCATGGTAAAACCCTGGGCGTGATTGCCCTGGCCGATATCATTCGCTATGAATCCCAGAACAGCCTGTTTGTGGTCAGCAGTATTTTTCGCCAGCAAACGGTTGAAGAGCTGAGCAGTCTGGCCAAGGACGTCAAAGCCAGTTTTGTGCGCATGGTCAACGAGGATGCCAACTCGCATATGATCGGCAGTGCCATGGCCGTGATTGGCCGCAGTTTCAAGCAACGGCTTCTGGAATTGGGTGAAGCCGAACTAGGGCCACCCCCGGTTCCCTACTGTTTTCTGGCTCTGGGCTCCATGGCCCGTGATGAACAATCCATTGTCACCGACCAGGACAATGCCATGATCCTGGATAACCGCTTTGATCCGGCCCAGCATGATGATTATTTTCATCGACTCGCCCAGTTTGTCAGCAATGGTCTGGCCGCCTGTGGCTACACCTACTGCACGGGTGAGATCATGGCCACCAACAAACAATGGCGACAGCCCTTAAAGGTCTGGGAAAGCTACTTCAGCGACTGGATAGAAAAGCCCACCCCCGAAGCCCTGCTGAACAGCTCCATCTTCTTTGATCTGGATGGTGTCTGGGGCAAGGAAGAATGGGCCGACAAACTCAATGACCTGATTCTGCGCAAAACCAAGCGCAATCCGCGTTTTTTAGCCTGCATGGCCCGCAATGCCCTGAACCGCACCCCTCCCCTGGGCTTTTTCAAGGATTTTGTGATGGAAAAGGATGGCAAGCAGAACAATTCCATCAATATGAAACGGCGCGGCACTGCACCGGTTGCTGATTTGATTCGAGTGCATGCCCTGGCCGTCGGCTCCAGGGCACAAAACTCCTTTGACCGGCTGCAGGATATTATTGCGGCCCAGATCCTACCCAAAGGTAGAGGACAGGATTTACGCGATGCCCTGGAACTGATTGCCAGCGTGCGCATTCGCCATCAAGCTCTGGCCATTGAAGAAGGCCGGGAACCCAATAACAATGTAGCACCGGAAGATCTTTCGGATTTTGAGCGCAAGAACCTCAAGGATGCCTTTCAGATTCTGAGTAATGCCCAGAAATTCCTTCGCTTTCGTTATCCCCTTTAGGAGAAGGCAGCATGTTTTATCTGGATAAGGAAAAGCTGGGCGGCACCCAAAAGAAGCCTCAGGAGCCCCAGCTACAGCAGGCAGAGTTGAGTGTGCCCGACTGGCCCAAACGCTTTTCTGAACTGGCCGGGCAGGCTAAAGATCCACTCTTGAAAGCTTTTTATCAGGCCGGGGTGGTGGATCCTGAAACCCCCCTGGCTGAAGTGCCGCTTCTGGCCGTGGATTTTGAAACCACCGGTTTCAACCCCCACAAAAACAGCATCGTCAGCATTGGCCTGGTGCCCATGACTCTGGAAAGGATTCGCTGCCGTGAGTCCCGCCACTGGATCGTCAAACCCTTGAGCGGGCTGAACCAGGCATCGGTTGTGGTGCATGGCATCACCCACTCGGATATTCAACAGGCACCGGATCTGCGGCGTATTCTGGAGGCTTTGCTGGAGGCCTTTACCGGTCATGTACTGGTTGTGCATCACCGGGGAATAGAAAGGCCTTTTCTGGATGCGGCGCTCAAAGCGCGAATCAAAGAAGGAATAGAATTTCCGGTGATCGACACCATGGAGTTGGAAGCCCGGCTGCACAGGAAAAAACCCTTCAGCTGGTGGAAGCGCCTCTTGGGCAAGCGGCCTGTTTCCATTCGCCTGGCCGACAGCCGTGCCCGCTATGGCCTGCCCTGGTATCGGCCCCATGATGCTTTAACCGATGCGCTGGCCACTGCCGAGCTTCTCCAGGCCCAGGTCGCCTACCACTTCAGCCCCGACACTCCCATCCGGGAACTGTGGAAATAGCCGGTGCTCAGGCGGCCTGATCCAGAAGTTCCGAAGACCAGGTACGGCTGACCAGGTAGATGTCATTCAGGCGTTTGGTCAGCTTGGGGGATTTCTCGGCCAGCTTGCCGCGTTCAAAAGCCTCCACCAAACGCAGCAGCTTGCCGTACTCGCCTTCACGGCGCAGTAAAGCCGCCACCAGTTTTTTATCCAGTGGCAACTGCTCCAGCAGCACCGAGAGTTTTTCACCCATCAGGACATCAATTTTCGACAGCATCCCCACCATAAAAGCACTGCGTGGGTCCAGCCCCATACCTTTGGACAAATTCTGGCACATGGAGGCGCGAGTCAGCGTCAGCAGCATCATCAGACGACTGCAGGGGCCATTGCTGGCCAGCATCAGGGTGGTCACGATGCTACGCATTTTTTCCATGCCCAGACGCTTCAATGCCTGGGAGATGGAGGTGATTTCTTCACGCCCCCGGTTCATCGCCGAATTGGTGTAACGCAGCAAAAGCACACAAAGGTGCGGGTCCTGCGCCAGCAATTCTTCCAGGTGGTCATAATCCGGTTCGTCTTTTTGCAGTTCAGACAGAATGCGCAACTCGGCAGTGCGGTTGCTGCCCCGCTGTTTTTCACTGGTTTCCTTGATGGCTTCCGGCCGGGAAAAGAAAAAACCCTGGAAGAAATGAAAGCCCAGTTCCTTGCAGCGGTAAAAAGTCGGCAGGTCTTCTACCCTTTCAGCCAGCAGCTTGACCTTGTAGTCATCATAAACACTGAGATCCAGGCTTTCCGGGATGGTGGTGATCAGATCTATTTTGATGATGTCGGCCAGTTCCAGAAGCGGGCGGGTTGCTTCCGTCAGCTCAAAGTGATCCAGAGCAAGGGCATAACCCAGTTTCTTGATTTCTGTCAGCTCCTGGATCAGCTTGGTGTCCACACGGGTATCATTCTGGACTTCAATCACCAGTTGATCCTGATGTTCAGGCAGGAGTTCAGGGCGGCATAGCCAGTCGCGGGGAGCATTGAAAAACAGGGTGCGGTTGGCAATCAGACGATCCAGGCCGATTTCATAAATCGCGGCATTCAGGGCGCGGGCGGTGGCCTGCATGGGATCGGTGAAGTGGGAGCTTTTTGACAAGCGGCTGGAGCGATAAAGCAGTTCATCCGCCACATGCTGCATTTTCTGGTTGCAAATGGGCTGCAGGGCAATGCAGTAATCCGACGTGTTTTCCGTGCTGGTATCATTCATCCGCGTACCTGTTTGTTATCTTCACCTCTTTGCCGGAATACTAGTCAAATCGCGCTGCAACAGCAATGAACAGGAAATTTATTTTAGGGTGGCAAAGTGCCATAGCATTCACAGGCGGCTTCTTCCAGGCCTTGGCGATCAAGAATGCGAATCCTGCCTCTTGAGTAACCGATCAAACCGTTTTTCTTGAGGATGCCGGAGGCCAGGGTCACCGCACTGCGCCTTACGCCAAGAAGATTGGCCAATAACTGATGGGTCAGGTACAAGTCATCGCCTTGTGAGCGGTCATGGGTCATCAGCAGCCAGCGCGCCAGGCGTTCTTCAACCCGATGGAAATGAGTGCAGATGGCGGTTTGGGTCATCTGTTCCATCAGCTGGAAGCAATAATGCTGCAGTCCGAGAAGCAATTCAGGACAACCCTGAAGCAATTCCTGCAGTTCCTCCCGACTGATTCTGAGTGCCTTTCCCGGCCCGGTAATCATGGCCTGATGCGGTGCCTGATCCACGGCCAGGAGCAGGGTGACTCCCAGCATGCCTTCATGGCCGATCATGCCGACTTCCATTGCCGGGTGCTCGCTCACAGCAGCCTTCACGGAAATAAAGGCGGTTAGAGGAAACCAGGCATGACTGTAGGAAACCTGTCGAGCGGACAACACCTCACCACTGGTGAGCTCAATCAACTCACAGTGATTCAAGAGATCATCACGCTCCCTGGTGGGTAGTTCGGCAATCAACTGATTCACTTCAGGACATTTGCAGGTTGCTATCACAGTATTTCTCCCGCTGGTGGAACACAGCTTAGACCTTAACCTTCCCCCGGTAGGGGGGTCGGTTCGCTGGCCCACCTAAGCGTAAAGTGAATTCAGGAGTGAAGCAGACGACCCTTGGGTAGATCGCTGAATTCCTCAAACAAGCGATCGGATTCCTTTTTGACCACGGCGTAACACTCGCAACAGCGACGTTCCAGTTCCGGGCGATCCAGCACCCGGATGTGGCCTCGCTGGTACTGGATAATACCGGCATTCTGCAATTTACTGGCAGCCTCGGTCACACCTTCCCGGCGTACACCCAGCATGTTGGCAATCAGCTCCTGGGTCATATCCAGTCTGTCACCCTGGAGGCGATCCATGGACAACAGCAGCCAGCGACAGAGTTGCTGGTCAATACTGTGGTGCCGGTTGCAAGCGGCTGTTTGTGCCATCTGGGTAATCAGCGCCTGGGTGTAGCGCAACAGCAGATGATGCAGCTCCCCGTTCCGACTGAATTCATTTTTCAGATATTTGCTTTCAAGGCGATAGGCCTGCCCGGAACTCTGCACAACGGCCCGACTGGGGGTGCTCAGTCCTCCCATAAAAAGGGCAATGCCGACAATCCCCTCATTGCCAACCACGGATATTTCCGCGGAGCGACCATCTTCCATCACATAGAGCATGGAAACGATGCTGTTGGTCGGAAAATACACATTTTCCATGACATCGCCGGATTCGTAGAGCACTTTGCCCAGCGGCAGCTCAGTCAATTTCAGGTGTGGATAAATGCGCTCCCGGACTTCGGCAGAAATGGTCTTGAGCAGCAAATTATCCTGAAAGCAGGGACTCTCGCACCCCTCGCATTTGGGTTCAGGTTTTTTAAACATCACGACTCATCCTTTTTTGTTATTCCGGTGCATTATGAGTACAACCCTGGGGCCTGTATGTTCGGTAGCACACACAGAGACAAGCAGCATAGCCTGTTCATACGATTGTTCGCCAGCGCACAGACGAACTTGCATCACCCCGGTTTTACTGAACCTGCATGCCCGAGACGTACCCCCGCAACATGAACAACCAACAAACGGAGTCCATAATTATGAGTCTTCACCTTATGTTTAGTCTTCTACTCCTGCCCAGCGGTATGGCCTTGCTGTACTTCGGTTTGCAGGCATCACAAACTTCCTACGAACAGGATTTTGAGAGCTTTTCCCACAGCCTGACAGATTCAACAGCCTGGTGTCTGGTGGGTGGGTTTATGGCCATCTTGGGTGGCCTGACTCTGCTGGTCATCCATTATTTCCAGCAGCTTTCACTCTTCACAGCAACCTAGGCAGGAGCATCACTATGAAATTTATATCTGAAGTACGCCCGACACGCGCTCTAGCCCTATCCCTGATGTTGCTTTTAAGTCTGGGGTTGCTGAGCGGCTGCATGTCATCGCCCAAGGCGCCCAGCGAATCCATGAGCGAAGCACGTGAAGCCATTACGCGAACTGAACAGGCCGATGGTCGCCAATATGCCAGCGGCGAGCTGGATGAGGCACGCCGAAAACTCAAGCTGGCTGAAGAAGCCATCACACGCGAAGAAATGATAGAAGCCAAGCAACTGGCTAATGAGGCCAAGGTGATGGCCAATCTGGCAGAGGCAAAAACCGAAAGTGCGAAGGCTAAGGAGATCAACAAAGAAATGGAACAAGGTGCCAAAGCGCTGACTGAAGAAATGAATCGAGAGGGAGACCGGAAATGAAAAGCTTTCAATCCAACCACTGGCAGGCGATTAGTGCAATGCTGCTGGCCCTGTCATTACTGGTTTTTGCAGGCTGTGCATCAACACCTGAAAGCTCAGATGCTGCCATTCAGGCACGCAACGACCTGACAGAACTGAAGCAGAATCCAAATCTGGGTGACCGGGCGCGAAATGAAATGGCAGAGGCTGAGCAAGCGGTCAAACTGGCCGAGGAACCACTGCCAGAATCTGAAGCAGACCTGAACGAACATCGGGTTTATCTGGCCAACCAGAAAATTGAAATTGCACGAGCAAAAGCTACAGCCAGCTATGCTGAAGATCAGCGAGACCGTTTGGCACAAGAAAGGGATGACAAGCGTTTGCAAAGCCGCACTAATGAGGCGAATCGCGCCAAGCAAAGTGAAGCAGAACTAAAAAAACAGCTGAATGCTTTACAGGCAGAAAAGACTGATCGAGGCATTGTTTTGACTCTGGGTGATGTGCTCTTTGCCACCGGCAGCGCCAAGCTGGAAACCCGAGCTGATGCCAATCTTGGACGCCTGGCGGATTTTCTGAAGCAACACCCCGAACGCCGGGTCGTGATTGAAGGGCACACCGACACTACCGGTAACCCTGCCTCCAATCAGGAATTATCCAAAAACCGGGCTGATTCAGTGCGCACCTATCTGACTCAACAGGGTATTTCATCCAACCGGATATCCGCTTCCGGCATGGGTCAGGATCGTCCCCTCGTCAGCAACGACTCCGCACTGGGTCGTCAGCAAAATCGGCGCGTGGAAGTGATCATCGAAAACGCACCCAGCAGTTAACCACTCCAGTCTGTGGGCAGCTCAGCAATGGCCTGCCCACTTCAACCAAACGGTCACTTCAACCGGAGAGAGGTTTCAGTGTCATTTATTGCCGAGAAAAAAAGAACCGGAGAAATACTGGATTGTGTGGGTGACGCCATACTCACCACCAACCTTGACCTGGAGGTCACCTACATCAACCGCACCGCAGAAATCCTGATTGGAATCAAACAGGACGAAGCCATCGGCTGCCCTGTACGGCAGATACTGCGGGTTGTGGATGCCGACACCCGCCAGCCACGGGGGGAGGATCTTGCCAGGAAAGCCATCAACACCAACACCTTGATTCCTCTGGAAAACAACGCTCTCCTCATCAATCAACTGGGCTGCGAGCTTTCCATTGAGGATTCCGCTGCGCCGCTGCACGATCTGGACGGCTCGGTGATCGGTGCCGTGATTGTCTTTCACGACAGCTGTTATTCTTCCGAAATCAGAACCAAGATGGCTAACCTGGCCCGGCATGACCCCTTGACCGGCTTGTTCAATCGTTATGCCTTTGACGAACGTTTTCAACAATCAATAGAGCTGGCACGCAGGCACAAGAAGCGCGTGGGTCTTTTGTTTATTGATCTGGATAACTTCAAGGATATCAATGACATTCTGGGACACGCCAGTGGTGATGCCATCCTCAAGGCCCTGGCAAGCAGAATTCTCAACTGCCTGCGCAGCAGTGATACCGCTTGTCGTTACGGCGGCGATGAATTTGTCATCCTCTTGAATGAGATAGAACAGCTTTCGGATGCCTTGATGGTTGCCAGAAAAGCCCATGCCCTGGCTGCCAACCTGATGTTGCCCGATGGTCAGAAGGTTGGTATTAATCTCAGTGTGGGTGTCAGTGTTTACCCGGACGACGGTGAAACTCTGGATATGTTGATACAACAGGCTGATATGGCCATGTACCGGAACAAGGCATTGAAAAAACGCAGCCGAGAGGTGTCGCTGCCGAATATCCAGGTACCCGCAACTTAAGGTTGCAGCTGCAAGCGACTGCCACGCATATCGGTAAGAACATCGATGCGTTGGGTGAGCTGTTCTTTGAGTTCACTGACATGGGAAATCACCCCAATCATGCGCCCACCCGTTTGCAGCTCCATCAGGGTGGCTATGGCCAGATCCAGGGTTTCGGTATCCAGGCTGCCAAAGCCTTCGTCAATAAACAGGGTATCCAGACGTATGCCACCGGCATAGGCCTGAACCACTTCCGACAAGCCCAGTGCCAGAGACAAGGCTGCCATGAAGGATTCCCCGCCGGACAGGGTCGCCACATCACGGCGTTTGCCCGAGTAGGCATCATGCACCTGCAAATCCAGGCCGGATGCACCCCGGCCTCCGGTTTCCTGGGAGCGCACCAGCGCATAACGGCCCCGGCTCATATGATCCAGTCGCCGCGAGGCCAGGGCAAGAACATCATCCAAAAGCACCCCCAGCACAAAACGCTGCAGGCTGACTTTACTGCCACTGGCACCACTGGCCACTTCGGACAGGGTGCCATAAACCCGGTAACGTTCTTCCAGAGCCTGATTATCCTCATGAGCTTTTTTCAGGCGTTTTGCTGTGTCCTGAAGCTGATTCCAGCGCTGATCCACTGTCTGAAACGCCGTTTGTATTTCCTGTAGCTGCTGCTCTGCAGCGGCTTCCTGTTGCTTAAGCGTGTCCAGATCCGGCGGCTTCTGGTCAGCCAGAAGGTTCTCCAGGTGATCCAGCTTGCCCTGTAATTGATGTTTTTGCTCTTTCCAGTGATTTACCTGTTGAGTGAAAATCTCTACCTGTGACTCCTCCAGCAAAGCCGCCTGCCAGTTGGCCAGATTGATAAAACCTGTGGTTTGCAGGGCCTGTTGCCAGTGCTCGTCTGCCGTTTTCAATTCAGTAGTGGTTTTGCTTTGCTGCTCCTGCAGGTCGTTTTCCTGCTGGGTCAGACGCGCCATCTGCCTGTCACTTTCCTGATCCTGCAGTTGGGCTTTTTCACGAGCCTGCTGCAAAACCTCTTGTTGTTGGTAAAGGCTGTCCAGTGCCTGCTGCAAAGCCTGACGGGTGCGCCATTGCGCGGGCAGTTCCTGCTCCAGCTGTTGCAGGTGGGTTTGTTCCTTCAAGTATTGGTCATGAGCCTGCTGGCTGGCCTGTTGGGCTGCTTGCAAAGGGGTTTGCAGATCATCCAGTGCCTGCTGACCCTTGCGCTGTAATTGTTTCAGTTCCTGATGCTTGTTTTGCGCGTCTTGGCGTTGTTTTTCCTGCTGCTGCAGGTGATTGAATTCAGCCTGGAGTTCATCCAGGGATTGCTGGGCACGTTCTTGCAAAGCTTCCTGGAACTCCTGCTGAGCCCGCTGATTTTCCTGCAACTGAATTTCCAGTCTCTGACACTCAGCCTGCCAGCCCTGAAGTAACTCTCGAGCCTGATCCATCTCCTGGCGGGCGGATTCCACCTGTTCTTTGCTGACCAGGCTAAGATTGCCTTCAGGTTGGGCGGGAGCCGGGTGCTCCTGGCTGCCACAAACCGGGCAGGGCTGACCAGGGTGCAACTGGCGGGCCAGCTCGGCCGCCTGCCCCAGGTGCCAGTGATATTCAGCCTCCTGAGCCTGCTGCTGCCGGTATTGCCAGAATTCCTTGGCCTGCTGCTCCTGCTGCCTGGCTTTTTGCTGTTCCTGGGTAAGCTGCTCCTGGTTCTGATACAGCTTGTCCAGTTGTTGGCGATTTTGCCGCTGAACGTCCAGATGTTGTAACTGCAGGGGAACTTGCGCCAGCGCCTCCTGTTGTTGATCCAGGTCGGTCAGTTGTTTTTCAAGATCAGCCTGTTGCTCCCTGGTTTGTTGCTCCTGCTTTTGCAGCTTTTCCAACGCCACTGCTGCCTGTTGATCCGCTTGCAAGGCCTCAGTTGCGGCTTGCTGATATGCGGCCAAACGCTCTACTTTTTCCTGGAAACCCTGCAGACGATGCTGTTCTTTCTGCAAAGCGGGAAGCTGGTTCTTTTCCGCGGCCTCGGCCTGCTGCCGATGCTCATGGCTTTGCTGCTTTTGCTGTTTGACCTGCTCAAGCTGTTGCTGACAAGCATGCAACTGCTCTTGCAGTCTGTGTTGCTGTTTTTCCAGACGCTGCCATTCGTCCCGCTGGGGCTGAATCTTGCGAGCCAGGGTGTTTTGGCTCAGTTGCTTTTCCTTGTCGGCAATCATCGCCTGCTGTTGCAGGTGCTGCTCATACTCTGCTTTCAAGCGGGTTTGGTTCTGGAACTGGACTTCAAGCTGCTGGGCCTGGTCGAGTTCTTTGGCGGCCTGCAGGTGTTTTTTGCGCGCGGCGTCTTTCTGGTCGTGAAGCTCTTGATGTTGAGGCTTCAACGCCTGCAGTTCCTGCTCGACCTCCTCTTCCATATGCAGGTTGCAACTTTCCAGAATGCCGCGAATACGCTGTTGATGATCCTGCATTTCCCGTTGAATGCTGTCTGCCTTGGCTTTCAGTTTGTTTTCCAGCTGCTTGTAAATCCGGGTCTGAAACAGCTGGCTGAAAATGGCTTCCCTGTCCCGCGAGCTGGCCAGTAACAGCTCACGAAATTTACCCTGGGGAAGAACCATGACCTGACGAAATTGATCCACGGTCAAACCCAGCAATTCCTGAATCTGGCTGGTCACTTCCCCTGCCTTGGTGCCCAAGAGCTTTTCATCCCCTTCGCCAATCAGGCGGTATAGCTCGACTCTGGAAGCCTGGGTGGTCCAGCCGTCGCCTTTCTGCTTGGGCCGGTCCTGTTCCGGCAGCCGATATATACGGTAATTCTGCTGTCCCAGGGTGAATGTCAGCTCCACCCAGGTCAGATCCCTGGCAGCGGCACGATCACAGCGCATCTGGGTGCCACTACGGTCATTGCCTGTGGTCTGGCCGTAGAGCGCAAAACACAGAGCATCCAGCAGAGTGCTTTTACCCGCTCCGGTGGGGCCATTGATCAGAAACAGCGGACTTTCACCCAGCAGGGTGAAATCAACACTTTCCTTACCGGCGAAAGGGCCAAAAGCTTGCAGGCTTAACTGGCGTGGTTTCATCCCTGGGTTTCCTCCCTGCGAATTTCTTCCAGAGCTTCCTGGATGACTTGCACCTGCTGTGCGGACAGTTCTTCACCCTGCACCTGGCGATAAAAATCACTGAACAGATCCAGTTCGCCGCGCTTGAGTTTTTCGCGCGCCAGCTGGACATCACCACTTCCAGTCAAGCCGGTTTTTTCCAGATGCAAAACATTGGGATAAACCCGGCGCAACTTGCTCATGGGCTCCAGCAGGGCTTCCCGATCCGTCAGGCGCACCAGTAGAAAATCCTCTCGGTGAGGATCGGTCTCGCCCTGTTGGAGCAGGCTTTGCAGATCGCCTTCCAGAATGCGCAGGTCTTTGCGAGGCTCAAGCGGCAGGAGTTGAAAACCCACCAGACCCTGCTGGTTCACTTCCACCAGAGTCAGGGATTTTTTCTGGGTGGCTTCGGAAAAACTGTACTTCATCAGGGAGCCACTGTAGCGGATGTATTCCTTGCCCTTGTACTGGGGAGAATGCAGGTGCCCCAGAGCAACATAGTCAAAATCCGCCAGAGGTTGCCAATCCACACGATCCGCGCCACCGATGGCCAGAGGCCGTTCCGAGTCCGATTCACTGGCACCATCCAGAAAGCAGTGGCTGAGCAAAACCGTGCCACGGCCAGGGGTAACGGCCTGCTTGACCTGCTCGACCAGAAACTGATGCGCGGAATTAAAACAACGCACCTGCCCTTCTTCGAGCTGATCAGCCAAAGTACTTCTGACCTGAGCTGGATCGGCATAAGGCAGGCCGAAAAAATCCACCTTCACGCCTTTGACCTCAAGCGTCACGGGTTGGGCTACGGCTTTGAGATCAGCCAGAATATGCAGCCCGGACTGTTGCAGCTGACGCGAACCAAAACCCAGGCGCTCGGCACTGTCGTGGTTGCCGGGAATCAGGATCACGGGAATCCGCAATTCCTGAATCACCCGGTGTAAAAACTCATCCAGCACCTCCACAGCCGTGGCCGGGGGCACCGAACGGTCGTAAATATCCCCGGCCACCACCAAAGCATCCGCCTCTTGCTCCTGCAGGTGATGGAAAACCTGATCCAGCAGATGTTGCTGGTCATCCAGCAGCGAGACATTATGAAACAGCCGACCCAGATGCCAGTCGGAGGTGTGGATAAATTTCATCAAATCAACAGCCCTTGGAATCCGGGGAGAGTAAAACGCCCATCGGGATAAAACGCATACGACCTCCGCTTGAATGCGCAAACTCTAAACCCAAGTCGTTCTGGCCGCAAATCTTTACTGGCGTGGTTTGTCTTGCCCCCGATTAATCTCTGGTACATGCTATGCAAATAGACACTGCCATCTAGGCTAAGGAGTTGGAATGCATATAGAATTTATTGGCGCTGCCCAGGAAGTCACCGGTTCCTGTCATCTGGTGGAGGTGGGTCGCAGTCGGGTACTGCTGGACTGTGGTCTGCTTCAGGGGAATGGCAAGGCAAAGGATGGCGAAGCCAATGCCGCTGATTTCCCTTTTGATCCGGCCAGCATCGATGCCGTGGTGCTCAGTCATTCGCATCTGGATCATTGCGGGCGTATTCCTTTGCTGGTCAAACAAGGCTTCAAGGGCAAGATTTACACCCAGCGCGCCTGCCAGGAAATGTGCCGGGTGATGTATATGGATGCCGCGCATATCAATGAGCGGGATGCTTTCACCCAGAATCGCAAACGTGAGCGCAAGCATCTGCCCCCTGTTGAGCCTCTGTTCACCACTGAAGATGCTGAAAAAGCCCTCAAGCACTTCCGGGGCATGGATTATGAAAGCAGCCTCCAGGTGGCTGACGGCATCACCGCCACCCTGTTTGATGCTGGGCATATTCTGGGTTCTTCCATCGTGCAGCTGGATGTTGAGGATGACCAGGGCAACCAGCGCCGCATCCTGTTTACCGGTGATCTGGGGCATGCTGAGGCCCCCATTCTGCGCAATCCAACCTTCCTGCATCAGGCCGATGTGGTCTTGATGGAAAGCACCTATGGGGGTCGCTGTCATCGCAGCTGGGACGAAAGCTTTGCGGAAATGGCCGAAGTGCTCAAGGAAGCCCGTGAAGGCGGTGGCAATCTTTTGATTCCTGCTTTTGCCGTGGGCCGCTCCCAAGAGCTGCTGTATTTGTTTGCCAAGCACTACAAGGAATGGGAAATGCACCACTGGCAAATCTTTTTGGACAGCCCCATGGCCATTGAGGCCACGGAAGTCTATGCCCACCACAGCGATCTTTATGATGACGAGACCCGCAAACTCTGGGCTAAACACCAGTACAAGAATCTGCTGCCCAACCTGACCATCACCCGTACACCGGATGAGTCCATGGAGATCAATCAACACAAGGAAGGTGCCATCATCATTGCCGGCAGTGGCATGTGTGAAGGTGGGCGTATCCGTCACCACCTGAAAAACCATGTCTGGCGCGAAGGCAACCATCTGGTGTTTGTCGGCTTTCAGGCTCGCAATACCCTGGGGCGTCGTTTGGTGGAAGGGGTTCAAACCATCAAACTCTGGGGCGAGGAAATTGAGGTCGCGGCCAAGGTGCATACCATCAATGGCTTTTCCGCCCACGCCGATCAAAAAGGTCTGATTGACTGGTATCGGCAAATCGAGGATTCACCGCCCCTGCTTCTGGTGCATGGTGAAGAGGAAGCCCAGCAGGCCTTGATTGCAGCCATCCAGCCCTGGACTCAGGCACGCGCTCCTGAACCCGGTGATCGTCTGGATCTGTTGAATCCTTCTGCACCCTTGCAGAAAGCACAAAACCCAGAAAGCTGAATACAAACCAAAATGGCCACAGGGAAGTGGGTCAGGACAGAGAAAAAAGGAAGATATAGAAAAAACGGAGGAGGTTGAAATACTGTCACTTCGATGGTGCCCAGGAGAAGACTCGAACTTCCACGACCTTGCGGTCACTGATACCTGAAACCAGCGCGTCTACCAATTCCGCCACCTGGGCAAAGAAGTGATACAGTGCTTCAAATGTTGAGTGATGGTGCCCAGGAGAAGACTCGAACTTCCACGACCTTGCGGTCACTGATACCTGAAACCAGCGCGTCTACCAATTCCGCCACCTGGGCAACTCAACGGCTGCGTATTCTACAAGCTAATTTATTCTGTGCAAGCCCTTTTTCATCTTTTTATGGGCAACAGCGTGTTAGACTGCAGTTATGCCGTATTTTTTGCTTTATATTGAAAAGGACAAGTAACCATGACTACAACCTGGCCACTGGATCAAGACCCGCAGGCTTCACGCGAAGCGGGCAATTACGATCATCCTGTTCCCAGCCGCGAATACATCCTGCAGTGCCTGGAAGAAGCCGGGCGCCCCATGACGCACGAACAGCTCTGTCAGGCCTATGGCATGAGCAACGAAAACTCCATTGAGGCCCTGCGTCGCCGCCTGATTGCCATGGCCCGCGACAATCAGCTTTTCTCCAATCGCCGCGGTGCCTATGCCCTGATCAGCAAACTCGACCTGATCAAGGGGAAGGTTCAGGCCCACCGCGATGGTTTTGGCTTCCTGGTTCCCGAAGGGGGCGGTGGTGATCTCTTCCTGCACAACAAGCAAATCCGCAAGGTCTGGGACGGCGATCTAGTTCTGGCTCGCGAAGTCAGCAAGGATGGCCGGGGCCGCCGTGAAGGCGTGATCGTGGAAGTTTTGGAACGCGGTGTCACTCAGTTGGTGGGTCGCCTGAAATTCCAGTCCAGCGGCTTTGCGCTGGTGATTCCCGAAAACCCTTCTCTACACCATGAAGTCCTGGTTCCTCCCGATCAGTTGATGGGTGCCAAGGAAGGGGAAATGGTTCAGGTGGAAATTCTGGAACACCCGGCTCCCCGCAAAAAAGTCGCAGGCAAGATCGTGGAAATCCTCGGCGATTTCATGTCGGCCGGGATGGAAATCGAAGTGGCTCTGCGCAGCTATGATCTGCCCTTTGAGTGGCCCGATGAAGTCACCCGCCAGGCCGAAGGTCTAAGTGACCAGGTTTCGGAAGAAGACAAAAAGAATCGCGTAGACTTGCGCAAACTGCCGTTGGTCACCATTGACGGCGAAGATGCCAAAGACTTTGATGATGCCGTCTACTGTGAAAAAAGCACCACCGGCGGCTGGAAGCTCTGGGTCGCCATTGCCGATGTGTCCCATTATGTCCGCGTCAATTCTCCGCTGGATAATGAAGCCCGCAAACGTGCCACTTCGGTTTATTTTCCGGGGCGTGTGATTCCCATGCTGCCCGAGGCCCTGTCCAATGGGCTTTGTTCTCTCAACCCCCAGGTGGATCGCCTGTGTATGGTTTGTGAGATGAACATCAGCAAACAGGGCAAACTGACCCGCTACAAGTTTTATGAAGGGGTCATGCGCTCCCAGGCGCGCCTGACCTACACCCAGGTCGGTGCTCTTCTGGAAGAGCCGGAATCGGAAACCACCCAATATCTGTATGAGCAGCATTCAAAAATCCTGCCCGGACTCTATGAGCTGCATCAGCTCTACAAGGCGTTGCGGGCAGAAAGAGATCAGCGGGGTGCCATTGATTTTGAAACCCGCGAAACCCGCATCGTGTTTGGCGATGACAGCAAGATTGAAAAGATCATTCCCGTGGTGCGCAACGATGCCCACAAGATCATCGAAGAATGCATGCTGGTGGCCAATGTCGCCACGGCACGCTTTTTGGAAAAACATGAACTGGCCAGTCTCTACCGGGTGCATGAAGGCCCCAAAGCCGAGCGCCTGGAAACCCTGCGCGCTTTTCTGGGCGAGCTGGGCATTCATCTCGGCGGTGGCGACAAACCCACCCCTCAGGATTACCAGGAAGTCTTCAGTGTTATTCGGGATCGACCCGATGCCGACATCATTCAAACCATGATGCTGCGCTCCATGCGCCAGGCGGTTTACACACCGGTCAATGAAGGACACTTCGGTCTGGCCTATCCGGCCTATGCACATTACACCTCGCCGATACGCCGTTATCCTGATCTGCTGGTTCACCGCGCCATTCGTGGTCTGCTCAGAAGCGGCAAACCGACCAACAATGTTCAGCGTCTGGATTCCACGCCCACGGAAAAACTGGAGAAATGGCTGCCCTACACGCCCCAGCAGATGCTGGAGCTAGGTGAACACTGCTCCATGGCTGAACGCCGGGCTGATGAAGCCGTGCGCGACGTCACCGACTGGCTGAAATGCGAGTTTCTTTCCGACCATGTCGGTGAAGTCTTTATGGGCCGGGTGGCCTCTGTCGTTGGCTTTGGTCTCTTTGTCGAGCTTAATGATTTCTTCGTCGAAGGCCTGGTGCACATCAGCTCCCTGCCGGGTGATTACTATCGTTTCGAGCCGGAAAAACAGCGTCTGCGAGGCGAACGCAGTGGTCGCACCTGGCGTCTGGGCGACCAGGTGGAAGTGATTGTTTCCCGCGTTGATCTGGATGATCGCAAGATTGATTTTGATCTCACCGAAACCGTTGCCACTCCGGCCAGACCGCCACGCAAACGCCGTTCTTCATCACAGCGCAAACCGGCTGCAGCGGCCCAACCTGCCGCAAAACCCAAAGCGACAGCAGCCCCCAAGCCCTTGCCTGTAGAGCCAGAAGAGGCTGTTCCTGAGACACCGGAAATTGAAGTCGGCCTGGAGCCACAGGTAACCGGGGAAATCAAAAAGTCCAAGAAAAAGAAAGCCAAAAAGAAAAAAGACAAGGCCGCGGATGACGACAAAAGCAAAAAGTCGGATAAGAAACGCAAAAAGCGCCTCGGCAAAAAAGAACGCGACAAGAAAAAGCAAAAGGCTAAGCAAGACTGATCATGGCAAAACCAACACCCGGACGTAAGCCCCGTAAAAAAGCCGCCCCGGACAACGATCAGGTGGCGGTCTTCGGTCACCATGCGGTCACCAGCCTGCTGAAGCATCGCTCCGACCAGGTCTTCAGCCTTTGGGTACTGGAAGGACGCCGAGATGCGCCCATCCAGGCTCTGCTCGACACCGCCAACCAACTAGGCTTGGCAGTGGAAAGCAAAACCCGCGATGAGCTGGATCAGCAGACGGCCGGAGTCCATCAGGGCATCCTGGCCTGGGCCAAACCACGCCAGGCCGGCAGTGAAAGCGAGCTGGAAAACCTGCTCGCCGCCACGCAGAAATCCCCCCTGCTGCTGGTTCTGGATGGTGTCACCGACCCTCACAACCTGGGGGCTTGTCTGCGTTCAGCAGAGGCAGCCGGGGTGGATGCCGTGATAGTTCCCAGGGACAAATCCGCCGGTCTGAATGCCACGGTGCGCAAGGTGGCTTGCGGGGCAGCTGAAACCCTGCCCCTGATCCAGGTCACCAACCTGGCCCGAACCCTGCGCAGCCTGGCTGATTATGGCATCTGGATTATCGGCACCAGTGGCGATACTGAAACCCTGATTTACCAGGCCGATCTGACCCGTCCGGTGGCTCTGGTCATGGGTGCAGAAGGCAAGGGCATGCGCCGTCTCACCCGTGAACACTGCGATCAACTGGTGCGCCTGCCGATGGCCGGCGAGGTATCCAGCCTCAATGTCTCGGTGGCCAGTGGCGTCAGTCTTTACGAAGCGGTACGCCAGCGCTTGCCACAAGCAGCCCTGGCAGAGTAAAATGCCGCGCTTGTCTGGGGATTCTTGGAAATTGACCCAGTCAGTGCAGATCAAGTATCTGTGAGCAACAGCAGTTTCCTCCTTGCTTTTTGCTTCCGGCTGTACGCAGCAGCTGCAAAAGGCTATTAACCCGTAAGGAGCATTCCATGCGTCATTATGAAATCATTTTTATGGTTCACCCCGATCAGAGCGATCAAGTTCCCGCGATGATCGAGCGTTACACCAACCTGGTTACTGAAAGCCAAGGTCAGGTTCACCGTCTGGAAGACTGGGGCCGTCGTCACCTGGCTTACCCCATCAACAAGATTACCAAAGCACACTATGTTCTGATGAACCTGGAGTGCCAGGAATCCGTGATTGCCGAGCTGGAAGAAATCTTCCGTTACAACGACGCTGTTATTCGCAACCTGATTGTTCGCATGAACGAAGCGGTTACTGAGCCTTCACCCATGAAAGCCAGTGAATCCCGTGAAGATCGTCGCCGCGATGACCGTGACAATCGTCAAGAGCAGTCTTCTGATTCTGAAGAAGAAGAATCCGAAGAAGCTGCTGAATAAACCCGAATATCAGGAGAAGCAAAATGGCTCGTTTTTTCCGTCGTCGCAAGTTTTGTCGTTTCACAGCTGAAGGCATCAAGCAGATCGACTACAAGGATCTGGAACTGCTGAAAGGCTATGTAACCGAAACCGGTAAAATTGTTCCCAGCCGCATTACCGGCACCAAGGCCAAGTATCAGCGTCAGCTGTCTACTGCCATCAAGCGTGCCCGCTACCTGGCTTTGCTGCCTTTCTCAGACAGCCACGAGTAAGTGTCTTGCATTTGGGGTTCCGGCCCCAGGCCTGAGTAAGCTATGCGTTTTTTAGCCGAGTTCGTCATGAAAAGCCGCAGCAGGGCCATAGGCTCTGCTGTTGTTGCTGCCTTCATCCCTGTCCTCTCGTTGCTCAGCGGTGCCATTCTGGCACTGGTCTGGCTCCGTATGGGACGTCGTGAAGGCCTGCTGGTACTCTTCTGGGTCAGTTTGCCGGGGTTTTACTACCTCTTTGCGCAAAACAGCCCGGATGTACTGCTCAGCTTGCTGGCAACCGCCTTGTTAGCCGAGCTTTTACGCCGCACACAAAGCTGGCCCCAGCTGTTGCTGAGTGGCGTGGCTCTGGCCGGCATGGTGGCCATCGGCTTCCAGTGGCTGCCCAATGAGATTCAGGACGAATTCATTCGTCTTCTGATCAATGAGGGCGGCCTGGTGAATTATGCCGAACTCAGCAGCGCCGACCAGGAAAGATTGACTGTGATGATGGGCCTGCTTTTGAACGGCGTCATTACAGCTGTGCAATTGCTGCTGATTTATGTCAGCCTTTTTCTGGCACGCTGGTGGCAAGCCACCCTGTACAATCCCGGTGGTTTTCAGGAGGAATTTCACAGCCTGAGAATGCCGCTCTGGTACAGTGGTGCCCTGCTGGCAGCCTTGCTTATGGTTTCTTTCGGGGTTCAGGTGCTACTGCCCCTGTTGCCCGTTCTGGTGGTTCCGTTGCTGATCTCCGGGTTGTCCCTGGTGCACGGCATTGTTGCCATCAAGCAGTACAACAGTTTCTGGTTGGGCATGTTGTATGTGCTGCTGTTATTTGCCCTGCCTTATTTGAGTGTTCTACTGGTGCTGATCGCCATGGCGGACAGTCTGATGAACTTTCGTCACCGACTGGCGCCTCCGCCTCCCCCATCGCATGACGGGGACGGAGAGGCCTAACGTCTTGAGGATATAAACATGCAAGTTATTCTGTTGGAAAAAATTGGTAAACTGGGTGCCCTGGGCGATGAAGTTACAGTTAAAAACGGCTACGGTCGTAACTTTCTGATGCCACAAGGCAAAGCGGTTCCAGCAACCAAAGAAAACCGTGAAATGTTTGAACAGCGCCGTGCAGAGCTGGAAAAAGCTTCTGCTGATCGTCTGGCTGCTGCTGAAGCTCGCAAAGCTCAGCTGGAAGGCCTGGAAAGAGTGACCATTGCCTCCAAAGCGGGTGAAGAAGGCAAGCTGTTCGGTTCCATTGGCCCACGCGACCTGGCTGAAGCCGCCGTTGCCGCTGGCATTGAGCTGAACAAAAGCGAAATCCGCCTGCCTGAAGGCCCTTTGCGCATGACTGGCGAGTATGAAATTCTGGTGCATCTGCACCCGGAAGTTGAAAGCCTGCTGCGTGTTACTGTTGTTGCTGAGTAATTATTCTTAGCAGTCCCAGTGAAAGGCACAGGCTAAGCCCTGTGCCTTTTTTAATGGCTGAAGCTGGAGGTTAGGCAATGCAAACCCCTTCGTCCTCTGCGGATCAGGAAACAAACCAGATCAAGATAGCACCCCATTCCAAGGAAGCCGAACAATCGGTTCTGGGTGGTTTGCTGCTGGACAATGCTTCCATGGATGCTGTTGCCGAGCTTTTGGTGGAAACCGATTTTTACGTCAAGGCCCACCAGCTTATCTTCCGGGTCATGCGTGAGCTGAATGAAAAGCTCTCCCCTTTTGATCCCCTGATTCTGACCAACAGCCTGAAAGAGCTTGGGCTGCTGGAAGCCATCGGCGGTTCCGCCTATCTGTATGAGCTGGGGCGCAATACCCCCAGCGCCAGCAATATTCGCGCCTATGCGGAAATCGTTCGCGATCGCTCGGTTCGACGCCGCCTGATAGAAGCCGCCAACCGAATTGCCGAAGCTGCGTTTCACCCCCAGGGTCGTGGCACCGATGAGTTGCTCAATGAAGCCGAGCAGCAGGTGTTCAAGATTGCCGAGGAAAGGCCCAAGTTTGGCGGCCCCCAGCACATCACCGACATTGCCGGGGATGTCGTCGACATGCTGGAAAACATGGACGTCAATTCTTCGGGTATTACCGGCCTGACCACCGGCTTCAGTGATCTGGACGAAATGACCTCCGGCCTTCAGCCAGCCGATCTGGTCATCGTTGCCGGCCGTCCCTCCATGGGCAAAACCACCTTTGCCATGAATCTGGTGGAAAATGTTGCCGTGCACACCGGCAAACCAGTGCTGGTTTTTTCCATGGAAATGCCCTCATCCCAGCTGATGATGCGTATTGTCTCTTCTCTGGGTCGGGTGGAACAGAATCGCCTGCGTAGCGGCAACCTTGAAGATGAGGACTGGGATCGCATCACTTCAACTGTGCGCCTGATCAAGGACACCAAGCTGTATATTGATGACACCCCCGGCCTGTCACCCAATGACATGCGCACCCGTACCCGTCGCCTGGCCCGGGAACAGGACAGCAACCCGGCCCTGATCATGGTCGACTATCTGCAACTGATGCGGGTTCCGGGCAACAGTGAAAACCGCACCAATGAAATTTCCGAGATTTCCCGCTCCCTGAAAGCTCTGGCCAAGGAATTCAGCTGCCCGGTGGTGGCCCTGTCCCAGCTCAACCGCGGCCTGGAACAACGTACCAACAAACGCCCCATCATGTCGGATCTGCGTGAATCCGGTGCCATTGAGCAGGATGCTGATGTCATTGCTTTTGTGTATCGTGACGAGGTTTACAACCCGGACAACCCGGAAAACAAGGGCCTGGCGGAAATCATCATCGGCAAACAGCGTAACGGCCCGGTGGGCAGTGTTCACCTGCTGTTCACCGGCCAGTTCACCCGCTTTGAAAACCTGGCGCCGGAAAGCCTGGCGCAATACAGAGATGCGGGGATGATCTACAGCGACTGATTAACTATTGCGCTTGCTTATGCTGCGTTGAAATTGGCCTCAAAATGCTCATTTACTACCTGTAAACTCCGCTTTTTCGTTCAATTTCGCCTTGCCTAACCTGCGCTCATTACGTAAATCAGGGTCTTAGTAATATGGCTTTTTAACAGATCAGGCAGCGTCTACGTCGCCTGTCATAATCCAGTTCAATGTAGGCAAAAGCCTCGACTTCACTGAAAACACCCAGCCATTCATGGCGCCTGTCTGCAGCATAAATCACTTCCACTTGCTGCTCATCAACCGGCTTGATGCCGTAGCCACTCCAGGGGGTTCCAAACTGGCCTGTAAAGCGCGGGGCGGTTTGAGAGGCTGGTGCTGCCAGCCAGCCTTTCAGCAGGTCAGGGGCCAGCTCCAGAGCCACTGTGGTTTGCGGCTCTTCCAGAAACCTCGCCAGTTGGGCCGCAAGGCTGCCGGTCTCGGCAAAAGCACCCAGATGCAGGGCTCGATCAGCCTGCGGCTCGGCTTCCAGCAGGGCATACAGGTAATAGCAGCTGGTTTGGGGTTGAAAATATTGCCAAAAATACCAGGGGCTGGCCTGAACCTTGCGCTCCACCAGCTCACCCGATGCACAACCTGTGCCAGTCATAGCGACCCCCTCAATTTAAATTAGATCCATCTAATTATATCAGAGATCCCTTTACAGCTGACGTCTGCGCTCCGCCACCCAGCCGATGAACAGAAACAGAGCCACCACAGCAGGAGCCAACCAGCGAACGGAAATAAGCGCCAGCCAATTAGCCAGTACCGGAGTGAAAAGCACGGTCAGGGCACCATAGCCAAAGGCGCACATCAACACAAAGCCGAGAATACGTACAATGCGCGGGTAAGGCCTTAACTGGCGTTTAACCAGGCTGTTGAGGTTGTCACCGTAAATCACCAGCAAAGTGGCAACCAGGGCCAGGGCAATACTGTCGAGATGCGAGTGTGCCCAGTAACCCGAGCGCACCAGAAGTTCATTGAGCAGATCCATATAAAGTTCCAGGCTGTTAAAAATAATACTGAATGATAAGCACACTGGCACTGAGTGCAAACATCCTTGCGCATAATTTTGTTACCCAAGGGTATTGGAGGTAACAGCCAGTCGGGTTAGAGTAGTAAGGTTCACTTTTTTTATTAAATTATCAGTCAAGGCACCTGCAGAGATGACTCAAGCTACTCAGAATTCAAAAAAAACGCCCAGTTCTCTTATGCTTCCTGATGCGGAAGGTTTTTTTGGTCCCTATGGCGGTCAGGCCATCCCTCCTCACTTGAAAGTCATCATGGACGACATTGCTCAGGCCTACCTGCAAATCCGTGAAACCGAGGCTTATCAGCAGGAATTGATGGAACTTTACCAGCATTACGTCGGCCGCCCCAGCCCGATTTATTTTGCCAGACGCCTGACTGAAGCCTGCGGCGGTGCGAAAATTTATCTGAAGCGTGAAGACCTGAATCATACCGGTGCCCACAAGATCAACCATGCTCTGGGTGAAGCTCTGCTGGCCAAGCACATGGGCAAAACCAAGGTGCTGGCGGAAACCGGTGCCGGACAGCATGGTGTGGCCATGGCCACTGCCTGTGCCCTGGTCGGCCTTCCCTGCGAGATTCATATGGGTGCCGTGGACATCGCCAAGGAACACCCCAATGTCACCAAGATGAAAATCCTGGGTGCCAAGCTGATCAGCGTGGAAACCGGCACCCGTACGCTCAAGGATGCCGTGGATAGTGCTTTTGAAGAATACATGAAAGACCCCGACAACTTCTTTTATGCCATAGGCTCGGTTGTTGGCCCTCATCCCTTCCCCATGATGGTTCGGGATTTCCAGTCCATTATTGGCCGTGAAGCCCGTCAGCAGTTCCCGGAAATGACCGGTCAGCTGCCCGACTATGTTGTCGCCTGTGTTGGCGGCGGCTCCAATGCCATGGGTATTTTCTCCGGCTTTCTGGATGATGAAGAAGTCAGACTGGTGGGTGTCGAACCCTGTGGTAGAGGACTGGGCAAGGGTGAGCATGCCGCCACGCTCACCTATGGCACTCCCGGCACCATGCACGGCTTTCATTCCTATATGCTGCAGGACACCGATGGCCAGCCCGAACCGGTTTACTCCATCGCCTCGGGACTCGACTACCCTTCGGTGGGCCCCCACCACAGTTACCTGAAAGACCTTGGGCGTGCTGAATACCACGCCATTGATGATACCGCCTGCCTGGATGCCTTCATGAAGCTGTCCCGGCTGGAAGGTATTATCCCGGCTCTGGAATCCGCCCATGCTCTGGCCTGGGTCATGCAGGAAGCCAAAAACCTGGGATCCGAAACCCACGTCCTGATCAACATGTCAGGCCGGGGTGACAAGGACGTTGATTTTGTGGCTGAAAAACTAGACCTCTGACCGGATCGGTCAGGCAAGTATCCGACCTGCTGTCTTGCATCAAGGTAACGGCTACTTTTAACTGGCAAAATGTTATTTAGATACATATTGCCTGAGACCTGGCAGCTGACGTCAAGATGGCGGAGAAAATGAATGAATAAGTGGCTTGCAAACACTTCAATCCAGACCAAGGTCAACGCAGCTCTTCTGGTGGTTCTTTTGCTGGTGATGGTTGCCTCCATGCTTTTCACTATTCGCAGTGAAAGAGCCATGGTGGAAGAGACCATGCAACAGAATGTTCAGGATATGGCAGACAGCTATCTGGATACCCTGAACATCATGATGCTGACCGGCACCCTGGCCCAGTTCCGTGAAGTTCATCGTGAAAAGGTACTCAGCCAACCCGGTATGACTGAAGCCAGGGTACTGAGAGCCGACCCGGTTCGTAACCTCTTCGGCCCCGGTGCGGATGTAGATCAGCCCGTGGATGAACTGGACCAGCGGGCACTGGAAGGTGAAGCCATTCAGGAAATCCGCTCCACGCCTGAAGGCCGCATCATGACCGTGCTGCGTCCGGTTTATAATCAAACCGACTACCGCGGCACCAATTGTATGAACTGCCATATCGGTGAAGAGGGTGAACAATTGGGCGCCATCCGTCTCAGCTATTCCCTGGCTGAGCTGGATCGTCGCATCAACTTCAACTTGCTGCAGCTGGGCGGCATTCAAATTCTCTTGTTTATTGCTGGCTTGGTGTTGATCTCCTGGGTCGTGTACCGCTTGATCCTGCGCCCACTGCGGCGTTTGCGCCGTGCCATGAAACAGGTTGAAGACGACTCGGATCTGACGGTTCGGGTCACCGGCATTGTCAGCAAGGATGAAATCGGCACCCTGGCGTCCACCTTCAACACCATGCTGGAGCGTTTTTCAGCCAGTCTGCGTCAGGTTGCCTCCACCACCCGCACCCTGAAGACCTCGGCCCATACCATTTCCTCCGTTGCTGATGAAACCGTTACTGCGGTCAACACCCAGCATGAAGAAACCGAACAAATGGCCAGTGCCATGGAACAAATGCAAGCCAGTGCCCATGAAGCCCGCGAGCATGCCATCCGCACCTCCCAGGCCTCCATGGAAGCGGACCAGGAAGCCAATTCCAGTCGCACGGTGACGCATGCCTCCATTGCCGGGATTCATCAGCTGACCGAACATCTCAACAAGGCCTCGGAAGTGATCCAGGCTTTGGATCACTACAGTGATGATGTCGGTAAAGTTCTGGAAATCATTACCGGTATTGCCGAGCAGACCAACCTTCTGGCCTTGAATGCGGCCATAGAAGCAGCCCGTGCCGGAGAAAGTGGCCGCGGCTTTGCTGTCGTAGCCGATGAAGTGCGCTCTCTGGCAAATCGCACCCATGAGGCAACCCAGGAAGTTCATCGCACCATTGATCGCCTTCAGGAAGAGGCCAAGGGTGCCGTGGCCATGATGGAAACCGCCCGCAAAGGCGCCCAGAAGAGCGTGGCCGATGTTGAGCGTGTTGGGGAATCCCTGAGCAATATTGCCGATGCCGTCAATAACATCAGCAACCTCAATGAACAGATGGCCACTGCTGCTGCAGAACAGCAAGAAGTGGCAGCCAGGGTCAATGACCAAGTCAGTCATATCGGCACCATTGCCCAGCAAACCTCGACCGATGCCCGCAAGTCATCCCAGGTCAGTGATGATCTGGTGAAGCTGGCTGATCATCTGGAAGATCTGGTGGAAGGCTTCAAGCTCGACTAGTGGCACCCTTTTTGCTACTGGTTCACAGGTTTTATAAAAAACTTCCGAAATATAGCGATGCCTGAACGGCATCGCTATAATTTTTTCCCAAACCGATTTAGACTAGCAGGTCAATTGATGGCCTTTTAACCAGGGTAAATGACTAATGCTTGATAAAGATGTTGTTCTGGTCGTTGATGACTCTGCAACAGCTCGTACTGCCATAATCAACGTCTTGCGTGATCGCCTTTACTGCAAGGAAGTGATAGAAGCCTGTGATGGCAAAGAGGCCCTCAGGATGCTGAAGCAGCACCCTGAAATCGACTGGATTTTCTGTGACTGGGAAATGCCGGAAATGGCCGGTGATGAATTGCTGGCTGCCGTTCGTGAAGACCCCCAGACCGCTCACCTACCCTTTATCATGATCACCTCCAAGGGCGACCGCGATTCTCTGGTCACAGCGGTACAGTTGGGCGTCACTTCTTTTGTGGTCAAACCCTTTACAGCCAAAAAGCTGGTGGAAAAAGTTTTTCTGGCGCGGGGACGCATGGAAAGGCGCAATGCTGAACGCATCAAGGCATCCAAGGGGCAAACAGCCAGTATGAAATTTGGCACCCACGAAGCGGTTACTGGCGACATGATCGATATTTCCCTGTCCGGGATGCTGATCATGTGTGAGCATGAGCCGATCCGTGGTGTCACGGTTTTTGACAAGGTTCAGGTCAAGGTCAATATGCCCCACTCCGGTGAGGAGATCCTTCTGCCCTGTCAGGTCATACGTCTGGAGGCCGACCCCATGCATCCTTCCAGGGTTGAGCAGATCCGGGTCGCCACCCGCTTTCTGCCCATGCAGGGGGATATCCGCAACCTCCTGGTGGATTATATTGAGGCAACCCGCCGTATTTCCAGTAAAGAAGAAAGCTGAGCCCGAGCCGCTCAGCTCAGGCCCAACAAGAGCTTTTATTAATCGACAAAAGCTCTTTCAATCACATAATCACCCGGTTCACCCATGCGCGGTGAAATTCTGAAACCGCGATCATCCAGCATCTGACTGAGATCTTTGAGCATATTCGGGCTGCCGCAAATCATGGCGCGGTCTGTTTCCGGGTTGAGTTCCGGCAAGTCCAGATCGCGGGCCAGTTGTCCGCTGGCGGCCAAGTCGGTAATACGCCCCTGATGCTTATACTCTTCGCGGGTCACGCAAGGGTAATAGATGAATTTTTTCTGAATTTCTTCACTCAGGTACTCGTGCTCCGGCAATTCCTGAGTCAGAAACTGTTCATAGGCCAAGTCTTTCTTCCAGCGCACCCCGTGCAGCAGAATAACTTTCTCAAAACGCTCATAGGTTTCCGGGTCTTGAATCACACTCAGAAAAGGTGCCATACCGGTGCCGGTGCTGAACAGGTAGAGGTTGCGACCGGGCAGAAGATCGTCCAGAACCAGGGTGCCGGTGGGCTTTTTGCTGATCATGATTTGATCGCCTTGCTGCAGATGTTGCAGGCGCGATGTCAGGGGACCGTCCGGTACTTTGATGCTGAAAAATTCCAGCTGCTCCTCATAATTGGGGCTGGCAATACTGTAAGCACGCATCAAGGGCTTGCCTTCAACTTCCAGGCCGATCATGACAAATTGACCGTTTTTAAAACGCAACCCATCACTGCGGGTCGTGGTAAAGCTGAACAAGCTTTCTGTCCAGTGATGAACTCCAGTGATTTCTTCGGCGTAGAACTTGCTCATTGAGTGACCTCTCAACTCTTGGCCTAGTAATTTAATCGGGTATTCTAGGGGTTTTGTGCGCTCAGGTTAAATCTTTTGTTTTTATACCCTTATTCTATAAAAAGTTATTTTAGTAGAACTAAACTCTAGGACGGCTTATCTGCCAGCAGGATGGCGCGCAGCGGTGCCGGATAGCCTTCGCGGGTCAACTCAGGGTTTTCCGGGTCAAGAAAGTCGCTCAAGGACTGAAAGGTCATCCACTCGGTGGCCCTTTGTTCTTCAGTGCTTGTCCGATTCAGATCCACACAGCGGATATTGTCAAAACCGGCGCGTCTCAGCCACAGGCTCAGGGCTTTTACGGAGGGCAGGAACCAGACATTGCGCATGGCGGCATAACGATCTTCAGGTACCAGGGCGGTGTGCTCATCGCCTTCCACCACCAGGGTTTCCAGAACCAGCTCGCCACCTGGCCGTAAAGCGGATTTGAGTTCCAGCAGGTGATCCACTGGCGAGCGCCGATGATAGAGCACCCCCATGGAAAGCACGGTATCAAAAGCTTCCAGCTTGTCCGGCAGGGCCTCAATACCCAGGGGAAGGTGGTAAACCTGAGGCAAACCCTCTTTACCCAAGAGTTTTTTCACAGCAGCAAACTGGGCAAAAAAGCGCGGCGAGGGATCAATGCACAAGGTAAACTCGGCACCTTCCCCCGCTATGCGCCAGGCGTGGTAGCCACTGCCCCCGCCGATATCCAGCACCCGGCGACCCCGCAGCTCACCCAGATGCTGAGAGAGACGTTCCCATTTGAAATCCGAACGCCACTCGGTGTCTATATAAGTTCCCTGAAGATCATAAGGCCCCTTGCGCCAGGGCATCAGGTTACGCAGCAAGCCGGTCACCTGTTTTTGCTGGCTGGCGGTCAGGGGTTGACCATCAGGTTGCAGACCCTTTTCAGCGCTGATTGCCGCTGCCTGCAGGTTGATTTCTGCACTCTGGATTTCGGGCAGTTGCTGAATTCTCTGCCACCAGCCATGAAATTCCGGGTGACGACGGGTATCCAGGGCTTCAGCAAGTTGGTCCGGCAAACGCGCCAGCCAGGCATGCAACTGCGGGTGTTCGCGCCCGTAATGTGCAAAGGCTTGATATACGTCTGAAAAATCAGGTGCTTTCATTGTCATCCCCTTGTCCACCGCCCTTGATTGCCAGGAAGGAAGCAAAATTCAGATATTGGAACCACTGGCTGGAAAAGCTGAAACCGGCCTCCTTCAGGCGTTGAAGGTGTTGCTCTGAGGTGTCTGTGCGCAACACATCTTCCAGCGCGGTGCGCTTCTGACTGATT
The DNA here is from genome assembly GCF_044810985.1 of Marinospirillum sp. Classification (GTDB taxonomy): domain Bacteria; phylum Pseudomonadota; class Gammaproteobacteria; order Pseudomonadales; family Halomonadaceae; genus Marinospirillum. The sequence continues at coordinate 1,453,419 of NZ_CP085242.1, forward strand.
TCCATATCGGAATAACCATTGGCACGTTTGAAGTCATGGTGCAGCTCAAACAACAACTGGGATTGGCGTGGATCGGTAAAGTGGACTTTTTCACTCAGCAGCAGCGCCCCGCCCGGACGCAAAGCGGCAAAGAGTTGATCCAGCAGTGGCTGACGATCTTCCGGCGGCAGAAACTGCAGAGTGAAGTTAATCAGGATCAGATCACAAGGCTGATAATTCAGCGTGCGGATATCCGCACAGCAGGTTTCCACGGGCCTTTGCGGCAAGGTTTCAGTCAGCAGTTGCTGGCAACGCTCGGTCATGGCCTGTGAATTATCCACGGCAATAATCTCCAGCTGCTCCAGATGCGTCAACTGCTGGGCAACACTCAGGGTGCTGGCCCCCAGGGAAGCCCCAAGATCATAAATGCGTCCCCCTTCCGGTACATAGCGCCTGGCAATCACTCCGGCCATTCCCAGGATTTGCGAATAACCCGGTACGGAGCGTTTGATCATATCAGGAAAGACGCGGGCAACCTGCTCATCAAAAGAAAAGCTGGCCAACTTGTCCAGGGGATTGGAAAACAGGGCGTCTCTGACTGGGGATGAAGGGGAACTCATAGTCTGCTCATTTTTCACGTAAGGCCTGATAAACGGAAAATTTACCGGTTTCTGCACGACGCTGGAAGCTGCCAAAAGCTCTATCCAGCAAATCAGGATAAGGAAGAAAACGGTTGGCTACCAGCCAGAGCTGGCCTCCCGGCTTCAAAAATCGTGGAGACTCACGGATCAGACGTTCAGACAACTCATAATCCGTTGCTTTGCCGGTGTGAAAAGGTGGGTTGGTGACGATCAAATCCAGACTTCCAGGCTGGCAAACCGCTTCCAGGCCGTTAAAAATATCCCCAGGCCAGGTCTGGCCTTGCAGCCCATTGGCCTGCAAGGTTGCCTGAGTCGCCTGCAGGGCAAAGCCACTGACATCACTGGCAATTAACTGTAGACCCGGGTTGTGCTGCAACAGCCAGGCTCCCAGCAGGCCTCCCCCACAGCCCAGATCCAGACAGCGCCCCTGTTGAGGTAGCTCTGTCAGGTTCTGCTGAAGAGCAGACAACAGCAACTGCGAACCTTCATCCACCCGACCATGACCAAACACACCAGGCAGACTGCACAGTTGCAAACCATCCGGGCCGTCCAGGGCTAGCGTTTCCTGGCCGGCAGGCAACTTACCCTTCAGTGCGTCTGCCTCGACATAATAGAGAGCACAGCGCCTTGCCGAGTCCAGTTTGGTCACTTCCAGACCTGCCTTTTGCAACTGGCTGGCAGCAGCCTTGACACCGCCCTGGGTTTCGCCCAGCAGATAAAAACCCTCAAGTGAGTAAGCAACCAGCTGCCTGAGCCACCAATAGCCTTCGTCCTTGGCTTTGGGCCAGAACACCAGGCTGCGACCCGGCAGGCTGGCAGGTGCTTGCTGACTGACAAAAAAACTCTGCAGACCCTGCTGTTGTGCCAGGCGGCTCATGCGCCAGTCCGCTGTCCAGACCTGCACAGGTGCCGCAAAATCCCGCCCCAGCTGCAGCGCGGCCAGTTGCAAATGCCCTGGTGGGGCAATCAGGTTCAGTGGTTGATCCTGCCATTCTGGCAGGTGTCTCATCATAAGTTGACCCAGTGGGCAGCAATCAGAGGCAGAAGGCATTGGAAAATCCGGTTACTGGAAATCAGGGCGCTAAAGATAGAGGTTTTGGGGTCACTTTGCCAGCCGTGTTATGGCACAGATATTGCTGAAAAATATAAGTTCTTGAGTAGCAAAGCTTGAGCCTCAAACAACCCTCGATGATAAAAGGTAAAAAAATAATGGCTGAATACCAAACCCTACTGTTTGCGACCGACTTTTCTGAAGGTGCGACCCAAGCAGTTGAGCATGCTCGTAAACTGGCTCGGCTCACAGGAGCAAGACTGCACCTTCTTCACGTTATCACTGAACTGGCGGACAAACGCCGCCGCCGTATTCCTGCCGATGTGATCGACACCTTCATTCGGGAAATTACCCGCCATGCTGAAGAGGATATGCAAAGCTTCAAGGAAAAATATTTTGCTGATGCCGAATCCCTGGGCTTTGAAGTAACTTATGAAGTCAGTATCGGCACTGGGCATGAAGACATTCTCAAAGCAGCTGAAGCCATCCAGGCTGACCTGATCATTCTGGGAACCCATGGCCGTACCGGTATCGAAAAAGTCTTGGTCGGCTCCACGGCTGAGCGGGTGGTGCGTCACTCACCCATCCCCGTACTGACGGTTAGAAACGACAAGCCTCGCGACTGATTCAGTCAAAAAACCCCGCCTTCCAGAAGAAGGCGGGGTTCAGGCTCAAAAGCGCAGGAGGATTATTCCCCGTTCTGACGAGCTGCTTCTGCAGAGGCAAGATTTCTTGCCGTTGCCAATTGCCAGACCAGCACCAGACTGCCAAGACCAATACCCACCAGGTCTGTCATCCAGCCACCAGCAATCATGGCCAGTGCAGCCACCAACAGAAGACCACGCTGGATCAGGTTGGCACGGTCATTCAGGAACCAACCCTGCACAGCAGCAGCCAGCAGGTAAATACCCACCGCAGCCGTTATCGCAACACGCAGTATTTTATCCCAGCTGCCTTCCATCAACAGCTCCGGGCTGTAGAAGAACATGAAAGGCACGATAAAGGCGGCCAGACCAAACTTGAAGGAGGTCATGGCGGTCTTTAGAGGATCCGTCCCGGCAATCGCTGCTGCGGCATAGCCCGCCAGAGCCACAGGCGGAGTAATCGCCGAAAGCACCGCATAGTAGAACACGAAAAAGTGAGAAACCAGCGGTGGAATGCCGATCTGCTGCAGACCGGGAGCCACAACAGAGGCAGCAACCGCATAAGCCGCCGTGGTCGGCATCCCCATACCCAGCAGGATACTGATGCACATGGCAAAGAAGAGCGCCAGAAGATGACTGGCATCAGCAATGTTCAACAGCATGGATGCAAAGCGCGCACCCACCCCGGTCAAAGCAATGACACCCACAATAATACCGGCACAGGCACACACCGCAATCAGGGGGATTGCCATGCGGGTGCCTAGCGACAAGGCTTCCAGCAACTGCCTGGGCCCCATCTTGAAAGGCGTCAACCAGGACACCACTGCAGCACTGAACATGGCCAGAGTACCGGCACGAATCACCGAGTAACCCATGAAAAGCGTGGCAATCAGAATAATGATTGGGAAAAACAGGTAGACCTGCTTAACCATTTTACTGAACTTGGGCAACTGATCCCGGGCCAGGCCAGCCATACCTTCGCGGCGTGCTTCCAGATCCACCATCATGTAGATGGAAAGAAAATAAAGAGCTGCCGGAATCAAGGCTGCTATGGCAATCTCGGTATAGGGAATACCCGTGATTTCCGCCATGATAAAGGCACCGGCCCCCATGATGGGCGGTACAATCTGCCCACCTGTGGAAGCGGCTGCCTCAATACCACCGGCACTGCGGGGGTGATAGCCGACTTTTTTCATCAAAGGGATGGTCAGACTGCCGGTCGCTACAACATTACCCGCAGAAGTACCGTTAATCATCCCCATCAGGCCCGAGGCGAAGACAGCAACCTTGGCCGGGCCACCGCGTGTACGTCCTGCTGCAGCAAAAGCAAAATTAACAAAGTAGTCACCCACCCGCGATGCCTGCAGGAAGGCAGCAAAAGTGATGAACAGGATAATATAGGTTGAAGAAACCGCTGTGGTTGGGCCGAGAATCCCGTTGTCCGTGTAGATGTAAGTAAAAAAACGTTCCAGCGAATAACCACGGTGTTCAAGAATACCGGGCAAATAAGGGCCGGCAAAGGCATACCCCAGAAAAACAGCCGTAATCACGATCAAAGCCAGACCGGCAACGCGACGGGTCAGCTCCATGATCAGGATGACACCGGCAAAGGCCACCAGAAACTCGGTCTGACCCACCATGGGGGTACCTGCCGCCATCCGCCAGCGGTTGAGAACAAACAAAAGATAGGCCGCGACCAGAATCGCTGCAGCCATCAACAACCAATCAGCCCAGTGAATCCGGCGGTTATTGCCCGCTTTCCAGATCCAGCTGCTGATAATAGCGGCCACGGTGCCCAGCACCAGAGCCCAGGCCACAGCAGGCAGCAAGGCAACGCCTTCACCGATCGGCAGAGGGGGCGGCAGGCGCAGGCCGAAATATTCTCTGGAAATCCAGGCAACGGCCATACCCACAGCAGCAAAAGCAATCAGCGCCGCTGAGGGCACCAAAGCCAGCCATTGCAAGCGTGAAATAGGTGTCGGTTCTTTATTGCGATCCAGAGTAAAAGCAGCAATCAAGGCAAAACCAACCATCAAGCCGCCCGCAACATGAATAATACGAAAAGCCCAGGTTTCAATAGGAGAAATATTCAGTGCGTAGAGGTGCAGAAGGGTATAGAAAACACAGGCAAAAAAGATCACTTTGCCAACCACACCCGTCAAATCCCGCTCGTTATGACCCAGCGGAATATCTGACACACCTTCAGCCCCGATTTTATCAGCGGCATCTGCTTCTGCAGTTGTGGAGGTTTTATCAGTCATTTTTCAGAAGTTCACGTGATTAGAAATGAAAGAACGTCGGCCCGCAAGCCGACGTTACTCACTAACAGGTACTTCCCGAATTACTTAGTCTTTCAGGTTTTCAGGAATTTCAACGCCGTTTTCTTCAAACCAGCGCACAGCACCTGGGTGCCACTTGACGATGGTGTTGTACTTGGCATTTTCAGGCACGGTTTCCTTGGCAGCACCATGGATCTGCAACATACGGTCATGGTTTTCCATGACGGTCTTGGTTACACCATAGACGAGGGAATCCGGCATGTCTTTATGAGTGACGGCGAAGTTCCACAGGGACAAGGCCGAAGTGTCTTCTTCCACAGACTTGTAAACGGATGCAGGAATCACACCGGCACTCAGTTCAGGGTAGTCTTTGGCAATCTGCTCAATATCTGATTCAGAATAGGAGAAGATGTTCACGTCCGCCTGAGCTTCCAGCTGACTGAAAGCTGAAATGGGCATGCCTGCTGCAAAAGCAAAAGCATCAATCAAGCCATCCTGCAGTTGACCAGCCTGATCAGAAGCACCGCCATTGGTGGTGTTCACATCCAGACCCAGTTCTTCAAACAACTGAGGGTGATACATATCCGCTGTACCGCCTGCAGGGCCTACACCCACGGTTTTACCATCCAGATCCGCCACAGAATTGATGCCCGAGTCTTCCAGAGCAATGATCTGCAGGGTGGTTTGATACATGGGGAAAACCGCACGTACGTCTTCGTGCATTTCACCAGGTGCCAGCTCACTCTCACCGGCGAGGGCCTGTACCAGGGGGCCAGTGGTGACCATACCAAAATCATGCTCACCCATTTGTACCAGAGTGGCATTTTGCACAGGACCACCGGTGACTTCGGCACCCGCAGAAATGTCCAGGGCATCGCCAACCAGGTTGGCCCAGCCGGAACCGTAAATATAATAAGTACCACCCTGGCTGGCAGTACCTACAGTAATACTGTTGGGCCAATCACTACGATCTTCGGCAGCAAATGCAGCACCCGTGGTCATCATGGCTGCCATGCAACCGGTCATTAAAGCCTTTTTGGATAAAAAGCGCATAGGGAGGTTTCTCCTAGTTATTTTTTTCGTCGATGAGTGTCGTCGATTGCTACTACTGAGCAGCAGCTTCCTTGCAAGGCCTATGCCAACACCCTGAACCCGCCTACCGTCACTGACTCCTGTGAAAACCACCTTCCAAGTGTGCGAATTTCCACACAAAGCAGTACTGGCAGGGGTGGATATCCACCCTTTTAAACCGGAAATAAAAAAACACCCCGCAGGGTGTTTCAGTAAAGTGCCCACAAACCCCGATCAATCCGGGTTTTTTTCGATCTTGTCGATCGCAGTCTCCAGAGCGTTTTTAAGCTTTTCCTCAATCTGCAGTATCTCGCCTTCTGACATGTAAAAGGTGGCATCGACATCGAAGCGCACATAAAAAGCCGGGAGTTGGTTGAGGGTCACACAGATAACATCTTCCACAAAATCCTGACTCTTACCCTGAAACCGCTCATCACGATTGATCAAGCCTTTCAGCAGGGTTTCGTAGTAGTTGTGAACATTTTCAGTCACCATAAGCTCACCTATTTTGCGCGGTAAATAATGCCGGGGCGGCACTGCACCATCTCATACAGATCCGGCATATTGGAAAGAGCTTCCGAGGCCCCCAGAAACAAGTAGCCACCCGGCTTGAGATTGGCGTGCATCCTTTTGAGAATGTCCTTTTTCAAGTCAGCCGAAAAGTAGATAAGAACATTACGGCAAAAAACCACATCAAAGCGTCCCAGCATGCTGTAACTGTGCAGAAGGTTCATCATGCGAAATTCCACACGCTTCTGGATATTGGGGTTGACCTTCCAACGCCCTTCACCGGTTTGCGTGAAATGCTTGGTCAGGCGATCCTTGGATAAACCGCGACCGATGGCCAGCATTTCATAAGTGCCTGAACGAGCTGCGCCCAATGCGGAAGCGGAAATATCCGTACCCAGGATTTTCTCACCCATCCGAAAAGCACCCGGATTCTTCTTTTTGAACTCCTCAATCACCATGGAAATCGAATAGGGTTCCTGCCCCGTAGATGCTGCAGCAGACCAGATTTTCAGGGGTTCAGAACGCAGGTTTTTGGCAATTTCGGGAAGAACCTTGTTTTCCAGAATATTGAAGGGATGCACATCACGAAACCACAGGGTTTCATTGGTGGTCATGGCATCAACGACCGCTTCCTTGAGACCTGAACGGGGGTTGCGCTGCATCTCGCGCATCAGGTCTGTGAGGCTGCTCATTTGTTTCTGAGCCATGATTTTGTTCAGGCGGCTGGTAACCAGGTACTGCTTATTTTCACCCAGCAAAATCCCGCAAGCTTCCTGCAAGAAGTTGCGGAAAGCTTCAAATTCCTGTGGGCTCAAGGTTTTACTGATTGACATCCATCACCACCATTACCAGCAAATGACTCACCATAATAGTAACTTAACAGCATGAAAGCTACGACCTGAATCACACTTTCTCTCCGGCAATCGCCTGAATCTGGCCGATAACCACCCTGGCCAACTCATCGGCATCATATTTGGCCAGAAAAAAGTTGGCCCCGACTTTTTTGACCATGGCTTCATTGAAAATGCCGCTTAATGAAGAATGCAGTAGCACGGGCAGGTTGGCCAGACGCGGATCTTCCTTGATGCGGCGAGTCAGAGTGTAGCCATCCATTTCCGGCATTTCGATGTCTGAAATAATCATCAAAAGTTCATCCTGAACCCGCTTGCCATCATCCGCCAAACTGTTCAGGAATTCCAGGGCTTCCTTACCATTGGTCAAGCTAGTATAGCCGATCCCGGTTTCCTGCAGGTTACGTTCCACCTGGTGACGAGCCACGCTGGAATCATCCACCAGCAAGATATGGTAGTTTCCGGCAATTTCCTTAACTTCATCGGTTAGGATGTGCGAAGAAACACCCTGGGCAAAAGGATCAACACTGGCAATGATTTTTTCCACATCGACAATTTCAATCAGTTGATTGTCCATCTGGGTCACTGCTGTCAGGAAACTGTCCTTGCCACTGCCTCTGGGTGGTGGGTGTACTTCTTCCCAGTTGATATTGACGATGCGATCTACTTCACGCACCAGAAACCCCTGGGTGCGGCGATTGTATTCAGTCACGATCACAAAGTGGGATTCAGGGTTTTCCATTGCCGGCTGTCGAATGGCCATCCCCAGATCAACGATAGAAACCGTGCCGTCACGAACATGCGCCACCCCACGCACATGGGGCGTATGATGGGGAAGATTAGTCAGACGTGGACAGGGTATAATCTCTTTGACTTTGAAAACATTGATGCCATACAGCTGCTTGCCATTCAGTCGAAACAACAGCAGCTCCATGCGATTGCCACCTGCAACCTTGTTGCGTGCGGCCAGCTTGCCTGCGGACGTGGTCATAGGCACTCTTCTTTGACAGTAGGATAGTTAATACAACAACAGTTCCTCAAGAGTATAAACTGCAATACGCCAGAATTCTAAGCTCCTTCAAAGGTTGATTTGTTATGTTACGAAAGCCAGGCTCTGCTACTCAGCCTACCCCCTCCCATTTCCTGCTGCTTGCGGCTTTTGTGATCGCTCTTTTCAGCCTGCCTCTGCAGGCTCAGGAGCATCAAAGCATGGATGACCTCCAGCAGCAGGCCAGAGCCTGGATTGATGAACAACTCAGTGGCGGCCAACAAGAGTACCAGGTGGAGTTCCGTGCTCTGGACCCACGGCTTAAACTGGCCCGTTGCTCAGAACCCCTGGATTTTGAGGTGCACGGCAATAATGAATTGCGCGGTCGTTCCAACCTTCGCGTCACCTGTTACCCGGAAGACTGGTTTATCTTCGTCACCGCCGAAGTTCAGGTTTTTTCACCGGTTGTCACCGCCAGCAGCACTCTCAACAGAGGCTCCCAGATCACTGAACAAATGCTGGAAGTCCGACAAATGGATGTTTCACGGGTGCGTGGCGAATATTTCACCAGTTTTCAGCCCCTGCTGGGTATGCAGGTTCGTAACCGCATCCGGGCTGGTGACATCATTACCAGCCGACAGGTGAATATCATTCAGGCCGTAAGCCGTGGTGACCAGGTCATCATTCAGGCCAAAAGCAAGTCCCTAACCATCCGCATGACGGGTGAAGCCTTGGACTCAGGCAGCATTGGCGAACAGATCCGGGTACGTAATCTGCAGTCAGGACGAACTGTACGTGCTAGAATCACAGCAAGAGGTATTGTTGAAGTCCGTATTTAATACTCTATACGGCATTTTTGTAAAAAATCACTAAAGTTTTTTCAGGTAGCGCCGAAAAAGTAACTAACCAGCTACTTGATTAACTACGGGATAAGCAATTATGGCTATCGAACTCAATGGAATCGGTAACAACCTCAACCCCAGGGTTCGAGGTGGTGATCAGGGTTCGGCCAAAGATAGTGCTGCTGTTTCAAACAAAACCGAAGCACCGGTCAGTGCCGGAGATCGCGTCCAGTTGAGCAGTCATGCGCAAAGCCTCTATATGGCCGAAGGTGATGATTCAATTGACTCAAACAAAGTGGCTGCCTTGCGTCAACAGATCGAAGAAGGCAGCTATTCCATTGATCACCAGAAGCTTGCTGGCAAGCTGATGGATCTGGAATCCAAGCTTTAAACCAGAATTTTTAAAGCCCCTTTAGAACCCGCTGCAGCCTGCTGTAGTGGGTTCTTTTGTATCCGCTGTGGATCAGCTACACTGCAGGCAATATCATTATTCAGGAAGGTTTCTCGTGTCCAAGAACTCAGCCCAGACTTTCAAAGATTTGCTGCTGGTTGCCATAAGCAATCTCAAGCAACTGCTGCAGGTTGTAGAACAGGAACACCAGCTTTTACAGTCAGCCCCAGAAACAGCTGAAGAACTTGAAACCCTCACGGAACATAAAACAGCCTTGCTTCAGCAGGTGGAACAAGACGTTGATCAGCGCAAGGCTTTTCTTGAACAGCAGGGCCTCAAAGCCGATATGGAAGGCCTGGAAAGTTTTCTTGCCAGCCTGCCGGAAGCCAATGCCCGCGCCCTTCGCCAGGGCTGGAATCAACTGGTGAGCCTGCTGGAAAAAGTACACCAAAAAAACAACGTCAATGGCCGCCTGATCAACCGCGCCATGCAGCACTTCGATATGCTGCTGAGTGCCATGCAGGCCACTCAGACCAAAATCCGGGTATACCATCCCTCTGGAGGCGCCGGTGACCTCAATATTCCGCGCAATCTGGGCAAAGCCTGAACAAAACAAAGGAGCAGAGTTTCATGGCCGATAAAGGTGCCGATGAACATCTGGTCACTGACCCTTCCGAGATAGCCAGCCTTCTTAGCATGCTGCACCGCCAACATGCCTCTGTAACCATCAATTTCCGCGGTCAAAGCCAACACTATGCCAGCTTGATTCTGGATGTTGACCGCAAGCAACAGGTTTTCTATCTGGATGAATTCAATCCTCCCAGTGGCCATAAAAGAGCCCTGGCAGGGGAGGTCTTTTCAGTGAGAGCAGCCACCAGCGGCCTCTCCATCTTCTTCAACCACTGCCAACTGATCAGCGTAATCGAAGAAGAAGACGGTGCCATCTACAAGGTAGCCCTGCCCAAAGTGGTCCGCCACGATCAAAAGCGTGAAGCCTACCGTGCCCGGGTTCTAGCATCCATGCGTGCACCCATTAGCCTTTTGTCCTACGAGCGGGAAGAACCCATCAGCGGGCGCTTGATTGATCTTTCCAATGGTGGCTGCAACCTGGTCTGTGAGCAGCCCGTGGAGCCTCCTTTCAGAAACCTGGAGATTTTTGAAGAGCTGACTCTGGATGTTGAGGATTTTGAAAGAACAGTGACTGTTGCTGCTGAAGCCAGACGCATCAGCTACGATGAAAAAAAGAAAGTAACCCACTGTGGTTTGCGTTTTATCAATGTAGACGGGGCCACCCAGGCCGAAATTGACCGCCTGGTGATGTTCTTGCAGCGTGAAGCCCTGAGGTTGGACTCTAGCCGGGATTAAGCGTTATAATTCAGCCCCTTCCAGAACGCCCCGATAGCTCAGCTGGATAGAGCGTCCCCCTCCTAAGGGGAAGGTCTCAGGTTCGAATCCTGATCGGGGCACCAGTGAGAAGCACTCAAGTCCCTGTTTTCACTGGAATTTTTACTCAAAAATAGCTTCTAACGGTATCACAATCGGGACACAAAAAGTGATACCATCATGCCTAACGTACTCCATAGCTCTGGCGCTTTAACTGTGACAATCAACTATCTCTGGCAGAAGCATTCCCAAGGCCCGTACTACTATCGTCGTAGGGTTCCCAAAGACATAGCCCCCCGCATTGGCAAAAAGATGCACGTTGTTGCACTCAAGACCTACGACAAGCTGAAGGCGGCTAGAATGATCGACAGCCTAGCCAAGCGTGATGATGTGACTTGGCAGCAACTCAGGGCAGGCACAGGGTTAGGCGGGGCGCGGGCTGAAGCTGAACGGCTCCTAGAACGCTTCAACCTTCAACCAGAGCCACTAGCCGAACAGGACGGGCCATACACTGACATAGGGCATGGTCTGTTAATTGAAGCGCTTGAGGCTAAAGTTCCTGGTGACTCCACAAGCCTACAGCCCCACTTAGCAGACGCAGAGCTGCGCGCTTTGGCAATCCTGCAAGGTCGGGAGCTGTTTACCCTGAGTGACGCTAAGCAGGTCTACTTGAAGAAACGGGGCATGTTGGAGCCTACAGAGGCCAACCGTAGGGCATGTAACAACGTGGAGCTATCCTTTAACCTTGTGTGTGATGTCACAGGCGATAGTGAGTTAAAGCGTCTGCGGCGGCGGGATGTTTCCCGTGTCATTGAGAGAGCCTTAGAACAGGGACTAAAGACCACCTCCATTAGACGCAGGCTTAATACCGTCCGTGCTGCTGTTAATGACCTGATAAAAGAATATGAGTTAACCGACATACGCAACCCCTTTGCAGAGCTTGAGATACCCAACTATGGCAAAGACGAGATTCAGCGAACAGGGCTTAATGATGCCCAGGTGAAAAGGTTACGTGATTATGTCGATGAAAAGGATAACGACACAAGTAACATCATTGGCCTACTACTCGACACGGGGGCGCGTATCGCTGAAATTGTCGGGCTTCGGCTGGATGATGTGGCGTTAGACGCAGAGACACCGCATATCATCATTAAAGAGAATCCATTAAGGCGGCTGAAAACCAAAGCATCAAAGCGCAAAGTTCCCCTTGTTGGTCATGCCCTTATTGCAGCAAGACGAGCCAAGGAGAAGGCAGAAGGCCCGTACCTGTTCACCCGCTACATGAACGGGGAGCGCGTAAAGAATGACTCAGCGTCTGCCACCGTCAACAAGGCGCTTGCTAAGGTGGAGTGTGGAACAGCCCATCAAATGCGCCATACCATGAAAACACGACTCAGTAACGCAGATGTCCCCTTATCGCGCCTTGAGGAGATACAGGGCTGGCGTAGTCGGGACACTATGGCGCACCACTACGGCGAACAAACAGCCCTTAAGAATATGCACTCTGATTTACTCAAAGCCCTGGCATCCAGTGCAGGCGGGGAGTAACCCTGTGTCTACCCTGTGAGCCAAAAAAAGCCCGACACCATGACCTAGCGTAGTCTTGGTGTCGGGCTGGTATTGCTTAATATCTTGCTATGAAGGCTTGCCTTAAACTGCCAGGGAGTTGGTCATAATTGGTTAAGTGCGTGAAGTCTGCCTCTGCATGGCGATTCAGTGACCGCAAGTAAGCTCTATGCCTAGCCTTGGCCCTGCACTCTTCCCGCTCCTTTAACCGCCTTCTGCCAAGCCTAAGCGCGTCTGAGAGCTTCTTAGTGTCAGGCATAGGGCTACCTAGCGCTTATAGACAAACAACGTCTGTAGGGCTTTGGCGGCCTGTAGGTTGCGGGTGTCATCTTGGGCCAACAGGTCATCAAGTATAGCCTGGTGATTGCGTAGGGGCTTGCGGCCTTCAGCACCTTCAACCAAGTAGCTGGGGTGTACTGCACTCAGGTCACGTCCCAGGTTCTCGGCTTCTGACACTTCGTAGTTAATGACCTTCACTAAATCCGTGATACGCCTCGATTTCTGGTCTGCTTCAATGACAATCGGTTGGGCTGCTTCCTGCTGCTTCAGGTTAGACTTGATGCGGATACAGGCAGTATGAGGTGGTCTAATGGATTTGTACAACCCAGTTAAGCATAATCAACTTAACTGAGGTGAAAGCAATGACAACACGCAAGAAATACTCCAAAGAATTCAAACTGGATGCCATCAGTCTGGTGCTTGAACAGAATTACACCCGAACTGAAGCCGCAAGAAGCCTGGGCATCAACTCCCAGATGCTGGGGCGCTGGGTGCAGGAACACCGGTCTGATGAGGGTCAGTCCTTTCGTGGTAATGGCAAGCTGACCCCCGAGCAGGAAGAACTCAGAAAGCTCAAGGCCCAGGTCAAACGCCTTGAAATGGAAAGAGATATATTAAAAAAGGCGACGGCATTCTTTGCAGCCGAAACGAAATAAAATATTCGTTCATCACCCAGCACAAGAATGCCTACCCCATCAGCCTGCAGTGTCAGGTATTGGGTGTCAGTCGCAATGGCTATTACCAGTACCAGAAGCGTCTGGAGAATGGCCCGGATAACCCTTTGCGTCAGGAAATGCTGGAAGAGGTCAAGAACATTGCCGAGAGTGCAGGCTATGTCTATGGTAGCCGTCGAATGCAGCGAGCACTCAATGCACTCGGCTACCCGGTGAGCCGAAGCAAGGCCAGAAAACTAATGCGTGAGGCGGGTGTTCAGGCCCGTCAGCGCAGGAAATACAAGGCCACGACCAACAGCAACCATGGTCATCCGGTCTTCGACAACCTGCTCAAGCGCAAGTTTGATGTGCCTCAGCCTGACCAGGCTTATGCCTCCGATGTAACCTACATCTGGACGCAGGAAGGCTGGCTTTACCTGGCTGTTGTCATCGACCTGTGTTCACGCCGGGTGGTGGGCTGGAGCATGAGTTCAAGAATGAAGTCGAGGCTTGTTTGCGATGCCTTGCAGATGGCTCTGTGGCAACGACAACCCCAGGCCGGGTTAATCCACCATTCGGATCGGGGTTCCCAGTATGCCAGCAAAGCGTTCCGACGTTTACTGAAAGCCCACGGCATCCGAGGCAGCATGAGCAGGAAAGGTGACTGTTGGGACAATGCTGTTGTGGAAAGCTTCTTTGGCAGCCTGAAGCAGGAGCGGGTGCACTGGAGGAGTTACCAGACACGCCATGAAGCCCAACAGGACATTCTGGAGTACATCAGTATGTTCTATAACGGCAGGCGGCTGCACTCCTATCTGGGCTATATGAGCCCAAATCATTTTGAGCAGCAGTGGTCGGAAGTGAAAGAGGCGGCTTAACTGGGTGTCACAAAAACCTTGACCACGTCAGTAATCAAGTCTTGCTCATTGTCCACCATAAAGGCCACTTCGCCCGCCTTAACGTACAGAGGGTCAGCAAGGCCCAGGTGTCGCACAGAGCTACCAACAACTTGAGGCCCGTAGGTGTCGTGAAGGTTGTCGAGTAGGGCTTGTAGGTCATTACCTTTTACCGGGCAACCAATCGCGCCCAGCACTTCTTTCACTTGTTTAATATCCATCCAATTTTACTCCTTAGTCTGAGCCAGTTTGGTGACCAATCATTGAGGCAGGGCGTAACCCTGTGTCTACCGCTTGTTGTACTGTCATCTCCAGGCCACCAATGGTTACCAGTGCATCAGGACGGATAGCACCGCCCACCACCGCACCACCACCAGCAAGACGCTGCGTACAAACGTCACCGTTGATTTGATTCCAATATGCTTCTGAAGCGAAAGTGTCATTGCTTGCGTATTCCAGACCAAGCCTGCCACTGATTCCAGACGAAAGCTGCCACCCATTCCACGCGAAGCCTGCCACTGATTCCACGGCAAAGCTGCCACCTGAGCAGTGAGCCTGAATCTCCCTTTTTTGATGCTCCCTGCGGGATAACTAACCGGTAATCTGACTTCATTTCATTCGGAGATGAGCAGATGCCAGCCAAGAGGTTATCCATGCGTAAGATTAAAGAAGTCCTGCGTCTCAAATGGGACAGGGGGCTCAGTAACCGGCAGGTTGCTGCAACCTGTGGTATCAGTCGCCCGACTGTGAGCGAGTATCTGCGACGTTTTTCAGAAGCGGGTCTGAACTGGCCCTTGCCCGCTGAGATGGATGAGTCCAGGTTGGAGCAGAAGCTGTTTCCTCCAGCGCCTGACTTGCCTGCTCAGGCCAGAGGCCTACCTGATTGGCAGCAGATCCATCAGGAGCTTAAATTCCCTAAAACCACCCTCTTCCTGCTGTGGCAGGAGTACCGTGCGGCCAATCCTGAGGGTTATCAATACAGCTGGTTCTGTGATCACTATCGGAGCTGGCAAGGCAAGTTGGATCTGGTGATGCGTCAGAATCACCGAGCCGGTGAAAAGCTCTTTGTGGATTATGCAGGTCAGACAGCCCCCGTCATTGATCCCAACACAGGCGAGATCCGTGAAGCTCAGATTTTTGTTGCGGTCATGGGGGCATCCAATTACACCTTTGCTGAAGCCACCTGGTCGCAGAAGCTGCCAGACTGGATCCACTCTCACATTCGTGCCTTTGAGTTCCTGGGTGGTGTGCCTGAGCTCGTGGTTCCAGACAATCTGAAATCCGGTGTCACCAAGGCTCACCGGTATGAACCCGATCTGAACCCAACCTACCAGGACATGGTCTCCCATTATGGGGTCTCGGTTGTGCCTGCACGGGTTCGTAAACCCCGCGACAAGGCCAAAGCTGAAGGCGGTGTGCTGATCGTTGAACGCTGGATCCTGGCGGCCCTGCGACACCGACAACACTTCTCTCTGGGTCAGTTAAACGCTTCCATCCGCGAACTGCTCACCCTGCTGAATCAGCGCCCCTTCCGCAAACTGCCTGGCAATCGCCAGGAGCACTTTGAAACCATCGATCGTCCGGCTCTACAGCCCCTGCCTGCGGAACCCTACACCTATGCCCAGTGGAAGAAGGCACGAGTCCACATGGACTACCACGTAGCCTTTGAGGGGCACTATTACTCGGTTCCTTGCAGCCTGGTAAAAAAGGAGGTGGAGCTGAG
Organism: Marinospirillum sp.; assembly: GCF_044810985.1. Classification (GTDB taxonomy): domain Bacteria; phylum Pseudomonadota; class Gammaproteobacteria; order Pseudomonadales; family Halomonadaceae; genus Marinospirillum. The sequence continues at coordinate 1,469,166 of NZ_CP085242.1, forward strand.
AGTCACTGAATACACCCTTGAGGTCTTTTATCGAGGCCAGCGCGTTGCCAGCCATCAGCGCAGTGCCCATAAGGGTCGTCATACCACGGTGACCGCACACATGCCTGAAGCCCACCGCCAGGCCGGTGAATGGACCCCCGAGCGACTGGTGAAATGGGCTGCGAAAACGGGCCCGGCAACCGAGCAGATGATTATCAAGGCGCTTGCGCATCGCAAGCACCCTCAACAAGCTTACCGAGCCTGTCTGGGGATCCTGAGGCTGGGCAAGGCCTACAGTGAGAAACGGCTGGAGTCAGCCTGCCAAAGAGCCCTGATGCTGGGTAGCTACCGCTACAAAAGCATCGAATCCATCCTCAAGCACCGGCTGGATGAGCAACCGCTGGACATCCAGGAAGAGCTCTCCCTACCGGATCAGCACGACAATATTCGTGGCCCTGCCTACTACCATTAAAGGATCTTCATCATGTTAAAACACCCCACTCTGGACAAACTCCACGCCCTCAAACTCAATGGCATGGCAGCGGCTCTAACCGACCTGTCCCTCACACCTGAAAGCGAACAAATGAGCTTTGAAGAGCGACTGGGCCTACTGGTGGATCGAGAGATGACCGAGCGAGAAAACCGGCGCATGAGCAGTCGATTAAGGCGAGCCAAACTCCGGCACACGGCCAGCCTTGAGGACATTGACTATCGCAGTCCGCGGGGGCTGGACCAGGGACTCATTCAATCCCTGGGGAGCTGTCAGTGGATCAAGGAGCACCTGAATCTACTGATCACAGGGCCAACCGGTGTGGGCAAAACCTGGCTGGCTTGCGCTCTGGCACACAAAGCCTGTCGAGAAGGCTACACCGCCCAGTATGTTCGCCTGAACCGATTGTTCCACGAGCTATCCGTAGCCAAGGGTGATGGTCAATACCCCCGCCTGCTCGCCAACCTGGCCAAGGTTGATGTGCTGCTTCTGGACGACTGGGGACTCATGAAGATGACCGCAGAAAACCGTCGGGACCTGTTGGAAGTCATGGAGGATCGACAAGGCCGACGTTCAACTATCGCCACAAGCCAGCTGCCCGTTGAGGAATGGCACGGTGTCATCGGTGATGCCACCCTGGCTGATGCGATCCTGGATCGACTGGTACACAACGCCTACAAGATCAATTTAAGAGGGGAATCAATGAGAAAAAAGCGAAAAAAGTTGACTGAAAACCCACCTTCGGAATAACAATGAAAACCCCGCATTGAGCATCACCTGGGGTGGCAGCTTTGCCGCGGTCCGGGTGGCAGCTTTGAAATGGAATGGGTGGCAACCTTCAGCGGTTTACGCACATTGCTGACCAAGTCTTGATGTGCTTGGTGTAGATACGCTCCTTTATCATCCGCCTCCATTGCCTCCCAAGCGTCCCAGCGGGCCTGTTCCTCTGGGGTCAGGGCGTAGGGGTTAGTCTGCTCTGCTTGCGGCTGGGGAGCCTCAGAGGAGGCGTAGGGGTTACCGTTGATACCTAGAGTCATGCTGTGTGTTCCTTTTGGTTAATGGTTAATTGTGAACAGATACCGGCCTTCTCTGCTTCCTCTAGGATGTGACGCAGGGCCACAGGACGGGAAACGCGGGGAACCTTGAGGCTGGCTGAAAGCTGGCGCTGGGTATTCTCTATGAGTGACCAATGACGGGCGCTAAGCCTGATTTGCTTGGTCGTAGCTGTTCTGTCGTGTCGCAGGTATGCCCGACAATCTGGGGTGTACATTGGGTTGCTCCTGAAAGCTGTGTAGAAAGTCGAAAACAAAGGGAGTGGCAGGTGATGCCGGTTTAGTAATCCAGCAGCCCCAGGGCGCAGATGTGCGCTAGGTATTCGGGGTCTTACGCTGGGCTTACAAGGTGCAGGCTGTGAGCCTGACCTAATGAGGCGTCCATGCTTCAACAAGTTAGAAGGATGTTTAATCCTAAGGTGTGGGTAATCGCAGGTGGGGAATTTCGCGCTTGTTTCGTTTTTCCCCAGGGCAGTCTTCTGGCGTACCATTTTCGCTCCTGGAGCGATTTTGGTATATTCCGCCACTTCGCGCTTGTCCAATTTCGGCCCTGTTCCGTTTTTGGACAGCCTTGTTAATGGCCAACTAAACTGACCCGCTTCTGGCCATTAATTTTGACCCACCCCCAAGGTGGCTTTGGCCACCAAAACCAGTACCTTCCCTCAACGATGATGATTAAGGGGAAGGGTTTTGAAGGAGTGGGTTGTGATTCATAAAATCAAAGCACTACACGACAACGGCCAGGGTCTTTCCGTCCGAGCCATCAGTAAGCAGTTGTCCATCTCTCGCAATACCGTTCGCAAGTATCTGCGTCTATCGGAAGAAGCCATTCAAGGTCAGCAATCAGACCCCAGTCGCAGCAAAAAGCTGGATGATTACCGCAGTTATCTGGTGTACCTACTGGGTGAGTTCCCCAAGCTGAGTGCGGTGAAGGTTGCTCGTAAGCTGCGTACTAAATATGGCTCCATCCCTGCATCTGATCGAAGTTTGCGCCGTTATATTCAACAGCTGCGCCAGGAAGTGGCTGTAGCTCAGGTTCGCTACTTTGAACCCATTATTGATGATGTGGCCGGTGTTCAATGTCAGGTTGATCCCGGCGAGCTGCGAGGCGTTCGGGTCGGTGATCAGGAGGTCACCCTTCACTTTGTTGTCTTCGTGCTCTCTTTCTCGCGTCTGATGTATGTGGGCCTGAGCTTCCAGCCCCTTGATACCCAGGCCTTTATTCAACTGCATGATGAAGCCTTCCGGTATTTTGGCGGCATCACCGAAGAGTGTGTTTATGACCAGACCAAGCTGGTGGTGATCAAGGAGCAATACCGGGAAATCGAGGCCAACCAGCGCTTTTACCAGTATGCCACCACCGCAGGCTTTAGAATCCATGCCTGTGAAGGCTATGACCCCCAGAGCAAGGGCAAGGTGGAAGCTGGGGTCAAATACGTCAAGCAGGACTGCTTTTATGGCGAACACTTCACCTGTCAACAAGCCGTGAGAGACCATCTGCAAAACTGGCTGGATGAAGTGGCCAACCGTCGTGAGCATGGCACCACCGGCCAGATCCCCCACACCGTTTTTATGGCCGAAGAACGAACTCAGCTGAAGCCTTACCTGGCCCCCAGCAGTCTTCGTCAGCCTTCGGCGATTGAAACTCGTCGTGCGGATAAAACCGGTCTGATCAGCTACCAAGCCAATAAATACTCCGTGCCTCTGGCCTGGCAGCAATCTCAGGTCGGTGTAATGCAGCAGGAAGGCCGTCTGGTCATTACCGACCTAAACACTGGTGAGACCCTGGCCGAACATACCCTGTGCCTGGAAAAGGGGCGCATCATCAAGAACAACAACCACTACCGGGACAGGGAAGCTCGGGTGGCGCAGCTGGAGACCGAAATCAGTCAAATGCTGGGAAAGGCTCTGGGTCAGACACTCTGCCAGCAGATCAGGCGCTCAGAGCCTAGAGTCGTCAAGGATCAGCTGGTTGCCCTGAAATCCATCCTGGCTCACCTGGAGCCGGAAGATCGAAAGCTGCTTGTGCAGCTGGCCGAGCGGCCCGGCATTACCGCTGGCAAGATCAAACGCTACCTGGAGGCGGAACGTCAGGCGCGGAGCAAAGGGCGTTATCCAGATCACGGTCTGCCAGAGGCTACTTCGGCCAACCATGTAGACCTCTCGGCTTACCAGCGACTTGGCCAGTCCAGTGGCCAGGAGGTGACCCATGGGGCAGCTTGAACAAACCCGCGCCCGCTGCAAAAGCCTGAGGCTGACCTGGATGGCTCAACAGCTCCCTCAGCTGCTCGGTGAAGCTGAAAGTAATGACTGGTCTTATCTACAGTGTATCGACCACCTGATGGGCTATGAGCTGAAAGAACGCGATCAAAAACGCATCCAGCGTCACTTCAAACAAGCTCACTTCCCGATGGAAAAGCGCCTGGATGACTTCGACTATCGTCACCAGACCACCATCAATAAACGCCAGATCAGTGCGCTGCTGGACTTCAACTTCCTGGATCAGCGCCAGAACCTGGTGTTCATCGGGCCACCGGGAGTGGGCAAAACCCACCTGGCCATTGGCCTGGGCTACAAAGCCATCGAAGCCGGTTACAAGGTGCTGTTCAAAACGGCCATGACCCTGGTGGAAGAGCTGGAACTGGCTGAAAAACGCGGTGAACTGAAAAAGCGGATCAGCCTGCTGGCCAAAAACGACCTGCTGATCATTGATGAGCTGGGATACCTGCCCATGAGCCGCCAGTCCCGCTATAACCTCTTCCAACTGGTCAACAGCCTGTATGAGTACCGCTCCATCATCCTGACTGCGTAAACCGCTGAAGGTTGCCACCCATTCCATTTCAAAGCTGCCACCCGGACCGCGGCAAAGCTGCCACCCCAGGTGATGCTCAATGCGGGGTTTTCATTGTTATTCCGAAGGTGGGTTTTCAGTCAACTTTTTTCGCTTTTTTCTCATTGATTCCCCTCTTAAATTGATCTTGTAGGCGTTGTGTACCAGTCGATCCAGGATCGCATCAGCCAGGGTGGCATCACCGATGACACCGTGCCATTCCTCAACGGGCAGCTGGCTTGTGGCGATAGTTGAACGTCGGCCTTGTCGATCCTCCATGACTTCCAACAGGTCCCGACGGTTTTCTGCGGTCATCTTCATGAGTCCCCAGTCGTCCAGAAGCAGCACATCAACCTTGGCCAGGTTGGCGAGCAGGCGGGGGTATTGACCATCACCCTTGGCTACGGATAGCTCGTGGAACAATCGGTTCAGGCGAACATACTGGGCGGTGTAGCCTTCTCGACAGGCTTTGTGTGCCAGAGCGCAAGCCAGCCAGGTTTTGCCCACACCGGTTGGCCCTGTGATCAGTAGATTCAGGTGCTCCTTGATCCACTGACAGCTCCCCAGGGATTGAATGAGTCCCTGGTCCAGCCCCCGCGGACTGCGATAGTCAATGTCCTCAAGGCTGGCCGTGTGCCGGAGTTTGGCTCGCCTTAATCGACTGCTCATGCGCCGGTTTTCTCGCTCGGTCATCTCTCGATCCACCAGTAGGCCCAGTCGCTCTTCAAAGCTCATTTGTTCGCTTTCAGGTGTGAGGGACAGGTCGGTTAGAGCCGCTGCCATGCCATTGAGTTTGAGGGCGTGGAGTTTGTCCAGAGTGGGGTGTTTTAACATGATGAAGATCCTTTAATGGTAGTAGGCAGGGCCACGAATATTGTCGTGCTGATCCGGTAGGGAGAGCTCTTCCTGGATGTCCAGCGGTTGCTCATCCAGCCGGTGCTTGAGGATGGATTCGATGCTTTTGTAGCGGTAGCTACCCAGCATCAGGGCTCTTTGGCAGGCTGACTCCAGCCGTTTCTCACTGTAGGCCTTGCCCAGCCTCAGGATCCCCAGACAGGCTCGGTAAGCTTGTTGAGGGTGCTTGCGATGCGCAAGCGCCTTGATAATCATCTGCTCGGTTGCCGGGCCCGTTTTCGCAGCCCATTTCACCAGTCGCTCGGGGGTCCATTCACCGGCCTGGCGGTGGGCTTCAGGCATGTGTGCGGTCACCGTGGTATGACGACCCTTATGGGCACTGCGCTGATGGCTGGCAACGCGCTGGCCTCGATAAAAGACCTCAAGGGTGTATTCAGTGACTCTCAGCTCCACCTCCTTTTTTACCAGGCTGCAAGGAACCGAGTAATAGTGCCCCTCAAAGGCTACGTGGTAGTCCATGTGGACTCGTGCCTTCTTCCACTGGGCATAGGTGTAGGGTTCCGCAGGCAGGGGCTGTAGAGCCGGACGATCGATGGTTTCAAAGTGCTCCTGGCGATTGCCAGGCAGTTTGCGGAAGGGGCGCTGATTCAGCAGGGTGAGCAGTTCGCGGATGGAAGCGTTTAACTGACCCAGAGAGAAGTGTTGTCGGTGTCGCAGGGCCGCCAGGATCCAGCGTTCAACGATCAGCACACCGCCTTCAGCTTTGGCCTTGTCGCGGGGTTTACGAACCCGTGCAGGCACAACCGAGACCCCATAATGGGAGACCATGTCCTGGTAGGTTGGGTTCAGATCGGGTTCATACCGGTGAGCCTTGGTGACACCGGATTTCAGATTGTCTGGAACCACGAGCTCAGGCACACCACCCAGGAACTCAAAGGCACGAATGTGAGAGTGGATCCAGTCTGGCAGCTTCTGCGACCAGGTGGCTTCAGCAAAGGTGTAATTGGATGCCCCCATGACCGCAACAAAAATCTGAGCTTCACGGATCTCGCCTGTGTTGGGATCAATGACGGGGGCTGTCTGACCTGCATAATCCACAAAGAGCTTTTCACCGGCTCGGTGATTCTGACGCATCACCAGATCCAACTTGCCTTGCCAGCTCCGATAGTGATCACAGAACCAGCTGTATTGATAACCCTCAGGATTGGCCGCACGGTACTCCTGCCACAGCAGGAAGAGGGTGGTTTTAGGGAATTTAAGCTCCTGATGGATCTGCTGCCAATCAGGTAGGCCTCTGGCCTGAGCAGGCAAGTCAGGCGCTGGAGGAAACAGCTTCTGCTCCAACCTGGACTCATCCATCTCAGCGGGCAAGGGCCAGTTCAGACCCGCTTCTGAAAAACGTCGCAGATACTCGCTCACAGTCGGGCGACTGATACCACAGGTTGCAGCAACCTGCCGGTTACTGAGCCCCCTGTCCCATTTGAGACGCAGGACTTCTTTAATCTTACGCATGGATAACCTCTTGGCTGGCATCTGCTCATCTCCGAATGAAATGAAGTCAGATTACCGGTTAGTTATCCCGCAGGGAGCATCAAAAAAGGGAGATTCAGGCTCACTGCTCAGGTGGCAGCTTTGCCGTGGAATCAGTGGCAGGCTTCGCGTGGAATGGGTGGCAGCTTTCGTCTGGAATCAGTGGCAGGCTTGGTCTGGAATACGCAATCCTGACCACCAACAAGGACTTCACCGACTGGGGAGAGTTCTTCCATAACGACAATGTGGCCATACCCATCGTAGACCGGATTATCCATCACTCACACATCTTCATGCTGGGAGGAGAAAGCTATCGACTGAAAGAAAAGTTAACCAACTAACGCACCAGGTGGGTCAATTTTATTGGCCAAAGGTGGGTCAAAATAAATGGCCATTGACACGGGGAACAGCAGGTTTTCAATCTGCCATTCCCAGCAGGCTGCGGTTTAGCCCCGCGGGTGCGGGGAACAGGATAGTGTGGTGTATAGCTTTGAAGATACGCTCGGTTTAGCCCCGCGGGTGCGGGGAACAGTGAGCTGATAGCCGATGAAGTTATTGAGTGCGGGGTTTAGCCCCGCGGGTGCGGGGAACAGGCCAATTCAGTGGCGGAAGGTGGGCTGAATCACGGTTTAGCCCCGCGGGTGCGGGGAACAGTTGAAACCATCCTGGCTGAAAGAAAAGCCAAGCGGTTTAGCCCCGCGGGTGCGGGGAACAGATCACTGAAGCCACCTATGCCGATCTGGAACGCGGTTTAGCCCCGCGGGTGCGGGGAACAGTGCATCAGCTGCCAGGACTACACCCACCAAGGCGGTTTAGCCCCGCGGGTGCGGGGAACAGTGTTCCACTCATACCGCGCCTGACCCATTGCGCGGTTTAGCCCCGCGGGTGCGGGGAACAGTCATTGGCGGGCTTTTTTCGTTTGTGTGGTAACGGTTTAGCCCCGCGGGTGCGGGGAACAGCTCGGGTATTGTTTGGCGATGAAGATCTGGCGCGGTTTAGCCCCGCGGGTGCGGGGAACAGTCTGGCAATCTGGCTGACTGACCAGTTAAACGCGGTTTAGCCCCGCGGGTGCGGGGAACAGCCTTTTTAGGCTACCGTTTGTTGATGGCCCTGGTTTAGCCCCGCGGGTGCGGGGAACAGTTTCACTTTCGCCATCAGGCTTTTCAGATCGTCGGTTTAGCCCCGCGGGTGCGGGGAACAGCAGATTAACGAAAAATCCCAGCTCATTAAAGACGGTTTAGCCCCGCGGGTGCGGGGAACAGACCCCAGTCTCTACCCGTTGACCGGCGCATATCGGTTTAGCCCCGCGGGTGCGGGGAACAGCGACAAAAAAAGGCCAGGATGAAATCCGAAGCCGGTTTAGCCCCGCGGGTGCGGGGAACAGGCCATTTCGTGATGTGGAAACCATGGCGACAGCGGTTTAGCCCCGCGGGTGCGGGGAACAGAGCCGTTTTCATCTTCGTAGTATTCTGGCATGAGGTTTAGCCCCGCGGGTGCGGGGAACAGCATTGCGATTGCAAACTGCGGCCCTGCCCGACCGGTTTAGCCCCGCGGGTGCGGGGAACAGGTGGGCACTACAAGAAAATCAGCAAATACCACCGGTTTAGCCCCGCGGGTGCGGGGAACAGGCCAGGGGGAATGTTAATGACGATGTTCTGGGCGGTTTAGCCCCGCGGGTGCGGGGAACAGGCCATCACGCGCCATAACACCGAGCTCAGCGGCGGTTTAGCCCCGCAGGTGCGGGGAACAGGTCAAGCTCTTGCTTCCGCGCTGGATGCTGTGCGGTTTAGCCCCGCAGGTGCGGGGAACAGCGGACCATGAGTTCATGCCGCCGTATTTCCGGCGGTTTAGCCCCGCAGGTGCGGGGAACAGGCAGATTTTCCGGGCTGGGGAAGGCCTGCATCCGGTTTAGCCCCGCAGGTGCGGGGAACAGGCGGCTTGAGTGCAGACGCACCGACCAGCCGCGCGGTTTAGCCCCGCAGGTGCGGGGAACAGTACCACCGAGTTACCACCTATTTTTTTCTGACCGGTTTAGCCCCGCAGGTGCGGGGAACAGGTTCGCGCCATCGTCCATTCGTCCCTGTCACCCGGTTTAGCCCCGCAGGTGCGGGGAACAGACTACCGCCACCCTGCATGAACACCGGGGGCACGGTTTAGCCCCGCAGGTGCGGGGAACAGACAGCAGAGACTAAAACCCAAGGCGAAAACGCCGGTTTAGCCCCGCAGGTGCGGGGAACAGTTGACTGACCAGGTTGGGTCATACACAACAACCGGTTTAGCCCCGCAGGTGCGGGGAACAGCGACAATCAGCCGGACTACAGCAAGCCTGTTTCGGTTTAGCCCCGCAGGTGCGGGGAACAGGCGGCCTGTCCCGTCATGGCCTCACGCCCTCACGGTTTAGCCCCGCAGGTGCGGGGAACAGGGTTGATATTTGCATCTGCCAAGAGTCCGGCGCGGTTTAGCCCCGCAGGTGCGGGGAACAGCGTTGTTGATGATGTCGTGTCGAGACTCAAGCCGGTTTAGCCCGGCAGGTGCGGGGAACAGGCCGCCTATATCGCTAATGTAGTCGGCCTCTCCGGTTTAGCCCCGCAGGTGCGGGGAACAGGAGTCGCTGTTTAAGATTCATTGCCAGTCTCCCGGTTTAGCCCCGCAGGTGCGGGGAACAGTAAAGTTGGCGAGGCCACTGATCCTGAGAACCCGGTTTAGCCCCGCAGGTGCGGGGAACAGTGTTCAGCTCAATCCAAGACGCACAAACTACACGGTTTAGCCCCGCAGGTGCGGGGAACAGTATCGTGTCAAACCACCCATCCATGCGCTGACCGGTTTAGCCCCGCAGGTGCGGGGAACAGGCACCCTGGCCACCCTGGTTGATGAGGTCGGACGGTTTAGCCCCGCAGGTGCGGGGAACAGTTGCTAAATCTCGCGGAGGTGCCCAGTAATGGCGGTTTAGCCCCGCAGGTGCGGGGAACAGTCAGCCAGCCTGAGCACGCCGAAGGTTAAAGGCGGTTTAGCCCCGCAGGTGCGGGGAACAGCTCTCTTTGGCACATCGTAGACGATACGGCATCGGTTTAGCCCCGCAGGTGCGGGGAACAGGGCATCCCCGCCGAGCGCATCCTGTGGTCAAACGGTTTAGCCCCGCAGGTGCGGGGAACAGACCGGCTGCGACCAGCCAGAAATTTCTTTTTCCGGTTTAGCCCCGCAGGTGCGGGGAACAGTTGCGCCCGGTTGCGCTGGACGTTAAAGCGCTCGGTTTAGCCCCGCAGGTGCGGGGAACAGGCTGTAATCCCAACCTATTTCAGGATGCAAATCGGTTTAGCCCCGCAGGTGCGGGGAACAGACCCGCTTCTTGCCGTCATACTCAAGGGGCAGCGGTTTAGCCCCGCAGGTGCGGGGAACAGGTGGGCTGGGGTCGCAATCTGGAGGGTCGGGGCGGTTTAGCCCCGCAGGTGCGGGGAACAGGCAAAAATAACAGCGTCGTAGTTTGTCCACTGCGGTTTAGCCCCGCAGGTGCGGGGAACAGTACCGACTCAGGCGAAAACCGGAAGTCAGTTTCGGTTTAGCCCCGCAGGTGCGGGGAACAGTGGTGGGTGATTGTGAATGGGGTGAGGATAAGCGGTTTAGCCCCGCAGGTGCGGGGAACAGACCAGCAGAGAATATCGGAGCTAGAGATTCAGCGGTTTAGCCCCGCAGGTGCGGGGAACAGAGCTTTCGGTTTCAAAATCGAACGAATCGGCACGGTTTAGCCCCGCAGGTGCGGGGAACAGTTTCAAATCCGTCACAGCCAGATATTCCGTAACGGTTTAGCCCCGCAGGTGCGGGGAACAGTTCCTGCATGACCTCTTTTTCCGCTCTCATCGCGGTTTAGCCCCGCAGGTGCGGGGAACAGTTTTCCGCCAGAGTAAAAAACTGCTGATGTTGCGGTTTAGCCCCGCAGGTGCGGGGAACAGCCATTCAGGGCCAGTCCTGCAAAATGTTCGCGCGGTTTAGCCCCGCAGGTGCGGGGAACAGCGATCACACCAACGTCAAAAACGAACAGCGCACGGTTTAGCCCCGCAGGTGCGGGGAACAGCCAATGCGCGACTAATAGCAGTTTCCCCAGAGCGGTTTAGCCCCGCAGGTGCGGGGAACAGTTCAGTACCTGGGACGCGAGATTTCCGAGGAGCGGTTTAGCCCCGCAGGTGCGGGGAACAGCTGACAGAGATTGTGCAAGCGCATTACCGGCGCGGTTTAGCCCCGCAGGTGCGGGGAACAGACCGCCGGTATGTTTGCCTGGACATCCAGCGTCGGTTTAGCCCCGCAGGTGCGGGGAACAGCGGGGGGTTAAACTCAGTGCATCAGTGCTGCACGGTTTAGCCCCGCAGGTGCGGGGAACAGGAATCAGGTTATTGCTGTTAGGGTGGGTGATGCGGTTTAGCCCCGCAGGTGCGGGGAACAGACTGCAAATCCAGGTTTATGCAGACAGCACGCCGGTTTAGCCCCGCAGGTGCGGGGAACAGTTACGCAATCGCTAAGACAGCTCCCGGGCAGGCGGTTTAGCCCCGCAGGTGCGGGGAACAGCGTTGGCCTGGCTGCCACTTGCTCAAGGTCAGCGGTTTAGCCCCGCAGGTGCGGGGAACAGCGACCCATCAGGAATAGCCAGGGAATATAAGGCGGTTTAGCCCCGCAGGTGCGGGGAACAGTTGCCCAGTCGTATTTCTGGCGGGTTAGCTGTACGGTTTAGCCCCGCAGGTGCGGGGAACAGCAAGGCCTGCGTCGTAAAACCGCTCAAGCACTCGGTTTAGCCCCGCAGGTGCGGGGAACAGACCAGCAGAGAATATCGGAGCTAGAGATTAAGCGGTTTAGCCCCGCAGGTGCGGGGAACAGAGCAACTCCCCGCTGATGCGCTCCACTGCCAGCGGTTTAGCCCCGCAGGTGCGGGGAACAGCTCAGGAGCCTAGACCGCACCACAAGTACGAGCGGTTTAGCCCCGCAGGTGCGGGGAACAGAACACCGGCAGCGGGTCTGCGCGGGTCGAGTACGGTTTAGCCCCGCAGGTGCGGGGAACAGCCAAAACCTGCTCGCTGGGTAGTGATGGCCAGCGGTTTAGCCCCGCAGGTGCGGGGAACAGCAGCCGGGGGGCTCAGGCATGACGTAAACGGGCGGTTTAGCCCCGCAGGTGCGGGGAACAGTGTGCCCGTGGCTAACACGGCGGCTCAGGAGCCGGTTTAGCCCCGCAGGTGCGGGGAACAGCTCAGGTAGCTCTAGCCCCTGCAACTCGGCAACGGTTTAGCCCCGCAGGTGCGGGGAACAGCTGACCGAGGGTATCCTGGGCACCGGCCAAGCCGGTTTAGCCCCGCAGGTGCGGGGAACAGAGCAGCTTGTCGAAGCGTCAGTGGTGCAGACGCGGTTTAGCCCCGCAGGTGCGGGGAACAGTTCGATTTCCTTGATCTGATCCGGCGCAAGGTCGGTTTAGCCCCGCAGGTGCGGGGAACAGTCTAAATAGACATGCTTGATTCTAAAGGCTTTTTAGAATCAGGGCTAGGTTACGGTTTTTTCTGCTTTTTTAAAGAACCCTAACTTACTGATTTTCCTGAGGGTGAAAAGAAACCAGTCGCATGCCGTCAAGATCCACCGGTAAGCGTCTGTTTTCTCCGAAGGTTTGGAATTCAAAACCGGATTCAGTGTTGGTTGCCCAGGCAAGAACAACATTACCTTCTTCCGCTAATTCAGTGACTTGCTTCCAGATCATTTCACGGGTTCTTCTGGATACATCGCCGATATAAACACCCGCTCTGACTTCAAGCAGCCAGATGGCCAGGCGACCACGCAGGCGAGGGGGGACATTTTCAGTGACAACGACCAGCATGCTCATGGTTATCCACTCCTGTGGCCAACTTCACCTAAAGCTGTAGGTTCGGGTATTGCAATGGGCTGAGCATCCTCCGGGGGAGGTGGTGGTTCTATGCCTCCTGCGGCCAGAACCTCTTCAATAAGCGGAATCAATCTGGCCAGGGTATTGGTTTTTCTGAAGATATCCCGGCAGGCAAGGCGTACATCTCTATCCGGGTACTTGGGTTTCTTGCTGGCTATCTCAAAGGCTTTCGGAACGATGTCATCAAATTTGATAATATCAGCAATGTCATACACAAAAGAAAGTGGCTTGCCACTGTGTATAAAGCCGATGGCTGGTGCATAGCCTGCAGCCAGGGTTGCTGCTTCAGTGATTCCATAAAGGCAAGAGGTGGCGGCACTCAGGCATTGGTTGACTGTATCTGATTTGCCCCAGTCCTTGGGGTCATAACGCCTTCCATGCCATTCAACGCCATACTCTCTAGCCAGATTTTTATAGGTTGCTCTTACACGGCTACCTTCTATACCGCGCAACTGGTCAATAGAGCGGCGGCTGGGAGCTTCTTCACCAAAACGAAGTTCAAACATTTTACGAACGACTTTCAGGCGAAGTTCGTCATCCAGTGCCAGTTTGGCTTGATACAGCAGCTTGTCCGAACGGGCACCACCGGGCTGGCCTGAAGCATAAAGGCGTACCCCGGCTTCCCCAACCCAAACCAGTAAGGTACCCACATCGGCAGCCAGCTTAATGGCAGCATGAGAAACTCGTGTTCCCGGTTCCAGCATGATGCAGGCAATGGAACCTACAGGAATGTGAGTTCTGATACCCGTCTTGTCGATGAGTACAAAGGCTCCATCTTGCACATCAACTTGCCCATATTTCAGAAAAATCAATGAAGAGCGATCTTTCATGGGAATGGGCTTGAGGGGAATAAAAGCCATGTGACCTCCTGTTCAGCAACGGCGTAACAGCATCAAACCGCAGCCAAAGGCTTTGGCGCGACCTATCCCTGCATTGACTTTTTCCAGAAAAAGATCCGGCTGCTCCAGTGTCAGTTGTCCTGTCAGCTCGACACTGCTGAAGCTGGCTTCTTTTGCTTTTCTGGGTAGTTGGTGCTGCAGGTAGCCACTGACTTGCTGGATGCTGGAAGTATCCGGGTTAACACCCATGGATTCCAGACGTTGTTGCCACCAGTCTTTAGCAGCCTGCTCGGCCAAGGCTTGCAAAACCTGGTTCAACAAAGCTTTGCGACTTTGCAGGTTTTCTATATTGTCTTCACTAACCCGCTCTAAAAGCAGCTTTTGCCAACGTTCAATATCCTGATCCTTGGCTTGATCCAGAAGCTCGTTTTTCAGGTTGCCCTGACCACCCTGACTGCTTATTCTCATCCGTTCGGCTTCTTGTTTGAGCCATTGGAGACGTGCATCCATCAGCACATCGTGCCTTTTTTTGTCACGGCAAACCGTTGGGTTTAGCCTGATCGTAAAGCCCAGTTGATCACCTTGCTGTAATTGTGGGTGAAAGGGTTTGCTTTCTGTTTCCACCAGTCCATCAAGGTTTTCTGGCAGATGTGAAGAAAGCAGATAAAAACAGGGTTCACCCTTGGGGGCTGAATAGCCATCACCCTGTTCCTGACGAAACAGGAAGGGACGCTCCTTTTGCTGTGGAAAAAGCTTCCAGAGCAGTTGATGACTGGCATAAGCACCTTGCCGCATCAGTTCAACTCGTTGGCTTCTCGTTTGCGGGTGATTGCTAAGCCTGGCCTTGGTCAGATACATGATGACCTCCTTTTTCAATGTATTGATGCTCCTGACGTGAAGCAAATTGCCAGGGGGTTCGGCTGATTGGTTCATCCCAGACGCTGGTGCTTTGCACTTCATTCAATTCGCCGGTCAGATCAGAAGCTTTGCCCTCCCAGGAGTAGGTCAGGTAGTCCGCAGGTTTCAGCCAGGTTGTCTGACCATAAGGAATCAAGGCAGGAAAGGGGGTGTCCAGCGCTTCTTTCAAAGTGCCTGTGATTTGTTGAGGAAAAAAGGGTGCAGCTAAAGGGCAGGCCTTACGTCCCAGGTAGGGTATGAAAACAGGCTGCTCCAACTTTTCCTTTAGCCTCTCTAGAGAAATGAAGTTATCTTTTTTGCACCAGACAGCAACCACCCAGTAGCCGTCACTTCGATAATCCCGAGTTGAAAGAATGGTGTTCAGCTTAGCTGCACTCAGTTCATCCTTGCGGGTGTAGAAGGTTCTTTTTCTATCCTGAGAGGGTGCTTCAGCAGTATGGTAATCCCGCATCAGGCCGCCTCTAAGATAGGTTTTAACCGCAACTCCTAAACTTTCTCTCAGTTGGTCATGCTGCTCTTGCTGATCGCGTGGAATACCCAGGCAGGCAGCAAGCAGCCCCAGCAAGGCTGAGCGCGAAGGATGAAAGCCAGTCGGTCTGCTTTCACCGATGGCTGTCTCACCCCAGCTTGCCAGAGGGCCATAGAGTTGAAAAACCAGATAATCCATAGGTCACCCGATTATTGGCTGGTTACAAAGTTCTTGAGCTCAGCAAAGCTGCCTTCTGCAGTTTGGGCGTTCAAGGCGTAGCTGGCATCTGAACAGGCACCATAGACCTGATCAAAGTTTTGCTTTTGTTTTTCCAACGCAGCGATAGCATCTTCAGCCTGATTTTCACCGTAAATTGGTTTCAAAAAGGCAACCGATAACGAGCGGGGTTGTTGACTGCCTTTTTCGGCTAGAACGTAGGATGCATAGGCGCGTGAAGCAAAGCTGTTTTGCTTGCCGGTGGGTGAGACCTTGACAGCTGCTTCGACCAGAGAAGCAAGAGCCTGATCAGCAAGCTCTGTATTACCGTTCAGGTTGTCAATCAACTGGCTTTTGTCGATGCAGATGTACTGATAGAAAAGAGCTGAAGCGAAAGCGGCCTCGCCAATGTGGGAAGCACCCCGGTCTTCATCTCCCTTGTTAAGATCATCAACAGCAGTGAAGTAATCATCTTCAACAGCCACGCCATGCACGCTGATAGCATGGGCAACCTGGCAAGCTGCTTCGACATTAAAATCAGGGCTGGAAGCCAGCATACGGCCAAAAAGTGAAATATCCACAGCAGAAGATTCTTTGCGCAGCAGTTTCACTTCTTCCTCTGTGGGAGCGCGATTTTCACTGATCAGCTGATCGACGAGTTTTTCCACAGTCTGCATTTCTTCAGGGGTGATATGGGCCAGCTGCTCAATTTCCAGACTATCTTTCTTGCTCTTGCCAAATTGTCCGGCAATGGCTGTAGCCCACTCCTTGGCGCTTTTCTCTTTGATGCCGCCAGCAGTCAGCTTGTTAAAAACTTCTGTACCCAGGCGTTTGGTGCGGGTGCCAATGTGGCCTGCCAGTGCCTCCTGAAATAAATCAGAAGTGCGCCAGTGACGCTTCAGGCTTTGTGAGCTGATACGCAGACGTTCAACACCACCCATACGCGCAGTTTTTGGGCGTCCTAGATCATCACGGTTCAGGTTGGAGGGTGGGTAGGCAGTCAGCAGGTGAAGTTGAATGAATTGGCTCATGATCTTGCTCCTTGTGTTTAAAATTAAAAATCAGGTGTTTTTTGCAGAGGCCTTGTCAGCCGCTTGGTAATAATCCATCGCCCAACGCAGAGTGACCGATAAATTTGCCGGGGTGGGCTGGGTTTTCAGGTGTTCGGCAAACCACTCCAGAATGCTTTGGCTGAGGTGGACAACTGGCAGTTCACCTTTCATCTGGTGAATGATTCTTTGCAGCCTGCGATAAAAATCTTCGGGTGACTTGGAGGCAATTAGCTGTTGGAACCGGAGTTCACTGACGATCGGCTTATCTGTTTGTTCATCAGGTTTACCCAGTTGGTAGGCAAAGCTATGTGCAGGAGATGAATGGCGTACATGGCTGAGAAGGCCTGCCACGGCACCCCAGGCCAGCATCTTGTGCTCGGGTTTTAAAAAGTTCGGATAGGCATCAGGAGGCAATCTGAACCATAAACCTCGAAAACCTTGAGTTAAAAGGGCTGCATCCGGACTGGCTGCACGTTTTAACTCTGCCCGCCAAACTGTGGGGGCAGGCTGAATATTATCCTTCTTGAGTTCATCAGGTGATGCATTCATGGAGCGCCACCAGTTAAGAACTTGCTGCTCTCCATAAAAAGAGCGTTGTTTTTTGGGTTCACTCATGCCACCTCCTCCTGTTGGCAGTAATTCTTTTTGAATTGCTTGGCTGTTTTGCCACCATGCAGCCAGCCATTGAGCTGGCGGCGTGCTTTGATCTTGCGGTGCATTTCCCGATCAGGGTAGAGATTGGTTAATACCTGTTGATCAAAAATCTGATGGGCAGCCTGGCTAAGCTGCTGCATCCAGTTTTTGGCAGCTTGACTATCCAGCCAACCATCCTGATTTTTTAAAACGGCTTGCACAGTGGTAAAGAAAGGAGCCTGGGTGGCCTGCCAGAATTGCAGATCAATAAAACTGAAGTCGCCTTTGGCATCACCAGGCTTTTCAAACCAGGCATTCTTGATTTGGGTGCGTAGCTGCCAGGCGGTTTCTTCAGCCAGTTTTTGCAGGTCTTGAATAATATGAATCTGCCTGTCGCGTACTTCAGGGTTTAAATGATAAAGAGGGAACTCACTGGCGTACCAGCCTCGTGCCTTCATATTGTCCATATCGTAACCAAAGGCCCATAGCCTGGGTGCTTTACTCCATTCAGTCTCCAGCTCTTCCATTAAGTCATTGGAAATATCAAAGTAGTGCGCGATAACTGCTGCGGGTAGGTTGCCTTGTTCTTTGTCAATAAAACAAAGGCTTTGCCACTGCTTGTATTGAATGCCGCCGGGCTGGCCTTTGGTGGAAAGGTGGTCTTCCTCTGGTTTTTTGGGGTTGCTGCGATAGTGGGTCAGCGGATGTGACCAGGTACCCGCATAGTTATTGCCGTAGTTGCTGGTGCGATAGGTTTTAACCAGTTGGGTAGAGGTTTTTCTGCTGAGCTGGCAAATGCCTTCTTCATCGGTGAGTTCGAGGCGTATGCGGCGGGGCATGGCCCAGTAGTGGGTGAGTGGATGCACTTCATGCTCATAGATTTCGGTGTTTTTGTTTTTACTGATTTTGGTCGGTCCCAGCCAGGGGAAAACATCAGGGCTGCTTAAATCGGGTTCAGGGTAATCCCATTTTTCTTTCTGAATGACATTCAGCCAGAGCTTCTGCCAGAGAGGTGTGTTTTCTTCCTGGGGCAAGACAAGAGTCGTCAAAGGGCCGCCACCACGCAGCCCCACGCGATGGCCCTGTCCGCCAGAAGGTGCATTGATCTGTAGAGTAAACAATGCCAAAGCGGCCATTTCAGGTGAAAGAGCTTCGGTAATTCCGCGCTTGATAAAGTGATCAGTGTTGTTCTTTATTGTGTTGCCGCCAGGTGCTTCAATCAGTAAACCGGACACAGGGGAAGACTTGATATCAGTCAGGGGGTCAAGATCCTGCATAAATAAAGGGCCATCACCGACCAGATTGAAAGCGTGTTCAGCTTTGTTCAGGATTTTGGTGAAGATGTCCGGGTCAGGAGGTGATTGATAGCTATCCAGCCATTCATCCGTATCTATTGGTGCCATGAGTGTTTGTAGCAGGCTGATGGCAAACTGATAAGCAGCTCCCTGAAAGTCACTACGAGGCAAGGCAAAGTCAATAACTTCGGGGTTGACCAAGGCTGTTAGTGGTAGCTGCTCTTCCCTTCCATCGTGAAAGCGGTAGAACAGCCAAGGATCGGTTAGAAGATTCATTGCGTACTCCTTGGGATTTTTTAGGTCCCTAGCGGGTATGGCAAGCTAGAGAACAGTAGTAACAGCCGTCCACATTGGGTTGAATAAAGGATGCTGCTCGAACTGCTTCACTGCAGCTGCCATAAGCACCTAGGTAAGTCTTACTCTTGATTTCAGAGTAAAACCTACACTCGCTGGTGTGCACTTCGTGAACTCCGGTGGATTGAGGGGTGTTGTTGACATAGTAGTGATACATTTTCGGTTGCCTCTTCAGGAAGTGATGACCAAAAGCTAGCAGTCGGTTTTGAATAAATCAATAAGATGTGATTATCTAATCGTAAATTAAATTTTTTATCGGCTTTTGCTGAGTTGCAAGTTTTTAAGTAAGCTTGCCGCTTCTCCGGCATGCCGGAGCTAAACCGATGTGGTTATCTGATCGGAAGGCAAAAAGCCTCATGTTCCTCGCGTCAGCGGGGTTAAGTTAGTTTCTGCACACCCTGGCTGGCGGAGTAGCTGAAGTTTTGATCTTCTTCAGCCAGCCAGGGTTGCAGAAATTTCAGCTGCTTGTAGCGGCTGGCTAGTTGTTCAAAATCCTGATGGTCATTGGAGTTGAGTAAAGCGAGTTGGGAGGCGTATTTCCTCAACGGAAGCTTGACCAGGCTTTGCTGCACAGGGTGTTCCTGGTGTTCGGCCCAGAGAGCAATCTTGCCCTTGGCGTTTCTTTTCAGAAGCACCACCTGCACGCTTTCCTGATCAACAAAGCGAGTACCCACTTCGATATCCTGATCAATCCAGGCGCGGTTACTGTTTTCGCTGTATCCTTTTGCCCAATCGAGATTCAGACTTTTTCCTTTACTGGCTTTGCTGCGCTCCTCACCGAAATACTTATCTTCTTTATCCTTCAGAGACTCAGGCATGGCATCGTAGGCTGCCAACCCATAAACGGCTTCAATCAGGGATCTGGCTTCTTCAGGCATACGAATCGCCCCCAGTTCACGCAGTATTTTCTGAGTGAGCCACAAACGCCCTGGTGAGCGGTAAACGTATTCGGTGTTTTGTAGCTGGGAGCTCAACCAACCTTCTTCAGGTGTGGCTGTCCATTCAGGGGCGTGAACCAGTAGCAAGGGCTGTTTTCTTTGATCATCGCCTGCTCTGATAAATCTGCCTTGCTGGTCTCGTGTGTGACGGTGCAAGCGCCCTGCACGTTGAATCAGGTCATCAATAGGGCAGAGATCAGAGATCATCAGGTCTGCATCGGCATCCAGGCTTTCCTGGAAAACCTGGGTGGCAATCAGGATTTTTCCCTGGCGCTCCTTGCCGCTTGATTCTTTTCCAAAGGTGGCCAGCACATGGTTTTCGATATTTTTCCGATCTAACAGTGCAAAACGGCTGTGAAAGAGCAGCAAGTCATCTTCAGAATTCAAAAGTGTGGATAGCTCATTGTAGGCTTCCAAAGCATCATCTACTGAGTTGCGAACCCAGACACAGGCCTTTCCCTGCTTGTGGGCTGCAACCAGCTGCTCAATCACCTCGGTGGGGCTGGAAACAAAATCAACCAGCACTTCACGCGAGACTGAAGGGCGGGAGGCCAGCTCAAATTCTTTTATTTCCCCTGTAAGACTGACTTGTGTAGCCAAGGGGAAGTGTTCAGTTTGTAAAGAAGTGGGCACCTGTCCAGCTTCTTCTTGCCAGATTCGGCAGAGTTTTTCACGCTGGGAAAGTGGCAGGGTGGCTGTCAGCAGTATTGCACTGCCGCCCTGGCGGAGATGGGCACGCAGCAGGCTGTCCAGCAGCTCAAACATATAGCTGTCAGCGGCATGAACTTCATCAAAAATCAGTATTTTACGGTGCAGGCCAAGCAGACGAAGGCTTTGATGTTTCATGGGCAAAACAGCCATCAGAGCCTGATCGATGGTGCCGACACCGACATTAGCCAGCAGTGCTGTTTTTCTTGAATC
The DNA here is from genome assembly GCF_044810985.1 of Marinospirillum sp. Classification (GTDB taxonomy): domain Bacteria; phylum Pseudomonadota; class Gammaproteobacteria; order Pseudomonadales; family Halomonadaceae; genus Marinospirillum. The sequence continues at coordinate 1,489,448 of NZ_CP085242.1, forward strand.
AGCCAGCCATTGGTTGCAATGAGTAGAGGCTGTTTCATCACCCTGAGCATAATTCATATCTTCAGAAAGGTTCAGTTTCAAGGCTTCCTGAAAGTCCTGATTCATTTCACGGGCACCGTGTGCCAGAACAATGCTGGGTTGACCTTGTGTGGTTTTCAGCATTTGCTGGTAATGGTCAGCGACACGGCTGAACATGGCATTGGAGGTAGCCATGGTCGGTAAACCGAAATAAAAGCCTTCAGCTTCATTGGCCTCCATTAGTCTGTGGGTGAGGGTTAAAGCGGCTTCGGTTTTTCCGGCACCCGTGACATCTTCAAGAATGAATAACTGAGGGCCAGTGTCCAGAGTCAGGGTCTCGGCCCAGAGCTGCAGAGGTGTGGGGTCATCAAAGCCAAAATGTGATTGGATGGATTGGAAAGGGTTAACCTGAACAGGTAGCTGTAACTCAGTAGCGGCTACAGCTTGCTTTGCTCTTTCCAGAGTTTTTTCCCAGTAATCGCCTAAAGGCATTTCCTCTGTTTGGTAGGGAAACCATTCCGTGTTGGAACCCAGCCAGTCGCTCAAGGTAATCAGCCCGGCAAGATACCAACTGGCTTGCTTGAGCCGGATAAGCCAATCTTTATTGTGCAACTGCTCTTCAGGCCAGGCAGGCTGCAAGAGGTTAACCAGTTCCAGGGTGAAGTCTGCGGCATCCTGGTAATTTTGTGGATGGCAATAAAAGTCAAAATGGGCGAGGCTTTTGATACTAATAGGCTGCCCATGATGCCCAAAGCTGGTTTCCATAAGTAAGCTGACAGTTTGGCGCTGATGGCGAACAGTAAAAAACTCAGGGTTGAGGAAGCCTAATTGAAATGGCTCCAGGAGACCTTTTTTTGGTGCTACTTTTTCCCAGACAAAAGCACCGAGGCGATCATGTTTGGCCTTTTGAGCATCGTAGACCATTTTGCATTTTAACTGGGTAAGAAGTGAGCCTGGATAGCTTTTGAGGTTTTGAAAAGCTGCTGCAAACTTTCCCAGATCGTGCAGGGCAATAATAAAAACCAGTAGTTTTCTTAATGCCTGAGGTTCCATTTCCAGTAAGTCAGCGAGATCCTTAAGTAACTGAGATGAATCGCCCAGCAGGTGCCAGGCTACGGCAGCAACATCCAGGCAGTGGTAGGGCAACAAGTGGTAGTTATCTTCTCCGGCCTTACCCCAGTAGTGGTAGTAACTCATGGGCTATCCCTGTTGTTGAAGTTATTTTTATCACCTTGCCGCTTTCTCGTTAACCCCGCAATCCCTGATATTTAGCCTCTATACCCAGTTGACGCAGTCTTTTCTCTTTTCTTGATTCAGCGCAGTTTTTGGCTTGTTTCACCCAAAAAGCCATGGCTTGATGTCGTCTTTGTTGATGATCACCAGTTGTTGAGCTTCGGGTTCGCCTTCCAGTATGCGGGGGTGAACTTGCAGGCTTTTCAGCAAGTAGTTAATCAAGCAGGCGCGGGTGGTGATGTGAAGTTGGCCATTTTGCATGGCGTAATCTTCTTCGAGTACCCGTTTTTGTCTGGGTGTCAGGCGGGGGTCAGGTTCCAGGATCAGGGTGAGTAGGGTGTTCCAGCCTTCGTCCTGATCCGGGGTGACGGGGGTGGTGTCCATTAATTCCGGTTCTCCCCGGAAGCGGCTGAGTACGAAGTCACGAAACTCCTGACTTTTCTCACACCAAGCGCGCAGGTGCCAGCGCTGTCCGTTGTTAACGAAGTGGTGGGGAATGATGATTCGGCCCTGGTTGTCCGGGTGGGTCAGGGAGATGTAGTCAACGTCCAGGCGACGGTTTTCCCGCAAGGCTTGAACCAGGGGTCGCATTATTTGTGGGGTGACTCGCCGAGGTGGGTGTTGCAAAATTTCATGGGGTAACTGGCTGGGGCTTTCTTTCCAGGGTGGCAGAGTCTGGCGGGTGGCCCATTCCAGGTATTCGGTGACATCTTGGGTGAGTAAACGGGGCTGAAAGTGCTCAGTTGGTTGGTAGTCTTTGTTGCTTGGCTGATAGTCCAGGCTGTTGGGGTGGGCTTTTAGATAGTCTTGCAGCAGGGAGCTGGCATGCTGGCGGCTGACTTGCCAGTGTTCGGCAAGCTGGCGTGGGGTTACTTTGCCTTCCCAGTAGGCAAGAAGCTCCAGTAGCCAGTGGCGGTGGTGTTCCGGGGTGCTCATGCTGGCTCCTTGCCGGTTTATTAATTGCTATTACTCTACAAGGCTTCCCAGCCTTCAGCAATCAGCCGGTTTCCCACGGCAATGAGTTTTCCCCGGTGCCAGATGAAGGGCAGTTGGTTGCGCTGCCAGGTGGGCAGGTTAAGTTCCTGGAGCAGGCGTTTGACGTCGCGGCTGCCACGGTTTTGCAGGCGGATTGTTTCACCGCCTTGCCGGGAAGTGACCTGGAGTTCTTTGGGGATTTCCCCGGTTGCTGTGCATTGCAGTTGCAGGTTGAAATATCCACAGGGGGTTTGCAGGGGTGGTTGGTTGTTCCAGGTGGTTTGCCAGTTCTGTGGCAGGGGCTGGAAGTGGTCGGCTGTCTGGATGTAAAGCCGGTCGCGGTGGCGGCGGGCCTGGGTTCTATGCTGGGCTTCACCCCATTCCACCAGGGGCTGGGCATCTTCACGGGCCTGGCAGAGATGATCCAGTTGCTGCCAGTGCTTCAGGCTGGGCAGGGGTAAATCGTGTTTTTGCAGCCAGTGGCGGAGCAGGTTGTTGCGCCGGTAATCGGGTAGTTGAATAAGGGCAGTAATGCTCAGGCTACTGCGGTCAGGGTTAACTTGCTGTAAGTCCAGCTCGGCCAGGTCCTGCTGGAGTTGTTGGCTTTCCCCGGCCAGGCGGGCACTCAGTGCGAGGTTCTGTTCGGCTGCAGGGAAGCGCTCGGCCAGCAGGGGCAGGATGTTCAGGCGTACAAAGTTGCGGTCAAAGTGGTCTTTCTGGTTGCTTTCGTCTTCGATCCAGTGCAATTGCTGTTCGCGGGCAAAGGCTTCCAGGGTTTCTCTGGGTGTGTTGAGTAGAGGCCGCAGTAGTTGGCCCTGGCCCAGCGGTCTCTGGATGGGAATACTGGCCAGACCCTGGGTTCCGGCTCCGCGCAGCAGTCGCAGCAGCAAGGTTTCGGCCTGATCCTTGCGGTGGTGAGCTTGAAGAAGAAGCTCACCTGCTTGTAGTTCCTGGCTGAAAATTTGGTAGCGGGCCTGGCGGGCGCGAGCTTCCAGGCTGGCTCCGGAATACTGTCGGGTGTCGATCTGAAACTGGCTGAAGGAAAGGTTTTTTTGCGCACAGGTCTGGCGGCAGAAGTCAGCCCAGTGGTCGGCATTGGGGGAGAGCTGATGGTTGATGTGCAGGGCACGCAGTTCAAGTTTTTCGGGTGTTTGCTGTTGCAGCAGCCAGGCCAGCTCCAGGAGTACGCGGGAATCCAGGCCACCGCTGAAGGCAATGCAGATCTTTTGGGGGTCTGCAGCAGGCTGGAGGTTATCCAGAGCCTGCTGCAGTTGTTGAACCAGAGGGTTCATGGGGGCGTGTGTTACTTGAGGTCTTCCAGCGAGGAGTAGCTCATCAGACGCTGGTAACGACGCTCGATCAGGTTGTCGGCATCCTTTTTGTCCAGCTTGTCCAGAGCCTGCAGCAAAGAAGACTTGAGGCTTTTGACCATTTGTTCCGGGTTGCGGTGGGCACCGCCCAGGGGTTCGGGAATCAGGGTGTCAACCAGGCCGAGTTCTTTCAGGCGGGGTGCAGTCAGGCCCATGGCATCGGCCGCTTCCGAAGCTTTGCTGGCGCTTTTCCAGAGGATGGAAGCACAGCCTTCGGGTGAAATAACCGAGTAAGTAGAATACTGCAGCATCATCAGCTCATCACAGACGCCGATGGCCAGGGCACCGCCGGAACCGCCTTCGCCAATCACGGTGGCAATGATCGGGGTTTCCAGGCGGGACATGGCAGCCAGGTTGAAGGCAATGGCTTCGGACTGGCCGCGTTCTTCGGCATCAATACCGGGGTAGGCACCGGGGGTGTCGATGAAGGTAAGAATCGGCATCTTGAAGCGCTCGGCCATTTCCATCAGGCGCAGGGCCTTGCGATAGCCTTCCGGACGCGGCATGCCGAAGTTGCGTTTAACCTTTTCTTTGACATCCCGGCCTTTCTGGTGACCGATGACCATCACCGGGCGGCCATCAATCCGTGCCATACCACCAACGATGGCGGCATCATCGGAGAAGTGGCGATCACCGTGGAGTTCGTCAAAATCATCAAATAAAAGATTGAGATAATCCAGGGTGTAGGGGCGCATGGGGTGGCGCGATAACTGGGAGACCTGCCAGGAGCTCAGGTTGGAAAAAATCTGTTCGGTCAGTTTGGTGCTTTTTTCCTGCAGGCGGGAGATCTCGTCTGCAAGATTAACATCGGTATCGTTGCCCACCAGACGCAGTTCTTCAATCTTGGCTTCCAGGTCGGCAATAGGTTGTTCAAAATCAAGATAGTTAAGATTCATGATATCTACTGGTTTTAGGTGAGCGAAAGCAGGTAAAAAACTGCTGCTACTATAGTGGAAAAAAGCACAATACTCAAAAATTATGCTTGGTAGACGAGGCGAACCCGGTCTTTTCCGAACTGCTGCATCAGGGCTTCCAGCAGGTGATCATGGGGAACCACCTGCCAGTTTTCGGGAAAAAGCAGTTGCCCGGAACCGGCCTGGCAACTGAAGGCGATTTCCACCCGCAGGCCCTGGTCGTTGACCCGATAGGTTTCCAGAACCTGGTTGAGTTGCTCAATAAAAGTGGGCTGGTATTCCTCTTCCTGCAGGCGGATTTCCAGAGCGCGGGCATAGCGGCTGCGCGCATCGGCCATGGCGGTGACTTCCTTGCAGCGCAGGGCCAGGCCACCGGTGAAGGTGTCTTCACGCACTTCGCCTTCCACGATCAGCAGGGTGTCTTTTTCCAGCAGGTGCTGAAAGCGCTCGAAGGTTTCCCCCATCACCGAAACCTCAATGCGACCGGAGCGGTCATCCAGGGTCAGAAAGCCCAGGGTGTCCCCGCGTTTGTTTTTCATGGTGCGAAAGGCCACCACCAGACCGGCCACCCGCTGGGCATCCCGGGAAGGCTGCAGGCTGGAAATCTTGCGTCCCACAAAGCGGCGCAGTTCGTCTTCGTATTCATCAATGGGATGACCGGTCAGATACAAACCCAGGGTTTCCTTTTCCCCGGCCAGACGTTGTTTGTCGGTCCAGACCGGCAGGCAGCGATAGTCGGCATAGGGGTCGCTGCTCGGTGTTTCGGAAGGCTGGGCGGCAGTCATCACGCTGCCGAAGAGGTCATCCATGCCGATGCTGGCATTACGTTTGGCTTGCTCGGCACCTTTCAGGGCATCATCCAGCGCCGACATCAGCAGGTGGCGGCCATCGGCCAGCTTGTCCAGGGCGCCACTGCGAATCAGGGCTTCAATACTGCGTTTGTTGAGGCGTTTCATGTCCACGCGGGTGCAGAAATCAAACAGATCCTTGAAGGCACCACCTTCATTGCGCGCATCAACCACTGCTTCCACCGGGCCTTCACCGACGCCCTTGATGGCACCCAGGCCGTAGATGATTTCGCCTTGTTCATTAACGGTGAAGCGCCAGCTGCCCTGGTTGACATCCGGGGGGGTTATTTCCAGCTGCATGGCGCGAACTTCTTCCACCAGCATCACCACCTTGTCGGTGTTGTTCATTTCCGTGGAAAGCACCGCCGCCATGAAGGGGGCCGGGTAGTGGGTTTTCAGCCAGGCGGTCTGGTAGGAAACCAGGCCATAGGCGGCGGAGTGGGATTTGTTAAAGCCATAACCGGCAAATTTTTCCACCAGGTCAAAGATTTGCCCGGCCAGGGTGGCATTGATGCCGTTCTTCTCACTGCCTTCCAGAAACATGGCCCGCATCTTCTGCATTTCTTCGGGCTTTTTCTTACCCATGGCACGGCGCAGCATATCGGCGCCACCCAGGGTGAACCCGGCCATGACCTGGGCGATCTGCATGACCTGTTCCTGGTAGAGGATGATCCCGTAGGTGGGTTCCAGGACTGGCTTGAGCATGTCCAGCTGGTAATCCGGGTGGGGATAGGCCAAAGCTGCCTGTCCATGCTTACGCTGGATAAAGTCATCGACCATGCCGGATTGCAGGGGGCCGGGGCGGAACAGGGCTACCAGGGCGATCATGTCTTCCAGGCTGTCGGGTTTGAGCTTTTTGATCAGCTCTTTCATGCCGCGGGATTCCAACTGGAAAACAGCCGTGGTTTCAGCGCGTTTCAGCAGATCAAAGGTTTTCTTGTCATCCAGCGGGATGGCGGTGATGTCCAGTGGCGATTGACCGTCCAGGGCACGAACCTTGTCCACATCCCGCAGCGCCCAGTCGATGATGGTCAGGGTGCGCAGACCCAGAAAGTCGAATTTGACCAGGCCCGCGTCTTCCACGTCGTTTTTGTCGAACTGCACCACCAGGCTGGAGCCGTCTTCTTCAGCCAGCAGGGGCGCAAAGTCGGTCAGTTTGGTGGGGGCGATCACCACCCCGCCGGCGTGCTTGCCGGTGTTGCGGGTGATGCCTTCCAGTTCGCGGGCCATACTCCAGACTTCCAGCCCTTCCTGATCCAGTTCTTCCAGATCGGGTTCGCTCAGCTCTCTTTCCATGGAGGTCTGGTAGGCTTTTTCCAACGCGCCCAGGTCTTCGACTTCATCGGCTGCTTTTTCCAGGGTCATGCCGACTTCAAAGGGAATCATTTTCGAGAGGCGATCCCCCACCGCATAGGGCTTGCCTTGAGCACGGGCGACATCACGAACCACCGCCTTGGCGGCCATGGTGCCGAAGGTGACGATCTGGGAAACGGCATCATGCCCGTAGGTGTCGGCCACGTATTCAATCACCCGGTCGCGGCCATCCATGCAGAAGTCGATGTCGAAGTCGGGCATGGAAACCCGCTCGGGGTTCAAAAAGCGCTCGAACAGCAGGCTGTATTCAATCGGGTCGAGGTCGGTGATGTCCAGCGAGTAGGCCACCAGAGAGCCGGCACCCGAACCGCGACCGGGACCCACCGGGATGCCTTCATCCTTGGCCCAGCGGATAAAGTCCATAACGATCAGAAAGTAGCCGGGAAAACCCATATCCAGGATGACATCCAGCTCAAAATCCAGACGCTGACGGTAGCGGTTTTCTATCTCCTGAAAGTCAGGGCGCTGGGTGTCGTAGAGTTTGTTCAGGCGCCGGGTGAGGCCGTCGTGGGAGATTTCCCGGAAAAACTGATCCTGGGTTTTGCCTTCGGGAATCGGGTATTCGGGAAGGAAGTACTCGCCCAGACGAATATCGACATTACAGCGTTTGGCAATTTCCACCGTGTTCTGCAGGGCTTCGGGTAGATCGCTGAATAGCTCCTGCATTTCTTCGGGGCTTTTCAGATACTGTTCTTCTGAATAGTTTTTTTCCCGGCGGGGATCATCCAGAGTGCGGCTATCACCAATGCAGACGCGGGTTTCATGGGCCCAGAAGTCTTTGCGCTCCATAAAGCGTACATCATTGGTGGCCACCACCGGGCAGCCGGTGGCTGCAGCCAGTTCCACGCTGGCATGCAGGCAGTCTTCATCACCGGCGCGCTGGGTGCGCTGAACTTCCAGGTAAAAGGCATCCGGGAAAACCTGCATCCAATGCTGTAAACGCTCTTGAGCCAGCTGTCGGTGACCGGCCAGCAGCAATTGACCCACTTCGCCTTCCTTGGCACCCGAAAGAGCAATCAGCCCTGCGGCCTTTTCTTCCAGCCATTGCGGGCGGATAAAGGCTTTTTCATCTTTTTGGCCTTCCAGCCAACCACGGGAGAGGAGTTCAGTCAGATTGCGATAACCCAGGTTGTTCATGGCCAGCAGAGTCAGGCGATAGGCGGGTGCACCTTCTTCATCGTCCTGAATCCAGACATCACTGCCAATCAAGGGTTTGATACCCGCACCCTGGGTGGCTTTGTAGAATTTGACCAGCGCAAAAAGATTGCTGTCATCCGTCAGGGCCAGAGCCGGGAAACCCACAGCCTGGGCTTTCTTGATCAAGGGCTTGAGGCGCACCAGCCCATCAACCAGAGAAAATTCCGAGTGCAGGCGCAGATGGATGAAAGAGGTGGACATGGGACTCCAGCTTGGACAGATCAACAAAGGGAGAGCATTTTAACCCATCACAGGGAAATAGTACGAACCCTGAGTCAGCTGGATTTTTTACACTTCAACTTGCGGGGCCACATGCGGGGTAACTTGCGGGGTGGTTTCTTTTTCTGCGCAACTTGCGCTAAGGTGGTCTGAATCAAGGAACCTGACTCAAGTTAGCCATGCCCCCAGCACCCAGAAAAAAGAAAGCCTCTCGCAAGAAGCCGCATCATCCCCTGGTGGAGAAGCTGCTGGCGTGGCTGGCTGTGCCCTGGCGCTGGTTGAATCGTCTGGTCTACTGGCTGGGGTGGTTGACGCTGGGTTTAATTCTGCTGCTGTCAGCCGGTCTTTTCACCTTTTTTTATACCCTACCGGATGCGGTAAATCCTTCTTTTGAGGAGTTGCAGGCCCAGGCTGAGGCGAGGGTAAAGGCCAGGCTGGAGGCACCGGATGCTTATTACCAGTGGACACCCTTGCGCCGGGTGAATCGGGATCTTTTGTATGCGGTGGTGCTGGCCGAGGATGCGCGTTTTTTTGAACACCGGGGCCTGGATTACGATGCCCTTCTGGATGCTTTTATTACCAACCTTCGCCGTGGAGAAACCGCTTTTGGCGGCAGCACCATCAGCCAGCAGGCGGTCAAGAATCTGTTTTTAACCCCTCGCCAGAGTTATTTTCGCAAGATTCAGGAAGCAATTCTGACCCGGCGGCTGGAAAATCGCCTGAGCAAGAACCAGATTCTGGAGTTGTACCTGAATCTGGCCGAGTTCGGGCCGGATGTTTATGGCGTGGCGGCTGCCGGCCGTCACTATTTCGGCAAGCCACCTGCTGCGATCAATGCTGCCGAAGGGGCTTATCTGGCTTTGATGCTGCCCAGCCCCAGGCGCTATCACTACACTTTATTTCAGAACCGTAATGTCACGCCGGGCCTGCAGCGCAAGTATCAGCGGATTTTGCAGGGTATGAGTCATGCCAATTACATTTCCCGGGCGCAGTTAAATCGCTATCTGCCGCTGATCCGAAGAAATGACTGGCCAGAACGCCGACCCTGACGGGTGACTTTTGTCGTCCTTCCTTGGATAATGGCAGGCTATTTTTCAGTAACTCGCAAATCTTGCAAGGTCAGTCCAATTACATGAAAGCCTTTATTACCGCTCAGTTAGATCAGGTTGTTATCCAGCTTAAATCCGAAGCCCTGTTGCCCGAGGATTTTCAGCCACGCGTTCAGATCGATAATACCAAAGACAAGGCTCATGGCGACCTGGCCAGCAATCTGGCTCTGATGACGGCCAAAAAGGCCGGGATGAAACCCCGGGATCTGGCCGAGAAGGTGGTCGCGATGCTGGAAGCGGATAATGCTTTCATGCAGAAAGTCAGCAAAATGGAAATTGCCGGGCCGGGTTTTATTAATTTTTTCCTCTCTACCAGTGCCCTGACTTCAGTCGTCAACGACATTCTTGGTCAGCAAGCCGCTTTTGGTCACAGCAACCAGGGCCAGGGTGAGAAGGTGCAGGTGGAATTTGTATCCGCCAATCCAACCGGCCCGCTGCATGTCGGTCATGGTCGAGGTGCTGCGGTGGGGGATTGCCTGTGTCGTTTATTGCAAGCCACCGGCTGGGATATCACCCGTGAATTTTATTACAACGATGCCGGTGCCCAGATCACTAATCTGGCCTTGTCGGTTCAGGCGCGTGTCAAAGGCTTGACCCCGGAAGATGCGGGCTGGCCGGAAAATGGTTACCGCGGTGAATACATTAAAGATGTAGCCGCCGATTATCTGGCGGAAAAAACGGTTACTGCCGATGATCAGCAAGTCAAGGCAGCCGGTGATCCTGAAGATCTGGAAGCCATACGGCGTTTTGCCGTGGCCAGCCTGCGCCGGGAACAGGACCTGGACCTCAAGGCTTTTGGTGTGGAGTTTGATGTCTACTTTCTGGAGTCTTCCCTTTATGAAGAAGGCAAGGTGGAAGCCGCTGTTCAGCAGTTGATTGATAATGGCTTTACCTACGAGGAAGGCGGTGCCCTCTGGCTGCGTACCACCGACTTTGGTGATGATAAAGACCGGGTGATGCGTAAAACCGATGGCAACTACACTTATTTTGTGCCCGATGTCGCCTACCATCTCAACAAGTGGCAGCGGGGCTTTAAAAAGGTCATTAATGAGCAGGGTGCAGATCACCATTCCACCATTACCCGTGTACGTGCGGGCCTTCAGGCTCTGAAACAGGATATCCCTGAAGGCTGGCCGGATTATGTGCTGCACCAGATGGTGACCGTCATGCGCAGTGGTGAAGAGGTGAAAATCTCCAAGCGCGCAGGCAGTTATGTCACCCTGAGGGATTTAATTGATGAAGTGGGTTGTGATGCCACGCGTTACTTCCTGGCCGCCAGAGCAGCGACTTCACAGTTGACCTTTGATATTGATCTGGCACGCTCCCAGACCAATGACAATCCGGTTTACTATATTCAGTATGCCCATGCGCGCCTGTGCAGTGTCGCCCGTCAGGCTGAAGAAAAAGGTTACAGCTGGTCACTGGAAGCCACGGATCTGGAACGCTTGAATACCGAACAGGAACAGGCGCTCCTGAATCAGCTGGCGCGCTTCCCGGAAGTGGTGGCCATTGCCGCGCGTGAACTGGAGCCGCATCTGATTGCCCAATACCTGCGTGAGGTGGCAGCGGCCATGCATTCCTGGTACAACGCCTGTCAGTTTCTGGTGGAAGAGCAGGCCCTGCGGGATGCCCGCCTGGCTCTGGCTGCAGCCACCCGGCAAGTCCTGGCCAATGGTTTGCAGTTGTTGGGCGTATCTGCCCCCGAGTCTATGTAACACTAAAGCCCCAGTGGCGAGAGAGGTGAAAAATGGCTCATGATTTTGCCAGTCGACAGCGCAAAAAGAGCCAGCCTGAACCGGGAGAGCACCGGGTGAGAGGTGCTGTGCCGAAAACAGCTGAAACACCGGAAGACAAGACGGCTTCCGGTCTCTGGAGCCGCTTGCCGGGTTGGGGCTGGTTGAGTGTTGGCTTGGTGGCCGGTTTTGTCCTGGCCCAGATGTTCAGCTCGTCTCCCAGCCAGGAGCCGGTTGCTGCCCAGGAAACACCAGACTCCCAGCCGGAAGCCGAAGTGCTTGTGGAAGAGTCAGCTGAAGACGGGAGCCAGCCCCGATTTGATTTTTACACCCTCCTCCCGGAAAGCGAAGTGATTGCACCCAAGATAGAGGCGTATCAATCCACACCCAGGGATGCGGTTGATCAACCCAGCTTCATGCTTCAGGTTGGCTCTTTTCGCACCCCGACCGATGCCGTCCGCCAGCAGGAGCGTCTGCAGGAACTGGGGTTTGAGGAGGTGCGCATCCATCCGGTGGAAACAGGAGAGGGTGATATCTGGCATCGGGTGCAAATCGGCCCTTTCCAGGATCGTCGAACCCTGGCCAGAGCACAGGATGATATTGCCGCTGCAGGTCTGGAATTCATGCTGCTGCGCCTGAAAAAAGAAGACACTTCAGAAGAGCCTCAGGAACGCCTGGCCACCCCTGTGGAAGTCAGAGACGAATTAACCGAATAACCTGTTTAAGGAGACAGCATGACCACTATTGTTTGCGTGCGTCGCGATGATGAAGTTTTCCTGGGAGGAGACGGTCAGGTCTCTCTGGGCAATACCGTGATGAAAGGCAATGCCCGCAAGGTTCGCCGCTTGTATCATGACAAGATTCTCGCGGGTTTTGCTGGTGGAACAGCCGATGCCTTCACTCTGTTTGAGCGCTTTGAAGGCCAACTGGAAAAGCATCAGGGCCAGCTGGTGCGGGCGGCTGTGGAAATGGCCAAAGACTGGCGAACCGATCGCGCTCTGCGTCGCCTGGAAGCCATGTTGGTGGTAGCGGATGAAACCGCCACGCTTTGCATCAGCGGCACTGGTGATGTCATCGAGCCGGAACACGGTGTTCTGGCGATTGGTTCCGGTGGCAACTTTGCCTTGGCTGCCGCCCGCGCCCTGCTGGAAAATACCGATTTGAGTGCCAGAGATATCGTGGAAAAAAGCCTGCGCATGGCAGGTGATATCTGTGTGTTTACCAACCACGACATGACTATAGAAGGCTTGAAGAAATGAGCAGCATGACCCCGAGAGAAATCGTCAGCGAACTGGATCGTTTCATCATCGGCCAGGCCGAAGCCAAACGCTCAGTGGCTATTGCCCTGCGTAACCGCTGGCGCCGGATGCAACTCGATCCGGATCTGCGTGCCGAAGTCACCCCCAAGAACATTCTGATGATCGGCCCCACGGGTGTGGGTAAAACTGAAATTGCCCGGCGTCTGGCCAAACTGGCGCGCGCTCCTTTCATCAAGGTGGAAGCTACCAAGTTTACCGAAGTGGGTTATGTCGGTCGTGATGTGGAAACCATCATTCGCGATCTGGCCGAGTCCTCGGTCAAGATGCTGCGCGAAGAGGCGATGAAAAAAAATCGTCACCCTGCTGAGGATGCTGCCGAAGAGCGCATCCTGGATGCTCTGCTGCCCCCGGCCAGGGATAATAACAACCAGCCCCTGCAGGAAACCGAAGAATCCTCCACCCGCCAGATGTTCCGCAAGAAATTGCGTGAAGGCCAACTGGACGACAAGGAAATCGATATCGAAGTAGCGGGCCCCCAGGTTGGTGTGGAAATCATGAGTCCGCCGGGTATGGAAGAAATGACTCAGCAGCTGCAGAGCATGTTTTCCAACATGAACCAGGACAAGAAAAAAAGCCGCAAAATGAAAATCCGCGATGCCCAGCGGATCATCCGTGATGAAGAAGCCGCCCGCCTGATCAACGAAGAAGAAATCAAGCGTGAAGCCGTGGATCTGGTGGAACAAAACGGCATCGTTTTCCTGGATGAGCTGGACAAGGTCTGCAAGCGCGGTGAAAACGCCTCCAGCGATGTTTCCCGTGATGGCGTTCAGCGTGACCTTTTGCCGCTGATTGAAGGTAGCACCGTCACCACCAAATACGGCATGATCAAAACCGATCACATCCTGTTTATTGCTTCCGGTGCCTTTCACCTGGCCAAGCCTTCCGACCTGATTCCTGAGCTGCAGGGTCGTTTGCCGATTCGTGTGGAACTCAAGGCCCTGACACCCGAAGACTTCCGGCGCATCCTCACCGAGCCGGATGCTTCCCTGACCCGCCAGGCCACGGCCCTGATGGCCACCGAAGGAGTGGATGTCAGCTTCACTGATGACGGCATCAACCGCCTGGCGGAAATTGCCTTTCAGGTGAATGAAAACACCGACAACATCGGTGCCCGTCGCCTGCATACCGTCATGGAGCGCCTGCTGGAAGAAGCCAGCTATGATGCCGACAAACTGGGCGGCAAACTGGTCGTGGATGCTGCCTATGTCGACCAGCAACTGGGCGAACTGGCCAGAGACGAGGATCTTTCTCGTTATATCCTCTAGGAGACGGCAATGACAGAAATGAATGAAGCTCCGCAGCCAGAGAAGGTGAATTACAGTAAAAGCCGCCAGTGCCTAGAGTTGACTTATGCCAGTGGCGAAGCTTTTGACCTGTCTGCGGAAATGTTGCGGGTTCTCTCGCCTTCTGCAGAAGTGCAGGGGCACGGCAGCCCTATTTTGCAGACCGGCAAAAAGGACGTTCGTATCTGGAAAATTGAGCCGGTGGGCCGCTATGCACTCAAGCTTTCTTTTGATGATGGCCATGACTCCGGGCTTTTTTCCTGGGACTACCTCTGGCATCTGGGCCAGAATAAGGAAAGACTCTGGCAGGAGTATTTGGACAAGCTGGCTGCTGCCGGAGAAAGCCGGGAACCCAAGTTGATTCCTTTGGCAGTGGATGCTGGCCAGAAAAATTAAATTATTTGGTTAGCAATGGGGTGCAAGGTGCTGCTTGTCAGGCTGTCCACGACAGGAGGTCGTGGCCAGAGCTTACAGGGACGTATTCACGCGTCCTGACAAGTACGTACCTTGCGCCCTTCCGGTAGCAGGTTATTTATAAAACAGTTTTCAGGACTCAGGCCATGACTCAGGATTCACAGCAGGCAGAACAGCAGAAAAAAACCGCTGATTTCGGTTATCAGGAAGTGCCCTACGAAGAGAAACAAAAGCGCGTGGCCGGGGTGTTTGATTCCGTGGCCGCCAAGTACGATCTGATGAATGATTTGATGTCCATGGGCGTGCATCGCCTGTGGAAAAAATTCACCATTGAACTGTCCGGTGTACGCAAGGGCCATCGGGTTCTGGATATTGCCGGGGGTACGGGTGATCTCACCCTGCAGTTCTCGCGCCTGGTGGGTGAGGAAGGCGAGGTGATTCTGGCCGATATCAATGCCTCTATGCTGAAGGTGGGACGTGATCGCCTGCTGGATCGTGGCTATGGCGGCAATATCCAGTTTGTTCAGGCCAATGCTGAATCCCTGCCTTTCCCGGACAATCATTTTGATGTGATTACCATTGCCTTTGGCCTGCGTAATGTCACGGACAAGGACAAGGCGCTGAAGGATATGGCGCGGATTCTCAAGCCCGGTGGACGCCTGCTGGTGCTGGAATTCTCCAAGCCCACCAACCCGCTGATGAGCAAGGTGTATGATGCCTATTCCTTCACCGCACTGCCTTTCATGGGCAAGTTGTTTGCCGGTGACAGTGATTCCTACCGCTATCTGGCGGAGTCCATTCGTATGCACCCGGATCAGGAAACCCTGAAGGGCATGATGGAAAAAGCCGGTCTCAGTGAAGTGGAATACCACAATATGACTTCGGGTGTGGTGGCTTTGCACCGAGGCATCAAGCTGTAATTGCTAACAGGACTGAACAATCATGCAACTGCCATTGGCTGCCCTGACAGCCCTGGAAAATCTGGTCAATCCCCTACTGCGTCAAGTGGTTGCGCAGGCCGGGGCAACGGCTGCCAACCTGGATGAATTGCAGGATTCCTGCCTGGAGATACGCATTGCTCCCTGGGGTTTGCAGGTGTTTTTGTTGGTAACCCCCGATGGTCTGTATTTTCACCGTACTCTGGAAACTGAGCCGGATGCCTGGGTGGAAGCCACGCCCCAGGCCTATCTGAAGATGGCGACCCAACCTGCCGCCAGTGGTGTCCTCTTCACTCCTGAAGTCAAAGTGGGCGGCGATACCCGCAAACTGGAGTTGCTGCAGGATCTGATTGCTTCCCTGGGTCTGGATACCGGTGATCTGGTGGCTCGTTTCAGCGGGCCTTTACCTCTGGCCGGTTTGCAGGCTGGGTTTACACAGTTGCGCAGCTGGGGTTCTCGAGCTTCAGCAGCGGCTCGACGTGACCTTAAGGATTATCTGGAAGAGGAAAGCGGAATTCTGCCCGGACAAAACAGCCTGCATCTACTGGAATCCGGCCTGGAAGAATTGCGGCTGGATGTGGATCGCCTGGAAGCCCGTATCCGTTTGCTGGAAGCGGCCAGAAAACAAGCTGGAGAAACCTAGTGGGCCGTTTGTACCGTGCATTCAAAATCAGCTGGATTATTGTTCGTTACCGCCTGGATATCCTGATTCCTCTGGACAAGCTGCCCACCTTTCTGGTGCTTTTGCTGAAGTTGAATCCAGCCCGTCTGTTTCCTCTGGGTCAACACAGCCGGGGCGAAAGGCTGCGTTTGTCGCTGGAAGAGCTGGGGCCTATTTTTGTTAAGTTCGGGCAGATGCTTTCAACCCGGCGCGATCTTCTGCCGGGCGATGTCGCCGATGAATTGAAGCGGCTTCAGGATCAGGTGCCGCCTTTTTCCGCTGCTCTGGCCAAGGCCACGATTGAAAAGTCCTTGGGTATGAGCGTTGCCGAAGCTTTTGCTGAATTCGGCAGTGAAGCTCTGGCTTCGGCTTCTGTTGCCCAGGTGCATACCGCAAAGCTGCATACGGGCGAAGAGGTGGTGGTCAAGGTGATTCGCCCCGGTATTCACAAGGTGATCCGCAAGGATATTCAGCTACTTTATATGCTGGCCCGCCTGGTTCTCTGGCTGGTGCCGGATGCCCGGCGCCTGCACCCTGTGGAAGTGGTGGCCGATTATGAAATCAGCCTGATGGATGAGCTGGATATGCAAAAGGAAGCAGCCAACACTTCCCAGCTCAAACGCAATTTTCTGAATTCCCATCTTTTGTATGTTCCGGCCATTCACTGGTCGTTTACCCGCAGAAACGTCATGGTTCAGGAGCGTATCTACGGGGTTCCGGTGGCTGAAGTGGAAGTCCTCAAACAGCAGGGCGTGAACATGAAAAAGCTGGCTGAACGCGGGGTGGAAATCTTTTTTACCCAGGTGTTTCGGGACAACTTTTTTCATGCCGATATGCACCCCGGTAATATTTTTGTGGATACCAGCAAGCCGGAAAGCCCTCGCTACATTGCCATTGACTGCGGTATTGTCGGTTCTCTCAGTATTGAAGATCAAAACTATCTGGCACGGAACCTTCTGGCCTTTTTCAAGCAGGACTACTACGAAGTGGCGCGGCTGCATATTGAATCCGGCTGGGTGGGTGAAGGCACCCGAGCCAATGAGTTTGCTGCGGCAATACGTGCCGTCTGTGAGCCCATCTTTGAAAAGCCCCTGAAGGACATTTCCTTTGGTCAGGTGCTTCTGGGTTTGTTTCAGACAGCCCGACGCTTCAATATGGAGGTTCAACCGCAACTGGTTCTGTTGCAGAAAACCCTGCTGAATATTGAAGGTCTGGGGCGTCAGCTTTACCCGGAGCTGGATCTCTGGACAACCGCCAAACCCTTCCTGGAAAACTGGATGAAACAACGCGTGGGGCCGCGCGGTATTCTGCTGAAAGCCAAGGAGAAGCTGCCGGACTGGCTGGAACAGGTGCCTGAACTGCCCCAGTTGGCGCATGAAAGCCTGTCACAGCTGCGCAACTGGCAGGAAGACCAGCGCGAACAACGCCGTATACTGACGGAAATCCGCCTGGAAATGGCCCGTTCCCGAAGGCGTACCGGTCAGTTGGCCATGGGCTTGCTGTTGCTGGCTTTGGGGCTGGTCAGTGGAGTCGGGGAAATGCTGTTGCCGCTTCTGGACGGTGAATGGCAGCCCTGGGTCTTGGTCACAGCCGGAGCGCTGGTGCTCTTGAGGCGGTAAAAGCAGGGTCTTCGCTATATGGTGCAGGCTGTTGCTTTAAGCTATGCTAGGCAGCCTTTTTATGATGATTGCCAAGGCTTGATGAGCGTATGAGTGATATTCTTCAACAGTTGGAAAAAATTCTGGATGAAAGGCGTGAGGCCGCACCGGAGACCTCCTATGTGGCCCAGCTGCATGGCAAGGGACTGAACAAGATACTGGAGAAGGTGGGCGAAGAAGCAACAGAAACCCTGTTGGCCGCCAAGGATGCCCAGCAAACGGGTGACCACCAAGAGGTGATTGCAGAAACAGCGGATCTTTGGTTTCATTCTCTGGTTATGTTATCGCATCTGGGAATCAGCCATCAGGAAGTTCTGGATGAGCTGGCAAGACGTATGGGTATTTCCGGCCTGGAAGAAAAAGCCAGCCGCAACAAGTAACTGACAACGATAAAGCAGGAGAAGAACATGGGCTTTGGTGGCATTAGCATCTGGCAACTACTGATTGTACTGGGCATTATCATTCTGATTTTTGGAACCAAGAAACTGCGTAATCTGGGCGGTGACCTGGGAGGTGCAGTCAAGGGCTTCAAATCCGCCATGAAAGATGGTGAAAAAGATATGGAAGAAGACCTGAAAAACAAGAAGGATAAAGAGGACGACAAACTGCAAAAGAATGCTTCCGATGAAGAAGTCATCGATGTGAAAGCGGAATCCGTTAATGAACAGGAGAAGGAGCGCAAATAAGCGCTACAGACTATGTTCGATATCGGCTTTTTTGAGCTTTTACTGCTGGCCATCGTCGGATTGCTGGTACTCGGCCCGCAGCGTCTTCCCCAGGCGGTGCGGACTGTGGGTTTGTATATAGGCCGCATTCGCAAGGCTGTGAGTGGCATTCAGCAGGAAGTGAATGAGCAGTTGCAGCTTGAAGAAATGCGCCAACGCCTGTCTGAGCATGAAAAAAAAGTGAAGTCCGGCATTCTGGATGCTGAAAAGGAACTGGAAAAAGACATGCAGGTAAAGGACTCACCCCAGTCCCAGAAAGACACGAAAGCCCCGTCCGAGGCGGCTGATTCCAAACAGGAGGACAAGTCCTCATGACCCAGGAAGAACAGGATTCGGCTGCTGCAGAGGCTACGGACACTTCGGAGACCACCAGCACAACACCAGGCCACGCTCCGCTGGTCGAGCATCTGGTTGAGCTGAGGGATCGCATTATTAAAATGCTGCTGGTGGTGCTGGCCATCTTTCTTGGCTTGTTCTTTTTTGCCAACGATATTTATCTGTTTATTTCCGAACCCTTGCGGCTTTTGATGCCTGAAGGCACTCAGATGATCGCTACCGAGGTGGCCTCACCTTTTTTAGCGCCTTTCAAGTTGACCTTGTTCGCAGCCGTTGTGATTGCCATGCCTTTTATACTTCTGCAGGTCTGGGGTTTTATTGCGCCCGGCCTGTATGAGCATGAGAAAAAGCTGGCTTTTCCGATTGTTGCTTCCAGTATTCTGCTTTTTTATGCCGGTATGGCGTTTGCCTACTATGCCGTTTTCCCGCTGCTGTTCGCCTTCTTCACCACGGCGGCACCCGAAGGGGTGGCTGTGATGACGGATATTAATGCCTATTTGAACTTTGTCCTCAAACTCTTTTTTGCGTTTGGGCTGGCTTTTGAAATTCCTGTGGCGACGGTATTAATGGTTCTGGCCGGTGTGACCAGTGTTGATAAACTGGCTGCAAAAAGAATGTATGTTATTTTAGGTTGTTTTGTAACAGGCATGTTACTTACGCCGCCGGATATCTTTTCTCAAACCCTATTGGCCGTGCCTATGTGGTTGTTGTTTGAATTGGGTATATTGATTTCGCGCTTACTTCCCCGTAGAAAAGAAGAAGAATGAAATAAATATTTACATTAACAAACAATAAACCCGGCTTATGGCCGGGTTTATTGTTTTATATCAATTGTGGGCTGGAAGTTTTATTGATATATATGAATCTCTGAGGAAATAATGATCAGCAAATGGAGCCTGAGATGGTAGAAAGCAGTAAAGTCTTGTATGAAGACGATGAACACCAGTACATCTGGTTCGGCTGGGAGGATCCTGACACGGAAGAAAGTCTGGTGCAGTCCAACCAGGTGCTGGTGATTAACCAGGATCAAGGCTATCTGTTTGATCCGGGCGGGGCTTTCATTTTTTCGGAAGTGGCAGCCGAAGTGAACAAGTACATACCTCTGGAACAGATCCGCTATCTGCTAGCCACCCACCAGGACCCGGATGTTCTTTCGTCGGTGACTCTCTGGTTGAAAGCCACCAATGCCCGCCTGCTGGTCTCCCGCCTGTGGATACGTTTTGTTTCCCATTTTGGCTTCAGTGACAACAGCCGCCTGGTAGCCATTGAAGATCGGGGCAAGATGATCAAGCTGCCCAGCGGAGGCGAGATAGTGATGTTGCCTGCCCACTTTTTACACAGTGAAGGTAACTTCTGTTTTTATGACAGTCGCTCGAAAATCCTCTTTTCCGGTGATATCGGTGCTGCTGTTTTTCCGCGTGGGAAACGCTATTTGATGGTGGAAAACTGGGAAGAACATCTCCCTTATACCGAAGGATTCCATAAACGCTATATGGGCAACAATACAGCCCTACGCAAATGGGTTGCCATGATTCGCCAGTACCCTCTGGAAATGATTGTTCCTCAGCATGGTGCCATTATTGGCAAGGAGCATATCCCTGCCTTTCTGGACTGGCTGGAAAATCTGGAATGCGGTACTGATCTGCTCGACGAATACTACGGATTTTGAGCTGGCTCAGTTTTAATGGGTTGTAAATAACCTACAGTAGCAAGATAACCAACAAGGATCAGGAGCCTGCTACGATGACTAGAAACCTGGAAGATAGTTGCCTGCTGTATGAGGATGACGAGCATGAGTTCGTCTGGTTTGGCTGGGAAGAAGAGGAGGGGTCCAATTCTTTCGTGCAAACCAACCAATGCCTGATCATCAACGGTGGACAGGGCTACCTGTTTGACCCCGGTGGAACCTATGTCTTCCACCAGGTACTGGAGCAGGTCACCCGTTATTTGCACCCGCGCCAGATTAATACGCTGATTGCCACTCATCAGGACCCGGATGTCTGTTCCTCAGCACCCTACTGGATGAAGGCAACCGATGCCAAGCTGCTGATCTCGCGTTTGTGGTTGCACTTTGTGTCGCATTTTGGCATGGATGAGCCGGAGCGAGTGGTTCCTCTGCCAGACAAGGGCGCCAAATTGAGATTGCCGTCAGGGGATCATTTGCTGCTTTTGCCTGCGCACTTTTTGCACAGTGAAGGCAACTTCAGCATCTTTGATGAACGCTCGGGGATTCTTTTCTCCGGTGATATTGGAGCTTCTATTTTTCCGCCGGGGAAACGGAAGGTTTATGTTGATGATTTTGAAGAGCATAAAGCTTTTATTGAACCTTTTCACAAACGCTATATGCACTCAAATGCGGTGTGTCAGCACTGGGTGAAGCAGATTCGCAATCTGTCCACCCCCGTTAAAATGATAGTGCCCCAGCATGGTGCCATGTTTCAGGGTGAGCAGGTTGAGAACTTTTTGTCCTGGTTTGAGGCTCTAGAATGTGGTGGTGATCATTTACAGGCGATTTACTCTGGTCAGCCTGTTTAGGTTGCAGACCAACTGCAAGGATTAGCTTATGTTGTTGCGTGATTTTGAGTTGTCCCGGATAACTCCTGAATTGCTGAAAATTGATCAGCCGGTGCCCTGGCCGATCTATGATGAGTTCGGCAAATTGCTGATGGCCAAGGGTGCCATTCTGAAATCAGATCGGCAAAAGGAGGTTCTGACACGAGTCGGGCTTTTTGCCCGGGAAATCAAGCCGGATCCCGAAAGCTTGATTCCTCAGCCGGTGCGTTTCCGCCGCAAGGTGAATCCTTTTGCTGAATTTGATGAACTGTGTCTGAAGTTGGAGGAAGTTTTCCAACTGATGGATAAGGACAAGGTGCCCAATCCCGGCGTGGTTAAAAAGCGCGTTTACGACATAGCCACCCACATTCAGGGTCTGACGGAATACGATGCCGATGCTCTGCTGGGGGCTGTACACCTGGCTGATCAGTTTCCCTACCATGTACATCATCCTATGCAGATTGCAGTTCTTTCCGAGCTGATTATGGAGCGTCTGCAGGTCGAACAGGAGGTGCGGCTGTCGGTACTGGCTGCAGCCCTGACCTGTAATCTGGCCATGAACCCTTACCAGCAACGTCTGCACCAGCAAAAGCAGCCCCTTAACGATCAGCAGCGTGCGGTGATTGAAAAACACCCTGAGCAGAGTCGCCAGAAACTGGAGGCTGTGGGTGTGGATGATGTGCTCTGGCTGGAGCTGGTGGCTCAGCATCATGAGAAGCTGGATGGTACGGGTTATCCGCGGGGGCTGAAAGATGACGACATTCGTCGCGAAGCCAGGGTTCTGGCTTTGGCTGATGTCTACACAGCCATGGTGACACCCCGCCCTTACCGCAACCCCATCAAGCACAAGGATTCCTTGAAGAATATCTTTACCCAGAGAGGCAGCAAGTTTGATTCCAAGCTGACCCTGCTGTTTCTGAATGAGCTGGGGCTTTATCCACCCGGAGTTTATGTCAGGCTGAGTAATGGTGAGCTGGCTGTGGTGGTCGGGCGCACTCCCGATCCCAAGTCGCCTCTGGTGGCCAGTGTCAAAAAACCCAGCGGGGATCTGTTTTTGTCACCTCGACGCCGCAACACGGCCTCGCAGAACTTTGCAATCAAAAGTGCCTGCAATGTTAATGAACGCATCAAAATCAACCCGGCCACCTTGTGGGGGATCGATGCCATTCGCATGAGCAACAAGCCTGATTTGTCAGGTATCACCGATCTGATCTGAAAATCACCCTGCCTTCTGGCAGGGTGATCCGGCGGAATCAGGCCATTTCCAGAACCTTGTCCACCAGTTTGAAAATCCCCGCCTGGGCTTCGGTTAGTCGGGTTGCCAGCAAGTAGGCAGGAGTGGTCACCAGCTTGTTGTTGTTATCCACCACGATCTCATCCACCGGGCAGGTTTTGTGCAAAGCCCCCATGTTGACCAGTGCGCCTTCAATACCCGGATCATTGCCAATCGTACACAAGGCACCAGGGGCGACCAGTTTGGCGGTCAGGGCCGGTGCAATGCACATCAGCCCGATGGGTTTGCCTGCTTTGTGAAAGGCTTGCACGAACTGCTGAACCTGTTGATTGACCTCACAGTCAGCACCCTGGGTGGCAAAGGTTGAAAGGTTTTTGGCCACCCCGAAGCCGCCCGGAAGAATAACGGCATCAAAGTCGTCAGGATTGGCGTTTGCCAGATCCTGAATCTCGCCGCGAGCCACACGTGCGGATTCAGCCAGGACACTGCGCGATGCAGAGCCCTGAGGCTGGCTGTCTGCGGTTTCATCACCTGTGGCATGATTGATGACGTGCATTTGTGGAATATCCGGTGCCAGGCACTGGTAGCTGACATTTTTTTTCTCATCCAGGCGCAGCAGGGTAAGGACGCTTTCGTAAATTTCAGCACCATCCTGAAAGCCACAGCCTGACAGAATCACAGCGATTTTCTTTTGCATTGTCATCTCCTTGTTGCGTTAAACCGGTTAACTCCAACTCTAGTTGCAGGATAGAAGACTGGCAAGCCACCCACCTTCCTGGGAGGCTTCATAAACAGTCGGGTACTGATATACTGCAAGAATTCACAAAGTTTAAGAGGACATTTTTGTGCTTCCAAGTAATCGCCAGTTTCCAGCCACCCGGATGCGTCGTATGCGTGCCGATGATTTTTCCCGTCGCCTGATGCAGGAAACCACTCTGACGGTGAATGACCTGATGGTTCCCTTGTTTGTTCAGGAAGGCGACAACGCCAAAGAGCCCGTGCCTTCCATGCCCGGTGTGGAGCGTTTGAGCCTGGATCTGCTGATCAAGGAAGCCAAAGAGCTGGCTGCTCTGGGAATACCGGCAATAGCACTCTTTCCGGTGATTGACGCCAAAGGCAAAACGGATCTGGCTGAAGAGGCCTACAATGCTGACGGCTTGGTGCAGCGTAGCATCAGAGCACTCAAGGAGGCGGTTCCAGAGCTGGGCATCATGACCGATGTAGCTTTGGACCCTTATACCTCTCACGGTCAGGATGGCATCCTTGATGATCAGGGTTATGTGCTGAATGATCGCACCGTGGAAACCCTGGTAAAGCAGGCCCTGTCGCATGCTCAGGCTGGTGCCGATATTCTGGCTCCTTCGGATATGATGGATGGACGCATCGGTGCCATCCGTACAGAGCTGGAGCAGGGGCAGTTGTTCAATACACGCATTTTGTCCTACGCAGCCAAGTATGCTTCGGCCTACTACGGCCCTTTCCGGGATGCTGTGGGTTCCGCTGCCAATCTGGGCAAGGCCAACAAGGCCAGCTATCAGATGGATCCAGCCAATTCTGATGAGGCTTTGCACGAAGTGGCGATGGATCTGGCCGAGGGTGCGGATATGGTGATGGTCAAACCGGGCATGCCCTACCTGGATATTGTTCAGCGCGTGAAAAAAGAGTTGGGAGTGCCGACCTTTGTCTATCAGGTCAGTGGTGAATATGCCATGCACCTGGCTGCCATTGAAAAGGGCTGGCTGACCGAGGCGGCCATGATGGAAGCTCTTTTGAGCATCAAGCGTGCTGGCAGTGATGGTATTCTGACTTATTTTGGCAAGCGGGCAGCGCAGTTACTGAACACTTGATACAACTTCTGCTGAACAGCAAGGATCTCGGTTATGACAGAAAGCACTTCCAGACAAACCCCCAAAACAGATGCCACCAAAACAGATGAGCAGGACTCCGGACTGGGTTCAGGTACTTCGCCTCGGGCGATACTGCGGATCAACCAAAGCAAAAGCGGGGTACGACGGCGCAAAACCGATGACAGTGTGGATCTGGACAACCCGGAGCTCTACTTTAACCGGGAGCTTTCGCATCTGCAGTTCAACATCCGGGTTTTGGAGCAATCGCTGGATGTCAGTCATCCCTTGCTGAATCGTTTGCTGTTTTTACTGATTTTTTCCAGCAACCTTGATGAGTTTTTTGAAATACGCGTTGCCGGCTTAAGGCGCCAGGTGGCTCTGGATCGGGAAAAGTCCGGTGTTGATGGCATGCGGCCGACGGAAGTGCTGAAAGAGGTCTCCCGCATCTGCCATGAGCAGGTTGAGCGTCAGTATAAGATACTCAATGAAATGCTGTTTCCTGCTCTGGAAGAACAGAAAATACGTTTTATTCGTCGTGACCAATGGACCCGGGCCCAGGAAAAATGGGTGGAAGACTTCTTCAAGGAAGAAATACTGCCGGTGATCAGCCCCATCGGCCTGGATCCGTCGCATCCCTTCCCGCGCCTGGTGAACAAAAGCCTGAATTTTATTGTTTCCCTTGAAGGTAAGGATGCCTTTGGCCGCGAAGGGGGCATGGCTATTCTTCCTGCGCCACGTTCCTTGTCTCGCCTGATTCGTATCCCGGATGAACTCTGTGAAGAAGGCGATAACTTTGTTTTCCTGTCTTCCATGATTCATGCCCATGCCGACCTGCTGTTTCCAGGCATGAAGATCCGGGGCTGTTATCAATTCCGCCTGACGCGTAATGCGGATTTGACGGTGGATTCGGAGGAGGTTTCCGACCTGGCCAGTGCCTTGCGAGGGGAGCTGTTGTCACGGCGTTACGGGGATGCCGTACGCCTGGAAGTGGCGGACAACTGCCCGGATGAACTGGTGAACTTCCTCTTGAAGCAATTCGGGTTGGGTGAAGAAGAACTCTATCGGGTCAATGGCCCGGTCAACCTGAACCGCCTGATGGCCCTGATGGGGCAGGTTAATCGCCCTGATCTGGAGTATTCGCCCTTCACCGCCGGTTTGCCGCGCCTGTTGCGCAAAGACGAGGGGTCAATTTTCCATGCCATTCGTCAGGGGGATATTTTACTGCATCACCCCTTTGAAAGTTTCTCCCCGGTTGAGGATTTGCTGCGTGAAGCCGCCAGTGACCCGGATGTGGTATCCATCAAGCAAACCCTGTATCGCACCGGCCCGGATTCCAATATCGTCAACGCCCTGGTGGAAGCCGCCCGAAACGGTAAGGAAGTGACGGTGGTGATTGAGCTGCGGGCACGCTTTGATGAGGCGGACAACCTGACTCTGGCCAGTCGCCTGCAGGAAGCCGGTGCCATCGTCATCTATGGAGTGGTGGCCTATAAAACCCACGCCAAGATGATGCACCTGCTGCGCAGGGAAAATGGCCAGTTGCATCATTATGCCCACCTGGGCACCGGAAACTACCATGCCAAGACGGCCCGGCTTTATACCGACTATGGGCTGCTGACGGCCAACCCGGAGCTTTGTGAAGATGTGCATCGGGTGTTCCTGCAGCTCTGTGGGATGGGGCAGGTGCTCAATATGCATAAGCTCCTGCATGCTCCCTTTACCCTGCACAAGCGCCTGGTGGAAATGATCGAACGTGAAGCTGAGCAGGCTGCGACTGGAAAAAAAGCCCGTATTATCATCAAAACCAACTCAGTCACTGAACCCAAGCTGATCAAGGCTTTGTATAAAGCCAGTCAGGCGGGGGTGAAGGTGGATATGATCGTGCGTGGCATCTGCTGTCTGAAACCCGGTATCCCCGAAGTTTCCGAAAATATCCGGGTCAGATCAATTATTGGTCGATTTCTTGAGCACACCCGCATCTTTAGTTTCTACAATAACGGCAAGGAAGAAACCTACTGCGCCAGTGCCGATTTCATGGAACGCAACATGTTTCACCGTGTGGAAACCTGCTTCCCGCTGCTGGACAACAAACTGGCGTTAAGGGTGCGCAAGGATCTGGAGACCTATCTGCTGGATAACTGCCAGAGCTGGGAGCTGCAGAGTGATGGCAATTATCAGTTGAACTCACCGGGCAAGGGCAAGGATGAAGTCAGCGCCCAGGAGACTCTTCTGGATGCCTATGCCGAGAAGGTGACCTGAGGCTTGTGTTAAGCTGGTCAGCATAGCAATAACCCTTATACAGGAGAGATAATGACTCAGGCCGCAAATACAAAAACACAAATTGCCGGACTCTGCTGGGTTCGCCCCGAACAGTGGAACCGTCTTCTGGAAGTGGCTGAAGACAGTGATCGTCTGGAAACAACCTGGGAAGAATGGCAGGAAAAAAGCCTGGAAATGATCGAGGTTTTTGCCACCCGCGGTATTCTGATTGAAAAAGTGGACGTGGATATTGAGGCGCTGATTGCCTGGTGCCAGGACAAGGATAAACCGGTCAATGCCTCGACCCGCGCTGAATATGTGACTGCCTTGATGATGGAACAAAAGAAACTGGACAGCAAAGGACAAACCAGACACTGATGACTTCAGAACGCGAATGGAACAAAAAAGTCCGGGCCATTATTAATGCTGCCAAGAAGCTGATCATAGCGGGTGAGAAGGTGACCGGCGAGGCTCTGGCCTTCTTTTTTGAGGATGAGGAACCGGAGTTTCTGGAGAAAATCTGGCAGGATCTCTTCACGGATAATCCTGAGGTTGCCAGGATACGCCTGAGTGATCGGGTGGCGGCCGAGCTGGAAAAACACTTTGAAAGTCAACACGTGCCCATCTATCACAAAGCCTTGGTGATTGAAGAAGTCAGGGTTAAAGCTTGAGGTTCTCGGCTTTTTGTGTTTGACTGCTGATTAAATGAACTGGAGACACCTGATGCAAGCAAACCTTGAAACTCGTTTTTTAGCTAACGGCTATTGGTTTAGTTCCATTACTTGCGTCTGAAATAAAGTGTTTCGGGCGCCTCGTGGCTGCCCAGGCAAAACAGTTTAAAACCCCGGTGCAGCCCACCGGGGTTTTTTTATTGCCTGAAAGCAAGCAAAGCTAGAGATAAGGATTGATTTATGAAAACTGGTACTGAGCAGGCTGCTGCAGCCACCCCCCTGATTAGCGAACAGCAGCTAAAAGAAGAGTTCCCCCTTTCCGGGCCGCTTGTCCGTCAAATCGACAACCAGCGTCATGCCCTGCGCCAACTGCTTGCAGGCGACGACTCGCGTTTGCTGGTCATCGTTGGTCCCTGTTCGGTGCATGACCAGGAAGCCACCCTGGATTATGCGCGTAGACTGAAGGAGCTGCAGAGCCAGGTTGAAGATGAACTGCTGCTGGTGATGCGGGTTTACATTGAAAAGCCCCGTACCTGCCTGGGCTGGAAAGGTATGGTCAATGATCCCCAACGCAATGGGCAAACAGACATCAATACCGGTTTGCAAGCCAGCCGCCGGTTGATGCTGGATGTCGCCGAACTGGGGCTGCCCATCGCCACGGAAGCTCTTAATCCACAGCTGGCTGGCTACTTTGATGATCTGGTTAGCTGGTATGCTCTGGGAGCAAGAACCACAGAATCCCAGACTCACCGGGAGATGGCCAGCCGGTTGCCTGGAGTGCTGGGCTTTAAAAATGCCACGGATGGTGGCGTGGAAGTGGCCATCAATGCCATTAAAGCAGCGGCTCAGCCACAAAGTATTACCGCCATCAATGCCCAGGGCCGCCTGGTTCAGGAGCAGAGCCCCGGCAATTCACAGGGTCACCTGGTGATGCGTGGGGGTAAAACCGGCCCCAACTATGATCGTGCCTCACTTGTGCAAGCCAGCCAGCAGCTGGCGCAGGCGGGTCTGAATCCTCGGGTTCTGGTGGATGCCAGCCACGCCAATTGTGGCAAAGTGGCCGAACGCCAGGTTGAGGTTTTGCAGGATCTGGGACGGCAGCTACACCAAGGCAGTCCGCTGTTGGGGGTGATGCTGGAAAGCTTTATTGCAGCCGGTAATCAACCCCTGCAACCGCAAGAGGGTTGTTATGGCCAATCCATGACGGATCCCTGTCTGGATTGGACAACAAGCTGTCAGGCGCTGCTGAGTCTGGCCAAAGAGGTTAAACTGGCAACTGCCATCACTGAATCAGCCTGAGGATAAAGCATGAGCCAGTTTCAACTGGAAGAAATCAATCCAGCCGAGTATCGCCGCAAAACCCGCAAAAGCAGTTTCATCATCATCCTGATTTTTGCAGTTCTGGGCATGGGCTGTTCAAGCCTTTTGGTTGCCTGGCTGGGGACACCGGGTGGCAACAATTTTTACTGGAATCTTCTTGGCGTATTGCTGGCTGTGTTTTTGACTTATCTATGGGTCAAATACTCTTTGCGTCACCAGCCTTTTATGCGTGAAGCCGTCTATGGTTGGCATTTGAAGCGGAACCTGATGCGGATTACCAATATCATGCACCGCCTGAGGCCCCTGGCTGAAAATAGCGATCCATGTGCCTTGCAGGTGCTGCGTTTTTATCACCTGGCTGTCGAACAGATGCACTGGCTGGATGGCAATGAAGCCAACCCGCTGGAAATCAAGGCCGAAAAGAAAGCAACCGAAGAAAGAATGCAGGCCATGAACCTGGACCTCAATCAGAAGTTTTTTGATACGCAATGGCTGAAAGAGCTGAGTGACAAGAAAATCCCAGAATAATGTCGCCTGATGGGTACAGGTTGTATTGAGTTTTTCTTTGCTAGAATAAAGGCTATATTGGTGGGTGTGACTTTAGACCGCAACTCTTGATGGACATTCCTGCCACAGGCCGGGAACATCTGAGGGATAATGGCAGTCACACAGCCTTTAACTTGATTCAGGTTAATGCTTCGCCAGTCGCTTTGCGGTGCAATCAACTGGCATACTAAAACTAAAGATGATGAGGATGTAAATATGTCACAAAACAGCCGTCGTACGTTTCTGAAAAAGGGCCTTTTCGGTTTGGCTGCTCTGCCTTTCGGCATGGGTGCTCTGACTTCACAGGCTTTTGCCTCCAGCCTGCCTCCTCTGGAGGAAGATGCACCCCAGGCAAAAGCTTTGAACTACGTGAAGAATGCTGCTGATGCCTCTGACCATGCCAAGTACCAGGAAGGTCAGCAATGTGATAACTGCATGTTCTGGAAGCCAGACAACAATGGTTGCTCCCTGTTCCCACAGAACTCAGTTGAGCCAGAAGGCTGGTGCCAGTCTTACGTTAAAAAAGGCTAGGCGCTCAGAAGTAAAAAAACCCCGACAGGCTCGGGGTTTTTTTGTGCCTGAAACTGGTTTAATGTTATGACAACGACATAACTGGAGAATCTTGATGATGGACTTTTTGCTGCAGGAACCCAATGCTCTGACGGAACGGCTCTGGGGTCTTTTTGATAACCTCTGGCCTGCATTACTCATGTTGGTTTTTGGTTGGTGGCTGGTTAAATACATCAAAAACCTGGTGGTGAAAAGCCTGGGCAAAAGGATGGATGAGTCTGCAGCTCTGTTTCTGGGACAGATCATTCATGCCTTGCTGCTGGCCATGCTTTTCATTGCGGTGTTGAGCCAGCTCGGGGTTAATACCACTTCACTGCTGGCTGCTCTGGGTGCCATGGGTCTGGCCGTGGCTCTGGCATTGAAAGATTCCCTGCAGAACCTGGCTTCAGGTTTTCTGTTGGTGGCTTTGCGTCCTTTCAAAAAAGGTGACTATGTTGAAGGAGCAGGCACCGGAGGCACAGTCGATAAACTGACGATGCTGCATACCTACCTGATCACCCCGGACAACCGCCGGATTATGATTCCCAACAGCTCTCTGACGGACAGCAACCTGGTGAATTATTCATCAGAACCCCACCGTCGTATGGATATCAAGGTCGGAGTGAGTTATGACGATGATATCCGCAAGGTCAAAGAGATTTTGCTGGGACTGGCCGATAACGATGAGCGTTCACTGAAAGATCCGGCCCCAAGAGTCATTATCACCGACTTCGGGGATAACTCGGTTAATTTTTCATTGCGTGTCTGGGCGACTATTGATGACTTCTGGTATTTGCAGTGGGATTTGATGGAGGGAGTCAAGCTGGCCTTTGATGAGCAGGGCATCACCATTCCCTTCCCACAGCGGGATGTGCATCACTACCAACACTGATTTGTTCTTCTTTGCCCTCAAGGGTGCTTACGCAAATCTTTTTGCAAAAAGCACCCTTTTTTGCTTGTTTTTGACTTTTTTTGTCGATTTTCTTGCAAAAATTTGCGTCCTTCTGTAAAAGTTCTCCTCAATATTTAAGATCAAAACTGCATTTTCAGCTTGCCGCCAGAGGAGACGGACTATGAACCAGCGTGTAACGCTTGACACACCGGCCATAGAGGCCCGCCCCTTCAAGGTTTATACCCAGCGTCAGCTCGACAAGATCGAAGCCCTGGAAAACCTTCCTGAAGACCTGCGTTTTGACATGCGTGTAGTCAGCCAGGTGCTGCCCTTTCGCGTCAATAGCTATGTGATTGATGAGCTGATTGACTGGGATAATGTGCCTGAAGACCCGGTTTTTCAGCTGACCTTTCCACAACGTGGCATGCTGAAGCCTGAGCATTTTGAAGAAATTGCTGGCCTCATGGCGGCTGAAACCCCTGCAGCAGAAATGAAAGAAGCTGTAGAGCGGGTGCGTTCAGAGCTTAACCCTCACCCTGCCGGGCAAATGGATCTCAACCTGCCGTTGCTGGATGGTCAGCCCTTGCAGGGGATGCAGCATAAATACCAGGAAACCGTGCTTTTCTTCCCCAGTCAGGGCCAGGTCTGCCATAGCTACTGCACTTTCTGCTTTCGCTGGGCCCAGTTTGTGGGTGACAAGGATCTGAAGTTTTCCTCCAATGAAGCCGAATCCCTGCATGCCTATCTGGCTGAGCACAAGGAAGTCACGGATCTTCTGCTGACCGGCGGCGATCCTATGGTCATGAAAGCCAAGCATCTGCGCATGTACCTGGAAGGCCTGATGAAGCCGGAACTGGATCATATCCAGAATATCCGCATCGGTTCCAAGAGCCTGACCTTCTGGCCCTACCGTTTTGTCACGGATGATGATGCCCATGAAATCCTGCAACTTTTCCGTGAATTGACGGCAGCAGGCAAGCACATTGCCTTCATGGCGCATTTCAATCACTGGCAGGAAATGGACACTCCGGTTTGCCGTGAAGCAGTACGCCGCATTCGTGCGACTGGTGCCGAAATTCGTACCCAGGCACCCTTGCTGGCGCATATCAATGATGATGCTGACCAGTGGGCAAAAATGTGGAAAATGCAGGTGCAGCAGGGCATGATTCCCTACTACATGTTTGCCGAAAGGGATACCGGTGCGCGTCACTACTTTGAAGTGCCTTTGGTGAAAACCTGGGAAATCTACCGTGAAGCCATGAAGCAGGTGCCCGGACTCTGCCGTACTGCCCGTGGCCCTTCCATGTCGGCTGATCCCGGCAAGGTGGAAATTCAGGGGGTGACGGAAATTCAGGGTGAGAAGGTTTTCGTA
The DNA here is from genome assembly GCF_044810985.1 of Marinospirillum sp. GTDB lineage: Bacteria > Pseudomonadota > Gammaproteobacteria > Pseudomonadales > Halomonadaceae > Marinospirillum. The sequence continues at coordinate 1,521,015 of NZ_CP085242.1, forward strand.
TTACGTTTTATCCAGGGCCGTAGTTCAGATTGGGTTCAGCGTCCTTTCTTTGCCCAATATGATGAAGAAGCCACCTGGTTGAATCATCTGAAACCGGCTTTTGGGGAAGAAAAGTTCTTCTATGAGGATGAATTTGCGCAAATGAAATCCGACAAACAGGCGCTGATTCTCAAAGCCTGATTCGACCCTGGCTGATTTAATCCTGAACCCTGGCTGGTCGCCGGGGTTTTTTGGGTTCAGACTACTGGTATGATAAGCACTAACTCTTAAGGGTGGAGATCAAACCGATGTTGCTGAATGCGACCCAGGCCAGTTTCAACGGGCTTCTGGAATTACTTGATGAAAGCCTGGATCTTTACCAGGACATGCGGGATCGCCTGCCGGAAACCAGTCGCAGGGCTCAGTTAGACAAGATGCTGGAGCAGCGCCAATTACTGCAAGATAAGTTGCGCAGGGCGGCGGTGGAAGAACTGGGTATCAGACCCCGCACGGCCGATCAGGACATAGAGGGCCTGACGCATCTGCTGGAACAGTTTCGAAGCCTCTGGCAAGAACCCGAAACCGTGGCGCTGGATCTTCTGCAGGATCACGAACAGGAGTTGCAGAGGGCTTATCAGGAGTTGATTGCCGAGGCTCACGACGAGTTTTCGCTCAAGCTTCAGGCTTTGCTGCAGGAACTGAAAGAACACCTGGAAGCCACCGAGGTGTGGTTGCAGCATTAATCCTGCAGAGGTTTGGGGTCATCAAGAAAACGCGGTTCACGCTTCCAGATATAGAGATCGCCCAGGGTGCGCAGGCGTGCCGCCACCTCGCGGGTCAGAATGCTTTTCATGGCCGTCCATTTGGGGCCCTTGGCAATACAGCCCTGGACTTCCATGCCTAGGGATTCAGCAATGAACATGGCTCTGGGCAGGTGGTAGTCCTGAGTGATCAGGATCGCCTGATCAATATCATAGACTTCCTTGGCCCTTTTCAAGGTATCAAAGGTGCTGAAACCGGCATGATCGAGGGTCATGGCTGTTTTGGGAATGCCACGATCCAGCAGATCCTGTTGCATGCGACCGGGTTCATTGTAATAGCGGGTGCGGTTGTCGCCTGAAACCAGCAGATGAGCGGCCTGGTTTTCCTGATACAAGCGTGCAGCCAGGTTGATGCGGCCATAATAGTGAGGGTTGGGGTGGCCTGAGCGCAGGTATTGGCTGGTGCCGAACAGGATGGCAACTGGCATGGTGGTGCAGCCTTCTTCAGGCAACTGGATGCGATCCGCCGTTTTACCAATAAACCAGGCATTCAGCCCCAGGGCCAGAGTGACACTGAAAGCTCCCAGTGCCAGTAAGCGCCACCACCAATGTAGGATTCTACGTAAAATCTTGCGCATAGCCAGCTATTAACCGCCATTGAATAGAGTCTATTTTAGCTGAAACCGTCTTTTTCGCCTAAGTCTTGATGTGTTGCTTGGGTTTTTAGACTGGTTGTTCTAAAATTATACGATTATTTTACATGAAAGGATCATAAAATGCGCATCACATCTCCAAGGAAGTTGTTCCCGCTTTTTTTCTTCATGCTGATGGTTTTGTTTCTCACTCCTGTGACAGCGAAAGCCAACTGGAGTGCCGGTGTGGGCGCAGCTCAAGGACAAAGTCCTTACCGGGGGGTCAGCAGCAACCCCAACAGCATTCCCGGTTTTGTCAGTTACCGGGGTCGCTTTGCCTATATCCGCGGGCTGGAAGCCGGCATCAATGCCTGGGGCACAGGCGGTTCCTGGGGCGGTATTCAAGCCAGTGTGTTGGTCAAGGGGCGTCTGGCGGGCTATTCCAGCAGTGATTCCAGTTACCTGAATGGTATGGAAAGCCGTGACTGGTCCCTGGATGGCGGCCTGGGTTTTTCAGGTCGGGTGAAGGGCCACCAGTTTGCAATCAAAGGGGTTCATGACCTGCTCAACAAGCATCAGGGTTATGAATTCAGCAGCAGCTACAGTTACGGTTTCAAGGTGACTGAAAAACTGCGCTTAAGTCCGGGTGTGGCCTTAAGTTGGCAGAGCTCGGAGTTGCTGGATTACTATTTTGGCGTAACAGAAAGTGAAGCCAGAAGTGACCGGCCTGCCTATCAGGTGGACTCTGGCTGGGAACCCAGCATCACCCTGAATACCCTGTATTCCTTTAGTCAAAAAACTTCGGTGATGATTGCTGCCAAAACCAGCAGACTGCCCGATTCAGTGATCGACAGCCCGCTGGTGAATCGCGAATGGGTTACCGGAGTCTTTGCAGCCCTCATGTATCGTTTTTGATCCATTATCCAGCAAGTTCTGCCAGGGCCTCACCCAAACGTACCTGGGTGCCGTTTTGCAGGTCTTCGCGCCATTGCACGGCATCCGGGCCAAAGACCAGAATTACCGTGGAACCCAGTTTGAAGCGTCCCATTTCCTGACCCTTGTCGAGAACAATCGGCTCAGGGTCAGTGAAGTCTTTCAGCTTCACTTCCCGAACCGGCGGAGTCACCTGGCCGTCCCAGACGGTTTCAATGCCCGCCACAATCATCGCACCCACCAGAATCATGGCCATGGGGCCTGCCGGAGTCTCAAAAAAGCAGACCAGACGCTCATTACGGGCAAAAAGGCCGGGGACGTTATCGGCCGTGGCCTGGTTGACGGAAAAAATACGTCCGGGCACGTAAAGCGTTTCCTGCAGGGTGGCATCCACTGGCATATGCACCCGATGGTAGTCTTTGGGAGACAGGTAGATGGTGGCAAAAGAACCGCCCATAAAGGGTTGGGCTTTTTCACTGTTGCCACCCAGCAGGCGGGTCAGGCTGTAGTGCATGCCCTTGGCCTGCAGAACCCGACCATGCTCCAGACTGCCCAGCTCACTGATGCTGCCGTCAGCGGGGCTGGCCAGCTTTTGGGGGTCAGCAGTGATTTCGCGAGCGCCTTCTTTGAGGGGGCGGGTAAAGAATTCATTAAAATTGGCATAGGCGGTGGGGTCCGGTTGCTGTGCTTCGCTCATATCCACCTTGAAGTGTTTGATGAAGCGTGTGATCAGCAGATTTTTCAGCCAAACCAGACGGCATTCAGCCAGGCGTCCTGTGATGCGCGATAAAAGATGGTGGGGCAGTGGATACTGGCTGAGGGCAAAGAGCTTGGCTTTATTCACGAAACTTTTCCTGTAGAGTTGTGAAGATGGCGCTATTGTAGCGGATAAGCAGCCTGGCTAAAACGCCGCAAGGATTTACCCTGGCCGTTGGCAACGGGTAAACTAACCTCCATTTTGCTTTTTCCTGCCACCAAGGATATTTGCTCACGATCATGGCCTTTTTCGATATGTTCTCCCCGCTGACACTGTTTTTTATGGGTTTGATCGCCTTGATGACGATTTATTTTCATGGGCCGGTTTACTCTCTGCGCACTGTCAATGCCGCACCTTCCATTCTGACCAGTGTGGGTATTTTTGGCACCTTTCTGGGTATTGCTCTGGGGTTGATGGAGTTTGATGCTGGCGATGTTGAGGCCAGTGTTCCCCAATTGATTGAAGGTTTGAAAACAGCTTTCTGGTCTTCCATTGCCGGGTTGTTCGGGGCGATGACCATCAAGTTGCGTCACGTTCTGAATCACGTACGGGGTATGGATGGCAGCACCCAGGTCACCGGGGCGACCATGGATGATCTGGCCACCCTGCTGGGGGATATTCGTCTGCTGCTGAAAAACTCCGGCCTGACCCGAATTGATGAGTACATGAAGAACAATGACCAGCGCCTTCAGGCCAGCCTGAAAAAGCTGGGTGAAGGGATCGGTGATTACCAGCAACAGATGGCTGATGCCAACTCCAAGGCCCTGGTTGCAGCTCTGGAAACCCTGCTGAAGGATTTCAATCAGCAGATCGGTGCCCAGTATGGGGAAAACTTCCAGCAGTTGAATGCAGCCGTGGGCCAGATGCTGCAGTGGCAGGAAAACTATAAAGAAGAACTGGAAGCCCTGCTCAATGAACAGCGGGCCAATGGCCAGGTACTGGACAAGGCCACCGAAGCCTACAAGACCATGGTCGAGCACACCCAGTCCTTCAATGTTGTTGCCGATACCCTGGGTGAAGTCATGTCTGGCTTGCAACAGCAGTCCGAGTCGCTGGGCAGTTATCTGGATTCGCTCGCCAACCTGGTCAACAAGGCCGGTGGTGGATTGCCCAAACTGGAAGAGCGGATTCATACCCTGACCGATGGTCTGGCCGGGCAACTGGATCGTCAGCATCAGCAAATGCAGAAGCTGATGGACAACTCGGCCAAGCGGGTGGCCTCCAGTGTCGAGCAGATGAATGACTTGCTGGGCCCACGCCTGGATGATCAACTGGGACGTCAGCAAAAACTCATGGAACGCAGCCTGGATCGCACCGAACAGCAGCTGGTGCGCATGGATGCCGCCCTGGAGCATGAATTGACTCACTCCCTGCAGACCTTTGGCAGTCAGCTTGCGGCCTTGTCGGAAAAATTCGTCAGCGACTACACACCTCTGACCGACAAGTTGCGGGAACTGGTGCAGCTCTCTGAAAAAATTCAGAAAACCGCTGAGCGTAAAGCAGGTGATGCATGAGCAGCCTGGACCAGAACCAGGAAGAAGAAACCCTTGCCGGAGAAGAGGGGGCTCACTGGATTTCTGTCAGTGACCTCATGGCCGGCCTGATGATGGTGTTTCTGCTGGTGGCCGTGGTGTTTATGGTGATTGTGCAGAAAGAAAGTGAGCGCATGCGGGAAGTGGCGGAAATCTACCAGGATCTTCGGGAAGCCTTGTATGAAGATCTGCTGGAAGAGTTTGAAGAGGATCTACCAGGCTGGGGTGCCGAGCTGAGTCCCGATCTGGTGATCACCTTTCAGGACAGCGGTGCTCTTTATGAAATCGGTTCGGCCAATCTGCGCCCGCGTTTTGCGGAAATCCTGGAAGAATTTTTTCCTCGCTACGTGGGGGTCATTACCTCCGAGGAATACCGGGAAGATATTGAGGAGGTCAGGATCGAAGGTCATACTTCCAGTGAGTGGACCAATGCAGTCAGCGAAAATGATGCCTACATCAATAACATGCGCCTCTCCCAGGCACGCACCCGTTCCAGCCTGGAGTATGTGATCAACCTCCCTGAGGTCAACGCTGAAGAAGACTGGCTGAAACGCAACCTCACTGCCAATGGACTGTCTTCATCCCAGCCGATTCTGAACCCTGACGGCAGCGAAAATGAAGAGTTATCCCGCCGGGTGGAATTTCGCGTACGGACTGATGCTGATTCACGTATTCGTGCCATTCTGGAAGAGCAACGCCGTCCCCTGCAGGAAGCTGAAGAGCCATGAAGCTGCCGGATTTCACTGAGTTCGAGCCTTTCAAACAACTGCGCCTGAGTATGAAAGCGCGCAAGGCCGGGCACTTTGAACTCTTTAATCCGGAAAAGCACCTGACGGGTCGGGAACGTTCCGAGCTGGATCAGCAGGGGCGCTTGGTATCCCTGCATCGCCTGAGGCGTTTTGCCGATGATACCTGGGGCCTGAAAAATTCCCGCCTGGTGATTTATCGGGCCGAGGATCATGACTATCACCTGGCCCAGTGTGAAGTAACGCAAGGCTGGGAACCCGGCCAGCAGGTTTGGGTGACCTCACGGCGTACGGGCAGTTTGCCCCTGGGGCCGCAGGGTGAGACAAACCGCCAGGTCTGTGCTCATTGCCTGCAGCTTCTGGGCTACAAGGGTTTTGATCTTAATCGCAACCGCAAGATTGCCTACAGCAAAAACCTGCTGAAAGTCTTTTCCCGGGATGAGTTTTTTCAGGTCTACACGCTTTACCCTGTGCAGGGCGTTGGGGAACGCTGATGCTGTCCCTTCTTGCACTTGTTGCCGCTTTTGCGGATCTTTTGATCTGGCGATTCCTACCCTCAGGCTGGCAGGACTGGCTGTTTTTTCCCTTACTGTTTTTTATCACCTGGGTGATTTTCAATCTGCGTCTGGATCTGGCCCGACAAAAACGCCAGGTCTGGCTGGCTCAGTACCTGAATGCTGAAAGTTCTCTGGTTCGGCGCCTGCAAGTGGGTTGGCTGGGTGTGATCAGTCAACTGTTGGCCAGCCTGCTGCTGGCACTGTTGCTGTTATTGCAGGTGCTGCTGATTTCTCCCTGGTTGCTTCTAGTACTGGCCAGCAGTTTGCTGGTGTTACCAACCCTGGAGAAAATTCTCAGCGAACGCCTGGGTGCTGCGATTCAACCGGCTTACCGTAAACTGCTCTTCTGTCGTTGGTTGGTGAGCGCTAACACTCTGGTTTTGACTTTGTTATTGATGCTGGCTTTTATCTACCAGCCCCAGCCCTGGCTGGTGGGGAAGAGTTGGAGTCAGGCCATGGCAGAGCACCTGGATGTGAGTCGCACGGCTGAATTGCTGGGCTTTCTGGAACGCAGTGTGCAATTGCTGGATCTGACTCAGAAATGGGCATTGCAGAATTTTGTTGGTAATCTGGAACAGGCAGGCTGGTTGGGCTTGCTGACCTGGTTGCTCCTGGCAGGGGTCATGGCTAGTCTGGCTCTGGCCACCAGTTATTGGCTGGTGGCCGCTGACTATTTGATTCGAGGTCTGGATGACAAACAATCCACAGACACAGAGCACTCATAGCGCCACAGCTCCCGGCAGGGGCAAGCGTGGCCTGCTCATCAGTTTGGCTATTCTGCTGCTGATTCTGGCAACTCTCAGCTACAGTCAGCGTCATTTGCTGCAAAGTCATTTTTTTGCCAGCGATGACCAGCCACTGGTGCGCAGTCTTTTGCGGGGAGAAACCCTGACGCTCACTCAGGAAGACTATCAGGATTTCACCAGCCAGTTGGTCGCCATAAATGCCACCCAGGATGCCCGACTGCAGGAATCACTGAATGACTGGCTGGCGCAGGAGGCCCTGGAAGTGCGCCAGGCGGCAGAGGCCGGGGTCAACAACTACCTGGATTGGTATTATTCACTGACCGGCTCCTACTTGCGTTTGTTTGTGGCCGTGACCGGTGATCTCGATGAATTGCTGATTGATAAGATGCAACAGCATCTGCTGGATGACAGTCAGTTGCATACAGCCTGGCGCGAGCACCTCAGCGCCATCAACCCACAAGTTGTTGCCACCTGGCAAACGCTGGGGGACGGTTATGTTTCCTCCCGGCTGGATGACTTGCAGGAAGAATTTCGCCAACGGGAAAAACCACAGCACGCTAAGCTTGCAGATGATGATCCGCGTATTGAGAAAATGGCCTTGCAGCAGGATCTGCAAAATTGGGTCAGACCCAGTGAAACGGATCTGCGTCGCTGGCAAATCAGTGCAGGTAGTGGTGCTCTGGTCGGGGCTGCCATTGCTTTGCCGACGGGGCGTCTGATGGCCGCCCGCCTGGCCAGTGCTCCGGCAGCCCAGGCAGCCAGCCGGATTATTCGTCGTTACCTGGCCCGTTTGCCCGCGCGACTGGCTATACAATCGGCGACCAGCGGTGCGGCAGCTGCAGCAACTGCGCCCAGTGGGCCGGGAGCCTTGCTGACCGGTATCGGTGTTTTTACTGCCATGACCGCAGCAGATTGGGCTCTGTTGAAAGTGGAAGAAATCAAATACCGGGATGAACTCCAGTCGGCTTTGCTCGAGGAAATTGAAACCAGCTTTATTCAAAACGGGCAACAACGCATCAAGAACCAGTTTAACCGCTACCAGCAGGGCCGTGAACAGCAAGGCTTTTATCTGCTGAATAACTAGAGTATCCATCTAAAAACAGGAGAAGGCATGGAATATCGCAAGTTGGGTCAAACTTCGTTGAAGGTTTCCAAAATCTGCCTGGGCACCATGACCTGGGGTGAGCAAAACTCTGAAGCCGAAGCTCATGAACAACTGGATGCTGCCATTGCAGCCGGAGTTAATTTTATTGATACCGCTGAAATGTATCCGGTGCCGCCCAAAGCGGACACCCAGGGCCTGACCGAGCAGTATCTGGGCAGCTGGCTGAAAAAACAGCAGCAAAGAGACAAGCTGGTCATTGCCAGCAAGGTCGTGGGGCGCTCGGAAAACATGACCTACCTGCGTGACGGCCCGAGACTCAATGCCCGACAGATCAAACAGGCCTGTGAAGCCAGCCTGAAACGCTTGCAGACGGACTACCTGGATCTTTACCAGATTCACTGGCCCGAACGAAAAGCCAATTTTTTCGGGCAACTGGGTTATCAACACCAGGAGGATGAACAGGCCATCAGCATTGAAGAAACCCTGAAAGCCTGTGAAGACTTGGTCAAGGAAGGCAAGGTGCGTTATCTGGGGATTTCCAATGAAACCTCCTGGGGCCTGCACGAATACCTGCGCCTGAGTAACGAACAACAACTGCCGCGCATTCAGTCGATCCAGAACCCCTATAACCTGTTGAATCGCACCTTTGAAGTGGGGCTGGCAGAAATGGCCATTCGCGAAGAGGTCGGATTGCTGGCCTATTCGCCCCTGGGCTTTGGCGTTTTGAGCGGCAAGTACCTCAACCAGGCGAAACCGGCCGGTGCCCGCCTGACACTCTATGAACGTTTTCAGCGTTACACCTCCCCCCTGGCTGAAAAAACAACGGCCCGGTATGTTCAGCTGGCGCAGGATTCTGGTCTGGACCCGGCCCAGATGGCTCTGGCTTTTGTCACTCAGCGCCCCTTTGTGACCAGTAACATCATTGGAGCCACCACCCTGGAACAACTGCAAAATAACCTGGAGTCAGCTAACCTAACTCTGACTGATGAACAACTGGACGCGATTGAGCAGATCCACTTGGAACAGCCAAACCCCTGCCCCTGAGGCCATTCAGAAATTCTTTGCAAAAGTGTTGATCTATGCCTTTACCCAGCGTCACCTTCGACAAGGTTTTTAAAGGATTTTCCACTCAGCGCCTTTTTGAAGGTGTCAGCCTGGAGTTGCCCCGCCGTCAGGTGACCGCTCTGGTGGGTGCCAGTGGTTGCGGGAAATCCACCCTGCTGCAACTGATCAACGGCTTGTTGCGACCCGATGCCGGTGAAGTGCGAATTTTCGGGGAGCCGATTGATTATGGAAAGTTGCCACAGCTACGCCGCAAAATGGGCTATGCCGTGCAGCAGATCGGTTTGTTCCCGCATCTGACGGTGAAAGGCAATATTACCCTGATGGCTGGACTGGAAGGCTGGAGCAAAGAACAGATCACGGCCAGGGTTCATAAGCTGTTTCAATTCATGTATCTGGATCTGGCTCTGCTGGAACGCTATCCGCATGAGATTTCCGGGGGGCAGGCGCAAAGGGTGGGCCTGTGCCGGGCCATGATGCTGGACCCGGACCTGCTTTTGCTGGATGAGGCCTTTTCCGCAGTCGACCCCATTACCCGCGTGGATGTTCATTCCCGCTTTCAGGAGCTTCAGGCAGCAGAAGCGCGCAGCGTGATCCTGGTCACCCACGACATTCAGGAAGCCATCAAGCTGGCTGATTTCATGGTGGTTCTGGATCCCGGCATTGTGCTCCAGGCCGATCACCCTCAGGCCATTGTTGATAACCCAGCCAATACCCAGGTGGCTCGCCTGCTGGAGGCACGCTGATGTTGAGGTTACTGTTACTGCTGGGCTGTCTGCTGCTGGCCGGTTTCACTTCTGCCCAGACCCTGACCGTGGGATCAAAAATGGACAGCGAAGGGCGTTTGCTGGGGGAGATCTTTGCCCAGAAACTGGAAGCCGATGGTTTTCAGGTTCAGCGCCAACTGGGGCTGGGAAGCACCTCCGTAACCTGGCAGGCACTGCAGGGTGGGGATATTGATATCTACCCTGAATACACCGGCACCCTGGCGCTGAGCCTGCTGGGACTGGAAACCACGCCCGAGCTTTCCAGGCTCAATGAGAAGCTGGAAAACTTCAGGCTCAAGGCCTTGCCTTCGCTGGGTTTTAACAATACCTATGCTTTGACGATGCAGGCTGCAATGGCTGAAGAAAAAGACATCCAGCGCATCAGTGATCTGCCTGCACATGAAGAGCTGCGTCTGGGTTTTTCGCATGAATTCATTCAACGCAATGATGGCTGGCCGGGCTTGAAAGAGACTTATGAACTGCCGTTCACTCCGCTTGGGGTGGAACATGGTCTGGCTTATGAAGCCATCCAGGCGGGGCGAATTGATATCACTGATGCCTACTCAACGGATGGTGACCTGGAGCGCTTCAATCTGATTCTGCTGGAAGATGATCGTGATTATTTTCCGCAGTACCTTGCCTTGCCACTGGTGAGAGCCGACCTGCCTCTGGCCGTCCACGCCAGCCTGGAAGAGCTGGCGGGTCTCCTGAATGAAACCCGGATGCAGGCACTGAATGCGCAGATTTCTTCACAGGAAGCGGGTTTCACTGAAGTGGCCCATGATTTTCTGCTTGAGGAAGGCCTGATTGTCGATGAGCAACGCAAGTTCAGTGGTCTAAAATGGGATAAACTGGATGTTAATCTGCTGGAGCATCTGCAACTGACCCTGCTGGCTTTATTCCTCGCCTGCCTGGTTGGCCTGCCTCTGGCCATTCTTGTTTATCGCAGCCCACGCATTTCTCAGGCGGTGCTTTATGTGGCCGGTTTACTGCAGACCATCCCTTCCATCGCCCTGCTGGCCTTGATGATCCCGCTCTTTGGCATCGGTTTTCTGCCCGCGATCATCGCGTTGTTTCTTTATTCCCTGCTGCCGATTCTGCGTGCTGCGGTCACCTCCCTGTTGACGGTGAACCCGCTTCTGGTCAAGGTCAGTCTGGGTATGGGGATGACCCGCAAGGAGCAGCTCAAGTACATCCTCTTGCCGCTGGCAGCTCCCAATCTATTGGTGGGGATCAAAACAGCCGCCATCATCAATATCGGCACTGCCACCCTGGCTGCATTCATCGGAGCCGGGGGGCTGGGTGAGCCCATCGTCACCGGTCTGGCGCTGAATGATCACACTCTGGTGCTCTATGGTGCCATCCCCGCCGCTCTCATGGCGATAGTGACGGAGTTGCTTTTTAATCTTGCAGAACGTCGCTGGATACCGGCCCACCTGAGAGGAATCCAGAGTCAGTAGGCAGAAACTACAAGGGGTTGCGGAAGCTTTATAATGCAGTTGTATAGCGGTTTTTATTGGTGCCCCGATCAGGAGGCAGGGACTAACGGTATCGTTTGTATCTTGTTGAATTTTAAGAGTATATGAGTGGCGTTCGTTCGTCAATAGGTGCTGAGTGATACCCTGTGTGATACCGCTGCCTTCATAAATTGACCAAAAATCTGTCAGCCTATTTAGATGTTCTGCACTTCCAGCTTTCCCCCTATACCCCGTTCTTGAAGCCCAGGCTCAACACCTTTTAGCCAAGGGGGAGCGGGGTGGAGGTGGTGTCCAACAAAGTAAGCATACTTGACACGCTTTAGCCCATAGCTCAAGCCCGCGTGTTGTCGTGTCCAAGTGAGTTGAATAATTATTTATTGACACAACGTAAAGATAACCCTAGAGTTACCTGGACACTAACACTTAGGGGGAATCATCATGTCAGGCCAGCACCTTGCTTATATTCGCGTATCCTCAGTAGACCAGAACACAGACCGACAGTTAGACGGGATGGAGTTTGATGAACGCTTCACAGACAAGGTAAGCGGTAAGGATACGAACAGACCCGCGCTAACTGAGTGCCTACGCCATGCCCGCAAAGGGGACACGCTGCATGTTCACAGTATCGACCGCCTAGCCCGCAATATGTCCGACCTAATGCAGTTGGTCAGTGACCTAACGGGACGCGGGGTAACTGTTCAGTTTCACAAGGAGAACCTGGCCTTCACTGGTGAGGCAAATCCATTCCAGACCCTACAGCTTCAAATGATGGGAGCCTTTGCAGAGTTTGAGCGATCAATGATTAGGGAGCGACAAAAGGAAGGCATAGCCATAGCCAAGAGGAAAGGGAAGCAGATAGGAGCTAAAAGGAAGCTGACCCCTGAACAGGTGGCTGAGATACGTTGTAAGCTGGCCTCAGGTGGCACAAAGAAGGATGTAGCCCAGGAGTACGGGGTAAGTAGACAGACCCTTTACACGGCCCTAGAGACGGTCTGAGGGCTTATAGCCCACACCTTAGGAGTAATGGGTTTCTTATAGCTTTTGGCTATATGCGTGCCTGTTCTCCTGTTGTTTTCGCTGTGTCTGACTTGAAGGCTGTGTCTTGTTGCAAAACGAAACAAGCGCGAAATGCAGCAGAGCAAAAAGACTCCAGGAGCCAAATTGCTCAAGACTCCAACCTAGCGTCTCCCTTCGCAGACTGTATGGAGCTGGTAAAAAACGAAACAAGCGCGAAATTTACCAAGACGCCAACGCCACGTCCCCCTTCGCAGACGAAACGTCCCCAGAAGGAGTTTGGGGAAAAACGAAACAAGCGCGAAATTCCTCAAGGTGATAAAAAACGGGACTGTCCCGAAATTTATCAAGACGCTACCCTAACCCAGCGTCTGACAACTGGTTAAATAATGACCTACCAGGGCTGGTTATTTGATAACCCACACCTTAGCAAGAAAGTGCTCTGGGAAATACATAGGATATACACTAGGTCTACTCTTAGTCCTACTTAGTGTCTGACTAAGAGTATCTATAGGCTTTACTATTATAGTTATCTATTAACAGTAAGGTAGAGGATACCTAGAGTCAGACACAGCCTTTCAGTGGTCAATCTTCACGCCTAACCAAGTCTGGTCACCCCACTTAGCGACTGGCCCATTCCCGCCCTGGCCTTCCGTCACCAGCAGCCAGCGATAGTTAAGCGCGTCGTCATCCCGCTCTATGCCCTGTAACTCCAAGTCACTCCTAAGGCTCAAGACATCATGTACTAGCTGCGTTTGGTCGATCATCCTGCATACTCCTTGGTTAATGGTCGAGCGAATATAGCAGGAAAAAAATTCAATGGGAACAATAAGTTAAGTCTCATTGGTGGGCTTATTCTCAGGTGTGAGACTGACCTAGTTTAGTCAAAACGAAACAAGCGCGAAATGACTCAAGACGCTGGAGGTGCTTGTACAAAAACGGAACAGTGCCGAAATGGTACAAGCTGCAAAAGACTCCAGGAGCCAAATGCAGCAGCTGCGTCAAAACGAAACAAGCGCGAAATGACGCACGGCGCAAACGCCACGTCCCCCTTCGCAGACGAAACCCCTTGAGGCTTGTCAATGGCCATTTATTTTGACCCACCTTTGGCCAATAAAATTGACCCACCTGGTGCGTTAGTTGGTTAACTTTTCTTTCAGTCGATAGCTTTCTCCTCCCAGCATGAAGATGTGTGAGTGATGGATAATCCGGTCTACGATGGGTATGGCCACATTGTCGTTATGGAAGAACTCTCCCCAGTCGGTGAAGTCCTTGTTGGTGGTCAGGATGATGGAGCGGTACTCATACAGGCTGTTGACCAGTTGGAAGAGGTTATAGCGGGACTGGCGGCTCATGGGCAGGTATCCCAGCTCATCAATGATCAGCAGGTCGTTTTTGGCCAGCAGGCTGATCCGCTTTTTCAGTTCACCGCGTTTTTCAGCCAGTTCCAGCTCTTCCACCAGGGTCATGGCCGTTTTGAACAGCACCTTGTAACCGGCTTCGATGGCTTTGTAGCCCAGGCCAATGGCCAGGTGGGTTTTGCCCACTCCCGGTGGCCCGATGAACACCAGGTTCTGGCGCTGATCCAGGAAGTTGAAGTCCAGCAGCGCACTGATCTGGCGTTTATTGATGGTGGTCTGGTGACGATAGTCGAAGTCATCCAGGCGCTTTTCCATCGGGAAGTGAGCTTGTTTGAAGTGACGCTGGATGCGTTTTTGATCGCGTTCTTTCAGCTCATAGCCCATCAGGTGGTCGATACACTGTAGATAAGACCAGTCATTACTTTCAGCTTCACCGAGCAGCTGAGGGAGCTGTTGAGCCATCCAGGTCAGCCTCAGGCTTTTGCAGCGGGCGCGGGTTTGTTCAAGCTGCCCCATGGGTCACCTCCTGGCCACTGGACTGGCCAAGTCGCTGGTAAGCCGAGAGGTCTACATGGTTGGCCGAAGTAGCCTCTGGCAGACCGTGATCTGGATAACGCCCTTTGCTCCGCGCCTGACGTTCCGCCTCCAGGTAGCGTTTGATCTTGCCAGCGGTAATGCCGGGCCGCTCGGCCAGCTGCACAAGCAGCTTTCGATCTTCCGGCTCCAGGTGAGCCAGGATGGATTTCAGGGCAACCAGCTGATCCTTGACGACTCTAGGCTCTGAGCGCCTGATCTGCTGGCAGAGTGTCTGACCCAGAGCCTTTCCCAGCATTTGACTGATTTCGGTCTCCAGCTGCGCCACCCGAGCTTCCCTGTCCCGGTAGTGGTTGTTGTTCTTGATGATGCGCCCCTTTTCCAGGCACAGGGTATGTTCGGCCAGGGTCTCACCAGTGTTTAGGTCGGTAATGACCAGACGGCCTTCCTGCTGCATTACACCGACCTGAGATTGCTGCCAGGCCAGAGGCACGGAGTATTTATTGGCTTGGTAGCTGATCAGACCGGTTTTATCCGCACGACGAGTTTCAATCGCCGAAGGCTGACGAAGACTGCTGGGGGCCAGGTAAGGCTTCAGCTGAGTTCGTTCTTCGGCCATAAAAACGGTGTGGGGGATCTGGCCGGTGGTGCCATGCTCACGACGGTTGGCCACTTCATCCAGCCAGTTTTGCAGATGGTCTCTCACGGCTTGTTGACAGGTGAAGTGTTCGCCATAAAAGCAGTCCTGCTTGACGTATTTGACCCCAGCTTCCACCTTGCCCTTGCTCTGGGGGTCATAGCCTTCACAGGCATGGATTCTAAAGCCTGCGGTGGTGGCATACTGGTAAAAGCGCTGGTTGGCCTCGATTTCCCGGTATTGCTCCTTGATCACCACCAGCTTGGTCTGGTCATAAACACACTCTTCGGTGATGCCGCCAAAATACCGGAAGGCTTCATCATGCAGTTGAATAAAGGCCTGGGTATCAAGGGGCTGGAAGCTCAGGCCCACATACATCAGACGCGAGAAAGAGAGCACGAAGACAACAAAGTGAAGGGTGACCTCCTGATCACCGACCCGAACGCCTCGCAGCTCGCCGGGATCAACCTGACATTGAACACCGGCCACATCATCAATAATGGGTTCAAAGTAGCGAACCTGAGCTACAGCCACTTCCTGGCGCAGCTGTTGAATATAACGGCGCAAACTTCGATCAGATGCAGGGATGGAGCCATATTTAGTACGCAGCTTACGAGCAACCTTCACCGCACTCAGCTTGGGGAACTCACCCAGTAGGTACACCAGATAACTGCGGTAATCATCCAGCTTTTTGCTGCGACTGGGGTCTGATTGCTGACCTTGAATGGCTTCTTCCGATAGACGCAGATACTTGCGAACGGTATTGCGAGAGATGGACAACTGCTTACTGATGGCTCGGACGGAAAGACCCTGGCCGTTGTCGTGTAGTGCTTTGATTTTATGAATCACAACCCACTCCTTCAAAACCCTTCCCCTTAATCATCATCGTTGAGGGAAGGTACTGGTTTTGGTGGCCAAAGCCACCTTGGGGGTGGGTCAAAATTAATGGCCAGAAGCGGGTCAGTTTAGTTGGCCATTAACACCCCGCACCCGCGGGGCTAAACCGGCAGCACAGCTACCCTGAACTGCCCTATTGGTCTGTTCCCCGCACCCGCGGGGCTAAACCGCCCCCTCCCTCCACCAAGAATTCAGCAATCAACTGTTCCCCGCACCCGCGGGGCTAAACCGGCACTTTGCTCTCTGCAGAAGAGTGGCTGGAACTGTTCCCCGCACCCGCGGGGCTAAACCGTTCCTTATGGTTACTGTTTAATAAACGTACAACTGTTCCCCGCACCCGCGGGGCTAAACCGTTTCCGATAAGAATTACGAGGTTTTTTCCGCGCTGTTCCCCGCACCCGCGGGGCTAAACCGCCCGTATTAAAGATTGTGTTCAATGATGGGTCCTGTTCCCCGCACCCGCGGGGCTAAACCGCGATCAATGCAGGCGGGAACCTGGGCCTGCTCCTGTTCCCCGCACCCGCGGGGCTAAACCGCATCCGACACACTGCGGGTGATAGCGCCCTGGCTGTTCCCCGCACCCGCGGGGCTAAACCGTATGCTGGTGAATCTAAATGGACAGAAATTCCCTGTTCCCCGCACCCGCGGGGCTAAACCGGGCTGCTCATTCAGGGTCTCTCCCAGCTAAATCTGTTCCCCGCACCCGCGGGGCTAAACCGAAATTGTTCTTGAGTGTTGAGGCTGTTTGACACTGTTCCCCGCACCCGCGGGGCTAAACCGCCAGATCGACTACATCAACTCAGTGCCCGGTGCTGTTCCCCGCACCTGCGAGGCTAAACCGGCTCATGGTGTTATCCGCTTAAGTGGATCAGGCTGTTCCCCGCACCTGCGGGGCTAAACCGTTGATCGAAAAAAAGGCCATCAAATACGGGGCCTGTTCCCCGCACCCGCGGGGCTAAACCTGGAAGTGGTGGAAGAGGAAGACGCGGCATCGCCTGTTCCCCGCACCCGCGGGGGTAAACCAATCGGTTGTTTTTCAGGTTAGCCAGAGCACTTGAAAGTGACTTTTATTAGGAGTTAATCTTTCTATCAGAGATAGTTTCTGCTATTTTGTTTCTCATGGATACCAAATCTCTTTTCAAGCAGCTGATTACTGACTTTCATGATAGTCCGATCCGCCCTTTAATCAGGCGCGACCTTGACCTTCCGCTGGATATTGAAAAAATCGTCGTGGTTACAGGGATGCGTCGGGCCGGCAAAACTTCCCTGCTGCTGGATGCCATTCAGACTCTTCGCCAGTCCATTGATGCAAAACGCATTCTTTACCTGAACTTTGAGGATGAGCGTCTGAGGCTTCGGACTGAAGACCTGGATCTGATTTTGCAAGCTTACCGCGAACTTTATCCCGACCAGGACTTGAGCCAGTGCTATTTCTTTTTTGATGAAATTCAGGAGGTCGAGGGCTGGGAGAAGTTTATCCGACGCCTTGATGACAGTGTCAGCCGTCATATTTACTTGACCGGCTCCAACTCCCGGTTACTCAGTTCTGAAATTGCCACTTCGCTGCGCGGGCGCTGCCTGAGTTATGAGGTGTTTCCGCTCAGCTTCATGGAGTTCTTACGCTTTCAGAAGATTGAGCCTGATTCAGTCAGCTCAAGAGGGCGGGCCTTGATGGCGGCACAATTTGAACGCTATCTGGTGCAAGGGGGCTTTCCGGAGCTGGTTCACATTGAATCGGCCGATATCCGCCGGAAAATCCTGCAGGATTATTTCGATGTCATGATGTTTCGGGACCTGATTGAGCGCTACCAGGAAAGCAATATACCGGCCCTCAAGTATTTCCTTAAACGCTTGCTTGAGAGCGTGACCAGCCCCTTATCGATTGCTAAAATTCATAATGAAATGAAGTCTGCGGGTTTCAAGGTGGGGAAAAACTCCCTGCATGATTACTTGGCCATGAGTGAAGCCGTGTATTTTTCGGTGATCGCCAGCAGATACGATCCTTCCATAGTGCGCCAGACGATGGCCGAGAAAAAAGCCTACGTAATTGATAATGGCTTTTTGACCCAGCTGAGCTTTCGCTACCAGCAGGATCATGGCAAATTGCTGGAAAACCTGATCGCGATCAGTCTGCGACGACAGCAGCCGCAGTTGCAATTTATCAAGGGCGTGCAGGAGTGTGATTTTTTGCTTTCATCGCCAGGCGTGCAAATTCCCATCCAGGTTGCTTATGACATCAGCCATCCCGATACCCGCGAAAGGGAGTTTAAAGGGCTGATTAAAGCCGCGCATTTTCTGAAAGCAGACTCGGGTATTCTCGTTACACTCAATGAAGAGCAGATCATTGAACAGCAAGGTGTTCGCATTCATATTCAGCCCGCTTGGCAGTTTGTGATGAGCCTCCCCGATCCGCTTTTACAAAGCTCTTCGTAAACCGTTGCCCAATCGGAGAGGGATACAAGCAGGAGCCGCGCGGCGGTTCGAGCTGGGTGTTACTTGGCAGAAAAGCTGTAAACCACTCTCCCCAGGTATTCATGCAATGCCTGACTGCTTTTATTCAGGTGGTAGGCGCGGGGTATCCAGCCGATCAGTCCTGAGGTGGGAGGGGTGGAAAACTGCAGGGGTGCAGGCAGAATTTCCAGTCCCTGGCGTTCAAAAGCAGGAACGGCTCTGGCCAGGTGCCAGGCGTGGCTGACCAGAATCACCTGGTCCAGGTCCTGTTCTTGCAGAAGTTCGGCACTGAAAAGGGCGTTTTCATGGGTGTTATGGCTTTGTTCTTCCAGCCATTGGGCTTTTATGCCATAGCTTTCTTCCAGCAGTTGCTGCATCAGTTGGGCTTCACTGAGTTCTTCGCCATGTTTGCTTCCACCGGTCAACAGCAACGGCAATCCAGTTTTGCGATGCAGCCAGGCGGCATAGGTCAGGCGGGTGATACTGGCTTCGCTGGGTGCATCCGGCCAGCCGTATTCCTTGCCGGAATAAGCACGCCCACCACCCAGCAGAATAATGGCTTGCTGCTGATCCACAGTTTCCAGACTCAGGGGTGGGTACTTTTCCAGAGGCTGGGTTAACCAGTGGCTGACCACAGGCATGGCAAGCAGTATCAGGCTGAAAAGGGCTGCCAGAACCAGGGTTATACCTGTTTTGGTCCATTTTCTGAGAATCAGTAAAAGCCCCAGCAGCGCCAGCAAAGCGTTACCTGTTGGTGGTAAAACCAGGTATTTCAGCAGATTAATCATGGAAGAAAACTCACCTCATGGGTTTCGATTCCGGGCAGTTTAGCATTGCTTCTCAAATGGCCCGGCTCTTTCTTCTCTTTAGCTTCTCGGCTACCCTTGCTGTTTTTCTTCAGAGGCTATCCGCATGTCTTCTCAGGCTTCCCCCTCTCAGGTTTATCGCTTGACCCAATACAGCCACGGTGCGGGCTGTGGTTGCAAGATTTCGCCTGGGGTTCTCAACCAGATTCTGGAGAAGGCCGGGCGTTCTCTGCCGGACCCCCGGCTTTGGGTGGGTAATGATTCCCGTGATGATGCCGCAGTTTTTGCCTTGAATGATGAGCAGGGTGTGGTGTCGACCACGGATTTTTTCATGCCCATTGTTGATGATCCTTTTGATTTCGGGCGGATTGCTGCAACCAATGCCATCAGTGATATCTATGCCATGGGGGCCAGGCCGCTAATGGCGATTGCCATTCTGGGTTGGCCGGTGGATCTTTTGCCTGCTGAAGTCGCCGGGGAAGTGGTGGCAGGTGCACGGCATGTTTGTGATGCTGCGGGCATAGCTCTGGCCGGTGGTCATTCCATTGATGCCCCGGAGCCGATTTTTGGCCTGGCAGTGACGGGTCTGGTGGAAAAACGGTTCATGAAGCGCAATGATACCGCCCGTGAAGGAGATCGCCTGTATCTGACCAAGCCGCTGGGGATTGGCATTCTCACCACGGCTGAAAAGCAGGGCAAGCTGAAGCCGGAGCATAAAAATCTTGCGCGGGATCTGATGTGTCAGCTCAATACGCCGGGTCTGGAATTTGCCAAACTGGAAGGCGTTCATGCCATGACGGATGTCACCGGTTTTGGCTTGATGGGCCACCTGGTGGAAATGGCCGATGGCAGTGGCTTGACGGCTCACCTCAAGGCTACGGCTGTTCCCCGCCTGGAGCCGGTTGAAGACTACCTGCAACAGGGCTGTGTTCCCGGCGGAACCGGGCGCAATTTTGACAGCTATGGTCACCGCCTCGCCCCGATGGATGACTTGCAGCGCCAGCTTTTCTGCGACCCCCAGACCAGCGGTGGTTTATTGCTGGCTATAGCGCCCGAGGCAGAAGATGAATTGCAGCAGTTGGCTTCGCGCCTCAATCTCAATCTGGAGCCCATCGGTGCAATGCAAGCCGCCGGTACTCTGGCGGTTGAGGTCGTCTGATGCCGGAACTGGTTGATCACTATCGCGAAATTTTGCTGTCCGGCGCACCTCTGATGGATACCCGTGCCCCTGTGGAGTTTGATCTGGGCAGTTTCCCCACTGCTGAAAACCTGCCGCTGATGCTGGATGAGGAAAGGGCCGCCGTGGGCACCTGTTACAAGCAGAAGGGTCAGGAAGCGGCGATTCGTCTGGGGCATGAGCTGGTTCACGGCAAGATCAAGGAACAGCGGGTTGCCGCCTGGGTGGATTTTGCCCACCGTCACCCGGAAGGTTATCTTTTCTGTTTTCGCGGTGGCCTGCGTTCGCAGTTGGTTCAGCAGTGGATGGCCGAGGCCGGGGTGAAGTATCCGCGCATTGCCGGAGGCTACAAGGCGCTGCGACGTTTTCTGATTGATACCACTGATCAGGCCATGGCGGATTGTTCGCTGCTTCTGGTCAGTGGCATGACCGGCACCGGCAAAACCGAGCTGCTGATGCGCCTGAATCATGCCGTGGATCTGGAAGGTCATGCCCAGCATCGCGGTTCCAGTTTTGGTCGTCATGCCCACCCGCAACCTACACCGATTAATTTTGAAAATGCTCTGGCGGTGGATCTTTTGCACCAGCGCCATGCCGGTCACTCGCAACTGGTGGTGGAGGATGAAAATCAGACCATCGGGCGACTGGCCCTGCCGCAGAGCCTGATTCGCAAGATGGAAGTCAGCCCACTGGTGGTTCTGGATGCCCCTTTTGCCGAAAGAGTGGAGCGGATTCTCAAGGATTATGTGATTGACCTGCGCGGTGAATTTCTCGACCAGCAAGGTTTGGAAGCAGGGCATGCCGCCTTTGCGCAACATCTGCAGGCGGCGATGGATCGCATTCGCAAACGCCTGGGCGGGGAGCGCCACCAGCGCCTGAGCCGGATACTACAGGAAGCTTTGGCCTGCGGGGATTTTTCCGCCAGCCTGGATCAACACCGGCAATGGATCACCACACTGCTGGAAGAATACTATGACCCCATGTACCACCACCATGAAAAGCAAAAGCAGGGGCGCCTTGTCTTTCGGGGAGAAGCCCAGGCCGTGGAGGATTTTATCCGCCAGCAGTATCCGGGGTGAAAACCTTTGGAATTCTTCCGGCTTCTGGTAGACTGCGCTCCCATCTAAAACTTTTCCTCCCTGTACCTTTTGTCGGCCTGCAAGGGCTGATGCTGATCTATTTTTGGACGGTGTTCATGACGCGTTACATTTTCGTGACTGGTGGTGTGGTTTCTTCCCTGGGCAAGGGCATCGCCTCGGCTTCTTTGGCAGCTATTCTGGAAGCACGTGGCTTGAAGGTCACGATCATGAAGCTGGACCCTTATATCAACGTGGACCCCGGCACCATGAGCCCTTTCCAGCATGGTGAGGTGTTTGTCACCGAGGATGGTGCCGAAACCGATCTGGATCTGGGGCATTATGAGCGTTTTATCCGTTCACGCATGACCCAGAAAAACAACTTCACCACCGGGCGTGTCTACGAAAGTGTTCTGCGCAAGGAGCGCCGCGGTGATTACCTGGGTGGTACGGTGCAGGTGGTTCCGCATATCACCGATGAAATTCAGCGCCGGGTGGTGGAAGGTGCCGAAGGCTTTGATGTGGCCCTGGTGGAAGTGGGCGGTACGGTCGGTGATATTGAGTCTCTGCCTTTTCTGGAAGCCATTCGCCAGTTGCGCGTTAAGGTGGGCTCCCAGAACGCCTTGTTTATGCATCTCACCCTGGTGCCCTACATCAAGACCGCCGGTGAAACCAAAACCAAACCCACCCAGCATTCAGTGAAAGAGCTGCGTTCCATCGGTATTCAGCCGGACATCCTGATCTGCCGTTCGGATGTGGAAATTGAAGCCAACGAGCTGCGCAAGATTGCCCTCTTCACCAATGTTGATGAAAACGCAGTTATTTCCCTGCCGGATGCTGACACGATTTATCGCATTCCTTCCATGCTGCATGAGCAGGGTCTGGATGAAATCGTGACCGCCAAGTTCAATCTGGATTGCCCGCCAGCAGATCTCTCCGAATGGGTGCAGGTGGTGGATGGCAAGCTGAATCCGCAGAAAACCGTGAAGATTGCCATGGTCGGCAAGTACATGGAGCTGCTGGATGCTTATAAATCCCTGATCGAATCCATCATTCATGCCGGTATTCACACCCGCACCAAGGTGGAAATTGATTACATCGACTCCGAAGAAATTGAACGCAAGGGCACGGATCGTCTGGCCGAAAAGGATGCCATTCTGATTCCCGGTGGCTTTGGTGAGCGCGGTGTGGAAGGCAAGATTTTGACCGCTCAGTTTGCCCGCGAAAACAAGATTCCTTACCTGGGCATTTGCCTGGGTATGCAGGTAGCGGTGATTGAGTTTGCCCGTCATGTCGCCGGTTGGGAGGATGCCAATTCCACTGAATTCACCCTGGATACCCAGCACCCGGTCGTTGGCCTGATCACTGAATGGCTGACCCCCGAAGGCAAGATAGAAACCCGCGATACCAACTCGGATCTGGGCGGTACCATGCGCCTGGGCGGTCAGGTTTGTCATCTGGAAGAAGGCACCAAAGCCAGAGCAACCTATGCCGCGGAAAATATTGTCGAGCGCCACCGCCACCGTTATGAAGTCAACAACCAGTTTATCGGTGAGCTGGAAAAAGCCGGTTTGGTGGTTTCCGGTCGCAGTGCTGACAAGGCGCTGGTGGAAATGGTTGAGCTGCCCGATCACCCCTGGTTTGTCGCCTGCCAGTTCCACCCGGAATTCACTTCCACCCCGCGTGATGGTCATCCTCTGTTTACCGGCTTTATCAATGCCGCTCTGGATCAAAAAGCCCTGCGCAAACAAAATGCCTCAGGTGGAACTCCGGTATGAACAACCAGCAAGCCATTCAGGTTGCCGATCTGACTCTGGCCAATGATCGCCCCTTTGTACTTCTGGGCGGGATGAATGTGCTGGAATCCCGCGATCTGGCCTTAAAGATTGCCGAGCATTATGTGGAAGTGACCCAGAAGCTGGGCATTCCCTATGTCTTCAAGGCCAGTTTTGACAAGGCCAATCGCTCCTCGATTCACTCCTTTCGCGGTCCCGGTCTGGATGAAGGCCTGAAGCTGCTGCAGGAAATCAAGGACACCTTTCAGGTTCCGGTGATCAGTGATATCCATGAGATCGACCAGGCTGCTGCGGCTGCCGAGGTGCTGGATATTCTGCAACTGCCTGCATTTCTGGCGCGTCAGACGGATCTGGTCAAGGCTATGGCGGCAACCAG
Organism: Marinospirillum sp.; assembly: GCF_044810985.1. Classification (GTDB taxonomy): domain Bacteria; phylum Pseudomonadota; class Gammaproteobacteria; order Pseudomonadales; family Halomonadaceae; genus Marinospirillum. The sequence continues at coordinate 1,544,195 of NZ_CP085242.1, forward strand.
CAAGCCAATCAATGTTAAAAAGCCCCAGTTCATGTCACCCGGTCAGGTGGGCAATCTGGTGGAAAAATTTGCCGAGTGCGGCAATGATCAAATCCTGCTCTGCGAGCGCGGCAGCTGCTTTGGCTATGACAATCTGGTTGTGGATATGCTGGGTTTTGATGTCATGAAAAAAGTCAGCAACAACGCCCCGCTGATTTTTGATGTCACCCATGCGCTGCAGATGCGCGACCCCACAGGGGCTGCCAGTGGTGGGCGTCGCCAACTGACGCCGGAACTGGGCCGTGCCGGTATCAGCCAGGGCATTGCCGGGCTGTTTCTGGAAGCCCATCCCGAACCCAACCAGGCCAAGTGTGATGGCCCCTCGGCCCTGCCGCTGGACAAGCTGGAACCCTTCTTACAACAAATGAAGGCCGTGGATGATCTGGTTAAATCCCTGCCTGCATTAGATATCGATTAAAACCTTAATAACTGACAAAGAACCTGGAGACTTCCATTCATGGCTAAGATTATCGAGATTAAAGGACGCGAAGTACTGGATTCACGCGGCAACCCCACCGTGATGGCCGATGTCACCCTGGAAGGTGGCTTCAAGGGCAGTGCCTGTGCCCCTTCCGGTGCTTCCACCGGCTCACGTGAAGCTTTGGAACTGCGTGATGGCGACAAGAGCCGTTATCTCGGTAAAGGTGTCCTTAAGGCTGTGGCTAACGTGAATGGTGCGATTCGTGATGCCCTGCTGGGTCAGGATGCCACTGACCAGCAAGCCATCGACAAAATCATGCTGGATCTGGACGGCACGGATAACAAGGCCAAGCTGGGTGCCAATGCCATTCTGGCTGTGTCTCTGGCCAACGCCAAGGCCGCTGCTGCCGCCAAGGGTGTTGAGCTGTTTGAACACATTGCGGACATCAACGGCACGGCCGGTCAGTTTTCCATGCCTGTACCCATGATGAACATCCTCAACGGTGGCGAACATGCCGACAATAACGTTGATATTCAGGAATTCATGGTGCAGCCGGTTTCCGCACCCACTTTTGCCGAAGCCCTGCGTGCCGGTGCCGAGATCTTCCACGCCCTAAAAAAAGTTCTGAAAGACAAGGGCCTGAGCACCTCCGTGGGCGACGAGGGTGGTTTTGCTCCCAACCTGGCTTCCAATGCTGATGCTCTGGCGGTGATCAAGCAGGCCGTGGCGGCTGCCGGTTATGAACTGGGCAAGGACATCACCCTGGCGCTGGATTGTGCTTCCACCGAATTCTATAAAGATGGTCAGTATGATATGGCCGGTGAAGGCCAGAAGTTTTCTTCCGAAGGCTTCAGCGACTACCTGGCCAAGCTGTGCGAAGACTACCCGATTGTTTCCATTGAAGACGGTCAGGATGAGTCCGACTGGGATGGCTGGAAATACCAGACTGAAAAACTGGGCAGCAAGGTTCAACTGGTGGGTGATGACCTCTTCGTCACCAACACCAAAATCCTGAAAGAAGGCATCGAAAAGGGTGTGGGCAACTCCATCCTGATCAAGTTCAACCAGATCGGCTCCCTGACCGAAACCCTGGAAGCCATCAAAATGGCCAAGGAAGCCGGTTACACAGCGGTCATCTCCCACCGCTCCGGCGAAACCGAAGACACCACCATTGCCGACCTGGCCGTGGGCACCACAGCAGGCCAGATCAAAACCGGCTCCCTGTGCCGCTCGGATCGTGTTGCCAAATACAACCGCCTGCTGGTCATCGAAGAGCTTCTCGGCAGCAAGGCCCCCTACCCCGGCCTGAAAGCCATCAAGGGGCAGTAATACCTACTTGATCATGTAATTATGAAAGCCACCTTTCGAGGTGGCTTTTTTGTATCTGAGCGCTTCACCTTAAATAAAGTGCAGTATTCTGCACATCACACCTTCACCTCTACTGAAAAGTGCAGTATCCTGCTCAATATATTGTCAGTGGAGTCACCCTGTGCCCGAGTTGAAACGAACCGCTTTTTCGCCCGAAGAAAGAGACGCAGCTCTGGCTGAGCTTTTGCAGCAGCATTATCAAGAACAGCTCAGTACCGGCAAGCTACTGAAAACTCTGCGCCGTACTTTCTTTGGGCTCACCCAGGAAAAATACGCCAGGTTGGTGAAAATCAGTCGTCGAACCCTGGTACTTATTGAAAATGATGACTTCGATGGTGTGGCATTCCAGTCCGTTCAGCGAGCTTTTCGTCCTCTAGGCATGAAGTTTTTCATTGCCCCACTTCCTGACCGAAAGACTTTGCGTGAGCTGCTGCAGGAGAAAGCCCCATGAACGGTAAAACCCAGTTATTAAAAGAGCTGACTCTGCAACTCCATCTACCCTCATCGGGCTGGCAGGATTGCATGAAGCTGAAACTGGACGATCCAGAGCGCGGGCCTGCCGGGGCGGTTGAAGTTCACTATCTGGATGACTTTGCGACCACGGAAACAGCTCTGGAGAACTGGGGATGCAGAGGTTTGCCTGCTCCCTGGATACAAACGCCCCTGGAATATGCGACTTCTTATCATTTTAAGCAGTGGCCTACTTTCCTGATGGATTTGATTCCAACGGGAGCTGCGCAGAGATACTGGAAAGATTTTCTGGGGCTGCAGGGCTTCCCTGATTACCAGGTGGCGGCCTGGATGCTGCAAAGGGGAGCCATAGCACCGATTGGCAATTTGCGTATCCGCGAGGCTTTTGAATCGGGCCAGTTTGATAGCCAACCAACCGAGAGTTTCAGTTGGCTGCAGGCTTCCCAGCGTATGGATGACTTTGTAACCCATGCCAGCCAGAGAGGCATGATGATCAGTGGCGGGTCGGGGGCTGGTGGAGAGGCACCCAAAATTCTGCTGCGTATGGATCGTGGTCAAAAGACGGTCTGGGTTGATCCTCACCCGAACATTGAAAACCCCGATCTTTTCTATCTGGTGAAATTTCCGCGTCGCCAGGAAGGCAATGCACGACCAACTCAACGAGACATTGAGATTCTGAAAACCGAGTTTGCCTATTATCAGGAACTGGCTGATTTGGGAGTGAATACACTGGATGTTACCCAGATGCATCTACTGGAAGACAAGAAAACACAGCCGACCCTTTGGCTGCCCCGTTTTGACCGCCAGTTTCACTCTACAAATGATAGCTGGCAGTTACTCGGAGTTGAATCCATCAATGCAGCTCTTGGTTTAAGAAATGCTATTCGACATGAAGAGGTTTTACAGGGGTTAAAAATACTTTATGACAATCGCCCTGAAGATTTTGTCGAGGAATTTGAGGAACTGGCGAACGAATGGGTCAAGCGTGATCTGCTCAGCGTGCTTTTCGGCAACACAGATAACCATGGGCGCAACACCTCGGTTCTCAAGACCAGCAGGGGAATCCAGTTGGCACCGATTTATGACTTTGCTCCGATGGCCGCCGATGAAAGCAGCATTCATCGCACGATCAAGTGGGAATCATCAATTGAGCAAGGTGGAAGCTTCCACTGGCACCTTTTACCCGAGCACCTGGAGCAAAAAGAACTCGGTCATGCCGAAACCTTTCGCAAAACCCTGATTTCCACATTGGAGGCCTCAACAGGGCTTTATCAGCGCTTGCTGACCAGAGGTGTACCTGCCAAATTTTTGAAGTTGCCCAGACTTTCTCTGGATACCCTCGATCAGCGTATCCAGGACTGGCTTCGTCAGTTGCAGGAATAGCCATCCAGTCATTAAGGCGTATAATGCAGCCCCATGATTAAACTGCTGACTGCTTTTCTTGTTGTGCTTCTGGCCATCACCCAATACCGTCTCTGGTGGGGTGAGAATGGTCTGTTGGAGTTGCGCCAGCTACAAACCCAGGTGGCCAATCAGGAAGAGGAAAACCAGTTTCTGAGCAAACGTAATCAGCGTCTGGATGCCGAGGTGGGCGATTTGAAGGGCAGTATGGATGCGGTGGAGGAACGTGCACGTTTTGATCTGGGCATGATTGGTGAAGAAGAAACCTTTATCTGGTTGATCGGGGAGCCACCCCAGCAGTTTCAGTTATCGGAAAACCAGGAAAATCCACAATGACTTCCCGACCCCCTCAACTCTGGTGCTTGCTGCCCGCTGCCGGAATCGGTCAACGCATGGGAGCCGACTTACCCAAGCAGTATCTGCCTCTGGCGGGTAAAACCCTGTTGGAAGTGACGCTGGGAGTGATTCATCAGGCCTTTCCACAAGCCACGCTGATTCTGCCGTTGCATCCTGAAGATCGCTGGTGGCCGGAAGTTGAGCAGGATCTGAAACAAAACCACCCGGATCTTAAGCTGCTGACCTGTATCGGCGGCACGGAAAGAGCTGATTCGGTGCTGGCCGGGCTGGAGCTGTTGAGCAACCAGGCGCAGGCAGATGACTGGGTGCTGGTGCATGATGTCGCCCGCCCCTGTGTTTCCCGGCAGGATTTGCAGCAACTCTGGGATCATCTTCAGGACTCACCCTGCGGGGGTCTGCTGGCAGCCCCGGTGGCCGATACCATGAAACGCAGCAATGCTGATCAGAGAGTGATCGAAACTGTGGAGCGCAAACAACTCTGGCATGCGTTGACACCCCAGATGTTTCGTTTTGGCCTTCTGAAGCAGGCGCTGGAATCTGCTTTAAGTCAGGGACTGGCAATCACCGATGAAGCTTCAGCCCTGGAAGTCGCCGGTTATCAACCACAGCTGGTGGCCGGCAGTCGTAATAATCTGAAAGTCACTCTGCCCGAAGACTTGCCGCTGGCAGAAAAACTTCTCAAAAAGGATCAAGCCACCATGCGTATCGGTCAGGGTTTTGATGTTCATAAATTCGGCCCCGGTGATCATGTCATTCTGGGTGGCGTGAAAATTCCTTATGAGCAGGGATTGGTTGCCCATTCCGATGGCGATGTACTGATTCATGCCCTCTGTGATGCTCTGCTGGGGGCTTGTGCACTGGGGGATATCGGCCACCACTTCCCCGATGATGACCCGGCTTATGCCGGTACCGACAGTCGTGAGTTGCTGCGCCAGGTGATGCAGGCGGTCAACGCAAAAGGCTACCGTCTGGTCAATGCGGATATGACCCTGATTGCCCAGGCTCCGAAAATGGCCTCTCATTTACCTGCCATGTTGGAAAAACTCGCCGAAGACCTGCAAACCTCTGTAGACAACCTCAACATCAAGGCCACCACCACGGAAAAACTGGGCTTCACCGGGCGCAAGGAAGGCATTGCCGCTCAGGCTGTTGTGCTGTTGGAAAAATCATGAAGGATGAACAACTGACAGAATTACGCAAGGCAGCTGGTTCTGAACTGCCCAGAGCCTGGCCTGCCTCGCCTTGGAAAGGTCTGTATCGCTGCTCCCCCGAGGATTTTCAGGTTGAAGAGGAACTCGGGTTTGAGCCAGATGGAGAGGGTGAGCACTTGTTTTTGTGGGTGGAAAAAACCGGCACCAATACCGGTTTTCTGGCCGAAGAGCTGGCCCGCCGAGCCGATATTCCGGCAAAAAATGTCAGCTTTTCCGGCCTGAAGGATCGCCATGCCGTCACGCGCCAGTGGTTTTCCCTACATCTTCCCGGCCAGGCCGACCCGGAGCTTAGCCAGCTCAACAGTGATCACTGGCAGGTTCTAAAGGCCGTTCGTCATTCCAAAAAGCTCAAACGCGGTGTGCATCGCGGCAATCATTTTCGTTTACGCATTCGGATTGATCAGGCGGATGCTTCTACCGGCGACTGGCTGGAAGAACGCTGGAAGCTGCTGCAAGAAAAAGGGGTACCCAATTATTTCGGTCCCCAGCGTTTTGGGCAGGGCGGACAGAACATTAACCGTGCCCTGCAATGGCTAACGGCCACGGGCAAACGACGCAAAGCCCGGCGTCAGGACAAAAGCCTTTGGCTCTCCAGCCTGCGCAGTGCCCTGTTTAATCTGTGGCTGGCGGAAGCCATCGCAAAAGGTGACTGGAATCAGGCGCTGCAAGGTGGTTGCTTTAATCTGGCAGCCAGTCGCAGCCGTTTTTCCGCAGGCCCGGAAGAGGTGCTTGAAGCGATTCAGACAAGAGTGGATCAACTGGATCTTCACCCCACCGGACCGCTAGCCGGGCAAGGTCGCCCTGAAGTGGCCGATCAGGCGCTGGAGCGCGAACAGGATTTTTTCACCCCCTGGCAAGAGCTGGTTGAGCTTCTGGCCAATCAGGGGCTGCATCAGGAAAGACGCAGCCAGCGCCTGGTGCCGGAACAAACCGGCTTTGTATGGGAGGCTCCCTGGTTGACCCTGGGCTTTTATCTGCCTGCCGGAAGTTTTGCCACCAGCCTTTTGCGGGAAATCGTCAAGGCTCAGGATGCCCAGCAATCAGATTATGGTAAGCTACTGAAATGCAGCCAATAAAACTACTTTTATCCAATGATGACGGGGTTCATGCCGAAGGTCTGGCCACCCTGGCCGATGCCGTTAAAGATCTGGGTGAAATCCAGGTGGTGGCACCGGATCGCAATCGCAGTGGTGCCAGCAACTCTCTGACGCTGGACAGACCCCTGAAACCCCAACAGCTCAGCAATGGTTTCTGGTCGGTGGATGGCACTCCCACCGATTGTGTGCATCTGGCGGTGGGCGGTTTGTTTGGTGAGCAGCCGAATCTGGTTTTATCCGGCATCAATCATGGGGCGAATCTGGGTGATGATGTGCTTTATTCTGGCACCGTGGCAGCAGCCACCGAAGGTCGTTTTCTTGGTTTGCCAGCCCTGGCTTTTTCTCTGGCGGGCAGCAACAATTTGGCCACAGCCGCTCAGGTGGTGCGCAAGCTGGTACAGGTTTTTCTACACAACCCTGAAGCCTTGAAACTACCGGCTCGCAGTCTCTTGAACATCAATATCCCGGATGTGCCCGCCTTTGCCTTGAAGGGCTACAAAATCACCCGCCTGGGCCATCGTGGCCGAGGTGAAAAACCCGTTGAAGTTCTGAACCCTGCCGGACAGAAGCACTACTGGATTGCACCACCCGGTGATGCGCTGGAAGCAGGACCGGGCACGGACTTTCATGCCATCAGCGAAGGCTATGTTTCCATTACTCCGCTACAGTTTGATATGACCCGTCACGAAAGCCTTGATCAGGTGCAAGCATGGTTGAACTCCTGCAATTAACTCCAGAGCTTCAGGGAATCGGTTTTACATCCCAGCGCACTCGCAACCGCATGGTGGATCGCCTGGCCCAGTCGGGCATCAGCCATCCCCATGTTCTGGAAGCTTTGCGCCGACTGCCCAGGCACCTCTTCGTGGATGAAGCCCTGGCTCATCGTGCTTATGAGGATACGGCTCTGCCCATAGGGCTGGGTCAGACTTTGAGCCAACCCTATATTGTCGCGCGCATGACGGAGCTGCTGCTGGAGGTTAAACCGCAAAAGGTGCTGGAAATAGGCACCGGCTCAGGATTTCAATGCGCTCTGCTGGCCTGCCTGATACCTGAAGTTCACAGCATTGAGCGGCTGGAGCCCCTGCTTGAAAAAGCCCGTCAACGTCTGAAAAATCTGGGCCTGAAAAATGCCCAGGTCAGTCATGGTGATGGGCAGTTGGGGCTGACTTCCCATGCCCCGTTTGATGGCATCCTGGTCACCGCAGCACCAAAAGACATCCCTTATGAGCTGACTGAACAGCTGAATGAAGGAGGTCGCCTGATCCTGCCCCTGGGCGATGAGGTGCAAACCCTGTGTGTGCTGGATAAGAAAGATGGAAAACTGGTTCGTCAGGATATGGAACCAGTTCGCTTTGTCCCCCTACTTCCCGGAGCCCGTTAATGCGCGCTTGGCAAATCTTTATTCGTGGCATGGCCATGGGTGCAGCTGATCTGGTTCCCGGTATTTCCGGTGGCACCATTGCTTTTATCACCGGCATTTATGAACGCCTGATCAATGCCCTGCGCAGCTTTGACTGGCGACTTTACAGCACCTGGAAACAGCAGGGTCTGAAGGGAGTCTGGCAAAGCATTGATGGCTTCTTTTTGGCCAGTCTTCTGGGGGGGGTGCTGACCACCCTGGTATTGCTCTCCCACCTGATCAGCTGGCTTCTAACTACCTATCCCTATCAATTGGATGGTTTTTTCTTTGGCCTGGTGACGGGTTCTGCCCTTGTTATTTCACGGCAGATTACCCGCTGGACTTTGGCCCATCTGTTTTTTATGGGGCTGGGGGCACTTTTTGCCAGTTTTATCAGCTTATTGTTACCCAGCATGGGCAATATTACCGGCACCACTTTCTTTTTCGCCGGGATGATTTCCATCTGTGCCATGATTCTGCCGGGTATTTCCGGTAGTTTTTTATTGCTGGTCATGGGGCTTTATGCACCTTTTGTCGAGGCCATCAAAAACCTGCATTTTGTTTTTCTACTGCCTTTTGTGGGTGGTGCTGTTTCCGGCTTACTGGTTTTTTCCCATGTTTTAGGCTGGTTGTTTGATCACTACCGAGCCGCCACTTTTGCAGCTTTGCTGGGGTTTGTCATTGCTTCCCTGAAACACATCTGGCCCTGGCAAATGCTGACCCGTTATCGAATCGGTGAAAATGACAAGGTGATCCCTTTAGACACACAAGTGTTACCGCCCTGGGAGTATTTCCAGATTACTGGGGAACCCTCCAACCTGATATCTGTCACAGCCTTTACCCTGATTGGCTGGCTGTTGGTGATTTATATGGCTCCGCATAAGGACTAAATAAGCCATACCTTAAATGGCATATTAATTGCTGCTTTTCAGGTAATACTCTTGACACACCATGGGAGTAGAACTGACCCTTGAAGCTAATCTTTAGCTTCGATGAGAAAAAGGAGCAGGGTGATGACAGACTTGAATAAAAAACAAGTATTGGAAACTGAAGAACTTTTACTGGATGCCAAGGAAGAAGAACTGCAGCTGGACGATCCGGAAATCGATACAGAAATCAGTGACGAAGAAGCCTTCGAACTGGCACTGGAAAATGAATCCCTCACCCCCAGCAGAAATCTGGATGCAACCCAGCTTTACCTCAATGAAATCGGTGCCTCCCCTCTGCTGACCCCCGAAGAAGAAGTCTACTACGGTCGTCTTGCTCGTAAAGGAGATCCTGCAGGGCGCTGTCGTATGATCGAAAGCAACCTGCGACTGGTCGTCAAGATTGCCCGCCGCTACAACAACCGTGGGTTGTCACTGCTGGATTTGATTGAAGAGGGTAACCTCGGCCTGATCCGGGCGGTTGAAAAATTCGACCCCGAGCGCGGCTTTCGTTTTTCCACCTACGCCACCTGGTGGATACGGCAAACGGTTGAGCGTGCGCTGATGAATCAGACCCGAACCGTTCGTCTGCCCATTCATGTCGTCAAAGAACTCAACACCTTCCTGCGTACTGCCAGAGAGCTTTCCCAGAAACTGGATCATGAGCCAACCCCGGAAGAAATTGCCGACCACCTGGGCAAACCGGTGGCTTTGGTCAAAAAATTGCTGGGCCTCAATGAACGCAATGCTTCTTTTGATTACCCTGCCGGTCAGAATGCAGACAAACCCCTGTTGGAAACCCTGGCCAGCGAAGAAGAATCCGACCCCCTGAACTCCATTCAGGATCAGGACATCAGCGTCAACGTTGAGCTCTGGCTGGATGAACTCAGTGAAAAGCAACGTGAAGTGGTCATCCGCCGTTTTGGTTTGCGAGGCCATGAAGCCACCACCCTTGAAGAGGTCGGTCAGGAAATTGGTTTAACCCGTGAAAGGGTTCGCCAAATCCAGATGGAAGCCCTGAAACGGCTGAGAAAAATGCTGGATCGTGAAGGAGTCGATCTGGAAGCGGTTATTTCCCACTGAATCACCAAGCCGACTGTCATCCAGTCGGCTTTTCTTTGTACGCATTTGCATACCTTGTTGAAGCATAAAGACAGAATCTTAGCCCAAATAATTTGATCTAAATCAAACTATAAATTCAACTGCTTGTTTTTTATGAGCTTTTCTTTCCGGTCGCTTTTCTCACCGCTTCTTTACCCCTCTTTTTTTCCTGGATAAAGCTGTTAACCTGAAGTTGTTGTCAGGGAGGCAGGAAGCTGGATAACAGGGAAAAGGTAGAAAGGAAGAGTGGAGGCCAAAGGAGGTAACGGATTACCTGGCAGGAAAACACTCAGGAACAGTTCTGGAGAACTGAATACCAGGCCGGTTAATTGGCAGCCAGGAAGGCCAGGAAACACCACCCCAAAGGAAACCAGTCAGGGAATATTGGTCAACAAGGACAGTCAATGGACATCCGGGCGGCTCCCAACAGCCGCCCTTATTTTTTTGTGCTATGATCCCTCCCCTTTCATCCACTCCTTGGTTACAGGCATTACTGGCATGCTGCGTCGTGTTCATTGGGTACTTTTTTTAGCTCTCAGCCTCTCTTGCTTTCCGGCAGCCGCTGAAGGCTTCAAACTCTCTCAGGTTGAGGTTCAGAAAATCCTGAACACCCAGGCAATCCAGGCACTCGACCCGGCAACCCCTGAAACACCAGCCAAACAGCCAGCCTCCAAATTCCAGCGTATGTCCAGAGAAACCCGCAATCTGGGCATCATGTCACTGGGTATCATGGCGATTATCTATGTGCTGCCTGAAGAGGCTTCCAACTGGGATCGCAGTGAAATGACACCGGATAAACTGGGTGATCGCTGGATCAGGCACAATCGAAGAGGCCCGGTCTGGGACAAGGATGACTGGCCCCTGAATTTTGTAGGTCACCCCTATTTCGGTGCAGCCTACTACGTTATGGCCCGTAATCAGGGTCTGACCGGCATGGAATCTTTTGGTTATTCCGCCTTGATGTCCACCTTTTTGTGGGAAATGGGGGTGGAGGCTTTTGCAGAGACTCCCTCAATCCAGGATCTTCTGGTCACTCCCATCATCGGCTCGATTGTTGGTGAAGGCTTTTATATCTGGGAGCAACGTATTCTCGATAATGATGGACTGCTCTGGGGTTCTCCTGCTCTGGGCTCGAGTGCTCTTTTTCTACTCAATCCGGCTGGCAGCGTCTCCAAGGGAATCAATCGCCTGCTGGGGGAGGAAGAAAATGGCTTTATCAAGGAGGCCAACAGCCAACTGGTTGTTCAACAGGCTAGAGTAGACCACTCAGGCGAGGCGACGCAGCCCGGTTGGGCTGGCGTACGTTTGCAGTTCAAATTTTAGTTAGAACGGTAAGTCAGGCTGAAATAGGCCTCACTGATGCTTTCCAGCTTGTTGCCTTCGACCAGTTGACTATCAATCTCCACCTGGAAACGGGTGTGCCTAACTCCGGTTTCCAACTGCCAGTTGTCTCCCAGCCTCCAGAAGGCCCCAGCCTGAACACCCAAACCTGGCCCCGTTTTATGAGCTTCAGTTTGATGCTTGTCGTTTAAATCAAAGTCGGCCAGCGCACCCTGCACCCCAGCAAAAGCAGTTGCACGCCTTCCCAGACTCCAAAGGCGATCATAGTGGGCACCAATCACCCGGGTATCCGCCTCATCCCAATCCCGAAAATCAAGAGAAGCATATATTCTTTTCTGCGGGTAAATAACACCTATCTGTACATCCTTGCCAAAGCTGGTGTCGCTGGGCAACTGATCCATAACGATTTCAGAAAAAGACAGGCTAATACCCACAAAGGGGTCGGGACGCCGAGGGTCAGCTTCAGCTTGAGCGCTTAGGCAAACGGTTATGCCAAGCAATGCCAGTAATTTTGATTGCATGCTTTACCTTCCATTGATTCAATCGCGGCAGTCTAGCCTTTTTTACCTGACGCTTCACCCTTCATCAGGTAAAATGACCTGAATCAACCTCCCTTTCTGCTGTACCGGAATCCTCATGTCTGTTTCTATCCGCAAGATTTTTGATTACCCCAAATACTGGGCAGAATGCTTTGGCATTGCTCCGTTTCTGCCCATGAGCCGTGAGGAGATGGATCTTCTGGGTTGGGATCGCTGCGATATCATTCTGGTCTCCGGGGATGCCTATGTCGATCATCCCTCCTTTGGCATGGCGGTGATCGGGCGCACTCTGGAAGCTCAGGGTTTTCGGGTGGGAATTATTGCCCAGCCGGACTGGCACAGCAAAGATGACTTCATGAAGCTGGGCAAACCGGAGCTGTTTTTTGGTGTCACCGCAGGCAACATGGACTCCATGATCAACCGCTATACGGCAGAGCGCAAAATCCGCTCCGATGATGCCTATACCCCCGGTGGTCTGGCAGGCAAGCGCCCGGATCGCGCCAGCCTGGTCTACACCCAGCGCTGCAAGGAAGCCTGGAGTGATGTGCCCATCGTCTTGGGCGGCATAGAAGCTTCGCTGCGCCGTATTGCTCATTATGATTACTGGCAGGACAAGGTACGCCGCTCCATCCTGCTGGATGCCAAAGCCGATATTCTGCTTTACGGCAATGCCGAACGCGCCCTAGTGGAAGTGGCTCACCGTATCGCCCAGGGTGAAGAGGTCAGCAGCATCACGGATGTACGCGGCACGGCTTTTATCCGCAAGGACACGCCCGAAGGCTGGCTGGAAATTGATTCCACGCGCATTGATCGCCCTGGCCGAGTGGACAAAATCATCAACCCTTACGTCAATACCCAGGACACCCAGGCCTGTGCAATAGAGCAGCAGAACAACGGCCTGGAAGATTCACAAACCGAACAAGCTCTGGAGCTGCTCACGGCTGAACAAGCCGCCGAACGTAAGCATCAGGAACGTCTGATCCGCGGTGAGCTGCGCGAACAAAGTGTTATTCGCCTGCCCAGCTTTGAAAAAGTTAGCAAAGACCCGGTGCTTTATGCCCATGCCAGCCGGGTGCTGCATCTGGAAACCAACCCCGGCAATGCCCGCGCTCTGGTGCAAAAACACATCGACCAGGATCTGTGGCTGAACCCACCGCCCATTCCTCTCACCACCGAGGAAATGGATGCGATTTTTGATCAGCCCTATGCCCGCGCACCGCATCCGGCTTATGGCAAGGAAAGGATTCCCGCCTGGGAAATGATCCGTTTTTCGGTCAACATCATGCGCGGTTGCTTTGGTGGCTGTACCTTCTGTTCGATTACCGAACACGAAGGGCGCATCATTCAGAATCGCTCGCAAGGCTCGATTATTCGGGAAATTGAAGCCATGCGTGACCAGATCCCGGAATTTACCGGCATTGTCTCCGACCTGGGTGGCCCCACCGCCAATATGTACCGCCTGGCCTGCAAAGACCCGCAAATTGAAGCAGCCTGCCGCAAGCCCTCCTGTGTTTACCCCGGCATCTGCCAGAACCTCAACACCGATCATTCCGCACTGATTGATCTTTATAAGGAAGCGCGCAGCCTGCCAGGTGTTAAAAAGGTACTGATTGCCTCCGGTCTGCGCTACGACCTGGCCGTGGAATCCCCGGAATACGTCAGGGAACTGGTCACACACCATGTCGGCGGCTATCTGAAAATTGCGCCCGAACACACCGAAGACGGCCCGCTGTCGAAAATGATGAAACCGGGAATCGGCAGTTTTGATCGCTTCAAGCAGATGTTTGACAAGTTCTCCAAAGAAGCAGGCAAGGAACAGTACCTGATTCCCTACTTCATCGCCGCCCACCCAGGCACCACCGATGAAGACATGATGAACCTGGCCCTGTGGCTGAAAGGCAATGGCTTTCGGGCCGATCAGGTGCAAGCCTTCTACCCCTCGCCCATGGCGACAGCAACAGCCATGTACCACAGTGAACGTAACCCGCTGAGACGCATCACCTACAAGAGCGAAAAACTGCTGGCCCTGAAAGGCGAACGCCAACGCCGCCTGCACAAGGCCTTCCTGCGCTACCACGATCCCAAAAACTGGGGTTTACTGCGCAAGGCACTCAAGGAAATGGGCCGCGCCGACCTGATTGGCTACAGCAAAAAACACCTGGTTCCGCCCACCGACCCCATCAAGGGCACTCCCAGGGCAGAGCAGTTTAAAAAAGGTGGCAAGCCCATGCTGACGCAACACACCAGCCTCCCGACCAAGGGCAAACCCGGCAAAAGAGCCAAGGGAAGCAGCAAGAAGAAGTGATCCAGTGCAGACTCTTGACTCTACCCTTTCTGGGTATCAATATACCCAAAAGGGGTATGTATAATGAAGACTTCCAAGACAAAGTCTGAAAACCAGAGCATCAGCATGCTGGATGCTCTCTTTGCTTCGACAAAACAAAAGGTGCTCGCCTTATTTTTCTGCCATCCTGAAAAAAGCTATCAGCTATCCGAAATCATCGCCAAAGCCAAGGCTGGATCAGGTTCGGTGCAAAGAGAAGTTCAGCGCTTAAAAGCAAGTCATCTAGTGAGCCTTCATCAAAAAGGCAGAGAAAAATACTACCAGGCCAACCCCCATTCTCCGCTTTTCAATGAGCTACATAGCCTTTTTGAAAAAACACGAGGCACGGAACAGCTCATCCTACATGCACTCCAGACTCTGGAATGCCGCCTGCAACTTGCATTGATTTATGGATCTTATGCCAAGCAAACGGACCACGCCAACAGTGACATTGACCTTCTGCTGATTTCAGATAGCCTTACTTTAGAAGAAGTTTTTGCAGCCTTGGAACCCGTAGAAAAACAGCTTGAACGGCAAATCAACCCAACTCTCTATACTCAAGTAGAGTTCAAAGTACGCCTGGAAAAGGGGCAGCCCTTTATTACAAGGCTACTTGCTGGGCCGTATAGGCTACTAAAAGGACACCCGGATGACATTTGAACAATTTGCCAACCTGGTTCGCATTGGACAGCTCAAGCAGGAAGTACCCAATAAATTGGAATTTGAAGGATTAGTTCACTCTGGCAAAGTGCGACTCAGTGATGCCCATAACACAGCCCTCAACCCTGAAAGTCGCTTTGACCTGGCCTACAACGCTGCCCACTCTTTGGCTCTGGCTGCTTTAAGAGCCAGGGGATATCGTTCAGAAAACCGCTACCTTGTATTTCAGTGCTTGCAGCACACCCTGGATTTACCTTCACACCAATGGCGAATTCTGGACAGCGCACACCGTAAACGCAACCTTGCCGAGTATGAAGGCAGTATTGATGTTGACGATCAGCTACTGGAAAGTCTGCTCAGGGTTGCAGATCAATTGTTGGAGCAGGTTTCTCAGATTAAAGAAATGGGAGCTTCCTGAAATAATGCGACTCACACAACGCGAAATTCAAGCCATCAAAGAGTCCGTTAAGGCCGTGTTTGGCTCAGATGCCCAGGTTTTCCTGTTTGGTTCCCGAGCTGACAACACCGCCAGAGGTGGTGACATTGACCTTCTAGTCAAGGTTGATCACCCTGTCGAGCAGCCCGCCCGGGATGTTGCCGGTGTTAAAGCAAAAATTATTATAAAGCTGGGTGAAGAGCAAAAAATCGACCTGGTGTTGGATGCACCGAACTTACCCAGAGCTGCGATTCACGATATTGCCAAGGAACAAGGAGTTGCTTTATGACTTTACCGCCGGATACTCGTAATCAAGGCATTTTGCAGCCAGCCTGATAGCACAGGTAAACAACCTACTGGAAGAATAACCCACGCAATTCGGGTAACAAGCTCTTCAGCTCGTCCTGGGTGTAAGCGACTGCTTCACCCTGCCCCCAGACCGGCCCTGGCCAGGTGGCATCGGTCTTGAAGCGGGCGATCACATGCAGATGCAACTGAGGCACCAGATTGCCCAGAGTCGCGACATTCAATTTATCCGGCTGGAAAAGTGACTGTAAGCCCTCACTGACCTGACGAACCTCCGACCAAAGCTGCTGGTAATCTTCAGCGGACAAATCCGTAATCTCCACCCGATCAGCCTGAGCAGGCACCAGCAACAGCCAGGGATAACGGCTGTCATTGATCAGCCGTAACTGGCACAAGGGAAGCTGACCCAGAAAAATGGAATCAGCTTCAAGGCGGGGATGGAGGGTAAAGGACATTGGGTTAGTTTCCATCAGTAATCAAAGTCCATGTCCATTTCTTCGGATTTATCGACTTTGACCTTGCCAGTGCTTTCATCGTCAGAGTCATCATCAGATTCCGGTTCTTTGAAATTACCTGAACCGAACTCATTATCAAAACCACTGCCGCCCTGTGACTTAAAACAATCCACTGTTCTACCATTTTTTTCAGACTTACAGCTATCTACATTAACATTGACATCTAACTTTGGAACACCTGTTCCCATCTGCATGGTAGCATTGGGTGCAATAATCCAGCCTTCAAGGGTTTTTTTGCCATCGCTATTATTACCACTTCCTTTTCCTGTATTGCCAGCACCAAAATAAACATCATCAGAGTTTTTGCTCACAATAATTACCTGTTTATCAGCATAGCTCTGGCTCATATCAATGCTCAAGTCACCCTCTAAAACCAGCAAATTTATCTTATCTGAGTCAAGAGAACCAGGATCTAGTGAGCTTCCAGAAGCAACTTTTTGGGCTGCAAAAACATCCGTATCTATAGTCTCAAAATAATCATCTTCATAGATGTCTTCCAGGTCATCAGCTGTTAAATCCTCAAACTTCTTACTTCCGCCAAGATCAAATAAATTATCAACATCATTGCTTTTATTTTGTATATTTATAGTTCCTGTCATAAAAGAACCAGGCTCAAGGGCTGGATCACCAACAAAAACATCAGCCACTATACTGCAAGCATCAGCAATTTCATTGCCTTCTTTATCTTTAGGTATTAAGTCCTCGTCTTGGCAAATTTGGTTCGTCGTGCCTTCAAAGCAAGCCAAGAAAGTTGCACCACTTTCAAACCACCAGTAGGTATCGGGCAATCCTTCTTTGCTGCTAAACAGCTTTTCATTTTCAGGGAAGCCCTTATCTCCCATAATTTCTGCCAACCTGGTGCTTTTAATTTCATCATTATTTTCTACTAAGCACTCACAAAACTCTTTTGTATTCTCTGTATCGTCTTTACAAATACCATCGGGTTTTTGGCCCGCTTCATTAATTTTCTGGCGCAGAGTGAGCAAGCCTGCTTCGGCTGCAGCTTGCAGGGTTGCCGTAGGTGCCTGGGACTGGGCTTGGCGGGTTTCCTGGCCAGTGCGTTCGGAGCTGGTGATGACGACTACACCGACAAAGAGCATCATCAGGAGAGCCAAAGGCAGTATAAAACCCTTCTCATTTTTCTTTTTTTCCATAGACATAGGCTTTCTCGATATTTGTGGTCTTGGTTAAACTAGCTATTATCTGGTTTACAAACATCTTTGGTTGAAGTTTCATTTGTACCATTCTGGGCACAGCCTCTTAAGTGACTACGCAGGGTGGCTGTAAAGGTGTGGTTCGGGTAGCTTTCCAGTTGCATAAATTCACCAGTATCAAATTCCAAGGTGACTTTAAGGGCAATGACTTCTGCATGGTCTGTAATTCCACTGCAAGGCCCATAGTCATTATCATCTTCTGTTATCTCCCTTCTGGGATCATAAAGCACACACTTCAAGTTGAAGCTTTCAATACCATAAGCAATCACTTCCTGACCTGCCCAATCAGGGTTACTACCATTCGTACTTGAAACTCGACAAACCAGTTGATTGCTGGCTGTATCTAAATAGTAGGTTTCGTAAAAATTCTCAGTTGGTGTTTGTCCGTTGCAACTACGACGGTCAGCGGCATTCTCCCGCTCTACAGAAAACCGGTTGTTACTGGTTTCTGCAACTCCAGTCTCATCCACCAACTTTTCAGCCGTTCTCAGGCTTCTACTAATTAGGCTAGTGGTGAAGCGCAGGGTTTCCTGAACTTGTTCATAGTCTCGTGTCAGTTGCTGAGCCTGGGTGATGGCTGTAAAGCTGGAGGCGATTCCGGCCATCATGAGTGCCCCTAAAGCCAGGGCAACCAGCATTTCCACCAGGCTAAAACCATGATTTGTTTGTCTGGATTTCATCATTCTTCGCAATCCCCATCCCGGTAATCAATCAGGAGGGTTTGTACGGTTTCCGAGCGACTGGGCTGAGGCGGTGTGATGGATAGTTCAAATTCCCAGTAACCACTGCTTTCTAGTTCACTCGAATCATAGTCAAGATCAGAATTCCAACCCCGTGCAGTGAGATTGTGATCGACTTGCCATTCACTCAACTGACCGTTAACAAGCTCTTTAACACTCGTATCATCAACATTGATATTGTCATCGGAGTCTGTTGGGGCCAGGGAATTCAAATAACAAATATTGGCCCTAAGCCTTTCCTGCATATCCTGAGCATAGAGGCCCGCAAGGCTGAGCTGATGGGCACGGAAGGCATCCTGCTGGGTGTAGGTTTGCATTAAAACCATACCCACCAGCCCGAAGGTGATAACAAAACCGGCCACCAGCACTTCAATCAAGCTGAAGCCTTGTTGTTTGTTAGTATCTGGCTTCATAACTCACACCCACTCTGGGTACTTCCCTGCTCGCGAACCATTATGCGGCCGTTAAAGCAGACATCAATGATTCTAGTTTGATTGTTAACAGCGACTTCCAGGTAAACATCTGTTGCACTTCCTGCTTTGCGATTACCCAAACGTTCAAAAACCAGGCGATTATCGTCAACATTGTTCAGGCTGACCTTGGCAGGTGAAGTCAGTTCCAGTGGGTTGGTGCGCCCGGTTGCCAGGTCCGTGCCCTCCTTCTCAAATACGGCCAAAAATGGCTCGGATGAAGCAGAACAGTCGGTTGACCCGGCACTGCTGACGGCGCAAAGACTAAAAGTGCCACGCCGGCGGGTGGCTTCATTTCGTGCAAACATCAGGGTTGCATAAACTTCATTGGTGGCCCCAATCAACCGGCTTTTTTCCAACAGACCCTGCCCTGCCGGGATGGCAATTCCAAACATCACACCGGCAATAGCCAGCACCACCAAGAGCTCCAGCAGGTTGAAACCTGCTTGTTGATGGAAAAGCTTGTCAGGTGGGTGTTGCTGCATAAGATGGCAATTTTTAGCGAGTTTAAACTCACTATATTCACCCAATTTCACAAAAGCAAGACAAAAGGCAACACTCTTGAGTCCTGTCATTAAAAGAGGTCATCAGGGTCTATATCCAGTGACCAACGGGCTTTGCGGGCTTCGGGCGCAGTTTCCAGCCAGGGCAGCAGGCGGGCGATGAGGCGATGCAAAGGAGCCCGTTTTTCAGCATGAAAAAGCAGTTGCATATGGTAGCGACCCTGGCGTCTTTCCATGGGCGCGGGTACGGGGCCAAGCAGGGTGACCGGTTCGGGGTTGGTTTGCAGGCTGGCTCGGGCTTCTTGAGCCAGAACCTGCATCAGTTCTTCCACAGCCTGGGTTTTGGGGGCTTCAGCCCGCCAGATGGCCAGGTAGGCATAGGGGGGCCAGTGGGTTTTCCGACGTTCTTCCAGTAGGTCTTTGGCCAGGGCTTCATAGCCATCCACACACAGTTTTTCCAGACGTGGATCGTCACTGTGGTGGGTCTGAATCACCACTTCACCGGGTTTTTCGGCACGGCCTGCACGCCCGGCCACCTGGATCAGCAGTTGTGCGGTTCTTTCCATGGCGCGGGGATCGCTGGAATAAAGGCCATGATCGGCATCCAGAACCGTTGCCAGGGTGACATCGGGAAAATGGTGACCCTTAGCCAGCATCTGGGTGCCCAGAAGAATGCCCGGTTTGGCATGAATGATCTGATCCAGCTTTTCCTGCAGGGCGGTACGACCACGAACGGAATCCCGGTCGATGCGAATGATGGGGATGTCCGGAAAGCGTTCCTGCAGAGTCTCTTCGGCTCGCTCGGTGCCTGAGCCCAGGGGATGCAGCTCACTGTGCCCGCACTGGGGGCAGGCCGGTGGCAGGGGCTGCTGGGTGTCGCAGTGATGACAGTGGAGTTTGGAAGGTTCCCTGTGCCAGGTCATTCGGGCATCACAGTTCTGGCATCCGGCAATCCAGCCGCATTCGGTGCACATCAGAACCGGTGCAAAACCCCGGCGATTGAGCAGTATCAGTACCTGATTGCCCGCTTCCAGGTGTTTGCTGATGACCTTGATCAGGGGTTCTGAAAACCCACCCTGAAGTTTGCGGCTGCGAATATCCAGTAGTTTTGGCTGGGGGATTTCTATGTGCTCTTCCGGTCGCTGTTTTAAGTGGTGCAGGCGATACTGGCGACTCAGACCATGTGCCAGGCTTTCCAGCGAAGGCGTTGCCGAACCCAGCAGTACCGGAACCTGCGCCCGCTTGGCGCGCATCACGGCCAGGTCCCTGGCCTGGTAGCGCACGGAATCCTGCTGCTTGAAAGAGGCATCATGCTCTTCATCCACGATGATTACACCCAATTTGGGCAGCGGGGTAAAAACGGCTGAACGAGTCCCCAAAACCACGGCAGCCTTGCCTTCACTGGCAGCCCGCCAGGCATTCAGGCGTTCACGATCCGTCAAACCCGAATGCAAGGCCACAACCCGGCGATTAAAGCGCTTTTGAAAGCGACCTAGGGTCTGGGGTGTCAATCCGATCTCGGGAATCAATACCAGGGCCTGTTGGCCCCGTTCCAATACTTTTTGAATCAACTGCAGATAGACTTCGGTTTTGCCACTGCCGGTCACACCCAGCAGCAGGTTGGGCTGGAAATGACCCAGCCCTGCCAAGAGTTTATCCAGCACTTCATCCTGCTCGTCGGTCAGCTTCAGGGGAATTTCTGCCAAAACCTCTTTGGGAGGTGGTTCTTCCACCGGCAAAACTGGCAGACCAACGCCCTGAGTTTTGCGCCCCAGAGTAAAGCTTTCCACCAATTCCTTTTCTTCAAGGGTTTTGAGCTGTGACAGGTTAAAACCCGCAGCCAGGATTTCCTTCTGCAAGGGAGCTGTCTGGCGACGCTTTAAAAGCTCTATCAATTGTGCCTGGCGGGGCGCTCGCTTCAGCTCAGAGGTATCCAAAGCCTCACCAGCCTTCGTGAGTTGCCAGCGGGGTTGCTGCGGAGGATGCAGGGCCTGCCCCTGGCGCAAAAGGTTGGGTAAGGCCACCTGAACCACTTCCCCCACGGGCTGATGATAGTAATGCGCCACCCAGAGCAAAAAATCCAGGTGTTCACGCTCAAACAAAGGCTGACGATCCAGGTAGTCCCTGGCTGCTTTGAGCTTACTGACGGGTATGGCGGATTCATCCACCAGTTCAATCAAGAGACCTATCAGCTGGCGATTTCCAAAAGGCACCTGTACCCTGACCCCTGGTTCAGGCAAACGCTGCCCTTTGGCAGGCAGGTAATCAAAAAGCCTTCGCAGTGGTGTCGGCAGGGCAACCCTGAGTAGTGGCATATTTTTTTGCTCGGAATTGATTGGCTCAGTTAAAAGGCTCTGCTAGAATACGCCACCTTAAAATCCATTTACACCCTGTGCGGTGCCTGGCAAAAGATCAGGTGGCGGCGCAGCTGCTCAAGAGGCTCAACATGAAACAAGACATTCACCCGAAGTATAACTACGTCAAGGCAACCTGTTCTTGCGGTGCCACCTACACCATCGGCACCACGCATGATGCAGATTTCGAGCTGGATGTTTGCTCCAACTGCCACCCTTTCTACACTGGCAAGCAGAAGCAGGCGACAACCGGCGGTCGTGTTGAGCGTTTTGCCAAGCGTTTCGGTAAGCGCAAAGTTACCTAAGCAGCGATTTTATTACACTGCTCAAAGCCAGGTTTTATACCTGGCTTTTTTTATGCTTTATGAACAGGAATTGCGGTCAAAAGTCGCATCTTTCCACCGTGGAATCAGGCCCCTGGGCTTTTTTCAATAACCCCGCCCGGCCGGGTGCTTGTGGCTCCAGCCGATTTTATATATGCTGCTTAGACCTTAGTTAAAAGCCTGAACTCAGCCCAAGCCACAAGCCTGCTGACCCTTCAGGCTATATTTCTAGTAACCAATCAATTTATTCAGCCCATATAGCGAAAAAATCAAATGTCTGAAGATAAAAAACAAGCGGCTCTGGACTACCATGCTCTTCCAATCCCCGGCAAATTAAGCATTGAACTGACCAAACCCACGGCAACGGCAAAAGACCTGGCCCTGGCTTATAGCCCCGGTGTTGCCGAGCCAGTGCGTGAAATTGCTAAAGACCCTGAGCTGGCCTACAAATACACCGGCAAAGGCAACCTGGTTGCGGTCATTTCTGACGGCACCGCCATTCTGGGCCTGGGCAATCTGGGACCCTTGGCATCCAAGCCGGTTATGGAAGGTAAGGGCGTGCTCTTCAAATGCTTTGCAGGCATCAACTCAGTGGATGTCGAAGTCAATGCTGAAAGCCCCCAGGCTTTTATTGACACGGTTGCCCGTATTGCCGACACCTACGGTGGCATCAACCTGGAAGACATCAAGGCCCCCGAGTGCTTTGAAATTGAACGCACCCTGATCGAACAGTGCAACATTCCCGTGTTTCACGATGACCAGCATGGCACGGCCATCGTCACGGCTGCCGGTATGATCAATGCACTGGAGCTGGCCGACAAGAAGATTGAAAACGCCAAGATTGTCTGCCTGGGTGCCGGTGCAGCGGCCATTGCCTGCATGAAACTGCTGGTGGCTTGTGGTATGAAGCGCGAAAATATCTACATGCTGGATCGTAAAGGTGTGATTCATACCGGGCGCGAAGATCTCAACCAGTACAAGGCGATGTTTGCCAACGAGACCGACAAGCGCACCCTGGATGATGCCATTGATGGTGCCGATGCCTTTGTGGGTCTTTCCGGTCCGGACCTGCTCAGCAGTGAGCAGCTGGCCAAAATGGCAGCCAACCCCATCGTATTCGCCTGCTCCAACCCTGATCCGGAAATCAAACCGGAAGTGGCCAAGGCAACTCGTTCTGATGTCATCATGGCGACAGGCCGTTCCGACTACCCCAACCAGGTCAACAATGTTCTGGGCTTCCCCTTCATCTTCCGGGGTGCTCTGGATGTACGCGCAACCACCATCAATGAAGAGATGAAAGTGGCTGCCGTGAATGCCCTGAAAGACCTGGCGAAAAAGCCGGTCACCCAGGAAGTTCTGGATGCCTATGAGCTGGATGCTCTGGAATTCGGCCCTGAATACATCATCCCCAAGCCCATGGATTCCCGTCTTCTGGCACTGGTCTCCGGTGCTGTTGCTCAGGCAGCCGTTGATTCCGGCGTGGCCCGTCAGCCCTTCCCGGCTCACTACCCCCTGAAGAGCATCAAGGACGTTTACGGCGTGTAATTGCCCGCCGGTTGCAAACTCTGTAATGCAAAAGGCCAGATCCCATGGATCTGGCCTTTTTTATATTTATACCCGTGACAACAACAATCAGAAAAGGGCTTCCGGTGCTGATTGGTTGTCTTCACGATCCTGTTCACTGTCCAGGGTGCCACTGCGGCTTCGGGTGGCTGGCAAGGCTTCAGGCACTCTTTCTTGATAGAAGAGCTCAAAGATGGCGTTATCCTGGCCCGGACGGGCGCGCAGGCCAGTTTCCGGATCAATACGCACAGTTACCAAACCTTCCGGTCTGTCCATAGTCCGCTGGGGCTGACCTTCCAGAGCGACACGCATGAAGTCGATCCACATGGGCAAAGCCAGGTTCGCGCCATATTCACCGGTCGTTTCCGGCTGGTCAAAACCGGCCCAGACCGTCGCCACCACATCGCGGTTGAATCCGGCAAACCAGGCATCATTCAGCTCATTGGTGGTGCCGGTTTTACCGCGGATATCGTCCCGCTGCAAAGCCAAAGCCCTCTGGCCGGTGCCCTCATCAATAACATCCCGGAGAATGGAGTGCATGGTATAAATGGCTCTATCATCAACACTGCGCTGGGCAACCGGATATTCGATCCCTTTCAGCTCAATCGACTCCTGATCCGATTCACAGTTACGACAGACCCTGGGATGTATGGCCTGGAAGAGTTTTTCACCCTCGGAGTTTTCGATATGGGTGACCAGATGGCCTTCAATAGCATAACCGCCATTGGCCAGAGTGGCATAAGCCTGGTTCATATCAAACGGAGTGAAGTTGGCACTGCCCAGCGCCAGGGACAGATCCCTGGGCATAGCGGCAGAGTCCAGACCGAACTGGGCAATATAATTGATTGCCCTGCTGATCCCCACATAATTCAGCACCCGAATGGAAATCAGGTTACGTGAACGGTAAAGACCTTCACGCAGGCGCGTCGGGCCATAAAAGGTGCCACTGGAATTCTGGGGGCGCCAGACATCCTCAAGAGCCTGATCCTCAAAAACCACGGGGGCATCATTGATGATGGTGGCCGGAGTGTAGCCTTTTTCCAGGGCAGCCAGATAAACAAAGGGTTTGAACACAGACCCGGCCTGGCGTGCGGCCTGTTCGGCACGATTGAACCGGCTCTCGGTGAAATCAAAACCACCGACCAGGGCTTTCACCTGACCGGAGTCGGTTTCCATGGCCACCAGGGCGGCTTCCAGACTCGGAAGTTGCGCAAGCATCCAGGGCAGGTCTGCAGAATTGTTGGGGCGCAGGCGCACCAGGTCACCCCGAGAGGCAAGACGATCACCCGGCAAGGGCTGACGATCCTTCCAGAAAGGTGAATGATAACGTCCGGCCCAGGCAAACGCCTCTTTCGGCAATTCCACCACTTCCCCACCGCGACGCAAAACTCTCAGGTGCTCGGACTCAGCTGCCATAACGATGGCAGGCTGCAGGCCACCATAGACCGGTGTTTGATCCAGAACCCGCAACCAATTGCTGAAGTCCTCGCCATACTCCTGTTGCAGCCTCTCGGCACGGGGATCAGACAGAGCCTCGCGAACCTGCTCCAACCCCCCGGATTGTTCCGCTTCCAACTGGGCCAGGGTATCTGTTTCCAGGGATTCTTCTTCCTGCTGCAGGGGAATATCACTCCGTTCCACCCCGCGCCAGCCGCGCCGCTGGTCATAATCCAGAATGCCCTTATTAATGGCTCGGTTGGCCGCTTTTTGTTGCTCGGCATCAATGGAAGTGTAGACCTTCAGCCCCCGTGTATAGGCCTGATCACCGAATTTTTCCAGGGCAAACTGACGGGCGGACTCCCCCACATAGGGTGCTTCCACTTCAACGTCTGTAGGGTGGAAGCGTGCTGTAACAGGGGCTCTCAGGGATTCTTCATAACTGATATCATCCACCTTGCCCAGCAAATACATTCGCGAGAGTATCCAGTTACGACGAATCAGGGCACGGCGAGGATTGGCAAGGGGATTATAAGACGAAGGGGCTTTAGGCAAACCGGCAATCATGGCTATCTGGGGCAGGGTCAAATCCTGCAAAGGCTTGCCATAATAGACCTGCGAAGCAGCCACTATGCCGTAAGCACGATGTCCCAGGTAAATCTTGTTGACATACAGCTCCAGGATTTCCTGTTTGCTCAGCAACTGCTCCATACGCAGAGACAGGAGAATTTCACGCAGCTTGCGGGCAAAAGTCCGGTCTCTCGTTAACAAATAGTTACGTGCAACCTGCATGGTGATGGTGGAACCACCTGATTGAATCTCCCCGGTCGAAACCAGCTGATAAGCGGCCCGGATCAAACCGCGAATATCCACGCCCGGATGGTCATAATAACTGGCATCCTCAGCAGCCAGGAGCGCATCAACATAGCGCCGGGGGATATCATCATAACTGATACGGGTACGCCGATGCTCTCCAAACTCAGAAATCAAGAGGCCTTCAGACGAATAAACCCGCATGGGCATTTCCAGTTGCTCGGAAAGCAGGGCTTCTACATTTTGTAACTGAGCCACTTCTTCATGCAGTCCCGGCCAGAAATAAAGCACGATGGCCAGCGCCCAGACACCTCCAACTCCTGCACCGGCAATACCCAGCCAAATCAGGTTCCTGATGATTTTTTTCATTACCCTCATGCGATTACTTCAGCCCCCAGCTGCTATATATCTTAAATATTTGCACAACCCATTACAATCTGATACAAAAGCCCTAAAGCTAGGCTGAAGTTCATCAATTGACTCCCAGGCAACCTGGAACACCCTCAGCCACATCACCGGACAACGCGAAGGACAAGCTAGCCATGCTCAGGATGCCTGAATTTCCTTTTTTACGCCCGAAAAAATTACCACTGATCGGCATCGACATTACCTCTTCTGCGGTCAAACTGCTGGAAATTCACCCTCAAGGCAACCGTCTTCAGGTGGCCAGCTATGGCGTAGCCCCTCTGGAAAGTGGTGCCGTCAGTGACCGCCGGATCAAGGATTATAAATCGGTTGCGCGCAGCATTAAACGGGTGATTGACCGCACCCACCCCAGCACCCTGCGTACTGCTGTTGCGGTTCCTTCTGCAGCAGTGATCACACGTACCCTGAGCCTGCCCAGAGATCTTGATGACGATGAAATGGAAGCCCAGGTATTGCTGGAAGCTGACCAGCATATTCCTTATCCCTTGAATGAAGTCGCCATCGACTTTGAGCGCCAGCCACCTCTGAACCCGGATGACGACAACCAGCCCGTACTCCTGGTTGCCTGCCGGAGAGAAACCACCGAGCAACTTGACCAGGTTCTGGAGGAAGCTGGCTTGCAGCCTGTGGTGATTGATGTGGAAAACCTGGCGATTGAAAGAGCCATTCGCCTGATCACCAGTCAATTGCCCAGCCAGCAGGATGGGCAGATAGTTGCTGTTGCCGATATCGGTGCCACCACCACCACCCTCAATATTCTCTGTGACGGCGAAATCATCTACAGTCGTGACCAGATGTTTGGTGGCAAACAACTTACGGATGAAATTCAACGTCATTACGGGCTCTCCCGCGAAGAGGCCGGTTTTGCCAAAAAACGCGGTGACTTGCCTTCGGATTACTTTACAGAAATCCTGGAACCTTTTAAGACCGCAACGGTACATCAGATAGAGCGCCAGTTGCAGCTGTTTTATTCCTCCTCCACCTACCATGATATCGACTATCTGATTCTGGCGGGTGGGTCTTCGGCAATTGATGGCCTGCCTCAGATGGCGCAACATCATATTGGTTCCCCGACATTACTGGCCAACCCTTTTGCCAACATGGTGTTAAGTGACCGGGTCAATGCTGCAGCTCTGGCCCAGGACGCACCCGCCATGCTGATTGCCTGTGGGCTGGCCATGAGGATCGAGTCATGAGTAACGGCATCAACCTTCGTCCCTGGCGTGAAGAACGCCGCCAGCTCAGGCAAACCCAGTTTGTCTACCTGGCGGTGGCCACTCTACTCCTGGGCCTGGTATTGAGCGGCTTCTGGTGGTGGAGCAGCAACCAGTCTATCCAGGCCGTTCAGCAGGAAAATCAACTGATTCGTGATCAGCTGGGGGTGCTGGATGCGGAAATCCGTGAAGTCACCGAACTGCGCGAAAAACGCGAACAGCTCCTGCAACGTATTGAAGTCATTCAAAGCCTGCAGCGCCAGCGCCCGGTCACTATTGAGTTGCTCGACCAGTTAACCGGCAGCCTGACTGAAGGCATTTATCTGACCGATGTCCGGCGTCAAGACAACCAGCTGACCATTCAGGGCCACGCCACCCCTTCCCAGGCTTTATCCGACTGGATGCGCAGCCTGGAACAGCAGCAGCGCTTCAGCGAACCGGTACTGCGCAGCGTAACCTCCGATGAAAGCATCGGTGCCAACCGTTTTGACCTGCTGCTACCTCTTGCGGAGGACCAGCCATGAAGCTTGCTTTTGACACCCAGCGTCTGCAACCGGTCAAAACCTGGCTGTCCGTGCAATGGCGGGCCATTAAAAGACTGGAAAAAGACGACCTGGACTTACAAAGTGCCGGTCAGTGGCCTGATGCCCTCAAGGCGCTTACCCTGATCCTGCTGTTGGCCATGATTCTGTTTGCCAGCAACTGGCTGCTGATCAGTGGTGTTCGCGAAAAGCTTGATCAGACTCAAGGTGAACAGGAAGAACTGTTTGAACGCTATCAACTGCGCTCTTTCCAGGCCGCCAACCTGGGAGCCTATCAGCAGCAGATGCAAATCATGGAAGGCACTTTTTCAGAGCTGCTTTCCAGACTGCCCATCGACCGGGAGATACCGCGGCTGATTGAAAACATCCAGGCTCAGGCCAGCAGGCAAAGACTGGACCTGCAGGCGGTGAATCTGCGCGATGACCAGAGACGTGATTTTTATACCGAGCTGCCCTTTGAAATTCAGGCCAGAGGTGACTTCCACCGCCTGGCCAGTTTTATGGCCGGTATCAGCAGTCTTGACCGCATTATCACCCTGCACGATTTCACCCTATCACCCGTTGCCGGTGTCGGGCAGCCCACCCAGCTCAACCTGCGGTTGCAGGCTCGCACCTATCGATACGATGAAAACCGTCAGGCAACAGACGCCAGGAGGCAACCATGAAGCCAGACCGGTTACCTCTGTACAAACTGCTTTTGGCCGGACTTCTGCTGAGCCTGCTCAGCGCCTGCAGTGACCAGCCGCGCACAGCAGAAATCCAGCAACGTCTGCAGGAGCTGAAAGAAAGACCCAGCGGGCGTATTGATCCGGTTCCTGATTTTCCCGAGGCGGTCACTCCACAGTACACCCAGAACGACCAGCGCGACCCTTTTACACCCGATGGCCTGCTGGGTGACCGCTCGCAATTTCTCGCGGATTCCTCTCTGGCACCGGATCCCAGCCGCAACCAAACATCACTGGAACGCTGGAGCCTGAGTGAGCTGTCACTGCGCGGCATCATGCGAAAAGGCCAGCAGACTCGCGCCCTGATTCTGACCCCTGAGGGAAAACTGGCGGCAGTGGGAGTGGGTGATTATCTGGGCCAGGATCATGGCCGGATCACTGACATCAGCTCCAACCATATCAAGCTTGTAGAGCTCATCCCTGACAATCTGGGTGGCTGGCAGGAACGTGAACAAGAGCTCAATTTATCCAGGTAGGAATGCATATCATGACCTTATTTTCAAACAGCCTGCATCAGATCAGCAAAAAAATAATCGTTGGCAGCCTGCTCTGTTTTGGGCTCAGCACCGCACTGGCCGCTGAAACAACCCTTCAGGATCTGGATTTTCAACGCAGCCCCCAGGGACATGCCCTGCTGTTGCTGGACTTCTCCGACCCCCCGGTTTTACCGAAAGCCCAAGAGGTCACAGACAGCCTGGAACTGACCTTCTCCAACACCCGGATTCAGGAAGAACTTCGCAATCTGTATTCCACTCATGACTTTGCCACCCTGGTCTCCAGCCTCAGCCTGGATCAAGAGGGTGATCAGGCACTGATAAGCCTGGGAATCGACAAGCCCTACAGCTACACCCTCCACCAGCAGGCCACACAACTGCAGATAGAAATTGCAGAAAAACCGGGGCAGAAAGAAACAGAAACCAGAAGCAGCGGCCAGCGTTTCCAGTATTCCGGCGAGCCGATGAGCTTAAGCTACCAGGACATTCCCATCCGTGAACTGCTTCAGGAGCTGGCCAGTTTTCTGGATCTGAATCTGGTAGCCGGGGACAGTGTTCAGGGCAACATCACTCTGCAACTTAAGGAGGTTCCCTCCGATCAGGCGTTGGATCTGATCCTCACCACCCAGAATCTGGCCAGCCGCCAGGTCGGCAATGTCCTTCTGGTCGCCCCCGCTGAAGAACTGGTTGCCCTGGAGCAACAGCAGTTTGCAGCCAGACAATCCGAACAGGCGACACAACCCCTGGTGGATGAGTTTATCCGCATCAACTTTGCCAAAGCCGAAGACCTGCGCAATTTCATCATGGGTGAGTCGGAAACACCTTCCAACGATTCATCCCCGACTTCTCCGGCCTCCCTGGCCGCCGGTCTTTTCAATCAGGACGAACAACAGCAACCCACCACCAGCGGCACCAGCAGTCGTTTTCTCTCCGACCGTGGCCACCTGAGATTCGACAATCGCACCAACCAACTCTATGTGCGCGACACCCCTGAATACGTTGAACGGGTGCGCACTATCGTCAAGACTCTGGATATTCCTGTCGACCAGATCATGATTGAAGCCCGCATCGTGGTTGCCCGAACCGGTGTCAGCGATGAACTGGGTGTGACCTGGGGGGCCAGCCGTGCCGCTGGCTCAGCTAACGGGGGCTTTACCTCGGAACGGGGTCGAGTAGGGCCGGGTGAACGCACCGAGTTTGAAAGCACCAGCTCCGGTCAGCGCGGCATTTCTCTTGACCTGAACCCCCAGGCCGGCATTGGCTTTGGTTTTGTGAATGGCAACTTCCTGCTCGACTTGGAGCTGGCGGCCCTGGAAACGGAAAACCGCAGTGAAATCATCTCCCAGCCCAAGGTCATCACCTCGGATCGCAACAAGGCCGTGATTCGCTCCGGTGAAGAAATCCCTTACACCAGCATTGATGAAGACGGGGTTCGTACCACCAATTTCCGTCAGGCCGAATTGCGCCTGGAAGTGACACCCCAGGTGGTGGGTGATGACCAGATCTTCCTCACCCTGCAGGTGAACAACGACAGCATGGGTGAAGAAACTCTTGATGCTGGCCCCACCATCAACACCAATGCAGTGGAAACCCAGGTTCTGGCCAACAACGGTGAGACCATCGTGATTGGGGGGATTTTCACTTCGCAAACCCTGGAAGCCGAGGCCAAAACCCCTCTGTTGGGAGATATCCCCTTGTTGGGCTGGTTATTTCGGCGTTCCTTTCAAAGCCAGGAAAAGGTAGAATTGTTGATCTTTATTACACCCAGAATGCTGAACAACAGCCTTAGCCAGCCCCTGCAATCCGCTTCTGACTAAGGCTCGACAGCCTTAGACAGGTCAGGAGTAACCCCAGGATGCAGAGTGAAAACACCTGCACAACCAATATCATTCTTGTCGGCCCCATGGGGGCTGGCAAAAGCACTCTTGGGCGACTTTTGGCACGAGCCTTGAAAAGGCCCTTCTACGACTCCGACCAGGTCATTGAAGATCGCTGCGGTGCGGGCATTCCCTGGATCTTCGATCTCGAGGGCGAAGAAGGCTTTCGTCAGCGTGAAACCCAGATTCTTGAAGAACTAACGCACCAGCAAGGTATTGTACTGGCCACCGGTGGCGGTGCCGTTTTACGCCCTGAAAACCGGGAAAAACTGCGGGCAGGAGGCTTGGTGATTTTTCTGCGAACCACCGTGGAGCAACAGTTGGCCAGAACCCGCAAGAGCACGCATCGCCCCCTGTTGCAAACGGCCAACCCCCGCCAGCGCCTGGAAGCCATGCGCCTGGAGCGTGAACCTCTTTATGAGGAAACGGCCCACTTGACCATCAACACCGATCAGCGTCCGCCACGCCAGGTGGTTATGGATATCAAAAAACAACTTCTTGAACATCTGGATAACTGATATGCCTATGCAAAGCCTGCAACTTGATCTGGGTGAGCGCAGCTACGCGATTCATATAGGCTCAGGACTTCTGAAAAAGGGTGAGCTTATAACCCCCCTGCTGGAAGGCAAGCAGGTCTTGATCGTCACCAACACGACGGTGGCTCCCCTGTATCTGGAACAGCTCAAGTCCAGCCTGCAGAAGGCCAACCCCGACCTGCAAATAGCCACCTGCATTCTGCCGGATGGAGAAACCTACAAAAACCTGGCCCATCTGGAAAAAATCTGGGATCAACTGTTGGAATCCGGCTTCAACCGCAAGGCCACTTTGCTGGCTCTGGGTGGCGGCGTCATCGGCGACATGACCGGCTTTGCTGCTGCCTGCTATCAACGCGGCATCAACTTTATCCAACTGCCGACCACCCTGCTCTCCCAGGTGGACTCTTCTGTGGGTGGCAAAACCGGGGTCAACCATCCTCTGGGCAAGAACATGCTGGGGGCCTTCTGGCAGCCCCGCCTGGTTCTGATCGATACCCAAAGTCTGCAAAGTCTGCCGCCTCGGGAGCTGGCTGCCGGTATGGCCGAAGTCATCAAATACGGGTTGCTGGGTGACCTGCCTTTTCTGGAGTGGCTGGAAGCCCATATGACCGAGCTGATGTCCGGGGATGAGCAACTCTTGACCGAGGCCATTGCTCGTTCCTGCCAGTGCAAGGCTGATATCGTGGCTGAAGATGAAAGGGAAGGCGGCAAACGCGCCTTGCTGAACCTGGGGCACACTTTTGGTCATGCCATAGAAACGGAAATGGGTTATGGTCAATGGCTGCATGGCGAAGCTGTAGCTGCCGGCATGTGGCTGGCTGCGGATCTGTCCCGGCGTCTGGGCTGGCTGAATCAGGCTGACTGTGACCGGATTGCCCGCTTGTTAACCGCAGCTCATTTACCGGTGCGTCCACCCTCCCAAATGCAGGTGGCGCACTTTAACAAACACATGGCCGTCGACAAGAAAAATATAGATGGCCAGCTCAGACTGGTGCTTCTTGAGCGCTTGGGTCAGGCCCGAATTCACAACCTGACTGAACAAGCACTACTGGAAAGCTGTCTGATGGAAGCCTTGTCAACTAGCTGTTAAATAGCTGCAGGCGTTACACTTGCAGCTCTGATATGATTTAATTTTTATTTTCGCATCCCAACCTTGTCTAGGGAGTCGCTGGTATGCCATCCAGGGAACCGTCACTCAGCAGCGCAGAAGCCTCCAGTGAAGAGGCTCTGCAACTGCTGGAACAAATCAATGATCAAGCGGTTTTTTATCCAGGTCGCCAACATGGCAAGCACCTTGACCTGCTGCTCCACCTGAGCCGCTACAGCAACCTGCTATTAACCGTTACAGGTCCATCCGGCAGCGGCAAGTCCCACCTTAAAAACCGGCTCAAAGAACAGCTGGATTCCGGCGTCAGCGCCGTTAGCCTGGATGCCAACAGGGTCGGCAACGCACCCAAACTGCTGTCCAGCCTGGAAAGTGCCTTGCGCCTGGAGATTCCACCCCGGGCAGACACTCCCCAGTATCTTGAAGAAATCCGCAGCCATACCGAACTGCTCAGTGAAGACGGTGGCAGTTGCCTGATCCTGATCGACAATGCCGAAGCTCTGGATCAAGGCGCACTGGATGTCATTCTGGAGCTGGCCACCACCAGCAATGATTCGCGTCGCCCTCACCTTGCCTTATTTGGCCGTGACGATCTGCTCAAGCGCCTGCATGATCGTGCCAACCAATCCCGTTTTGAAGCCGTCGGTCACCACCTGCCCCTGGAGGCCTTCAGTGAAGTTGAAGCCCGTGGTTATCTGGAACACCGCTGCCACAGTGTGGGCCTGGATCATTTACCGCTGAATGACAACCAGTTCCATCGTGTCTACAAGGCATCCCACGGCTGGCCCGGCCTGCTCAACAAGGCCCTTTTGAAAGAACTGGAAGAAACCGGCCCCGCGGAAGACACCGCTGCCAAGGTCACCAAACCCAGTAAAAAGCCGCTCAG
The DNA here is from genome assembly GCF_044810985.1 of Marinospirillum sp. Taxonomy (GTDB): domain Bacteria; phylum Pseudomonadota; class Gammaproteobacteria; order Pseudomonadales; family Halomonadaceae; genus Marinospirillum. The sequence goes on from NZ_CP085242.1 coordinate 1,577,328, forward strand.
CAAAAAGAAAACCAAACGAGCCAAAACACCCCTGTGGCCCCTTTTCGGTGCTGCCGTCATTATTGCCGGGCTGGTTGTTGGCTTTCTTTACTATGGTGATATGGGCAGCAGCGGCCCTTCCGAAACCGGCATGCAGCTGATTTCCAGATCCCAGCAACTGCGCCAGGATTCGCAGGAGGGTCCACGAGGCCAAAGTGACGAGGTTCTGGAGAAGCTGGAGAGAGAAGTTGAAGACCTTCCTCCCCTTGAGGAGGAAATTGCTGAAGAAACAACCCTTGAGGAAGAGGCGACCACTGAAACACCGGCCACGGAAGCTCCGGCAGAGGATGAAGAAGTTGCTGACACCCCGGACGCCACACCGCCTCCAGTTCCCGAAGGCAATCAGCCGGACAGCCCGAATGATCCACCTCCCGACCTGACTAACAGCGAACAGCCGGAAGAGCAGCCAGAACCAGAACAGCAACCTGAATCCGAGCCGGAAGCAGATTTACAGCTTGAACCCCTGCCGGAACCGGAACAGACAACCGAACCGGAGCCGGAACCCGAGCCAGAAGTGGCCAGTGAATTTCAGGATGAGGGTTTTCGTCGTGAAGCCTGGCTGATGGAGCGTGATCCCCAGAACTTCACCCTGCAGCTGCTGGCCAGCTCGGAAGAGTCAACGGTTCAGAATTTCATCCAGGCGCAGGACAACCCGGATGATTTTTCCTACTACCAGCGCGGCCATGAGGGCAGCCCCTGGGTTGTCGTCCGCGGCGACTACGAAGACCGAGCTGAGGCAGAGGCAGCCAGAGAGGCATTGCCTGCCAACCTGCGCAATCAACAACCCTGGCTGCGACGTTTCAACGGGATTCAGACCGAATTGAACGAGCGCTAGTTATTCAAAAGCGGTTTTTTGCCCGATTTTGCACCCATATAGAGCAAAATCGGGCAAACGCACCAATCTTGAACACAAGCACCCAGAAGCAAACCTTTTGTGATTGGTTTTCCAAAAGCAATTTCTTAAAGTTATTCATTAACAAAAAAACTGGCCTTTTGGGCCATTTTTCGTTTGTTCCCTGTCCTTACCTGCGTGTAATATCCGCTGCATACCAAAATAACCGGCATACCCCTTGCCGATTTTGCATAACGTGAGAGCCAAGACCATGAACACATCTCTCCAAAACAAAAACCCAGGTCTTCACAAGAAAAGTGAATTCAAAGACAACTGCGGTTTCGGCCTGATTGCGCAAATGCATGGCCAGGCCAGCCATGACCTCTTGAAAACAGCGATTGAATCCCTGACCTGCATGACTCACCGCGGCGGTATCGCTGCCGATGGTAAAACCGGCGATGGCTGCGGCCTCCTAATCAAAAAGCCCGACTCTTTTCTGCGCACCCTGGCCCGGGAGCTTTTTGCCCAGGACATGCATGAACGCTATGCCGTAGGGATGGTCTTTCTGCCTCAGGATCAGGCTCGCGCCCAAAAAGGCCGCCAGGCTCTGGAGCAACAAATCCATGCCCAGGGCCTGGAAGTCGTGGGTTGGCGGGTTGTTCCCACCGACCCCTCGGTCTGCGGGGAGATTGCTCTGGCCTGCATGCCCCAGTTTGAGCAGATTTTTGTCAATGCTCCTGAAGGCATGGAAGAAAAAGAGCTGGGCGTGAAGCTTTTTATGGCTCGACGCCGCGCCGAAATGGCCATGAAAGAGGACGAAGACTTTTATGTGGCTTCCCTGTCCAGCAAGGTACTCTCCTATAAAGGGCTGACCCTGCCGGTTGATCTGCCCAATTTCTACACCGATTTGAGTGACGAGCGCATGGAAACCGCTATTTGCGTGTTCCACCAGCGTTTTTCCACCAACACCGACCCCAAATGGCCACTGGCCCAGCCTTTCCGTTACCTGGCTCACAATGGTGAAATCAATACCATTGAGGCCAATCGCAACTGGGCCAATGCGCGCAAGAAAAACTTCAAGAATGATTATCTGCCGGACATTGAAACCCTGGATCAGGTGGTCAATACCGAAGGTTCGGATTCTTCCAGCATGGACAATATGCTGGAGGTTCTGCTGACCGGGGACATGAACCTGTTTCAGGCGGTGCGCAAAATGATTCCCCCGGCCTGGCAGAATGTCCAGACCATGGATGGCGATCTGCGGGCCTTCTACGAATACAACTCCATGCACATGGAAGCCTGGGACGGACCCGCCGGCCTGGTCATGACCGATGGTCGCTATGCCTTGTGCATGCTGGATCGCAATGGCCTGCGCCCGGCGCGTTTTGTAATCACCAAAAACGGTTATATCACCCTGGCTTCGGAAATCGGTGTCTGGGATTACAAGCCGGAGGATGTTCTGCAAAAAAGCCGTGTTGGCCCCGGCCAGATTCTGGCTGTGGACACTCTGACCGGCGACATCCTGCACACCAAGGATGTCGACGACAAGCTCAAGTCTGCCAACCCTTACAAGCAGTGGCTACGTGAGCAGTCCACCTATCTGGAGTCCACCCTGACCGAGATAGGCCCGCGTTTTGAGGCCATGGACAAGCAGGAACTGGCCGTAGCCATGAAGATGTTCAACATCAGTCTGGAAGAGCGCAACTCGGTCCTCCTGCCTCTGGCGGATTCCGGCCAGGAAGCCGTGGGTTCCATGGGTGATGACACACCCATGGCCGTGCTTTCCAAAAAAGTGCGCCATGTCGCCGACTTCTTCCGCCAAAAGTTTGCCCAGGTCACCAACCCGGCCATCGACCCTCTGCGTGAATCCATCGTCATGTCGCTGGAAACCGTGATCGGCCGGGAAATGAATGTCTTTGAAGAAAAACCCGAGTATGCCAACCGCATCATTCTGACCACCCCGGTTCTTTCACCGCGCAAATTCAAGTCACTGGTTGAAGACCCGCGCCCCGGTTTTGAAGAGCAATTCATTGCGCTGCAATTCAACCCTGCAGAAACGGGACTCAAACAGGCCCTGGAAGACATTGCCCAGCAGGCCGAAAATGCAGTTCGCGCCAACAAGGTGCTGCTGGTTCTGTCCGACCGCAACCTGGACAAGGGCCAGTTGCCCATCAATGCTGTCATGGCAACCGGGGCCGTTCACCATCGTTTGATGGCCAAAGGCTTGCGCTGCGATGCCAATATCATCGTCGATACCGGTTGGGCGCGGGATTCCCATCATATGGCTGTACTCTTTGGCTTCGGGGCCACGGCCATTAACCCCTGGCTGAGCTATCAGGTCATCGCTGACCTGCACCGCAGTGGTGAACTCCAGGGTGATCCAGGGGATACCCGCCGCGCTTACCGTAAAGGCATTCAGAAAGGCCTGATGAAAATTCTCTCCAAAATGGGGATTTCCACTCTACCTTCCTATCGGGGTTCCCAGTTGTTTGAAGCCGTGGGCCTGGATGACGAAGTGGTCGAACTCTGCTTCAAGGGTGTGGCCAGCCGCATTCAGGGGGCCGGTTTTGTTGATCTGCAAATGGATCAGGAACTCCTGGCGGAAAATGCCTGGCGCAAGTCCGCCCGGGTCAGCCAGGGTGGCCTGCTCAAGTATGTGCACGGCGGTGAATACCATGCCTACAACCCGGATGTAGTCAAGAGCATGCAGGAAGCGGTACAAACCGGCAGTTATGAAGCCTGGAAGCGTTTTGCCAAGCTGGTCAATGAGCGGCCGGCAGCCACCCTGCGGGATCTTTTGAAACTCAAACCGGCTCAGCAGCCTTTGCCGCTGGATCAGGTGGAAAGCGTTGAAGACCTGCTGCCGCGTTTTGATTCGGCAGGCATGTCGCTGGGCGCCCTGTCACCGGAGGCTCACGAAGCCCTGGCCCAGGCCATGAATGAAATGGGTGCGCGTTCCAACTCGGGTGAAGGCGGTGAAGATCCCGCCCGCTACGGCACCAGCAAGTCTTCCAAAATCAAACAGATTGCTTCGGGTCGCTTTGGCGTGACCCCAGCCTACCTGTCCAGCGCTGAAGTCCTGCAAATCAAGGTCGCCCAGGGTGCCAAACCCGGTGAGGGCGGCCAGTTGCCCGGTGGCAAGGTCAATGCCCTGATTGCGCGTCTGCGCCATTCGGTGCCAGGGGTAACTCTGATTTCTCCACCACCGCACCACGACATCTATTCCATTGAAGATCTGGCCCAGTTGATTTTTGACCTCAAACAGGTCAATCCCAGGGCCCAGGTATCAGTCAAGCTGGTCTCCGAGCCGGGCATTGGCACCATCGCCACCGGGGTCGCCAAGGCCTACGCCGACCTGATTACTGTTTCCGGGTATGATGGCGGTACAGCAGCTTCGCCAATCACCTCCATCAAGTATGCCGGCTCCCCCTGGGAACTGGGCCTGGTGGAAGTCCAGCAGGCGCTGCGCATCAACAAGCTGCGCGACAAGATTCGCCTGCAAACCGATGGCGGTCTGAAAACCGGCATGGATGTGGTTAAAGCCGCCATCCTGGGTGCGGAAAGCTTTGGCTTCGGTACGGCTCCCATGGTTTCTCTGGGGTGTATCTACCTGCGCATCTGCCACCTGAATAACTGTGCGACCGGTGTCGCCACCCAGGATGAAAAACTGCGTGATGAGCACTTCCGGGGCACCGTGGAAATGGTCAAAAACTACTTCCGCTTTATTGCCGAAGAGGTTCGGGAAATCCTGGCTGAACTGGGGGTGCAAAAACTCACGGACCTGATCGGGCGCATGGATCTTCTGGAAGTTCTGGAAGGCGAAACCGAGCGCCAGGGCAAGCTCGACTTCAGCCGTCTGCTGAGCAATGACGAAATACCCGAAGATGCTCCCCACTTTTGCCAGATCAGTCGCAACGAACCCTTTGACAAGGGCGAGCTGGCCGAACGCATGGTGGCCGAATTGAAGGATGCCCTGGACAACCAGACCGGGGGAGAATTTGCATTCAACCTGACCAACTGCGACCGCTCCATCGGTGCCCGGATTTCCGGGGAAATTGCAGTTCGTTACGGTGATGATGGTCTGGCTACTGCCCCCATCAATCTGAAGCTCAAGGGTGTGGCCGGGCAAAGTTTCGGGGTCTGGAATGCCAAGGGTCTGAACATGTACCTGGAAGGCGATGCCAACGACTATGTCGGCAAAGGCATGAACGGTGGCAAACTGGTTCTGGTGCCCCCAACCGGCAGCAGTTTTGCCAGTCACAAGACCTCCATCATGGGCAACACCTGCCTATACGGAGCAACCGGCGGTCAACTCTTTGCGGCAGGCCGTGCCGGTGAGCGCTTTGCGGTACGCAACTCAGGTGCAACCGCCATAGTCGAAGGAGCAGGCGATCACTGCTGCGAATACATGACCGGCGGGATTGTCTGTGTTCTGGGCGATACCGGCTACAACTTCGGTGCGGGTATGACCGGTGGTTTTGCCTATGTGCTGGATCTGGAGCGTAGCTTCATGGACAAATACAACCACGAGCTGGTTGACCTGCACCGCATCAATACCGAACAGACGGAAGTCTATCGCAATCACCTGCGCAGCATGATCCAAAGCTTTGTGGAAGAAACCGACTCAGCCTGGGGACGCAAGATTCTGCAGGAATTTTCTGACTTTATTCGTCACTTCTGGCTGGTTAAACCCAAGGCTGCAAGCCTGGGCGATCTGCTCAAAACCACGCGCCAGAGCGCCCAGTAACCGACTTGAGGATTTGAGGATAAAACCATGGCTGAACGTCTCAACAACGACTTCCAATTCGTCGATGTAGGTCGCCAGGATCCTGCCAAAAAGCCGGTGACCCTGCGCAAAAAAACCTTCATTGAAATTTATGATGCTTTAGATCCCAAGCAGGCCAGCCAGCAGGCACACCGCTGCCTGGATTGTGGCAACCCCTACTGTGAATGGAAATGCCCGGTACACAACTACATCCCCAACTGGCTGCAGCTGGCCACCGATGGCAATATCCTGGAAGCAGCTGAGCTCTGCCATGCCACCAACACCCTGCCGGAAGTCTGTGGCCGGGTCTGCCCCCAGGATCGCCTCTGTGAAGGGGCCTGCACCCTGAATGACGGTTTTGGTGCCGTCACCATCGGTTCCGTGGAAAAGTACATCACTGAAACCGCTTTTGCCCAGGGCTGGCGTCCGGACATGAGCCAGGTGGAATGGACGGACAAAAAAGTGGCCATTATCGGTGCCGGCCCGGCGGGTCTGGGTTGTGCTGATGTTCTGGCACGCAATGGCGTCAAGCCGGTGGTTTTTGACAAATACCCGGAAATTGGTGGTCTGCTGACCTTCGGTATCCCCGAGTTCAAGCTGGAAAAAACCGTCATGTCCCGTCGCCGGGAAATTTTTGAAGGCATGGGCATCGAGTTTCAACTGAATACCGAAATTGGCCAGGATGTCAGCATGGACAAACTCCTGGCTGATTACGACGCTGTTTTCATGGGTATGGGCACCTACACCTATATGAAAGGTGGTTTCCCCGGTGAAAACCTGCCCGGTGTTTATGATGCCCTGGATTTTCTGATTGCCAATGTCAACCGCTGCCTGGGGTATGAAAAAGACCCTGCCGATTACATCAGCATGGAAGGCAAAAAAGTCATCGTGCTGGGCGGTGGCGATACCGCCATGGACTGTAACCGCACCTCCATCCGCCAGAGCGCCCGCAGCGTGACCTGCGCTTACCGGCGTGATGAAGCAAACATGCCCGGCTCGCGCAAGGAAGTGGAAAATGCCCGTGAAGAAGGTGTGAAGTTTCTCTTCAACCGCCAGCCAATCGCCATCGTCGGCGAAGACAAGGTTGAAGGTGTTAAAGTGGTTCGCACCCAGATGGGTGAACCCGATGAAAATGGTCGCCGCAAACCCGAAGTGGTTCCCGGTTCGGAAGAAATCCTACCCGCCGATGCGGTGCTGGTCGCCTTTGGCTTCAAAGCCAGCCCGGCGGAATGGTTTGAAAAACATCAGATCAAAACCAACGACTGGGGCCTGGTGGAAGCACCTGAAGAAGCCCGCCATCCCTTCCAGACCAGCAATGAAAAAGTCTTTGCCGGAGGCGACATGGTACGCGGCTCCGACCTGGTGGTCACCGCCATCTGGGAAGGACGCCAGGCCGCTGAAGGCATACTTTCTTACCTGAAGGTTTAAGGTTTCCAAAGACAAACTTCAAGACGGACAAGGCAGGTTGGATCGGGACGCGTGAATACATCCGGTCTCAACCCACCTTGCCCTTTATTGACAAGACTCAACGACCCATATTGGTGCATACAAGGGATTTGCACCAAAAAGTTACTACGACTTGCTTTCGATTACTTTTTTTCATCTATTGAAAGAAAACCATTTTCTCAGGTTTTCAAATGCGACAATTTTCCACTTTTAGTGGCATTTTTTGTTTGTCTATAGACTTTAGATGCAGGTAGTATTTCCTCCCAAAATACAAAGCTGCATAACCCTTGCCGAATTTGCATAGGGCAATCATGCCTCCCACCAGTCCGAAGGCATTCTTATAAAAACATCAGCTCGCTCACTTACTGACTCACTTAATGGAAAAGACCTATGACAGCAGAAATTAAAAAGCCTCAGGGCCTTTACCGCTCCGAACTGGAGCACGATAGCTGCGGTATCGGCTTTGTTGCCAATCTGAAAGGCAAGAAAAGCCACCAGATCATCGAAGATGCCCTGTCCATGCTGACCTGCATGGAGCACCGGGGTGGCACCGGTTTTGATGTTAAAAGCGGTGACGGTGCCGGTATTCTGATTCAGATTCCCGACCAGCTTTTGCGTGAGGCCATGCAAACCCAGAAGGTGCAACTGCCGGAAGCCGGTGGTTATGGCGTGGGCATGATTTTCTTCCCGCAAGACAAAGATCAGCGCCAGACCTGTCGCAATCTGCTGGAAACCAACATCAAAAAGTTGGGCATGAGTCTGCTGGGTTATCGTGAAGTCCCCACGGATAATTCCACGCTGGGCCAGGCTTCGCTGGATAATGAACCCCACATCGAGCAGGTTTTCATTGCTCCACCCAAGGGTGTGGAACAGCAGGCTTTTGAGCGCCAGCTGTATGTTCTGCGCAAGCACACCAGTTTTGTGGTGGCACGCAGCATCAGCCAGGCCGAAGAAAACTTCTACATCGCTTCCCTGTCGACCCGCACCCTGGTTTACAAGGGGCAGCTGACCACGGCCCAGGTGCGTGAGTACTATCTGGATCTGCAGAACGAAAAAGCTGTTTCTGCGCTGGCCATGCACCACAGCCGTTTTTCCACCAACACCTTCCCGGCCTGGCGTCTGGCCCAGCCTTTCCGCTACCTGGCGCACAATGGTGAGATCAATACGGTCAAGGGCAACATCAACTGGATGCGTGCCCGTGACGAGCTGCTGTCTTCCGAGGTCTTCACCGATGAAGAGCTGAAGATGCTCAAGCCGATTTGTAATCAAGCTCAGTCGGATTCGGCCAATATGGACATGGTGCTGGAACTTCTGGTACTCAGTGGTCGCCCTCTGGAAAAAGTCATGATGATGATGATTCCCGAGGCCTGGCAGAAGCAGGAAGACATGGAGCCGGTCAAACGGGCTTTCTATGAATACTATGCCTGCATCATGGAGCCCTGGGATGGCCCGGCTTCGGTTTCCTTCACCGATGGTCGCGTGATCGGTGCCACCCTGGACCGTAATGGCCTGCGTCCTTCACGTTACCTGCTGACGGATGACGATACGATTGTGATGGGTTCGGAAACCGGTGCTCTGGTAGTAGATGAATCCAAGGTGATTCAAAAGGGCCGCCTCCAGCCGGGCCGTATCTTTATAGCTGATCTGGAGCAGGGGCGTATCATCAGTGATGATGAGGTCAAGGCCGAAGTCTGTTCCAGCCAGCCCTATGCCGAGTGGCTGAAGAAAAACAAAATTCTTCTGGATGAGCTGCCTTCGCCTCCCATTGAAGAAAGACCTCACGGCCCGAAAAGTCTGTTGCGTCGCCAACAGGCCTTTGGCTATTCGCGTGAAGACCTGGATATAATCCTCACCGAAATGGTGGGCACGGCTAAAGAACCTCTGGGTTCCATGGGTGCGGACAATCCCCTGGCCGTGCTTTCCGACCAACCGCAGCAACTGGCCAACTACTTCAAGCAGTTCTTTGCCCAGGTCACCAATCCGCCCATCGACCCGATTCGTGAAGAAATGGTGATGTCGCTGCAGACTTATGTCGGCAGCTCACTCAACCTGTTGGAAGAAACCCCCAGACATTGCCGTATGGTGGAAATCAAACAGCCGGTGCTGAGTAATGAAGAGCTACGCAAACTGCAGCACATCGATCACAACCACTTCCAGTCCACCACGGTTGACATCACTTTCCGGGCCACCGGCAAGGCAGGTGAACTCAAGCGGGCACTGGATCGCATTTGCCGCCATGCCCGGGATGCTGTGGATGATGGCTATTCCATTCTGATTCTCAGTGACCGCAAGGTAAATACCGACCATGCCGGGGTTCCTTCCCTGCTGGCCGTGGCTGCCGTTCACCACTTCCTGATTCGCGAAGGTCTGCGTTCTTCCACCGGCATCATCGTTGAAGCCGGGGATGTCCGCGAAACCCATCATTTCGCCACACTGCTGGGTTATGGTGCCGCAGCGGTCAACCCCTACATGGCCTTTGAATCTCTGTATAACCTCAGGGATACCGGTGCTATCAGCGAAGACTGGAGCAATGATGAGCTGGCCGACCGTTATATCAAGGCGGTGGACGGCGGTCTCTTGAAGATTTTCTCCAAGATGGGGATCTCCACTCTGCAGTCTTACCAGGGTGCGCAGATTTTTGAAGCCCTGGGCCTCAACTCGGATGTCATCGACAACTACTTCACCGGTACCATCAGCCGCATTGAAGGTCTGGGTCTGGATGAAATCGCCCAGGAGCGCCTGATGACGCATCGTATCGGTTATCCTGATCGCGTCAATGCTCCCAACCTCTTGCCGCTGCGCACCGGGGGCGATTATGCCTGGCGCAAGGATGGCGAACGCCACCTGTTCAACCCCAAGGTCATTCGTCTGCTGCAGCACGCCAGCGCCACCAACAGCAAAGAGCTGTTCAACGAGTACACCCAGGCAGTGGATGAACAGGCCAGGGCGGCTTATACCCTGCGCGGCCTGCTGGACTGGAATAAAAACCGCCAGCCCGTGCCGCTGGAAGAGGTGGAATCTTGCGAAAATATCTTCAAACGCTTTGCCACAGGGGCCATGTCTTTCGGCTCGATTTCCTGGGAAGCCCACACCTGTCTGGCGATTGCCATGAACCGTCTGGGCGGCAAGAGTAATTCCGGGGAAGGCGGCGAAGATCCGATTCGTTTCACGCCCATGGAAAACGGCGATTCCATGCTATCGAAAATCAAGCAGGTCGCTTCCGGTCGTTTTGGGGTCACCAGTCATTACCTGACCAATGCCGAAGAGCTGCAGATCAAGATGGCTCAGGGTGCCAAGCCCGGTGAAGGTGGTCAGTTGCCCGGCCACAAGGTGGATGCCTGGATCGGCAAAACCCGTCTAGCCACTCCGGGTGTAGGTCTGATTTCACCGCCGCCGCACCATGATATCTACTCGATTGAAGATCTGGCGCAGCTGATTTATGACCTGAAAAATGCCAACCGCAAGGCCCGGGTTAACGTCAAGCTAGTGTCTCTGGCCGGTGTTGGCACCGTGGCCACGGGTGTCACCAAGGGCTATGCCGATGTCGTGCTGATCGCCGGTCACGATGGCGGCACTGGGGCCTCGCCCTTGAGCTCCATCAAGCACGCCGGTTTGCCCTGGGAGCTGGGGATTGCCGAAACCCACCAGACCCTGGTGCGCAACCGTCTGCGCAGCCGCGTCACCCTGCAGGCCGATGGTCAGATGAAAACCCCGCGTGACCTGGCGATTGCCACCCTGCTGGGGGCCGAGGAATGGGGTGTTGCCACCGCCGCTCTGGTGGCTCAGGGCTGCATCATGATGCGCAAGTGCCACACCAACACCTGTCCGGTGGGTATTGCCACCCAGGATCGCGAACTGCGCGGTCGTTACAACGGTCAGGTCGAGCATGTGGTCAACTTCTTTAAATTGATGGTGGAAGGTCTGCGCGAGCTGATGGCTGAACTGGGCTTCAGAACCATCAATGAAATGGTGGGTCAGTCCCAGTGCCTGAAGGTACGTGATCTGGGAGATCACTGGAAACTGAAAAACCTGGACCTGTCCTCATTGCTTTACAAGCAGGAACCGCACCCCGGTGACAGCCTCTACAAGACCGTGGAGCAGAAGCATCTGATTGATGACATTATTGATCGCAAACTGATCCAGGATGCCCAGGCTGCCCTGGAAGACCAGCAAGCGGTGCAGCTGGAGTACCCTATTGAAAACACCGATCGCAGTGTCGGTGCCATGCTCTCCAATGAGATTTCCAAACGCTACCACGCTGACGGACTGCCCGAAGACACCATCAAGGTGCACTTCAAGGGTTCTGCCGGGCAGAGCTTTGGTGTCTTCACCGCCAAGGGGGTGCGTTTTGATCTGGAAGGCGATGCCAACGACTACTTCGGCAAGGGCCTCTCCGGCGGCAAGCTGGTGGTTTATCCCGATGCCAAGGCCCCTTTCAAGGCCAGTGAAAACATCCTGATCGGTAACGTTGCCTTCTTTGGGGCCACCAGTGGTGAGGCCTATATTCGTGGTCTGGCTGGTGAGCGTTTCTGTGTTCGCAACTCGGGTGCCACCGCTGTGGTTGAAGGCGTGGGGGATCACGGCTGTGAATACATGACCGGTGGCTGTGCCGTCATTCTGGGTGAAACCGGACGCAACTTTGCGGCAGGTATGTCCGGCGGTGTTGCCTATGTTCTGGATCGTTCCGGGCAACTGGACGCACGCTGCAACAAGGAAATGGTCAAACTCGGCCCGGTTGCCGACCCTGAAGAACAGGCCAGGCTGAAGGCGCTGGTGGAAAAACACTATGAATACACCCGATCCGATGTTGCCAAAGAGCTGCTCGATAACTGGGACAAGTCCCTGCAGGAGTTTGCCCGCGTCATGCCGGTGGATTACGAGCAGATGCAAGGGTATATGAAGCAGGTTCGCACAGAAAAACAGCTCGATGATGATTATGAAGTGGCTGTAGCCGCCTTCGACCTGCATCTGAAAAAATTGGCCGACAGTAAAGCGACAGCCTAGGAGACGATCATGGGAAAATTAACTGGATTTATGGAATTTGACCGCGCACTACCGGCTGACCGTGATGCCGTGGAGCGCCTGAACGACTGGCAGGAAATTCACACGGAAATGGCTGAAGAGGACATCCGTCAGCAGGGTTCACGCTGCATGGATTGTGGTGTGCCCTTCTGCCATGCCGGGGATTCGGCTTCAGCTCCCCAGGTGGGTGGCTGCCCGGTCAACAACCTGATTCCCGAGTGGAATGACCTGATTTACCGGAATCGCTGGCGTGAAGCTCTGGAGCGTCTGCACCAGACCAACAACTTCCCGGAGTTCACCGGTCGTGTCTGCCCGGCACCTTGCGAAGACTCCTGTGTGCTGGGTATCAATGCTCCTCCGGTGACCATCAAGCATCATGAAAATTCGATTATCGAAAAAGGCTTTGCTGAAGGCTGGGTTCAACCCCAGCCACCGGCTGAGCGCACCGGTAAAAAGGTGGCTATCATCGGTTCCGGCCCTGCCGGTCTGGCCGCCGCTGCCCAGCTGAATTCAGTGGGTCACAGTGTCACGGTTTATGAACGCGATGATCGCCTGGGTGGTCTCTTGATGTACGGCATTCCCAACATGAAGCTGGAAAAGCCGATAGTGGAACGCCGCCTGGAACTGATGCGTGCAGAAGGCATTGAGTTTGTCACCAACACGGAAGTGGGCAAGGACATCAGTGCTGAACAGCTCAAGCAGGACTTTGATTCCGTGCTGCTGGCCACCGGTGCCACAGTGCCCCGCGATCTGCCCATTGAAGGCCGTGAGCTGCACGGCGTGCACTTTGCCATGGAATTTCTGGGCTCCAATACCAAAAGCCTGCTGGATTCCAACCATGAAGATGGTCGGTTCATTTCGGCCAAGGACAAGCACGTTGTGGTTATCGGTGGCGGGGATACCGGTACGGACTGTGTCGGCACCTCCCTGCGTCAGGGCTGCAAAAGTGTCACCCAGCTGGAAATCATGCCCAAGCCACCCCTGGAAAGAGCCGCTGACAACCCCTGGCCGGAATTCAAGCGCACCCTGAAGGTGGATTACGGTCAGGCTGAGGCGATTGCTGTGCAGGGTGAAGATCCGCGCCAGTATCTGCAACTGACCCAGAAGCTGACCGGCGAAAACGGTCAGGTGAAAAAACTGCATCTGACCGGGATTGAGTGGAAAAAGGACGAGCAGGGCCGTATGGGGCCACAACCCGTGGAAGGCAGCGAGCGCGAACTGAAAGCCGATCTGGTGCTGCTGGCGATGGGCTTTTTGGGCCCGGAAGGCGGTCTGCTGGAGCAATTCGGTGCTGAAAAGGATCCGCGCTCCAACGCCAAAGCCGATTATGGCAACTACCGCACTTCGGTGGATGGTCTTTATGCTGCCGGTGACTGCCGCCGCGGACAGAGCCTGATTGTCTGGGCCATCAATGAAGGTCGTGAAGCCGCACGGGAAATTGACCGGGACCTGATGGGCAACACCCTGCTGCCTTGATGGGTCAATGAAAAAGCGGTTGGCTCTCTGAAGCTGGCCGCTTTTTCACCTTGCCAGGATTCAGCAAGGGTGTATGCTGGTGCGAAATCCTTGAAGGAGTTACAACATGTCTTATCCCCGCCTTGTGGGCGTTACGCCTGACGGTCAGAAAGTCGAATTGCCTGCCTTGACAGAAATCCAGATCAACTGGGAAGAAGGGCTTCCTGCAGCTCTACTGATCAACCCGGAACATCTGAAAGGCAACAGCCTGTCACTGGAGGTCGGTAGCCTGGAAGATGAAACGGATCACATCGAGGAATATGGAGTCTTGGTACTGAAACCCGGTGCCTGCAATCTGGTGGATATTGAGATTGAGAATCACCGGATGGACGATGCAGAGGATTAATCCTCTGCGTCAAAATCTTCCACTTCTTCCAGCACCTGGGCGAGCAAAGGAGCCTGGTCGTCCAGGTCAAAGACCATGAAAGCGGGTTCAATGCGGATGAAGTCATCAAAGAGGGCGCGGTCAATGTCTTCCGGCCAGAGACTGTCGTCTTCTTCCCAGGAAAAGAGTTCATTTTCCAGAATATCCAGATAGCGATCTGCAATCAGGTTTTCCAGATCTTCCTCTTCTTCCAGCTCAGGAACCAGGTAGCTGGTGGATTCCTGATTCACGTCATCCAGAGTCACCTCTTCTTCCCCGCTGTCGCTGACATTGTTGATCCAGTCGACAAAAGGCTGCCTGAGTTTGACGCTGATGGCAGAGCGGTTAAGCATCTTCATGGTGTTTCTCCAGAAAAGGAAAAGACGAAAAGTCGTTGAGGTGCATTATGCGCACTTACTGGATGGAAGCCAAGGGGTAAAGCCGGTTAGTGCTTCAACTGGCTTACCCCTGTGGCCGAGCCGTAATCAGTTGTTAGCGTGCAAAGACTCATTCAACTCAACAGCAGAACGATTGGCCAGGCATTCCACGCGACCATTCACTGAATTACGGCGGAACAAGAGGTCATCCTGACTGGCCAGAGCGCGTCCTGCCACCTGGCTGACGACTTCACCCTTGTCATCCAACAGGGTGATTTTCATACCCGCTGTAATATACAAACCTGCCTCAACGGTGCAGCGATTACCTAGAGGAATACCGATACCGGCATTGGCACCGATCAGGCATTTCTCACCCACGGAAATAATGATATCGCCACCCCCGGACAGGGTGCCCATGGTGGAACAACCGCCACCCAGATCAGAACCGGCACCGACAAACACACCGGCACTGATGCGCCCTTCAATCATGTTAGGGCCTTCGGTACCGGCATTGAAGTTGACAAAACCTTCGTGCATCACCGTGGTGCCCTCACCCAGATAAGCACCCAGGCGAACCCGTGCAGTATCAGCAATGCGAACCCCTTCAGGCACCACGTAGTCACACAGACGCGGGAATTTATCGACACTTTCCACCGTCAGGATTTTACCATCCATACGTGCCTGTAATTGCCGCTGGGTCAGTTCATTGAGGTCAATGGCCCCTTCACTGGTCCAGGCCACATTTTTCAACAACCCAAAAGCACCGGTCAGGTTAACGCCATGAGGCTTGACCAGACGGTGAGAAAGCAGATGCAGCTTCAGATAAACTTCCGGCAGGCTTTCAGGAGCCGTATCTTCAGCCAGCATGTTCACCACCAGAGGACGATGGCTACGCTTGAGCTGCTGGGCAATGACGGCCAGATCCAGGCGGTTGGCTGCGTCCAGGGCCTCAGAAAGCGCTTCCAGGCGATCAGCAGGAATCGAGAGAACCTGATTGCCGCCTTCATAACCGGTGGCATCAATCAATGCCTGGGTGACGTCTGTATCCGGGTTCAGCAAAGGGTGTGGATAAAAAACTTCCAGCCATTCACCCTGAGTGTTCTGAGTGCCTACACCCAGGCCGCAGGCAAAGAGTTGCTTGGTCATCATAGATCCTCTTGAAGTAAGTATTTTATAAAAAATCAGCTTAGGATAATTGTTGCTCCCACTGCTCGGCGTCAAAGCCAACCAGCAGTTGAGTACCGGTATCCAGTACCGGGCGCTTGATCAAACTGGGGTTATCCTGCATCAGTTGCAGAGCCAGTTCCCGGTCAATGGCTTCACGCTGCTCTTCGGGCAGCTTGCGCCAGGTGGTGCCGCGGCGATTAACCAGAGGCTCCCAGCCGAGTTGTTCAACCCAGCGCTCCAGGGTGGCCTGGTCAATACCGGCTTTTTTGTAGTCATGAAAACTGTAGTCCAACTGGTTTTCATCCAACCAGGTACGGGCTTTTTTCATGGTATTGCAATTGGGTATTCCGTAAAGAGTCAGCATTTTAACCTTTTTTGTCACTCTTGAGTGGTAAGAATTGCTTTTCTCGATGCAGGCTGCAGAGTGCTACTCGTCAGGCTATCTGCAACAGGAAGCTGCAGCCGACCCACATGGAAGTGGGAAGTGCAGAAGTTAGTATGGAACCAACTCTGTCCGAGCTTACAGGGATGTATTCACGCGTCCTGAAGAGTAGTACCTGTAGCCAACAATGTTGTTAATCAGAAGCTTTTTTGGTGATCGTCCGCGGAGCGGACTCCCACAACACCATACCTCAGATTCCTGTAGGAGCTTGCTCTGCAAGCAATTCTGATCGTCCGCGGAGCGGACTCCCACAGCAGACTCCAACAGCAGACTCCAACAGCGAACTCCCACAGTGGGCTCGAAACCCTGGAAGCCTGTGGGAGCTGGTTCCGCCAGCGATGGCTTATACCTCAGAAGCCTGCTTCTATAAATCGCCTTAGCCGCTTGGCCCCTGCAATGCATTCTTCCAGTTCGGCAACAAGAGCAATACGAATACGGTTTTCCGCCGGGTTAATGCCATCAACTTCCCGTGACAGGTAGCGTCCGGCCAGTACCGCTAGATTTTCCTTTTCCAGCAGGCGTTGGGTGAAAGTCTCATCATCAACCGGGGTTTTCGGCCAGAGGTAGAAGCCGGCATCCGGGCGCTGGATGTCCATAACCGGTTCTAGAATTTCCAGCACAGCGTCAAACTTGGCGCGGTAAAGTTCACGGTTGGCTTTGACGTGTTCTTCGTCATTCCAGGCAACGATGGAAGCCGTCTGGTGGTGCGGTGGCATGGCGCAACCATGATAGGTGCGATAGCGCAAAAAGTTTTTCAACAGCTCGGCATCACCGGCCACAAAACCGGATCTTAAGCCAGGAAGGTTGGAGCGTTTGGACAGGGAGTGAAACACCAGGCAGCGTTTGTAATCCGTACGCCCGGTTTCGGCACAGACCTGCAGGAGACCATGCGGTGGCTGGTCTTCATCAAAATAGATTTCCGAGTAGCATTCATCGGCACAGATCACAAAGTCATGCTGATCGGCCAGCTCCAGCAGTGTTTTCTGCTGTTCAAAAGACAAAAGAGCACCGGTGGGGTTACCGGGCGAGCAGATGAATACCATTTGGGTGTCTTTCCAGATGGCTTCAGGCACCTGGGTGAAATCCGGCTGGAAGCCGTTTTCTGCGGTGCAGTTGAGGTAATGCGGCTGCCCACCAGCCAACAGGGTTGCACCTTCGTAAATCTGGTAGAAGGGGTTGGGCATCACGACTTTGGCCGGGCGGCTGGCATCAATCAGGGTCTGTACGATGGCAAACAGGGCTTCGCGGGTGCCGTTGACCGGTAACACCTGGCTTTTCGGGTCCAGGGGCTGTTTTTGCAAATGAAAACGCCGCTCACACCAACCGGCAATGGCTTCACGCAGGGCCAGATCACCCTGGGTGGCTGGATACTTGCTGACCTGATCCAAAGCATGACGCAGGGCGGTTAGTACCAGCTCCGGAGCCGGGTGTTGGGGTTCGCCTATGGTAAACGCAATGCGCTTCAGGTCAGCGGGTGGCTGGATACCTGCGGTCAGCTTAGCCAGTTTTTCAAAGGGGTAGGGGTGCAATTTGTCCAGATCAGGGTTCACTGAAGATCTCCGCAAAATTTTAGTAACTGGGCTGTCGTGCCTGACGATCCAGCTCTTCACAAAGTCGGGCCTGCAAACGGTAGCAAAGCTCCGGGTCGGACAGCGGCGTACCATCCTGTTGGGTGATAAAAAACACGTCTTCAACCCGCTCGCCGAGAGTGGCGATCTTGGCATTCTGCAGCCAGAGATCAAACTCCACAAAGATGCTCCCGATGCGCGCCAGCAAGCCGGGGCGGTCGGGGGTGATCACTTCCACCAAAGTGCGCAGGTTGCTGGGGTCATTGCTGATAAACACCTGGGTGGGCAGGGTGAAGTGTTTGAGTTGTCGGGGGGTATGGTGCTGCACCAGGGCCGGAAAGTCTTCCGGGCTGTTGAGTTCACGGATCAGTTCCTGACGAATTTCTTCCAGGCGTTCCGGACTGCGGGGCACTTCCCCGTCCTGCTCCAGCACAATCAGGGTATTCAGGGTATAACCCTGGCCACTGGTGGAGATGCGGGCATCATGAATCGACAAGCCCAGGCGATCCATAATGGCGGCAGTCGCGGCAAAGCCAAAGGCGGCATCGCGAGTGTGAATAAACACCTTGGTTCCGCCTTCCCGCTGATCATTGGTGGGTGCTGCTACCAGCACCAGAGGCTGTGTTGGGTCTTTCTGTTCCAATATACCCTGGGTGTGCCAGGCCACTTCACTGGGTGCATCCTGCAGGAAGTAGTCATCATCCAGAGTGGCCCAAAGTTCCTGGATCCGGGTTTCATCCTGACCCAGAGCGCGCAGGAGAGTGAGTGCCTGCTCCTGGGTTTCGGCAATCCATTCCGCCGGGTCGATGGGGTTCTCCAGGCCGCGACGGAAAGCACGCTGGGTTTCGGCGTACAGCTGGTTCAAGAGAGCCGCCCGCCAACCATTCCATAAACTGGGGTTGGTGGCATTGATGTCAGCCACCGTCAGTACATAAAGATAATCCAGACGCACCTGATCACTGACTTCTTCGGCAAAGTGACGAATCACTTCCGGGTCGGAAATATCCTGTTTCTGGGCAGTCATGGACATGAGCAGATGTTTTTCAACCAGCCAACTGACCAGATGGGTGTCGCGTTTGGAAAGCTGGTGCCTCTGACAGAAATCGCGGGCATCTTCGGCACCCAGTTCGGAATGATCGCCACCGCGCCCCTTGCCCAGGTCATGATAAAGCCCGGCAATCCAGAGGACTTCCAGCTTGGGCAGCTGTTGTACCAATTGTGCCGCCAGGGGGTGGTCGTTGTCCTTGCCCGCCTCACGAAAGCTTTGCAGGAAACGCAGCAGGCGCAGAGTGTGGGCATCCACGGTATAAACGTGAAAGAGGTCGTACTGAGTCAGGCCCACGGCATGGCCAAATTCCGGAAGGTAGCGGCCCAGCAGGCCATAACGACTCATGCGCGTCAGTTGCAGGGCGACATCCCCCGAAGAGCGCAGCAGCTCCATGAAAAGGCTGCTGCAACGCAGATCACGGCGGAAGGATTCATCCACCAGATGGCGATGATCACGCAGGGCACGGATGGTGGAAGCCCGCACACCCTTGATCTGCGGGTTCTGCGCCATCAACAGGAAGATTTCCATCAAGGCAAAGGGGGCACGTTCAAAAATGGCATCCCCGGTGTGTTCAATCAGGCCATTGCGGATATGAAAACGCTTGTTGAGAGGTTCCAGGCTAACCTCTTCTTCATTTTGCAGCAGGGCTTCTTCAAAGTGCTGTAAAAGAACGTCGTTCAGCTCGGTCAGAGTGGTGACCACGCGAAAATAGCGCTTCATGAACTGTTCAATGGCCAGGCGGTTTTCGCTGTCCAGGTAGCCGAAAAGTACCGCCAGCTGGCGTTGATAATCAAACAACAGACGGTCTTCCGGTCGCCCTGCGATCACATGCAGGGCATAGCGCACCTGCCAGAGGAAACACTGACCCTGCTCCAGAATGCGCATTTCGGTTTCGGTAAGAAAGCCTTCATCCAGCAGGTCTTTCAGAGAGTGGGCATTGAAATGCCGTTTGGCCACCCAGCCGATCATCTGGATATCCCGCAGGCCACCGGGTGAGCTTTTGATGTTGGGTTCCAGGCTGTATTCACTGTTGTTGAATTTATAGTGACGGGCAATCTGCTCCTGCCACTTGGCTTCAAAAAACTTCGCTGAAGGCCACATGCATTCGGTGCTCAAACGCTGCACCATTTCCTGACGTAGGCTGTCGCTACCGACCAGAGTGCGGTTTTCCAGCAGATTGGTGGCCACGGTGATATCGCCCCGGGCTTCCCGCTCGCAGTCCGCGAGAGAACGCACGCTGTGACCGATATCCAGTTTCATGTCCCACAAGAGGGTAATAAAGTCCGACAGCAGCTCCCGGTAACGGGTGTCATCGTCATCACGCAGCAGAATCAGCAGGTCGATATCCGATTTGGGGTGAAGTTCACCACGGCCGTAGCCCCCCACAGCAATCAGGGCAATACGGTCATCCGGCCAGGCAAACTGCTGCCAGGCAATGGCCAGGAGTTGATCCATCGCCCAGGCACGCCCATAAACCAGGTCGCGGATGTCGGCACCATCATAAAAGGCCTGATCCAGGCGCTGGTCAATCAGTCCCAGGGCTTTTTTGAACAGAGGAATGGGTGGAGCACTGGCCGATTTGAGCTGCTCTTCAAATTTGCTGAAGTCAAACAGGGAAGGATCAGGCTCAAACTGGTAATTAACACTCATGGCCCTGTCTCCGTTTGCCTTAGGAAAATGATTCTTCACGACGACGCGTGAGCACTTCCACACCCGTCTCCGTCACCAGCAGGGTATGTTCCCACTGCGCGGAAAGAGTGTGATCCTTGGTGACGACGGTCCAGCCATCCTTCAAGAGTTTGCAGTGACGCTTACCGGCATTGATCATCGGCTCGATGGTAAAACACATGCCGGGCTGGAGTTCAATATCGGACTTTTCCGTATAGCCATCATAATGCAGCACCTGGGGATCTTCATGAAAAACCTTGCCGATGCCGTGACCACAGTATTCCTGGACCACGGAAAAACGTTCCTTGTCGGCCAGCTGCTGGATCACTTTGCCGATGCTGGAAAGACGCGCGCCAGGCTTGACGACATCAATGGCCGCATAGAGGGCCTGCTGGGTAAACTCGGCCAACCGCCTGGCCATGATGGTCGGTTCACCGACATAAAACATCTTGCTGGTATCGCCGTGATAGCCATCCTTGATGACGGTGATATCGATATTGACGATATCACCCTTTTTCAGCTTTTTATTGTCATCCGGGATACCATGGCAAATGACATGATTGACGGAAGTGCAAATGGACTTGGGGAAACCATGGTAATTCAGCGGTGCAGGAATAGCGCCCTGCTTCTCCGTAATGTATTCATGACAAATGCGATCCAGCTCACCGGTGGTAACGCCCGGCTTGACCAGGTCATCCAGCATCTCCAGAACTTCGGCTGCCAAACGCCCGGCAACGCGCATTTTTTCAATTTCTTCGGGGGTTTTAATGGTGACCATCATCACAAAAACTCTTAATGGATAGGGCCCGCAAGAAAATGCGGGCTTTATGTTCACGCAGGACTATGCTATAAAGTGCGCGCTCAAATTAACCCCCGAAGGATACGGCAAGGGTCAGCCGAAGGCAAACCCACACCGCCCTCCTCCTGCAGGGACATTTGCGCAAACTGAACGCCCCACCAGGGGGCAAATAACGTCACACATACACCGACACAGTCATCTGGGTGCTCTAATCACTACCCAAGTGTAGATTAGAGTTGATGTCTGGGGTGTATGGAGGCCTAACCCGTAACATTCGGAGTAAATTTTCATGGCACAAGTATCCATGCGTGATTTGTTGCAAGCTGGCGCTCACTTTGGTCACCAGACTCGCTACTGGAACCCCAAGATGGGCAAATACATCTTTGGCGCCCGCAACAAAATCCACATCATCAACCTAGAAAAAACCGTTCCTGCCCTGAATGAAGCTGTCAGCTTTGTGGAAAAACTGGCTGGCGGTAAAAACAAGATTCTGTTCGTCGGCACCAAACGCGCTGCGGCCAAAATCGTTCGCGAAGAAGCCGACAAGGCCAACATGCCTTACGTCAACCATCGCTGGTTGGGCGGCATGCTGACCAACTACAAGACCATTCGCCAGTCCATTCGTCGCCTGCGCGACCTGGAAACCCAGCAGCAGGATGGCACCTTCGACAAGCTGACCAAAAAAGAAGTGCTGATGAACCAGCGCGAAATGGAAAAGCTGGAACGCTCCATTGGTGGTATCAAAAACATGGGCGGTCTGCCGGATGCCCTGTTTGTGGTTGACGTCGACCACGAGCGTCTGGCCATCAACGAAGCCAACAAACTGGGTATTCCCGTTATCGGTGTGGTCGACACCAACTCCGATCCCGATGGCGTTGACTATGTCATTCCCGGTAACGATGACGCCATCCGTGCCGTCAAGCTGTATGTAGGCGCCATTGCCGGTGCTTGTGGCAAAGCCAAAGAAGATGCCGCCACTGAAGAGCTGGTGGAAGTTGCTGAACAACCAGCAGCTGAGTAAATCTTTCCTCGCCGACTGCAAAGACATTCTGCAGTCGGCATTTTTAAAAGTTTCCAAGGGGTCTATAAGTTATGGCAACTATCTCTGCCTCCCAGGTTAAAGAACTGCGCGAACGTACTGGCCTGGCCATGATGGAGTGCAAAAAAGCACTGCAAGAAACAGACGGTGACATTGAACAGGCTATTGAAAACCTGCGTAAATCTTCCGGCCTGAAAGCCGCCAAGAAAGCAGGCCGCATTGCTGCTGAAGGCGCTATCGCCACTCGTGTTGCTGCCGATGGCAGCTACGGCGTCATGATCGAAGTCAACTCAGAAACCGACTTTGTCGCCCGTGATGACAACTTCCTGAATTTTGTTAACCAGCTTTCCGATGCCTTGCTGGAAACCCGTGAAACCGATATCGCCAAGCTGACTGAAGGCGCTCTGGAAACCGCGCGCGAAGCTCTGGTTCAGAAAATCGGTGAAAATATCTCCGTACGCCGCGCCACTTTGGTTGAAGCCGGCGAAGGCGGCCAGGTGGGTCACTATGTACACGGTGGCCGCATTGGTGTTCTCAGCGTTCTGAAAGGTGGCAACGAAGAAGTGGCCAAGGATGTTGCCATGCACGTGGCAGCGGTCAACCCCAAGGTGGCCCGTCCTGAAGACATGCCTCAGGAAGACCTGGATAAAGAAAAAGACATTATCCTGGCCCAGCCTGACATGGCCGGCAAGCCTGCCGAGATTGCTGAAAAAATGGTTGGCGGTCGCCTGAAGAAGTATCTGGCTGAAAACAGCCTGACTGAACAAGCCTTCATCAAAAACCCTGACCAGACCGTGGGTCAGTATGCCAAGGAAAACGGTGCCGAAGTGCTCAGCTTCGAGCGCTTTGAAGTGGGTGAAGGTATCGAGAAAAAAGAAGAAGACTTTGCGGCTGAAGTCGCAGCCCAGGTTGCCGGCAACAAGTAATTGCTGCCCTGCCTGACCGGATCAGCCAGACTGATCCGGTACCCATAAAAACGTGCTGGGTTTTCTCAGCACGTTTTTGTGCAACTGAACACCTGAAAAACCAACCCGCTACGGAGACCAGTCATGGGCACCAACGAACGTAACGCCAAGTACAAGCGTATTCTCTTGAAACTCAGTGGCGAGGCCCTGATGGGGGAACAGGATTTTGGTATTGATCCCAAGGTTCTGGATCGCATGGCCCTGGAAATCGGTCAACTGGTCGGTATTGGTGTTCAGGTTGGGCTGGTCATCGGGGGTGGCAACCTCTTCCGCGGAGCCGCCCTGAATGCAGCGGGCATGGAAAGGGTCACGGGTGACCACATGGGCATGCTGGCCACCGTCATGAATGCACTGGCCATGCGTGATGCCCTGGAGCGTTCCAACATCCGCACCCGGGTCATGTCCGCCATCCCCATGAGTGGCGTGGTTGAACACTATGACCGCCGCTCGGCCATCCGCTACCTGACCTCAGGTGATGTGGTCATTTTTTCTGCCGGTACCGGCAACCCCTTCTTCACCACCGACTCTGCTGCCTGTTTGCGTGGCATAGAGGTGGATGCTGATGTTATCGTCAAGGCAACCAAGGTCGACGGGGTTTATAACAAGGACCCGGTCAAACACACGGATGCCGTCAAATATGATCGCCTGACTTATGATGCAGCCCTTGAACAAAAACTGGAAGTCATGGACCTGACGGCCATCTGCCTGGTGCGTGACCAGTGCATGCCGGTTCGTGTTTTCAACATGAACAAACCCGGTGCCCTGCTTAATCTGGTCGTGGGCGGCCAGGAGGGTACGCTCATCGACCAGGGTGAAACCCAGTAACTTTTTCCTCCTCAGTCCGCTAAAAAAGAGGCAAGAACCGTGATCAATGAAATCAAGAAAGATACCCAGGAACGCATGGACAAAAGCCTGGAGTCCCTGCACAGTGCTTTCAACAAAATCCGTACCGGACGTGCTCATCCCAGTATTCTGGATGCCATCAAGGTGGATTACTACGGCAGTGAGCTGCCCATCGGCCAGGCTGCCAATGTTAATGTTGAAGACAGCCGTACCCTGGTGGTCATTCCCTGGGAAAAAACCATGGTGCCGGTCATTGAAAAAGCCATCATGAAGTCCGACCTGGGCCTCAACCCCAGCACGGCGGGTTCCAATATACGCATTCCCATGCCTGCCCTGACCGAAGAAACCCGTAAGGGCTACATCAAGCAGGCCCGGGCTGAAGCGGAAAATGCCCGCATTGCTATTCGCAACATCCGTCGCGATGCCAACACCCATCTGAAAGCCTTGATGAAAGACAAGGAAATCTCTGAGGATGAGGAGCGCCGCGCTCAGGAAGACATTCAGAAGGTCACCGACAAGCACACCGCTGAAATTGACAAGCTTCTGGCCAACAAAGAAGAAGATTTGATGCAAATCTGATGAAAGATGCAGCTGACTCACATCCCCAACTCGACAAGCTGCCTCGTCACGTTGCCATCATCATGGATGGCAACAATCGCTGGGCCAAAGCCAAAAAACTACCCGGTGTTGCAGGCCACAAAGCGGGCGTGGAATCGGTGCGTGCCGTTATTGAGGTCGCTCTGCGTCAGGGTATTGAAGCCCTGACACTGTTTGCCTTCTCCAGCGAAAACTGGAAGCGCCCCCAGGAGGAAGTCAACAGCCTGATGGAGCTTTTCACCTGGGTGCTCAAGCGAGAAGTCAAGCGCTTGAACAAGTATGAGGTACGCCTGAAAATCATCGGGGATCGTTCTGCTTTCAGCCCCGAGCTGCAAAAGCTGATGGCCCGGGCGGAAGCCAAAACGGCTGACAACCAGCGCATGACCCTGATTATTGCTGCCAATTACGGGGGCCGCTGGGATCTTCTGCAGGCCACGCAAAAGCTGGCTGCGCAGGCAGCCGCCGGGGCAATCGATCCAGCCTCCCTGACGGAAGAACAACTGGCTGCCGAACTGTCTCTCAAGGACTACCCGGACCCGGATCTTTGCATTCGCACCAGTGGCGAACAACGCATCAGCAATTTTTTGCTTTGGCAGTTAGCCTATGCTGAACTGGTCTTTGCCAGAGAGCACTGGCCGGACTTTCGTCAGGATGCCTTTTTTGCCACCCTGCAAGACTATGCACAGCGCCAGCGGCGTTTTGGGGGGCGTGCAACCCCATCAACCAAGGAATAATCCCTGATGCTCAAACAGCGACTGCTCACTGCCATTATTCTGGCTCCTCTGGCTCTGACCGGGCTTTTTGCCCTGGAAGGCACTGCTTTTGCCTTGTTTACCGGCGCCGTGATTTGTGTTGCAGCCTGGGAGTGGTCACGGCTGTCCGGCCTGCCCAAAGCCGGGCAGATCATCTACCCCGTGGCTGTGGGTCTGGCCCTGCTGGGTGCCTGGAGGCAACCACACCTTCTCAATCAGGCTCTCTGGGCTGCTGCTTTCTTCTGGTCCTTTGCCTTGCTGCTGGTTTTCACCTACCCCAAAACCGTGCATTGGTGGCGTTGCCCGTCACGGCGTGCCCTGATGGGGCTGTTTGTTCTTTTGCCCGCCTGGTCAGGCTTTGTTCTTTTGCGTGATCTGGGAGCCTTCTGGCTGCTTTATGTACTCTTGATCGCCTGGGTGGCGGATATTTTTGCCTACTTCACCGGCCGTGCCCTGGGCAAACACAAGCTGGCCCCTGCGGTCAGTCCCGGCAAGTCCTGGGAAGGGGTTGCCGGGGGTCTGGTGGGCACCATCCTTTTAAGTCTGGCAACCTCCATATACCTGGATCTGGCGGCCCTGCATTCTTTGATTCTGCTGCTGACGACTTTGGTGATCACCGCCATTTCGGTGCTGGGCGACCTGACTGAAAGCCTGATCAAAAGAGAGTCGGGCATGAAAGACTCCAGCAACCTTTTGCCCGGTCATGGCGGTTTTATGGATCGTATCGACAGTCTGACCTCCGCGGTGCCAATCTTTGCCCTGCTGATGATTTATCTGGGCGGAGGCATGCTGTGATTCAGGTTTCCCTGCTGGGTGCGACCGGCTCCATCGGCCAGTCCACGCTGGATGTTCTGGCACGCAACCGTGATCGTTACCAGCTTTTTGCGGTATCGGGTTATCGTCGTCTGAATGAGTTGCTGAACATCTGCCGGGAACATCAACCACAATTTGCTGTAGTGCCGGCACCGGAAGCCGCTGCTTTTCGTAAACAGCTCACTGAAGCCGGTCTGAAAACCGAAGTTCTGGAGGGTGAAGAGGGGCTGGTTGATATTTCCGCCCATTCAGACGTTCAGGTCGTCGTTGCCGCCATCGTCGGCGCGGCCGGTCTGCTGCCGACTCTGGCTGCTGTCAGGGCTGGTAAGCGTATTCTGCTGGCCAACAAGGAAGCCCTGGTCATGTCCGGAGCCTTGTTCATGCAGGCCGTCAAGGAGAACCAGGCCACCCTCCTGCCTGTTGATTCTGAGCATAATGCCATTTTTCAGTGTCTGCCGGATCACTTTGGCAGCCAGCCTCTTGCTGAGCAGGGCATTGAAAAGCTGCTGTTAACCGCCTCGGGTGGCCCCTTTCGTGGCTGGAGTGCTGAAGCTCTGGTGGGTGTCACCCCGGCTCAGGCTGTGGCTCATCCCAACTGGTCCATGGGCCAGAAAATCTCGGTCGACTCGGCCACCCTGATGAACAAGGGGTTGGAACTTATTGAGGCCTGCTGGCTTTTTGGTCTTGAGCCTGAAGAAATCGAGGTCGTGGTTCATCCGCAAAGTATCATTCATTCTCTGGTCAGCTATAAAGATGGCTCGGTTCTGGCCCAGATGGGCAACCCGGACATGCGCACGCCCATTGCTCACGCCCTGGCCTGGCCTGAACGTATCAATGCCGGTGTTGCGCCTCTGGATTTGATGACTGCAGGCTCTCTGAGTTTTGAGCAGCCCGATGAACAGGCCTTTCCCTGTCTGAAGCTGGCACGTCAGGCCTTCAAGGCCGGTGGAACAGCTCCGGCCCTTCTCAATGCAGCCAATGAAGTGGCCGTGGAAGCCTTCCTGCAAAAGCGCCTGGGCTTCACACAAATCCCGGAATTGATTGCCGAAGTTTTACACCTGAGCCAACCCCAGCCAGTAAACGATCTCGATATTCTGCTGTCAGAGGATCGTCGTGCCAGAGAGCTGGCAAAGCGTAGTCTTGCCCATTTCAGTAAACCCTAAACGAGCCGTATCATGGATTTCATACACAGTGTTTTTGCTTTAATCGTTACTCTCGGGGTCCTGATCACCTTTCATGAATTCGGGCACTTCTGGGTGGCCCGCCGCTGCGGTGTCAAGGTGCTACGTTTTTCCGTCGGTTTTGGCAAACCCCTGTTCAGCTGGTTTGATAAACGGGGTACGGAATATGTGATTGCCGCCCTGCCTCTGGGTGGCTATGTCAAAATGCTGGATGAGCGCGAAGGTGATGTTCCTGAAGAGCTGCTGGGCCAGGCGTTCAACCGCAAGCCGGTGGGTCAGCGCTTTGCCATAGTGGCCGCGGGCCCTCTGGCCAATTTTCTGCTGGCCATCGTCGCCTACTGGTTCCTGTTTGTGATCGGAACCAGCGTACCGGCCCCCCTCGTGGGTCAGGTCACCGAGGACTCCCCCGCGGCTGAAGCAGGCCTGCAATCCGGCGATGAAGTCCTGAAGGTCGACAATCGCGACACCGCCAGTTGGCAGGAAGTGGGCCTGGGTCTGCTCAATCATATGGGTGAAACCACTCGCATCAACCTGGAAGTACAAAACCAGCGCGACACCTCGTCTCGCAGCCTTGAGCTGGCGGTGGAAAACTTTTTGTCCGGTCAGGATCAGCCCGATCCGCTGGGCAGTCTGGGCATTCAGCCTTGGCGGCCCGATGTTCAGCCCGTTCTGGGCAGCATCCAGGGGGACAGCCCTGCCGAAAGAGCCGGACTCCAGCCTGGCGACCGCATTCTGAGTGTGAACGAGCAGTCCGTGGGCAACTGGCAGGAATTGGTCGACCTCTTGCAGGCCAATCCGGGGCAGGCCATCCAGATCACTCTGGAACGCAGCGGTGAACGCCTTGAGGTTCAAGCCACACCCGATCGGCGTCAATTGCAGGATGGCCGCGAAGTGGGCTTTATCGGTGCGGGTGTACAAATGCCGGAGTGGCCTGAAGAACTGTTGCGTGAGCAACGCTTTGGACCCCTCAGTGCCATCTGGCGGGCTACCGAAAAAACCGGGGAAATGAGTTGGCTGACTCTGACGTCGGTCGGCAAGATGGTCACCGGTCTGATCAGCCCCACCAATTTATCCGGGCCGATTACCATTGCCAGGGTGGCCAGTGATTCCGCCAAATCCGGCTGGGAAAGCTTCATCACTTTCCTGGCTTACGTCAGCATCAGTCTGGGCATTCTCAATCTGTTGCCCATCCCCATTCTGGATGGCGGGCATCTGGCCTACTACGCGATTGAGGCAGTGCGCGGCAAACCGGTATCCGAGCGCATTCAGGAAATGGCGGCCCGGTTTGGGCTGGCCATTCTGGGAACCCTGATGCTCATGGCCTTCTACTTTGATTTGCTAAGGCTTTAACACTTGTTTGTGACGGCGTATTTCCTATATTGTTGCGCCCTTGAGTTTTTTATCGCTCACCCAGTCACCTAATAACGGATCTCTACCAGCGTGAAATTTTTCAGCACAACAGCGTACCCTTGCAAAAGTCTGTTTTCCCTGGTCATCGGCCTGGTTCTCCTGCTGGGTGGCAGCCAGAGTTTTGCCCAGCAGCAGGAAATTCTGGTCGAAGACTTGCGGATACAAGGTCTGCAGAGGGTATCACCCGGTAGTGTTTTTTCGGAGTTGCCACTTCAGACTGGTGAAAGAGTTCCCCTGCAGGAAATTTCTTCAGCAGGCAAGCGACTCTATGGCACCGGTTTATTTGATGATCTGAAAATTTTTGAAGATCAGGGCGTGATTACTTTTGAACTCAAGGAAAGGCCCACCCTGCATGAGCTGGAAATCACAGGCAACCAGAAGGTAACCACCGAAGACCTGACAACCGGGCTGCGCCAGGCGGGCCTGCAGGAAGGTCAAATTTTCCAGCGCTCCACTCTTGATCAAATCAAGCTGGAGTTGCAGCGTATGTACCATGCCCAGGGTCGCTACAATGCCCGCATTGAAAGCACGGTGGAAGAACTGCCCCGCAATCAGGTTCGGGTCAAACTGGAGATCACCGAAGGCAGTGTGGCCACCCTGCGCCGCATCAATGTGGTCGGCAATAAAGCCTTTGACAATGAAACCCTGCTCAAGCGCTTTGAATTGCAGGAAGACCAGGGCTGGACACTTTTTTCTTCAGCCGATCAGTATTCCCGTGAACGCCTGGGCGGTGATCTGGAACGCCTGCGTTCCTGGTATCTGGATCGCGGCTACCTGCGCTTCAATATTGAATCCACCCAGGTTTCCATCAGCCCCGACAAGCAGGATGTGTTCATTACCGTTAACGTGCATGAAGGTGAAAAGTACACCGTTAGTGAAGTTGATCTGGCCGGGGATCTGATACTGGATGAAGAAGAGTTGCAGGTCTTCCAGCGCGTGAATGCAGGAGATACCTTCTCACGCAGTGCCATGACGGCCACCAGTGAAGCCATGCGCCGTCGCCTGGGGGTTGAGGGCTACACCTTTGCGGAAGTGAATGGCCGCCCGGACATTGATGATGAAAACCTGGAAGTCAAAATCACTTTTCTGGTGGACCCCGGCAACCGCATGTATGTACGCCGGGTCAACTTTCGGGGCAACACCGGCACCCAGGATGAAGTCCTGCGTCGGGAAATGCTGCAAATGGAAGGAGCTTCAGCCAACTCCGACCTGATCGATGCCTCCAAGGCACGCCTGGAACGCCTGGGTTATTTCAGCCAGGTCAATGTGGAAACCTCGCCTGTCTCCGGCAGCGATGACCTGGTGGATGTCAATTTCACCGTTGAAGAACAGCCATCCGGCTCCATCTCCGCCAGTATCGGCTACTCCCAGTCCAGCGGTATTGTCTTTGGTGCGTCCCTGTCACAAAGCAATTTTCTGGGTACCGGCAGCACTGCCAGCCTCAACGCCAATAAAAGCGACTACCGCACCAGCTACAATTTCTCTTATCTCAACCCCTATTACACCATTCATGGTGTTTCCCGCGGCTTCAATGTCTTCTACCGGGAAACCGACTTTGATGCTCTGGGGGTCACCAACTTTGCCACCGATGCCTATGGCGGCAATGTCACCTATGGCTACCCAATCAGTAATGACAGTCGTCTGAGTTTTTCGCTGGGTCTTGATAGCACGGATATCCGAGCCAACAGGAAGACTGACGGCTCCTACATCATTGATGAGATCGATACCTTCAATGACCTCTATGGCCTGGAATTTCTGAACTACAAGTTGACCGGTCGCTGGATACAAAACAAACTGAATCGCGGCATTCTGGCCACAGCAGGCAGCTATCAACGCCTCAGTCTGGATCTGGCCACTCCCGGATCCGACTATGAATACTACAAGGCGGAGTACCGGGGCCAGAAATATTTCCCCCTGGCTGAAGGCTGGTCACTGAAGTTCCGTACCGAGCTAGGCTTCGGGGATGGCCTGGGCAGTGATTATGATCGCCTGCCTTTCTTTGAACACTATTATGCCGGTGGTTTAAACTCGGTCAGAGGTTACCGTACCAGCCGCTTGGGGCCGGAAAATTCCAGTGGCAATGCCTTTGGTGGTAATCTTCTGACTGAAGGTTCTGCGGAAGTGATTTTCCCGCTCTGGTTTATTGAAGACCAACGCTCACTGCAAACCAGTGTCTTTGTGGATGCCGGTAACGTCTTCAACACCCGCTGCTACGAGCAGGCTTGTGAGCGGGGTTTTGATGCCGATGAACTGCGCCTGTCTGCAGGGGTCAGCCTGACCTGGTTGACGGCTATAGGCCCTCTGGCCTTCAGTATTGCTGAACCTCTGAATGACAAAGAGAGTGATGACACTGAATTCTTTCAGTTTTCAATTGGACAAACCTTTTAATCAGGAGCCAGCTTGTGTTTAACAAACAATTACCCCTTATTTTCTTGATTTTTATCAGCCTGGTCTGGAGCTTTTCGGCCCAGGCCCAGGACACTCAGCGCCTTGCTGTTCTGGATCTTCAGGAAGCCTTACTGGCCACGGATAAAATCAGCCAGTCCTTTGAGGAAATAGATCAGCAGCTCAACAGTGAAAAAGGACGCATCCAGCAGTTGGCTGAAGAAGGCCGCAGCCTGCAACAGCGTCTGCAAAGGGATGGCGATGTCATGAGTGAAAGTGAACGCACCCGCCTGACTCAGGAAATGCAGCAGAAGGTTCAGGAATACCAGCAGCGAGGCAACCAGCTGCAGCAGCGTCAACAGCAGATGCGTCAACAGATCATCAATGATAACCGCCCTCAGTTGGAAGCGGCCATCAACGAGCTGCTTGAAGAACACAACATTGATATCCTGCTGGATCGTCAGGCTGTGCATTTTGCCAAACCGGAACTGGATCTGACTTCCGCTGTTGCCGAAAAACTGAATGCCAACGAGCAGGAATAAAGCCAGCCATGACAACCTTCACTCTGGCCCACTTGGCTGAGCAACTGGGTGCCAAAATCCAGGGCGATGCCGATCGGGAGATTTCCGGTCTGGCTTCCCTGGAAAGTGCAAAAAAGCACCAGATCAGTTTTCTCAGTAATCCCAAGTACGCCAGCTTTCTGGCAACCACTGAAGCCGGTGCCGTTCTTTTGAAAGAGGAACAGGCCCGGGATTTTCAGGGTAATGCCCTTGTTCTTGCTGATCCCTATCTGGGCTTTGCGCGTTTGACTCATCTGTTCGATGACCCCAGACCCGCTGCAGGTGAACGTCACCCCAGTGCGATTATTGACCCCTCGGCAGATCTCGATCCCAGTGTTCACGTTGGCCCTGGAGCCGTGATTGAAGCAGGCTGTCAGCTGGCAGCCGGGGTGATTATCGGAGCTCAGTGCTATCTGGGACGTGACTGCCGGATAAATGAAAACACACAACTTTACCCAAAAGTGACGCTTTATCGTCGAGTCCAGGTGGGTAAAGATTGTATTATTCACGCCGGTGCTGTTATTGGCTCAGATGGTTATGGTTTTGCACCCACTCCAGACGGTTGGGAAAAAATTGCCCAACTGGGTGGTGTCGTTATTGAAGACCAGGTGGAAATTGGTGCCAACACTGCCATAGATCGCGGCGCCCTGGGTAACACCCATATCAGCCGGGATGTAAAAATCGATAATCTGGTGCATCTGGCCCACAATGTCAGAGTGGGTGAACATACTGCGATTACCGCCCAGGTCGGTGTTGCCGGCTCCACGGAAATAGGAGCCAAGTGCATGTTCGGCGGACAAACCGGCATCGCCGGGCACATCAAAATTGCCGACGGTGTTCAGGCAACCGGGATGAGCATGATTACCGGCAGCCTTGATCAGGCTGGTGTTTATTCATCCGGTACCGGTTTACAACCCAGTCACCAGTGGCGCAAAAGTGCAGTGCGTTTCCGCCAGCTGGATGAACTGAACCAGAAAGTACGCCGCCTGGAAAAGCTACTGGCACAACAGACCGACAAGAACCAACCCCAAACCTGACCCCTTCAGGTCATTAAACCAGTTTGCGCCCGCCAGCCTCCACGCTTTCGGGCGTCTAAGCAGAGGCAGAAAATCCATGATCATGGATGTAAATGAAATCAAAGAATACCTACCCCATCGTTACCCTTTCCTGCTGGTCGATCGTGTAATTGAACTGGAACTGGGCAAATCGATTGTTGCTTACAAG
This sequence comes from Marinospirillum sp., assembly GCF_044810985.1. Taxonomy (GTDB): domain Bacteria; phylum Pseudomonadota; class Gammaproteobacteria; order Pseudomonadales; family Halomonadaceae; genus Marinospirillum. Next base: position 1,610,149 of record NZ_CP085242.1, read on the forward strand.
AACATCACCATCAATGAGCCTTATTTTTTGGGGCATTTTCCTGAGCACCCCATCTTTCCCGGTGTTCTGATTATTGAAGCCATGGCTCAAGCAGCTGGGGTTCTGGGCTTTAAAACAGTCAACAAACTACCCAAAGATGGCCATCTCTACTATTTTGTAGGCAGTGAGAAAACCCGTTTCAAGCGCCCCGTGGTTCCGGGTGATCGCCTGACTCTGGAAGCCAGGGTATTGCGCGAAAAACGCGGCATCTGGGTCTTTGCCTGCCGTGCCCATGTTGATGGTCAGACGGTCTGCGAAACTGAAATCACCTGTGCGGAGAAAAAAGTTTGAGCCTGATCCATCCCACGGCTCTGGTTGATCCTGGAGCCCAGCTGGCAGCCGACGTTGAGGTCGGCCCCTACAGCATCATTGGCCCGGATGTTGTGTTGGGTTCCGGCTGTAAAATCGGACCTCATGTGGTCATCAAGGGGCCCAGTGTACTGGGTGAACGCAACCGGATTTTTCAGTTTGCCAGCGTCGGCGAAGACTGCCAGGACAAGAAATACAAGGGTGAACCCACCCGTCTGGAAATGGGTGATGACAACGTCATCCGCGAAGGTGTGACCATTCACCGGGGTACGGTGCAGGATCGCCAATTGACCCGGATCGGTAGCCGCAACCTGTTTATGGCCTATTCCCACGTTGCCCATGACTGCATCGTGGGTGATGACTGCATTATGGCCAATCAGGCCACCCTGGCAGGTCATGTCACCCTGGGTGACTTTGTAATTCTGGGCGGTCTTTCAGCTGTTCACCAGTTCAGCCGGGTTGGCTCCCATGCCATGTGTGGTGGTGGTTCGATTATCCTTAAAGATATTCCTGCCTACACCATGATCAGTGGGCATCCGGCTGAAACTCACGGCATCAACTATGAAGGGCTCAAGCGTCGTGGTTTTTCCAAGGAAGCCATGCAGTCGCTGCGCAATGCCTACAAGATTGTGTTCCGCAAAGGTTTGACCCTTCAGGAAGCCATTGCCCAGCTGGAGGCAGAAGAACCTCTGGAAGAGCTGCAGGTGTTTATTGATTCCATCAAAAACTCCCAGCGTGGCATTACCCGGTGAAGATTTATCTGGTAGCCGGAGAGCTATCCGGTGATCTTCTGGGTGCCGCCTTGATTCCTGCTCTTAGGGAACGCTACCCAGACGCTGAGTTTCGCGGCCTGGGTGGTGAAAAAATGCAGGCGGAAGGCCTCACGAGTCTTTACCCTCTGGAAACTCTCTCGGTCATGGGGCTGGTGGAAGTTCTCAAACACCTGCCCAAGCTATTGAAGGTGCGCAAACACCTCTATCAGGACGCCCTGGCCTGGGGTGCCGATTTAATGCTGGGCATTGATGCACCTGACTTCAATCTGGGTCTGGAAAAAAAACTGCGCCAGCAGGGTGTCAAAACCGTGCATTATGTCAGCCCTTCCGTCTGGGCCTGGCGACAGGGACGCATCAAAGGCATCAAACAAAGCTGTGATCTGATGCTGACCCTGCTGCCCTTTGAAGCCGATTTTTACCACCAACACCAGATGCCCGTGGCCTTCGTCGGTCACCCCACGGCTGATCGTTTACCCATGCAGCCGGACAAGGCGGCTGCCCGTCAGGCGTTAGGTCTTTCAGAACAAGATCGGGTCGTCAGTCTTCTGCCCGGATCACGCGGTGGGGAAGTCAGTCGACTGGGCGGTGGTTTTTTGCAAACGGCGCAACTGCTGCAAAAACAGAACCCGGATCTGCATTTTCTGCTGCCTGCGGCCACTCCTGCTCGTCATCAGCAACTGCAAGAGTTATTGAATCTTCACCCAGTGAACAACCTGACCCTGTTGAACGGCCAGGCGGATCTTGCCCTGCAGGCCGCAGATGCCTGCTTATTGGCTTCTGGTACCGTCACCCTGGAAGCGCTTTTCTGTAAATGCCCCATGGTGGTCAGCTATCAGGTGGCACCTCTGACCTGGTGGCTGGGCCAATTCCTGCTGAAAACGCCCTGGGTCAGCCTGCCGAATTTACTGGCACGCAAAGAGTTGGTGACCGAGCGCCTACAGGAGGCCGCAACACCTGAGCAACTGGCCAAAGATGTTCAGGTGTTGCTGAATCAACCGGAAGTGGCCGAGCAACAACGCCAGGCTTTTTATCAGTTGCATCAGCAACTGCAGCAGAATGCCAGCCAGACAGCTGCCGCCGCTATCCAGGAACTGATGCAAGCGGAGAAGCCCGATGGCCAAAACAGCCCTTCCTGAACTCCAGGCTGAGGAAATCCTCTATTCAGGTTCGCTTCTGGCCGGTGTCGATGAGGTGGGCCGTGGCCCTCTGGTGGGTTCCGTAGTTGCTGCTGCCGTCATTCTTGATCCCGGGCAGCCTATTGCCGGACTCATGGATTCCAAAAAACTCAGTGATAAAAAGCGTCAGGCCCTGGCTGTGGAAATTCGCGAGAAAAGCCTGGCCTGGGCGATTGCTGAAGCCACTGCTGTGGAAATTGATCACCTCAACATTCTTCAGGCCAGCCTCCTGGCCATGCAGCGTGCTCTGGACGGTCTGCAACCCCAGGCCGAATTTGTACTGGTCGACGGCAAACAGCTTCCTCCGCAACTGCAGCAACCTGCCCTGGCCGTTATTCAGGGCGATGCCCGTCATCCGGCCATTTCTGCAGCCTCCATTATTGCCAAGGTGCATCGTGATCAACAGCTGCTGGATTTGCACCAGCAGTATCCGGATTATGGTTTTGATCGCCACAAGGGCTATCCCACCCAGGCCCATATGCAGGCACTGCAACTGCTGGGGCCCCTCCCGGAGCACCGTCGCAGCTTCAAACCGGTACAAAAAGTCATGGCTCTGCTGTCCACAAGGCCTGAGCCCAGCGCCCAAGATTGAACAACAGTTCCTGGCGCGTTTGCTTCACTTTCCGGTTGAGTTCTTGTGGTAGATCAGGAGTTGCCAGCAGTTGCTGGTAGCCCGACAAGTCCTCAATACCCTGAATCAGCTGTTTTGCCAGCTTGAGATCATCCTTTCCATCGGGCTGCACCTGTTCCAACAGCAGCTGCAAACGCACCAGAGCCGGATAGCGTTGCACCCAGACTTCCGCCTCCAGAGGCTGTCGGGGGAAGCGCAAATGAGCACAGGCCATATCCAAAAGCTTGCGGGGGGCCTGCACCGAAAACGCCTTGTCCAGACAGCGGCTTTTAAACAGGCTTTTCACCAGTTGCAACCCGGCCTGCCCGGTCCACCGCTCTTCCCAGAGTTTGCGGTAGTCACTGCGCCTGGTGGCATAGCCCAGATGTTGATGCCGCCAATTGCTTGCCTGGGTCGACTCCAGGGTCAATTGTTGCAACACGCGATCGGCATGACTGCCCGTGACCAAAGGAGCAAACGCCTGTAATAACTTTTGGGTATCAACCCGAGCCTGGTAGAGGGGAGCCGAAGGGCAGAGGCGTTGCTGAATAACCAGCAGGCCCTGTAAGCGTAAAAGAGCCCGCTGAGCTTCCTGCAACTCGGCTTCTGCAGCATTGAACGTCCAGCTTTCATGGCACTTGATCCAGAGGTTGAGCTGGTGATTGGCCAGCTCGTTCAAGGCTTCAAAACGGGTTTGTTTCCCCAGCTGCGGTGAGGCCAGAGGTGGATCGTTGTCCGGGTTCATCAGTCGCAGGCCTCTTTCCGCCTTGCTGATCAAACCGGGATGCAGGCAGATATGCTCGGCCAACTGCTCTGCCAGAGTGAACAGGGCTTCTGCAGGGCCTTTTTTCAGCTCCAGCTCCAGCTCGCTGATGACCTCTTTCTGGCCGGAAGGAAGCTCAACCTCTCCGGAATCAGCGGCAATTTCCACCCGCAAATCCGACTGGGAAGCAGCCTCCACAAACTCCCAGGTTTTACGGGTAAAGTGAGTGGTGAAAACCGGCTCCACCTGCTCCAGCCAGGCTGGGTTGATGACCTCTTTGGGCAAAAGCTCAGAGTGCAGGCGAGGCTCGTCAATCGCTTCTTCCCACTCACCGCGTTGGCTCAAGGCACCTCTCGCCTTGCCGCTGGTTTTCAGGGTTTGCACCCAGCCTTTACCGGTATGACGCAGTCGCAAAGCCGCTTTGGCATGATGCAACTGCAAATCGGGTGTGTCGTAATAGGTATTTTCCAGGCGCTGCACCTGTGGACGCTCCGCTCCCATATCCGCCAGCAAACGATCTAGCCGAGGCAAATCCCGGGGTTGCATTGACAGCTTTAACTCGATTTCCTCGGCCATGCGCACCTCTTATGCTGCATTTCTGTTAAAAGTTTGTGACAAAAAGGTTTCAGGGCTTTTATAATGCCGCCAGCCAAAAGCTTGGCAAGTCATTATATCGATCGATCCCCACCCCACAAGGTGATCAGTATGCCATCCAGCAATCCCTTTTCCAGACTTTTCGGACGCTCACCCTTCGGCCCCCTTCAAGAACACATAGCCAAGTCCCATGCTGCCAGTGAACAGCTGCGACCCTTTATGGCGGCTGTTCTGGCTGACGACTGGGAAGAGGCCGCCCGGGTGCGCGAGACCATCAACCAACTTGAGCATGAGGCCGATGACCTCAAGCGTGAAATTCGCCTGGGCCTGCCCAGCAGCCTTTTTATGCCGGTTTCGCGCAGCGACCTGCTGGAACTAGTCAGCCTGCAGGACAAGATTGCCAACCGGGCCAAGGATATTGCCGGTTTGATGCTGGGGCGCAAAATGCAGATCCCCGAACCCCTGGCCAAACCCATGATTGGCTTCATCAACAGTGGTATTGATGCCGTGGAACAGGCTCGACAGACCATCAATGAGATTGATGAACTCCTGGAATCCGGTTTCGGTCGTCACGTCACCGACCTGCTCACGCAAATGATCGAAAAGCTGGACAGCCTGGAACACGAAGCCGACCAGCTGGAAGTTGAAATCCGCGGTCAATTGTTTGAGCTGGAAAAAGAACTTCCCCCCGTTGATGTCATGTTCCTGTATCGCATTATTGACTGGGTGGGGGAACTCTCGGATCGCGCCCAGCGCGTTGGTGGCCGCCTGCAAATCCTGATGGCACGTTAACCCTGAACAGCAATCTAAACGACGGGATTTTTTATGTCGATTATTCTTGAACACGGTAACACCTTTATTCTACTGGCTTGTCTGTTTGGCTTTTTCATGGCCTGGGGGATCGGGGCCAATGATGTCGCCAATGCCATGGGGACTTCGGTGGGCTCCAAAGCCATCACCATCAAACAAGCCATTATTATTGCCATCATTTTTGAGTTTGCCGGGGCCTGGCTGGCCGGTGGTGAGGTTACCTCCACCATCCGCAAAGGCATCGTGGATGCCGAGGTTTTTGTCGGCAACCCTGAGCTTCTGGTCTTCGGTATGCTCGCCTCGCTGCTGGCTGCAGGCACCTGGCTGTTGATCGCCAGCTATTTTGGCTGGCCGGTTTCCACCACCCACTCCATCGTTGGCGCTATCGTAGGTTTCGCTGCTGTGGGGATTTCCATGGATTCGGTGCATTGGGATGGCGTCGGCAAGATTGCCATGAGCTGGGTCACCTCACCCCTGCTTTCCGGCACCCTGGGCTTTCTGCTCTTCAAGAGTTTGCAAAAGCTGATCTTTGATTCCCAGGATCCTTTTGCTGCTGCCAAGCGCTATGTCCCCATGTACATCTTCTTTGTCGGCTTCATTGTTGCTCTGGTGACCTTTACCAAGGGACTGAAACACCTGGGGCTGGAAATCAGCGGCCCAGAGGCTGTTCTTTATTCCTGCCTCTCCGGCCTGGGTCTGGCTCTGCTGGGTTTCTGGCTGGAAAGAAACATCAAACGTGAACAGGCCCCCGGCAAGCTGCAGATTGCCAATGTCGAGAAGGTCTTTGCCCTGCTAATGATCTTTACCGCCTGTGCCATGGCTTTCGCTCATGGTTCCAATGATGTCGCCAATGCCATCGGCCCTCTGGCCGCCATTATTTCCGTTGTCCAGGCCGGGGGAGATGTTGCCTCCAAAGTCGCCACACCCAGTTGGGTGCTATTGATCGGTGCCGGGGGTATCGTTGCCGGTCTGGTCATGTATGGTCACAAGGTCATCGCTACCGTCGGCAGCCATATCACCGAGCTGACTCCCAGCCGCGGCTTTGCTGCGACCCTGGCAACAGCAACCACTGTGGTTCTGGCTTCGGGTATCGGTATGCCCATATCCACCACTCATACTCTGGTGGGTGGCGTTCTGGGTGTGGGCCTGGCGCGTGGCTTGGCTGCCTTGAATCTGCGTGTTGTCGGCAATATTTTTGCTTCCTGGCTGGTGACCTTGCCTGCAGGTGCTATCCTGTCGATCATCATTTTCTTTATTCTCAAGGCCAGCTTTGGTTAAACTGATGGCTTTGCATGAAAAGTGAGCAAAGCCTTGTCCGATTCCAGCTTTAGCCAGTCCGTTTACTGGTTCCGCCACGCATCACCCTACATCAACGCCCATCGCGGGCGTACCTTCGTCATCCACCTGGATGGCGAAGCCCTGCGCACCAGTGGCCTGGATGAGCTGATTGCCGATCTGGCCCTGCTCAGCTCACTGGGCATTCGCCTGGTGGTCACCTATGGGATGCGTCCCCAGCTTCAGGAAAGCTTTGCCCGCCACCAGTTGACCTGGCAGGAACATCAGGGACGCCTGATCGTCAACGCCGAGCGCCTGCAGGTTCTGTTAACCTGTGCAGGTGGCCTGCGTACCCAGCTGGAAGCACGCTTGTCCATGGGGCTGCCCAACTCACCCATGCAAGGCGCGGGCCTTAGAGTCTTGAGTGGCAATCTGGTCACAGCCCGCCCTCTGGGTATTCGTGAAGGGGTCGATTTGCATTCCAGCGGTGAGGTCAGGCGCATTCAAGTCAAAAGCATCAACAGCCTTCTGGATCAGGGTGCCATCGTACTGCTTCCACCCCTGGGCTATTCAGCCACCGGGGAAACCTTTGATCTGGATGCCGAAGAAGTGGCCATGGCCACAGCCATCCACCTGGGCGCCGACAAACTGATCCTGTTTGGAGAAGATGGAGGCCTGAAAAACCCCAGCGGCGAGTTGATTCGCGACCTCTCCCCGGATGAAGCGGAAAGCTGGCTCACCAGCCTGGCACCCCAATCGACTCTGCAGCGTCATCTGCAAGCCGCCTGCAGTGCCTGTCGTCGTGGCGTGGCCCGTGCCCACCTCTTGAGTTATCAACGCAGTGGCGCTCTTTTGCAGGAGCTTTTCACCCGTGATGGCGATGGCACCCTGATTACCCAGCAACGCTATGAAAACCTGCGTCAGGCACGCATAGAAGATGTGGGTGGGCTACTGGCCCTGCTGCGTCCCCTGGAAGAAGCCGGAGTCCTGGTCAGGCGCTCACGCGAACTTCTGGAAGCGGAAATCGAACGCTTCACGGTCATCGATCTGGATGGCAGTATTATTGCCTGTGCAGCCCTTTATCCTTATCCCGATCAAAAACAGGGGGAGTTGGCTTGTGTCGTGGTCGACCCCGAATATCGCCAGGGCCAAAGAGGTGACCGGCTTTTGGAAAGCCTGCAAAAGCAGGCTCGTGCCCTGGGTATCGAGCAGTTGTTTGTCCTGACCACCCACACAGCCCACTGGTTTCTGGAACGGGGCTTTTTGCCCGCCCAGGTTGAGCAATTACCGGCTGCAAGGCGGGATTTATATAATTGGCAACGCAATTCACGTGTTTTCTACAAGACTCTGTAAAAGCTGCTATGCCCTACGGCCGTCTACCCAATTTATCCTTGTTACAGCTGGTGTTAGTGGGCTTTGTTCTGGTTATGCTGCCCTTGGGGCTGCTGGTTTACCAGGCCTCCAACACCTACCGTGAGCTTTCCGCCCAGGCAGGCCTGAGTGCCCAGGAAGCCGTAGCCTTTACCCGCAGGGCACAAACCCTTTCCAGCCTGGCTCTGGAAATGGAGCGCACCACTCGACAGCACAAGGTCATGCAAACCCCGGCCCTGCTTGATCTCATCAAGAATCAGCAGGAAAGCTTTGTGCGTTTATTGGAACAGGAATTTATTCTCTTTCCGCCTCTGGCGGCGAAAAAAGAACTTAAAGCTTTGCTGATGTGGATGAACACTCTGCCTGCGGATAAAATTGATCCCCTGGAGCAGTTATCGGCGCTGACCAGCCAGATGGAAATAGAAACCCGTGAAGCCGTCGACCAACACCTGGGCGAATTCGAGCAGGAGGTCAAGCAATTACAGCAACAGCTGGCCTGGCAATTGCTTTTATTAGCTGCTCTCTCCCTGGTTCTTATCCTGTTTTTCACCTGGCGCCTGCTCAGGCCCATCGGTTATCTGGAGCGTAGAATTGCCTCCCTCGCCAGTTTGCACTCACCCAGCGAATTCAAGCAGCTTAAACGCGGCCCAAGCGAATTGATCAAATTGGATCAGCGCCTGAACTGGCTGGAAAAACAGCTTCATGAAATAGAAAGCCAAAAACAGCAGTTTCTGCGACATATTTCCCATGAACTGAAAACCCCCCTGGCCAGCATTCGTGAAGCCGCCGACCTGCTCAGCGAGCAACTACTGGGCGAACTCAACCCCGAGCAACAGGAAGTTGCACAACTTCTTGAGCAAAACAGCCGTGCCCTGCAGAAGCTGATTGAACAGCTACTCAGCTACAACCAACTGCAACAAAACAAAGCCCAGACTTCAACAGCAATACAGTTGGACCCGCTACTGGATGAAATCCTGGCCACCTATCGACTGCAATTTCAGCAACAACAGCAGCAGATCGAGCGGCACAATACACAAATCCAACTGCATACCGACCCCCAGCTTCTCGGCAAGGTGCTGGACAATCTGGTTTCCAATGCTCTTCATTACGGAGATCCCCACCAACCCCTGATACTGAGGGCAGGCAAGTCAGAAGAGTCGCAATGGATTGAAGTTGAAAACTCCGGCCCGGAGATTCCTGAAAATGAGCAACAACACCTTTTTGAACCCTTCTACCAAGGCAGCTTGCGCCGCAAGGGCAGCATCAAGGGCTCCGGTATTGGCTTATCCATAGCCGCCGATTGCATGAAAACCTTAAAGGGAGAGCTGAGACTCATGTATTCCCGCCACCGCCGAACCTGCTTCCGTTTGCAGTGGCCCCGACCCAACGAGACCTTCAGCCTGGAATAGAGTGTGTCCAAACGCCGACATTTTTTCAGCTTGTCACCTATTTTTATACTCAGCCATCCAAACCGGCTTGAGTAAAGTGAGTTGCCATGAAGCTGATGCCAGAAATAAAGCGCACCAACAACCCCGTCAACCTGTTGCTAGTTGATGATGACCCCAGCCTGCTCAAGCTGCTTTCAATCCGCCTGGAAAGTGCAGGTCACCAGGTCACCACAGCAATCAGCGGTGAAGAGGCTCTGGAAAACCTTCAGCATTTCACCCCGGACCTGGTGCTTTCCGACCTGCGTATGAATGAACTGGACGGCCTGGCCCTCTTTGCAGAAATTCAAAAGCAAAAACCCGGCCTCCCGGTCATCATCATGACCGCCCACGGCACGATTCCCGATGCCGTGGAAGCCACCCGCCAGGGGGTTTACGGTTTTCTGACCAAACCCGTGGATAAAAATGAACTCTTCGACCTGATTGAACAGGCAACCGCCCACCTGAACCCGGCTCAGGAAACCAGCTGGCATGCTCCTCTCCTGGCCCGAAGTGAAATCATGTCCAGGCTTCTGGAGCAGGCCGAAAAAGCCACTCAGGTGGACATCAACCTGCTCATCACCGGTTCGGCAGGCACAGGTAAAAAACTGCTGGCCCAATGCATTCACCAGGCTGGCCATCAAAAAGACAAAGACCTGGTTGTCCTGAATTGCAGCAGCCAGCCTGAAGACCTGCTGGCTTTTGAGTTGTTTGATGACAAAGGAATGGTTGCAAACCACCCAGGCGGGACTCTTTACCTGGAAGAAATCAACAACTTACCCAACAGCCTCCAGGCACAACTTCTGGTTGCCCTGCAAAACAAAAGCCTTGGTCTGCGCCTGATTGCCAGCAGTCGCCTACCCGCCCACCAACTGCTCGAAGAAGATTTGCTCAGAGAAGACCTCTATTATCTGTTGAGCGTGATCAGCTTGCACCTTCCGGACCTGCATGAGCGCTCAGAAGACCTGCCTCTGCTGGTTCGCCATCTACTCCAACAGACGGCCCAGGAAACCGGCAAAAAAGTCACCGGATTTTCCCCGGAAGCCATGCAACTTCTGGCCGCAGCCCCCTGGCCCGGCAACATACGTCAACTGATCAAGGTTGTTGAGCAATGCGTGGCTCTCAGCCAGACAGCAACCATCAGCTCCAGCCAAGTTGCCGCAGCCCTGGACAAGGAAACCCGCTCTCTACCTTCTTTGAATGAAGCCCGCTCCGATTTTGAAAAAAAATATTTGATCAAAGTCCTCAAACTTGCAGAAGGCAAAGTTACAGAAGCCGCCCGCCTCGCTGGACGCAACCGAACCGACTTCTATAAACTGCTCAACAAACACAATCTGGAAGCGGCCCGCTTCAAAGAAGAAGCCAAACGCCAGAAACAGGATTGAAAAGACCTGCAAACTGATAACCAGGGATCTCCTATGCACCAGGGACTTGTCGTGTTAGCGCTGCTCTTGTGCAGCTTTCTCTCCCAGGCAGCCGGCCCCCTCACCGCTCCTCTGGCTGCAGGCTGGCCTGAAGAACCCTGGTACAGTCGTGAAAGCCGTCACTTTGTGGTTCATGCCCCCGCCAGCCTGAAGGAGCACCTGCCCCGCGTTGCAGCTCTGGCCGAAAACACCCACCAGACACTGACGGTTGAACTGGACTGGACACCCCGGAGCCAAACCCATCTGGTACTCACTGATGACTACGATCTGGCCAATGGCTGGGCCAGTGTTTACCCCTTCAACCAGAATCGCCTGTACATCAGCCACCCGGATCGCTTCACCAATCTGGAAGACTATGACCACTGGCTGAGGCTGCTCATTGAGCATGAATACACCCATATTCTGCATCTGGATCAGGCGGAAGGGGCACCCAAAAACCTGCGCCGGTTATTTGGCCGCTTTCCTCTCTTTTTCCCGCATTTGTTTCAACCCCTGTGGCTGATTGAAGGCCTGGCGATGCGCTCGGAAACCGATTTTGCGGCCGGAGTCGGTCGCGGTCAAAGCAGCCTTCAGGCCATGCGCATGCGCGCTGAAGTCGAGACCGGTCTGGTTTCCCTGTCCCGCATCAATGGCCAGAACCGGGACTGGCCACCGGATCAGGCTTATCTTTACGGGGTTTTCTTTTATCAGTTTCTGGATGAAGCCCTGGGGCCGAAAGCTGTGCAGGAATGGCTGCAGGCTTATCGCAATAACCTTTTGCCTTTTTTCCTCAACTCTACTGCACAAGAGTCCCTGGGCATGGACTTTTCTGAACTCTGGTCTGAATACCAGAAATGGCTGGAAGAGCGCTTTGCACCTCTGAATTCACCTCATCCGCAAGGCGAGGCTTTGACCAGCAGGGGTCTGAATGAAGCTCCACCGGCTGTGATCGGCAATAAGATTTATCGGCTGGAATCCAGTCGTCACGGCCGCACCCGCCTGCAGCTTCATCAGCTTGGTCAGAAACCCATTACCTTGACCACGTTGGAAGGCCAGGGGCTGATAGATGTCAACGCTCAGGGTCAGGTGGTCATCAGTCGCTTTCAACAGCACAGGGACAATCGCCTGTTCAGTGACCTCTGGCTTTGGGATGAGCATGCCGGTTTGCAGCGCCTGACTGATGGACAGCGTTATCGCCAGGCACGCTGGTTACCCGATGGTGATCTGCTGGCTCGCAAACAGGTGGCTGGAGTGTCCAGCCTGCATCGACTCAATGCTCAGGGAGAGGAACTGGAAAGAATCTGGGAGGGTGAATACGGTGAAGTCCTGGGTGATTTCAGTATTTCACCGGACGGTCGGCTACTGGCAGCCAGTTTCAAACCCGCCGGGCAAAGCTGGCAACTGGCCCGGATGAACCTGGCACAAGGCAAGTGGGAGCAACTCACCCAGAACGCTGATATCCAGGGTCAGCCGACTTTTTCCCAGGATGGCCAGAGCCTGATCTTCACTGCCGACTACACGGGTGTTTACAACCTTTATCGATTGCACCTGGAAAGCGGTAAGCTTCGTCGCCTCACTGACCAGAAGCTGGGAGCCTTCACCCCGGTGGAACTGAAAACCGGTGATCTGGTATTCCAGAGCTATTCCAGCCAAGGCTATGACCTCTATTACCTGAAAGCAGAGGAGCTGCTGGATCAGTCAGCCCGAATTGAAACTTCACTCCAGGGGCCAGCACGTAAAGAAGTTTCCGAGGTTCAACTCAGTGCAGAAAAGCCTTATCGCCCCTGGTCAACACTAAGGCCGCGCTACTGGCTGCCGGTTTTTTACCTGGATGAAAACCGTACCGAACTGGGCTTTATGACCAGCGGTATGGATACTCTGGGTCGCCACCAGTATGACCTTCTCGCAACCTGGGACAACCAGCTGGAAGAGCCTTTTGGAGCGCTTAGCTATCGGCTAGATAACCGTTATCAGGCTACTCTTTCACGCACTCTCAAGCATTACCAGAACACACAAGGCAAATCTCTTCTCAGCCGCCACCAAGACAACTTCAGTCTGGCACGCTTGAACCTACTCAACTTCGATCACGACCGCCTTGCCCTCCATGCCGGGCTTTTTTTCCAGCAGGAAAAAGACCTGTGGCGCACTGAAGGCCAGCATCAGCAACCGGAATACCGCCGCCAGGATACCGGGCTGGCTCTGCACTGGGACAGACGCTATGCCTCCTTGGACAACATTGCTCCTCGTGGTTTTCAGTGGCGGGCTATGGCTGAAACCCATGAGATGATTAATAATGACCGTCGGGGCCAGCGCTACCAACTGGATGGCAAGCATTACTGGCATCTGGGGCTTTCGCACACCCTGGCTCTGCGTCTGGCAGCTGGCTATGCCGAAGATCAGGCGCAAGCCTACTGGCTGGGCAGCGACAGTGGACTTCTGGGCCAATCGTTGTTTGGCCGGGATACCTACGCCCTGCGCGGCTATACCAGGGACCAGTTCCAGACCCGGCGCTTTGGCCTGACCAGCCTGGAATACCACCTGCCCCTGGCTCGTATCCAACAAAACTGGGGGATCTACCCGCTCGGTCTGCGTGACCTCTACGGACAGGTATTTGTGGATCACGCCCAAATCCATTCAGCCGCTGCTGATTACCAGAGCTACGCAGGTATCGGCGCGCAAATCACTCTGGAACTGGTGGTTGGTTTTGAAGCCCTGCTGCCGCTGGAGCTGGGCTATGCCCAGGGACTGGACGAAGAACAGGGGGAAGATCAATTGTGGCTCAAAGCAGGAGTGAGCTTTTAGCCTGTTTTAACTAATTTTATAGAGCAGCATGCGTATTATTAGTTAAAAGAGTTGCCGCCATGCAAATCAAAGCACTTACTTCCGAACAATCCAGGGTACTGATCAATGCCACCCAGGTTTTTGAATCCTTGCAGACCTTGCGTACCCAGGAGCGCAGTGTGCAAGGCTCCATGTACTGGAAACGGTGAACCCCAGAGCTTCTGCCCTTCATAAATGGTTTGTAGCACAACAACCTGAGCGCAAGGCCATCAAAAAAAGAAAGGGATCACCAGCAGGCAATAGCCGTCCTCCAACTGGTCAAAGACTGGTTACCTGGCCTGCCCTTTGCCATAACCTTGCAATGCATTTTTGCTGTGCCCATGAACAAATATACGGAAATTGATTCAGATCAATTTTTTAAATCTGCACCAGCTGTACCAACATTGATCTAAACGACTTTTTTCTTGATTTTTTGATGTAAAAAAACCGGCCTTAGCCGGTTTTTTTACATTTCAGGGTAATGCTTAAGGGGCAATACTAACCAAGTCACCTGAAACAACGACACACTGCTTGTTGTAGAGAGGCAGGTTACGTATTTCATTTTCAATGCGAACATTTACCAGAAGATCACCATCTAAGCCAGAATCACGACCATTACTGATGGCATCATCCATAGCTCTTTGGATCTGTGCATCTGATGGTCCGAGCTTAAATATCCACACATAAGTGACGCAAGTTTCACCCTTTACTCGAGTCGAGGATCCTTCAGCAACACTATAGTCCAGGTTACGGACATTCTGCGAAGATGCAGCTGTAAAGTCACCCATACGCTGAGTACTGGTACAACCAGTAACAAAGACAACTGCCAAGACAGCCATTAGTAGTTTTTTCATTCCTTCATTTCTCCTGAGCAAACAGTTTTTATAAAGTCCTTACCGCCCTTTAAAACCGGCATCAAGATAATATCAGTGTAGTTCTAACAGCTCAAGCAGATCAGCTATCAACAACATTTATAAACGAACAGTTACACATATAAAGCTATTACTTATCACATAAAATACACATATTTCTGGCAAGAAGAATCACCAACCTGAATTTTCGGGTTCGCCTGCAATGGCCAGTCGCTGTAGAATAGCCCCCAACCGACTACACTACCCCGTTTTCAGAGGTCTGCCCATGCCCACTTATCGCTCCCGTACCACCACTGCCGGTCGCAACATGGCCGGTGCACGCGCCCTCTGGCGTGCCACCGGGATGAAGGATGATGACTTCCAGAAACCCATCATTGCTGTTGCCAATTCCTTTACCCAGTTTGTTCCCGGCCATGTTCACCTGAAAGACATGGGGCAACTGGTGGCCCGTGAAATTGAAAAAGCTGGCGGTGTGGCCAAGGAATTCAACACCATCGCCGTGGATGATGGCATTGCCATGGGCCATGATGGGATGCTTTATTCCCTGCCCAGCCGTGATTTGATTGCTGATTCCGTGGAGTACATGGTTAATGCCCACTGCGCTGATGCGCTGGTGTGTATTTCCAACTGCGACAAAATCACTCCAGGTATGCTGATGGCGGCGATGCGCCTGAATATTCCGGTGATTTTTGTTTCCGGTGGCCCCATGGAAGCGGGCAAAACCAAGCTGGCCGAGCATGGTCTGGATCTGGTGGATGCCATGGTGATTGCCGCTTCCGATGCCAGTGATGAAACCGTGGCTGAGTATGAACGTTCCGCTTGTCCCACCTGCGGTTCCTGTTCCGGCATGTTCACAGCCAACTCCATGAACTGCCTGACCGAAGCTCTGGGGCTGTCCTTGCCCGGGAATGGTACCACCCTGGCAACTCACTCAGATCGCCGTCGCCTGTTTGAAGAAGCCGGGGAGCGTATTGTCGAGCTGGCCAAACGTCACTATGAGCAGGATGATTATTCCGTACTGCCGCGCTCGATTGCCAATCAGGGTGCTTTCAGCAATGCCATGGCGCTGGATATTGCCATGGGCGGCTCCACCAACACCATTTTGCACCTGCTGGCTTTGGCTCAGGAAGCCGAAGTGGACTTTGATTTAAGCCATATTGATCGCTTGTCCAAACAAATCCCCCAACTCTGTAAAGTGGCCCCCAACACCCAGAAATACCACATTGAAGATGTCCACCGTGCCGGGGGTATTTTCGGTTTATTAGGCGAGCTGGATCGTGCCGGTCTGTTGAACACTCAACTGGCAACGGTGCATAGCTCAACCCTGGCAGAGGCCCTGGAAACCTGGGACATTCTGCGCAAACCCACGCCGGAAATCCTGGAATTCTATCGCGCTGGGCCAGCGGGCATCCCCACTCAGGAAGCCTTCAGCCAGTCCACCCGCTGGAACAACCTGGATTCCGACCGTGAAAATGGCTGTATCCGCAACCTCGAAAACGCTTTTTCCAGTGAAGGCGGCCTGGCCGTACTTTATGGCAACCTGGCCGAAGATGGCTGCGTGGTGAAAACAGCCGGTGTGGCTGATGAATTGCTGGTCTTTCGCGGTAAAGCCCACGTCACCGAATCCCAGGACGAAGCGGTTGCCAATATTCTGGATGGCAAGGTCAAGAAAGGGGATGTAGTGATCGTGCGTTACGAAGGCCCCAAGGGCGGCCCCGGTATGCAGGAAATGCTCTACCCCACCAGCTACATCAAATCCAAAGGTCTGGGCGAAGCCTGCGCCCTGCTAACCGACGGTCGCTTTTCCGGCGGCACTTCCGGTCTGTCCATCGGCCATGCTTCCCCGGAAGCGGCAGCGGGTGGGACCATCGGTCTGGTCCAGGACGGTGATTCCATCCTGATCGATATTCCCAACCGGCGTATTGATGTGGAAATCAGTGACGAAGAGCTGGCCAAGCGCCGTGCTGAGCAGGACAAAAAAGGCTGGAAACCGGCCCAGCCACGTGAGCGTAAAGTATCGGCTGCCTTGAAAGCCTATGCTTTACTGGCCACCTCTGCCGATAAGGGTGCTGTACGTGACCTGTCCATGCTGGATTAAAACCCCACTGATCGGTCTGCTGGCCAGCTTGCTGCTGGCAGGCTGTAGCAATCTGCAACCTGTCCCTGAATTTGAGGATGCACTGCAGGGGCAGGTCTGGATCTGTGACGGCCAGGATGTCATGGAAAGTCGTCAGGCGGGTGAACGACTCTGGCTGCAATTGCCCGAGTCAGACTCCTGGATCGCCATGGAGACCGCTCGCGCTGCTTCAGGAAGCCTTTTTCAGAATCAATCCAGTAACACCAGCTTCTGGAGCAAGGGTAAAAGAGCCAGAGTGCAAACACCCCAGAAAACCTGGATGCAATGCCAACTGGAAAATGAAGGCGATATCACCGAACTGGAGCACCCCCAGATTGCTGGAACGGACAACTCACCGGAGGCCATCACCCTGAAAGCCAGAGGTTCTTACCCTGGCTGGTCACTGGAGGTTCGTCAGAAGGGCAGCGGCACCCTGACCTTCAACTATGGTACGGAAGCCATTGAGTTTACGGACGTCAAGCAAACCCATCAGGATTTGATCACCCGGCGTTACCAGGCCCAGACCCAAGATGATGAGCAGCTTGAATACAAGGTCGACAACATCATGTGTATTGATGTCAACTCAGGCGAACCCTTCCAGCACCGGGTGGAAGTCACCTTCCAGGAGCAGCAATACAAGGGTTGCGGACAAAGTTTTTAACAGCTAGTCTAGTGTTAATTAAAGAACAGACCAACACCCCCGCAGCCCTGGTTGCGGGGGTGTTGTTTTTATTAAAGGAAAAAACATGATTGCCAAACTTCATCTGCTATTGAATGAACTGGATCACGCCCGTCTGGAAAGGCTGGTGGACTCCGCTGAATACAGCAAAATGCCGGTTGCCCAGGCCCTGGCCGAGCGACTCGACAACGCCGATATCGCCGCGCCCGATGAAATCCCTGCTGATCTGGTCAGCATGCACAGCCGGGTTCGCTTCCGGGACATCAAGGCCGACACCCTCTTGGAAAAAGAACTGGTTTATCCCCACAACCTGCAAAAGGAAGCGACCGACCAGCTTTCGGTCATGGCTCCTCTGGGCTCAGCCCTGCTGGGTGCCCGTGTGGGCGAAGAAGTCCACTGGCAACTGCCCAGCGGTAAAGACGCAGCCCTGAAAGTCGAGGAGATTCTTTATCAGCCCGAAGCAGCCGGTGAGCTGTATCGCTGAAAGCCATCCAAAGCAGCATGGAGTTCGCTGTATTTTTGAGTAAACTATCCTCTTTTTTCTGGAAGCAGCTCGAATAAAGGGGATGGTGGCATGGCAAAAAAATACTTTTTTCTACTCGCGGGGGCTTTGTGCCTGGCCTTGCTGACGGGCTGCAAATCAGAACAAGTTATACCCTCCGGGTCTGACAGCCACTCATATTCACAAGCCCCCTGCTGGCTGCATAACCCTTACAACGAAAAAGCCCAGGGTGTGATTGCCATTACCGCAGAATTTGGTTCTGGTGACACCAAATCTTTGAGCCGCCGCCAAGCTGTGGCTTCGCTGGCTGAGGTTTTTGATTTTTCCACACAAGGGCTGGATGAGCTGGATATAGATCAAAGCAGGATAACTCTGGGAGGTCGCACTATTGGCCTGGCCCCCACCTGGACACATCAGAACCAGCACATCAGCTACGCCTACCTGGCGAACCCTGATTCCGACAACTGGGTACTCAACTCCTGTAAACAACCCAGCTGCCAGCCCGAAAGCTGCTCTCCTACCTGGCTGTGTGAAGAGAACTCCGGTGAGTATTTATCCGCCGTAACCGTCAGCCAGTTGTCCGCCACCCAGCGTGAACAATACCGCTACCTGTTTGAAAATGCTCTGGCACAACTGCGCACCACTCATGGTGTTCAGGTGGAAACCAGTCGTGCCCAGTTACATACACGCAGTGGCAGCGCTTTGAGTCTGAGCAGCTACCTGCGTGAGCGCCAGCAATCCTCTTTTGAGTTCAGTGACATGAGTGGAAATGTGCCGCTGGTTCTGACCGACTCCTGCCGTTACGACACCACGATTTATGGCCGACTGATGATCAAGGGGGTTCCCAATCCTGATGCTGGCCTGGCACCGGTCAAAAACAACTGGCACCAGCAACTGGGCAGCCCCGGTGAAGGCATGGCAGTCGGGCATTTTTCCGGAATGCTATCACGCAACCTGATTTCTTTAAGAATTGAACATGCACTGCGTAATGCGCTTCTGCAACTGGCTCGCACCCAAAACGTACAAATCACCAGTGATCAGATCAATATCGATAATATGGAGGGTGGCCACTATTCCATGCAGTTCGTGACCGAAGATGCCCAGATGAATATGCGCGTCCGAGTTCGCGGAGTGCGTTTTACCGGGTCGTCCGCTGACCCGGAAGTTTATGTGCTGGTTGAAGAGATGTAATCAGCCGTCCTGATTGATCTTGGTAATCAATTCCTGAAGCACCTGTTCAGCCTTGTCATTATCCACCTGGCAGGTGCCGGCATTCAGATGACCGCCACCGTTGTATTTCAGGCACAGCTCACCGACATTGGTGTTGGAGGTCTTGTTGAGAATCGATTTGCCAATGGCAAACACCGTATTCTGCTTCTTCAGGCCCCAGAGTACATGGATGGACATATTGCATTTGGGGTAGAGGGCATAGAGAGTAAAGCGGTTGGTGGCGTAGATGGTGTCCTGGTCACGCAGATCCAGAATCACCAGATTGCCGTGCACGGAAGCACACTTTTGGATTTGCTGACGCGCCTTGCTGTCATGCTCAAAGTACAGCTGGGTGCGCTCTTTGACATCCGGCAGTTCCAGAATCTCTTCAATACTGTGGTTACGGCAGTAGTCAATCAACTGCATCATCAACTGGTAATTGGAAATACGAAATTCGCGGAAACGCCCCAGGCCGGTACGCGCATCCATGATGAAGTTCAACAGCACCCAACCTTCCGGGTTCAACACTTCATCTTCAGTGAAGTTGGCTGAATCGCCCTTGTCCACAGCTTCCATCATGTCATCCCAGCGCGATGGAAAAGCCTGATGCCCACCGTAATAATCCCAGACCACTCGTGCTGCTGAAGGCGCATCCGGATCAATGATATGGTTTTCAGCACGCTCTTCGTTGCGCAGGGTTTCGCTCAAATGGTGATCAAAGGCCAGGTAGCAACCCGGTACATAAGGCAGGTTGGTGGTAATGTCACCAGCACCGATCTCAATCTTGCCATCCTGCATGTCCTTGGGGTGCACAAACTGGATATCATCAATCAAATCCAGGTGTTTCAACAGCGCCGCACAGACGAGGCCATCAAAATCACTGCGGGTCACCAAACGGTACTTTTCTGACATGGAATTCTCCTGTTAAGTTACACTGTTTTAAAAATAACACCCTTTTTTTACCTTTTCGAGGCTTATCCGGATGAATCAGGCATTTTCCACCCCCGCCCAACAGTCACCTCAAACCATTCACCTGAAAGACTATCAACCGCCTGCCTTTTTGATTGAACAGGTTGAGCTGGACTTTGTGTTGGAAGCCTCAGCCACCCAGGTGACCAGCCGCTTACACTTGAAGCGCAACCCGGCCTACCCTGATGATAAAGCAGCTCTGACGCTGGATGGTCAGCAGCTCAAACTTCTGGATATCCAGCTCGACGGTCAGCCTTTACCTGCCAGTGACTACACCCTGACTGAAAACCACCTGACCCTGCCCCGGCCGCCTGCTGAATTCATCCTGCAAACAAAGGTGGAAATTGATCCTGAGAACAACACCGCGCTGGAAGGCCTGTACCTGTCCAGCGGCAACTTCTGCACCCAGTGCGAAGCCGAAGGTTTCCGGCGCATCACCTATTATCTGGATCGTCCTGATGTACTGGCCCGCTTTACCACGCGCATCGAAGCCGACAAACAAGCCTTTCCGATTCTTCTTTCCAACGGCAATCCTACAGAAAAGGGTGAGCTGGACAAGGGCAGGCATTATGTCATCTGGGAAGACCCCTTCCCCAAGCCCTGCTACCTCTTTGCGCTGGTCGGCGGTGATCTGCATCCGGTTAAAGACACCTACACCACCGGCAGTGGCAAACCTATTGCCCTGGAAATCTGGGTTGAAAAAGAAAACCTGCACAAGTGCGACCACGCCCTGGAATCCCTGAAAAAAGCCATGCAATGGGATGAAGCAACCTACGGGCGTGAATACGATCTGGATATCTACATGATCGTCGCCGTGAACGACTTCAACATGGGTGCCATGGAAAACAAGGGCCTGAATATCTTCAATTCCGCCTGTGTACTGGCCGACTCCAAAAGCGAAACCGACAACGCCTTTCACCGCGTGGAAAGTGTGGTGGCTCACGAATATTTTCATAACTGGTCGGGTAATCGCGTCACCTGCCGCGACTGGTTCCAACTTTCCCTGAAGGAAGGTTTCACCGTTTTTCGTGACCAGCAGTTCAGCGCCGACCAGCACTCCCCGGCCGTGGAGCGCATTCAACACGTTGGCATGCTGCGCACCGCCCAGTTTGCCGAAGATGCCAGCCCCACGGCTCATCCTGTGCGCCCGGACAGCTATATTGAAATCAACAATTTCTACACCCTGACGGTCTATGAAAAAGGCTCGGAAGTGGTGCGCATGCTCTCCGAACTTCTGGGGCCGGATACCTTCCGCAAGGGCAGTGACCTGTATTTTGAGCGTTTTGATGGTCAGGCCGTGACCGTGGAAGATTTTGTCGATTGCATGGCCGAAGTATCAGGACTGGATCTCAGCCAGTTTATGCGTTGGTACAGCCAGGCCGGCACCCCGGAAGTGGCTGCCAAAGGCCAGTACAACGCCGAACAAAAAACCTACACCCTGACCTTCACCCAGCACACACCGCCCACACCCGGCCAGAAGGAAAAGCAGCCCTTACTGATTCCCATTAAAATGGGGCTGGTCAGCCGTGCCGGTCGCCCTCTGCCGCTGGAAATGAAGGGTGTTTTGTATGGCACTGAAACCGTGCTTCAGCTCACCGAAAACGAACAAAGCTTCACCTTCCACAATCTGGAAAGCGAACCTCTGCCCTCGCTGCTGAGAGGCTTTTCCGCGCCCGTCAAACTGCATTATAACTACAACAAAGACGACCTAGCCTTTTTGCTGCAACAGGACTCAGACGGTTTCAATCGCTGGGATGCTGGGCAGCAACTGGCTCTGAGCGTACTCAAGGGGCTGGTCAGTGCCCAGCAACAGGGGCAGGATCTGGAGCTTGACCCGCTGTTGATCAATACCTGGAAACAACTGCTGGAAGGTGAGCCTGAAGACCCGCTGATGCTGGCCGAATTGTTGCAACTGCCTTCAGAAGCCTACATTGCCGAACAATATGACTGTGTGGATATCGATGCCATTCATATTGCCCGCGACTACGCCCGCAAGACCCTGGCAACCGCGCTCTACCCTGAATTTCTGCGCCTTTACCAGGCATTAAAAAGTGATCAACCCTGGTCAGCCACGGCTGAACAGCTGGCCGCACGCCGCCTGAAAAACACCTGTTTGAGTTTCATGGTGGTCACCGATGCCGCCGAAGCCCTGCAACTGGCTGAACAACAATTCCAGCAGGCAGACAACATGACCGACCAGCAGGCTGCTCTCACCGGCCTGGCGCATGCTGAAAACGCCGAACCCGGAGAAAAAGCCCTCAAGGAGTTTGCCCGCCAGTGGGCGCATGATCCTCTGGTCATGGACACCTGGTTCAGCATCCAGGTCACCCGCCCCCACCCGGACGCCCTGGATCGTGTTAAAACACTGCTGGAACATCCGGCCTTCTCCATGAAAAATCCCAACAAAATTCGCGCCGTACTGGGAGCCTTTGCCGGACAGAACCGTCATAACTTCCACCGCCGCGACGGAGCCGGTTATGAGCTTCTGGCCAATGCCGTGATGGAACTCAACAAAACCAACCCGCAGATCGCCTCACGCCTGGTCCTGCCCCTGACCCGCTTCCAAAAACTGGATGACTACCGCAAAGGCAAAATCAAGGAACAACTGGAGCGTATCCAGCAGGAAAAACTCAGCCCGGATCTTTACGAAGTCATCAGCAAAGCCCTGGCGGGGTGAAAAATAATTCAACAGGCCAGCTTCTACTTTCAACCTGATAAGAAGATATAAATCAAGTTTTTATGCCATACCTCAAAAGAACTATACTTTGGTCTAAACAGCCTGTTAGAAGTCATTGACAAAGCATAATTAACCATGCGAGTCTGCATACAGCGGTCAGGGCAATGCCCTCCGCCCCTTGAACCTGAAACGAAATTGATTTCGATCAAACAACTAATAAGAAGGTAAATACGCTATGAAATTGCGTCATGCTCTCGCGGGCACCGTTGCCCTGCCCCTCGCCCTTGCAATTGCTTCCTCCGCTAATGCTGCGACCATCGTTGATAACGATGACCAAACGCTGAAAATTGGTGGTTTTGTTGCTGCCCAGCACGCTTTCAGTTTGAATGATGCTGAAGCAACAGAAGATGACCACGCAATGAGCCTGGGTACTTCTCGACTGAATATTACCCACACTAAAAAGACTGCTGATGGTGATATCACCATCATGTATGAAAATGACTGGGCTGGTAATAAGTTGGACAAAGATGGTGATCCCGCTGGTGACTACCGCCTTCGTCACGCTGTAATCATGTATGACGGCTGGGTTGCGGGTCAAACTTGGTCTTTCTTTTCCAACCTGAATGGTCTTGGCGAAACCATTGAGCCTAATGGCAACGCTGTCAAATCAGCAGCTACTGCCCGTAATGCAGTTGTAGGCAAAAACATCACCCTGGCTGAAGGCATGTCTGTCGGTGTTTCTTTGGAAGATCGTGGCTTATCTGCCGAAGATATGACTCCTGATATTGCTGCCAACTTCAAAGGCGACTTTGGTGGTATCGGCGTTTTTGCTGCAGTACAATCTTATGCGACCGGCGCTGATCGCGAAATGCGCATGACCGGTAGTGTTGCGATTCCTGCTGGCCCCGCCACTGTAAAAGCTGCCTTTACAAATGATGTTGATGATATGTGGGTTTCTGCAGCTGCACAGTTCAAGGCAACCGATTCAGTACGTGCTAACCTGGTTGTAGAGCAAGCTATGATGGATGGTGATAATGAAGACTATACCGCTATCTGGGCTAATGCCATCTATACTACTCCAGTAGGCATGGAATGGGGTGCTGAAGTCGGCACTGTATCCGCTGATGGTACCAATGCCCCTGCACTGGCAACCGGTGGCAAAGCCGACGGTGACATGACTGTTCGTCTGCAAGCTCGCTACGCTTTCTAAGTTGCTGCTGGCTTAGCCAGCTCGCTTAAACAAGCGTCCAAAACCCCCGCTCTTTGAGTGGGGGTTTTTTATTGCAACCATCGCCCGCGGAGCGGCCTCCTACTCCGGCTTTCAAACTACACCTTCCCAAACTTTCCGGTAAAAGCAGCAAGTAGAGCTGCCACCCCAATTACCTGATTTTCTACAAGGTTACTCCTTCAAGGATTGAGGTGGTAAATGTTGTTCATTCGCGAAGGTCATTTCCTTAAGCCCTCGTCCGCGGAGCGGACTCCCACAAAGGCCATCAGCAGACTCCTACAGCGATAATCACGCACAGAGTGCGCTCCTACAAGAGCTGGCCTGTGGGGAGCACACCTGTGGGAGCTCGCTCCGCGAGCGATACAACAAACCCCTAGCTCACTCCCTGGTACCTTCCGGGTTTGTGGTTGAGGGTCAGGATGAGGTTGAGGGTGGCCGCTCCGGTAATGGAGAGCAGTACCTTGTCGACCGGAAGAACAAATAGAGCGCCCAGAACAATACACAGATCAACACCCATCTGGAATTTGCCGGCACGGATGTTGTAGCGATCCTGCAGGTAGAGAGCGAGGATGTTAACACCGCCCAGACTGGCGCGGTGGCGAAAAAGCATCAGCATGCCCAGCCCCATGCACATCCCACCCAGAAGAGCGGCATAAGCGGGCTGAATCTGCTCCAGGCTGATCCAAAAAGGGGTCAGTTCAGCAAAGAGGGACACCAGACCCACAGCCGCAAAGGTTTTCAGGGTGAACTTCCAGCCCATACGTAAAAAGGCCAGCGCATAGAAAGGCAGGTTAAGGACAAAGAAAACCGGGCCAAAGCCCCATTCGGTCATGTACTTGATCAAGAAAGCCAGACCGGCGGTACTGCCGGTCAAAAGCTCTGCCTGGCTGTAAAAGGTGATACCCAGAGCAACCAAGGGGGTGGCAACAATCAGCGCCAGGCCGTCTTCCAGAAGGCTATGGCGCTGAGCTTGGGTGGCATCAGTTTCTATCACAGTTTTTGCAGCTCTTGCTGCTGTTCTTTCAGTTTTCCACAGGCCGCCTGGGCTTCAGCCAGCTTGGCTTTTTCCTTGTCGACTACTGCAGCCGGTGCCTTGCTGACAAAGCTTTCATTGTTCAGCTTGCCTGCAGTGCGCTGCATGTCTTTTTCCAGGCGCTCTATTTCTTTGTCCAGGCGGGCAATTTCTGCATCCTTGTCAATAAAGCCTGCCAAGGGCAGATGAACTTCCATCTGGCCCACCAGCTGCATGGAACTCATCGGCAAGTCTTCATCACCGGTCAGTTGAATGGATTCCAGTTTCGCCAGTTTCTGCAGGAAAAGCCGGTTTTCCTGGAGGCGACGCTGATCTTCCGGTGAGGTGTTGTGCAAAAGAAGTGGCAGCAGTTTGCCGGGAGCCAGGTTCATTTCTGCACGCAGGTTGCGCACAGCCAGGATGACACCCTTGACCCATTCCAGATCCGCAACGGCCTGTTCATCGATCTTGCTCTTATCAGCCTGGGGCCACTCGGCCAGCATCAGGCTTTCACCCTCCACCCCTGCCAGAGGTTTAACCCGCTGCCAGATTTCTTCAGTGATAAAAGGAATCATCGGGTGACCCAGGCGCAGGATGGCCTCCAAAACGCGCACCAGCGTCCGACGGGTGCCGCGCAGTTCTTCGGCAGAGGCTTCTTCATTCCACAACACCGGCTTGGAAAGCTCCAGATACCAATCGCAGTAGTCATTCCAGACAAACTCATAAAAGGCATGAGCAGCCAGATCAAAACGATAGCTGCTCAGGTGCTTATTCACTGCGGCTTCGGTTTCCTGCAGGCGGGAAATAATCCAGCGATCAGCCAGGGTCAGCTCCACTGGTTCGTTATTGACACCACAATCTTCGCCTTCGGTGTTGCTAAGCACATAGCGTGCGGCATTCCACAGCTTGTTGCAGAAGTTGCGGTAGCCTTCCAGGCGTTTCATATCCCAGTTGATATCGCGGCCGGTGGTCGCCATGGCCAAGAGGGTGAAGCGCAGCGCATCGGTGCCGTGAGCACTGATACCTTCAGGGAAGGCTTTTTTGGTTTGCTTGGCAATTTTTTCGGCCAGCTTGGGCTGCATCAAACCGCTGGTGCGTTTTTCCAGCAGGGTTTCTAGGTCGATACCGTCGATCATATCCAGGGGGTCGAGAACATTGCCCTTGGATTTGGACATCTTCTGGCCATTGTCATCGCGAATCAGGCCGGTGACGTAAACCGTTTTAAAAGGCACCTGGTCGGTGAACTTCAGGGTCAACATAATCATGCGCGCGACCCAGAAGAAGATGATATCAAAGCCGGTGACCAGCACACTGGATGGATGAAACGCTTTGAGTTCTTCGGTTTGCTCGGGCCAGCCCAGGGTACCGAAGGTCCAGAGACCGGAGCTGAACCAGGTGTCCAGTACGTCAGTATCCTGCTCCAGACTAATCTCACTGCCCAGATTGTATTTTTGGCGCACAGCTTCTTCGCTCTGGCCAACATAGATATTGCCGGTTTCATCGTACCAGGCAGGAATTCGGTGGCCCCACCAAAGCTGGCGGGAAATACACCAATCCTGGATATCGCGCATCCAGGCAAAATACATGTTTTCGTACTGCTTGGGCACGAACTGGATGTCGCCTTTTTCCACGGCTGTAATAGCCGGTTCAGCCAGAGGGGCAATTTTCACAAACCACTGGTCGGTCAGCAGAGGCTCAATCACCACGCCGGAACGATCCCCATAGGGTAGGGTGTTGTTGATCTGCTCAACCTGCTCCAGAAGCCCCAGAGCTTCCATTTCCGCCACCAGCGTTTTACGCGCTTCAAAGCGATCCAGGCCACGGAAGATTTCCGGCAGGGTGGGATCAACGACTTCATTGGGTGTGCCATCCAGATTGTAAACTTCAGCCTGATCACGAATGGCGGCATCAATGGTCATGACATTGATCAGCGGCTGGTTATGACGCTTGCCAACCTGATAGTCATTGAAATCATGTGCAGGGGTAATTTTTACGCAGCCGGAACCTTTTTCCATATCGGCATGGTCATCCGCGACCACGGTGATACGACGACCCACCAGCGGCAGGATGACGTCCTTGCCCACGATCGAAGCATAGCGTTCATCCTTGGGGTTAACGGCAACACAGGTATCGCCCAACAGGGTTTCCGGGCGAGTGGTGGCCACCACCAGGTAATCCTTGCCATCGGCGGTTTTCGCCCCATCGGCCAAGGGATAGCGGAAATGCCAGAAACTGCCCTGCTGATCCTTGTTCTCCACTTCCAGATCGGAAATGGCGGTATGCAGTTTCGGGTCCCAGTTGACCAAGCGCTTGCCGCGATAAATCAGGCCTTCATCGTAAAGGCGAATAAAGACTTCCTGCACCGCCTTGTAGAAGCCATCATCCATGGTGAAACGTTCACGATCCCAGTCCACCGAAGCGCCCAGGCGACGCAGCTGGCGGGTAATGGTGCCACCGGAGTGCTCCTTCCATTCCCAGACTTTTTCCAGAAACTTGTCACGTCCCAGATCATGGCGTGTTTTGCCTTCTTCGGCGGCCAGCTTGCGTTCCACCAGCATTTGAGTGGCGATACCGGCGTGATCCGTGCCCACTTGCCAGAGGGTGTTTTTCTGCTGCATGCGCTGCCAGCGGGTCAGGGTATCCATGATCGAATCCTGAAAGGCATGCCCCATGTGCAAGCTGCCGGTGACATTGGGCGGCGGGATCATGATGCTGTAGCCCTCACCCTTGCCGGAAGGTCGGAAATAGCCTTTTTCTTCCCATTCTCTGGCCCAGCGTTTTTCAATTTCAGTGGGTTGGTAGGTCTTGTCGAGTGAAGCTTCTGGCTTGCTGGTCATGGAATTCCCGTTTAAGACTTGGTTCTTGGTCAATAGA
The DNA here is from genome assembly GCF_044810985.1 of Marinospirillum sp. Classification (GTDB taxonomy): domain Bacteria; phylum Pseudomonadota; class Gammaproteobacteria; order Pseudomonadales; family Halomonadaceae; genus Marinospirillum. The sequence goes on from NZ_CP085242.1 coordinate 1,637,653, forward strand.
GGTAAGAATGGAGATGATTATAGCTTTTTTGGCGGTCTGGATGCACTCTTGCATGGCTTTACACCAAGACTTGAACTAGCACACAGAAAGTGCTTCATTAAATGACTAGGCTGCATCTTTAAAGCTTTCAGGTTAAGCTTGATTTTAGTAAGCTTAACAAAAGGTAATTTTTCGTAACGGAATTCACAGCCATGCAAGATGCCAGTGTTTCACTTTCCCTTCATCCACCTGCATTGATGCGGGGCGCTGTGCGAGTGGAAATTGGTCAGCTGACTGCGGTTATCCTGCAACGGCTCCTGAAAGAAGAGCCGATGGTCGCCCTGCCCAATGAAACCTTGCAAGACTACCTCGACGATCTGGGGTTGGATTTTCCTGATCCCCTGCAGATGCGGGCTCTGATCAAACAGCTAAGGGAAGATATGCGTCTTGTTGGAGTCGACAACCCCGTTCTGCAAGTCGGTGGCGGCCTGATGCTCAATCGTCATGTAAAGGTGGTTTGTGATGAAGACGATGGCCCCGACCTGCTGGATATTATTTATACCGGCCTGATTACCAATCAAAAACACTAGGGAGTTTTTTGGACGTGAAGGAGGACGTACCGCCCCAACCGCCAATAAGGTTCTTGCTGGCAATACTTCTTTTCCAGCTGTAAAAGCCGTTCACCCCGCGCCTCGGGCGGCAACTGCAAACGCAGGTAGTCATTGAAAACCCGTACTCCTGTTTTTCCATGAATGGCAAACCCGGCTTCTTCCAACCAGGAAATCACCTCTTGCGGTTGCAGGGGCGAAATAGGAGTTAAACGACTGCCTTTGCCTTTCCCCTGTAAATTCCCATCCAGAGCACGTTGCCAGTTACCCCTGACCACATTGGTAAATAGCAGGGCATCGGCATTGAAAAACATCAAGGACAACCAGCCCCCTGCTTTAACGCGGGGCAGCAATTCTTCCAGGGTGGCTCGCGGATGATAAAGCCATTCCAGCACAGCATGGCACACCACCAGATCAAAGCTCTGCTGATTGTCCGGCAGCTGTTCTGCAAGTTGTTGGATGCTGGCGGGAAGGGTTTGTACGCCGGAACGCCTGAGCCGTCGGGCGGCATAGTCCAGCATTTCTTCGGCAGGTTCGGCCAGCAACACCTGATGGCCCTTGCGAGCCAGCCAGGCACTGATCTGGCCCAGACCACCCCCGGCATCCAGAACCTCCAGCGGCGCTTCATCCAGAGGCAGTTCTGCCAGCATCCGATCACGCAGGATTTTCAGGCGCAGGCGACCCTTGGGTGTGCCGTAGATATTACGGGCAAACTTTGCGGCCAGGCCCTGAAAGGATTTGTCTTGCTGCCATCCACTCATAATGATCAAGGTGACAAAGTGAGAGCCGAAGCGGGCAGGGTTGAGTTTGTCAGGCTGTCCCACCCAGCCTCGAGCAACAGGTGCCTGTTTTTCAGGACGCGTGAATACATCCCTGTAAGCTCTGGCAGAATTTGTTCCCGACAAATACCTGCACTTCCTACTTCCTTGTAGGTCGGTCACAACCTCCTGTTGTGAACAGCCTGAAAAACAACACCTGTACCCGAAGTTAAAGTGAAGTGGTTAATCAAACCTTAAACGGATCCCGCAGGATGATGGTTTCTTCGCGATCCGGGCCGGTGGAGATGATGTCGATGGGCACGCCCACCTGATCCTGCAGGTAGTTGATATAACGACGGGCATTTTCCGGCAGTTGTTCCAGTGTCTTGGCACCCACGGTGGATTCACTCCAGCCGGGCAGTTCTTCATAAACCGGAGCCACGGCAGCAAAACCTTCGGCGTCCACCGGGCTGTCGATTTCGTTGCCGTCCTTGTCTTTATAGCTGGTGCAGACTTTCAGTACATCCAGGCCATCGAGAACATCCAGTTTGGTCAGACAAACACCCGTGACCGAGTTGATTTGCACAGCGTAGCGCAGGGCCACAGCATCAAACCAGCCACAACGACGGGCACGGCCTGTAGTGGTGCCGAATTCATGACCTTTGGCCGCCAGGTGTTCGCCATCGGAATCAAACAATTCGGTGGGCATGGGGCCAGAGCCAACACGGGTGGTGTAGGCTTTGGTGATGCCCAGAATGTAATCCAGGTAAAGAGGCCCAAAGCCGGAGCCAGTTGCCGTTCCGCCAGCAGTGGTGTTGGAGCTGGTGACAAAAGGGTAGGTGCCGTGGTCGATATCCAGCAGTGAACCCTGGGCCCCTTCAAACATGATGTTGGCGCCTTCTTTACGCAGCTTGTGCAGATAGGCGGTGGTATCGGTAATCATGGGGCGCAGTTCGTCAGCATAGGCCAGGCACTGATCCAGAACCTGCTGGAAGTCGACCGGCTCTTCCTTGAAATAATGCTGCAGAACGAAGTTGTGGTAATTGAGGACTTCGCCCAGTTTGGCAGCAAAACGTTCACGATGCAGCAGGTCACCCAGGCGCAGGCCACGGCGGGCGACCTTGTCTTCATAAGCTGGGCCGATGCCACGACCGGTGGTGCCGATTTTGGCTTCACCGCGGGCTTTTTCACGGGCATTGTCCAGGCGAACATGGTAGTTGAGAATCAAGGGACAGGCAGCAGAGAGCTTAAGACGCTCACGTACTGGAACGCCCTTTTCTTCCAGCATCTGGATTTCCTTGATGAGGGCATCAGGAGCCAGCACAACACCATTGCCGATAACACAGGTGACCTTTTCCCGCAGAATGCCGGAAGGAATCAGGTGCAGGGCCGTTTTTTCGCCCTTGACGACCAGGGTGTGTCCAGCGTTGTGGCCCCCCTGAAAACGCACCACAGCCTGGGCTTCTTCAGTCAGAAGATCAACGACCTTGCCTTTACCTTCATCACCCCATTGGGTACCCAGAACAACGACATTATTACCCATGTTCAGCTCTCTATCACTTGGTTGAATTTTTTCTTAGCCAGCAGCAACCTGCCAACGGCCCTGTTGATACTCAATATGTCCGCTGGCACCCGCAGGCCCATCAGCGCCCTGAAGGTCAAAAACGACCCGTTTGCCTTCTGCCCTGAGTTGCTTCAACAGCTCTCGCCCCTGAGGGTCACGCTGGCAAGCAGCAGGAGCAACCAGCAGTGTCGCTTGTGGGCCAGGCTGGGCCAGGGCGGCCAGTATTTTCAGATCGGTTGAAAAACCCGTTGCAGGACGGGCACGCCCGAATACACCGCCAATTTCATCATAGCGTCCACCCTTGGCCAGGGCCTGGCCGAACTGAGGCACATAGGCCGCAAAAACCAGCCCTGTGTGGTAGTGGTAGCCTCGTAGTTCGGACAAATCCAGGTAAAGATTGACCTCTGGATACAGCTCCTGCATGGCCGTAGCCAATTCACGCAGCTCGGCCAAAGCTTCGGCAACGGCCTGGGGTGCATTCGCCAACTGTTGTTCGGCCAGGTCGAGCACTTCCACGTCACCATTCAGGTGAGCCAGTTTTTTCAAAAGCTCAACCGCTGGTGAGTTTGCACCGGACAGGAGTTGATCCAGTTCTCCCAGGCGCTTGTGTTGCAGCAGGTCAAACAGGTCTTCTTCCAGTTCTGGCGTCAGGTTGGCTTCCGCCAGCAGGGCACGATAAATGCCCACATGCCCCAGATCCAGACAGAGGTTCTGGGCTCCGGCCATCAGCAGACTGTCCGTCATCAGACAGAGAATTTCCAGATCACTGTCACTGCCAGCATGACCAAAAAGCTCGGCACCCAACTGAATCGGCGAACGTGAGCCCAGCAGGTTATCCGGTCGGGTGCGCACCACTTCCGTGGAGTAGCAAAAGCGGGCCACACCTTCTGCACGCATGGAATGAGCATCCATACGGGCCACCTGAGGAGTGACATCGGCACTCACACCCATCATGCGCCCGCTGAGCTGATCGGTCACCTTGAAGGTTTGCAGCTCCAGATCATGCCCTGCCCCGGTCAACAGAGACTCCAGGAACTCCACCTTGGGTGGCAGCACCAGCTCATAACCCCAGGCATGAAAATGGTCCAGCAGCTGACGCCGCAAGCTCTCGATTTGTCGTGCTTGCGGGGGAAGGACTTCATCCATTCCATCCGGCAATAGCCAGTGATCAGCAAAGCTCATCTGAATCTCCAACGGCAATTTTAGCTGTATTTCTAACGCAAAAAAACCGAGGGCAAGACCCTCGGCTTGATTTTACCGAATCGTTTTTCAACGACGTCCTTCAGAGGTTTCCATATAGCGGAAGAATTCACTCTTGGGACTGACAACCATGATGTCATCTTTGTTGCTGAAGGCTTCACGGTAGGCTTCCATACTGCGCAGGAAGCTGTAGAACTGACTGTCCTGATCGTAGGCTTCAGAGTAGATGCCGGTTGCCATGGCATCCCCTTCACCGCGCAGAATATCGGCTTCTTTCTGGGCATTGGCCAGAATCACCTGGCGGCTACGGTCAGCCGCAGCACGAATCCGTTCGGCCTGTTCTTTACCTTCAGCTCGGTATTCCCGGGCTTCACGCTGGCGTTCAGTGCGCATCCGTTCATAAACCGAATTGGAAACCTCGGTGGGCAGGTCAATCTGCTTGACGCGGATATCCAGAATGGACACCCCCATTTCATCCACCAGGGCCATATTCAGTTCATCAATGGGGCGAGTCATGAGTTCATCACGCTGCTCACTGACAATCTCAGCCAGGGTACGACGACCAAACTCATTCCTCAGGCTTTCATCCACCCGAGGAGCAATCAGTCTTTCTGCCGCCATTTCCGAACCGGCTGTGGATTCATAGTAGCGAGTGACATCAACAATGCGCCACTTCAAAAAAGAATCCACGATCACACCCTTGCGATCACCCGTCAGGTAACGTGATGACTGGGCATCCAGAGTCTGTACCCGGGTATCAAACAAACGCACCGTGTTGTAAACCGGAATTTTCCAGTGCAAGCCGGGTTGAATGTCAGTTTCCACGACTTCGCCGAACTGCAGGCGGATGGCGCGCTCGGTTTCATTCACCACATAGAGACTGCTGCTGGCCAAGAGAGCAACACCTGCGAGTACGCCCAGTGCTACAAAAGAACGTGCGTGCATTAGCGACCCTCCCGACGAATACCGTTGCTGTTATTGCTTTCACGCTGGCGAAGTCGTTCGATGACACTGTCCGTCAGCTGATCCAGCTCATAGTCTTCAATGTCACTGGAACCGCTGTTGCCTGAAGAACTTCCCGAACGACTGGTTGCAGCTCCCCCGCCCAAACGATCCAGAGGCAGGTACATCATGTTATTGCTGCCTTCTTCAGTATCCACCAATACTTTGCTGGAGTTGGAAAGCATGCTTTGCATGGCATCAATGTAGAGGCGCTCACGCGTTACTTCCGGCGCACCCTGATACTCGGTCAGTAGAGCCAGGAAGCGGTTGCTTTCACCTTCAGCCTTGGCCACGACAGCTTCACGATAGCCCTGGGCTTCTTCGCGAATACGGGCCGCACGACCTTCAGCATCGGGAATCACCGAGTTTTCATAGGAGCGGGCCTGGTTGATGGTGCGTTCACGATCTTCACGGGCGCGGATTACATCATCAAAAGCCGACTGAACTTCATCCGGTGCCGAGGTGTTCTCGATATTGACGGTTTGCAGACGCAGACCCACGCCGTAGGTGTTCAGGTAACGCTGCAGACGGTCGTAGACACCCTGGGCCAGAATTTCACGGCCTTCGGTCAGGATGGCGATCAGGTTGGTGGTGCCCACTTCATGACGCAAAGAGGAATCCAGAGCAAATTCCAGACTGCGCTCCGGTGCACGAACGTTGATCAGGTAATCCTTGGGGTTTTGCACCACGTACTGAGCGGAGATTTCCACCTTGACGATATTCTCGTCCTTGGTCAGCATGCTGGTAGTTTGGCTCAGGGAGCGAATTCGGGTGACATTAACCTTGGTGACCTGGTCAAGAATCGGTGGATTCCAGTGCAGACCCGGAGTTACCGTCTCATGGTATTTGCCCAGGCGCAGAACCACACCACGCTCGGACTGATCCACCAGGTAAAAACCGCTGGCAAACCAGATGGCCAATACCAGCACACCGATCAGCGCAGTCAGGCCAAAGCCGGCAAATTTGCCGGGGGGCTTGCCGGAACCACCGCCTTTGCCCTTTTTACCACCAAACAGGCCATTGAATTTGTCCTGCATTTTTTTCAGGGCTTCTTCCAAATCAGGTGGGCCTTGATCCTTGCCGGGGCCGCCGTTGCCATCAGGCTTGCGGCCACCACCACTCCAGGGATCGTGTTGATTGCCACCACCGGGCTCATTCCACGCCATAGTTTTCTATCTCCACTTAAGGAAAGTGTTTGAATTTGCGCAATCCTACCTGAAAAATGCGATCAGGTCATGGTTTTGTCGACCAGTTCAACTCGCTTGCCTGCATATCCAAAGCAGCCAGCAACTGGTGAAAATCTTTTTGCGGTAATTTTATCTGCAACTTGCAATTGCCTGCCTCATCAAAGGTTTCACCCAGCACTCCGCCCTGATCAAACAGCTTGGCACGCAGTCTGTTTTCCTGGGGGGTCAGGCAAAGCTCACCTTCGACCAGCGTGGGCACCAACAGTTCGTTAATGGCCTGCAATAAAAGCTCGATGCCTTCGCCGGTTTGGGCGGAAACCCAGACCCTTTCCGGCAAACCGTCATCGTTGCGATCGATTCTGGGCGACTGCTCCAGCAGGTCGATCTTGTTGAAAACCAACAGGGCGGGTACATCGCTGGCATGAATTTCTTCCAGCACTTCCTGAACCTGAAACTGGTTGTCTTCTCTTTCCTGGCTGGCGGCATCAACCACGTGCAGCAGCAGAGTCGCTTCCGAGGCTTCCTGCAGGGTGGCCTGAAAAGCTTCCACCAACTTGTGCGGCAGGTGGCGAATAAAACCCACGGTGTCTGCCAGAATAACCGGGCCAACATCACCCACTTCTATTCTGCGCAGGGTCGGATCAAGAGTGGCAAACAACTGATCCGCTGCATAAACCCCGGACTGGGTGATGCGGTTGAACAGAGTCGACTTGCCCGCATTGGTGTAACCCACCAGGGAGACAGCCGGTATCTCAGCCTGCACCCTGGCCCGGCGGCTGTTGGCCCTTTGCACACGAACCTTTTTCAGGCGCCGGTTGATGGCACTGATTCGGGTACGCAGCAGGCGGCGGTCGGTTTCCAACTGGGTTTCACCCGGCCCGCGTAGACCAATCCCGCCTTTTTGTCTTTCCAGGTGAGTCCAGCCGCGCACCAGACGGGTGCTCATGAATTCCAGTTGCGCCAATTCAACCTGCAACTTGCCTTCGTAGGTGCGTGCCCGCTGAGCAAAGATATCCAGAATCAGTCCGGTGCGATCCAAAACGCGACACTGCAACTCCTGCTCCAGATTGCGCTCCTGGGAAGGTTTGAGACTGTGGTTGAAAAGAACCAGGTCGGCTTGATGCTCTTTAACGGCGCGCTGTACTTCTTCAAGCTTGCCCTGGCCAATAAAGAAACGGGGTGAAGGTTGTGAGCGACTGCCCTGGATCAGGGCAACCGCTTCACCACCCGCCGAACGCACCAACTCCTGAAATTCCTGCGAGTCCTCACGGTCGGCTTCTTCCTGCATGTCCAAGTGGACAAGGACGGCACGGTCGCCGCCCTTTTCACGTTCAAAAAACAATCAGTAACTCCCAGCTTTATGGATCAGGCAAAGCTCAGGATTCATCTTCTTCGTCTTGAGCTGGCAAACGTACGCTACGGGTAGGCACGACAGTGGAAATGGCATGTTTGTAAACCATCTGGCTGACGGTATTGCGCAGCAGAATGACAAACTGGTCAAAAGATTCAATCTGGCCCTGGAGTTTGATGCCATTGACCAGAAAAATTGATACAGGAATCCGCTCTTTACGCAGCAGATTCAGATAAGGATCTTGCAATGTTTGCCCTTTGGACATGACTGAGTCTCCCTTTGACATTAGAATTTTATGGTGGTGTTGATTTTTTTGGTAAACAGCCCTGATTATAACCAGCTTAGACGACTTCTGCCTGACATTTATATTACTTGATGCAAAAACCTGTCGCCAGATTGAGCACCCGTGAGGGCAAATCTTCAGCCTCAGCGGCCAACCAATGCAGTTCCGGCCAGGATCGCATCCAGGTCAGCTGGCGTTTGGCCAACTGGCGCGTTGCCGCCACCCCTTTTTCGAACATTTCTGTACAGTTAAGTTCACCTTCCAGATACTGCCACACCTGCCGATAGCCGACTGAGCGCATGGAAGGCAGGCCCGCGTGCAGGTCTTCACGCTGCTTGAGTTGCGCGACCTCTTCAATAAAACCTTCTTCAAGCATCTTAACAAATCTCTGCTCAATACGCTCATGCAGCAGCTTGCGGTCTTTCGGTGCCAGCCCCAGTTGCAGGGCTCGCCAGGGAAAAGGCTGTTTTTCGGCAGCCTGTTCCTGCCACAACTGGGTGCGTGTTTTTCCGGTCAGCTCCCACAGTTCCAGAGCCCGCAGGGTTCGCTGAGGATCGGTTGGCGCAATACGCTTGGCGGATTCAGGATCAATCGCAGCCAGACGCTGATGCAAAACCGGACAACCCTGATCCTGCAACTCTTGTTCGAGCTTCCGGCGCAGCAAAGGGTCTGCCGCTGGCAGGTTGGAATCCCCGGCCAGAAGGCGCTGAAAATACAGGGAGGTGCCGCCCACCAACAGAGGAATCCTGCCTGCCTCAGTGATTTCCTGCATGGCTTGCAGAGCATCGCGACGAAAATCACCGGCTGAGTAGGTATCCACAGGGTCACGAATATCAATCAGGCGGTGTGGCGCTTTAGCCAGGGTGGCGGCATCCGGCTTGGCCGTGCCGATATCCATGCCGCGATACACCAGAGCCGAATCAACACTGATGATTTCACACGGCAACTCTTCCACCAGGCTTACGGCCAGGTCGGTTTTTCCCGAAGCAGTGGGACCCAGCAGAAAAATGGCGGGAGGCCGCTGATCCATAACATCCGACACGACTAACGACCCCTTAAAAACATCTTGTCCAGATCCTGCATGGACAGCTGAAACCAGGTGGGACGACCATGATTGCACTGATCACTGCGCTCGGTGGATTCCATGTCACGCAGCAGGGCATTCATTTCCGGCAGGTTCAATTGCCTGCCCGCCCGCACCGAGCCGTGGCAGGCAATACTGGCCAGGACTTCATGGATGGACGCTTCCAGGCTGCGGCTACTGCCGAAGCGTTGCAGCTCCTGCAGCAGAGTCAGCACCAGATCAGTGGTGCGGGCGCCCTGCAAGAGCACCGGCACAGAACGCAAAACCACTTCCTGTGGCCCCAGAGCTTCCAGTTGAATGCCCAAATCTGACAGCAGAGCTTCCTGCTGACCGGCCAATTCCACCAGATCTTCATCCAGACTGAGGGTTTCCGGCACCAGCAGAGGCTGTGAGGTCAGAGGCCGCTTCACCCAGTCCTGTTTGAGACGCTCGTAGGTGATGCGCTCATGGGCCGCATGCATATCCACCACCACCAGACCCTGAGCATTCTGGGCCAGAATATAAATTCCCTGCAACTGTGCCAGAGCATAACCCAGAGGTGGAACCTCACTGGTTGCCTGGGTTGTTGAAAAAGCTGGAGTTGCCTCCATCGGGGGTCTGTCAGGATCAGCCGCCAGTTGTTCATAAAAAGCCAGACTTTCGGCAATGCGTGAAGCATCCGGTCTGGGGGGTCGGCTCGATTGTTGCTGCCAGTTTAAAGAGCTTTGCTCGACCGGAGAGGTTTCCGGCAGGGGAGCGGGTTGTTCACGCAGCGGTTCAGTATTCGCGGGTTGCTGTTTTTCAGCCCCCAGCAGCGCACTGCCCAGACGCTTGTGCAGGGAGGAAAAAATGAAGTCATGCACCCAGCGTCCATCACGAAAGCGCACTTCATGCTTGGTCGGGTGAACATTGACGTCCACAATCGTTGGGTCAACATCCAGCCAAAGCACAAAAACCGGATGACGCCCCGAATAGAGCACATCCTGATAGGCCTGGCGGATGGCATGCGCCACCAGGCGATCCCGCACCACGCGACCATTGACGAAAAAATACTGACGATCGGCCTGGGCTCGGGCATAAACCGGCAACCCCACCCAGCCACGCAGACTAATGCCACTGGCCACGGCTTCCACTTGCAATGACTGTTCGAGAAAATCCTTGCCCAGCAGTTGACCGATTCGCCGCGTGAGTTGCTGCTGGTCTTCAGGATCAGTCACGGGCTGCAGTTGATGCAACTGCTTGCCCTGATGCTTGAGGGTAAAGGCCACATCCTGACGCGACAGGGCCAGACGCCGGAACACTTCTTCCAGATGGGAAAATTCCGTGCGCTCGGTGCGCAGGAACTTGCGCCTTGCCGGGGTATTGAAGAAAAGATCCCTGACCACCAGGCTGGTGCCTTGCGGGTGGGGAGCGGGTGTCACTTGGGGCTGCATGTCCCGCCCCTCGGCTATCACGCGCCAGCCTTTACCCGAAGCATTGGTGCTAGTGATCAATTCCAGACGCGAAACCGAGCTGATGGAAGCCAGGGCCTCACCGCGAAACCCCAGGCTGGCCACCCCTTCCAGATCATCCAGAGTGGCAATTTTACTGGTCGCATGCCGGGCCAGCGCCAGTGGCAGGTCGTCTTCGGTGATTCCGCGGCCATTGTCCCGGACTCTCAGCAGCTTGACGCCCCCGGCTTCGACTTCCACATCAATTTGTCCGGCTCCGGCATCCAGGGCGTTTTCCAGCAGCTCTTTCAGCACGGATGCAGGCCGCTCAACCACTTCCCCGGCTGCAATCTGGTTGGCCAGACGCGGTGTCAAGACTTGTATTCTTTGCCCCGCTTCCGTCATGAAGAAGGTATCCGCAAGGTCTGGCCAACACGGATGGTGTCGCCATTAAGGTTGTTCATTTCGCGCAGCTCGCTGATATCCACACCCTCGCGCCTGGCAATTTCAGACAAGGTATCCCCATTGCGAATGGTATAACGACCGGGCACCCCGCTCTGATTACCAGCTAGTATCGAGTTATGCGGCGGGTTTTCACGGAAGTACTCTTTCACAGCTTCGGCCACCTGAGTGCCCATTTGACGCTGATAACGCTTGTCACGCAAACGCCTTTCTTCCTTGGGATTGGAAATAAACCCGGCTTCAATCAACATGGAAGGAAGATCGGGCGATTTCAGAACCACAAAACCTGCCTGCTCAACATTGCGGCGGTGAAGACGGTTGACCTGACCCATATTGGTCAGCACCCGCGATCCAGCTTTCATGCTTTCGGAAAGAGTCGCCGTCATGGACAAGTCCACCAGCACACCGGCCAGGGTTTCATCCTTGTCCCCCAGAGTCAGCACGCCCTCAACGCCTCCAATCAGGTCGGCACGGTTCTCGCTGTCCGCCAGCCAACGCGCCGATTCAGAACTGGCGCCGCGCTGGGAAAGTACATAAACCGAAGACCCACGTGGCTGGGGCAAACGATAGGCATCCGCGTGAATGGATAAAAACAAATCCGCGCGAGCTTTGCGGGCCAGTTCCACTCTTTGCCGCAAGCCAATGTAATAATCACCGGTTCGCGTCAGAACCGCTTCAAAGGCCGGGTCCTGGTCGATGATTTCCGCCAGTTGCCGGGAGATCCCCCAGACCACATCTTTTTCCAGGGTGCCTGAAGGGCCGATGGCCCCCGGATCTTCACCGCCATGCCCAGGGTCGATGGCAATAATGATTTGGCGTTGATCCTTGGGCAGGGTTTCCCGTCGGGGAGCCTGCTGAACCCGCGACTGCTCGGGCATCACCAGATCAACCACCAGACGGTCTCCATACTGTTCATTGGGCCGGAGCAGAAAGCTGCGTGGCTGAATTTCACGATCCAGATCCAGAACAACACGCAGATCACTGCCATTACGCACGGCATGACGAATTCGCCGGACGGGTGTTTTGTCCAGACTGGCTTCACTGAGCTCAGCCGACAGACGCACATTACTGATATCGATCACCAGGCGATCCGGGTTTTCCAGCATGAACACCCGATGCTGGGTGGGGCCGCTGAGATCAAAAACCAGGCGGGTATGATCCGGTGCCGGCCAGACACGCAAACCATCAATACGCGAAGAGGCCAGCACCTGTGAGCAGGCCAGCCATAATGTCAGCAACAAGAAGAAACTAAGCCGGAAAGAAATCGGTTTGCTCATGCCATGAAAACCAGTGTTGCCTGTTAATTGAGGCTGTTTCCAGCCTGGAGTAGTTGCTGCAGGGCTTTGCGGCCCAGATCGCTCAGGGCTTCCACCTGCAGGTCGCGACCCTCTTGATCCGCCAGGCTGAAATTCAGGCGCAAGTCAGGGGGCGGCAAAAAACCTTCGCCTTTCTGCGGCCATTCAATCAGACACAGGGAACCTTCATCAAAGTAATCCCGAATACCGATCATTTCCAGTTCTTCCGGATCGGCCAGCCGATAAAGGTCAAAGTGATAAACGGTTTGTTGGTCAAACACATAGGGTTCCACCAGAGTATAGGTGGGGCTTTTGACAGCACCCTGGTGCCCCAGGGCGCGAATCAGCCCCCGGGTAAAGGTTGTTTTCCCGGCTCCCAGATCCCCTTCCAGGTAGATCACACCCTCCTGCAGAGTTTGAGCCAGATGCCCACCCAGGGCAACTTGTTGTGCTTCATCAGCAAGATAAAAATGGGCTTGCATAATCGCCACCAGTAAATCTTACATTATAAAGCTTTTACCTAAAGAAAGATAAGTCTGCAAGCTGTTTCAGTTCACACCCTGACGCAAATAGGGCAGAAGATCGCTGGGCAGCAAACCTCTGGGCTGATCACCTGCAGCGGCATCACCAGCCTGGGCGTGTATTCGCACACCCAGTCGGGCAGCCACTGCCGGTGGCAAGCCCTGGGCCAGGAAAGCGGCAATGCAACCACTGAGCAAATCCCCCATTCCTGCAACCCCCATGCCCGGGTTGCCAAAGGGACAAATCAGGGGTTGAGCGGCCTCTCCGGCTTCATTGTTGGGTGGCGCACAGCAGGAACCGGCACCTTTCAAAACGCTCACGCTGCCGGTTTGCAGAGACAGAAGATCGACCGCCTGCAAACGTTTGCGCTGGATCTCATGAGCAGGCCAACCCAGCAGGCGTGCTGCTTCACCAGGATGCGGAGTAACCACCCACTCACGCTTTTCAGCGGTAGGGGGATGATGGCCTTCTGCCCAGAGGTTCAAGGCATCGGCATCCACCAACACAGGGCCGTTAAAATCCCAGCAGGCCCGCCAGAGGCATTCAGAATAAGCAGAAGTCCCCAGGCCAGGGCCAACCAGCAAGGCATCGGCCCAGGCAAAAGCCTCCCCAAGCTGACTTTGCAATTGCGTTTCTTTTTCAGCCCAGGCCGAAACCATGATTTCCGGTTGACTGACCAGGGCCGCCGTGATGTTTTCCGGGGCAGTCAGTAATTTCACCATACCCACCCCCGAGCGCAGGGCTGCTTTGGCGGCAAGGATCACTGACCCACCCATACCGGCCTGACCTCCGATAATCAGCAAACGCCCGTGCGAGCCTTTGTGAGCACCCGCTTTACGCGGTACCAGGCTGGCCTGCTGATCCTGATAACCTTGCAACCAGGCCAGCGGCTGCTCGGCAAACGCTTCCGGCTTGATGCCCAGATCAGCCAAACGCACTTCCCCTGCCTGCTCAGGGCCTTCGCCCGTAAACAGGCCCGGTTTGAGCACAATAAAAGTCACCGTGATGTTTGCCTTCACAGCCTCACCGGCAATTTGACCACTATCCACCAGCAAACCCGAAGGGACATCCAGTGCCAATACTGGAACCTGCGAGGCGTTCATGGCTTGTATCCAATCCAGAGCCCGACCACGAACCTCACCCTGTAAACCGATACCCAACAAAGCATCCACGAGAAGCTCATCACTGGCCAGAGCCTGGGCATCCGGCTCACCTTCTTCCACCTTCAAACCGGCCTCCGTCACCGCCTGCCAGGCCTGAGCCGCTTCATTCCTGTATTTTTGGGGGTCCGTTGCCACCCAAAGACGCACCTGTTTGCCAGCTTGGGCAGCCAATAAAGCCACCAGCAAACCATCGCCACCATTATTGCCACCCCCGCACAGCACACTGATGCGCTCCGCCTGCGGCCAGCGTTGCTGAATCAACTGCCAGGCACTGCGTGCTGCCCTTTGCATCAGCTCAAATCCTGGCGTTCCAGCAGCAATCACCTGTCGATCCAGAGATCCTGCCGCTTCAGCTGAATACAAAGGCCAGCCTTGCTGGAAATGACCGGACAGCTGAGTTCGGGGATTGATGAGCATAAAAGAACTCCCTTATAAAAATGGTGGCTGCGTTATTGTAGCCGTTTTGCCTGCATCCAGCGTATCATGGGTGGAATGACGAATAACCCAATACCTCTTGACCCCCAACAGGAAACCTTTTTGAATGCTCTGAGCCAGGAAATCAAAGTTCTGGCGCGGGAGTTCGGGTTTGCTGATTGCGGTATAACCGGTGTGGATCTGGGCGAACACCCGGCTTATTTAAAGAAGTGGCTGGCTGCAGGCTATGAGGGCGGAATGCAATGGATGCACAATCACCTGGATAAACGCTGCGACCCAACCTTGCTGGAACCCGGCACACTGGCGGTCATCACTCTGCGCATGGATTACCTGCCACCGGAGACTGAAGCCGTCAAGGTGCTGGCCAATTCTGAGAAAGCCTATGTCAGCCGCTATGCCGTGGGTCGTGATTATCACAAGCTGATCCGCAAGCGCCTGGGTCAGATGGCAAAAAGAATCAATCAGTATCTGGATGATCACCCTGATTTCAAAGAGGCTTTTCCGGATTTTCAAAGCCGTGCTTTCACTGACTCGGCTCCGATTCTGGAAAGGGCCCTGGCGCAGCGGGGCGGTCTGGGCTGGATCGGCAAAAACTGCATGCTGATCACTCCCAAAGCCGGAAGCTGGTTTTTTCTGGGTGAAATCTACCTGAACCTGCCTTTGCCCACTGACCCTCCTTTTACCAAGGATCATTGCGGCCAGTGCTCGGCCTGCCATACCGCCTGCCCCACAGATGCCTTTGTTGCGGATGGGGTTCTGGATGCCAAACGCTGCATCAGCTATCTGACCATCGAACACAAGGGCAGTATTCCTGAAGAGCTGCGTCCCTTGATCGGCAACCGGATTTTTGGCTGTGATGATTGCCAACTAGTGTGCCCCTGGAATCGTTTTGCCAAAACCACCCAGGAACAGGACTTTCACCCACGCCATCAACTGGATTCTGCGGATCTGGTTGATTTGTTCAACTGGGATGAAGCCACCTTCCTGAAAAACACCGAAGGTTCGCCCCTGCGCCGTACCGGTTACATCAACTGGCTGCGCAATCTGGCTGTCGCTTTGGGCAATGCGCCGAGTTCAACAAAGGTTATTCAGGCTCTGAAAGCGCGGCTGGAACATCCTGACCCCGTCGTCAAAGAGCATCTTCTCTGGGCCTTGGCACAGCATCAAGAACCTCCTGCAACAGCTGAATAACTTCACTTTCGGTTTGCAGGCGCTTACAGGCTTCAAAAGACCGGCGCGCTTCTTCCCCCCAACGTGGCACTAGCATCAAAAGCCACTGTTTAATGCGCATGACTCGAACCCGCTCCGTGTAAAGCTGGCCTCCCATCACCATCCACTGCAACATCAACCCGATCAGATCCGGCAGCCTGCTTGTTCTGCTTTCCAGGCCCTGGGCATCTGCCTTGATCTGAACCGCCAACCAGGGATCAGCCAGGGCGGTGCGACCCAGCATGACATCCTGAACCCCGGAAACCGCAACGCAACGTCGGTAGTCTTCCAGTGTCCAGATTTCCCCATTGGCAAACACCGGGATGGTGAGGGCTTCTGCCAGTTCGGCAATTCTTTCCCAGTGAGCGGGTGGTTTATAGCCCTGGGTTTTGGTCCGGGCGTGCACCACCAGCTGACTGATTCCGGCGGCCTGCAAAGCCAGGGCATTGTCCAGCGCCAGACTGGCATCTTCATACCCCAGACGCATCTTGGCTGTGACCGGAATACCCAAAGGTCGCACAGCTTCAACAACCGCAGCGGTGATGGCCTGCACCCGATCCGGTTCGGTCAGAAGCCTGGCTCCCCCACCATGACGGTTAACGATTTTGGCCGGGCAGCCAAAATTCAGATCCACCACCTGGGCACCGGCCTGGACGGCAACCTGCGCATTGACCGCCATGGATTCAGGATCACTGCCCAGTAGTTGCAAATGCACCGGCACACCGAAAGGGGTTAAACAGGCCTGCTTCAGCTCAGGGCAAATGCGATGAAAGACCTTGGGCGGCAAACGCTCATGGGAGACCCGCACGAATTCAGTGACACAGAAATCCCAACCACCCTGCTGGGTAATCAAATGCCGTGCTGTCTCCTCCAGAACACCTTCCATGGGAGCCAGGGCCACTCTGGGTTGATTGCTAGGTATCACGGATTAACTCTTTGCTGGGCAGGAATTAAAAACAGCAGCTTTTGCTGCAAAACAGGCATTTTACCTGAGAGCTTCCCGGAACAAAGCGCCAATTAATGTTTTTTTAGTGACCCTTCCAAGCAACTGAGACATTTTGCCCCTTAGGTAGTGATTCTTGTAGTTGCTACAAAAATGAAACTGGTGCAAGGTTAGGCAGATAACTTTTAAGCAGGCTGCAAGACTGGCTGTTGCGCGGGCGCAAAGAGGCCGATCCTTTACACAAGAATGAGGAACTGCAATGCAAGATGCTGATTTGATGGCGGAAGGTTTGAACCTCATGCTCCTGGGCATGGGCTTTGTTTTTGTCTTTCTCACCGTTCTGGTCATTGCCACCACGGTGATGTCAAAAACCATCAACCGCTTTTTTCCTTCACCGGAGATTCCTACACAAGGCGGCATCAAAGGCAGAAAGGCCAGTGAGCCTTCCGCTGGACAAAGCTCCCAGATTGTTGCGGCCATTTCCGCAGCCATTCAGCTGCACCGCCAACGCAAACAATAACAACCTCCACTGACCCGGTGGTAACCACAGCTTTTATTACTAAACAGGTAAATAACCATGACTGCACCCAAGAAAAAACTCGGCATAACCGACGTTGTACTGCGTGACGCTCATCAATCCCTCTTTGCGACCCGCATGCGCCTGGATGACATGCTGCCTATCGCGGAAAAGCTGGATCAGGTCGGCTTCTGGTCTCTGGAAAGCTGGGGTGGTGCTACCTTTGATGCTTGCATCCGTTACCTGGGTGAAGATCCCTGGGACCGCATTCGTGAATTGAAAAAAGCCATGCCCAAGACCCCACAACAAATGCTGTTGCGCGGTCAGAACCTGCTGGGTTACCGCCATTACGCGGATGATGTCGTGGAAAAATTTGTTGAGCGTGCGGCCACCAATGGCGTGGATGTCTTCCGTGTCTTTGATGCCATGAATGACCCACGCAACCTGGAAACCGCTCTGCAAGCCGTCAAAAAGCAGGGCAAGCATGCTCAGGGCACCATCTCCTACACCATTTCCCCTGTGCACACCATGCAGATGTGGCTGGATCTGGCCAAGAAAATTGAAGACATGGGCGCTGATTCCCTGGCTATAAAGGACATGGCCGGTCTGCTGAACCCCTATGTGGCTTATGAACTGGTTTCCAAACTGAAAGAAACCCTGGACATTCCCATCCACATGCAGTGCCATGCCACCACCGGCCTGTCCACTTCGGCCATCGTCAAGGCCGTGGAAGCCGGTATTGATAATGTCGATACCGCAATCTCCTCCATGTCCCAGACTTACGGCCACAGCCCCACTGAATCGGTGGTTTCCATTTTCCAGGGCACTGAATACGATACCGGCCTGGACATTGAGCTGCTGGAAGATATTGCTGCCTACTTCCGTGAAGTTCGAAAAAAATACGCCAAGTTTGAAGGCTCCCTCAAGGGTGTGGACTCACGCATTCTGGTTGCCCAGGTTCCCGGTGGCATGCTGACCAATATGGAAGGCCAACTGAAAGAACAGGGTGCCGGTGACAAGCTGGACGATGTTCTGGCCGAGATTCCCAAGGTTCGCAAGGATCTGGGCTACATTCCCCTGGTGACACCCACCTCACAAATCGTGGGCACCCAGGCGGTTATGAACGTTCTGATGGGCGAGCGCTACAAGTCGATCAGCAAGGAAGTGCAGAAGGTTCTGAAAGGTGAATACGGTGCTGCGCCTTCCGAGCTCAACAAGGAACTGCAGGATCGTGTTCTGGAAGGCAAAGAGCCGATCACCTGTCGTCCGGCTGACTTGATTGATGATGAAATGGACAAGCTGAAAGCTGATTTGCAAGCCAAGGCCAAAGAAGAAGGCATCAAGTTGTCCTCCGGCGAAAACGAGCTGGACGATGTCCTGACCTACGCCCTCTTCCCGGAAATCGGCCTCAAATTTCTGCGCAACCGTGGCGATGCTTCTGCCTTTGAACCTGCCCCAACTCTGGAAGATGCCCAGGCAGCCACTGCTCCGGCCAAAGCCGCAGCACCAGCCACCAGCGACTCCGGTGTTTACACCGTCAAGGTGAATGGTACGGCCTATGTGGTTGAAGTTGCTGAAGGTGGCGATGTTTCCAGTGTCAGCCCAGCTCCTGCCGATGGCAATGCCCCGGCAACCATTCCTGCACCGGCGGCCTCAGGAACCGGTGAAGCCATTACGGCTCCTCTGGCCGGCAACATTTTCAAGATTCTGGTCAAACCCGGTGATGCCGTTGAAGCCAATGAAGTGGTCATCATCATGGAGGCCATGAAGATGGAAACGGAAATTCGCGCCAGCAGTGCCGGCACGGTAGGCAGCATTGATGTACGTGAAGGGGATGCCGTACAGGTTGGTGACACCCTGGTCACTCTTTAATTAACGGTTCTCTGACGCGGAGCTTTACCCATGGATAAAGTTTTATTGCTCTGGGAGGGGTCGGGGCTTTACAACCTCAGCCTGCCCCAGTTCATCATGATCGTTATCTGCCTGGGGCTTTTGTTCCTGGCCATAGCGAAAAAGTTTGAACCCTTACTTTTGCTGCCGATTGGTTTTGGCGGCATTCTGGCCAACATCCCTGAAGCCGGTCTGGCGCTTTCGGCACTGGATCAGGCCATCAGCGTACTCAACCCGGAAACGGCCAAGCTTTTTGCTCAGGAGTTGGGAATCAGCCTGCAGGCAGCGGCAACCGAGGAACAAAGCAGGGAGGCCATCAAGGCCGCCATCAAAGGCCTGGATGACCCTGTTGTTTATGAAAACCTGAAAGCCATCGCTGCAACTCAGGGTTACACCGAGGGCATGCTCTACAGCTTTTACAAGGTGACCATTGCCTCCGGTATAGCCCCATTGATCATCTTCATGGGTGTGGGCGCCATGACCGATTTCGGTCCCCTGCTGGCCAATCCACGTACCCTTTTCTTGGGGGCTGCTGCTCAGTTCGGCATCTTTGCCACGGTTCTTGGAGCCGTAGGCCTCTCCCAGTTGGGCATTGTTGACTTCAACATCAACCAGGCTGCTGCCATCGGTATCATCGGTGGTGCAGACGGCCCTACGGCGATTTATGTATCGAGTATTCTGGCTCCTGAGCTGCTGGGTGCCATTGCAGTTGCCGCCTACTCCTACATGGCCCTGGTTCCGCTGATTCAGCCACCCATCATGCGTGCCTTGACCACTAAGGAAGAAAGAGGCATTCAGATGAGTCAGCTGCGTCCGGTCAGCAAACGGGAAAGAATCATTTTCCCTATTGCGGTCATGGCGCTGGTGGCCCTGTTCCTGCCTTCAGCCGCACCTCTGCTGGGCATGTTCACCCTGGGTAACCTGATGCGTGAATCCGGCGTGGTGGAGCGCCTGTCGGACACGGCCCAGAATGCCTTGATCAATATTGTCACCATCTTCCTGGGTCTGGCAGTTGGCTCCAAACTGGTGGCTGACCTCTTCCTGACCGTGGAAACCCTGGGCATTCTATCCTTGGGTATTGTCGCTTTCGGTATAGGCACTGCCACCGGTATTTTGATGGCCAAGCTGATGAACCGTTTCAGCAAGATGCCGATCAATCCCCTGATTGGCTCTGCCGGTGTTTCTGCAGTACCCATGGCGGCCAGGGTCTCCAACAAGGTCGGCCTGGAAGCCAACCCCCAGAACTTCCTGCTGATGCATGCCATGGGACCCAATGTGGCCGGTGTCATTGGCTCTGCCGTAGCAGCGGGTGTGATGATCATGTATTTGGGTTGATCTCAGACTTTTCTTACGCACAAAGAAAAACCGGAGCTTTTCAGCTCCGGTTTTTTTATGCTTCTCTTGCTGGAAGCTTGAAGAAATTTTAGAGGAAAGGAAATAGCATCAAGCCGCCATCTTGAGTGGCGTTTGCTCAACATCGGCACAAAAGGCCTCTTCCCATTCCTGTCTAACTTGTAGCTCCGCTGCCAGAGCTAATAGCATTTCTTCACTCATATTTCCCTCTGCCTGTTAGGCTGTAAAACACACATTTGGGCCTAATGCCCATATTAAAAGTAGCCCATTAAGTAGCAACTAGCCAGGAACGTGCGGGTGTATTTTTTTATCAGTTTTTCAAATAGTTAAGGCAAAATTTATCTCGCAATGCAGCATGGCTCCATGCTTTTGCCAAGCCGATGAAAAAAATCAAGTTATTCCTGGGCTTGCCGTTCTATACTAACTAGCATCCGTTTTTATCAACCCAGGAGCCAAGCATGGTATTCCCAATTCAGGAGCAGGGGCTAAAAATCCATACCCCGAAAAACCAGATACTGCAAAGGCCTGCCATCCGTCAGACACAGGCAACTACAGCTGCCCGTCGTCTGGTTGATCATGAAGGGGATAGTGAGCATGACCAGAATGTATCTGACCAGACCTGGCTGGGTCGGCAGCTCACTCACGGGGAAACAGAAACCCAGGAAGAACCGGCAGCGGGTTCTGGACGGCGTGCCATCAATGCTTATGAAGAGGTCGAACAAAGCCGTCCTCATACACCCTATTTGCCAGCCAGCCATATCATGCGCTCACCGGTCATCACTCTGGAGGGCAGTGCCACCTTGAATGAAGCCTGGCAACTGGCCTCAAAGGAATCCATTCACCACCTGGTTTTGTTGGATGATGACGGAAACCTGGAAGGGATAGTCAATGATCGTGATTTACTGGCCGAAGCGGCCGGTGTCGGCCCCTTAAGCAAGGAGGAGGATCTGGATCTCACCCAGGTTGAGGTGCGCCAGCTGATCAAGGCGCCACTGGTAACGGCTGCTGAAAGTACCGATGTTCGCGACATCGCCCGTTTGATGCTGAAAAACAAGGTCAGAGCCGTTCCTATACTTAATGAACAGCAGGAACTGCTGGGGGTGGTGACCCGCTCTGATCTGATGCTGGGGTTGGCGAATCAAAGTGTGGAAATCAACACCTAGAGATAAGCGATATTTAGTGTTTTTTCATCTCTAACAACTGGCTCAGCTTGGATTGCATACGCTCTTCTTCGGCGCGTTTTTTCTGTTCAGCTTCCTGCTGTCTGCGCCGGTTTTCCTTTTCCTTTTTCTGTTCTTCCCACTGTTCCAGTTGTTCCTGGGCAAACCGGGCTTCCTCTTCGGTCACAAAACCGGCATTGCCACCCTGCAAGTCCAGACGCACGGCACCGGCTTTCAGACAGCGCAGGTAACGGGGGAGTTTTACATAGCCTGCCAGAGCCCTGCGGATTTTTTTCTGTTCGCCACCTTCGGCAGCCTGCAGGTCTTCATGAATACCAATTTTCAGTGGCTGTGGCTGACCCGGCATAAAGGCGCGAGGATAACTTTTCACCCAGTGTTCCAGACGCTGCTGGGGGTTAAGAGCTTCCAGTTCAGGGTAGCCTTCAGCCGGCGTCGGCTGACTGACCGGTGTATCCAGCCCCAGGGTTTCCCGTATCAGCAGCATCAGAGCATCCGGGCGATTCAATAAATGATGGGCTTCCGGGCCTTGAAGCTGGGTATTGACTCTTTCCTTTAATCTGGCCAGTTTGCTTTCCAGCTCCTCAACCTGAGCTTCAAGCTGTTGGTTGCGAATCCTGAGCTGATGAACTTCTTCACGGGCCTTGCCCAAAGCCCCCAACCCCAGGTCGGCGCAGCTGGTTAATTGATCAAAGAGATCATCCACTTTCTGCTCTAGTGCCATAATCATTCTTCCACACGTTCCAGGTACTTGATGTGATAGGCGTAGCGATTGCCTTCCTGGGCCGGATAGACATCCCGACTGACTTCCTGCCATTCGCTTTCAGTGACTTCTGGAAACCAGGTGTCGCCTTCCGGTTCAGCCTGCACCTGCGTCAGGTAAAGACGCGTTGCCAGAGGAAAGGCTTGCTGGTAAATCTGCCCTCCGCCCATAACCATGATTTCCGGCGAACCATCAATCACTGCCTGATTATCCGCCAGACGCAAAGCCTCCTCCAGACTGCCCACCACACGAATGCCGGGGTGACTGAAGTCCGGGTTACGGGAAACCACTATATTGGCTCGTCCCGGCAAGGGTCGACCAATCGACTCGAAAGTGGCCCGTCCCATCACCAGCGGCTTACCCAAAGTGGTGCGTTTGAAGTGTTTCAGTTCTTCGGGCAGATACCAGGGCATGGCATTCTTGTGGCCTATCACCCAATTCTTGGCTGCCGCGACAATAATGGCAACCGGCGTTTCCAGTTGCAGGTTTTCAGTTGCAAGTGTCATACCGCCACCGGTGCCTTGATTGCTGAATGATGATCATAGCCTGCAATGACAATATCCTCAAAGGTGAAAGCAAAAAGGTCTTTGACCTGGGGATTGAGTTGCAATTGTGGCAAAGGCAGGGGGTTGCGGCTAAGCTGCAAATCGGCCTGATCCAGGTGATTGCTGTAGAGATGGGCATCACCCAGGGTGTGCACAAAATCTCCGACTTCCAGATCACAGACCTGAGCAATCATGTGAGTCAGAAGTGCATAGCTGGCAATATTGAAGGGCACCCCCAGAAAGATGTCGGCAGAGCGCTGATACAGCTGACAGGACAACTTGCCATCCGCCACATAGAACTGAAAAAGGCAGTGGCAGGGCGGCAGTGCCATTTCATCCACGAGTGCCGGATTCCAGGCAGAAACGATCAGACGCCGGGAGTCGGGATTGGTTTTAATTTGTTCCAGCAGGTTGCTGATCTGATCCACCGAGCCACCATCCGGGGCAGGCCAGGAGCGCCACTGATAACCATAGACCGGGCCCAGGTCACCTTGCTCGTCAGCCCACTCATCCCAGATGGAAACACCGTTTTCTTTCAGATAGGCAATGTTGGTATCGCCATTCAGAAACCACAGCAATTCATGGATGATGGAGCGCAGATGCAGTTTTTTGGTGGTCACCAGAGGGAAACCCTGCTGCAAATCAAAACGCATCTGGTAGCCAAACACACTGTAGGTGCCGGTGCCGGTACGATCAGACTTGTAGACACCTTTTTCGCGTACATGACGCATTAAATCCAGATAAGCCTGCATCTTGTCTCCAACTCCAATAAATATTGCTATTATGCCTGTTTTTTGTTCTGTCCGCGATAAGCCCAGACCATCAGAGCAACACCCCCGGCCACCATGGGTAAGGACAGAATCTGACCCATGCTCAGCCCTCCCAGCAGCAGCCCCAGATGAGCATCGGGTTCGCGGGTGAACTCAACAAGAAAGCGCAGGATGCCGTAACCGATCAGGAACAGACCCGCAACACTGCCCGCCGGGCGGGACTGACGAGAAAACAGCCAGAGCACGAGAAACAGCAGTACACCTTCCAGAGCAAACTGATAAAGCTGCGAAGGATGGCGGGGATCCGGCCCGCCACCGGGAAACACCATCGCCCAGGGCACTTCACTGACGCGTCCCCAGAGTTCACCATTGATAAAGTTGCCCAGCCGTCCGAGGCCCAGGCCTATGGGTGTCAAGGGAGCAACAAAGTCACCCAGCTGCAGCCAGGAAAGACGATGTTTGCGGGCAAAAATCAACAACGCAACGGCCACCCCCAGGAAACCGCCGTGAAAGGCCATACCACCTTCCCAGACCCGTAACAGCCAGAGCGGGTCGGCCAGAACCCGGTCAAAGTGGTAGAAGAAGGCATAACCCAGTCGCCCACCCAAAATCACACCCACAGCAGCATAAAAAATCAGGTCACTCACCTGATCCTTGCTCAGCCCCAGACGATCGGCCCTTTGACGCGCCAGCCACCAGGCCATACCTATGCCGACCAGATAGGTCAGGCCGTACCAGTGAACCTGAACAGGCCCAAGACTAAAGGCAACAGGATCAATTTCAGGATAATTCAGCAAGCTTTTTCTCCCCTAGGGTTACGCCAGCAAAAATCGAATACCAACCAACAGCAGCAACAAAGCAAAGAGTTTCTTTAAAAGTTTTTCCGGCAAATGGTGAGCCAGTTTTGCCCCCAGACGGGCAAAGGGCACACTCGTCACCACAATACCCAAAAATGCCGGCCAATACACATAGCCCCAGGCAGCCTCGGGAAGGTTGGGGTTGCCCCAGCCCGTCCAGAAATTCCCCAGCGCCCCAAACACGGCAATCGGCAAACCCAAAGCAGCGGAGGTGCCGACCGCCTTGTGCATCGCTGCCTTACACCAGGTCAGAAAGGGCACACTCAAGGTTCCCCCGCCAATGCCAAAAATCGCCGAAGCCCAACCGATCACACCCCCGGCAAAGACCATCACCGGCGGCTTGACCTCGGCACTGCCCGGCCGGGGATTAAGGTTCAGAGCCATCTTGGCGGCAACCACAAGAATAAACACCCCGATAATCTGTTGCAGAGCCAGGCCACTCAAGAGACTGGCTGTCCAGGCCCCCAGCAGTGCACCCAGCAGAATTCCGGGTGCCATCAGGCGAAACCAGGGCCAACTGACACCCCCCTTCTGATGATGCGACCAGGTGGAACTGATGGAGGTCGGAACTATGGTCGCCAAAGAGGTGCCCACTGCCATATGCACCAGAATCTCTGCAGGAAAACCCAGCGCGGTAAAAGTCAAAACCAGCACCGGAACGATAACCAGACCACCACCGATGCCAAACAACCCGGCCAGCAGCCCGGCTCCGGCACCCAGCAACAAGTAAATCAATAACGTCAAAATCCAACCTCATTTTTATTAAGCCAATAGTCAACCCGGCTGCGCAACTCAGCCGGTCGATAGGGCTTGGCCAGATAGTCATCCATGCCCTCGGCGATAAAATAATTGCGGTCACTTTCCAGGGCGTTGGCCGTCAGCGCAATCAAGGGTATCCCGGCATTTCTTCCGGGCAGCTGACGCCAGCGGCGCGTGGTTTCCAGACCATCCATATCCGGCATGAAGATATCCATCAGCACCAGAGAGTAATCCTGTTTCCGCCCCAGTTCCAGAGCCCGACGTCCGCTGTTGGCCACATCCACCTGATAGCCGGACTTTTCCAGAACACTGGAGGCCAGCATGGAGTTGACCGGGCCATCATCCACCACCAGAATCCGGGCCAGGGGTTGCTGCTCAACAACCGCTGTCACCGGGAGTTCCAGGCGCAGCTGCATCCCCCCTTCCGGCCTGGAGCTGGCTTCCAGACTGCCTTTCAGCTCCTGGATCAGTTGCCGGGTCAGCAGCGGCCCCATTCCCAGCCCACCGGTTGCAGGCTCATAATTACTGCCCAGAGGTGTTGAGGACTGAAAACGCTTGATGCGTTCTTCAACAGGCAGGCTGCCCCCCTCGTCCCGCAGTACCAGCTCCAGGCTGCTGCTGTGTGACAGCCAGGACAGCTGCAAGTGCAAATCGCCTTCCGAAGCCAGCTGCAAGGTCTGACGCAACAGGTGCCGCAACAAACGGGTCATACGGCGACGATCCACCATGACTTCTGCCGGCAGGTCTTCATCAAGCTCTACCTGCAAACTGCGTTGTTGCTGTTCCAGCTCTGCATCCACGGCACCTCTTGACTCGGCAATCCAGCTTTGCAGGTTCAGAGTTTGCTGTTCGGCTTCTTTTTCTTCCAGCAATTCACTCTCATCCGACATGTCACGCAGATCATCCAGAAGGCGCTGCACGGCAGTAATCTTTTTGCGACAATCCTGGGATTTTTCCAGATTGGCCATCAAACGGCTGGCCTGGTGGAGTTCGCTCAGAAGGCTGTTGGCCTCCCTGATCACCACCTGGGAAAATTCTGCTTTCATTTTGGCGGCCTGACGCGCACGTTGGCGTTCGCTGCGCAACTGTTGTTGAGTCAGGCTGTAACGGGTCAGATCCAGGAGGAAAGCAAAGCCACTGTGATCATCGTGACGGGAAAGGGTCAACCACCAGGTTTTGATTTTCTGCTGATCATCGCTCAGCTCCAGCTCATCCATCCAATTCCCGGCGGGCAACTTTTCCAGACCCAGCAGAGGAGCCAGCAGTTGACCCTTGAGTTCACTGCGGGTGCTCTTGGCAAACTGTTCAAAAGCGGTATTACAGGCCTCCAGCCTTTCATGGCCATCAAACTGGGCAACCAGCAAAGGGCCGGGGATTTGCTGCAGAAGGTCGTCTCCAGGCACGACCGGAAGCACCTCACGATCAACCTGGGCCGGTGTTGTCATGCGACTTTCCTGCTTAACCTGCTGGAGAATCTTGCGGTCGCGGCGGCTGCTCAGAATGACAAAAAAGACACTGCTCAGAAACAGGCAGGCTGCGCCCAGCCACAACAAAAAATGATAGTCTTCCAGCAGCTCCTGACGAGCTGAAAAAACGGCTTCCCTGGGGGCCACCAGCAGCAGCTTCCAGCCATTGGTTTCCAGGGTTGACCAGCTCAACAAAACCTCTTCTTCCCTGAGCGACAGGGGGATCAACCCGGAGGCATCCTGGCGCAAGGGGTCCAGTTGCGAGCGCAAATCCTGGCGCAGCAGCAGATTAAGGGTTTCCTCATTGCCGCTGCTGTGAGCCCGCCTCAGAGTCACTCCCCAGTGCTCTTCACTTTCCGGGGGGAAAGCCAGCAGGGTGCCATCAGCAGCCATCAGCAGGGTGTAACCCTTCCAGGGTGGGGATAAATCCATGATCCGGTTGACCAGGGCATCCAGGGTCAGATCCAGACCGGCAACCGCAACAACCTCTCCATCCACAACAACCGGAAGACTCAAGGACAGCATCCAGCCCTTCCCCGCCGGATCCAGGTAGGTGTCGATCCAGACGGGTTCATGTTCGGGGTTGTGGCTGGTATCGGCCAGATAGTAGAAAGGGAACTCTCGTACATCGACATCATGTGCAAACTGTTCCACCACATCAATCCAGGGATAGATCAGGGTTTCTGTGGTTCGGGTGTTGATATAAACCTGGGAAATCAGTTCATGGCGGGCATAAATATCCTGCAGCAGCGGGCCCAGCTCCTTGAAGCGCAGCAGTTGCTCCCGATCTTTTTCCAGACTGCGCTCCTGGCGAGCGGAAAAATACAGAGCCGCCGCATCCGGGTCTGACGAATAAAGCACACCCTGGCTGCTTTTGCGGATGCTTTCCAGCAACTCTTTCTGCTGGGGAGGAGACTGGGAAAGGGAGCGTTGGGTCTGGCTGGCCAAAAGCTCGCCCAGGCTTTGCAGGGCAGTCAGATCCTGTTCCAACTGGTCGGCCAGCAGGCTGGCCATTTCCAGCACCCTGACTTCTGCCTGACGCTCGAAAGTATCCTGGCCGGCACGGTTGCTGAGGTTCACCAGCACGACCAGAACCAGAAAAAGAGCCAGTACCAACAAGCTGAGTGGCAGAACCAACCCCAGCCAACGACTGGTGTGCAACCAGTTTTTCAGATCTGTGGACGCCGTATGCTGGGCAGGCACGAGATTTCCCTTGAATCTAACTGTAAAAAAAGCTGAGTATACCAGTACAGCTGAAAAATTACCGGGTCCTCCTATGTGTCTACTTGCATTAATCTGGCAACAACTTCCTGACTGTCCTTTGCTGCTGGCTACCAACCGGGATGAGTTCCATCGTCGCCCGACTCAGTCCGCCAATTTCTGGACCGAACACCCGGACAGAATCGGCGGTCGCGACCAGGAGGCGGGTGGCAGCTGGCTTCTGGCCACACGCCAGGGCCGCTGGGCCGCCTTGACCAATGTTCGGGAGGGCGGGCGACAACCGCCCCCGGAAGCCAGAACCCGTGGTGATCTGGTGATCAAGGCCACGGAGCTGCCCTTCCAGCAGCTTCTTGAGGAGCTTCCCAAAGAGCAGAATTTTTATGCCGGTTACAATCTGCTCTGGGGGGATTGTCGCCAGGCTTGGTATTTCAGCAACCGGACCGGAAAAGCACCTCAACTTCTGGAGCCGGGTACCTATCTGCTCAGCAATGCCGCTCTGGATACGCCCTGGCCAAAAACCGAAAAACTCAGACACTCTGTAAAAGCCTGGATGGCACAACAAAAGCCGCAACCCCAGCAACTTTTTGCTAAACTGGCGGACGAAAATCCTGCCAGTGACCAGCAGCTGCCGGACACTGGCATTGGCCTGGATTGGGAACGCTTTCTTTCGCCGGTATTTATTCGCGGAGAAGATTATGGAACCCGCGCTTCAACTCTTTTATGGCTCGAATCCAACAAGCGCATGACTCTTTGGGAAAGAAGTTTTAATGCCCATGCTGAATTACTTCAGGAGCAAAGGCTCCAGTGGCGCCTCTAAGCAACCCGTGTCAGGCAGGCCGTTGGCCTGCTGCCTGCTGTTGCTCTCTGTGCTTCTCACCCTGCCTGCCTGCGCCAGCATTTCTCCCCCACAAGACGCGGCTCCGGCTTCGCGTGTACCCTCCAGCAATGCCACTCTGGAACAATGGGTCAGCAACACCAAAGACCATTTGCACCCGCAAACCGATCTGGCCCACTCGCGTTATCTGGGCCTGCTCTACCGCCAGGCCGGGTTTGGCTTTTTCTGGCTGGATGAAGAGGGGCAACCCAATGCTGCAGCCCGGCAGCTTCTCAGTGATTTGCAGCCCTGGCTGGCTCTGGAAGAACATCAACGCCTGAAGCCCTACCAGGAACTGGCCCGACTTCTGCAAATGCCACTGTCCCAGGCGCCTTCCCGGCATCGCCAGTCACGCGATCTGGTGATCAGTGACTACTTTCTGCGTTATCAGGATGACCTGCTGAAACGCTACTGGACCCGCTATGATGAAATTCAGGATCATGGCGTCATCAATGCTTATGAGCGCTGGGACGACTGGCCGGATGAAGCGGTCAAGTCCAGCCTGGAACAGGTCTTTCCGGCCTGGTTGAATCAGCTGCAGAAACACAAACCCCGGCATTGGGCCCAGGACAGGCTTCTGGAGACCCGCCCGGACAGCCAGCTTTACCTGCCCTGGCGTCAGGCTTTTTCGGAGCTACAGGAAGCGGCCGAAGCAGGCCACTGGCCACAGCTGGACAAAGAACTGCGGCCAGGTGATGAAGGCCAGGCCGTCACGCAACTGGCCATTCAGCTGGCCCGCCTGGGCGATCTCAATTCGGCACAACCCTGGCTGCCCGAAGACGGGGCGGAAATTTCCGACCCCCGTTATGACGAACGCCTGGAGGCTGCTGTCCAGCGCTTCCAGCAACGTCACCAGTTAACCGCCACAGGTCAGGTGACTGCGCAAACCCGACAGCAGCTCAATGTCCACCCCCAGGAAAGGATGCGCCGACTGGCGCATAACCTGCGTCGCCTGCATCATTTACCGCGCCAGCGCAATGAGCGACACCTGATGATCAACCTGGCCGATCAGCGCTTGCAGTTTGTCGAACAGGGGGAAGTCAAGCTGGATATGCGGGTGATTACCGGCCGTGATGGCCAACGCACGCCCATCATGAATCAGTGGCTCACCTCCCTGGTGCTCAACCCGGTCTGGAATGTGCCCTCCAGCATCGCCCAACAAAAAATCTTTCCCAAAGCACGCAACAACCCGGAATACCTGGCTTCACGGGATTATGCCCTGGTTGACGGCTGGCATACGCCAACCCGCTATGTCAGCCTGGATGAACTGCCGGAAGATGCTTTCACCGAAGACAACCCTTCCTATCGAATCGTCCAAAAGGCAGGCCGTTACAACCAACTGGGACGCGCCAAGTTCCGTCTTTCCAACCAGCAGGCCATTTACTTGCATGACACTCCCTACCGCGAGAAATTCAAACTGGAAGAACGTGACATCAGCTCCGGCTGTGTGCGGGTTGAAGATTCAGAAAAGCTGGTCGCAGCGCTTCTAGCCAAAAGCCAGACTTGGACACCGGATCGGGTTGAAGCCATTTATGAGGAAGGGGAAGAGCGCTACCTGCAGGTTCGCCCCAGGGTTGCGGTTTATCTGATGTACTGGACGGCCTGGACTGATGCCCATGGCCGCCTGCAATGGCGCGAAGACAGCTATAATCTGGATCAGTTCAGCCGACAAAAACACCTGGCCAAAGGCGATTAATTGGGAGACTGGGTTTTGGGGCCAGCCAGCCAGCCCAGGCCCAGATCATTCATGAACACGCCCAGATGCCCGACCACCTGATCCGTACTGGCACAGCCCAGCACCTTTTCCAGTAGTTCACGGGCTTCGGAAACCTTGACCCGGCGAATCGCCGCTTTCACACGCGGCAGACTGGCGAGGTTCATGGACAGGCTTTGATAGCCCATTCCCAGCAAGAGTATGGCTCCGGCGGGGTCACCGGCCAGCTCACCGCAGATACTTACGGGCAGACGGGCCGCATGAGAGTCTCTGGCAATCTTGGTCAAGGCCTGCAGCACTGCGGGATGATAACCACTGTACAGACCCGCTACCTTGGGGTTGTCCCGATCCACGGCCAGAAGATACTGGGTCAGGTCATTGCTGCCCACGGACAGATAATCCACC
Organism: Marinospirillum sp.; assembly: GCF_044810985.1. Classification (GTDB taxonomy): domain Bacteria; phylum Pseudomonadota; class Gammaproteobacteria; order Pseudomonadales; family Halomonadaceae; genus Marinospirillum. The sequence continues at coordinate 1,668,419 of NZ_CP085242.1, forward strand.
CGCTCTGCCAGAGCCGGAATCTGAAAAAGAGCGGCAGGTACTTCAATCATGGCACCCACCTTCGGTTTTTTCACCGCCAGGCCTTCACCCTGCTTGATTTCCACCCAGGCACGCCGTATCAGGGCGCGGGCCTCTTCCACCTCCCGGACTGAAGAAATCATCGGCAGCAGAATACGCAGATTGTTCAGACCAATACTGGCCCTCAGCATGGCCCGAACCTGACTGAGAAAAACCTCGGGATGATCCAGACTGAAGCGAATGCCCCGCCAGCCCAGGCAGGGGTTGTCTTCAATAATGGGAAAATAGGGCAGGGGCTTATCACCCCCGATATCCAGAGTCCGCATGGTGACTTCACGCGGGGCAAAAGCGGACAGCTGCTGATGATAAAGTGCAACCTGCTCCTGTTCACTGGGAAAACGCTCGGCCATCATGAACTGCACTTCCGTGCGATAAAGGCCAACCCCTTCAGCCCCATAAGCCAGAGCGCGGGCATGATCGGCCGCCAGACCGGTGTTCAGCATCAGGGGCAATTGATGCCCATCCTGAGTGATACAGGGCAACCCGGCCTCGGCTTCCAGGGCTTCGGTCAGGGCTTTTTCTTCTTCAATAAAGAGTTCGTACTGACGGCGCAGCTTGTCATCCGGGTTGGTCACCACCTGCCCGCGATAACCATCCAGAATCAGTTGCTGGCCATCCAGTTGGGCATAAGGCAAGTCGGTCAGACCCATGACAGTGGGAATGCCCATGGCTCTGGCCAGGATCGCCAGATGCGAGTTGCTTGAACCCTTGACGGAAATCAGGCCAGCCAGTTTTTCCTTGGGCACCTCGCCCAGCAAAGCCGGGGATAACTCCTCACCCACCAGCAAGGTGTTGTCAGGATATTCGCGAATGATTTCGCCACCGGCCTGCAGATAAGAAAGCACCCTGCGGCCCATGTCACGAATGTCGGCCGCCCTTTCACGCAGATAGGAGTCTTCCACTTTTTCCAGATATTTAACATGGCGCTTGACCACATAGGCCAGGGCACCCTGAGCCCAGTGGCCGTCTTCAATCTTGCGAAAAACCTCGGCACCCAGGGATTCTTCATCCAGCATCTGCAGATAGGCATCAAACAGCGCCTGCTCCTGGGCACTGACCCGGTTGGCCAATTTCTGGCCCACCGAACGGATATCATCACGTACCGCTTTAAGGGCCGCACGGAAAAATTCTTTTTCTTCGGGGATGGATGCACAGTCACGCACCGGCACACTATCCAGATCGGCCGGTGGCATGATCACAACGGCCTGACCGATCGTCACCCCCGGCGCTGCGGGCAGGCCGGTAAAGAAAGCCATTTCGCGTTGTCCTGCCGGGCTGATTCGCAGACTGCCACTGGCCTGGGCATGGGCCAGAACCGCAGCCAACTGGGCTGCAATCGTGACCAGAAAGGCTTCTTCACCTTCATCAAACTTGCGTTTAACCTTCTGCTGAACAACCAGAACACCCAGCGCATGGCGCTGATGAATGATCGGCACCCCCAGGAAGCTGTGATAACGTTCTTCGCCTGTTTCCGGCAGGTAGCGATAGCGGGAGTGTGAGGGGGCGTCATCCAGGTTCAAGGGTTCTTCACGTTGCCCGACATAGCCCACCAGACCTTCAGAAGGGGCCAGACTGGCGTGTCCGATGGCTGCCGTGTTCAAACCCAGGGTGTTCATCAGCACATAGCGGCCCTGCTTACTGTCGAGCAGGTAAACCGAACAGACGTCGGTATTCATCGCTTTGCGAACGCGGCGCACGATAATGGACAGGGCGGTGTTCAGATCCCGCGCACTGCTTACTTCCTGCACAATTTTTCGCAAAACGTCCAGCATAGCTCCCCCAGGGGTCCTCGTCTTCACGACGGGAATGATTCTTCAGTTTTCCCGCAGCATCCGATGCACGCGGGGTGCAAGCTCCAGTAAAGCACGGCGATAAACATCCTGTTTGAAAGCCACCACCTGACCCAGTGGATACCAATAGCTGACCCAACTCCAGCTATCGAATTCCGGTTTGGCACAGCAGTCAAAACAGATTTGCGAATCATCACAACGAATGCGCAGTAAAAACCATTTCTGTTTCTGACCAATGCACAAAGGGCGGCTATGGCGCCTGATCATACGTTTCGGCAAGCGATAACGCAGCCAGCCTCGGGTGGAGCCCAGAAGCTCGACCTGGTCTGGCCCAAGACCAATTTCTTCTTTCAATTCACGGTATAAAGCCTGTTCAGGGGTTTCCCGGTACTTGATGCCACCCTGGGGAAACTGCCAGGCCTCCTGACCATAACGCCTGGCCCAAAGCAACTGGCCTACCTGATTCGTTATGATTATACCAACATTAGGGCGATACCCATCCTCATCTATCACGCTGCGCCCTCAAAAAAAGTTTTAAACCTATTGTTCCACAAAGATTGAAAAGTATTCAATTTATCCCTGAGGTAAAATGCAAAAAAACCTTAATTCCTCAGTAGATTCTGGAGCCTCGAATGAGTTTAGCCCTGTTTGACCTTGATAATACCCTGATTGCCGGTGACAGTGACCATGCCTGGGGGGAATTTCTTGTGGCCAGGGGGCTGGTGGATGCCAAAGAATACAAGGAAGCCAATGATCGCTACTTTGCAGCCTACCAGGAAGGCAGCCTGGATATTCATGAATATCTGAGTTTCTCACTGCGGCCACTCACCCGCTACCCAACCCATGACCTGCATGCCTGGCGGGAGGAGTTCATTACAGATCATATTGCTCCACTGATTCTGGAGAAGGGCAGAAAGCTGCTGGCCGAACATCAGCAAAAGGGCGATCAACTGGTGATTATCACCGCCACCAATCGCTTTATCACCCAGCCCATTGCCGACCTGCTGGGCGTCAAGGAGTTGATTGCCGTGGAACCTGAATTCAGGGAAGGACGCTACACGGGTGAAATCGTCGGCACCCCCAGCTTTCGGGAAGGCAAAATCACCTGCCTGAATGAATGGTTGAACCAGCACCGGATGAGCCTGGAAAACAGCCACTTCTACAGCGACTCCCACAACGACCTGCCGCTGCTGAAAAAAGTGGACCACCCGGTTGCCGTTGACCCCGACCAGGAACTGCAAACCTATGCAGAACAACAAGGCTGGCCGGTGATTTCCCTGCGGGATAACGCATGAGTTTCCAGCTCGACACTCTGGGAATCATCCATTCCTGCTATCAGGAGAAGTTTGCCGTGCCGCGCCAGCCGGGGTTGGCCCCTTCGGCTTTTGCCACTCTGGAGTTGCTGCCGCCCTACAACCAACCTGAGGCAGTGGAGGGGCTGGAAGCCTACAGTCATCTGTGGCTGACTTTTGTCTTTCACGAAAATCTGGAAAAAGGATGGAAACCGCGTGTTCGCCCTCCCCGGCTGGGTGGCAATGAGAAGACCGGCGTTTTTGCCACCCGCTCCCCCTTTCGCCCCAATGGACTGGGGCTGTCCGTGGTGAAATTGGAAAAGGTGGAGACCGAAAAAGGAGTTTGCCTGCATTTATCCGGCATTGATCTGATTGAAGGCACCCCGGTGGTGGACATCAAACCCTACCTGCCCTGGGTGGAAAGCCTTCCCCAAGCCAAGGCAGGCTGGGCACCCGAGCCACCTGAACTTCTACCCGTGGCCTTCACCCACCTGGCCAGACAGCAACTGACAGAGCAGCCTGAAAGCCAGCGCCTGGAAAACCTCATCAGCGAAGTGCTCGCCCAGGACCCGCGCCCCGCCTACCAGCGCGCCGCCAGTGACAGAATCTATGGCGTACACCTGGCAGGGCTGAACGTGAAATTCACTTATCGCCGGGAAGGCAAACAGGATGTTATTGAAGTGCTGGAACTGGAAGCAGATTGATCAGAATAGGAAGGCTTGCGGCAAAGTCAGGTGTGGAAGCTGTTACTCGGGCGTTCTAGTCAGGACAGAGGAAGCTGTTTGATCGGGCTGTCTGCAACAGGAAGTTGCAGCCAGAGCTTACAGGGATGTATTTACGCGTCCCGATCAGCAGCTTCTCGCTGTCTATTTGACTCTAATCTTTATTCATCAGGTTGTTTAATCAAACTCAATGCCCAGCCTGCGTCCAACTTCTTCATAGGCTTCAACCACACCACCCAGTCCCTGACGGAAGCGGTCTTTATCCAGTTTTTCTCGAGTTTCAGCATCCCAGAGGCGGCAGCCATCGGGTGAGAATTCATCACCCAGAGTGATTTCGCCGTGGAAGATACCGAATTCCAGCTTGTAGTCCACCAGTAACAGCCCCGCATCGGCAAACAACCTTTGCAGCACACCATTCACCTTGTAGGTCAGTTTTTGCATGGCTGCCAGCTGGTCTTCTGTTGCCCAGCCAAAAGTCACCGCCAGGGATTCATTGATCATGGGATCACCCTGAGCATCATTTTTCAAAAACAGCTCATAGGTGGGTGGGTTTAGTGTTTGCCCTTCTTCCACGCCCAGACGACGGCAAAGACTGCCGGCACTGATATTGCGCACCACACACTCAACCGGCAGCATTTGCATGCACTTCACCAGGCTTTCACGGTCATTCAAACGCTTTTCAAAGTGCGTGGGAATACCGGCTTCTTTGAGTTTTTCCATGATGAAGGCATTGAAGATGTTATTGACCTTGCCCTTGCGATCCAGCTGCTCTTTCTTTTTGCCATCAAAGGCGCTGGTATCATCACGAAATTCCAGGATCAGAAGATCATCATCATCTGTTTTGAAAACCGATTTGGCCTTGCCTGAATAGAGTTCTGCACGCTTTTCCACTTATGTCTCCGGGAGGGTATTCAGAGGTAAAAAACCAGGATTGGAAATTGCTGACAAGGATAGCAGGCTGGTATAAAAAGTCACGCAGGGTTTTCTTTGGGTCAGTCCAGTTGCCGCCAACCCAGCCCGGACTCCTGTTCTGCCAGGGCCACCCAGTCCGGAGTGCAATTCAGGCTGGTGGCCAGGGTTTGCCGAGCCAGATCGGGGCAGTTGTTCTGTTCACTCAAATGCGAGGCAACCAGGTGCTGCAGTTGTTTCTGATCCAGTTGCAACAGTAGCTCTGCTGCCTGCTGGTTACTCAGATGTCCATAATCACCGGCAACCCGTCTTTTCAGTGAAGGCGGGTAAGGCCCCTGAGCCAGCAGGTCAGGATCATGGTTGGCTTCCAGAATGAGACCCTGACAGCGCCGATAGTGGCGTATCACATGCGGCGTGATACAACCCAGGTCGGTGAGCACTCCCAGGCGGCTGGCCCCATTGCCAAGAATAAACTGCACCGGCTCACGCGCATCGTGAGGCACTGTCACCGGCCAGACCTCCAGGTCACCTACGGCAAAGGGGTGTTCAGGATCAATTTTGCGCCAATCGGGCAGCAGACCCAGCCGACCGGACAGGCGCGTGCCCGGCGTGGTAAACAGCGGCAGGTTGTAACGCCGACAGAGGGCACCAACGCCCCCAATGTGATCACCATGCTCATGGGTCACCAGAACAGCCGTCAAATCACGGGGGTCGACTGCCTGCTGCTGCAGGCGTCGGGTGACCTCCTTGAGAGTAAAACCACAATCGATCAGGATCAGGGTCTTACCCGCACGAACCAGGGTTGCATTGCCCTTGCTACCGCTTCCCAAAGAAGTAAAGCTGATACGGCCTGAAATCAACGCAACTGCCGCTCCAACCAGCTCAGCAGCTCCCTTTCAATCTCTTCGGGAGCGGGTTCGCCCGGTTCGCTTTGCAGGGTCAAGTCCAGTTCGTTGTTGTATTCAACCAGATGCAGCTGATAGTGGTGGGCATCTTCAGAAGGGCCGCGACCGAAAAGCCGGGCAAAGAAACCCTGGCGACGCTCATCCTGGGGAACATAACGCAGGTAAATACGACCTTCACTGCGATCCACATCCTTCAATTCCTGCACTTTTTCATCAAACTCATCTTCCAGAAGACGCGTCAATTCACTCCAGGCACGCTCAAACTCCAGACGAAACACCAGCACCTGCCGGTCATCACGATCCACCAGGCGCACCTGTTCACGGCTATGCAGAGATTGGGCCTGTTGGGAAACCCTTTGGTCGCCTTCCTCCAGAGTGGCCAGCAGGAATTGCTTCAGTGCCATCAAACGGGTTCGGTCATAGTCACTGAATGCCAGCCGTTCCGTGTTTTCTTCAAAAGAACGCAGGCGCACTTCCGCAGTGCCACGGCGCACACCCTGGCGCAGGGTTATTTTCTGGGCGGCCAGGCCGCTGGCTGCGTCCTCCTGCCAGGTGATCTCACCACGACGCGGGTAACTACCCGTCACCGGCATATCCTGCTGTTCGGCAAAAGCCTGCAATGCTGGCCAGACTTCGGCAGGACTGCGCTGCACCAGCAACCAGGCGGCCTCTTCATCAGTGCGCTGTTCAACCAGCGGAGTATCAGAAGCGGCTACCCTCAAGGGTTCAGGTCGGGGAACCTCTCCATCACGGGCCTGCCCGGTTCTTTGGGTTTCCGGAATCGGCATGGCATCGCGGTGCCGATAGTCGTCTGGCAACTCATGCTCAACCTCCCGTGCTTTGGGGTAGTCATCCGATCGATCACGGTAGGCGCTGTTGCTGCACCCGCTTATGACCAGCACAGTCAGCAAAGCTACAAGCGCGTAGGTTTGCATGAATTTCATTAATTGAGTACTCCAGCCAATTCCAGGGCTTCATGGATGGTGGTGCGGTATTTTTCCGACAAGGGCGTCAGAGGCAAACGGATACCCCGCTCTATCAGGCCCATTTCATAAAGAGCCCATTTCGCAGGTATCGGGTTGGATTCCACAAACAGGCCGGTATGCAAAGGCAACAGCCGCGTGTTGATCTGGTGAGCCAGGCTTTCATTACCCGCCAGGGCAGCAGCGCACATATCGTGCATCTGACGCGGGGCCACATTGGCCGTGACGGAAATGTCCCCCTGCCCCCCCATGAGAATAAAGTCACAGGCAGTGGCATCATCCCCGGAAAAGAGTTTGAAGTCTGTGCCGCGGAAGCTGTCAACCAGAAACTTGGCCCGCTCCAGGTCACCGGTGGCATCTTTCAGAGCAACGATCTTATCCACTTCAGCCAGACGCAGCACGGTTTCATTGTGCATGTCGACGGCAGTGCGACCGGGCACATTGTAAAGAATGATGGGCAGCTCACTGGCTTCGGCAATGGCTTTATAGTGCTGATAAAGCCCTTCCTGGGTCGGCTTGTTGTAGTAGGGAGTCGCGGACAGGCAGTAGTCGGCACCGACTTTACTGGCATAGCGAGTCAGCTCGATGGCTTCCGCCGTGGCATTGGCGCCCGTGCCAGCGATGACGGGAATACGGCCTTCGACGCGCTCAACCACCCGACGGATGACATCGAAGTGTTCAGCAAAAGATAGCGTAGAAGGCTCGCCAGTGGTGCCCGCAGCAACAATACCGTCCGTTGCGTTGTCCAAATGAAAATCAATCAGGCGATCCAGCGCCTCCCAATCAACCTCTCCGGTCAGGGTCATAGGGGTTACCAGGGCAACCATGCTGCCTTTAATCATGCTGCGTCTCCAAAAAAAAACAGGTTAGTGCATAGCCAATTGTGTATTGTTGCCTTTCGACGGCTCAGGCTCAAGCATTGCGATGCAAGTTAGTGCTTTTTTTTGTCTTCCGGGCAACCTTTGTTGCTGTGCTATAGTTTGCATTGATTTGTTCAACTGCTTACACGGAGTCTGACCATGAGCTTCCATCCCGGCGATCTTGTCCCCGATTTTACCGCCCAGGCCACCAGCAATCAGGAGGTACAGCTGTCCCGGCTGCAGGGCAAAAAGGTGGTCATCTATTTTTACCCCAAAGACAGTACGCCCGGCTGTACCACGGAAGGGGGTGATTTTCGAGACCTTTACAAGGAATTCCAGGCGGCCAACACCGAGATTTTCGGTGTTTCCCGGGATGGCCTGCGCAGCCATGAAAACTTCAAGACCAAGCAGGGTTTTCCTTTCGAGCTGATCAGTGACAAGGACGAGACTCTCTGCCAGCTGTTTGATGTTATCAAGCTGAAAAAAATGTACGGCAAGGAACACTACGGGATAGAGCGCAGTACCTTCCTGATTGATGAAGACGGCAAACTGGCTCAGGAGTGGCGCAAGGTCAAGGTGCCGGGTCATGTGCAGGAAGTATTGGAAGCCGTTCAGGCGCTGGATCAAAAGACTGCCTAGATATCCATCAGGCTCTGCATTTCTTCCAGTTGTCTGCGCCTTTCCCGGATGACTTCGCGAAGCTGCCAGGGTTGGTCCGCTTCCCTGGCTTTCTCACTTGCCAGCTCCAGCTGGCTGAATGCCTGCCGAAAGCGGCCGGTTAACTGAAAATATTCCGCCCTGGCCTGATGAAGCTCAACCGGGCGGTCTGACTTGCCTGCCGCTTCGGCCAGTTGGAACCAGATCTGGGCATCTCTGGGGCGATCACGGCTCAAACGCCGGAACTCCTGACGGGCCTGTGACCACTTTTGCTGCTTGGCATAGTGATCGGCCAGCAGATAGCGTGCCGGGTAATAACCGGGGGTGAAAGCCAGCAGGTCATCCAGCCGCTGCTGGGCGGCATCCCAATCTTCAGCATCCACCAGAAGTTCGGCCAGCAGGTACTGCACAGCCAGCCACTCCGGGTGGTCATCGGCCAGTTGTTGCAGGCTGCTGATGGCCTCCTGGAGTCGACCAGCCTGTTTATCCCGTAAGACCTGGGCATAAACCCGACCGGCTTCACTGGGGTCTTGCTGCAAAAAAAGGCGCTGGGCATCTTCGCCCTCGGCCTCCTGATGAAAAATGATGCGTGCGCGGATCAATTCATAGTCACGATCCTTGATCCTTTCACTTCTGGACTTCAGCTGGTCAGATCGTGACCAGGCATCTGCAATCCGGCTTTGGGTCAGGGGGTGGGTCATTAAAAATTCGGGCGGGCGGCCACTCAAGCTGGCAATTCTTTGCATCTTCTGGAACATGGCAGGCATGGCTTCCGGTGAATAGCCAGCGGCTGCCAGGGTTTCCATGCCCATACGATCCGCCTCCTGCTCATAAATGCGGCTCCAGGACAGCTGATTCTGAATGGCTGCAGCCTGGGTGCCAGCAATAGCAGCAATGCCAGCGTCAGCATGCCCCTGGCTGGCCACCAGAATACCGGCGAGAAGCCCGGCCATGGTGGACCATTGCGCACCACTGGCGGCTTCCACCCGGCGGGCAAAATGGCGCTGGCTGATGTGCGCCAGCTCATGCGCCATGACCGAGGCAAATTCATCCTCATGGGTTGCAAAGGTAAACAGACCCGTGTGGACACCAATAATCCCACCGGGTACGGCAAAAGCATTCAACTGGCGCTGATCGACAACCAGAACATCCAGTTCGGGCTGCTCCAGATCGGAGTTATAAGCGGCCAGACGCTGCACCAGTCCTTCCGTATAATTCTGCACCAGAGGGTCATAATAGATCCGGCTCTGGGCACGAAACTGACGCAGCCAGCCCTGCCCCAGGTGGCGTTCCTGATGCAGACTGACATCATAGCTGCTGCCATAACCTAAAGTCGGCAAGTCCTGGGCCGGGGCTGGTATACTCAGGCTGGCAGCCAGGAACAAAGACAAAGTAAAATAGTGCTTAACGGCCCGAAGCAGCATAGATTTTCCTGTGGCAACAATAATCGGCTTATATCTTTTCAATTCAGACAAGGCAAAAGAAAATGGATTCCCCAACCAGTGCAGGTGATGATAGCGCAACTCAACATTTTGACCAGCATCTGGATGCCAGAGGGTTGCACTGTCCATTGCCTCTATTGAAAGCCAAACAGCGCCTCAACAGCATGCAGCCGGGGCAGCAATTGCTGGTCTGGGCCAGTGATCCCGGCTCCTGGGATGATTTTGCCAGTTATGCCGATCTCAGCAGCCATGAGCTGGTTTCCCGGAAACAACAAGGTGATGAATACCACTTTGTGATCTTGAGGGGTAATTAGAATGTCTTTCAGGGATGTTTTTGTCGGCTGGATTCACCGTTATTTTTCGGATGAAGAGGCGGTCATCTTTGCTTTGTTACTGACCGCCTTTTTTGTCGCCCTGTTTTTCTTCGGGGCCATGCTGGCCCCTTTTCTGACGGCGGTTGTGTTTGCCTACCTGCTGCAGGGCATTGTCACCCAACTGGAAAAACACCGGCTTCCCCAGTTGCTGGCCGTGATTCTGGCCTTCAGTTTGTTTGTGGGGGGGTTGCTGGCTTTACTGTTCTGGCTCTTCCCGCTGATCTGGAACCAGCTGGTCAGCCTGACCCGTGAGTTTCCGGAAATGCTGCGTATGGTGCAGGTCTGGCTGGATCAACTGCATGAAAACTACCCGCAACTGATTTCCCAGCAGCAGGCCAATTCTTTGATCAATGATGCCATCGGCGAGATACGCCAACTGGGCCATCTGTTGGTCAGTCTTTCCCTGTCCAGCATTCCCAGCCTGATCGCCTGGCTGGTTTATCTTATTCTGGTTCCCATTCTGGTTTTCTTTCTGCTCAAGGATCGTCGCCAGCTGACGGGCTTTATTACCTCAATGATGCCGCAAAAACGCGCTTTGATGACCCGCATCTGGCATGAAATGGATATCCAGATTGCCAACTACATACGCGGCAAGGCACTGGAAATACTGATTGTCGGGGTCGTAACCTGGATTGCTTTTGCCTGGTTGGGGCTCAACTATGCCGAGCTGCTGGCCCTGCTAGTCGGCTTGTCGGTGCTGGTTCCCTATATCGGTGCCGCTGTGGTCACCCTGCCGATTGCCCTGATTGCCCTCTTTCAGTTTGGTATCAGCAGTGAGCTGGCCTGGGTTCTGGCTGTTTACGGGATCATTCAGGCTCTGGATGGCAATGTGCTGGTACCACTGATGTTCTCCGAGGCCGTCAATCTGCATCCGGTTTCCATTATTCTGGCGGTGCTGTTCTTTGGTGGCCTCTGGGGGTTCTGGGGAATCTTTTTTGCGATCCCCCTGGCCACCCTTTTGAAAGCCATCATCAATGCCTGGCCCAGGGCCTTACACCCTGAAGATGAGGTCAAGCAGCTGACGAGTCCTTCGGAAAATTAAGCATGCGGGTCAAAGGCACCAGGGCCTTGTCAATCAGCTCTGGTGACACCTGAATCTCATCCGATCCCGACTCCAGCGAGGCAATCATGCGTTCCAGGCTGTTCATGGCCATCCAGGGGCAATGGGCACAACTGCGGCAGGTTGCCCCTTCACCCGCAGTTGGTGCTTCCAGAAAATGCTTGTCGGGGTTTTCCTGCTGCATCTTGTAAAAAATGCCCCGATCCGTGGCCACAATAAAGGTCTCATTGGGCAGCTCCCCAGCCGATTTGAGCAACTGACTGGTTGAACCCACCACATCAGCCACTTCGACCACACTGGCCGGTGATTCCGGGTGTGCCAGAACCGCCGCCGTAGGGTGGACTTTTTTCAGATCCAGAATGCCCTTGGCCTTGAATTCTTCATGGACAATGCAGGCCCCATCCCAAAGCAGCATTTCGGCCCCTGTGGTTCGGCTAATGTAATCGCCCAGGTGCTTGTCGGGAGCCCAGAGAATTTTCTCACCCTGGTCGTGCAAATGCTTGACGACCTGCTGGGCAATACTGGAGGTCACCACCCAGTCCGCCCTGGCCTTGACTGCAGCCGAGGTGTTGGCATAAACCACCACGGTGTGGTCGGGGTGCTGATCACAAAAAGCAGCAAATTCATCCGGTGGGCAACCCAGATCCAGAGAACAGGTGGCTTCCAGAGTGGGCATCAGAACCCGCTTTTCCGGGGACAGGATTTTTGCCGTTTCCCCCATGAAACGAACCCCGGCCACAACCAGGGTTTTGGCCGGATGACGGGCACCAAAGCGGGCCATTTCCAGAGAATCACCGATGAATCCGCCGGTTTCCTCCGCCAGGGCCTGAATAACCGGGCTGGTGTAGTAGTGCGCAACTATCACGGCCTGCTGCTCTACCAGCAACTGTTTGACACGCTCTTTAAGGCGCTGCTCATCGGCCTCGGAAAGGGTGCCTGCTGGTGTAGCTTTGGCGAGGTGCTCGCGCACCAACAACTGATCATAAACACTGGTCATGGTATGCTGATTCATTGCCCTGAAGAGTAAATAAGCTGAATGATAGCATATTCACAAAAAAAGCAGGCACACGGCCTGCTTGTCATTTTGAACCCGTCTGGATTAGCGAACGTAGGCAGGTGCCAGACCGGTTCCCCAGAGTAGCACACTGGCCGCCATCATCCCCACCAGCACCACCAGCCCGACGGTCAGGATGGAGGTTGCAAACATGAAGCCCTGTTCTTCGGGAATATCCATGATTTTGGGTACACCCGTGTACAAAAGGTAGATGGTGTAGCTGAGAGCCACCAGACCGACTGCAACCACAAACCAGATATGCGGCCAGAAGCCCGCCAGCCCGGCCAACAACAGCGGCGTTGCCGTATAGGTGGTCAGAGCCATGCAGCGCTCTATGCTGGCGTCAGAGCCATAGGTCTTCTCCATCCAGTGGATGACTCGGGCCATAACACCAGTGCCAACCAGCAGAGCAACATAAAAGGCCAGAGCAATGGGAGCTGCACTGGCTGCAGTGAGCTTCACATATTCGCCCAGACCGATACTCCAGCCTATCTGTGTGGTACCAAAGAAAAGTGCAATGGGTGCCAGGGCACACATCCAGATCAAGTCACGGGTGTAATACTGCAACACCGAATACTTGTCGTACTTTACTTTTGACCACTCTTTTTCGGGGTTATAGAAAACCCCCCACATGTGTTGAATAAACATAGGATACCTCCAGTTTTACCGGCATCCCTGCATCAGATGGGAAGGAACAACCCGGCTGCATTGAAAGCAGGCGCCTGTTCTCCCAGGGTTAACAAGACAGCAGCGAGCATCGCCTGACTTGTCAGAACATCAAGCTGGCGTAGTGATCCACCAGCAGAAACAGAAACAACAACAAGATATAGCGAATCGAAAACCAGAAGGAGGCCAGTGGAGTTGCCAAATCCTGGCCTTTCCAGACCTTCCAGTTCCAATACAGAAAGCGCAGGTTCAAGACCAGTATCCCGGCCAGATAGATCCAGCCGCTCATTCCGGTGACAAAGGGCAAAAGCGTCACAGCCACGGTCAGCCAGGTGTAGAGCCAAACCTGCAGGCGCGCGAAGTCTTCACCATGGGTGACCGGAAGCATGGGCACCCCGGCCTTGGCGTATTCTTCCCGTTTATAAATGGCCAACGCCCAGAAGTGCGGGGGTGTCCAGGCAAAAATAATCAACACCAGCAGGAGGGCATTGGGGTGCACCTGGCCGGTTATCGCTGTCCAGCCCAGCAAGGGGGGCGCAGCACCGGCCAGACCGCCAATAGTGATATTCTGGGGAGTCACTCTTTTCAAAAAGCCGGTGTAGACCAGCGCATAACCCAGCAAGGAAGCCAGGGTCAGCCAGGCCGTCAGGGGGTTCACCTCAACCCACAGGAGAGTGATGCCCGCAATGGACATCACACTGGCATACGCGGCTGCCTGCAAGCCACCCAGGCGACCTTCAGCAACAGGGCGGCTGGAAGTACGCAGCATCAGTCGATCCAGCCGCCGATCCAGAAGATGATTGAAGGCAGCAGCCCCCATGGCCGCCATGCCGATTCCCAGCAAGCCGAGTACAGCCTTATCCAGAGGCGGCAGAGTGGGAACGGCCAGAGCCATGCCCACCAGCGCACACACAAGCATCACCAACACCACGCGGGGCTTGCCCAGCTCCCAGTAGTCCTGCCAGGCCGGCAACCCCCAGCCTTCTAGTCCAGCCTCATTGGAATTGCGCATTGTCCACCTCCGTCAGTGTTACCTTGGGTACTTTTAAACCGCTGAAACCCAGTTGCCAGCCAGTCATGAGTAAGGTCAGTAAAAGCAGGGCGGCTCCGGCTGTATGCAGGATCGCCAGGGTCAGGGGCAATAGCCAGATCACTGTGGCCACACCCAGGCCCGCCTGGACTCCATAGCTCACCAGCAGCAATTGCAGCCAGGGCTTTGCCCGCTGTTGTCGCAGATACAGGAAAAACAAGAACACCAAGCCCACTCCCAGGGCCAGTGCCCCCACCCGATGCGTCCAGTGAATAGCTGTTCGGGCCGGAGCATGCAGTTGCCCGTGCAGATAGTTGGGGCCCACTTCCTGGGTGACATGAAAGCCTTCGGTGAAATCCAACTGCTCGGACCACCACTGCTGATTACAGGTTGGAAAACCTCCACAGGCCAGACCGGCATAATTGCTGGAAGTCCAGCCCCCCAGAGCAACCTGGCCTGCCAGTAACAGCAGAACCAGCCACCAAAGAAGGGGAGGCCTTCGTGCCTCCTGTTCACCTCGAGCGCACGCCTGCAAGCGCCTCTGCAGCCAGAAAAAAAGCGCCAGCACCGTAAAACCGCCCAGCAGATGCAAAGTGACCACCTGGGGCCAAAGCTTCAGGGTCACTGTCCAGGCACCAAAAGCACCCTGGACACAGACGGCAAACAGAAGCAAAAAACTCAAGCCCACCGGATAGCCGGGGGTTTTTCTTGACTTGAAAGCCACCCAGGCCAGAATCAAGGCCATCAGGCCCAGAGCAGTCGCCAGGTAACGATGTACCATCTCCACCCAGGCCTTGAAGCTATCCAGAGGGGCATCCGGGGCAAAAGCGGCAGCCCGGTCCCCATCCGGCACCACCAGGGTTCCGTAGCAACCGGGCCAGTCCGGGCAACCCAGACCGGCATCCACCAGGCGGGTGCCGGCACCGACCAGCACCACCAGCAGGGTAAACAAAACCCCGAAACCGGCAAGATTCGCCGCCAGCCTAATACGACGGGCATTTTTTGAGGCTTCCATCATGCTTGCTTTCCTTATTCCTGATTGACTCTGAGCAAACGCATCAGATCGCGATGCACATCTTCAGGGGGAGCATCTGCGTCATAGGCCAAAACCACCTTGCCTTGCGGATCAACAATCCAGGTATCCCCCACGGACATTGTCCAGGGCGGTGTAGCCTGCCAGGCCTGAGCCTCTTCACCGGGCAAGGCATCCTCACCACCGGCTCTTAATCGATACACCCTGTCCGCTTCACGCCCCAACGCACGGTGAATGCGCCAGAGTTTATCGGCTTGCTCGGAACAGGGTTTGCCACAATCCGGGGTGGCCGCCATCACCAGCCACCAGTGGCCGTCTGCCTGCCAGGCCAGGGGCCATTCCTGCAGGGGCGGCAGATCCGGCAGGAGATCCCCCCTGGCGGTGCGCTCTTCGGGGATACCCACTTGAAAAAAATGCATTCCCCAGGAAGCCATCACGGGAGCCGCCATCAACAGCATCAATAGCAGTAGCTTGATCCGATTACTCATTCTTGTTTTCTCCAAGCCAACGTTTTTGTCCTATTACAGCCATCGTCAAAGCCAGGCCTGCCAGCAACAACCATTGCACAGCATAGCCAAGATGCCTTTCCGGTGGCATCTGGTTGGGTGTCCACCAGGGCTGCAGCTGACCTTCACCGGCCTGCTGATGCACCACCCCGGCAAAAACCCGGCCCTCCAAGTCCTGCCAGGGTTCCAGACTGATCGACTGCAAGCGTTCACCTTCGCGATTGGCTCCATAAACCAGGCTGCCCTGGCCTTCCAGCCGCTGCCAGCGCCCCTGAATCACCACTTCCTCTTCTGGGGTGCTGATCCTGGGTAACCGGCTGCGATCCGCCGAGGTGGCCACAAAGCCTCGTTCCACCAGCCACCAACGATCATTGGCCGTCACCAGTGGCGTCAGGGCTGCCACTCCCACGCGCCCCTCCAGAATCCGGTTATCCAACCACAGCGTCCTTTCACCCAAAAATCTCCCGGTCAATTCAACCTGTGCCCAGGCTGGTGGAGCCTCGCCGGGGTTTTCCAACACGGCAGCTTCCTGCAGGTCTTTTTGCAACGCCTGTTTCTCTCCTGCTCTTTGCCACTGCCAGTTCGCCAGCAGCAAACCCAGTACCACTAGAAACAGCCAGAAGCCCCACCAATAAAACATGACCTTTTTTAACTTGACGCCCGGGCGGCTTTGTCCTGAACTGCTAGAAGCCTTTCCCTGAGTCAACCCACTGGAGCCGGACATGTTTAAACTCCTGATTGCTGTTGTTTTTCTTGGCATCCTGGTCAGCCTGGCGGCAGGTGCCGGCTTTTTAATCCGGGATCAAAGCAATTCCACCCGCCTGCTGACTTCTCTGAAAACTCGTGTCTTTCTGACCGCTTTACTCATGATCCTGCTGGTTTACGGTTTCAGCCAGGGGCTGCTGGGCAGCTAGAAGACATAAACAAACAAAAACAGCCCGATCCACACCACATCCACGAAATGCCAGTACCAGGCCGCCGCTTCAAAGGCAAAATGCTGGTCCGGGGTGAAATGCCCCTTCAGTATCCGAAACAGCATGATCAGCAAAATGATCAAACCGATGGTTACGTGCAGACCATGAAAGCCGGTCAGTAAAAAGAAGGTCGCCCCGTAAACCCCCGCCTGAAGGGTCAGGCCCAGCTCTGTCCAGGCATGTACATACTCCACGCCCTGAATCACCAGAAAAATGCCACCCAACACCAGAGTCACCAGCATCCAAAGCGTCAATTTCTGGCGTTGTTGCTCTTTCAGGGCATGATGAGCAAAGGTCAGGGTAATACTGGAAGTCACCAGCAGCAGAGTGTTGATCAAAGGCAGCGTCCAGGGGTTGACTACTTTTTCCGGGCCACCTACGGCTGGATCCGGTGTAGCCATCAGTGGCCAGCTGGCAATAAAGTCAGGCCATAGCAGGGCTGTAACCCCCTTAGCGCCTTCGCCATCCAGCCAGGGCAGGGCAAAAGTGCGTATATAAAAAAGCGCACCGAAAAAAGCCGCAAAAAACATGACTTCGGAAAAAATAAACCAAGCCATGCCCTGCCGGAAAGAGCGATCCATCTGGGCATCATAAAGGCCCGCCTGAGATTCCTTGAGGACATCCGAAAACCAGCCGTACATCACCCAGAAGATCCCTGCAAAGCCGATCAACAGAGGAAGAACCCCGCTGCCCGAAGTCATCAGCAGGCCACCTCCCACAGCCAGGAAGCCCAGGAAGACAACAGCAATAATCGGCCATTTGCTGGTTGCCGGAACATAGTAGCTACTTGTACTCATAAAGCGCCTCCAATGACCTGACCCTGAGGATAAAGGGTGTAGGCCAGGGTCAGTTTGTTCACGCCCTGGGGCAGATCTGGGTCCACCTGAAAAACCAGGGGCATTTCTGATTGTTCACCGGCCTCCAGCCATTGCTCCTGAAAGCAGAAACACTCCATCTTGCGAAAATGTCTGGCTCCCTCGGAAGGGCTGATACTGGGAACAGCCCGCCCCGAGTTTCTTTCCGTGCCGGTATTGCTGAAGGTAAAACGCGCCTGGGTCACTTCACCGGGATGCACCCAGATTGTTTTCTTTTCGGCTTCCAGCTGCCAGGGAAGACCGGGACTGGTGCGGGTTACAAACTGCACTTCAATCCTGCGTGAAGTATCCACCGACTGGCCACCGACAACCTGCGCGGTATCGGCTGTTTTGCCATTCAGGCCGGTCACTTCACAGAAAACGTCATACAAGGGAATCAGGGCCAGGGTGAAACCCACCATCAGCAGCAGGGCCACAAGGGTTCTTCTGACGGTGCGTGCCACGTTCTGGTTGGTCTGTTGTTGCTGTGAATTCATCACCCGGACTCCTGGTTTTTAGTGACGCGAAGGTGAATCCCGTTCGGGAATAAATTCCGGCGGCGTATCAAAAGTGTGCAGAGGCGCCGGGCTGGGCAATTGCCATTCCAGACCTTCCGCACCTTCCCAGGCCTGGGGCGGTGCTTTTTCACCTTTTCTGCGGATACACAGAATCACCACGGCCACAAACAGCAATTGCGAGATACCGAATAAAAAACCACCAATGGAGGAGAGCATATTGAAGTCGGCAAACTGCAGCGCATAATCGGGTATCCGCCGCGGCATCCCGGCCAAGCCGGAGAAGTGCATGGGGAAGAAGGTCAGGTTGACCCCAATCACCGACAACCAGAAGTGGGCCTGGCCCAGTTTCACGTTGGGGTAAACACCGGTCCACTTGGGCAACCAGTAATAGGCCGCCGCCAGGATGGCAAACACCGCACCGGGCACCAGCACATAGTGAAAGTGAGCGACCACAAAGTAGGTGTCGTGATACTGAAAATCCGCCGGAGCTATCGCCAGCATCACCCCGGACAAGCCACCAATGGTGAACTGCACGATGAAAGCCAGGGCAAACAGCATTGGCAAATCAAAAGTAATGGAGCCACGGAAAAGAGTTGCTATCCAGTTGAACACCTTCACCCCGGTGGGCACTGCGATCAGCATGGTGGAATACATGAAGAAAAGCTGGGCGGTCAGCGGCAAACCCACGGTGAACATATGGTGCGCCCAGACCACAAAGGACAAGAGCGCAATGGAAGCCGTGGCGTAAACCATGGAGGCATAGCCAAACAGCCGCTTCCGGGCAAAGGTCGGCACTATCGCCGAGATAATGCCAAAAGCGGGCAGAATCATGATGTAAACTTCCGGGTGCCCAAAGAACCAGAACAGATGCTGGAAGAGCACCGGATCACCACCCCCGGCGGCATTAAAGAAACTGGTGCCGAAGTTAATGTCCAGTAACATCATGGTGATCACCCCGGCCAGCACCGGCATCACTGCAATCAGCAGGAAAGCCGTAATCAGCCAGGTCCAGACAAACAGCGGCATATCCATCAGGCGCATCTTGGGCGTGCGCAAATTCAGGATGGTGGCAATGATGTTGATGGCCCCCAGGATGGAACTGATCCCCGCCAAATGCATGGCCAGAATAAAGAAGCTGGTTGAGGGCGGTGCGTAGGTGGTCGACAAAGGGGCATAGAAAGTCCAGCCAAAGTTGGGACCACCGCCTTCCATAAACAGCGTCGACAAAAGAATCGTGAAGGCCACCGGCAACAGCCAGAAGCTGAAGTTATTCAACCTCGGCAGCGCCATATCCGGCGCCCCTATCTGTACCGGAATCAACCAGTTGGCCAGCCCGACAAAAGCCGGCATGATGGCCCCAAAGACCATGATCAGACCATGCATGGTGGTCATCTGGTTGAAGAATTCAGGCACCACGAAAGTCATGCCCGGTTGAAACAGTTCGGCCCGTACAATCAAAGCCATCGTGCCACCGACAAAAAACATCAGCAGCGAAAGAAGCATGTAAAGCGTACCGATCTCTTTATGATTGGTCGTCAGCAGCCAGCGCAAGATGCCACGTGGCTGGTGATGATCACCGCCGTGAACTGCTGCAGCTTCACCAGCGGCTGTATCCGTAAGTGTTTCAGGAACCATGATCTTTCTCCTAGTCGTCGCTCAGCAATTCACTGATTTCGGTGGGTTGTACCAGGTCGCCACTGTCATTGCCCCAGGCGTTCCGCTCATAGGTAATGACTGCTGCGATATCCGCGACCGAAAGAGTGTCGCTGTAGGCGGGCATGGAGGTGCCCGAGCGACCGTATAGAACCGTTTCAATATGCTTGCTGTAGCCCTCTTCACCAGTGACCAGCGGGTTGTCCCGTAAAGCAGGGAAAGCAGGCGGCATACCTGAGCCATCTTCCTGGTGACAAGCAGCACAATAGGTGGTGTAGACACCCTCCCCACGCTCCATCAGTTCATCCAGTGCCCACTCCCTTTGATCTCCTTGTGCATCAGCAGCAGCCATCTCCTCCTGCTCTTCCAGCCAGGCCGCATAGGTCTCCTGAGAAACGGCTTTGACTTCAATGGGCATAAAAGCATGATTCTGACCGCAGAGCTCAGCACATTGGCCCCGATAGGTGCCCGGTTCATCAATCACAACCCAGGATTCATTGATAAAGCCGGGAACCGTATCTTTCTTGATGGCCAGATCAGGCACCCACCAGGCATGAATGACGTCATTGGAGGTAAACAGGAAGCGAATTTTTTTGCCCACAGGAACCACCAGCGGGTTATCAACTTCCAGCAGGTAGAAGTCGCCCTTGTCCTCTTCACCCAGAACCTGGCTTCTTGGCGTGCCCAGATTACTGAAGAAACTGATGTCCTCTTCCATGTATTCATAATGCCAACGCCACTGATAACCCGTGACCAGGATATCCATGTCAGCTTCTGTGGAATCATAGATTTGCTTGAGGGTGCCCGTGGCAGGAACAGCCATGGCTACCAAAATCAGCAGGGGGATTGCTGTCCAGATCACTTCCACTGTGGTGTTTTCATGAAAGTGCGCAGACTTGGCGCCTTTTGATTTGCGGTAGACAAACAAGGACCAGAACATCACCCCAAAAACCACCAGGGCGATCGCCACACAGATCCAAAAGATAATCATATGCAGGCTATAAATATCCTGACTTATGCCTGTAACACCCGTCGGCATATTCCAGCCGGACGAAGTGTTTATTGCTGCAGCCTGGGCCTGGGTCGTCAAAAAACCCAGCAGCACTAGCAGCCACCGGCTCCCGAACAGGAGTGAGTGCATAGCTTCCTCCAATGTTAATTGTCATTGTTTTGAATGGAGTATAGGCAGAAGCAGAGAAATGCGCGGAACTTTTTGCAACACTGTGTAAACCGCAATGATTTAAATCAAAGCGTTCTAAATTAGCTGGCCGCCCAGCGTGCAACCCCAACAACCAGCAGAACAAACACCAGCGTCATCACCACACCCGTGACAACAAAGGGCCATACGGAAGAACCCTGAAAATCCCTCTGGCGATTTTTCTCCGACTGAACACCCAGAAAGGCGGCTAAAACAGACTTGATGACCTGCAACATAAATCATCCTTACAGGGCTAATGAAAAGGAGGCATGGAGCCAGCAATGAACTTCTTTCAAGGAGTGTGGCAGGGAAGGGAGCAGACAGCCAATTTACGCGCAAAAAAAAGCGGCCTCGCAAAGAGTCCGCTTTTTCTGAATTCTGGTGGGTCGTGCAGGATTCGAACCTGCGACCAATTGATTAAAAGTCAACTGCTCTACCAACTGAGCTAACGACCCCAAGGGGAAATGCTATTAAACCCGCATCAGGTTGGCGTTTGGTGGGTCGTGCAGGATTCGAACCTGCGACCAATTGATTAAAAGTCAACTGCTCTACCAACTGAGCTAACGACCCGTCAACGCGGCGCATATAATAGCTGTTTTTCCGCCGCTTGCAACCCCCAGGCGTTAAAAAACAGCAGATTATTTACGTCTACGGCCAATGGCATGCACCGGCTTGCGTGTTTTAAAGCCTTTGCGCGGTGCTGGAGCCGGTGCCGAGGATTTCGACTCCATCCCTGCCAGAGCCGACAATTCATCCGCCTCGGCCTGGGTCAACTCAATCCACTCACCCACCTTGGTGCGCTTATCCAGGAAGATCGAACCGTAGCGCACCCGTTTGAGGCGACTGACAGTCACCCCCTGAGACTCCCACAGACGCCTGACTTCACGATTGCGCCCTTCGGTAATCACCACGTGATACCAGGTATTGATCCCTTCACCACCCACTCTCTGGATGGCCGAGAAGCTGGCCAGACCATCTTCCAGCATCACACCCTGCTGCATGGCCTGCAGCATCTCATCCGTGACCTCCCCCATCACCCGGACGGCATATTCGCGCTCAATCTGGTGTGAAGGATGCATCAGCCGGTTCGCCAGCTCACCGTCGTTGGTGAACAGCAGAAGACCGCTGGTATTGATGTCCAGACGCCCTATCGCCACCCAACGCTCACCTTTCAGACGCGGCAGGTGATCAAACACCGTTCGACGACCTTCCGGGTCCTTGCGGGTCACCAGCTCACCTTCGGGCTTGTTGTACATGATGATGCGCCGGGGCAGATCTTCTTCACTGGGGGTCGCAACAGGCCTGCCACGCACCATCACCCGGTCACTGGCCTGAATCCGGTCGCCCAGGGTCGCGGTTTTGCCATTGACGCTGACCAGGCCAGCCTCGATCACCGCCTCCATTTCCCGTCTTGAGCCAAGGCCACTGCGGGCCAGAACCTTCTGGAGTTTTTCGGTTTTTTCAACCTGGGTTGCAGGCGGGGTATTTTCAGTTTTTTTCATAGGTGTTCACACACGGTTAAGGAAAAAGTGCTTGATTAACAAGCTGTAAGGGTTCTGCAGCGCAGCGCACAGCAACTCGGGACGCGTGAATACATCCCTGTAAGCTCTGGCAGAATTCATTCCTGATGAATGCCTGCACTTCCCACTTCCATGTGGGTCGACTACAACCTCCTGTTGTAGACAGCCCGATTTGCTGCACCCTGCACTCGCTTTACTAAACTTTTAGTCTCTGGATACTCATTTTTCATCCTTTTTCGGGTCTTCCTTGTCATCAGAAAAACGTTCGGCCAGATCAGCAAAGGTCAGTTCACTGACTTCCGGCAATTCCTGATTCAACAGGTCCGCCGGAGTCAGGGATTCATCACTATCAGGGCCATCCTCATCTTCCGGCAGTTCCAGCAAAGGTGAAACGGGAGCTTTGTCCAGATCGTCCTGCCATTCCTTTTCGTCCACTTCCGCCAGTTCGCGGATTTCATCCAGGGGCGGCAGGTCATTCAGGCTTTGCAGGTTGAAATAATCCAGAAACTGGCGGGTGGTGGCATAAAGGGCCGGACGTCCGGGTACTTCGCGATGACCGACCACTCGTACCCATTCACGATCTTCCAGGGTGCGAATAATCTGCGAGCTGACACTGACCCCCCGCACCTCTTCAATTTCGCCACGGGTCGCCGGCTGGCGGTAGGCAATCAGGGCCAGGGTTTCCAGCAAGGCACGGGAATAACGCGGTGGCTTTTCTTCCCAGAGGCGGCTGACCCAGGAGGCGTAATCAGCCCGGATCTGATAACGATAGCCGCTGGCCAGTTCCACCAATTCCTGGCTGCTGCCTAGCGCTTCTTCCTGAAGCTGTTGCAGAGCCTGTTTGATTTCTTCACGGGGAGGCCGTTCAGCCTCGGTAAAAAGGGCCAGCAGGCGATCCAGGCTCAGGGGTTCACGGGCCGCCAACAAGAGTGCCTGTAAAATTCTCGCCAGTTCGGTGTTTACTCTAGACGTCATACTTCCAGGGTCTCTGCTTCATCGGCCATCTGCCGCAGGCGAATATAAATGGGGGCAAACAGGCGGGTTTGCACCAGCTCTACAAGCTGTTCCTTGACCAACTCCAGAAGAGCCATAAAAGTGACCACCAGCCCCGGACGACCTTCTTTCAGGTCAAACAGGTCATCAAAAGCCTGGTAGGCGGTACCTGTCTGGAGCTGCTCCAGCACCTGGGACATGCGCTCGCGTGTCGACAGGGGTTCGCGGCTGACGTGGTGGTGTGCAACCAGATCCGACTGTTGCAGCAAACGCCCGAAAGCTTTGAGCAATTCATCCAGCCCTACTTCGGGGTGGCGTTGTTCAATCACCAGGTCGGGGCGCTCCGGTGTCGCCGGAAAAAGGTCTCTGTCCTGGCGGGGAAGCGCTTCCAGGCGTTCGGCGGCGGTCTTGAATTGCTCATATTCCAGCAGACGACGGATCAATTGCGCACGTGGATCTTCTTCGTCGTCTTCATCTTCAACGCCGGGAGGGCGCGGTAAAAGACTGCGGGATTTGATCTCTGCCAGCATGGCCGCCATCACCAGATACTCACCGGCCAGTTCTATTTGCAATTCCTGCATCAGATCCAGATAGCCCATGTACTGGCGGGTAATCTCGGCAACATTAACGCTGAGAATATCCAGATTGTGTTTGCGGATCAGGTAAAGCAAAAGATCCAGAGGCCCTTCAAAGGCCTCCAGAAAAACCTTCAGAGCTTCCGGGGGGATAAACAGATCCTGAGGCATTTCCGTATAGGGTTTGCCTTCCACTGTGGCCAGAAGATCCGGGGTGACAAGGGGTTGATTCATGTGCACTAGCCGGTAAAAGGTGTCACGTCACCCCGGCCTTCACGGATGATTTCCGGCACTCCGGTGCGCAGATCCACCACCGTGGTGGGGTCGATGGAGCAGGCACCGCCATCAATCACCAGATCCACCAGCTTGCCGACCCGTTCACGGATGTCATCCGCTTCATGCATGGGCAATTCTTCATCCGGCAGCATCAGGGTCACACTCATCAGGGGAGCACCCAGCTCTTCCAGCAGGGCATGGGTCAGGACATGATCAGGCACGCGCAGGCCAATGGCCCTGCGTTTGGGATGCAACAGCAGGCGGGGCACTTCATTGGTGGCATTGAGTATGTAGGTGTAAGGCCCAGGCGTAGTGTTTTTCAGTAAGCGAAACACGGTATTGTCCACCTTGGCGTAGGTGGACAGTTCCGACAGATCAGCACAGACCAGAGTGAAATTGTGCTTGTCATCCAACTGGCGTATCCACTTGATGCGCTCGACAGCCTTTTTTTCACCCAGGCAGCAGCCCAGGGCGTAGGCAGAATCAGTGGGATAGGCAATCACACCACCGGAACGCAGAATTTCCACGGCCTGTTGAATCAGGCGTTTTTGCGGGTTTTCCGGATGTATCTCAAAGTACTGACTCATAATGATCCTCTGCTTGATTCTTTAAGCTAAAAGTTGACTCAGGGGCTGACAGGCCGAAGGCAGGGTCGCATAAGCACCGGGAGCCGGACAAGCCGGGCCGGGTGCATGGAAGTCACTACCCCAGCTCAACTGCAAATTCAAAGTGGCGGCCAGCTTTATCAGGCTGGCCGTCTGGGCGACATCCTGGCGTCCACTCACCGCTTCCAGACCCTGGCCGCCCGCTGCAGCAAAAGCTTCTATCAAGCGCACTCGTTTACTGCGGGTCAACTTGTAGCGCAAGGGGTGAGCCAGGCTGCAAAAGGCCCCGGCAGAAAGCAGCAAAGACAGAGCGTCCGACAACTCCAACCAGTGATTTTTGACATCACCCAGTTTACCTGCACCCAACAGCTTACGAAATGCCTGCCCCTGATCTTTTACATGCCCCCCTGCAATCAGGCAGGCTGCAAAGTGGGGGCGACCGGGAACCCGGCCTCCAGCCTGGGCCACCACCTCATCCAGCGTCAGATGAATATCCGCCTTGGCCAGCTTGATCAGTATTTTTTCAGCCCGACTCCAGCGTGCCTCTTCCTGGATTCTGGCAACTTCCCAGGCTGCTTCCGACAGACCCTGAGGCCAAAGAGCCACAAGGTGAACAGTCATGCCTTTCCAGGCACAGGAGAATTCCATGCCTTCCAGAAGTTGAATCTGAAAATCTCGGGCGGCAGTTCTGGCTTCCTGCAAACCAGCAAAGGTATCATGGTCGGTCAGCGCCAGCTCTTTGAGGCCTTTTTCAGCCGCCAGTGTCAGTAACTCGGTTGGGGTTAAAGCACCATCCGAGGCGGTGGAATGCATGTGATAATCACATTGATAATTGGCAAGAGTCATAGGCGTTAGATTAACACTTTTACCTGGAGATGACCGATGTTTTACGCCCTGATCTGTGAAGACAAACCCGGAACCCTGGAGCAGCGCCTGGAAGCCCGCCCGCAGCATCTGGCCCGCCTGGAAGCCCTGCGTGATGAAGGCCGCCTTCTTCTGGCCGGCCCCCACCCGGCCATCGACAGTGACAACCCCGGCGATGCCGGTTTCACCGGTAGCCTGGTGGTTGCCGAATTCGATAGCCTGGAAGCGGCGCAAAGCTGGGCGGATGCCGACCCCTACTTTGCTGCCGGGGTTTATCAAAAGGTGACCGTCAAACCCTTCAAGAAAGTTTTGCCTTAATGTCTGATCTGCCTGGTTACCACCAGCCCCGAATCCTTGAGAATGCCCGAATCGACTGGCAGGCGGCCACTCCGGTTGCGCCTGCCTTTGATGATGTCTATTTCTCCCGCGATCAGGGGCCTGCAGAAACCCGCTATGTGTTTCTGGAGCAGAATCATCTGCCCCGGCGCTGGCGTGACTGGCAGGAAGATCGAGCCTTTGTGGTCGGGGAAACCGGGCTGGGCACCGGGCTGAATCTGCTGCTGGCAATGCAGGTATTTTTACAGACCGCTCCTCCTGACGCACGCTTGCACTGGATTTCCACAGAGCTTTACCCCCTGACGGCCGAAGATCTGTGCAGGGCCCACAAGCATTGGCCCGAGTTGGCGGAATATGCCCAGGCTCTTCAGAACAACTACCCTCTGCCTCTGTCGGGTTACCATCGCTTGCAGTTGCACCCCAGAGTGACGGTGGATTTGCTGCTGGGCGATGCCGCCAGCAATCTGGGCGGCCTGCAAGGCAGAGTGGATGCCTGGTGTCTGGATGGTTTTGCACCGGGCAAAAACCCCGGTATGTGGACAGACTCACTTTTTCAAGCTCTGGCCCGTGCCAGCCATGCCCAGACCACCCTGGCCACCTTCACTTGTGCCGGAGTGGTCAAACGCGGCCTGCAAGCAGCCGGTTTTGCTCTGGAAAAGATTCCCGGTTTCGGACGCAAGCGGGAAATGCTGCGGGGTCATTTTTCAGGAACCCTGGAGCCGCAAAATTCAGCCCTCTGGTATCAGAGTCAGTCTTCGTCCCAACCCGGACGCATTGCCCTTGTCGGTGCCGGTCTGGCCGGTCTGGCAACCGCCGAAGCCCTGGCTCGTCGCGGCTATAAGGTTGACCTCTATGAAGCCCAGCAACCCGGTTGCGGTGGCTCGGGCAACCGTCAGGGTGTTTTGTACATCAAGCTGGCCATTGCCACCAACCCCGCCAGCCGTTTTTATCTGGCAGGCCTGGAATACAGCCGTCGCTGGCTGCAAAGACTCGACCCTGAACAGCGCTTCTGGCAACCCAGTGGGGTTTTACAGCTGGCTTTGACGCCAAAAGAAAAAGACCGCCAGGCCCGTTTTCTGGACCGGCAAAGTCTCCCTTGCGCACTGGTCCGGCCTGTCAGCCGAACTGAGGCCAGTGAACTGGCAGGAACACCGGCAGCAGACCAGGGGCTTTTTTATCCCAGAGCGGGCTGGGTCAAACCCGGAGAGTTGTGCCACCATCTGGCGCAGCAGCTTCCCGGCATCCGGGTATTCCACTCCACGCCGGTCAAAAACCTTATTCATGATTCTGAACAGGAATGCTGGCAGCTGTATACGGCCCAGGACAGGCAAAGCTATGATACCGTCATTCTGGCTACGGCCTTTGCCACCCGCCAGTTTGCACCGGCTGCCTGGCTGCCCGTCAAATCCATTCGCGGTCAGGTTTCCCATCTGCCGCTGTCGGAAAAACACCCGAAATTACCCAAGTGCGTGGTGTGTGCCGGGGGTTACGTCAGTCCGGCGCAGAAAGGAATGCTCTGTTTTGGTGCAAGCTTTAACCTGCATTCGGATGAAACGGGTTTAAACGAAGAGGATCACCAGAGCAACGGGCAGGAAATGACCCGCAGTTTGCCGGGTTTGCTGAGGCAACTGGGTGTGGATAATCTGAATGAAGCTCACCTGGAAGGCCGAGTGGGGTTTCGCTGCACCAGTCCCGACTATCTGCCCTTAATCGGGCCAGCACCGGATGTTTGCAGCTGGGAAGAAGACTACGCTCCTCTGAAGAAGAATGCCCACTGGCAGGCCAGTGTTCCGGCCAGAAATCATCCCGGTCTCTGGTTGAATTTGGGGCACGGCTCAAGGGGCTTGGCCAGCATTCCACTCACGGCGGAATTACTGGCCAGTCAGATCTGTGGCGAACCCGCCCCTCTGGAAACCGAGCTGGTTGAAGCTTTGCATCCGGGGCGCTTTATCATCCGCAACCTGAAGCGGCGCAATTCTTAGTCGGAACGCTGCTGTGAAGTGGCCTGCGCCAACAAGACCCAGACCAAATCACCACCGGCGGAAACCTCAAACTCATACAGAGCCTGGCCCTGAGTCTGACCATCCGTAAAGGTGGCCAATACCCAGCGATGATTGAGTAACCGGGTTTCCTGCTCAACAAACTCCACGCTGCCACCCTCCAGGGAGTTTTGTGGAAGCAGGTCACTGCGCGAGATCAGATCCCTGACGACCTCTTCTTCTGGATTATCCAGCCCACGCTGCTCCAGATACTCCCGGCCAGCCTGGCTTAAACCGGACTCCTGAGGTGTCGGTTCAGTTTCTTCCTTTTCTGCTTCGTTCCCCTCGGACTCAGTTTCAGCTTCATCACTCAAGGGCAGATCGGCCAGATTCTCCACGGAATCGCTGCCTTCTTCTTCCGGGGTTCTTTCTTCCTGGCTCTCTTCTTCCGGTTGTGGTTCTTCTTGCCGGGTGGTGTCTTCTTCAATTTCCTGGTGGCGATTCTCAGTGGAGGGGGTCAGATCCTCCTGCCCCTTGGGCCAAAGTAGAACCACCATCAAAGCCAGAAAAACGATCAACAGCAGTTTGCGCTTAAAAGGCATTTTATCTCCCCGAATAATCAAAAAACGGCCCGCAGGCCGTTTTGTTGTTACTTATTACGATTTTTTCGAACGCTTGCGTTCATTTTCTTTCAGAACTTTCTTACGCATCCGGGTGTGGTGAGGGGTCACCTCAACCAGTTCATCATCATCAATGAACTCCAGGGCCTGCTCCAGACTGAAGCGAACCGGTGGCACCAGCTGGATGGTTTCATCCGTACCGGAAGCACGCATGTTATCCAGTTTCTTGGCCTTGGTGGGGTTCACAACCAGGTCATTATCACGGGCATGAATACCCACGATCATGCCTTCGTAAACTTCCACGCCCGGCTCCACAAACAACTTGCCGCGATCCTGCAGGGTGGTCAACGCATAAGCCAGCACCTTGCCAGTTGCCATGGAGACCAGCACACCGTTGATACGGCTAGCCATGGCGCCTTCAGCCAGCGGACCATAGTGGTCAAAAATACTGGTCAGAATGCCGGAGCCTGAAGTCAGGGTCATGAACTGGTTACGGAAACCGATCAAACCGCGTGAAGGAATCACGAAATCCAGGCGCACACGCCCCTTACCATCCGGGTTCATGTTGCTCATGATCGCTTTACGCTTGCCCAGCTCTTCCATGACTGCGCCCTGATGCTGTTCTTCAACATCAATAATCAGCTCTTCATATGGCTCCTGCTTGACGCCATCCACTTCACGGATAATGACTTCCGGGCGGGAAACACCCAGCTCGTAGCCTTCGCGACGCATGGTTTCAATCAGAACCGAAAGATGCAGCTCACCACGACCGGAAACACGGAATTTTTCCGGGCTTTCGGTTTCTTCAACGCGCAGTGCCACATTGTGGATCAGCTCTTTTTCCAGACGCTCCTTGATGTTACGGCTGGTGACGTATTTGCCTTCCCGACCGGCAAAAGGTGAATCATTGACCTGGAAAGTCATGGTCACTGTCGGCTCATCCACGGTTAGGGGCACCATGGCCTCAGGAGCTTCGGGATCACAGATGGTGTCGGAAATGCTCAAAGGATCAAAACCGGTCACACAAATAATATCGCCCGCTTCAGCGCCTTCCGGTGTCTCGTTACGCTGCAAACCGTGATAAGTCAGAACCTGGCCGACCTTGCCTTTACGGCTTTTGCCATCACGATCCAGCACAACAACCTGCTGGTTGGGCTTGACGCGACCACGGGTCACCCGGCCAACACCGATAATGCCCACGTAGGAGTTGTAATCCAGCGCGGAAATCTGCAGTTGCAGCGGGCCTTCGGGGTCAACATTGGGGGCAGGCACCAGATCAACAATCGCCTGGAACAGCGGCGTCATGTCTTCGGCCATATTTTCTGGATCATCGCCAGCTACGCCGTTCAAGGCAGAAGCATAGATGATCGGGAAATCCAGCTGTTCGTCCGTGGCACCCAGGTTGTCAAAAAGGTCAAAAACCTGATCCACGACCCAGTCGGGACGAGCACCGGGGCGGTCAACTTTGTTGATAACGACAATGGGCTTGAGGCCACGTGCGAAAGCTTTCTGGGTGACAAAGCGGGTCTGGGGCATGGGGCCGTCCATGGCATCGACCAGCAGAAGCACTGAATCAACCATGGAGATAACACGTTCTACTTCACCACCGAAATCGGCGTGGCCCGGAGTGTCGATAATGTTGATACGGTAATCGTTCCAGCCAATTGCGGTGTTTTTGGCGAGAATGGTAATGCCGCGTTCTTTTTCCTGATCATTGGAATCCATAACGCGCTCTGAATCAGCATCACGGCGATCCAGGGTTCCTGATTGCTTCAGGAGTTTATCAACCAGGGTGGTCTTACCATGGTCAACGTGGGCGATAATAGCAATGTTACGAAGTTTTTCTATCACAAGCTGCTCCCCGGCCAAGCCGGAAGGGTGGTAAAATACCAGGCAGCCAGAAAAAAAGTCTTCACCCGGCCAACCTGAAAAAAGGGCGCAACAGTATAACCCCTGAAGGATTTCAGTCATAGCCTTTTGATGACGAGTGAATTTTGCTGCCCGGCAAACCTCTGGCGCACCACATTAGTGCGACCGTTTTTTCTTTTGCATTATTTAAGTGCGTCATTGCTGTATGTTTCTGCATTCCTGCCTCATGATGAGGCCAAGCAGTTAATTCAGCACCAGGTTTGATGCAGGGCCCGGCTTTTTTGCATGATTTTGGCACAAGGTTTGCTACAATCCAGCCAGCATACAAAAAACCCTATTAATCCAACGCCAATTAACGGAGACGCAGATGTCCGAGAAAAGCCTGAACCTTATTAAAGAACACGATGTGAAGTGGATCGACCTGCACTTTACTGATGCCCGTGGTAAAGAGCAGCACGTCACCATCCCTGCTGAAGGAGTTGATGAAGAGTTTTTTGAAGACGGCCAGATGTTTGACGGCTCTTCCGTCGGCGGCTGGAAAGGCATCAACGAGTCCGACATGATCATGCGTCCTGACGACTCTTCTGCCGTTCTTGATCCTTTCACCGATGAACCCACCCTGATTTTGCAGTGCGACATCATAGAACCCAGCACCATGCAGGGTTATGACCGTGACCCACGCTCCGTGGCCCGTCGCGCAGAAGAGTACCTCAAGTCCACCGGCATTGCCGACACGGCTTTCTTTGGTCCTGAGCCCGAATTCTTCATCTTTGACGACGTGAAGTGGAAGCAGGACATGTCCGGCGCTTCTTACCAGATCAACTCCGAAGAAGCAGCCTGGTCTTCTGATGCCACCATCGAAGGCGGCAACATGGGTCACCGTCCTCGCGTTAAAGGCGGCTACTTCCCCGTTCCTCCGGTTGATTCTTCACACGAAATCCGTGCTGCCATGTGTAATGCCATGACGGCCATGGGTCTGAAAATTGAAGTTCACCACCACGAAGTGGCCACGGCCAACCAGTGTGAAATCGGTGTTGCCTTCAACACTCTGGTCAAAAAAGCCGATGAAGTTCAGCGCCTGAAGTATTGTGTACACAATGTGGCCCATGGCTTCGGCAAAACCGCCACCTTTATGCCCAAGCCCCTGGTTGGCGACAACGGCTCCGGCATGCACGTTCACATGTCCCTGTCCAAAGACGGCAACAACATGTTTTCTGGTGATGGCTATGGCGGCCTGTCCGAAATGGCTCTGCACTACATTGGCGGTGTCATCAAGCATGCCAAAGCACTGAATGCCCTGACCAACAGCTCCACCAACTCCTACAAGCGCCTGGTTCCCGGCTTTGAAGCTCCAGTCATGCTGGCCTACTCTGCCAAGAACCGTTCCGCCTCCATCCGTATTCCTTACGTCAGCAGCCCCAAGGCGCGTCGTGTGGAAACCCGTTTCCCTGATCCTTCAGCCAACCCTTACCTGTGCTTCGCGGCACTGCTGATGGCTGGCCTGGACGGCATTCAGAACAAGATTCATCCTGGCGATGCCATGGACAAGAACCTGTATGACCTGCCTGCCGAAGAAGCCAAAGAGATTCCACAGGTTGCTACCAGCCTGACCGAAGCTCTGGAAGCTCTGGACAAGGATCGTGAGTTCCTGACCAAAGGTGGCGTCTTCACTGACGACATGCTGGATGGCTTCATTGAACTCAAGCAGGAAGAAGTGGATCGTCTGAACATGACCACCCACCCTGTTGAGTTCGACATGTACTACTCTGTTTAATAGCAGTACTTGCAGTAACTAGAGACTTGAACCCCGCTTCGGCGGGGTTTTTTTATGCCCGGAAAATCCCGACCAAAAAAAAGACCAGACTGTTCAGGTCTGGTCTCAAGCTACTGCATCTCCCCAAATTCAGATCATCGGTGGAACCTTGTTAAAGGCGGTCTCGAAGCGAACCCTTGCGGCTCTTTCTTCCAGCTGTTCCAGGAAATTCTCCTGGCTACGCTGATGCCATTCAAGTATCTCCAAATAGCGACGAATATTTTTTACATAGGCAACCGGCTCATTGCCGCGAGCGTAGCCAAAGCGTGTCTTGCCATACCATTTGCGCTGAGTTAAAAGCGGCAGGTGCTTGGCAACATCTTCCCAGCGATCGGGGTCATGCCCCTGGCCTTCAGTGATACGACGGGCATCTTCCAGGTGTCCATAGCCGACATTGTAGGCAGCCAGGGCCATGTAAATACGATCCGAACCCTGTATCTGGTCAGGCACCCGGTTGTAAAGGTGACGCAAATAGCGGGCACCCCCTTCGATGCTTTCAAAAGGATCAAGCCGGTTGACGCCGAGTTCCCCGGCAGTACGCTGGGTCAGCATCATCAGACCCCTGACGCCAGTGGGTGACACTGCATTGCGTCGCCAGTGGGACTCCTGAAAACCCACGGCTGCCAGAAGCAACCAGTCCAGTTCCTGCTCGGCTGCGGCCTCTTTGAAGTGTTTTTCATACTGAGGCAGACGGTTGCGAACATGACGCAGAAACAAGGGGGCACCGACGTATTCCAGGTGTTTCTCGTGGCGGTAGTAACGTTCCCGAACCTGGGCAATTTTTCCGTTCTGATCGGCGTAATCAATAAAACCATTGGCGATGGAGCTGAGCTGGGAGCCTTCCGCTTCAGCCGGAAGCATCCAGACCAGAGAAGCCGGGGCCTGGGCATCAAAGGCAACGCCTACACGCGGGAAGAAAAAACGATTGAGATTAAAATCCTGGGCGCTAACCAGTGCATAGTCCAGCTCACCATCCTGAACCAGCTTCAGCAAGTCGGTTACTGCCAGGTCTTCTGTTTCAATCCAGCTTAACTGGGGATAGGCAGTCTGCTGGTTTCTCAAAACTTCGGCCTGACGCGAGCCGGTCAGAACGGCAAGATCCGTGTCTTCTTCAATGTCTTCCCAGGCTCGGGGGCGATAATGTCCACGGCGATACACCACCATCTGGGAAGATTCCAGCAGAGGCTGGGTCAGGGTGAAACGTTCCTGTAAATCCTGGGTGAGGCCCAGTCCGCCAGCAACCAGATCCACCTGGCCGCTTTGCAAAAGCTCTTCCATTTCCTGCTGGGTTTCAGCAACAGTAATTTTCAGCTCAACACCCAGGTGTTCAGCAAAGGATTTGATCAGCTCATACTCAAAACCTGCATGGCCTTCACGATGCTCGTAAAAAACCGCAGGTGAACTGCGCAGGGCAACGGACAGGCGGCCCTTTTCAAGCACTTTTTCCAGAGGATCCACTTGACTGCAACCAGCCAGCATCACCAATAACAACAAAAAAAGTGAATATACCTTGAATTTCATAGTTCCTAACTCATCGAAGTCTTCGATTGTTGATTCGAGTTGCTCCCGGATTGGGTTGCCGAGACCTGATCTACTGAGCAAATTTCAATAGATATCAATCAATTGCCTGTTTAGCTTGTTATTGTAGTTAGGTATCGTATCGTTGATTTATGTAATCTTATCAAAAATTGCTCAAAATAACGTCAACTCTCGCCTTTTTTCTGTGACTGGGGGTTCATTTTCTGTCTCGAGATAGCCCTTAAACCTGCTTTGCGCTATCATTTGCACCACTTTTTCCCGTCCTATGACATCTGCTCTTTCAAGAGGCTTCTGTAATGCTCGAACTGCGAGGCGCACCCGCACTTTCTGCCTTTCGTTCCACCAAACTCCTTGCCCAGCTTCAGGCTTGCTGCCCCAGCGTGACTCAGGTTTATGCCGAATACCTGCACCTGGTGGACACCACTGAATCCCTGAGCGAGGATCAACTCAAGACCCTGAAAGCACTTCTTGAATACGGCCCTGCAGAAGCCCGCCAGCAGCCCCAGGGCGACTATTTTCTGGTCATTCCCCGCCTGGGCACCCAGTCTCCCTGGTCTTCCAAGGCCACGGATATTGCCCAGAACTGCGGTTTGAGTGCTGTGCGCCGCCTGGAAAGAGGGGTCGTCTATTCCATTCAGTCCAGCGAACCCCTGAGCAACGAAGCACAAAATGAGCTGGGCAAGCTGCTTTATGACCGCATGACTGAAACCCTGTTGCGTGACCCGCTGACTGCCGAGCAGCTGTTCAGTCAGGAAGAACCGCGCCCCTTGGGTTCTGTTGATGTCCTGGGTGGGGGCCGTGATGCTCTGGTTCAAGCCAATCAGCAGCTCGGACTGGCTCTGGCCGAGGATGAAATGGATTATCTGGTCAGCAGCTTTACGCAATTGGGGCGCAATCCCAATGATGTCGAACTGATGATGTTTGCCCAGGCCAATTCCGAGCACTGTCGTCACAAGATTTTCAATGCCGACTGGGTTATCGACGGCCAGGCAGCTGAGCATTCTTTGTTTGGCATGATTCGCAACACCCACAAATGCTCACCGGAAGGTGTGCTTTCGGCCTATAAAGATAATGCTGCGGTGATTGCAGGCTTTGAGGCTCCACGCTTCTTCCCTGAACCCCACAGCAAAAATTGGCTGCCGGTCACTGAACCTACCCATATTCTGATGAAGGTGGAAACCCACAACCATCCGACGGCCATTGCACCCCATCCCGGTGCTGCAACAGGTGCCGGGGGCGAAATCCGTGATGAGGGGGCCACAGGCATTGGCTCCAAACCCAAGGCGGGCCTGACCGGTTTCAGTGTTTCCAACCTGCGTATTCCCGAATTTGTGCAGCCCTGGGAAGGCGAAGACTATGGCAAACCCGGACGCATGGCTTCCCCGCTGGATATCATGCTGGATGGCCCTCTGGGGGGCGCTGCCTTTAACAATGAATTTGGTCGCCCCAACCTGAATGGTTACTTCCGCACCTTTGAAGAAGAAGCCACAGGGGTTCACGGACGTGAGCGCCGCGGTTACCATAAACCCATTATGCTGGCCGGGGGGTTTGGCAACATTCGCCCCGACCATGTGGAAAAAGCCGAAATTCCTGTCGGTGCCAAACTGATTGTTCTGGGTGGCCCGGCCATGAATATCGGTCTGGGTGGCGGTGCGGCTTCTTCCATGGCCACGGGTGCTTCCACTGAAGACCTGGATTTCGCTTCGGTTCAACGTGAAAACCCGGAAATCGAACGTCGCGCCCAGGAAGTCATCGACCGCTGCTGGGAGCTGGGTGATGCCAACCCCATCTGCTTTATCCATGACGTGGGGGCCGGTGGTCTGTCCAATGCCCTGCCGGAGTTGGTCAAGGATGGCGAACGCGGCGGGCTCTTTGATCTGCGCGCCGTCCCCAATGCCGAACCGGGCATGAGTCCACTGGAAATCTGGTGCAACGAGGCCCAGGAGCGCTATGTTATGGCCGTGGCCCCCGAACACCTGGAAACCTTTGATGCCCTTTGCCAGCGTGAGCGTGCGCCCTATGCTGTGGTCGGTGAGGCTCTGGCCGAACATCAGCTCACGGTAGCCGATGGTCACTTCCAGACTCAACCGGTGGATTTGCCCATGAGCGTGCTCTTCGGCAAACCACCAAAAATGACCCGTGAATTTCAGCGCCAGCAAGTGCAGCTGCCCGAATTGAATTTTGCAGAGGTCAGTATCAAAGAGGCTGCAGATCGTGTTTTGCGCCTCCCCACCGTTGCCAGCAAGCAGTTCCTGATCACCATTGGCGATCGCAGCGTCACCGGCCTGGTGGCCCGTGATCAGATGGTCGGTCCCTGGCAGGTGCCGGTTGCCGACTGTGCCGTGACCACCACCACCCCTTTCACGGAAACCGGCGAAGCCATGGCGATGGGTGAGCGCACCCCCCTGGCTCTGATCAACCCGGCCGCTTCCGGGCGCATGGCGGTAGCTGAATCCATTACCAACATTGCTGCGGCTAGCATCCACAAACTGAGCGACATCAAGCTGTCCGCCAACTGGATGTCTGCCGCCAATCATCCCGGTGAAAACCAAGCGCTTTATGACACGGTGAAAGCCGTGGGCATGGAACTCTGCCCACAGCTGGGTATTGCCATTCCCGTCGGCAAGGACTCCATGTCCATGCGCACCGTCTGGCAGGATGAGCAAGGCCAGGACAAGGCGGTCACCGCACCCCTGTCTCTGGTGGTGACTGCTTTTGCCCCGGTGACCGATGCCCGCCATACCCTGACCCCACAAATCCGCCGGGATCAAGGCGACACTGATCTGCTTTTGATTGATCTGGGGCGTGGTCAGAATCGCCTGGGCGGTTCGGCCCTGGCTCAGGTTTACAACCAGGTCGGTTGTGAAGCGCCTGATCTGGATGACCCCGAAGACCTCAAGGCCTTTTTTGCGGTTATTCAGGGCCTCAAGAATGAAGGCAAGCTTCTGGCCTACCATGACCGCTCCGATGGTGGCCTGCTGACCACCCTGGCGGAAATGGCTTTTGCCGGGCACTCGGGTCTGGATATCAAGCTGGATCTACTGGCCACCGACAAGCAGGAAGCCCTGGCAGCCCTGTTCAGCGAAGAACTGGGCGCAGTGCTTCAGGTTCGTCAGGCCGACACTGAATATGCCCTCATGCAACTGGCCGCTGCAGGACTGGGGGATGCCACCCAGGTGATCGGTCAACCCACCGAGGATGACCAGCTCAACATCTCGCTGGAAGGTGAAAGTCTGCTTCAAACCAACCGCATTCAACTGCAGCGCACCTGGACTGAAACCAGTTATCGCATCCAGGCATTGCGTGACAATGCCGACTGTGCCCAGGAAGAATTTGACGGCCTGCTGGATGCCGATGATCCGGGGATCAGCCCACTACTGAACTTTGATCTCAAGGAAGATCTGGCGGCACCCTATCTGCACCTGAATACCCGCCCGCAAGTGGCCATTCTGCGCGAGCAGGGGGTCAACAGTCATCTGGAAACTGCTGCTGCCTTCTATCGTGCCGGGTTCAATCCGGTGGATGTGCACATGAGTGACCTGCTGGAAGGCCGAGTCAGCCTGGAAGCTTTCAAAGGCTTGGCAGCCTGCGGTGGCTTCTCCTATGGTGATGTCCTGGGTGCCGGGGGTGGTTGGGCCAAATCCGTGCTCTTTCATCCCCAGGTGCGCGACACCTTTACCGCCTTCTTTGAACGCGAAGACAGCTTCTCGCTGGGTATCTGCAACGGCTGTCAGATGCTGTCCCAGTTGAAGGAACTGATTCCTGGTGCCGATCACTGGCCGCGTTTTGTACGCAACCTCTCCGAGCAGTTCGAAGCTCGGGTGGCCACCGTGGAAATTCAGAAGTCAGCTTCGATCCTGCTGCAGGGCATGGAAGGTTCACGCCTGCCGATTGCGGTTTCCCACGGCGAAGGCCGGGCAGAGTTTGCCGATGCCAACCAACTGCAAGCCACCGAACAAAGCGGCAGCATTGCCCTGCGTTTTGTCGACAACCTCGGCCAGGTCACCCAACGTTATCCACTCAACCCCAACGGTTCACCGGCAGGTATCACCGGCCTGACCAGCCTGGATGGGCGTGCTACCATCATGATGCCCCACCCGGAACGAGTTGCCCGCACCCTCAACAACTCCTGGCATCCTGATGAGTGGGGTGAACAAGGCCCCTGGCAGAGGATTTTTGCCAATGCCCGCAAATGGGTGGATTAATCGCAATCCTGGTGGGAGGCAGTACTGTGGGGGTGTAGTCCTGTAGGAGCGCAGTCCTGGTGGGAGCGCAGTCCTCTGCGCGATAAAAAATCGCTCGCGGAGCGAGCTCCCACATGCGAACTCCCACATACAAGCTCTGACATGCGAGCCCCTGTCATAGCTGCGCACTCTTGCGCGATGATTGAGCTATCACTTTCGGAGAAAGCTCCAACAGCCTTAAAAGATCTGGAGAACTAAATGTCCATTAAACGCTTTATCGCCGGGGCTGTTTGTCCCAAATGCTCAGAAATGGACAAGCTCAAGGCCTGGCAGGAAGACGGGATGCAGCACCGTGAATGTGTCGCCTGTGGGTTTACCGATTCCATGTCACTGGAAGCGCCCGAGGAATTACCTACCCGGGTCAATCAGGCTCAACCTGATCCCAAGGATGAGATTCAGGTGGTGAAGATATTTGATGGAAAGACTCAATAACCATGCAAAAGCCGGAAGGTCTCTTTGATGCTCTGGATGCAAAACGCATCGAGTGGAAAAAGCACGCGCTAACTCGTATGCTTGAAAGAGGTATTTCACGTGCCGAAGTGCTGCAAACCTTGCAAGAAGGTGTGATTATTGAGTCCTATCCAGAAGATTACCCTTTTCCAAGCCACCTGGTCTGCAAAGTCACCGATCATCCCTTGCACGTTGTTTTTGCCTGGAATGACAGTGAGCAAATCTGTTATCTGATCACTGCTTATCGTCCTGATCGAGAGCACTTTGAGTCAGACTTTATCACCCGGAGGCCATCATGACAGCCGTTAAACAAAATGCTTGTCCCGTTTGTCAGCAGGGAAACAGAAAGCTCGGAGAAACTACCTTTGCCGTCGATCTTGGATTCGGGGTTGTAGTGGTTCGGCGGGTGCCGGCACTCATCTGTGAGCAGTGCTCCAGTGAATGGCTGGAAGATTCCACAGCTGAAAAGCTGGAGCAAATCGTTGAGGAAGCGCGGATCAAGCATCCGGTTGTTGAAGTTGCCAACTGGGAAGATGAGGTGAAGGCCCTGGCATCCTGATCCTGAGCCTTCCTGGGTTATCGAGAGCCTCTTACCCCAGAGTGGCAGTAATGGTTTCGTACTTTTCCATCAGCTCTTCTTTGCTTTCCACGTGGTTGGGGTCTTTGGGAATACATTCAACCGGGCAGACATCCACACACTGCGGCTCGTCATAGTGACCCACACACTCGGTACAGAGGTTGGGGTCGATTTCATAGATTTCATCACCCTGAGAAATGGCACCATTGGGGCACTCAGGCTCGCAAACGTCACAGTTGATGCATTCGTCAGTAATGTACAAAGCCATACACTTTGTCCTCTTTTTTAAGTAGCGAGTGGGCTGTTATCAGTTATAGATAAGGTTTATCAAGAAGGGTTCAGCTTAAATCTTTTTTTCAGGGCTGCTGCCACAACGGGGTCCACCAGATGATCCACGGAGCCACCCAGGCTGGCAACTTCACGAACCAGAGAAGATGCAATAAAAGACAGTTCAGGTGAAGGTGGCAAAAAGACGCTGTCCACACCCGTCAGGCTGCGATTCAACTGGGCCAGGGGCAGTTCGTAATCAAAATCAGCCCCTGAGCGCAAGCCTCGTAAAACAACATCAGCCTCCTGCTCTTGCATGAAATCCACCAGCAGACCTTCAAAACCACACACCTCAACCTGAGGCTGATCCGCCAGCACTTCACGCGCCAACTCCAGACGTTCTTGCAGGGTGAAAGCAGGCTTCTTGCCGGGACTGGCTGCAATCGCCACGATCACTTGGTCAAACATACCACAGGCACGTCGCACAATATCCGCGTGCCCCAGGGTTATGGGATCAAAGGTTCCAGGATAAACGACCAGGCTCATGTTTTTCTCCCAGCGAAAAGAGCAGGCATCTTACCCAAAAGGCTGTCAAGGCTCAAATAGCTTTCAGGCATAACGTTGGTAGAGAGAGTAGCGCACTTCTCCGGCCTGTTTTTCTTTCAGCAATTGCCAGGGCTCCGGCAGTTGCTGGGCCGGGGCCTGTTTTTCAATTTCCAGGTAGATTTTCGCCCCTTCAGCCAGCCAGCCATGCTCTTCCAGGAGGCGACAGGCAGGTTCCAGCAAACCCTGGGTAAAGGGTGGATCAAGAAAAACCAGATCAAAGCTGCGGGTGGCAGGCTGATCCAGATAAACCAGGGTATCGGCATTCAAGACTTCTGCCCGATTGGCATCCAGTTCCGCCATCATCTCCCGCAGCTGCTTGGCGACCCTGGGTTCTTTTTCCAGCAGCATGACCTGAGAAGCGCCGCGACTCAGGCTTTCCACAGCCAGAGCGCCACTGCCGGAAAAAGCATCCAGGCAACGACTGCCCGGCAAATCAAACTGCAGCCAGTTAAACAGGGTTTCCCGGACGCGATCCGAAGTCGGCCGCAACCCTTCCGCTTCCGGGACCGGCAACTTGCGGCCCCGCCAATCACCACCAATCACCCTGACCTGTCCCTGCAGACCCTGCTTTAAACTTTTCTGACGTTTTGGCACTCTGCCTCCCATGACCTTGATCGGGCCTCTTATCTTCTTCTCTACCTTCAACAGCAAGCAGGTGATAGGATAACGCATTCATTAAACGATTAAGATACCAACAGCCATGCTAGGACTATTCAAACGCGATAAAAAACAGCCGGATGAGGCTGCCCAACCTGAAGAAAGCCCAGCCGAAGCAGTCGATGCCCAGGATGCTCCCCAATCGGAAAAAACCGGTTTATTTGCCAAGCTCAAAAGCGGGCTGGCAAAAACCCGGGGGGGCTTTGCCGAAGGTCTTGCCGGTCTTTTCGGTGGTGAACGTAAAATTGATGATGAGCTGCTGGAAGAGCTGGAAACCCGCCTGTTGATGGCCGATGTCGGGATGACTGCCACTCAGGAAATCATTGCCCGCCTCACGGAAAAAGTGGATCGCAAACAACTCAATGATGCTCCAGCGCTGTTGCAGGCTCTTAAAGACGAGCTGAAGAGCCTGCTGGAGCCTGTCTGTAAACCGCTGGTTTTTCCTGAAAACACCGACAAACCCTTCGTCATCCTGATGGTCGGCGTTAATGGTGTGGGCAAAACCACAACCATTGGCAAGCTGGCCAAACGCTACCAGGGTGAAGGCAGGAAAATTCTGCTGGCAGCCGGTGACACCTTTCGTGCGGCGGCTGTGGAACAGCTTAAAGTCTGGGGTGAACGCCACCAGGTGCCGGTGATTGCCCAGCATACCGGTGCAGACAGCGCCAGTGTGGTTTTTGATGCCTTGCAGGCTGCCCAGTCCCGCAAGGCCGACATCCTGATTGCCGATACGGCCGGACGTCTGCACAATAAAAGCAACCTGATGGACGAGCTGTCCAAGGTGCGCCGGGTCATGCAGAAACTGGATGCCGAAGCACCCCAGGAAACTCTTCTGGTACTGGATGCGGCTACCGGCCAGAACGCTGTGGCTCAGGCCAAAGAGTTTCACCGTTCAGTGCCTTTGACCGGTTTGGTGCTGACCAAGCTGGACGGTACGGCCAAAGGCGGTATTGTTTTTGCTCTGGCCCGTGAGCTGGGCATTCCCTTGCGCTTTATCGGTGTCGGCGAGCAGGCTGATGATTTGCGCGACTTTGATGCTGAGAGTTTTGTGGAAGCCCTGCTGGATATCCAACTGGAAGACACCCCTTCCTGAACCCGACAGGCCACCCGGAGGGCCTATGATTCAGTTTAGCAACGTTTTTAAACGCTACGAAAACGGCCATGAAGCCCTGCAAAACGTGAATTTCACCCTGCACGAAGGTGAAATGGCTTTTTTGACGGGTCATTCCGGTGCGGGTAAAAGTACTCTTCTGAAACTCATCATGCGCATGGAAGTGGCAACCCGGGGCCAGGTGATGATTGATGGCCTGCACCTTGCCCAGATGAACAAACGGCATATTCCCTTTTTACGCCGCAAGGTTGGCGTGGTTTTCCAGGATCACCAGCTGCTGTTTGATCGCAGCGTTTTTGATAATGTTGCTCTGCCTCTGGTGATTGAGGGCATGGACCCAACCGATATCGGCAAGCGGGTTCGCGCTGCCCTGGACAAGGTTGGCTTGCTTTCCAAGGAAAAATTCACCCCCATCATGCTGTCTGGTGGTGAACAACAGCGGGTCGGCATTGCCCGTGCCGTGGTCAACAAGCCTCCGATTCTGCTCGCGGATGAGCCTACCGGTAATCTGGACCCGCAACTTTCTGCGGAAATCATGCAGTTATTCCGGCAGTTCAATGCCGTAGGGGTCACAGTACTTATCGCATCGCACGATTTGAATCTGATCACCCGCATGGGGATGAGAATGCTGGCCCTCAGCGAAGGCAGCATTACGCATGATGGAGTACCCAGATGATTGGAAAACGTCCCGGTCATACGTCCAAACCCAGTGGTGCCACTTTTCCTGACCAGCGCCGCGCCAGCAAGCCACCACCCCAGAATGCCATCAAGCGCAAACCGCCCAATCGTTTGCGCAGTGAACCACCTCCCCGCAAACCCGCCGGTGGTGCCCAGATCAGCAAAGTCAAAACCAGCACCCGTTTCCGGGCCTGGCGACGCCATCACGCCAGCATGGCCGTGGACAGCCTGAAACGCCTTTTAAAAGCCCCCGGAGCCAGTCTGATGACCTGGGCGGTGATTGCCATTGCCCTGTCACTACCTGTGGCGCTTTATATCTTCCTGAACAATGCCCAACTCGTCTCCAGCAACTGGGATGGCACGGCTCAGATATCCCTTTACCTGAAGGCTGAAATCAGTGATGCCGAAGGTCGTGATCTGAGGCAGGAATTAGAGATGCAGGAGGACATCGCAGAAACCCGCTATATGTCCAAGGATCAAACCCTGGCTGAGTTCAAGGAGTTTTCCGGCTTTGGCGAGGCTCTCAACTACCTGGACGGCAACCCCTTGCCTGCCGTCATCGTGGTGCGTCCCAGCATCAATGGAATCGAGGCCCAGGAAGCCCTGGTGGCCTCACTCAATGATCGGCCCCAGGTTGAAGAAGCCCAGCTTGACCTAGCCTGGGTCAAGCGTCTTTTCCATATCATGGAACTGGGTCAGCGCATGATCACGGCCCTGGGCCTGTTGCTGGGTCTGGCGGTATTGCTGGTGGTGGGCAACACCATTCGTCTGGCGATAGAGAACCGCCGCCAGGAAATAGTGGTCATCAAGCTGATTGGTGCCACCAATGCTTTTGTACGCCGCCCTTTTCTTTATACGGGTCTTTGGTATGGCCTGGGCGGTGGTATTCTGGCGTGGGTACTCATCAATACGTCACTCTTCTGGCTGGATGGCCCGGTACGCTCCCTGGCCAGTGCCTACGCCAGCGATTTCAGTCTGATTGGCTTGAGCTTAAGGGACTCCCTTTTACTGCTGGCTTCCAGTACACTATTGGGCTGGCTGGGTGCCTGGATTGCAGTTGGTAGACACCTGGGCGCCATAGAGCCAAAATAAGAACTTTCACATCTTTTTCAGGTCATAGGGTTCAGCTAATTAACACTTTTATCGGTTTACGGAGATCTCAATGAGCAAGCAACTTCAAGTTGTCGACCTGTATTCACCCGGTCGTGATCTAAATGCTTACATGCAGACCGTTAACAGTATTCCTCTGCTCACCGTCGAGGAAGAAAAAGATCTGGGTTACCGTTTACAGCAAGAAGGTGACCTGGAAGCCGCCCGTTTACTGGTACTCTCCCATCTGCGCTTTGTGGTGCATATCGCCAAAAGCTACAAAGGCTATGGGCTGGCACAATCTGACCTGATCCAGGAAGGTAATGTCGGCCTGATGAAAGCCGTCAAACGCTTTGACCCCACGCTGGGTGTGCGCCTGGTTTCCTTTGCGGTGCACTGGATCAAAGCCGAAATCCACGAATTTGTTTTGAAAAACTGGCGCATCGTTAAGGTGGCCACCACCAAGGCCCAGCGCAAACTTTTCTTTAATCTGCGCGGCGCTAAAAAGAGCTTAACCTGGTTGAATGGCAAGGAAGTGGATGCAATTGCCGAGGATCTGAACGTCAAACCGGAAGTCGTGCGGGAAATGGAGAGCCGACTCAGCTCCCACGATGCTGCCTTTGATGGCTACTTGGATGAAGACGATGACAACCCCGGCTACGCACCGGTCAACTATCTGGAAGACCAGCGTTACAACCCCGCAGCCATGATTGAAGCCGACAACAGTGAAACCGATGCCAGCACACGCCTGCAAGCGGCTCTGGCCGATCTGGATGAGCGCAGCCGCGATATCCTGCAACAACGCTGGCTCAATGAACATAAAGCCACCCTGCACGAACTGGCTGACATCTATGGCGTTTCTGCTGAACGCATCCGCCAGCTGGAAAAAAACGCCATGAACAAAGTCAAAACAGCCATGCAGGGTGAGTTAACCGCCTAAAGGTATTGCTGCAACCAGCTTCTTAATTGCCCGGCCTGCATTGCCCCTGCCTGCCGGGCAATTTCTTTTCCGCCCTTGAAAACAGCCAGGGTGGGAATACTGCGAATCCCGTACTGAGCCGCCAACTGCTGGCTCTGCTCCGTATTCACCTTGGCAAAACGCAACTGAGGTTCCAGCTCCCCGGACACCTCTGCAAAAGCCGGAGCCATCATCTTGCAAGGCCCACACCAGCTCGCCCAGAAGTCCACCACCACCGGCAGATCCCCCTTCAGCACCAAACCGTGAAAACTTTTCTCATCGACTTCCAGCGGCGCTTTCGTAAACACCGGCTGCTTACA
Source organism: Marinospirillum sp. (assembly GCF_044810985.1). Classification (GTDB taxonomy): domain Bacteria; phylum Pseudomonadota; class Gammaproteobacteria; order Pseudomonadales; family Halomonadaceae; genus Marinospirillum. Next base: position 1,712,923 of record NZ_CP085242.1, read on the forward strand.
CTGACCGCACTTGGGGCCATCACCCAAACGGCTGGTGGGAATACGGTTCATTGCCAGACAATGCGGACAGGCCAGATGGGTTAAGTCACTCACTTCAGCACTCCTCAAAAACATTAGTATAGACTAATAATATGAGGGCAAAGCTGGGGAATTAAACCCTCTGTCACAACTTGTCTTAATCATTTTTAATCACTAAGATTGAAAATTGATCAACCAGGAGGTATCACCATGCCACAAGCTGAAACTCGGGTATTAACTGCCCATGTACCCTTATCACTTGCTGATAAAGTAGACCTGATCGCTGAGCGACTGGAACGTCCACGCAGTTGGGTTATGAAGCAGGCTCTCGCTGCCTGGATCGACCAGGAAGAAGAGCGCTATCAAATGACACTGGAAGGCATTGCCTGTGCTAAAGCGGGTCAGGTTGTTTCACATCAGGCCGTACAGGAATGGGCGCAAAGTCTCTCCACCGATAATCCTTTGCCACTTCCGAAGGTCGCAAATGATTGAATGGACATCAGCAGCGTTAGGGGATATTGGTCGCTTGCATCGCTTCCTTCACGAGAAGAATCCAGTAGCAGCTGCCGAAGTCGTTCAGCGCCTCACTGAGGCCCCTGAAATTTTACTGAGTAACCCGCGCCTTGGGGAAAAGCTGTTTGATTTTGAACCGGAAGAAATCAGGCGATTGCTTGTTGGTCAGTATGAAATGCGTTACCAAGTCAACCAAGGGAAAATAACAATTATCCGCATTTGGCATACTCGTGAAAAACGCTAAGAAAACACTAGATTGGTACCGAAGGCCGGACTCGAACCGGCACACCCTTTCGGGCGGCGGATTTTGAATCCGCTGCGTCTACCAATTCCGCCACTTCGGCATTTTTGAGGCAAGCAGACAGGTCTGCTCTGGTAGGTGCGAGACATTATAGTGATCTTTCACCGTCCGTCAATGACCTTTGCCATGAACTCAGGTAAAATGCGCCGCCAATTAATCAATTAGGGTTGCCCGCCTCCCATGCAGCGCAGTGATTTCCATTTTGATCTTCCTGATGAGTTGATTGCCCGTTATCCGGCCAGTGAGCGCAGAGGTTCGCGCCTGCTGGTTCTGCAGGGCAATCAGGTCAGTCATCACCAGTTTCCTGATCTGCTGGATTATTTGCAGCCAGGGGATTTGATGGTTTTCAACAACACCAGGGTCATCCCCGCACGCCTGTTTGGTCAAAAAGAGACTGGTGGCAAGGTCGAGGTTTTGATTGAACGCCCTCTGGATGAACACCGTGCTCTGGCCCACATCCGCTCGAGCAAATCACCCAAGCCCGGCACTCGCCTGTTGCTTGAGGGTGATGTTGAAGCTGAATGCACGGGGCGCGAAGGTGCGCTTTTTTGCCTGACATTTCTCAATCAGGAGCCTCTACTGGAGCTCTTGGAAGCATATGGTCACCTACCTTTGCCTCCCTATATTGATCGCGAAGACCAGCAGACTGACAAAGAGCGCTACCAAACAGTGTACGCCCAACACCCCGGCGCTGTTGCGGCCCCCACTGCAGGCCTGCATTTTGATGGCCTGCTACTGGAGCAGATTCGTGACAAGGGCGTAGAAACGGCCTTTGTGACCCTGCATGTGGGTGCCGGCACCTTTCAGCCCGTCAAGGTGGATAAGCTGGAAGAGCATCAGATGCACAAGGAGTGGCTGGAAGTCACTCCCGAAGTGGCCGAACAGGTTCGCGCCACTCAACAGCGCGGAGGCCGAGTGATAGCCGTGGGTACGACCAGTGTGCGCTGTCTGGAAACAGCCAGTCGCTCCGGTGATATCCAGCCCTACACCGGCGATACCGATATCTTTATTTATCCCGGCTATAAGTGGCAGTGCGTGGACTTACTCATCACCAACTTTCATCTGCCCGAATCGACCCTTTTAATGCTGGTCAGCAGTTTTTCCGGCTATCAGCCGATCATGCAGGCATACCGTGAGGCGGTCGCTGAAAAGTACCGTTTTTTCAGTTATGGCGATGCCATGCTGCTGACCCGAGCCACTTCTGACGAGAGCCATTGAATTCATGCGTCCTGAATCCTCCATGCAATTTGAATTATTAAATACTGATGGTCAGGCCCGTCGCGGCCGCATCAGCTTCCCCCGCGGTGACATCGAAACCCCGGCTTTTATGCCGGTAGGCACCTATGGCACCGTCAAAGGTATGCTGCCCAGGGACATTGAAGATCTGGGTGCCCAAATTGTTCTGGGCAATACCTTTCACTTGATGCTCAAGCCGGGTACGGAAATCATCAAGGCCCACGGGGATCTGCATGATTTCATGCAATGGCAGAAACCCATCCTCACGGATTCCGGCGGCTTTCAGGTGTTTTCTCTGGGCAAGCTGCGCAAAATCACCGAAGAAGGCGTGCACTTTCGCTCGCCGCACGATGGGGCCAAGGTCTTTATGGGGCCGGAAGAATCCATGCAGGTTCAGAAGGATCTGGGGTCGGATATTGTGATGATTTTTGATGAGTGCACACCCTACCCGGCCAGCTTTTCCGAAGCGGAAAAATCCATGGAGCTGTCCCTGCGCTGGGCCCAGCGTTCGCGCGATGCCCATGGGGACAGCCCTTCAGCGCTTTTTGGCATCATACAGGGTGGCATGTATCCCGACCTGCGCAAACGCTCCCTGGAAGGTTTGAACAAGATCGGCTTTGATGGCATGGCGATTGGGGGGCTTTCCGTGGGCGAACCCAAGGAAGAAATGCTCAAGACACTGAACTACCTGCCCGCTTTGATGCCTGAAAACAAGCCGCGCTATTTGATGGGTGTCGGCACCCCGGAAGATCTGGTGGAAGCCGTGCGTCGGGGTGTGGATATGTTTGATTGTGTGATGCCGACCCGTAATGCCCGTAATGGTCATTTCTTCACTGATCGTGGCGTCGTCAAGATACGCAATGCCAGGTACAAAACAGATACCGGCCCTATTGAAGAGGGCTGTGATTGCTATGCCTGTCGCAACTTCAGCCGCAGCTATCTGAGCCATCTGAACCGTAGCGGGGAAATGCTGGGTGCCATGCTGGGAACCATCCATAACCTGCGCCACTATCAGCGTCTCATGGCAGGTTTGCGTCAGGCGATAGAAGAAGGTAAATTGTCTGGCTTTGTGGATGACTTCTATGCGCACCGTGGGCAGACAACACCGCCCCTGGTCGAATAAAATACCAAACACTTTGAATCAACCTTTAACTCAACGCTTTTAAGGAGCCCTTAATGGACTTTTTCATCTCTGCTGCCCACGCTGAAGGCGGCGCAACGGCCAGCCCCATTTCCAGCATTGTCATGCTGGTTGGTTTTGTTGCCATCTTTTACTTTATGCTGATTCGTCCTCAGCAAAAGCGTGCCAAACAGCACAAAAACCTTCTGGCTGAGCTGGCCAAGGGTGATGAAGTCACTCTGGCCGGTGGTGTCATGGGTCGTATCACCAAGGTCACTGACGAATTCCTGATCCTGGAAATTTCTGACAGCACCTCCATCAAGGTCCAGAAATCTGCTGTCACTGCGGTACTGCCCAAAGGCACCCTGAAAGCAGTGGATTCTGAGTAAACACAGTTCAACCCCGGCCTAGCCGGGGTTTTTTCCGGTCGGTTCGTCCGGCTTCCTCTGATAAGCTAAGTTGCAAGGCTGCCATGCTCAATCGCTATCCTCTCTGGAAAAACCTGCTGATCCTTTTGGTGATCGCCATCGGGGTTATCTACGCCCTGCCCAATCTCTTCCCTGAAGACCCTGCTGTTCAGGTAACAGGTTCACGCGGGGCCATTGAGGTGAGCGAAAGTCAGTTGCGAAAGGCTGAACAGGCTCTGGACTCCAGAAACATTCCGGTCAAGAACCTTGCTCTGGAAAACTCCACTCTGCTCTTGCGCTTCACTGATGGCGACCAGCAGTTGCGTGCCAGGGATGCCCTCCAGGAAGCCCTTGGGGAGGATTACGTGGTTGCCCTGAACCAGGCCGCAACCACGCCCGAATGGTTGAGATCCATGGGTGCCCGAGGCGTCAACCTGGGCCTGGATCTGCGCGGTGGGGTTCACTTCCTGATGGAAGTGGATATGCAAGCTGCCGTAGAGCAACAACTGAAGGTGGCAGCCAGCGAGATTCGCAGCACCCTGCGCAAAGAACGTTTGCGCTTTCGCCAGGTGACCATCGAAGAAGGTCAAATCCAGGTGCGTATGGCTTCCAGCGACCTGCTGGATGAAGCCCAACGCCGCCTGCAAACCGACCTGGATGAATACCAGTACACCCAGGAGACCAGCGAAAACCTTCTGACCTTGAGCTTGTCCGAACAAGCCGTGCGTGAAATTGAAGACTATGCCGTGGATCAGAACCTGATTACGCTTCGCAACCGGGTCAATGAACTGGGTGTTGCCGAGCCGCTGGTGCAACGCTCCGGTCGTGATCGCATTGTTGTGGAGTTGCCGGGGGTTCAGGATACGGCCGCAGCCAAACGGGTTCTGGGGGCCACGGCCAACCTGGAATTCCGCCTGGAAGCACGGCGCAATGCCGACCCACTGGAAGTGGAGGAGTTTCCATTCCGGGATCAGCCTGGGCGTACTGCCGAGCTGGAAAGAGACCTGATCACCACAGGCAATAATGTTGCCAATGCCAGTGTCGGGTTTGATGAAAACAATAACCCCCAGGTCAATATTCGCCTGAACGGCCAGGGTGGTCGCCTGATGAGTCAGGCAACCCGCCCCAATGTCGGTCGTAGCATGGGGGTTCTCTTTATCGAACATAAAACCCGCACCAGCTACGAGCGCAAGGATGGCGAGCGTGTTGAGGTGCGTGAACCCTACACTGAGCGCGGCATTATTTCCCTGGCCACCATTCAAAGCGAACTGGGTTCCAGTTTCCGCATTACCGGCATCGGTGATACCCAGGAAGCCTCGGAGCTGGCCTTGCTGTTACGTGCCGGCGCTCTGGCTGCCCCCATTTACTTTGTGGAAGAACGCACCATCGGCCCCAGCCTGGGCGAGAAAAATATTGAACGCGGGATTATGTCAATCCAGATCGGTTTGGCTCTGGTGGTACTCTTTATGCTGGCCTGGTATCGCACCTTTGGTGTTTTTGCCTGTGTGGCCCTGGCCACCAACCTGGTGCTTCTGATTGCCTTACTGTCTGCCCTGGGTGCCACCCTGACCCTGCCGGGTATTGCCGGTATCGTGCTGACACTGGGTATGGCAGTGGATGCCAACGTCTTGATCAACGCGCGGATAAAAGAAGAAATTTATCATCGCGGCCTGTCACCCCAGAATGCCATCCATACCGGTTATGAAAAGGCTTTCTCGACTATTCTGGATGCCAACATCACCACCTTCCTGGTCGCTATCATTCTTTTTTCAATCGGCACAGGGCCGGTTAAAGGCTTTGCAGTCACCCTGTCACTCGGGTTGCTGACGTCCATGTTTACTGCCATTGCGGTCACCCGCATGCAAGTCAACTGGGTATACGGTACACGCCGTATCGAACGCCTTCCTCTTTAAGGTCAGGAGCAAAAGATGTCCAAGTTGTTAAACATCAACATTGATTTCATGCGCGCCAGACGCCTGGCCTTCGCAATTTCTGCTGCTTTGCTGCTGATTTCGGTGGCCTCCCTGGCTATCCAGGGCTTGAAGCTGGGGCTGGATTTTACCGGGGGCACCCTGGTGGAGCTTCATTACCCCCAGGCCCCGCAATTGACCGAAGTGCGTGATCAGCTGGAAACAGCGGGTTATGAGAACTTTGTTGTGCAGAATTATGGCAGCTCGCAGGATATTCTGGTGCGCCTGAGCCAGGGCTTTTCACCCGAAGTGGGTGAAGAGGTTCGCAGTTTGCTGAGTTCCGATTCGGAAGCCATTGAACTGCGTCGTGCCGAATTTGTCGGTGCCCAGGTGGGGGAAGAACTGCGTGATCAGGGCGGTCTGGGTATGCTGGTCGCACTGGCTTGCGTGATGATCTATGTTGCCTTCCGGTTTCAGTACAAGTTTGCCCTGGGTTCGGTACTGGCGCTGGCTCATGACGTTGTCCTGCTGATGGGCTTTTTCTCCCTGTTCAGGATTGATTTTGATCTCACCGTCCTGGCAGCCCTGCTGGCAGTGGTGGGCTACTCACTCAACGATACCATCGTGGTGTATGACCGCATCCGGGAAAACTTCCGTACAGTGCGTGAAGGGGGTCCCAAGGATTTGATCAACCTGTCCATCAACCAGACACTGATCCGCACCACGATTACCAGTCTGACCACCCTGCTGGTTCTCTTTTCACTGCTGATCTTTGGTGGTGAGATGATTCACAACTTTGCTCTGGCTCTGATCGTGGGGGTTCTGGTGGGCACCTATTCATCCATCTATGTTGCAGGGACCCTGCTGCTGAACCTGAAAATCAGCCGTGACGACCTGGCACTACCGGTCAAGGAAGGCGTCGTGGAAGAGGACGGACGCCCCTAAAGGGCGTCCAGATAATTGATCCACTGCTGAGCTGCGGTAGCCTTGCTGGTTTCCAGCAGCTCTTCCAGCAATGCTCTGGCCTTTTCATAGTTCTGCAACTCAATATGCGCATTGGCCATCAATAACTCCACTTCGGCCAGGGCTTCGCCTTCCAGACGAGGCTTTAACTGGGTCCAGGCCTGGATGGCTTCTTCCCAGTTGCCCTGGCTGAAATGCCAATCGGCCAGACGCCGCCAGTCCTCTTCACTTTGCGAAGCTTCAGCCAGACGCAGCAGTGCCGCAGCAGTCGGCTGGGGCTGGGCCGTCTGTAACCAGGCCTGTGCAGCCAGACGCAAGCGCTCAATTTGCTTCTGTTGCGGATTCTCTTCCAGAAGCTGTTCAAATACCTTGGCCGCTCTGAGTGGCTGACCGGCATTGACCAGCTCACGCCCCAAGGCTTCCTGCTGTCGGCTGCTTAAATAGCCCCGACGTTGCGCCAGCTCCTGGGTCACCAGGGCTTCTTCGGGCTGTTCAGCCAGTTTTTGCAGTTGTGCCAGTTGGTTCCAGAGACGTGGTCTTTCCGGGTTGACTTCCAGCCTTTTAGCCTGGTGTTCGGCTGCTTGCGGCCATTTTTCCAGATGCTGATAAATGGCAACCGCCAGTGCCCGCCAGGAATCAGAGGGGTCACTCTTCAGCTCCAAGGCGGTCACTACCCAGGGTTCAGCCTGTTGCCATTGCTCCAGCTGGGCCAGAAGTGCTGAGCGCAGGTAGTGGGCCTGAGCGCCGGGTTCTTCTTCATCCTGCCACCAGACTTCTAACTGATTCAAGGCTTCGGCATACTCACCCTGGCTGGTCAGTACCTGCATCAGTAGCCAGCGAAGGGCCTGCAGGGTTTGTTGATCCAGATCTCCGGCAAGACTAAGCGCATCCTCCAGAATTTTGCTGGCGGCTTCCAGGTCACCTTTTTGCTGATAAGCCTGAGCCAGCACCCTGGCAACAAAAGCACGCACAAAAACCTGCTGCTCATCACTGCCGCGCGGGTTTTCATAAAGAGGATGACCAAGCTCAAAGACCTGATCCAATTGCTGTTCATGCAGGGCATCACCCAGGTTGGTGAGTTCTTCATATTGGCGGGGGGTCAGTTCAGGAGGCTGGGCCTGAAGTGAAGAAATCATGATCAGGCCTGCCAGACCCAACGCCCAATGTCGTCTTGGTTTCATCCACTGCCCTCCAGCCGAAACTCCAATCGCTGCCTGAGTTGTGCCCCTGTACGGCCCAGTTCGTCACTGGCAAAGCGCCAACGCGCTATGGCCCGACGGGCTGCCCGGTCAAATACGCCCTCCGGTTGTGCAGCCACCACCCGAATGGTTTCAGGCTGCACCCGCCCCTGGGAATCCACTTCAAAAACCAGTTCCACCCAGCCTTCCAGACGTCGGGCCAGTGCCCGGCGCGGATATTGCGGTTGCACGCGATGCACCGGGGCGGCACTCACCTGAGTCAGATTGGAGTCCAGTTCCGGAAAGTCGCCGGAGCCCATATCCATATTCAGGTCAGGCAGCGGATTTTCAATAACAAAGTCCGAGTCTAACGCAGACACGGGCGTAGAAGAAGCTTGAACCTCACTGCTGGCTTGTGCCTGGGTTGGCTCGGGAGGGGGTGGCGGCGGTGGTGGCTGCAGCTTTTCCACTTCCGGTTCAGGCTCTACCTGGGCCCAGTGGAGTGAAACCCGTTCGGGTCTGGCTCTGGCATCCCCTTCCGGGGATTGAATAACCCAGCCCAACCCCAGAAAAAAAGCCAGCACCCCGGCAAAAGCCAGGGGCACGGCCAGGAATTGCTGCATAAGCACCTTGTTCATGGTTGCGCAGCCAGGGACATACGCTCAATTCCAGCCTGGCGCAGCCTGTCCATCACCTCAACCAGTCGACCTGAGCGTGCTTCCTTATCGGCTTGAATCACCACGCTGGAATTGGGGCGCTCAGCCTGCAGACGTGCAACCGTCGGACCCAGAGCCGCCAAAGCCAGGGGTTCACGATCAACCCAGACTTCCCCCTCAGGATTAATAGCAATCAGAATGCTGGCCTGGGACTGAACCTCAGCCGTGGCTGCCTGGGGTGGATCAACATCAATGCCACTTTCACGCACAAAAGAGGTGGTGACGATAAAAAAGATCAACAGGATAAACACCACATCAATCATGGGGGTCAGATTGACTTCGGTATCATCCTGCTCCTGACTGAGCAGGCGGGAACGGCGCATTTCTTACTCCTGCGAGTTGTTTTGCTGTAGGGAGCGACGCACTTTGCGCTGCCAGAGGCTGAGAAAGAACATACCCGGAAGCACCACTGCCATACTGGCAAAAGTCGGCAGGATGGCACGGGCAATCCCGGAAGCCAACTGACGGGGATCGGCTGAGGAGCCCAGACTGAGTCCATCAAAAACCAGCACCATGCCGGTTACGGTTCCCGTAAGCCCCAGCAGAGGGGTGATCATGATCAGTGCCTTCAACAAGGGCAAACCGGTTTCCATTCGGTTCAGGGCGCGCAGATATTCAGCTTTGACCACCAGGGCTTCCCGCTCACCCGGCTGCGGCCCTCTTCTCGCAGGCAAGGTTTTCCAGGTCAGCCAACGCCAGAGGGTCAGGTAAAGAAGGATGGCTGCCACCAGAAAAATCACCCACATAATCATTCCGCCCTGGGACATCAGGGCATCCAGTGCGCGATAGGCACTCCAGGGCAACCAGGCCGCCAGCCAATCCATCATCACGACCTCTGTAGAGTTTGGCTGCCCAGGCGACTGGCCAGCCAGGCCGAGGTTTCCGCTTCCAGGGTCCGTGCCAGATGCCGGGAGCGCCCCTGGAGCAGCAGGTGCGCCAGCAATAAAGGCACAGCCGTCACCAGCCCCAGTACGGTGGTCATCAGAGCCTGGGAAATGCCCGAAGCCATCATGGAAGGATCACCGGTGCCAAACAGGGTGATGGCCTGAAAGGTGGCAATCATCCCGGTAACCGTGCCCAGAAGGCCCAGCAGCGGCGCCATGGCCGCCAGGAGTTTCACCCAGGAAAGACCCCGCTCAAGACCTGCGGCTTCGCGCAGTAGCAGCTCATCCATTCGTGCCTCCAGTGCCTCGGGATGGGTGGAAGCACTCACGGTTTCCCGCCGCAAACCGGCCAGAACACGCCCCAGGGAGTTACTGGCCTGAGGCTCGTCAAGCTGTTGCAACTGGCGTTTGACGCGTTGATTTTCAGCCAGCAGGCGTAGCGATTGCACCAGAGCCACCAGCAAGCCCAGGCCACCGAGGAAAATAATCAGATAACCGACATAGCCGCCCTGCTGTATGCGCTCCAGCAAATCGGGCTGGTGACTGTAAAGACGCAGAGTCTGGCCTCGTGCCGGGTCCAGGGTAACCTCATCCTGGTTGCCACTGACAAAAGCTTTTGCTTGTTGCTGAGCCTCCCGGGGTTGGCGTGACCAGAGAACCGCCGGTTGACCGGATTCAAAGCGCAAAAGGCCCTGCTCATTCAGCAATTGAATATCACCCAGTCTCACCACTGAACCCTTTTGCTGACGGCCTTCAGCATCCACCCAGTTTGCAGGGAAACGGACCACCTGAGCGGAAGCCAGCCAGGTTTGTTGCAGGCCCTGCCAGAGCTCTTCCAATGCCTGAATGCTGGGCACGCCCTGGTCTTGATCGGGGCGAAAGACATCCAGAAGCCGGGGCTTTTGCTGGGTAATCAAAGCATCACTCAGGAGACCATAGAGGCTGCTTTTTTCATCTTCATAAACAGAAAAAACCTCGCCCAGTGAGGCTGAGCGCCGTTGCAGGCGTTCCTGCATTTCCTGCAACTCTTCTTCAAGTTGCAACTGTTGTGCTTCCAGCTGTTCGCGCCGGGCCTCGGCATCAGCCAGTGTCTTTCTGGCCTCCGACAGGGCCTGAGCCTGGGTGTCTCTGGCTTCCTGACGGAGTTGCAAACGGGCCTCTTCGGCCAACTGGCGCTCCAGGCCTGCATCCCGGGTTTCCAACAACAAATCTTGCCAGTAATCCTCTGGCAGGCGTTGTTCAGCCAGCAGGGGCAAACACACACCAAGCAGCAGCAGAGGAAGAAGTCTCGAGATCATGATTTTTCCTCTTCAGCCTGACGCAAAGGAATGGAAAGCGGCAAGCTAAGCAGTTCCGGCAGGCCGCGCTCATCCGCCAATTCCAGGCCTTTGGCCACTTCGGCACGTTGACGGGAAGTCAGGGGCAGCCACTTTTCTTCGGCAGCCTGCCAGACCCCGGCGCGCTCTTGATCTTCGGAAAGATAATAAAGTCCTATGCGACCCAGGCGCAGCAGGCTGACCCTTTCTTCTTCACGATCAACGGCCACCTGGATAAATTCTCGATGACGGCTCAACTGGCGGCCCTGACTGACTTCACTGCGATAAGTGGCCAGCAGTTGGCGGAGCTTTTCGGCATGGCTGACATCCACACGCGGTAACAATTCCTGCAAATCAGACACTTTTTGCAAGCGTTCTTTTTTGCGAAACGGCAGGTCGTGACGAATAAAACCCTCCAGACGTGTCAGCATCAGCTGCATCAGGGGTTCCAGTTCTTCACGGGTGGTGTCCAGACTCTTCAGCTGCTTCTCAAGCTTATCAATCTGTGCTGTCAGGTTGCTGTTCCACTCGGCAAGACGACGGTTATGGGCTTGCAATACCAGGGTTTCACGCCTGACCTGTCGCCAGGCCTGGAAGTCTGCCTGTCGCTGGGCATCCAGGTCTTCCACCTGCTTTTGAATGGCCCTGGCTGATTCCTGGGTGGATTTCTCCACTTGCCGGGCTTCCTGGCTGCTTGTCGAACCGCTGGCCAGAGTGGGCAATGCAATCAGGAGGGTAAGAGCAACAGAAGAAAAAGTGAGGGGTTTCATCAGCTATCCATCAATAAAACCCGGCCTTGAATGGGGCTCAAGGCCGGGTTGAATTACTTTAAATCAAACCGGCACGACGCAGTAGCTGCAAAGTGCCTTCCAGATCTTCCAGTTGATCCAGGTCAATTTCAGGGCTGGCTTTGACGGCATCCGAATAAGACTCGGTGTGCTGATTCTGAATAACACCGTCAATGACCGGATACTCGTTCACTTCCAGAGCAAAGTACTGTTGTGCTGCCGGTGAAATCAGGAAACGCACAAATTCGCGGGCTGCTTCCTGATTATCACTGGCCTTGAGAATACCCACACCCGCCACATTCATCAGGTTACCGATATCGCCTGCCTTGAAGAAGGTTTGATCGGCGGGGAAATCAGGATCTGTTTTGGTGAAGCGTGGCAGGTAATAGTTGTTGACCAGGCCGTAATCAATTTCACCATCAGCAACGCCTTGAACCTGAGTGGAGTTGTTGCGGAATTCTTTGGCGCCATTGGCTTTCATGGCTTCCAGCCATTCCAGGGTACGCTCGTCACCGTATTCAACCCGCATGGCGGTCACAAAGGATTGGAAAGAACCATTGGTGGGCGCCCAGCCCACCCGGCCTTGGTATTCATCATTGCTCAGATCAAAAACACTTTCCGGGTGACCTTCGCTGGTAGTACGCTCAGGCGAGTAAACAAACAGCCTGGCACGACCTGTGGTGGCCAACCAGTTGCCGGAAACACTCTTGTAGATACCGGGCAGGTCTTCATAAATGGCTTCCGGCAATTCAGCCAGCAGGCCTGCCTTGCTGACTGCACCCATGGCACCCGCATCCTGCCCCCAATAGAGATCGGCAGGCGTGCGCTGGCCTTCTTCCTGCAGAAGAACTGCCAGCTGGGCTGTGCCGCCATAACGGACTTCGACGTTGATGCCGGTTGACTCTTCAAACTGGTTGATAATCGGCTGAACCATGGATTCGCCGCGACCGGAATAAAGAGTCAGAGTCGTGGCAGAAACAGCGGGGGCCGCCAACATGGCACCGGCCAAAGCCAGGGGAGCAAAAAGTTTCTTGGACATGCTGAATTCCTCTGAAAGAGATCACAAATGGGTTGAGAAGGCCAAGATTATCAAAAGCCTTTCAGCCTGTAAATGATAATTACAATCAGTTGTACTTGCATTGAAAATATCCCACCCCAGAAACCAAAAAACCCGACCCACCTGTACAGTGAATCGGGTTTTTTCAGGCGACCGCAGCCTAGGACAAGTGAGGTTTCAACTGACTGACCAACTGGCGAAAAGCCTTGGGGTTGGTGATCAGCAGACGACCTCGCTCACCCAGCCTGGGGGCGCCGGTCAGATCACCAGCCAGCCCCCCGGCTTCTTTTAAAATCAGCAGCGCAGGTGCCAGAGCCTGTTCATCCGCACCCAGAAAAATACCGGCATCCAACTGACCGGCAGCCACCGCACAAATATCCAGGGTGTCACAGCCGGAGGCATAAAGTTGATTCACGCCCAGATGCTGCACCAGCTTGAGGTAATCGGGCAAAAGTTGCTCACGCAAACCGGCTGCGGGCAAAGGCAGGGCCGCTGCGGCCTGATCCGCCTTCCAGCCTTGAAGCACCCGGATGCGACGACCGTTCAGGGTCGCACCGCGACCGCGGCTGGCCAGGTATTCCTGTTCAGTCGCCGGATTCAGAAGCACGACATGCTCCAGACGGTCACGCTGATAGATGGAAATGGACAAGGCAAAAGACGGATAACCGCGCTGCAGGTTCGCCTCACCGGTCAGAGCATCCACTTCCCAGCAGATATCACCACTGCCTTCCAGCTTGACGCGTCGGCCTTTAAAGGAAGCATCCGGGTGGGCACGAACCAGTTGGCGTTCAATAGCCTGCTCAACCCGCTTGCCGCAGGTCTGCAAAAGTTCATCCAGGGTGTTGTCACTGCGCGCCAGATCCAGGCGCTCCAGCACGTGTTCATAGTGCTCGCTGACACTGCGGGCTGCGCGCAATGCCAATTGAAGAGTCGGGTGCATACTTCACCGGCTGTGATTGTTAAGGAACAAAGGGGAGGAGTATGATAGACGGTTTTCAGGTAATAACAAGCTGCAAAGCCTGTTTCAGGATATTTTTCAGGAAGCCTTCATGTCAGTGCAAAGCTCGTTGCTGGATTCGGTTCGCATCATTCTGGTTGGCACCTCTCACCCTGGCAATATCGGTGGCGTGGCGCGGGCCATGAAAAACATGGGGCTCAAAGACCTCTGGCTGGTTGCTCCCCGAGCCCAGTTCCCCCACCCGGAAGCGGAGTTTCGCAGCTCGGGTGCCACGGATATTCTGGAGAACACCCAGGTTGCCGAACAGCTGGAAGACGCTTTGAGCGGTTGCACCCTGGTGGCCGGAACCAGCGCCCGTTCACGGCATATCCCCTGGCCACTGCTCAATCCTCGTGAATTGGCAGGGCGTTTGCATGAAGAACTGGAGCAACCGCAGCATAAAGTGGCTCTGGTGTTTGGCCGTGAAGACCGGGGACTGAGTAATGAGGAACTGCATCTCTGTCACCTGCACGTCAATATACCCACCAACCCGGATTTCAGTTCACTGAATCTGGCTGCTGCGGTTCAGGTACTCAGCTACGAGCTGCGCATGTCGGTTCTCGAACATCAGGGGCAAACCGGGCAGGTTGCTGACCAGCCCTTTGGCACTCAATGGGATGCGCCTCTGGCGGACAGTCAGGCGTTGCAACGTTTTTTTGAACACCTGGAAACGACCTTGATTGATATTGACTTTCATGACCCCGATAATCCCAGACAACTGATGAGCCGCCTGCGCCGCCTTTATTTGCGCGCCCGACCCGACACCACCGAGATCAACATGCTGCGCGGCATTCTCACCAGCACCCAAAAGGTTGCCGGTACCAAAAAGTGAGACGCTTGATGTTCCAACAAATCCGAGACGATATTAACAGTGTTTTCGACCGCGATCCGGCGGCACGCAACTGGTTTGAGGTATTGACCACCTACCCCGGCCTGCATGCCTTGCTGTTCCACCGTTGCAATCACTGGCTGTGGAAAAAGGGTCTGAAATGGCTGGCACGCTGGATGTCCACCTGGGCACGCTGGCTGACCGGCATTGAAATCCACCCCGGTGCCCGTATCGGCCAGCGTTTCTTTATTGATCACGGCATGGGCGTGGTCATCGGTGAAACCGCCGAAATCGGCGATGATGTGACGCTTTATCACGGTGTGACCCTGGGCGGCACCAGCTGGAACAAGGGCAAACGCCACCCCACTCTGGAAGAAGGGGTGATCGTTGGAGCCGGAGCCAAAATTCTCGGCCCCTTTACCGTGGGCAGGGGTGCCAAAATCGGTTCCAATGCCGTCATCACCAAGGAAGTGCCTGCCGGAGCCACCGTCGTCGGTATTCCTGGCCGCATCGTCATGCGTGCCCAGCCGGATGAGCCCGATGCCGACCTGCAGGTGGACCCGGAACTGCGCGCTGCCGCCCACAAACGCTTCGGCTTTGATGCCTACGGCATCAGCGAGGAAATGCCGGACCCGGTGGCCAAGTCCATTCGTGGCCTGCTTGACCACATGCATGCCGTTGACGAACGCATGGGGCAAATCTGCCATGCCTTGCACCGCCTGGACAGCAATTTCCATGAAGAGGATCTTCCTGAATTGAGCCAGGACGACCTTCCTGAAGACGGGGATATCTGTGCACTTTGCGGGCTGGAAGAAATAGGGCGCAAAAAAGGCAGTAAAACCTCCGATCCTTAACGCCTTATTACTTGACTAAAATACACGGTCTTTGCATAATCATCAGACTTACCATCTATAGGGGCTAACGCCATGAGACTGACCACCAAAGGCCGTTATGCGGTTACCGCCATGCTGGACCTGGCTTTAAATGCCCGCAAGGGTCCGGTTTCCCTGGCCGATATTTCCACTCGCCAGGAAATTTCCCTGTCCTATCTGGAGCAGCTTTTTGCCCGTCTGAGACGCAATGAGCTGGTCACCAGTGTGCGCGGCCCCGGTGGTGGTTATCAGCTAGCCAGAGAAAGTCAGCAGATTTATGTGGCCCAGGTGATTGATGCCGTCAATGAATCTGTCGATGCCACCCGTTGCCGTGGTAAGGGAGACTGCCGTCAGGGGCATACCTGCCTGACCCACCACCTCTGGTGCCAGCTGTCTGACCAGATTCACGAATTTCTCAGCAGTATCAGCCTGGCCGAACTGGTCTCCAAGGAAGAAAGCCTGCGTAAGGAAATTGCCCGGAACCAGCAGCCTGAAGACAATAAAATTCAGCTCTCCGTGGTATAAAAAACCTGACGATGACACCTATTTATCTGGATTACGCTGCCACCACGCCTGCAGCTTCTGAAGTAGCCGATAAAATGGCCGGTTACCTGACTAGGGACGGCTGTTTTGCCAATCCGGCTTCACGCTCACACCTGGCAGGCTGGCAGGCCGAGCAGGCTGTGGAAAAGGCACGCCGCCAGGTCGCTGATTTAATCAATGCTGACCTGCGGGAAATTGTCTGGACCTCCGGTGCCACCGAAGCCAACAATCTGGCCCTGATTGGCGCGGCGCGTGCCAACCCCAGTCGTGGCCGACATATCATCACTTCAGCCATTGAACACAAAGCGGTGCTGGACACCTGCACCTGGCTGGAAAAACAAGGCTGGGAAATCACCCGCCTGAAGCCGGATCAACAAGGGCAAATCAAAGCCCAACAGGTTGCTGAAGCCCTGCGTGAAGACACCTTGATGGTGTCCCTGATGCTGGTGAACAATGAACTGGGAACGGTAAACCCCTTGGCCCAGATCAGTGAACTCCTGGCCGACCACCCCTGTTTATTGCATGTGGATGCTGCCCAGGCAGTCGGTAAACTGCCTGTGGACGTCAAGGCCCTGCAAATTGATTTACTGTCCCTGAGTGGCCACAAATTTTATGGCCCCAAAGGAGTCGGTGCCCTTTATGTGCGCCGTGAGCCACCGGTTCATCTGGAAGCTCTGATTCATGGCGGCGGTCACGAACGCGGAATGCGCTCAGGCACTCTGCCCACCCATCAACTGGTGGGCATCGGTGAAGCTGCACAACTGGCCAAGGAGCAAATGCAGGCGGATGCCCAGCATATCAGCCAGTGTCGCAAGGCTTTTCTGGAGCAACTGGATCAGCGTTTTTATACGCAGACCGCAGCCAACCCCGGCAACTGGCCGGGCATCATCAACCTGGCCTTTCCCGGTGTCGAGGCAGAAACCCTGATTCTGGCCCTGCCCGACCTGGCGGTTTCTACCGGATCGGCATGCAACTCTGCGACCGTAGATCCGTCTTATGTATTAACCGCTCTGGGATTGCCCAGAGCCCTGGCACTGAGTTCTGTACGTTTCAGTTTTGGCCGCTACCTGTCTCTGGCACAAGCCGAAGAAGCAGGACGACAGGTCAATCAGGCTTTAGAACGCCTGAATTCTTAACAAAGAGGTTTAGTTATCATGTCTGTATCCATCACAGCCTCAGCAGCAGAGCACATCAGCAAATGCCTGAAAGACCGCGGGCAAGGTGAAGGTCTTCGGGTCAAGGTCAAGCCCAGTGGCTGTTCCGGCTACTCCTACGTGCTGGACTTTGCTGACCACATAGAAGCCAATGATGAAGTCTTTGAGGATCAGGGTGTGAAAATCCTGGTCGATAAAGACAGTCTGCCTATTCTGGAAGGCACGGAAGTTGATTATGTTCAGGAAGGCCTGAACCGCTTCTTTCGCTTCAACAATCCGCGCGTCAAAGACGAGTGTGGTTGTGGGGAAAGCTTCAGCGTATAATTGCGCCGAAAGTTTAACCCCAAGAACCCACTCTGGAGATTTACATGGCTGTTGAGCGTACGCTATCCATTATCAAACCTGATGCTGTTGCCAAAAACGTGATTGGCGAAATCCTGTCCCGTTTTGAAAAAGCAGGCCTGAATATTGTTGCCGCCAAGATGCAACATCTGAGCCGTGAACAGGCTGAAGGCTTTTACGCTGAGCACAAAGAGCGTCCCTTCTTCAAGGATCTGGTCAGCTTCATGACCTCCGGCCCGGTTGTCGTTCAGGTCCTGGAAGGTGAAAATGCCATTGCCCAGAATCGTGATCTGATGGGTGCCACCAACCCCAAAGAAGCCGCAGCCGGAACCATCCGTGCCGACTTTGCCAATTCCATTGATGCCAATGCCGTGCACGGTTCTGATTCCCCTGAGTCAGCGGCCCGTGAAATTGCTTATTTTTTCAGCGCTGATGAGATCTGCCCACGCGGCTAATTGCGCCTGAAAAACACCAGAAAAAGGGGTAGCCTAGAAAGGCCGCCCCTTTGCTGCTTGTAACCCGGACGATTTTTCGCCAAACTTCTCCCCCGAACACCCGCTGCCGCAGGCATTCAAGATGACGCCGAACAAACCAGAAACACCCGAGACACCGATTCAGGAAAAAACCAACCTGCTGGGTATGACCCTGGCCGAGCTGGAAGCCTTTTTCCTGCAGTTGGGTGAAAAGAAATTTCGGGCTGCCCAGGTCATGAAATGGATGCATCACCGCTGTGCGGCCAGCTTTGATGAGATGACTGACCTCAGCAAGAAACTGCGTGAAAAGCTACAAACCTGTGCCGAAGTTCGCCCACCCAAAGTGGTTCTGGAAGACATCTCCAGTGACGGTACACGCAAGTGGGTATTGGAAGTGGGAGATGGCAGCCACGTGGAAACCGTGCTGATTCCAGCCGGCGGCAATCGCCGTACGCTTTGCGTTTCCTCCCAGGTGGGCTGCTCCCTGGATTGCTCTTTCTGTTCCACCGGCAAACAGGGATTCCAACGCAACCTTACCCCGGCAGAAATCATCGGCCAGGTCTGGGTCGCACAGAAATCCTTTGGCCCCCGCAAAGATAGCGGCAACCGCCCGGTCACCAATGTGGTCATGATGGGCATGGGTGAACCCCTGATGAACTACCAGCCGGTACTCAGTGCCATGCAGATCATGCTGGAAGACAACGGCTATGGAATATCCAAGCGCCGGGTGACGGTTTCCACCTCCGGCCTGGTGCCGCAATTGGACAAACTGGGTGATGAAATTGATGTCTCCCTGGCTATTTCCCTGCATGCACCCAATGACGAATTGCGCAACCAATTGGTACCCATCAACAAAAAATATCCGATTCACGAGTTGATTGCGGCCTGTCAGCGCTACCTGAAAAAATGCGGCGATTCCCGCGAAGTCACTATAGAATACACCCTGATGGCGGGAATCAATGACCAGCAGGAGCACGCTCTGGAGCTGGCCAGAATCCTCAAGCCACTGCCCTGTAAAATCAACCTCATCCCCTTCAACCCTTTTCCACATTCCGGGTATGAGCGGCCTTCGCGCAATCAGGTCATGCGTTTCCAGAACTGGCTGCACGAGCAGGGCTACTCGGCCCCCATTCGGACAACACGGGGCGATGACATAGACGCTGCCTGCGGACAACTGGTGGGGCGGGTTCAGGACAAAACCCGGCGCAGTGCACGCTACGCTGAGGAACGCATTCCGGCCGCCCTGGTTGACAGCAACTGGCCATCTGCCGGTTAAGAGGACAATCCATGCGACGCCTGGCTCTGCCACTACTCCTGCTTTTGCTCTTGACGGCCTGTGCCAGTAAGCCGCCCTGGGAAAAAACCGATCCAGACCAACAGGCCGATGCTTACGCCAACCTGGGCATGGGTTATCTGGAACAGGAACAATACAGCCGTTCCCTGCGGGAATTTGGCAGAGCACTGGATTTACGCCCCAGACACGCGCAAGCTCTGCACGGCATGGCGCTGACCCTGCAGGAACAGGGTGAAAACCAGCTTGCAGAAAACTACTTTAAACAAGTTTTACAAGTTGACCCCAAGAATACAGCTGCCAGAAACAATTATGCCGCTTTTTTATTTGAACAAAGCCGTTATGATGAAGCACGCGCTGAGTTCGAGCTGGCCAGCAAAGATATCTTTTACCCAAACCGGGCCATGATTTTTGAAAACCTGGGTTATGTTGCGCTGGAACAAGACAAGCCGTCCCTGGCCATAGAATACTTTCAGCGCTGCCTGGCTCTGGATCGCAACCGGATCAATGCGCACAGGGAATTGTTGCGCCTTCAACTGCCGACAGACACAGAGGCTGCCAAAAAACACTGGCAGTTCCTGGAGCAAGCAGGTATTCGTGACAGAGACAGTCTGGAGCTGGGCCTGGAGCTGGCCAAAAAAACCGGAAACCAGCAGGAAAAAGAGCGTCTACAAGAGCTCTTGAGTGCCCGGCAAAATGACAACAACCACTAGGCCTTCTGCTTAACTGAGGATTCCTGACACCATGACAGAGACACAGCAAGACGAACAGCCCAAGGCTGATTCAGAACACCAAGAGCAACCTCGCCCCAACTGCAGCAGACCCGGCGAACTGCTCAGAAAGGCCCGTGAAGCTCAGGGTCTGACCCAGGCTGAAGTTGCCAAGCAACTCAACTTTTTGCCTGTGTATGTGCCTTCACTGGAAAACGAAAAGTTTGACGTTCTGCACAACAAAACCTTTATCAAAGGCTACATGCGAGCCTATGCACGCTTCCTGAAAATTGATGCCGAAGAAGTGCTGCGCTGCTTTTCAGAACATCACCCTGAACTGGAAAACCAGGAGCGCATTCAACCCGTCGAAGGGATAAAGCCCCCCAAATCACGCAATCTGGTTTTCAAGGTTTTTACCCTGCTGATCGTCCTGACCCTGATTGCCGTTATTATTCTCTGGTGGCAAAGCCGCAACCTTGAGCCCCTGCCCTCACTGACCAATCAGGATGTTCAGGTCGACACCCTGGATGGCGACACCATCAGTGCGCCCATGGGCCAGGCTGAGGAAGAACGCAGCGCTGAAACGGCCGAACAGCTTGATTCCCAGCAGGAAACCAGCACCCCCATCATGGAACTGCGCAGCCAGGAAGAACCCCGCCAGCTGGAGGCCTTGCCTGAGGAGGAGGAACCCCAGGTGACGGAAGTGCAACCCGTAGAACCCGCTCAGAGCGAGGCTCCGCCAGCACCTGAAGCACGCAGTTTCAGTGGTGATCCGGAAGAAATCACTGCCGGAAGCAGCAACCTGGTAGCCCTGCGCTTCAACGATGACTGCTGGACAGAAGTGCGGGATCAACAGGATCGGGTGCTGCACGCCAATCTGAATCGCGCTGGTGACACCCTGCTCCTTGAAGGTGACCCACCCTTCAGAATGGTGTTTGGCCAGGGCAGCGCTGTGGAAGTCTTTTACCAGGGGGAAGCCCTGGACTTTGCTCATCGTATCCGCCCCAATGGTTACGCTTCGATTACTGTAGAATAACTCCCTGACGGTCTACTCATGCAACACACCTCTTTTATACAACGCCGCCCGTCTCGTCAGATTCGTGTTGGCTCGCTTCTGGTGGGTGGTGATGCCCCCATCAGTGTTCAGAGCATGACCAACACAGAAACCTGCGATGTCGCTGCCACTGTCCGGCAAATCCAGGCACTGGAAAAAGCAGGTGCCGATCTGGTGCGTGTATCCGTACCCAGCATGGAGGCCGCCGAAGCCTTTGGCAAAATCCGTCAGCAGACCCAGTTACCCCTGATTGCAGACATTCACTTTGATCACAAAATAGCTCTGCGGGTTGCTGAACTGGGTGTGGATTGCCTGCGCATCAATCCCGGCAATATTGGCCGCGAAGACCGGGTGCGCGAAGTGGTGGCGGCAGCCCGTGACCGCGGTATTTCCATGCGCATCGGTGTCAATGCCGGTTCCCTGGAAAAAGATCTGCAGAAAAAATACGGCGAACCGACCCCGGCGGCCCTGGTGGAATCCGCCCTGCGTCATGTTGATCACCTGGATCGCCTGGATTTCCAGGAATTCAAGGTCAGCGTCAAGGCTTCGGATGTCTTCATGGCCGTGGCGGCTTACCGCCAGCTGGCCAAAGAAATAGAGCAGCCCCTGCATCTTGGCATTACCGAGGCTGGCGGTTTGCGCTCCGGCACCGTCAAATCTTCTGTGGGTTTGGGCGCACTCTTGATGGAAGGCATCGGTGATACCCTGAGGATTTCCCTGGCCGCCGATCCGGTGGAAGAAATCAAAGTCGGCTTTGATCTGCTGAAAAGCCTGCGTCTGCGCAGCAAGGGCGTCAACTTCATTGCCTGCCCCAGTTGTTCACGCCAGAATTTTGATGTGGTGGCCACCATGAATGAGCTGGAAAACCGCGTGGATGACCTGCTCACCCCTCTGGATGTTGCCGTCATCGGCTGTGTCGTCAATGGCCCCGGTGAAGCCCGCGAAGCCGAACTGGGACTGACCGGCGGCAGCCCTCAAAATCTGATTTATATTGACGGCAAACCCGCCAGCAAGGTCACCAATGACAACCTGATCGACCAGCTGGAAGAACTGATTCGCAACAAGGCTGCCGAAAAACAAACCCAACTCGATCAACTACTTGCTAAAGATTAAGGTGAAAGTTCAGTGGCAAAAAAGATTCAAGCCATCCGCGGTATGAATGACCTGCTTCCCGATACCAGCCCCCGTTGGCAATATCTGGAAGAAAAGGTGCGCAACCTGTTAAGCCGTTATGGTTACAATGAAATCCGCATGCCGGTGCTGGAACAAACTGCCCTCTTCAAACGCTCCATCGGGGAAGTGACAGATATCGTTGAAAAGGAAATGTACACCTTTGAAGATCGCAATGGTGACAGCCTGACCCTGCGCCCTGAAGGTACCGCCGGATGTGTCCGCGCCGCTGAAGAACATGGCCTGCTGTTCAATCAACAACAGCGACTCTGGTATCAAGGCCCTATGTTTCGCCACGAACGCCCCCAGAAAGGCCGTTACCGCCAGTTTCACCAGATCGGCGTGGAAACCTTTGGAATCCCCGGCCCGGACATCGATGCCGAGCTGATTCTCTTGTCGGCCCGCCTGTGGCGTGAGCTGGGCATCCTGGATCACCTGACCCTGGAACTCAACACCCTGGGCAGCTCAGAAGCGCGTGCCGCTTATCGCACCGCCCTGACAGCCTATCTTGAGCAGTACAAGGATGAGCTGGATGAAGACAGCCAGCGCCGCCTGAGCAGCAATCCGCTGCGCATTCTTGACTCCAAAAACTCCCGCACTCAGGAAATTCTGCAGGATGCACCGGCATTTGCTGACCACCTGGATGAAGAAAGTCGGCAACATTTTGCCGGTCTTTGCCAGTTGCTGGATGCCTCCGGCATTCATTACACCCTGAATCCACGCCTGGTTCGGGGCCTGGATTACTACGGCAAAACGGTTTTCGAGTGGACAACCCGCGCTCTTGGCTCACAAGGCACGGTTTGTGCAGGTGGACGTTATGACGGTCTGGTGGATCAACTGGGCGGTCGTGCCACACCGGCAGTCGGCTTTGCAATGGGTATTGAACGGCTGGTATTGCTTCTGGAAACCCTGGAAGTCTTCCCCGCTGAACTGGATCAACGCCTGGATGCTTATCTGACAGCCTATGGGGAAGGTGTTCTCAGTCATGCCTTGTTGTTGGCTGAACGTTTGCGCAGCGAGCAACCCGGCTTGCGAATCCAGACCCACTGTGGCGGCGGTAACTTTAAAAAACAAATTAAAAAGGCGGATCAATCCGGCGCGCGTCTGGCCATTTTGCTGGGCGAAGATGAAATGAGCCGGGGCGTGGCCTCAATTAAGTTCCTGCGGGAAGATAAAGAACAAACTGAAGTAGCTATTAGTGAGTTAGCACTCACCCTTAAAGAGCATTTGCAAAGCCTTTAAGGTCGGTTAAGATAGCCCTCATTTAGCATTGATAACGACTGGGACGGACTATGCGCAGCGAAGAAGAGCAGATTGAATCCTTCAAAGAGTGGTGGAATAAAAACGGCAAATCGCTGATGGCCGGTGTTGTCATTGCTGCGGCTGGTGTCGGCGGCTGGAAAGGCTGGGAAAGTTATCAGGCCAACCAGGCAGAATCAGCCTCCACTCTCTACAGTCAACTGACCCAGGTGGTGGCCAATGGCACGGGTGAAGAGCGTGATCTTCAGGCAACCGCCCTGATTGAACAGCTGACCAGTGACTTTGATAAAACCGTTTATGCTGATTATGCCCGCCTGTTTGCTGCGCGCCTGGCCGTGGAGCGTGATGAGTTTGAGCAGGCACAGAGCCATTTGCGCACAGCCCTGGAATCCACCAGCGTAGAAGCGATAGAGCTGGTTACCCGCCTGCGTCTGGCGCGTATTCTCAACTCCCAGGATCAGATCAGTGAAGCTCTGGCTCTTCTGGATGTTCCCGATGCTGGGGGTTTCACTGCCGATTTTGAATCTCTGCGTGGCGATCTTCTGATGTCCCAGGGTGAAGCCCTGCAGGCCCGCCAGGCTTACCAGAAAGCCCTGGACGCCAGCCGTGCTGCAGGGGAATCCGCTCCTCTGGTGGAAATCAAGCTGGACAGCCTGGCCTCACGTGGGGATGCTTGATGCACGCCCGTCAGTCCAATCTTCTTAAAAAATCCTCCACCCTGATTCTGGCTCTGCTGCTGGTTTCGGGGTGCAGCAGTCTGCCCGAGCCGCAATACCCGCCCAAGCCCCTGCCGGATCATTCCGATACCGCCAGTCTGCAGAAGCAATGGCAGGATCATTCCGGCTATGGCGAGCGTTGGCGCGGTTATGATTTGCAACCGGCCCTGGACAAGCAGTTACTGATCAGTGGTGACACTCAGGGCTACCTGCAGGCTTTTGATCTGGAAGGCGGGTTTTTGAATTTCAACAAAACCCTCTGGACTCAAGAGCTGGGCGTGGGCATCAGTGCCGGTTTAACCCTGGAAAACAACAAGCTCTTTGTGGTCACGCAAAATGGCGAACTTCTGGCTCTGGATGCCCGAACAGGCGAGCAGCTGTGGCAGACCGAACTCAGCAGTGAAGCCCTGAGCCCGACCCAGGTTCAGGACAATCTTGCCGTAGTACAAACGGCAGACGGCAAACTGACCGCTTTTAGCGCGGACACCGGACGCCAGCTGTGGAGTTTTGACAGCCTGACCCCTTCACTGACCCTGCGAGGAACGGCTTCGCCCACCCTCACCAGCACCCAGGTTATGGCCGGTTTTGCCAATGGCAAGCTGTATGCGGTGGACAACGCCTCCGGGCAGGCCAACTGGGATACCCAGATTGCTCAGCCGCAGGGGCGTACCGATATTGAACGCCTGGTGGATGTTGATGGACAGGCACGAATTGCGGAGGGGCTGCTGATCGTCAACAGCTACCAGGGGCAAACCCAGGCTCTGGACCCTTTCTCGGGCCGTAGTCGCTGGAGTCAGGATATTTCCAGTTTTCATTCGCCCTTGATTGATCAGGGGCGGGTTTTCATCGTCGATGAAGCCAGCCGCATTCATGCCCTGGATCTTGCTTCCGGCAGCAGTCTCTGGAAACAGGAGGCCCTGTTCGGACGCGAATTGACCGAAGCCGTGATGCTTTCAGGGCAGCTGGTTGTTGCCGACTACCAGGGTTACCTTCACTTGCTGGACCCGGATACCGGTGAAGTAACCGGCCGCCAGGCATTTGACCTGGATGGCATCCGCAGTACCCCTGTTGTTCATCAAGATCGCCTCCTGGTTCACTCCATTCGCGGTCGCCTCGGGCTATTCACCCTTAAGAAAGACTAATTATGCTTCCTGTTATTGCCCTGGTTGGCCGACCCAATGTCGGTAAATCCACCCTTTTCAATCGTTTAACCCGCAGCAGGGATGCACTCGTGGCCGATTTTCCCGGCTTGACCCGTGACCGTCAATACGGCCAGGGCAAGGTGGGCGGCTTTCCC
This sequence comes from Marinospirillum sp., assembly GCF_044810985.1. GTDB lineage: Bacteria > Pseudomonadota > Gammaproteobacteria > Pseudomonadales > Halomonadaceae > Marinospirillum. The sequence continues at coordinate 1,738,038 of NZ_CP085242.1, forward strand.
TATATCGTCATAGATACCGGGGGTATCAGTGGTGATGAAGAAGGCATCGACGCCGAAATGGCACGTCAGTCCCTTTTGGCCGTTGATGAAGCCGATATTGTGCTCTTTATTGTCGACGCCCGTGCAGGCCTGACCACTGCGGATGAAATGATTTCCCAGTACCTGCGGGAAAACAACAAAAAAGCCTACCTGGTGGTCAACAAAACCGACGGCCTGGATGCCGAGGCCTGGAGTGCCGAGTTTTATGCTCTGGGCATGACCAGTCAGCCCTACCTGATTGCTGCTGTGCATAACCGCGGTGTCACCAGCATGATCACCGAACTGCTGGAAAGCCTGCCCGGCAATCAGCCGATCAGTCAGGAAGAAGAGGCGGCAGAAGAACCTCTGCAAGAAGAAGACGATGAAGGTCTGGCCGAAGAGTCCAGAAAGCATGCCGACCGCGAACTCAAATTCGGGATTATCGGCCGCCCCAATGTCGGCAAGTCCACGCTGGTCAATCGCATTCTGGGTGAGGAAAGGGTTATCGTTTACGACCAGCCCGGCACCACCCGCGATGCCATCACCATCCCCTTTGAGCGTAATGAGAAAAAATACACCCTGGTGGATACCGCAGGCATCCGTCGCCGCAAGAATGTCACGGAAACAGCGGAAAAATTCTCCATCGTCAAAACCCTGCAGGCCATCAAGGAATGCAATGTTGCGGTGATGGTGATGGACGCTCGCACCGGGCTGGTGGATCAGGATCTGCATCTGTTGAGCTTTGTTCTGGAATCAGGTCGCTCCCTGGTTCTGGCGGTCAACAAGTGGGACAAGCTGGATCAGGAAGTCAAAGACAATATCAAAAAAGAAGTCACCCGCCGCCTGGGTTTTGTAGATTACGCTGATATTCATTACATATCAGCCTTGCACGGCACGGGAGTGGGTGAGCTGTTCCGCTCGGTGGAAAAGGCTTACAAGTCAGCCACCAGTCACTGGTCGACCAATCGCCTGACCAACCTGCTGCAGGATGTGGTTAGCGAACACCAGCCACCCATGATCAACGGACGTCGCATCAAGCTGCGCTATGCCCACCAGGGTGGTCTTAATCCCCCCATTATTGTGGTGCATGGCAATCAAACCGATGCTTTGCCCAACAGCTACAAACGCTACCTGATGAATACCTTCCGCAAGGTACTCAAGGTGACGGGTACACCGCTGAGGTTTGAGTTCCGCAGCGGTGAAAATCCCTATGCCCCTGAAGCCAAAACCAGCCGTGAAGCCGCCAAGGCCCGCCAGTTGAAGCTGACCAAGGAAGCCAGAAAAGAGCGCAAAAAACGCCGTTAAGCTGACTGAAGACGGCTTTCAGCCGATGCCTTCATCTTCCGGGTGAAAAGACGGAATCAGATGAGGGCTGCGGTCACAAAGACTGATCAACAGACGGGCAATCAGATCATGCATGATCAGTGTCTTGCGATTGCCTGTTTCTTCATAGTACGCCTTGATGGTGTTCTTCAGGCTGCGATCGCCGGAAACCTCAACCAGAATATCCACCTCACCCGCTTCCCGAACCAAATCCATGGGCTGGGTAAAGCAGGGTATCGACTTGTCCTTTGCCAGGCGCATTCCCGGTGAGTCGGAATCAATATCAGCCACCCCTACGATCTCGATATAGCTGTATTGCATCAGGTCTTTCAAAAGGGGAGTGCCTGTCCTTCCAGCGCCAATCAGGGCAATGCTTAGAGTTTGATGGGTCATTTCCTGTCTCCTTTTCCATTTCAAGAATTCACTATAAAGCCTTCCTCTGAAGGGGTAAAATCCTAAATAAACTAATCAGCCAGGTCTTGATCAGCATCAGTCTGGTGAAATAGTTGCAAAGGCTTTATGCTGGCATCTAAAGATGCAGTAAGGATATTTAATAAGGAGCAAGCCGTGGGCGAGAAACCTGAAAAGCCAAGTAGCGAGGCCCCACTCCCCAGTGCCCTGGAACTGGGTTTTGCTTATCAATTCCATGAAGACAGCCGGGAACTGTGGGTTGCTTTTGATCCCCTGGAAACCAGCCGCGAGCTCAGCAAGGAGCAGTTTCAACAGATCACCCAGGATGCCGGTTTTCGCCCCGAAGAATTTCCACTGACCCCTCAGAGTGTTTCTGTGCTTCTGGATACGGTGCGCCGCCGTGAAGCCAAGGATATCTGCATCAGCATTCCGGTGGATGGCCGGGTGGAAGTCTTTCTCAACCCCAGCAAGCTCCTCGCCGGTATGGTTCTTTTTGGTGCTCAGGGTCAAGGCAAGCCGGTTGACCGTGCACAAATTGATCAGGTTCTGAAAAAATCCAAGGTCAGTCACGGCATCATGGAAGACACACTTGAAAAGCTGGCCAGCGAAGAACTCAACCAGAAGCTGCGTAACAGCGCCGATGTTTACTGCACCGTGATTGCCTATGGTGAAGGTCACGAAAACGGTGTGGATGCCCGCCTGGAAACCCTGATCGAAGATGCTTCCGACCGCCGCCCTCAGGAAGATGAACACGGCACGGTGGATTTCCTGGATCTGGGTGAATTTCCTATGATTGAGGAAAACACCCCCCTGATGCGTCGCTACCCGCCCACCAAGGGCAAAGCTGGCATGACGGTCACCGGCAAGACTATCCGCGCCAAAGATGGCAAGGATATCCAGTTCAAGATCAAGGATGCCAGCGTCAAACCCGCTGAGGAGGATGAAGACCTCTTGATTGCCGCCAGTTCCGGCTTGCCGGTAATCAGCGAAAAAGGCGTGCATCTGGAAGCCATTTTAAAAATTGACAAGGTGGATATAGAAACCGGCCATATCCGCTATCGTGGCAGTATTGAGATCAAGGGGGATGTGCGCGATGGCATGCAGGTCATCGCCACGGGGGATATCAAGATTGGCGGGGTGGTGGATGCCGCCTTTATCAAAGCGGGCGGACATATTGAATGCCTTGGAGGTGTCATCGGCCATACCGGCAGCGAATACATGACCGATAAGGCCGCTTTGGTTGCCGAGTGCAGCATCAAGGCCCGCTTTGCCCATGAGGCGCGAATGCAGGCCAAACAGGAAATCATTATTGGCAACCAGGTCATGCACTCCCACCTCAGCTCGGAAACCTATATTCAGGTGCAGGGCAAGGGGCAGGTGGTGGGTGGCTCCCTCAAGGCTGCCGACTGCCTGGAAATGAGCACCAGCGGTGCGCTGGCCTACACTGAAACCCACCTGGAAGTGGGTGAGTCAGCCGGGTTACAGGAAACCTATACCGAACTGCTGGCCCAGCTCAACCACATGGAAGACCAGAAATATCAACTCATTGAGCTGGCCCGCAAGACCAAACAGGCCGGACGTGAAGAGCTGGCCAAAAAGAAAGACCAACTGATCCGGGCCAAGGAAACTCTGGAGGTTCGAGGAGCCCAGCTCAACAAGGACATCAGTCAGATTGAAGAGCAGCTCAGGCGCTATTATGCCTCAAAAATTGTGATCAACCGGCGCGCCTACCCTGGCACTCTGATCTGCATTGCCGGTCACAAGTATGAGGTCAACAAGGAGCTGGACAAGGTGACCTTTATCCTCAAGGAAGACAAAGTCTTTATTCAGCAATAGTCCTGTTTACCGGCTGACTGACCTCATCCACCAGATAAAGAATCGACTGGTAACGGATCCCCGCGTGCTCTTCCAGACCCAACTCACAGGTGCGGCTATTGGAATAACCGGCAACACAACCGGCCACTTCCCGGCTTAAATCCTGCAGTGAGGAAGCATTCAGCTCCGGCTGCTGGAAACCCTTGTCCCCGGCAAATCCACAGCAGGTGACCGACTCCGGTAGCACCACGGTTTCCGTGCAGGCTTGTGCCAGCTTGATCAGCAGTTCACCCTTGCCTCGTCGAGTTGTCGAGCAGGTGACATGCAGAGCAATCCGATCATTTTTGGGTTTGATCTGCAAACGCGGCAGGAGGTGTTCAGCCACAAATTCACTGGCCTCATACAACTGCAACTCCGGCAACAAATTACCCTCATCCAGTTTCATGTTGCAGGGGCTGGTGTCCGTGACGATGGGCCATTCCCCCTGGTTGGAAGCCTTATGCAAAGCAGCCAGGAGTTCACTTTGTTTTTTATCCGCCACCTCAAACAGCCCCTTGGACTGAAAAGGCATGCCACAACAGAGGCTATCAATGCCTTCAGGAATAATCACCCGGTAGCCCGCCTTGTGCAGCAGGTTCAAGGTGACCGCTTTGATATCCTCTTGTTGACCGGCCGCTGAGGAGACCCCAAAAACACGGGTGGCACAAGAAGGCCAATAAACCACGCTGGGCGCCTGGGGGTCAGCAGGGGCGGCAACTCTGGGCTGGCTCTTTTGCAAAGGCTTTGCTGCCTGAGGCATACTGGGCCGCCAGTGCCCCACGGCACCCACACCCAGTTTGCGCAAACCCGTCATGCTCGCCGACATCCCGGAATCACCAAGGATCTTGCGACCCAGATTGGCCAACTTGATCCCCCCACGCGCCATCCGCGTCACCCCATCAAAGTGGCTGGCGATCCACTGGGCCTTGTCCAGATGCTTGAAGTTCTGTTCCCGCCGCAGACTGCGTACCAGATCACCGGTATTGATCCCCACCGGACACTGGGTGGAACAGAGGCCATCCGCTGCACAGGTATCCAGACCCTGGTATTGATAGGCTTCAGCCAGGCGATCTATATCCGCTGCGGGTTCTCCGGCCTGACGGCGACGCTGCAGTTCCCGCCAGATCACAATCCGCTGACGGGGTGTCAGGGTCAGTCGCCGCGAAGGACAAACCGCTTCACAGAAACCACATTCAATGCATTTATCCACCAAGGGATCGGCTTCCGGCAGGGGTTTGAGATTCTGCAGGTGAATCTGGGCATTGTCGGAAAGAATCACATCCGGATTGAGTAGATTGGTAGGATCAAACAGTTGCTTGATCGACTTCATCAGGGCATAGGCTTCACTGCCCCATTCCAGCTCGACATAGGGGGCCATGTTGCGCCCGGTGCCGTGTTCGGCCTTCAGCGAGCCACCGTATTTGACGGCCACCAACTGCGCCACTTCATCCATCAGCGCTTGATAACGTTTGACCTCGGCGGGATCATCAAAGCCCTGGGTAAACACAAAATGCAGATTGCCTTCCAGAGCGTGACCGAAAAGAATAGCCTCGTCATAGTGGTATTTTCTGAACAGGGCCTGCAGCTCAATAACGCCTTCAGCCAGACGCTCCAGCGGGAAGGCGACATCTTCAATAATCACCGTGGTACCGATCACCCGCTCGGCCCCCACCGCCGGGAAAGTACCCTTGCGGATTTTCCAGTAGAGTTCGTAAGTCTTGATGTCCGTGGTAAAAACCACGGGCCGCAGGGTTTTGATTCCCTCCAGAGTGGCCTCTACCTGGGCAATATTGGACTCCAGGTGTTGATCGTCACTGCCACGCACATCCACCAGCAGAGCCGCTGCTCCTTCCGGCAAGTCTTTAAGATCTGATGGCATGCCCGGCATGTCCTGCACGGCACGCAGGGCAGCACGATCCAAAAGCTCCACAGCAGCAACCGGCGATGGCTTCATGGCGGTGGTGGCCCGACAGGCAGCTTCCATATCGGGGAAATAAATCAGCGCCGCAGCCTTGTGCGGATAGTCAGGAACTGTGTTGTAGGTGATCTCACTGATAAAGCCCAGGGTGCCTTCCGAGCCAATCAACAGGTGTTTGAGAATCTCCAGCGGCTCGGTAAAATCCACCAGGGCATTAAGACTGTAGCCGGTGGTATTTTTCAAACGGTACTTATGGCGGATTTTATCGGCCAGCTCGGTATTGGCACGAGTGGCCTCGCCCAGAGCCTGAAGGCGTTGCAGCCACTCTCCGTGGCTGGCCTTGAAAGCAGCAACCGACTTGGGGCTTGAAGTATCCAACAGCCCACCATCGGCAAAAACCACCCTGACATCCCTGAGGGTGTTGTAGGAATTCTGGGCTGTGCCGCAGCACATACCCGAAGCGTTATTGGCGGCGATACCACCAATCATGCAGGCATTGATTGAAGCCGGATCAGGGCCAATCTTGCGCTGCAGAGGTGCCAGATACTTGTTGGCCTGAGCACCAATGATGCCCGGCTTCAGACGAATCGCCTGGCCGTCATCCAGAATTTGATAATCTTTCCAGCCATTACCCAGTTGAATCAGCACCGAATCTGTCACCGCCTGACCGGACAGCGAAGTTCCTGCCGCCCGAAAAGTCACCGGCAGACCACGCCGGGCACACTCAGCCAGCACCAACTGGACTTCCTCTTCTGATTCCACCCGCACCACCAGTTGCGGCACCAGGCGATAGAAACTGGCATCCGTTCCATAAGCCAAAGTCCGTAGCTCGTCACTGATCAGACGATCTTCAGGCAAGTGCGCGGACAAGGCGGATTGCAGTTCGGTGTAGGGTGAGGTCATGGGAAAGTTACCTTGAAGAAAAAACAAACTGTGAGGTTCAAGACGGCCGCTTAAGCAAGGCCATTTGCTTTTCAGGTGGACATTCTATCCTGAATGTACACCTGCGCTCGGCTTCCTGCCTCGCTGACGCAAACAACCTTGCCGCGGCCTTGGTCTCTATACTTGCTGAAAGGTCAGCAGGGGTACTTTGTCAGGCTCTCCACAACAGGAAGTTGTGGCGAGAGCTTACAGGGACGTATTCACGCGTCCTGACAAAGCTGCCCCTGCTTGACCTGTTAACCGATAACCCTACATCAACCCATCAGTGACACCGAGGCCATAAATGGCAATCAGGCCGATGATACCGGCAAACACCAGATAGTAGATGGTGGGGATAATGGTCATGCGCAGTGTCCGACCTTCACGTCCCAGCAAGCCCACAGTAGCCGAAGCGGCAACCACGTTGTGGATGGCAATCATGTTACCGGCAGCAGCGCCCACGGCCTGAAGGGCAACCAGCATGGCACTGGAGATGCCCAGCAATTCACCGACACTGAACTGGAACTGTGACAGCATCAGGTTGGATACCGTGTTGGAACCGGCAATGAAGGCACCCAGACCACCCACCAGCGGGGCAAAGAGTGGGTAAATTCCACCGACGCTTTCAGACACCAGTTGCGCCATAGCCACTGGCATGGAAGGCAAATCAGCGGCATTCACACCCGAGTTGATCAGAATCCGCACCATGGGAATGGTGAAGATGAGTACAAAACCGGCACCCAAAAGCGTTTTTGAGGATTCACCCAAAGCGGCTTTCATTTCACTGAACTTCATCTGGTGCAGGAAGTAGGTGATGGCCACTACCATGACCATGATGCCGCCCGGCAGGTAGAGAGGCTGGATGGCCCCGGAAATTCCCTCTTCACCCAAAATGTTGCTCCAGCCAAAGCTCAGGAAGCTGGTGAAGAAGCCTTTCACTTCAGGGCTGACGCGGGAAATAACCAGAATCACAGCCAGAAGGATGTAAGGTGTCCAGGCTTTGAAACCGGACATGGGCATTTTACCGGCAATCTGATCCATTTTGATTTCCAGCTTGCCCATCCACTCAGCAGGCCAGTCTTTGGCGTCGGCAAAATCCCAGGGGGTTTTGGGCATCAAAAAGCCTGCTTTGGCGGCAGGAACAACAATGGCCAGACCCACCAGGGCACCAATCATTGACGGAAATTCGGGGCCGAGGAAAACGCCCGCAGCAGCATAAGGCAGTACAAAAGCCAGACCGGCAAAAATCGCAAAAGGCGCTACCGCCAGACCTTCCGTCCAGGACTTGTTCTTGCCGAAAAAGCGGGTCAGCATCATACACATAAACAGCGGCATCAGCAGGCCGACAATGGCATGAGTGATGGCAACCTGGGAAGTGATCAACTGGTAAAAGACTTCCCAGCTGGAACCATTAGCAACCAATTCTTCAGTGATACCGGAGCGATCCAGGCCACCGGTGACACCCACAACAATGGGCGTACCCACCGCACCAAAGGATACCGGTGTGGATTGAATCATCATGCCGATCATGACCGCACCCAGTGCCGGGAAGCCCAGCGCAACCAACAGCGGAGCCGCAACGGCAGCAGGTGTACCGAAACCGGAAGCACCTTCAATAAAGCAGCCGAACAACCAGGCTACGATGACCGCCTGAACGCGGCGATCCGGGCTGATGTCCGAAAAGCCGGTACGAATGGCCGTAATGGCCCCCGAATGCTTTAAGGTGTTCAGCAGCAGGATGGCACCAAAGATGATCCAGAGAATGGCACCGGTCAGGATCAAGCCTTGAAAGCTGGACGCAGCAACCCGGGAAAAGGTCATGTCCCAGGCAAAAAGGCCGATCAGGGCGGTAACGATAAAGACAATCGGCATGGCAATGCGGGCAGGCAGATTCAGGCCCAGTAGCAAAATGCCAGCCAGTACCAAAGGCGCAAAGGCCAGTAAGGACAGCAGGGTTTCAGACATGGTATATTTCCTATTGCTTAAATGCTCTTGTTGTCGTTATTGACATCTCCCCGAGGCTTCCCCCTCTCACAAAGGAACCTCGGGGTCTTTTTTTGGGCTTAAGCCCCTTTTCGCTTCTGTCTGCCACTACAAACAGAAAGAAAACAGTTAATGCCAGTAATCCTTAGCTTGAACTCACGAGCAAGTAACCTACTTGCCAGGACGTGTGAATACTTCCCTGTAAACTCTGGCAGAATTCATTCCTGATGAATCTCTGCACTTCCTACATCCTTGTAGGTCGGCTGCAACGTCCTGTTGCAGACAGCCTGTCAAGCAGTCACTTGCTCCTTCATGGAACTTCAAATGCACCGCAACAGGCTTGAGAATCTACCTCTCAACTATTCCAACACCAACACCACCAGCTCCGCCGGCCCATGTACGCCATAGGCCAGGGTCTGTTCGATATCGGCGGTTTTGGATGGCCCGGAAATCAGCAGGGCATTGGTCGGCATGCCTTGCTCAGCCCAGCCTTGTTCAGACATGGCCTGGTAAAAGGTGCTGTAGATCTGATCCGCTTGCAGCAGGACAAAATGCACGGGCGGCACCAGACTCATCAATCGGGGTTCGTCTTCATCCGGCCAGAGAATCAGTGAGCCGGTTTCGGCAATTCCGCCACGGCAGGTGGTCAGGGAGGCATCCACCTGGTTGAAGAGTTCGCTCTTCCAGTCTTCAATAGGACGCTGATAGCTGAGCAACTGGGGCAGATCTGCATGCCATTGTTCACGCAGTTCCAAAGCAGGTTGTTTGCGATCACTGACCAGTAGATTGCGGATTTTCTTTTCGGCCAAAAGACGAATCAACTCCGGTATCCAGGTGTCTGCTGAAATACGGTGCACTTCGCCATGCACGGATTCGATTTTCTGCTGGAAGAGATCCAGTTTTTCCGCTGCGTTCCAGCTTCTGTCTCTGACCAGGGCAAAATCACTGGCAGGCACCTGAAAATGTTTGCTGTCGCTCAGGGCCTGACGGCCTTCACGCAGACGACCCAGAATATTCTGACGAGCCTGGCTCATGACTGGCCTCCGGTTTTCTGCTGCTGGCGTTCCTGCAATCTTTGCTGAAGTGTTTTTCCAGCCAGCCTGGGGGGGTTGCGGTAATCGGTCCAGCCACCCAGCTTGCCGGGCATCAGACCGCGCAGGCGTGCCATCCAGCGGGTGGAGAAGCGGTAAAGACCAGGGCGCGCATGCATCAAGGTCCAGCCTTTCCAGGCCAGAAGCTCCAGCTTGCGACGCTTGATGCCATGCCCGGCCACCACTGAGGGACGTAAAGAGTCACCGTCCACGGCCTCCTGGCGCAGGCGTTGCAAGAGTTTGGGGATGGGAATCTTGACCGGGCAGACTTCGCCACAGGCACCGCAGAGTGTGGAGGCTGAAGGCAGATCCTGGGTTTTTTCCAGACCCAACAGATGCGGCATCAGAATCTTGCCAATCGGGCCTGGATAAGTGGTGCCATAGGCATGACCACCGACACGGGTGTATACAGGGCAGTGGTTCATACAGGCACCACAGCGGATACACCGCAGGGTATCAAGCAGTTCTTCATCCTGATAAATCTTTGAACGACCGGAATCCACCAACACCAGGTGAACCTCTTCCGGGCCATCCTTTTCTCCCGCCTTGCGAGGCGAGGAAATCATGTTGAAGTAGGTGGTGATGTGCTGTCCGGTTGCTGAACGGGTCAAAAGCGCCAGCAAGGGCGTCACGTCTTCAAGCTTCTCGACCACTTTTTCGATGCCGGTGACAGCAATATGGCAGGACGGAGTGGTTGTGGTCAGGCGGCCATTGCCTTCATTTTCCACCAGACACAGGGTGCCGGTTTCTGCCACGGCAAAGTTGACCCCGGAAACCCCGACATCGGCCTGCATGAATTTTTCCCGCAGTTGCTGACGGGCACTGGCGGTCAGGTAATCCACGTCCTTAGAGCGATGAGTGCCGGTTTTTTCATGCATCAGCTCGGAAATTTCATCGGTGTTCTTGTGAATCGCGGGCATGATGATGTGCGAAGGGGTTTCCTCAGCCAGCTGAACCAGGTACTCACCCAGATCGGATTCCAGGGCTTCGATTCCGGCTTCTTCCAGATAGTGGTTGAGTTCCATCTCTTCGGACACCATTGATTTGCCCTTGATGACCTTTTTCGCGTCACGGGCCTGACAGATATCCCGCACGATTTCACAGGCCTGGTCGCCGGTTTCGGCCCAGTGGACCTGGATGCCCTGCTTTTGCAGGTTGGCTTCCAGCTGTTCCAGCAATTCCGGCAGGCGTGATAAAGCGCGCAGACGCACGGCGGCACCCAGATCACGCAGGGCTTCCAGATCCATACCTTCAAAGGCAGCACTGCGCTTGGTCATCAAACCATCCATGGCCTTGCGAAAGTTGTTGCGAATCTGAGGATTCCCCAAAGCAGCATGTACGCGGGGATGGAATTCCTGAACGGCTTCCTGTTGACTGGTCATTGGCTGCCTCCGGCATTTTCCGGGGTCTTGCCTTCGGCCTGCAGACGCTCCCAGAGGAAGCTGAGGATGTGCTGCCCCTGCATCGGCATTTTCTGCTTTTCCGAATAACCGGCAATATTCATCAGGCAGCCGCAATCGGTGGTGACAAAGTGTTCCGCACCCGCCTTCTGGATGGCTTCGGCCTTGTCCTGAACCATGGCACCGGAAATCTCAGCATGGCGCACTGCAAAGGTGCCCCCAAAGCCACAGCATTCTGCAGGGCGGGCCTGCTCCACCAGCTCCACCTGATCCAGTTGACCCAACAGCTTGGGGCCAACTTCAGCCACACCCATTTCGCGGCGTGCCGAACAGGACGTATGCATGGCAACCTTGATGGGCTGGCCCTTGTCTTCCAGCTTGATCTGGCAGACCTGAAGTAAAAAATCTGTCAGCTCCCAGGTGCGTTTTGCCACGGCTTCGGCCTGACTCTGCTGTGGAGTGCCTGCAAAAAGCTCCGGGTAGTGTTTGCGCATCATGCCGCCACAGGAACCGGAAGGCACCACAATGGGGTAATCTTCGGGAAAAAGGCTCAGCTGCGGCAGGATGACTTCACGCGCCTGGTCATTAAAACCGGAAGAATAGGCAGGCTGACCGCAGCAGGTCTGGTTTTCGGGAAAAATGACTTCAATACCTTCGCGTTCCAGCAACTGGATACCAGCCATCCCCGCATCCGGGTAAAACATATCCACAAGGCAGGTGGCATAGAAATACACCTTTTCCGGCTTACCGGGATAAACTTTGATTGCATCACTCATCAGCAGGCGCTCTGGTTGGTTGTGTGCTTGCTTCTTGTACTCTTTGATAATTGGTCATACCAATTTACAAGATTTATTTCGCTAATCCTAGGCAGCTTGAGCATCCCTGTCAAACAAGGAATGTAACATTTGCTACTTTTGTCTAATCCGCGCTCTCACTAGGCTGCAGCGCAGCAGAACCACCCAGCAACCCCTAACTAATTGGCCTGCCTATCAATTTCCCGTAAACTGGAAAGCTCTCCAGTGCCCGCCTTTATTTCCTGATCAAAAATTGTTAAATTATTGGTCATACCAATTTAAAGACCCTTTTCTGCAGGAAGCCAGCATCATGAGTTACACCCGAGTCGAAACCCGCCGCATTTCTGATGTCATCATGCAGCAACTGGAAAGCATGATTGTGGAAGGCAGCTTCAAGCCTGGGCAAAAACTGCCCCCGGAACGTGAATTGGCAACCCAGTTTGGTGTTTCCCGCCCTTCCTTGCGTGAAGCCATTCAAAAGCTGGCAGCCCGAGGCTTGTTGACCAGCAAACAGGGCGGTGGCACCTATGTCAGTGAACAGGTGGGGGCGGCCTTCAGTGATCCCTTGATGCAGTTGCTGGGCAGTCATTCCGAGTTTCACTATGACCTGCTGGAATTTCGCCATGCCCTGGAAGGGCTTTCCGCCTACTATGCGGCTCTGCGCTCCACCCCGGCCGACAAGGAGCTGTTGCAAAAACGCTTTGAAGAACTCACAGCCACCTATGATGAAATGAACCCGGTGCGTGAGGCTGAGGCCGATGCAGCCTTTCATCTGGCGATTGCCGAAGCGGCGCACAATGTGGTTCTGCTCCACTCCATGCGCGGCCTTTTCAACCTGTTGGAAAAAAGCATTGTCGATAACCTGTCCAGCCTTTTTGAGCGCAAGGATTCCCGCCCTCTGCTTTATACGCAACACAAGGAGTTGCTGGATGCGATTCTCGAAGGCGACCCGGAAAGGGCACAAACCAAATCCCACGAACACCTGGTTTATGTTGAGGATGGCCTCCTGGAACTTTCCAAGCAGGAAACCCGTATCCAGCGTGCTCTGAGGCGTGTGCAGGTTGCTGTTTAAAACGACCGGGTATTTATGCTTCCAAGACTGAAACAAAAGTTCCTGCAATGGAAATGGCTGCACCTGCTGGTGATCGGCCTGCTTGCTGTCCTGCTTCTCTGGCAAACGGCCTTGCTCACCTGGAGCAAGGAGCTGAAGAACCTGGAAGAGCAGGCCACCAACGAGTTGCTGCTGCATGTCACGGCCCTGCGCGGCAAATTGCAAAAATACGATTACCTGGCTGAGCTTCTGACCACCAAGGAGGATCTCAGCCTCTACCTCAAACCGGATACGGATCAGGACAAGCTGCAGCAACTGAATCTGACCCTGGATACCTATCGGGCCATTGCCGATGTTTCCGATATCTATCTGATGAACGCCCAGGGCACCACCCTTGCAGCCAGCAACTGGTGGCGGGTGGACAGCTTCGTCAACCAGAACTTTTCCTTTCGCCCCTACTTTCAGGAAGCCATGCAGGGTGAACAGGGCCGCTTTTACGGCCTGGGCACCAGTTCCGGTGCCCGAGGCTACTACTTCTCGTTTCCGGTGCATTATCAGGATGAGGTTCAGGGTGTGCTGGTGGTCAAAATCGAAATCCACGCCATTGAAGAACCCTGGCGAGACCCCTCCGGGGAGCTGCTGGTCACCGACCCGGATGGAGTCATTTTCATCAGCTCCCGCCCGGAATGGCGACTCTCCACCCTGGAGCGCCTGTCAACCGCAGAACTGGAGAGAATCAATGAATCCCTGCGCTATGCAGGTCGCATCCTGAAGCCTCTTCCCGTCCAGGAAAAAGAACCTGTTTCTGCTGAAGCCCAGCGCCTGAGCATTCGCATGAGTGATGATTTGCCCAAGGATTACCTGATGCTCAGCCAGGAAATGCCCGAAGCCGGCTGGCAGGCCCACATCATCAAGCGACTTGACCCGGTGCGCAAACAGGTGCTGCAAATCACTCTCCTCACCGGATTTGCTTTGGTCATCCTGGCGTTCACTGCTTTTTATCTGCTGCAACGCCGCCGTGTCCTGCAAAAGCAGGAAGCCTGGAAAGAAGAGGCACATCGTGCCCTTCAGGAAGCGCATGATGAACTGGAAAACCGGGTCGCAGCACGCACGGCCGACCTGTCTTCCAGCAACCGGCGACTTCTGGAAGAAATCCAGCAGCGCCAGCAAACGGAAACCGCGCTGCGCTCCACCCAGAGAGAGCTGGTGCAAACCGCCAAGCTTGCGGTTCTGGGTCAGTTGTCCGCCAGCATCAACCATGAGCTCAACCAGCCTCTGGCGGCTCTGCGCAGCTATGCTGAAAATGCCCGAACCTTTCTGGCCAGAAACCGCCCGGAGACAGCCGATTCCAATCTGGAACAGATTCTGGAACTTACTGAGCGCATGGCGGAAATCAGTGCCCAGTTGAAGATGTTTTCCCGCAAAAGCGGTGAGCAGCTGGTTCCTGTTTCGGTTCAGGCTGCTTGCGACTATGCTCTGCGTCTTTATCGCAACCAGTTGGAACAGCAGCAGGTGGAGATCGAAATGGACTTTCCCGATCAGGAGGTTTTCGTGCTGGCCGATATGGTGCGCCTGGAACAGCTTCTGGTGAATCTCTTGTCCAATGCCCTGCATGCCATCAAAGTCAGTGACCGCAAAAAAATTCGTTTGGGTGTCACCTATCAAAAAGAAACCGGTCAGGACTGGGTTAAAATCCAGGTCTGGGACACCGGCCCCGGAATCGCCCCTGACCAGTTTGAAGAAATCTTCGATCCTTTTGTGACCAGCAAAGAACCGGGGCAAGGGCTGGGATTGGGGCTCTCCATCTCCAATCGTATCGCCCAGGATTTGAACGGCAAACTGATTGCAGGCAACCACCTGCACTTCCGTGAACTGCATGAACCGGCAGAAACCGCACCGGTAAGCGGCGCTGTTTTCAGTCTTTATTTACCGGCCAGCTACCCGGAAACCCCTCAGGACAACCCAGGTGAAACGCATGTCTGAACAACCCCTGCCCGTCATTATCATTGATGATGAAAAACACCTGCGCATCAGTCTGGGACAAACCCTGGAATTGGCCGGTTATCAGGTGCAGAGTTTTGACAAGGCCCCCCAGGCACTCAAAACCCTGACCCCGGAATGGCCCGGAATCGTGATTTCCGACATCCGCATGCCCGGCATGGATGGTATGCAATTTCTGCAGGAAGCCCGCAGCCTGGATGCCGACCTGCCCGTCATCCTCATCACCGGGCATGGCGATATCTCCACGGCGGTGACCGCAATGCGCGAAGGCGCCTACGATTTTCTGGAAAAACCCTTCCACAATGAAATCCTGCTGGATATCGTTGCCCGGGCTCTGGACAAACGTCGTCTGACTCTGGAAAACCGCAACCTGCGTGAAGAACTGGCCCGCCATGCTGCTCCCGGCCCGCGTGTTCTGGGGCGCACCCAACCAATCAAAAAACTCATGTCCATGGCCAACCAGATAGCGCGAGTGGAAACCGATCTGCTGCTCTGGGGTGAAACCGGCACCGGCAAGGATCTGGTGGCCCGTTATATCCATGAACAAAGCGCCCGCTCCGGCAAGAATTTTGTTGCCATCAACTGCGGAGCCGTGCCGGAAAGTATTATTGAATCCGAGCTCTTCGGGCATGAACCCGGAGCCTTCACCGGTGCCAATAAACGCCGCATTGGCAAATTTGAACACGCCAACGGCGGCACCCTGTTTCTGGATGAAATTGAATCCATGCCCTTGAGCCTGCAGGTCAAACTTCTGCGGGTACTTCAGGAGAGGCAACTGGAACGCCTGGGTTCCAATGCCCAGGTCAGCCTGGATATCCGCATCATTGCCGCCACCAAAACCGATCTGAAAGCGGCCTCTGCCGAAGGCCAGTTTCGTGAAGACCTCTATTACCGGCTGAATGTCGTCACCCTTGACCTGCCGCCAGTCCGAGACCGGCGCGAAGACATTCCCCTGCTCTTTCAACACTTTGCTCTGGTGGCCGCCACCCGCTCCGGCCTGGAAGCGCCCACGCCCACACCCGCCCAGGCTTCCATCCTGATGAGCCATGACTGGCCCGGCAATGTCCGTGAGCTGCGCAACCTGGCTGAACGCTATGTGCTGCTGGGAGCCACCTGTGATTATGATCTGGAACAGCTGATGTTCGGCAACAGCAATCGCCAGCCACTGACCCTGCCCGAACAGGTCGAAATGTTTGAAAAAAGCCTGATTGAACAGGCTCTGGGAAGGAATAAAGGCTCGATCAAAAGCACCCTGGAAGACCTCAGCCTGCCGCGCAAAACCCTCTACGACAAGCTCAAGAAATACGGCCTGTCGCGTGAGGATTTTCTGGCCGAGGATTAAGCGGCGGCCTTCTCGCGGGCCACCGCAGCCGGAGCACCCAACGCCAAGAGCGTGGCACCAAGGGAGCACGCCAGCATACTGATCACGATGGGCAGCAGGGCATCACCCCAGAAAGCGGCCGAGAGGGCACTGATTCCCCCGGCCAGAGTAAACTGGGAAGCTCCCAACAAGGCAGCCGCCGTTCCCCCCAGGCGGGGGAAAAACTCCAGGGCATTGGCCATGTTGTTGGGTACAATCCCACCCTGGCAGCCAATCGCAGCAATAATGCAACTTGCCACCAGCCAGAAGGGGCCATCCAGCAACACGGTCACCACCAGCGCCAGCAAGGCCAAAAATTGCAGAATCACCTGGTTCCTGAGCAATAAAACGGATGGAAAGTGCCTCAGCAAGGGCCGGTTGATCAGATTAAACACCGCCATCAGGGCAATATTGGCGGCAAAAAGAATGGAAAAAAGGCTGTTCGATAACCCAAACCACTCCTGATAAATAAAAGAGGCGTGGGTAATAAACAACAGCATGGCGCTGAAACAAAACACCTGAATGCCCACAAAGCGCATGGTTGCCTTGTGGCGCAGCACCAGCCAATAGTTGGTCACCAGGGTTTTAACCGGCGTGATGGCAGGCGGCCTGGGAGTCAAATGCGGGAAGAGAGCCCACTGCAACACCAAAGCCAGAACCACCGCATAACCGGTCAACAGCAGAAAGATCCAGTGCCAGTCACCAAAAGCCAACATTAAGCTACCCAGGGCAGGTGCAGCAGCCGGAGCTATGAACATAATCAGGCCGATCAGGCCAAAAAGCCGGGCAGCATCCTGACCACTGACCTCATCCCTGACAATCGCCGGCACCGAGACGGCACAGAAAGCACCACCAACCCCCTGGAGCACCCGCCAGAAAATCATTTCACCCAGGGTATCGGCCCAGGCAACCCAGCCACCGGCCACTGCAAAAACAGCCAGACCCGTGAATAGAATCACCTTGCGCCCATAACGATCCGACAAGGGCCCACCCACCAGCTGGGCCAGACCCAGAGTCATCACATAGGCGCTCAGCGTTAACCCAACATCCGAGTGGGGAATGGCAAAACTGGCAGCGATCTCCGGGAAAGCCGGCAAATAGGCATCCAACGCCAGAGGCCCCAGAGCCACCGTCATACCCAGTAACAGGGCAAGCTTAAAATGCGACAAAGAAACCTCCTATAACTTAGCTTTCAGGGGCAGTTCTTAGCCAAACGAAAACCGGCGTCCAACCCTTCCTGCACAGACTGAAAATACACCCGGTTTTTCTCACTGATCCGCGAATAGGAAGGGCAATCCGGTCGGTGCAGAATTTTTGAATTCTTATGACCAATCATCAAACTCTGGGTGTCTGCGGATGATTCCAGTTCTGAATCAGCCTGGGTTGCTGGCAAACCGGAATCAGGAAACTCAGCACCACGCAACTGTGCCGAGGCCGTCAGCAAATAAACAGGGGCATGATCCGAGATATGCCGACGCGCCTGCTCATGACTGATTTCCAGCAACTTCGGAAACTGAAAAATGCCCACCTGGCTGATAGACAATGACCAGGAATCCTTGATCCAGATATTGTCATAAAGATTGGCATAACGCCCATCCACCGCAGACAGAGTGGTCGCGCCTTCTGTAATCAAGGGCCGAGCACCTGCCTGTAAAAGGGGTTGCCAGGCCGAATGCTGGGGCTTCAGGTTAAAATCCCCCATCAGAACAACCGGCGTGTTGGGGTAAATTTCATGCAGCCACTCCCAGTAACGCGCCAGCTCTTCAATTTCTTCCGTGCGATCACTGATACGCTGGCCATAAACAATATGCACAGTGGCCACCGCAAATTCATCACCCGTGCTTAAATCCCGAAAGCGCGCCGAATAGGGTTCACGGGCAAACAAATCACCCGGATCAAGGTAAACCACGGCCCCATCCAGATACTCCACCCGCTGCGGTCGCCACAGAAAAGCGTATTTTTCCTTGTAGGTTGAACGCCCGATACGGTGGGAATAAAGCATTTCCCAGGACTCACCCGTCTGCACCTGTAAGGCTTGCTGAAAAGCCTCAAGGCCCTCCAATGTCATGGCCTCCTGAACGGCAATAAAGTCAAAATGGCTGCCAATCACTCCCAGCACAGCATAATCCTTGTTGCTGCCATGCCCCAGCCGCTCAATATTCCAACTGGCCATTGCCAGGCCATCGGAGTTTTGATTCGATGCCTTTTCAGCAAAAGACCCACCGGAAAATACAACACAAAAAGCCACCAGAGCACTGGCTAACCAGTGCCGAGAAAAATACTTGGTCATGAAAAGAGGCAACCTACAGGAATGGAAGGAAAGCTATTCTAATCAGATTGTTGGAAGTGGCAAGCTCTGGGTTCAGTGGTTAAAGGTTCAAGCTAACTCCCCCACACTCGGATTGTCTGATTGGCAACCTTTTCTTCTTTCTGCCAGATCCTTTTATTCCAGGACACGCCTTTTTTGCGGTTGAAGATTACCAGGTGGGCTTCTTCTGCCCCGACGCGCTGCTGGTAGTCAGTCACCTGCTTGAGGCCATCCTGAATGAGGGTATCCAGCTTGCCGCGTTGAATCTTGAGTTCAATCACCACGCGCTGCAGGGGACCGTACATTCCTTGTTCGGGATCAAGCGGCCATTCAATCAGCAGGTCAGTGCGTTTAGTGCCCAGGCCGTATTCCCTGGATATGCGCCCTCCCCCGTTGATGATTCGCTGTAAAAAAGCCTGCATTAAAAGCTGGGGGCCAGCTTCCTTGTAATCAAAGCCTTCGCACCAGCTGTCCGAATGTTCACGGAAGAACTGCTGAAAGGCTTCCAGTAGCTTTGGCATATTCAGGCTGTGATCCTTGTTGATGTACCAAACCTGCTCCTGGTTGGCGATCATCACCTGGGTGGGCCAGGTCAGCTCCCGTGGTAGGACTTCCTGGTAAATGCGGTTGCTGATTTTCACCGAAGGGCGGGTAGTGATCAGCCCCAAGTCTTCCACATACTGTAGGTCATCCATATTCAAGCCTTGGGCATCTTCATCATCGGTGCTCAGAATACGGGCAATGACCGAATGCACTCTGGGTTCCTTCAGCTTGTCATTGAGTTGATCCAGATGGGTGGCGCGGGAATAAATCAGGCTTTCGCGGGCTTGCTGGTAATCCACCAAAGAAATCGGGCGACTGCGATCTCTTGCTTCGCGGTTTTCCCAGGTGACTTCATGGCCCAGAGCATTAACCAGCCAGGGCTGGCCGTGTGAATCCTCCCAGAGTTCAGGGAAAATAGCTTCATCAAAAATCTGCCCGGTTGCTTCGGTGTGTTGCAACCAGAGAGCGCGGGTTTCTTCCCTGGTGAAATTACCCATCCGCAATGACTTGGCTTTGATGTTAAAGGCACTGCCTCCGGTGATCACTTCCTGACCCGGCTGGTGCATCCGGTAATCCCGGACATCACGCACACCACAGAGAATGATCGCCTGGGGGAAGAAATCAGGACGCTGGGCATAACCGGCTCGGATCTGACGCAGCAGGGAAATCAGGGTGTCACCAATGAGTGAATCCACTTCATCAAGCAGGAGAACTGTGGGCTTACTGGAATGTTTGGCCCAGTATTCAAGCAACCGTGTCAGCAGGTGCTGTGGTTCTGTTTCTGATTTGATCCGGGCATACCAAGCAGCCAAGTCTGGAAATTCAACAAAGCGGACAATTGAGTCCACTATCGCATCACAGGCCGCAGGTATGCCCTGGGTTTCATCACCACGGGCGGCCTGGGCACCTTCAATATTGGCATAGGCACAAACATAGTCATTGCCTGCATTCAGCTCCTTCATCATCGCCAGCAGGGTGGTGGTTTTGCCCGTCTGGCGCGGAGCATGAAGGACAAAATAACGCTTACTGGCAATCAGGTGCTGAATTTCTTCCCAGTCCACCCGCTGCAAAGGCTCCAGATGGTAGTGATCCTGGCGAATGGTGGGGCCTGCAGTGTTGAAAAAGCGCTTCATGGTTATCCTAGTTTCACTGACATAGATTCAATGACTTAGTTTAGCGAACAGGCGGACAGGTGTCTTGCACAGTCGCTGCAGGTCATCCGGTTATTTCCGCAAACTCTGCTCGGGTCAGGCCTTGCAAATCGCCGGGAGCCAACTGAATTTCCAGGCCGCGTTTTCCGGCGCTGACGTAGACTTGTTCCAGAGCTTTGGCGCTGTGGTGAATGAAGGTCGGTAAGCCTTTTTTCTGGCCCAGGGGGCTGACGCCACCCAGTACATAGCCGGTGGTGCGTTCCACCTGGGCCGGGTCAGCCATGGCGGCTTTTTTGCCTTTGGCAGCTTTGGCGATTTTCTTCAGGCTGAGCTGCTGGTCAACCGGTAGGATGGCGACGACCAGTTGTTTGCCATCCACGGCAGCAACCAGGGTTTTGAAGACCTGCTCCGGGGACACACCCATTTTTTCCGCAGCTTCCAGCCCGTAGGAGGCTGCAGCGGGATCATGGTTGTATTCGTGAACCTGATGGGCAATTTTCTTTTGTTGCAGCAGTTTGATGGCAGGTGTCATGAAGTTTTCCTTCAGTCCAGTACGGCCAGGGTTTTGTATTCATCCAGAGCAAACTGGTCGGTCATGCCGCTGATCATGTCCTGCAGCAAGCGGCAGCGGCAGTAGGCTTCCCAGATATCTTCGGGCAGTTGCCCGACACCCAGTTCTTCTGCTGAATCTCTAAGCTGCTGGTAAGCCTTGAGGTGTTTTCTGGGCAGGCGCTGGAAGAGTCGGCTTTCCACCAGATACTCATTCCAGCCTTCGCCTTTTTCCAGGTGCTTGAAAGCATCCGCAGGCAGTTGCAGCAGAGGCAGATAGAAGTCCAGCAGACCGGTGAGAATACGGTAACCCTGAAGCATCAGGGTGGAAACTTCATCGACATTGAAGACGTATTTGAAGCCCACCTGTTTCAGGGTCTGTACCACGGCATGGCAGGGAGAGGCATCTTCCAGCAGGGCGCGGTCGAGACTTCCCGCCTCCATTTGGGGCAACTGCTCAACAAAGGTCTGGGCGGCATGCTGTACCAGCGGGTGGATGAGACCAACGCGCAGCCAGACAAAGAATTCGTGATCTTTGTTGATGGGCTCTTTTTCGGCCTTTTGCAAGGCGGCATCCACCAACTCGGCAAAGGATTTTCCGTTGAAGTGCGGCCCCTTGGGGTAGCCGGGATAGAGAGCGGCAAACTCTTCTTTCAGTAATTCCGCCAGTTGTGGGTGGGTCAGGATTCCCTTGTCCACACTGTCCTCGATATCGGCCAGACAGTAGGCAATGTCATCGGCGGCTTCCATCAGGTAGGTCAGGGCAAAGCGATGCTCGGGCTGAAGCTGCAGGGTCTGGTAAAGTTCTTCAATAAAGCGACTTTCGGAAAAATAGTAGCCGGGTTTTTTCTGCAGGTAGCTGAGTGGGTTGTCTGCATCCGGGCGAGGCCGAGTCGCACAGCGGGTGTATTTCAGGACGCAGGCGGTTTGCAGGTAAGTAAGGTTAAGCTTTTGCAGACTGACTATCAGGCGAATGGCCTGGGCATTACCTTCAAAGCTTTTCAGTTCGCGCAGCAACTGACCCCGCAGGCTTTCCTGTTCCAGGCTGTTCAGGTCTCGACTGAAGGGTTCCAATTCCTCGAGGTGTTCAGCAAACCAGCGGGATAAAGCAGCCTCACCAAAATGACCGAAAGGCGGGTTGCCGATATCGTGTAACAGGCAGGCCATTTCCACCAGGGATTCCGCCGAGCGTTCCAGCTTCAGCAGTTGCGGATCAGCCCCTTCTTCGCGCAGCAGTTTGAAGACACTGCGGGTGATGAAGCGCCCGGTCTGCTGGACTTCCAGCGAGTGGGTCAAGCGACTGCGCACCGCTGCATTGCGCTCCAGTGGAAAGACCTGGGTTTTCTGTTGCAGGCGCCGCACCGCGGCTGAATTGATAATGCGGCCCCGGTCGCTTTCCAGTTCCCGTTCCAGCTTTTCCAGGTCAAAGCCTTTCGGGGCTTCGCGATTGAAGGGTCGCAGTGCGGTGAACTGCCGGATCAAGTCAGCCATGGGCTTCTTCCTGAAGCAGCATGCGCAAGCGGTGCAGAATACCGGTGGTTTCCGGGCGTACCTGACGCCAGAGGAAAAAGGCTTCTGCCGCCTGCTCGACCAGCATGCCTAGACCATCACTCACTTCTGAGGCACCGACGTCTTCAGCCCAGCTCATGAAGGGGGTCGGCCGTGCCGCGTACATCATGTCATAAGCCACAGCGCCGGGAGCAAAAAGGCCCCTCGGCAAGGGAGGTACATTGCCTGAGAGGCTGGCCGAAGTGGCATTGATGATCAGATCAAACTGATTGCCTTCCAGAGAATCCCAGTTGCCTGCGGCAAGCTCGGCCTCCGGTTGCAGACCGTGAAAAATCTTGATCAATTGCTGAGCTTTCTCCGGGGTACGGTTGGCGATTTTCAAGCGGGCGACACCGGCATTGATCAACGGCTCCACCGCGCCTCTTGCGGCCCCCCCGGCTCCAACCAGTAATACACGCTTGCCTTTCAGATCCAAACCCAAGTTATCCGTCAGATCCCGCACCAAGCCAATACCATCGGTGTTGTCACCATAGATTTCTGTATTCTGGCCTTTTTGCAGGGTGTTGACGGCTCCGGCCCGTCTGGCTCGGGGGGACAGCTTATCGGCAAAAACCAGGGCATCCAGCTTGAAGGGCACTGTGACGTTGGCCCCCTGCCCACCTTCAGCAAAAAAGGCTTCGGCCTGTCCCTGAAAGTCATCCTCAGGTGCCAACAGGGCCTGGTAGGTCATGTCCTGTCCGGTCTGTTCGGCAAACCAGCCATGTATCAAGGGGGATTTACTGTGCGCGATGGGATTGCCAAAAACGGCATAGGTATCCGTCACTTCAGGCTCCTGGAACTTATTGATTATTGGACAGCAGTTGTTCAGTCACGATTTCAGCCAGTGCCAGGCTGGCAGTCAGACCGGGGGATTCAATACCCAGCAAATGTATCACGCCCGGACAGCCATGTGTTTCTTCATTCAGCAGCTGAAAATCCATTGCTTCACTACCCGGAGCACTCAATTTCGGCCTGATTCCCGCGTAGTCAGGCTGCAGGGCTTCGCTTTTCAGACCCGGCCAGTAGTTGCGAATCGCTTCGGCAAAGGCTGCTCTGTGTGACTCTGCAACTGAATAATCCAGTGTATCCGCATTTGCAGTGGTCAGCCATTCAACATCAGGACCAAAACGCGCACGACCTTGCAAATCCAGGGTCAGGTGGATACCCAGCCCAGCCGCTTCAGGAAGAGGGTAAATCAGATGCTTGAAGGGGGGTTTACCGAGCAGGGAAAAGTAGTTGCCCTTGGCAAAGTAAGGTTGCGGTATCCAGGATTGAGGGCCATGAAGCTTTCTGGCCAGCTCCGGGGCATGCAGACCTGCGGCGTTAACCACCAGGTTGGCCTGAACACTAAAACCCTCCAGCTCCAGAATTCGGTCAGTTGGGTTGAGCTGGCCGCCGGTAACGGCATTGGCGGTTGCCAACTGACCTCCGGCTGCTTCCAAATCCGCCAGCAGCGCCAGCATCAGGCCGTGACTGTCGATGATGCCGGTGGCTGGTGAGAAAAGTGCAGCCTCGGCTTGCAGTTCGGGTTCCAGAACAGCCAATTCTTCCTTGCTGCGCCATTCCAGGGGAATGCAGCCATTACGCTGGGCTTTTTCCTGCAAGGCTTTCAGCTTGTCCAGTTGCTCCGAAGATGTGGCGACAATCAGCTTGCCGCAACGCTGATGGGTAACACCTTTTTCTTGACAGTAGGCATAGAGTCGTTGATTGCCACGAACACAGCTTCGCGCCTTGAGGCTACCCTGTGGATAATACAAACCGGCATGAATGACTTCAGAATTGCGGGCACTGGTTTCCTCACCAAAGCGGGTATTCTTTTCCAGCACCAGCACTTCCCGCCCGGCCTGAGCCAGGGCACGCGCCACGGCCAGACCCACCACCCCGGCACCGATCACCACCGCATCCAGTTTATCCATGGCCTGCTCAGCCTTGGGCTTCAGCCAGCCAGTCCCTGGGTTTCAGGAAGTCGGTGTAGAGTTTTTCTTCCTCAGAGCCGGGCTCGGGTTTCCAGTCATAACCCCAGCGCACATAGGGTGGTAGTGACATAAGGATGGATTCGGTACGGCCACCGCTTTGCAGGCCAAACAGAGTGCCTCTGTCCCAGACCAGGTTGAACTCCACATAGCGGCCGCGGCGAAAGGCCTGAAACTCGCGTTCTCGCTCACCGTATTCCAGGTCGCGGCGTTTTTCGATGATCGGCTGGTAGGCCTGCATGTAGCTGTCACCCACGGCTTTCATAAACGCAAAACAGTGATCAAAATCCGGTTCGCTGAGGTCATCAAAGAAAAGCCCGCCCACGCCTCGGGGCTCATCGCGATGCTTGAGGTGGAAGTATTCATCACACCATTTTTTGTATTGCGGATACACCTGAGGGCCAAAGGGTTCGCAGGCTTCTTTGGCCACCTGATGCCACTGGATCACATCGTCCAGAAAGGGGTAGTAGGGGGTCAGATCATAGCCGCCACCAAACCACCAGATGGGGTCTTCGCCGGTTTTTTCGGCAACAAAGAAACGCACATTGGCATGGGAGGTGGGAATGTAGGGATTACGCGGGTGAATGACCAGAGAAACACCCATGGCCTGAAAACTGCGTCCGGCCAGTTCGGGGCGGGCTGCGGTTGCTGAAGGCGGCAGTTGATCACCAAAAACATGCGAGAAATTAACCCCGCCCTTTTCGATCAGGTTGCCTTCTTCCAGCACCCGGGTACGCCCTCCACCTCCAGCGGGTCGCTCCCAGCTTTCTTCAAGGAAGGCTTGACCATCCAGGGCTTCCAACTGCTTGCAGATGCTGTCTTGCAACTCCAGCAGATAGCTTTTGACGGCAGCAATATCAACGCTCGACACTCAATTTCTCCTCAAACTCTTTTCAGGCGCGCAAAACCTCGCCTGTATCCAGATCAGTGATTCGTGATGGCCCCTCCAATCCGCCCAGAGGGCCATTTAATACCGCATCCACTTCATCGCCAAAGGCTTGTATCACGGCATCATAACTTTGCAGGGTAGGCTCACCGGCCAGATTGGCGGAAGTGGACACCAGGGGGCCGCCAAAGGCTTCGCAAAGAGCCACAGCCCAGGGGTGATTGGTTACCCGCAAGGCGACCTTTTCATGTCGCCCCTTGATCAGTTCCGGGGTATAGCCATTATCCGTGACCAGCCAGGTATAAGGCCCCGGCCAGCTGGCTTCCAGTTTTTCCAGCTTGTCCGCTTCCAGCCCCGTCAGCCAGGGCCGGAGTTGCTGCATGGAAGCAGCGATCAGAATGACTCCTTTGCCGGGATCTCTTTGTTTTAGCAACAAAAGACGCTGCACGGCGCGGCTGTTAAAAGGATCACAGCCCAGCCCCCAGACGGCTTCCGTCGGATAAGCAACAACCCCTCCCTGGCGCAATACCGCGGCCGCTTCGGCAACCGCTTGGGCATCAACAGGTTTTACACTCATTTCTTTATCACTCAATTTCCTGGATTCAGGAGAAAAGCCCAACAGGCCGAGGGCAAATGGAAGGAGGGCAGATTACTCCCCTACAGGGAAGTACTCAAGTGCTTAGACACCAACCACCCGGCTGCTGTTCAGCCAGTCCTTCCAGTTCCAGCTCCTGCAGTAGCAACATGCCGGTGGCAGCGTCCAGTTGCGCTTGCAGCAGCAGTTCATCCATAGATTGGGGCACATCCGTTAATAAGCAATAGATAGATTGCAGCTTTTCAGGTATTTGCACAGATTGCGGGTTGGCTTGCGACTCTTTTTCCAGTTGGAACTGCAACGGCTGCTGAATTTCCTGCAGAACCTCTTCCGGGCAGGTAACCAGGGCAGCACCTTGTCGAATCAGTTGGTGACAGCCCTGGCTCTGTTCTCGACGCACCGATCCGGGAACAGCCATCACTTCCCGGTCCTGCTCCATGGCCAGGCGGGCACTCACCAAAGAACCGGAACGCAGAGTGGCTTCCACCACCAAAGTTCCCAGAGACAAGCCGGTGATGATGCGATTGCGTTTGGGAAACTGGCGGGCCAGGGGTCGATTGCCCAGGGGGTATTCGCTGACCAGAGCGCCGCCCTGATCCAGTAGCCGAGCCGCCAGGTCTTGGTGTTCCGGTGGGTAAAGGGAATCCATACCATGCGCCAACACGGCCAGGGTGCAGCCGGTTGCGCCTTCTTCCCTGGCTTTTAGAGCACCCTGATGGGCCTGACCATCCACACCTCGTGCCAGGCCGCTGACCAGATTCAGGCCTTGCCAGGCCAACCAGTGAGACCAGTGATAAGCCAGAGAGCGACCTTCCGGGCTGAGGCGACGACTACCTACAACCGCTAGCGACGGACCTTGCAGAGCTTCGGGACAACCTTGAACACTCAGCAGGTAAGGAGGATCCGGGAGCTGTTGCAGCAGATCGGGAAGCTCCCGAAGGGGAAGCAGCCAGTGATTTTCGGCCTCGGCCCAGCGTAGATGGGCTTCCAGCTGCTTCGCAAAGGGAAGTTGCCAGGGGTCATGCAGTGCTATTTGAATCAGGTCGCGGGTTTTCGCCGGCAAACCGGGAAGACGGTAGGCGGCTTCCAGCAGGGGGTGTGGCTCAGAACCCAGCTCTGGGATCAATTTCTGCAGTTTGCGATCCGTCAGACCCGGCAGCAGCCAGATCACCAGATCCTGAAGGGTTGTGGTTAACGAGTTGTGCAGTGGCATTTCTTGCTCCTCCTTGAGCCGGACAAATTCAGGGTATGAGGTCGGGTGCCCTTCTGAAGGTATCTTCGGGGTAAAGGGGCTGATTGGAGTTCATCACCAGGCCAAAGCTGGTCTTGTCAAAAACCCGGTAAACCATGACCAGACCCCGAGGATTCTCTCCGGCAAAGATGACTTCACCATTGCGCGGGTCACGTCTTCTCTTGCCCGGTTCAAGAACCTGAAGCAGATCGCCGGGCTTTAATTCTTCATGTCCCTGGTTCAACATTACTGGCTGGTATTGTCCAATACGAGTCTGGCCGGGTTCCAGGGAACGCACCACCAGGCCGGTCACCGGCTCCTTGGGCGGAGCGGGATTAAAACCGTCATCAAAGGGCGAAGAACCAAAAGGCATCAGACGATCCCCGACCCGAATCTCTTCATAATTGTCGGTGATTTCCAGGGTGGCGGCATAGCCTTCTTCATCCCGGATCAAGCGGGCAGCACCAACGGCTCTTGCCATATGCCCCAGAACACGGCGGGTCAGGGGATCACGAATTTCTTCAATATCCCGGTAAATTCCGTAGCGCTTCACATCCGGCGTCAAATCACCCAGCACTTCCAGTTGATTGCCTTGAGAGCCCAGGCTGCGCCCCCCTTCAATCCGGGAAATATAGAGAGAGTCTTCAAATTCAGGACGATCCACCATGATGTCGCGATTCAGGTAGGCTTCAACCTTCTCCAACGGCATAAAGGGAATCGGGGCTTGCAGGGTCATGATTCGCAGGCGGGGTTCAAGGCGCAGAAAGTTTTCCCCCTCCAGCAGATAGATGACATCACCGGGGTAGAGCTTATGCGGATCTTCCACCTGAGAGTTGGCTTGCCAGAGCTGCGGCCACATCCAGGGATCCTGAAGATACTGGGCTGCAATCGACCAGAGGGAGTCGCCGCGCTTAACTTCATAGCGTTCAGGCGCATCAGGCTTTAAACTAACGGCATGAAGGCTGACTGAAAAGATCAGCAGAAATAGAGCAAGAAGAAATTGACGTACTCGACCAGTCAGCATAAGGCCACCCTTGCCAGAAACCATGATTACTTTCGGTTACACTTTGCCTGAAAGCCGGAAAGGGAGCAAGAGGCAAAAAACTTAATTTGATTAGAGAAGCACAACATGAGTCTACTGAATATCCTTGAATACCCTGATCCACGCTTGCGAACCAAGGCAGAGCCCTTGTCGGAGGCGGACTTTACCCCGGAGCTGCAACAACAGATTGATGACATGTTTGAGACCATGTACGAGGCTCCCGGCATCGGTCTGGCTGCCACCCAGGTGGATTTTCACAAACAACTGCTTGTTATAGATGTATCAGAAAGTAAAGATCAGCCCAGGGTGCTGATCAATCCGACGTTCACTCCCCTTGAAGAGGCTTGTGAGCTGATGCAAGAGGGCTGTCTGTCCGTGCCTGAGTATTATGCCGATGTTGAACGCTACGTCAGAATCCGTGTCAATGCCCTGGATCGGCACGGCAAGCCCCAGGAATTTGAATGCGAAGGTCTGCTGGCCCACTGTGTCCAGCATGAGTGCGATCACCTGAAAGGCATTGTCTTTGTCGATTATCTCTCCCGCCTCAAGCAGGA
The DNA here is from genome assembly GCF_044810985.1 of Marinospirillum sp. Lineage (GTDB taxonomy): Bacteria > Pseudomonadota > Gammaproteobacteria > Pseudomonadales > Halomonadaceae > Marinospirillum. Next base: position 1,766,543 of record NZ_CP085242.1, read on the forward strand.
AAGAGTCAAAAAGAAGCTTCTGAAACAACAACGTCAAAAAGCCTAAGGGTCCTTCATGCGCCTTGTTTTCGCCGGAACACCTGATTTTGCTGCATCCAGTCTCAAAGCCTTACTGCAAGCCAAGAACCCCGACTGGGAACTGGTCGCGGTCTACACCCAACCTGACCGCCCGGCAGGCCGGGGCCGTAAACTCAAACCCAGCCCGGTCAAACAACTGGCCGAACAACAGCAACTGCCTGTTTATCAGCCGGAAAATTTCAAGTCTGAAGAGGCTAGGGCAGAGCTGGCCTCACTCAAACCCGATCTAATGATCGTGGTGGCCTATGGCCTGCTGCTGCCTCAGGCGGTGCTGGATATTCCCCGCCTGGGCTGCATTAACGTCCATGCTTCCTTGCTGCCACGTTGGCGGGGAGCCGCACCCATTCAGCGTGCTCTGCTGGCCGGTGATGAAGCCACCGGTGTCACTCTGATGCAGATGGATAAAGGCCTGGATACCGGCAGCATGTTGTATAAAACCCACTGCCCGATCACTGCTGAAGACACCAGTGCCAGCCTGCATGATCGCCTGGCTGTTCAGGGTGGCGAAGCCCTTTTGCAGGCTTTGCCCTTGTTGCAAAACAACCGGTTGAATTCTGAGCCCCAGGACCCGACTCAGGCGACCTATGCCAGCAAGCTCAGCAAGGAAGAAGCGCGGCTGGACTGGCGCTTGAGAGCCGAAGAGCTGGGGCGGGCCATACGTGGTTTCAACCCCTGGCCCGTGGCCTGGTTTGTGGCCGACAATCAGGACAAGCAACCGGAAGTCATTCGCGTCTGGGCGGCAAAACCTTTAAGCATTGATCACAATGCCCCACCGGGAACGCTTCTGGATATCGAAAAGGATGGCCTGGTTGTAGCCTGCGGTGAAGGCTGCCTGAAGCTGACCCGACTGCAATTGCCCGGTGCCCGCCAATTAAGTGCCACAGACCTCCTGAATGGCCATCCCGAACGCTTTTATGCCGGACAGGTGTTTGCCTTGCCTGAGCAGAATTTATGAGTGAGGGTCTTGCCGCACGCCTCAGTAGTGTCCAGGCTCTGGTTCCTGTCCTGCGCCAGCAGGCCTCCCTGAGCAGCACTTTGCCCAAAGCGCAACAGGGCCTGGCCACTGACGAGGCCGCTCTGACCCAGGCTCTGGCTTTTGGTGTCTGCCGCTTTTATCCCCGACTCAATTATTATGCCGGTCAACTGCTGCAAAAACCCTTGAAAAGCCGGGATACTGACGTACTGGCCTTACTGCTGGTCGGTCTTTATCAGCTTCAGGAAGGCCGGGTGGCTGACTATGCGGCCATCGACACCTGTGTGGAAGCCAGCAAAAAACTCAAAAAGCCCTGGGCCAGCAAACTCCTGAATGCTTGCCTGCGCCGCTTCCAGCGTGAACAAACCGAGCTGGAAGCCCTGGCCATGAACAAGGAAAGTCCGGCCACCGCTCACCCGCCCTGGCTGCTGAAAAAAATTAAGAAGGCTTACCCCCAGGACTGGCAACAAATCTGTGAAGCCAACAATCAGCAACCGCCCATGACCCTGAGGGTCAACCAGCGTCACCTCAGTCGTGAAGACTATCTGCAACAGCTTCAGCAGGCAGGCATTGAGGCCAGTGCGACCCCCGCCAGCCCCTACGGCATCCTGCTGAAAGAGGCCACCAGCCCCCTGGCTTTGCCGGGATTTACCGATGGCTGGTTCAGTGTTCAGGATGAAGCCGCCCAGCTGGCGCCCTGGGTATTGGACGTCCAGGACGGACAGAGAGTCCTGGATGCCTGCTGTGCGCCCGGTGGAAAAACCACCCACCTGGCGGAGTCCGCTGACATTCAGCTACTGGCTCTGGATAGTGAAGAAAAGCGCTTGCCACGAGTTTATGAAAACCTCAAACGCCTGGGACTGACTGCGGAAGTGAAGTGTGCCGATGCCGCTGACCCGGATAGCTGGTGGGATGGACAAGCCTTTGACCGCATTCTGCTGGATGCCCCCTGTTCGGCCACGGGAGTGATTCGCCGCCACCCGGACATCAAACTCTTGCGCCGGGAAAGCGATATCCAGCCACTGGCCGAGGTGCAATTAAAACTCCTGCAAGCCCTCTGGCCTCTGCTCAAACCCGGCGGCAAACTGGTTTATGCCACCTGCTCCATCCTGCCCGAAGAAAATGCCCATCCCTTGGCCAGCTTTACCCACCAGCAGAAGGATGCCCAGGTGGAAGTCATTGAAGCCGATTGGGGCCAAGCCACCCGCTGGGGGCGGCAGCTACTGCCCAGGAACAACGGACATGATGGCTTTTTTTATTCCCTGCTCATCAAAGGCCAGAATAGTTAACAAGCAAGGGGTTGGTAGCGGCTTCTCAGGCTGTCCACGACAGGAGGTCGTGGCCGACCTACATGGAAGTGGGAAGTGCAGCGATTCATCGGGAATGAGTTCTGCCAGAGCTTACAGGGATGTATTCACGCGTCCTGAGAAGTTGCTGGCAAGCCCCTTTGAATTCAGGCTCATTTGTTATAGGGCTGCGGCCCACCGTCCGGGCGTTTTTTAAAGCGTTTGTAGGACCACTGGTACTGGATGGGCGCATAGTCAATGATCTGCTCCACACTGGCATTCACTCCTTCAGCAGCCAACTGATCGTCCTCGGAATAAACTCTTTCATCAGCCGGGATGATGATGATTTCATAGCCTTGCCCCTTGGGCAGGCGTTTGGCCAGGGCAGTAAAAACCCGTGCTCCGGTTTTTTTGACCAGTTTGGGCAGCAGGGTGGCTGTTAAAGCCGGGATACCGTAGAAGGGTGCGAAAATACCTCCCTGCCCTTGTTCAGGTTCCTGATCAGGCAGAATACCCACCATTTCACCCCGCTTTAAGGCTTTCAGCAAGCCAGCCACTCCCTTGACATCGGCTGGAACCAGACCGCCCCCGGTACGGCAACGGCCCTGGCGAATGACCGGGTCCAGCTCTCGAATTCGTGGCGGTGAATACATGCAGGTCAAGGGGTATTCCTTGGCAAACCACTGACCAATCATCTCCCACTGGCCAATATGTGGCCCCAATATAATGACCGGCTGCTGCCTGGCCTGATAGGCAAGCAGTTGTTCCGCGCCCGTCACTTTTTTCACTTTACCCAGCACCTGATCCTTGGGAGCCATCCAGACATAGCCCATCTCCAGCATTGTTTTGGTGCTTTCAATCAGGGCTCCCCGAGCCAATTGATCCCTTTCCCAAGGGGTTTTATCGGGGAAGCAAAGCTCCACATTAACCTGACTGATGCGTTTTTCACGTTTGGAAAAACGCCAGATCAATTTGCCCAGAGGTACAGCCAGGGCTTGTATCCACCCCAGAGGCAGTCGTGAAAGTAACCACCAGCCCGTTTTGATAACCGCAGCCTTGATCGGGTGCGAGTACTTGTCTTTTTGTTTTACCACTGAAAGATCTTCCAACTGGGGAGCCTTAGACTGCCTCTTTCCTGGTCATCCAGTGCACGCCCGTCAGGGTCAACCAGGTAGTAGGGTTTACCCACCTTGGGGGTTACCTTGATGGCTTCCAGCTTGCCATCCACCCAGAACTCTTCAATTTTTCTGTCTTCTTCTTCACGAATCACAATTTCTGATTCCACCGGATCACTGGCCAGCAGACTTCCGGCTGGTGCCCAGCTCAGCAGGGCCAGAAGCAGCACCCAAATTAGTTTTTGCATCACGCCAGTTCTCCTTTAGTATTCCTGATAACCTTGTCTTAATTGTAACTCAAAAGAGTTTCTTACCCCTAGATTTCGGAAGATTTGAATGACTGAAACAACCCACCCACCTCTGCTGTTGGTCGATGCTTCATCCTATCTTTATCGTGCTTATCACGCCCTGCCCCCCCTTATGACCTCTCAAGGCCAACCCACCGGGGCCATCAAAGGGGTTCTCAACATGATTCAGAGCCTGATGAAGAGTTATCCGAACAGTCCGATCGGGATTGTTTTTGATGCCAAAGGGCCCACTTTCCGGGATGAACTCTTTGCCGAGTACAAATCCCACCGCCCTCCCATGCCGGATGACCTGCGCCAGCAGATTGAACCTTTGCATGCCTGTGTGCGTGCCCTGGGTTTACCCCTGCTGGCTGTCGAAGGCGTGGAGGCCGATGATGTGATCGGCACTTTGGCCCGCAAGGCTGCTGCACAAAAACAACCCGTGGTCATTTCCACCGGGGACAAGGATATGGCGCAGTTGGTTTGCCCCTGGGTCACTCTGGTCAATACCATGACGGGCAGCACCCTGGATGTGGAAGGGGTCAAGGAAAAATTCGGTATCGGGCCGGAGCTGATTATTGATTTTCTGGCCCTGATGGGCGACAAATCCGACAATATTCCCGGCGTTCCCGGTATTGGTGAAAAAACCGCCCAGGCCCTGCTGCAGGGGATCGGGGGTCTGGACGAGCTTTATGCCCGTCTGGATGAAATTCCTGCATTAAGCTTTCGAGGTTCCAAAACCACACCCAAAAAGCTGGAAGAACACAAAGAGCAGGCTTACCTTTCTTATCAGTTGGCGACCATTAAAACCGATTGTGATCTGGAGCTGCGCTATGACCAGTTGCAGCCCACTGAACCGGATACCAAACAACTGCGTGAACTTTACACCCGTCTGGAATTCAACAGCCTGCTGAAAAATCTCGGTGAAATCACCAGCGCCCAGAACCCACCTGAAACCCAAAGCCTGAACTCCAGTGGTTATGAGACCCTGCTTGAAGAAAAAGACTGGCAGCGCTGGCTGGGTAAACTGAAAAAAGCCGCTGTTTTTGCCGTGGATACCGAAACCACCAGCCTCAACTACATGCAGGCTGAGCTGGTCGGCCTGTCTTTTGCCATTGAACCCGGCGAAGCCGCCTATCTGCCTCTGACTCACAACTACCCCGGCGCACCCGAGCAACTGGACAGAGACCGGATTCTGGCCGATCTCAAACCCCTGCTGGAAGACCCCAAAATCGGCAAAATCGGACAGAACCTGAAATACGACATCAGTGTTCTGGCCCGTTATGGCATAGAGCTGCAGGGCATTGCTGCCGATACGCTGCTGGAATCCTATGTCCTCAACTCCACGGCCACCCGCCATGACATGGACTCTCTGGCCCTTAAATATCTGGGCCATAAAACCACCAGCTTTGAAGACCTGGCAGGCAAAGGCAAAAAACAACTGACCTTTGATCAGATCGATCTTGAACAGGCCAGCCATTATGCTGCTGAAGATGCGGATGTCACCCTGAGGCTGCATCAGACCCTGGCCCCTCAAGTCAAAGCCGAGGGTCGCCTTCAGGAAGTTCTGGAAAAACTGGAGCTGCCTCTGGTGCCTCTGCTGTCGAGAATCGAACGCCAGGGCGTCAAGATTGATGTCCCCCACCTGCAGCGCCATTCCCAGGAAATGGCCCAGCGTATTCTGGAACTGGAAGAAGAAGCCCATGAACTGGCTGGTCATGCTTTTAATCTGGGTTCCCCCAAGCAGTTGGCAGAAATCCTGTTTGAAGAACAAAAGCTGCCGATCAAGAAGAAAACCCCCAAAGGTGCGCCTTCCACGGCAGAAGCGGTACTCGAGGAGCTGGCTCTGGATTACCCGCTTCCCAAGGTCATCATGCAGCATCGGGGCCTGTCCAAACTCAAGAACACCTATACCGATAAACTGCCATTACTGGTCGAGCCTTCCACGGGCCGGGTTCACACCAGCTACCATCAGGCCGTCACTGCAACCGGGCGTCTGTCCAGTTCCGACCCCAACCTGCAGAATATCCCCATTCGTTCCGAGCAGGGCCGACGCATCCGTCAGGCCTTCATTGCCGAGCCTGGCTACAAACTGGTAGCGGCGGACTATTCCCAGATCGAACTGCGCATCATGGCTCACCTGTCCGGTGACCAGGGGCTTCTGAAAGCCTTTGCCGAAGATCAGGACATCCACCTGGCCACCGCTTCGGAAGTGTTCGGAACCCCTGCCGACCAGATCACCCCGGACCAGCGCCGCAGTGCCAAGGCGATTAATTTTGGTTTGATTTACGGCATGAGTGCCTATGGCCTGGCGCGGCAACTGCACCTGGAGCGTCATCAGGCCCAAACCTACATTGACCGCTACTTTGATCGCTACCCCGGCGTGCTGCGTTATATGGATGCAACCCGGCAAAGTGCCGGGGAAAAAGGTTATGTGGAAACCCTGTTCGGGCGCAGGCTTTACCTGCCGGAAATCAACTCACGCAACTACAACCAGCGTCAAGGAGCAGAGCGAACCGCGATCAACGCACCCATGCAGGGCACCGCTGCCGATATCATGAAAAAAGCCATGCTGGATGTACAGGTCTGGCTGAACACTTCCGGTCTGGATGCCCGCATCATCATGCAGGTCCACGATGAGCTGGTTTTTGAAGTCCGGGAAGATCAGGTCAAGGCTTTGATGGAAGGCGTCAAGCCCGCCATGGAACAAGCCGCAGAACTGGATGTCCCTTTGATTGTTGAGGCTGCCAGTGGTGACAACTGGGATGAGGCCCACTGATGCCTCGACTGCTTCTGGATGGCAGGGAGCTGGAGGCATCCTCCAGTCAAACCCTGCTGGATTCCTTTCAGGCGGGCGGGGTTCCCTGGCGGGAGTCCTGCCGCAATGGTGTTTGCGGTGTCTGTGCCTGCCAATTGTTTCAAGGCAAGGTGGATTACCTTGGACGCCAACCCCATGCTCTGGACAACAAGGACAGAAGAGCAGGCCAAATCCTGCCTTGCATTGCCTACCCGGCCAGTGAATTACTGGAAATCAGTCTTCCCGCTTACCCTTTGGATTGTCCACAATTAACCAATCTTTAATCTTTTTTCAATTCTGGCTGCTAGGCTTATAGATGGAAGTCCCATTCATCTATTGAAGTCAATTCAAGGAGTTTTTATGTCTTCAATCCTGGCAACGATTAAAGGACGTCTTTATCTGGTTTTTACCGCTATCTTTGTGCTTATGTTGGGCGTGGCCGCGCTCCTGGCCGTGGAGAAGGTTTTTTTGCAGGACACCCTGGATGAATCCAGGGTAACCGCTGGCAACATGGAGGCCCTGGGCGACATCACCACTGCCCTTAATGGCATGGAGGCCAGTGCCCTGAACTATGCAAATACCGGTCTGGATCGCCACTATCAACGCTATCAGGAACAAGAAGCAGTGTTCACTGACAAGGTACAGGAAGTCAGGGATCACACGGACCCGAATATTCAGGCCAACCGTCTTGCCGACCTGGAACAGCTACTCACCACTTTCCAGGAACATCAGCAAAATCATTACCAGCCCCTACTGGATGCAGGCCAGCAACAGGCCGAAGGTCAGCAACAGCAGGAGGCCCAGGCGCTGGATTCTCTGGTTGAGCTGATTACCCAGGCTGAAGCCATTGAGGCTGAAGTCCAGGGTACCTTTGACCAGCGCCTTGATCAGGCTAACCGCCAACTGGATCAGTTGCTTTGGTTTACTCTTGCTGCACTGGGATTTGTACTGGCAGTTATTCTTCTGGTTGCCCTACCGATTGTTCGTCGTATAGCCCAGCGTCTTGATGAAGTGATTGAAGTTGCAGAAACGGTGGGCCAGGGTGACCTTTCCGAAGCCGTCGAAGTCGATGGCAAGGATGAAATCAGCCGGGTTCTGAAAAGCTTTTCACGCATGCGCAACCGTTTACGCAAGTTGGTCATAGGACTCAAGGACAAGTCCGAACAGCTGGCCACCTCCAGTAATCAGGTTGCAGAGACCGCGGGTTCCATCAGCCAGGCGACTGAGGAACAGTCGCAATCCACGGATCAGATCTCCGCTGCTGTCGAGCAGCTCACTGTCAGTATCAGCCATGTCTCCGAGAGCGCTCGCCAGGCCTATGATTTTTCTGAAGATGCCCGGCAAAGCAGTGATCGGGGCAACCATGTTGTCCAGAATATGGTGACCAGCATGCAGAAGATTGCCGGTGAATCCACCAAAACGGCAGAAAAGCTGCAAGAGCTGAGTGAGCGCTCCAACAAGATATCCTTGATTGTTGATCAAATTCAGGGCATTGCAGAGCAAACCAACCTCCTTGCTCTGAATGCGGCGATTGAATCCGCTCGCGCCGGGGAACATGGCCGGGGTTTTGCTGTGGTGGCCGATGAAGTGCGGCAATTGGCCCAACGCTCCAGTGATGCCACGGATGAAATCTCGGAGATGGTTAAAGGCATTCAAGATGAGATTGAGCAGGCTGTAGAGTCCATGCAAAGCACTGTGAAAGTGGTGAATACCGGCTCGGATCAAGCGGAAGAGGCAGGCGTGGTTATTGAGCAAATCAAGGAAGGGGCTCTTTCAACAGCCGATGTCATCAACCAGACCTCAACTGCACTGGAAGAGCAGACCGCTGTCAGCCAGGATGTGGCTCAGCAGGTGGAAAGCATCGCCAGCATGACCGTGGAAACAGCTGCGGCTTCGACACAAGCCAGTTCGGTAGCCACCTCACTGCAGGATATTGCTGAAGAACTGCGTGGTTCTGTAGCCTACTTTAAAACCTAGAAATCATCATTCAAGGGCAACCACCCAGGGGAACAAGAATTCCCCTGGGTGGAGTCCGTTCACTTACTTGACTTCCACCACGTCAAAATCAACGAGAGGGGAAACATCCGCCTCATAGTCGACATCATCACGATTAAAGCCGAACAGCTTGAGGAATTCATGCTTGTAACCGGCATAGTCGGTTAACTCAAACAGGTTGTCATTGTTCACCTTTTCCCAGAGCTCTTTGCAGGCTTTCTGGACATCGTCGCGCAATTCCCAGTCATCCAGACGAATGCGGCTGGCTTCATCCAGATTCATGGCCTGATCATCTTCACGGAAGAGTTGTTCACGGTAGAGACGGTTGAGCTGCTCAATAGTGCCTTCATGCAGACCTTTGTCTTTCATCACCTTGTAAACCAGGGCAATGTAAAGAGGCATCACCGGAATGGCAGCAGAGGCCTGTGTTACCACTGACTTGAGTACAGCTACATTTGCAGAGCCTGAATACTTGTCCGCCAGCTTCTTGTTGAGTTCACTGGCCGCACGGTCCAGATCCTCCTTGGCTTTACCCAAGGCACCATGCCAGTAGATCGGCCAGGTGATTTCAGTGCCGATATAACTGAAAGCCGCCGTTTTAACACCCTTGGCCAATACGCCCGCTTCATCCAAAGCCTGCATCCAGAGTTCCCAGTCTTCACCACCCATGACCTGAATGGTGTCATCAATTTCCTGCTGGGTTGCCGGTTCCACTTCGGCATGGATGATTTCATCCTTGTTGGTATCGATCGCGGTGGACTTGTAGGTTTCACCGATGGGTTTCAAGGCTGAACGCTTCACTTCACCGCTGTCAGGCAATTTACGCACAGGTGAGGCCAGGGAATAAATCACCAGATCCACTTCCCCCATATCCTGCTTGATCAGCTCAATGGCCTTGGCACGCACTTCATGGGAGAAGGCATCCCCATTGATGGATTTGGCATAGAGGCCTGCCTTTTTGGCTTCCTCTTCAAAGGCCCAGGAGTTGTACCAGCCCGCCGTACCCGGCTTGCGCTCAGTAGCCGGTTTTTCAAAGAAAACCCCCAGGGTGTCTGCCTGGTAACCAAAAGCAGCGGTAATGCGGGCAGCCAGCCCATAACCACTGGAAGAACCGATCACCAGTACTTTTTTCGGGCCATCCGTCTTGACGCCCTGCTTTTGAGTAATGGCAATCTGCTCCTGGACATTTTTATAGCAACCCGTGGGATGGGTTGTTGTACAGATAAAGCCACGGTATTTGGGTTTGATAATCATTGTGTCTGTTACCTCGGTAATTCCTGAAAAAACTCCAGACTCTGGTCTGGCCGAAAACTTGTGCGCTATTATAAACACCTGTCGACAAACGCACACCTGCAGCAGGGCCAATAAAGCTGTTCATTTATCCAGCTTTAATGTTAAGCTTTTGAAAAGACTTAACTTAATGGATAGCTTCATGGCCAACTTTGCCACACATACCGGTGTTGCAGCTGCAATTGGAAGCAGCCTGAGCACTGCACTCTTAGTGACTGCTCAATTGGATGCCATCTCCAGTCTGTTTTTATTATTCTTTTTCATAGCCGGAACACTACTACCGGATATTGATGTCGATAAAGCCAGACCAGTACGCTGGTTGTTCAATATTTTTGCCCTGATGGCCGCTTTGATGGCCGTTGTTCTGACCCATCCCCAAGACCCTGGTAGCTTCTGGTCGTTTTCCGAACCCCAACAACCTGGGTGGCGGGTAGCGCTGATTGCTCTGGTTGCCTGGGTTTTCACCCGCTATCCATTGGCCTGGTTTTTTCAGCGCTTTACCCGTCACCGGGGGCTTTGCCACAGTTTATTGATTGCCAGTATCTGGGCGTTGGGCTGGATTCATCTGGGGCTCAGCTTTATGGCAGTGGATGACCTCATCATTTGGTTACAGGGTTTGGCGATTTTTCTTGGATTTATCTTGCACCTACTACTGGATGAACTCTACAGTGTTGACTTTGAAGGCGCCAGACTCAAGCGCTCCTTCGGCAGCGCCTTGAAGATCTACCAGAAAGATTTTATTAGCGGGTCTTTGTTGGCACTGGCGGCACTGACAGCTCTTGTCTGGTTATTGCCCTGGCCTGAAAGCCTGCTCAACTGGATGCAACCCTGGTTCAATTAGGGTATCCAAAAGCAAACCCAAGGAATCCGATCCATGTTCAAGCATTTTCTAATTATTCTGGCCTGCCTGATCATCAGCCAAAATCTAGCCGCAGCAGAGATTCCCGAATCTTTTATCAAGCTGGAGGCCGGGCAAAACTACCAAGGGGTGTTAGGCGAAAATGAAGTGGTCCGGTTTTATTTTGAGCTGGAAAAAAAATCCGAAGTTTTACTGGAAAGCAAAACACCCAAGCGCAGCAATACCATTTACCCCGAAGCCACCCTTTTTCACCAGGATGGCAGGACGATCACCCGAAACTGGAGCAGTGGAGAAGGGCGTAACTTCAAGATTGTACGTGAGCTGGAGCCAGGAACCTATGTTCTGCGTGTGGAAGATGGGCGGGGTTGTGGCTCACTTCACGGCTGCCCGGAAATTCTGCGTGACTATCAGATTGTTTTTGAAGTCACGGAATCCACACCCTTTTAATTTCACCAGCGAAATACCAACAGATCGTTATACTGGTAATACGGTATGAATCCTGGGCAACCGAGGAGAAACACCATGAACAAACAACAACGACTCAGCGAACAAGAGTTGCTGGCCATGCCTGAAGACAGCTACATGAATGCAGACCAGCTGGCCTTTTTTCGCCAGTTGCTTTTGGAGCATCGTGATGAAGTGGCGGCACACCTGGATGCCCTGCGCAAAGATATTACCACCCCGCCTGAGCAGGGTGATGAAACCGACAAAGCCAGCCTGGAGGAAGAAAAAGCCCTGCTGCTTCGTCAGGCCGACCGCGAAAGCAAACTTTTAAACAAAATTTATACCGCCCTGGAAAGAATTGATAACGAAGATTACGGCTACTGTGCTGAAACCGGCGAACCCATTGGCTTGCAGAGACTCCTGCTACGACCCACCGCAGAGCTTTCCATGGAAGCCAAACAGCTTCAGGAAGAGCAGGAAAGCCACTTTGCCAAAAACCGGAGTTCATCTTAAAGCAAGGCCAGCCACAGAGCCGCTGGGATAATAATCAAGCTGGCCAGATTGCCTGCGAGAACGATAGAAGCAACTTTCTGCGGCTCCTGCTGGTACTTTTCGGCCAGCATGAAATTCAGGACAGCCGGGGGCAGAGCTGCAAAAACCAACAGCATGCCCCACTGCTCGCCCTGCAAATTGAGAAAAGGCGCCACCAGGTAAGCCGCCAGAACACCGGAAAGCGGGCAAGCCAGTGCGCCGATTATCCCCAGCCTGATATCACTCAGATCCACATCCAGAAAACGCACACCCAGAGCAAACAGCATCAGGGGAATGGATATCTGCCCCAGCATCTCAACTGGCAAAGCCAGAGCCGACGGCAACTGCCAGTCCGTATAACTGAAGACCAAACCCGCAAAGGTAGCCAGGACGATAGGCACTTTAAGCAATGAGCCTATACGGGTGGATCGATCCAGAATGTAAAGACCCAGGGTAAAGTGCAACAGGTTGACCGTGATAAAAAGCGTCACTGCTGCTGGCAAGGCTGCTTCGCCAAAAGCCAGTACCAACAAGGGAATCCCCATGTTACCGGTATTATTGAACATCATGGGTGGCAAAAAGGTTTTACCACTGACCTTCAGGATTCTCAGAAATGGCCAGAGCAGAAGACCGGAACCCAGGGAGACCGCAAGTGCACCGAACACCAGATGCAGATACTCACCCAGATTATAATCACTGCCGGAAAGTACCGAGAAAATCAGTGCGGGTATAAACACATCCATGTTGATCCGATTGATCCAGGCAATATCCGGCTTGAACCAGTGCGCATAGCCTGCACCCGTGGCCACCACAAGAAATACCGGCAGAACAATGTTGATAATGGTCGCTAGCACTCATATCACCTGAAAACATGATTTTGGAAGGGTTAGCAGCTAAACTGCGAGAACTGACTCTACAATCAACCCACTAGAAGAGCAAAAGAACAATGCGCGCAATGGTCATTAAAGAGTATGGAGACTATGACGTTTTTCAGGAAGCAGAACTGCCCGACCCTCAGGCAGGCCCGGGCGAAATCAGAATCAAGGTAAAGGCAAGTAGCGTCAACCCACTGGAATTGAAAATCCGTGCAGGACTGGTTCCTGCCGGGCCCGAACTACCAGCGATTCTCAATGCGGATGTGGCTGGCATCATTGATCAGGTGGGTGAAGGCGTCAGCCAGTTCAAGGAAGGTGATGCAGTGATTGGCTGCGCAGGGGGTCTTAAAGGCCGCCAGGGTGCTCTGGCTGACTATATGGTTGCGGATGCCCGACTGGTGACCCCTGCACCCCAGAAGCTGCCACTTGAAGATGCCGCTGTGCTGCCACTGGTGTTCATGACGGCCTGGAGCGCTCTGGTGGAAAGAGCTGAAATTCAGCCCAACCAATGGGTACTGATCCAGGGAGGCACAGGTGGTGTCGGCCAGGTTGCCATCCAACTGGCCAAGGCCAAAGGAGCCAAGGTGGCAGCCAGTGTTTCTTCACCCGAAAAGGCAGACATTGCCCGCAGTCTGGGAGCTGATGAAACCCTTTTGTATGGTGAAGAAGAGCCTGAAGATTATGTCAAACGAATCACCCAGGGAGAAGGTTTCCCCGTGGTCTTTGATACTGTAGGTGGAGTCGCACTCGACAACAGCTTTAAAGCAGCCAGCCTGGCAGGTCAGGTCGTATCCATCAATACACGCAGCCAGCATGACTTATCACTGATGCACAGCAAGAGCCTGACCTTGCATGTTGTCTTCCGCGCCTTGCCCATGTTGACAGGAAAAGGCATGGAGGCAGAACCAGCCCGACTGGCCGCCCTGGTTCAATTGATTGACGAAGGCAAGATAAAACCCTTGATTGCTGAAAAGAAATTCAAATTCACTGAAATTTCCCAAGCTCATGGCTATTTGGACAGTGGCAAAGCCATTGGAAAAATTCAACTTCTGCGTTGAAAAAACAAAACTGCCGCAGCTTTTGCGGCAGTTTTTTTAAAATTCGTTGCTCAAAGCCTTATAGCCCTTCACCAACTCAATGTTGGCCGTTACCACAGACTCAGAAAATTCAGAAACAGACGCCTGAACACGCGGCACCTCATCCAGGCTGGATTCCGGACCCAATTGCATGGTTGAAGGCACATAAAATCCTGGTGGGAGATCACAGCCATCAACCACCGCATTGTGACGAACCGCGCAGCCATCCCCTATTTCACAGTTGAATACCACACTGTTAAAACCAATAAAGACTTTGCTGCCAATTTTACAGGGGCCGTGAATAATTGAACGGTGAGCAATAGAGGTTGATTCGCCAATTTCAACAGCGCCCCCTGCCTTGGAATGAATCACCACCCCATCCTGAATATTGGAATTGGCACGAATGATAATGGCATCCATATCACCTTCTTCGTTGGTTTCATCAGCACGTATAACTGCATAAGGGCCAACAAAGACATTATCTTCAATGATTACTTTGCCACAGATAATCGCAGTATTATCGACATAGGCACCTGGGTGAATCTGTGGAGAGTCACCATTAGGATTGCGTCTTATCATCGTGTTACCTCGTTAAGCATTTTTTTGGTTGCATAGAAAAACACCCCTTGAACGTGAGTTCAAGGGGTGTTTTCAGAATAGGTGCCTGACGATGACCTACTTTCACATGGGGAAGCCCCACACTATCATCGGCGCTGAGCGGTTTCACTTCTGAGTTCGAAAAGGGTTCAGGTGGTTCCCACTCGCTAAGGTCGTCAGGCGTAACTGTTGGAAGCTGGCGCTGCTTCGGCCAACATCCTAAAAAGGGGCAAGATTCAAGTTTTGGCTTTCGCCGGTCTGCGTCAGTCTCTTACGTATCCGTCAAATCATCATTGTTCAGTCTTGATCTATAAAACCGCTTGGGTGTTATATGGTCAAGCCTCACGGGTCATTAGTATCGGTTAGCTCAACGCATTGCTGCGCTTCCACATCCGACCTATCAACCTTGTGGTCTTCAAGGGCCCTTTAGGAGGATCAAGTCCTCAGGGAGACCTTATCTTGAAGGGGGCTTCCCGCTTAGATGCCTTCAGCGGTTATCCCGTCCGAACATAGCTACCGGGCAATGCCATTGGCATGACAACCCGAACACCAGAGGTTCGTCCACTCCGGTCCTCTCGTACTAGGAGCAGCTCTTCTCAAGTCTCCAACGTCCACGGCAGATAGGGACCGAACTGTCTCACGACGTTCTAAACCCAGCTCGCGTACCACTTTAAATGGCGAACAGCCATACCCTTGGGACCGAATTCAGCCCCAGGATGTGATGAGCCGACATCGAGGTGCCAAACACCGCCGTCGATGTGAACTCTTGGGCGGTATCAGCCTGTTATCCCCGGAGTACCTTTTATCCGTTGAGCGATGGCCCTTCCATACAGAACCACCGGATCACTAGAACCTACTTTCGTACCTGCTCGACGTGTCTGTCTCGCAGTCAAGCACCCTTATGCTCTTGCACTCATTGGCTGATTTCCGACCAGCCTGAGGGTACCTTTGTGCTCCTCCGTTACTCTTTGGGAGGAGACCGCCCCAGTCAAACTACCCACCACACACGGTCCCTGATCCAGATAATGGACCTAGGTTAGAACCTCAAGATTGCCAGGCTGGTATTTCAAGGTTGGCTCCATGCAAACTGGCGTCTGCATTTCAAAGCCTCCCAGCTATCCTACACAAGCAATATCAAAGTCCAGTGTGAAGCTATAGTAAAGGTTCACGGGGTCTTTCCGTCTAGCCGCGGATACACAGCATCTTCACTGCGATTTCAATTTCACTGAGTCTCGGGTGGAGACAGCGCCCCCATCATTACGCCATTCGTGCAGGTCGGAACTTACCCGACAAGGAATTTCGCTACCTTAGGACCGTTATAGTTACGGCCGCCGTTTACCGGGGCTTCGATCAAGAGCTTCGCTTGCGCTAACCCCATCAATTAACCTTCCGGCACCGGGCAGGCGTCACACCCTATACGTCCACTTACGTGTTTGCAGAGTGCTGTGTTTTTAATAAACAGTTGCAGGGGCCTGGTATCTTCGACCGACTTCGGCTCGGTTTGTGTAAACGTCACCTAGTGTCGGCGTGCCTTCTCCCGAAGTTACGGCACCATTTTGCCTAGTTCCTTCACCCGAGTTCTCTCAAGCGCCTGGGTCTTCTCGACCTGACCACCTGTGTCGGTTTGGGGTACGGTTTGTTGTGATCTGAAGCTTAGAGACTTTTCTTGGAAGCGTGGCATCAACGAGTTCGATTCCCCGAAGGTCCTCTTCCTCTCGCATCTCGGCGTTGCACCCCCGGATTTGCCTAAGGGTACCGCCTACTTGCTTTCACCAGGACTACCAACGCCTGGCTCGCCTAGCCTTCTCCGTCCTCCCATCGCAATCACAACAAGTGCAGGAATATTAACCTGCTTCCCATCGACTACGCCTTTCGGCCTCGCCTTAGGGGCCGACTCACCCTACCCTGATTAGCATGGGATAGGAAACCTTGGTCTTCCGGCGGGGGAGTTTTTCACTCCCCTTATCGTTACTCATGTCAGCATTCGCACTTGTGATACCTCCAGCAGACTTCTCAATCCACCTTCGACGGCTTACACAACGCTCCTCTACCGCTCATCATAGATGAACCCGCAGCTTCGGCACCTGGTTTGAGCCCCGTTACATCTTCCGCGCGGGCCGACTCGACTAGTGAGCTATTACGCTTTCTTTAAAGGGTGGCTGCTTCTAAGCCAACCTCCTAGCTGTTTTTGCCTTCCCACATCGTTTCCCACTTAACCAGGATTTTGGGGCCTTAGCTGGCGGTCTGGGTTGTTTCCCTTTTCACGACGGACGTTAGCACCCGCCGTGTGTCTCCCGTGCTCACACTCACCGGTATTCGGAGTTTGCATGGAGTTGGTAAGTCGGGATGACCCCCTAGTCCAAACAGTGCTCTACCTCCGGTGGTGATACACGAGGCGCTACCTAAATAGCTTTCGAGGAGAACCAGCTATCTCCGGGCTTGATTAGCCTTTCACTCCGACCCACAGGTCATCCGAATCTTTTTCAACAGATTACGGTTCGGTCCTCCAGTTGATGTTACTCAACCTTCAACCTGCCCATGGGTAGATCGCCCGGTTTCGGGTCTATTCCCAGCGACTGCGCGCCCTATTAAGACTCGGTTTCCCTACGGCTCCCCTATACGGTTAACCTCGCCACTGAGAATAAGTCGCTGACCCATTATACAAAAGGTACGCCGTCACCCAACAAGTGGGCTCCGACTGCTTGTACGCATACGGTTTCAGGATCTATTTCACTCCCCTAACAGGGGTTCTTTTCGCCTTTCCCTCACGGTACTGGTTCACTATCGGTCAGTCAGGAGTATTTAGCCTTGGAGGATGGTCCCCCCATCTTCAGACAGGATTTCTCGTGTCCCGTCCTACTCGTTTTCACTGAAAATGCATTTTCGCGTACGGGGCTATCACCCGCTATGGCGGCACTTTCCAGAGCCTTCCGCTAACACAAATTCAACTTAAGGGCTGCTCCCCTTTCGCTCGCCGCTACTCAGGGAATCTCGGTTGATTTCTTTTCCTCGGGGTACTTAGATGTTTCAGTTCTCCCGGTTTGCCTCCAGCACCTATGTATTCAGTACTGGATACCCAGCTTACACTGGGTGGGTTTCCCCATTCAGAAATGTCCGGATCACAGTCTGTTTGCCGACTCCCCGAACCTTATCGCAGGCTTCCACGTCTTTCATCGCCTCTGACTGCCAAGGCATCCACCGTATGCGCTTCGTCACTTGACCATATAACCCCAAGAAGTTTTCCTAAAAAGGAGCTAATCCTTTTGGGGCTTATCAAATAACTGTTCAACGATTTTTCGCCGGATACGCTTGAGACTGATGTCCATTGCTGCCTCAGTGAGCAGCAACAAACGTATCGCTTTGACTTTTAAAACTTGAATCTTGCATTGTTAAAGAGCAAAAAGCTGATCTTCAGCTTCTCTGGCATCAGAGCCATTCATGTGAGCACTTACGGGAGGTTTGGGCCGTCGTTAAGGAGGTGATCCAGCCGCAGGTTCCCCTACGGCTACCTTGTTACGACTTCACCCCAGTCATTAACCACACCGTGGTAACCGCCCTCCCGAAGGTTAAGCTAGCTACTTCTGGTGCAATCAACTCCCATGGTGTGACGGGCGGTGTGTACAAGGCCCGGGAACGTATTCACCGCGGCATTCTGATCCGCGATTACTAGCGATTCCGACTTCATGGAGTCGAGTTGCAGACTCCAATCCGGACTACGACCGGCTTTTGCGGATTGGCTCCCCCTCGCGGGTTAGCAACCTGTTGTACCGGCCATTGTAGCACGTGTGTAGCCCTACTCGTAAGGGCCATGATGACTTGACGTCGTCCCCACCTTCCTCCGGTTTGTCACCGGCAGTCTCCTTAGAGTTCCCGACTTAACTCGCTGGCAAATAAGGATAGGGGTTGCGCTCGTTACGGGACTTAACCCAACATTTCACAACACGAGCTGACGACAGCCATGCAGCACCTGTCACAGAGTTCCCGAAGGCACCAATCCATCTCTGGAAAGTTCTCTGGATGTCAAGAGTAGGTAAGGTTCTTCGCGTTGCATCGAATTAAACCACATGCTCCACCGCTTGTGCGGGCCCCCGTCAATTCATTTGAGTTTTAACCTTGCGGCCGTACTCCCCAGGCGGTCAACTTAGTGCGTTAGCTGCGCCACTAAGAACTCAAGGCTCCCAACGGCTAGTTGACATCGTTTACGGCGTGGACTACCAGGGTATCTAATCCTGTTTGCTCCCCACGCTTTCGCACCTCAGCGTCAGTATCAGTCCAGAAGGCCGCCTTCGCCACTGGTATTCCTCCACATATCTACGCATTTCACCGCTACACGTGGAATTCTACCTTCCTCTACTGTACTCTAGCTTGCCAGTTCCAGATGCCGTTCCTAGGTTGAGCCCAGGGCTTTCACATCTGGCTTAACAAACCGCCTACGCGCGCTTTACGCCCAGTAATTCCGATTAACGCTCGCACCCTCCGTATTACCGCGGCTGCTGGCACGGAGTTTGCCGGTGCTTCTTCTGTGGGTGACGTCACAGCTTACGGGTATTAACCGCAAACCTTTCCTCCCCACTGAAAGTGCTTTACAACCCGAAGGCCTTCTTCACACACGCGGCATGGCTGGATCAGGGTTGCCCCCATTGTCCAATATTCCCCACTGCTGCCTCCCGTAGGAGTCCGGACCGTGTCTCAGTTCCGGTGTGGCTGATCATCCTCTCAGACCAGCTACGGATCGTCGCCTTGGTGAACCTTTACTTCACCAACTAGCTAATCCGACATGGGCTCATCCGATAGCGTGAGGCCGAAACCCCACTTTCTCCCGTAGGACGTACGCGGTATTAGCCTTCCTTTCGAAAGGTTATCCCCCACTATCGGGCAGATTCCCATGCATTACTCACCCGTCCGCCGCTCGACGCCTGGGAGCAAGCTCCCATCGTTTCCGCTCGACTTGCATGTGTTAGGCCTGCCGCCAGCGTTCAATCTGAGCCATGATCAAACTCTTCAGTTTAAAATCATCGATTCATTGAGTGAATCAAACTTGGCTCAAGGTTCAAACGAATAATTGAGTTCAAGAATTAACTTGAATCTCGACGAGTCGCTTGCCTTGATGTTTTGTTGACTGAACCACCCTTTCCAAAGAAAGAGCAGCGCCACAAACCATCCCGCAAGCGCCCACATGAATGTACCTGATGCTTCATTCTTAAAGAGCGTTGATTAAAAGCGGCTAAAAGCCCTTCCAATCAAGAGGCGCACATTCTATCAAGTCGCGCCTCAATGTCAAGCTTTATTTTTCAGAATCTCTTAAAAAAACAACCTGAAAACAAAGACTTAAACCTCTTGCCCAACCCGGCTCAACAAGCCCTGTCCGACAAGAGAGGCGTATTATAGGGACTAAAATGATAGATGCAAGTCCTAATGGAAAAAAATTACAGACTACGCAACTCTGGTCTTAAGCTTTATACTCGTGACCAGTTGCTGTCACTCTTCTCAAGCCGGGCTCAACTGGCTTACTGCTAAAAAGGAAGGCACTCGTGCGTCACCGATTGGCTCATCTGTTCTCTTTGTTCGTTGCCCCTCTATTGTTGGCAGCCGGTGTTCTTTTTGTCATTGCTTTCGATCTGCTGCCTGAAAGTCTGGCCCGCTTTGTGGATATCACGGTTTGGCTTTTTGCCCTGATCGGCGCGCTATTAACCTTGAGTTATGCTCGGACCCGTAACTTTTTTGCCCTCTTGTTCGTCTTTCTAACCTATCAGGTAATGATCAAGGCCATTCACCTGCCTGCCACTCAGGGTTCGGATTTTTATGTGGCGCCAGCCACCGCCTACAACCTGCTCAGCTTTCTTCTTCCGCTTTTATTGGTGATCAACTCACTCTGGGTGGAGCGCTTTCACCTCCTGCAGGATCTTTTGCTGCGTTTTCTGGTGTTTGGGCTTGTGTTGATCATTTCGGTTGCCATCGGGCATCGCTTCCCTGCGGAAGTAAACCAACTGTTCAACCCGGTGTACTTTCCCAACATCTACATTGAGCAGCTGGGTTTGCCTCAACTCTCAATGCTGACTTTTCTGGCAGCCCTGTGCATTCTTTTTATTCAGCTTCTACTCAACCCTCAACCCTATTTTGCTGCGCAATGGGTTGCCTTGTGCGCCATGGTGTTGGTACTGCCCAATTTTCATGTCAATTATGCACCGGCACTGGTCACCAGCCTGGCACTGGTGATGCTCAGCATGGCAGTTCTGCATGAAGCCTTTCAGATGGCTTTTCGCGACGACCTTACCGGCCTTCCCGGCCGCCGTGCTTTGAATGAGCGCCTTCAGCGCCTGGGTCGCAATTACGCCATTGCCATGTCCGATGTGGACAAATTCAAGGTATTCAATGACACCTACGGCCATGATCTGGGCGATCAGGTTTTGCAGATGGTGGCAGCCCAGCTCAAGCGCGTCAGTGGCGGTGGCAAAGCTTATCGTTATGGAGGTGAAGAGTTCACCCTGGTTTTTCCAGGTAAGACCGCTGAACAAGCCAAGCCACACTTGGAAAAACTACGGATCGCCATTGAAAACTACCAGGTTAAACTGCGTGATGAGTCCAGCCGCCCTGAAAAAGACAAGGAGGGCAAAAAGAAACGCAGCAATGGCGGCAAAGACTGGGTGTCTGTCACCATCAGTATGGGTATTGCTGAACGCGGGCCTAAGTTGGGCAGCCCTGAAGAAGTAATCAAGGCAGCTGATGAGGCTCTTTATAAAGCCAAATCAGCCGGGCGTAATCAGATCGCATTGGCCAAGTGAAATGAGTGGGCGTTTAATCATCACTCCCTACAACATTGAGCTGGAGGTGGGTCAGCCGGTTGAATTGATGTCCGAGATTGCCACGGGCTTTAATCTGGCTCCCTGCACCCAACTGGCCATTCTCAGGCAGCAAACCAGCAAGTTGACTCTCGACCAGGCCTTCTGGAGCTTTACTCCATCCTGGATGAAGCAACTGGATCAGGCTCCCTACATTATTCGTAGTGAAAAGCTGAGCACCAGCCCTATGTTCCAGGAAAGCTGGCAAAAAAAACGCTGCCTTCTGCCCGTCACCGGCTACTATGTCTGGGTACAAATGACCCGTCGCAAACAGGCCTTTGCGGTGCGCCGCGAGCATAACCGACCCTTCTTTCTTGCCGGGATCTGGACACGTTACCCCGTTACCAGTACGCGCCACTATGATACCTTTGGCCTGATCAGCGCTCCCTCAGACCCCTGGCTGGGCAAACTGACGCCACGCGTGCCTGTGAGCATCCAACCAGCGGACATCAACACCTGGCTGCACCCCTCCACCCCGGAAAACCAGCTTGAACCACTTCTCCTGCCTGATGCTGTTGCCCTGGAGTGCTATCCGGTCAGTGATCGGGTCAATGACCCCCAAAACCAGACCTCTCAAGTTGCCTCACCGATTGCCGAGCGCCGACGCCCTTATTGATTCCAGGGAACTTTCATTTCTGAAAATTGCCAGTTAACCTTGTCTTCCAAGGTGCCAGGAAAGAATCCGACATGCCCAATAAAACTTATTTTCGCCCGTTTTTCTTCATTTCGCTGCTGTCCAGCCTTCTGGTCTTGAGTGCTTGCAGCCAGTTTATACAGCAGGAGTCCATGACCCAATTACCCACTCCCACCACCAGTCCCAAGGATGATCGTGAGTACCGAAGCCTGGCACTGGATAACGGACTCAAGGTTCTGCTCATCCAGGACCCGGAGGCTGAAAAAGCCGCTGCTTCCATGAATATCGCTGCAGGCAGTCTACATGAGCCGGATGCCTGGCCAGGGCTGGCTCATTACCTTGAGCACATGCTTTTTCTGGGCACGGAAACCTTTCCCGAACCAGACAGCTACCAGAATTTTATCCGCCAACAGGGCGGCAGCTACAATGCCTTCACTGCACCCCGAGACACCAACTATTTCTTTGATATCCGCCCGGACCACCTGGACGGAGCTCTGGCCCGCTTTTCACGGTTTTTTGTTAACCCTCTGCTTAATCCGGAATACCTGAAGCGGGAAGTGAATGCCGTTAACTCGGAATGGAGCGCAACACTTCAGGATGATGGCCGTCGCCGTCAGGATGCCCTACGCCTGGCACTGAACCCTGAACATCCAGCTTCACGTTTCAGTGCCGGCAATCGTGAAACCCTGGATACAGAAGATCCACAGCTGCGGGAAGCCCTGCTACAGTACCATCAGGATTTTTACCACCCTGATCGCATGACTCTGGTGATCTTCGGCCCACAGAGCCTGGATGATCTGGAAGCATTGACCCAAGAGCACTTTATTGATCTGGAACAGCAAGAAAGCCGAGCCGACCCCGACTGGCCGCAACTGCTGCTCTCCGAACAGTTGCCAGCCCAACTGGACATTCTGCCTTTACGGCAAAAACGTGAATTGCAGCTTTTGTTTCAGGTTCCTGATGCCACAAAAGACTTCAGCAAGAAACCCGACAACTATCTGGCGCATTTAATCGGCCATGAAGGTCAGGGCAGCTTATTGAACGCACTCAAAAACAAGGGCTGGGTAACCGGTTTATCAGCAGGCACCCAAATGCGCACCGGCCAGCAGGCCCTGTTTTCCATCAATCTGGAGCTGACTCCCGAAGGCGATCAAAAAACGCAAGAAATCCAGGCTGCTGTTTTTGCATGGCTTGACCTGATTCGCGCCCAAGGAATAGAGAAGTGGCGTTTTGATGAAAAGGCCCAGATTGCTGAAAACAGTTTTCGCTTTATGGAAAGTAGTGATCCCAGCAACCTGGTCACTCACCTGGCCATGCAAATGCCGCGTTATCCCATTGAAGAATTACTGCGCGCTCCCTACGCCTGGGATGAATTTGATGCTGAGTTGATCCAGCATTACCTGGAACAGCTCCAACCCGAAAAGCGTCTGCTTGTGCATATCAGCCCCGAGGTGGAAACCGACCAGACCACGCGCTGGGTACCGGCTGACTACCGCTTGCAACAGCCCCTGCCAGAAGACGCTCAAGCATTGCCCCCGGCACCAGAGGATTTGGCAATCCAACTGCCGGAACCCAACCCCTTCCTACCCTCCAGCCTGGCTCTTCTGGATGGCGAAAACCAGCAGGAACCTCAGTTAATCAAGGAGCAACCAGGCATGGAAGTCTGGCAGGGGCTGGATA
This sequence comes from Marinospirillum sp., assembly GCF_044810985.1. Classification (GTDB taxonomy): domain Bacteria; phylum Pseudomonadota; class Gammaproteobacteria; order Pseudomonadales; family Halomonadaceae; genus Marinospirillum. The sequence goes on from NZ_CP085242.1 coordinate 1,789,899, forward strand.
CCAGTTTCGAGGTGCCCCGCAGCCAGATTTATATCAGCCTGCAAAACCCCGAGGTGGTTACAGACTTGCGTCAGAGAGTTCTTGCGCAACTCACGGCCCGTTGGCTGGAAGATCAGCTCAACGCACCGGGTTATCCGGCTCGCCTGGCCGGTCTCAACTACGAGGCTTATGCCCATTCACGTGGCATCACCCTGGCTTTGGGAGGCTTTAGTGCCGAACAGCCGCGCCTGGCCAAGATGATGCTGGATCAGCTTCTTAAAGCTGAAGTGGAGGAGAGTCAGTTTCAACGCATCCAACAACGCCTGGAACAAAACCTCATGAATCAAAACCGGGATCGCTTGCCCCGGCAGATGATTCGTCAGCTTTTCAGCACTGCCCTGCACCCCAGCTGGACAGCTGAACAACAGTTAGAAACCTTGCAGGCCATTGACCACGAAGACTTGATGGCCTTTATACCCAGTTTCACCAGCCAGCTTTATATTCAGCTACTGGCCTGGGGCAATAGTTCCAGCGACTCCATTGAAAGCCTGTCCGAGGATCTCCACAAACGTCTGCAACCTGAGCTGGCACGTGAGAATGTCGATCTCCTGCAGGTACGCCAGATTCCTGCCGGGCAATGGAGCCAAAAACTGGATATTGAACACAACGACCGGGGTCTGCTGTTTTATATTCAGGGCCAGAATTCCAGCCCCGCCGAAGAGGCAAGATTACGTCTGCTCAGCCAGCTGCAGGCTTCGGCCTTCTTTCATGAGCTGCGTACCCAGCAGCAGTTGGGCTATGCGGTTTTCAGCAACTACTTGCCCCTGATTCAGCAGCCCGGTCTTTTCTACTTCATTCAGTCCCCGGATACCGAGCCGGATGAGTTGGCGGAAGCCACCGAAGCCTTCTTGAGAAGTGACTTGCAGCGTATCGAGCGCATGAGTTCAAGCGACTTTGCGCAACACCAACAAAGTGTAGTCAGCAAGCTTCGGGAAAATGACAAACGCCTAAGCCAAAGAGCAGAAGGCTTCTGGCAGGAAATAGGCTATAAACGCTATGACTTTGACCACAAGGAAGAGATCGCCACCGAGGTCGAAAACCTCAGCCAGCAAGAAATGATGGATTTTTATCTGGAAACCATGAACTTTGAGCGCGGCTTCTACCTGCTGGGCACCTCTCCCAAGAAAAAGGGGCGACTGCTGCCCGGCCAGAATGCGGAGCCGCAGGAGTGGCCTCTGGATTAGACCAGAAGCTTGAGACTACTCCATAAACTGCAGCGGCAGGATGGATTCCACATACAACTGCAATTCCTGGAGCAAAAACATCTGCTCCTGCTCCAGGGGTTGCTGGCTCAACCTGACCAGCTCCTGCTGCAAGCCTTCCAGAGTCAGGCTCGACAATACAGGTGAGTTTATTTTCTGCCAGCGAAACTCATCCCAACGCTCCCTTTCCGAGGAAGTCAGGGTTTCCGGCCAGTTGCGGGCGCGGTAGCGGAACAACATTTCTTCAATGCGTGGATCTTCAAAGCTTAATTCCAGCTCTCCCATTTCTTCAGGGTGGGCCGACCGGATTCGCTCAAACTGGGCTTTGTCCCGGTTGGAGAAAAAAGCGCCTGAGTAAAGCATCAGGTCAGGGTCCTGGCTTGCCGTGGCAAACGAATCCGTCTGCTGGAATACCTGCTGAAGCTTTTCAGCCAGGCCTTGAGCCCCCATCAACTGCTGCCAATGTTCTTCGTTTTTGTGCAGATCCAGGCCCAGGCGCTCCGCCAGATGCGGCTCCATCGCCTTGGCGGGCAACAGAACCGGACAGCGATTGATGTGCACCACTTTCAAGGGGATTCGCTCCAGTCCCTGAGCCTCCAGATCTGCCGTTTTGCTGAAAACTCTCTGTTGTATTTGCTCAACATCCAGACTCAGCAACACCTCCGGGCTGGCTGACAAATCATAAACAATCACCCCATTGGGATTGCTGGGATGTTGAGCCAGAGGCAAAACGATGGCCGCACAACCGCGGCTGGCGGGGTAACGACTGGAAATATGCAGCAGGGGTTTGGGTTGATGCAGCTGTAACAGGGGGCTGACCTGGCGCTTGCCTCTGAGTTGCAAAAGATGCTCAAACAGGCGCGGCTGCTTTTCGCGCAAGAGGCGAGCCAGAGCGATGGTGGCGCGTACATCGGCCAGGGCATCGTGAGCGGCATCGCCATGACTGATGCCATTGGCTGCGGTCAGATCTTCCAGCCGAAAGCTGGGCGTACCGTCTTCCTTAAGGGGCCAGTTGATGCCTTCAGGACGCAGGGCATAGGTTGCACGCACCAGATCAATCAAATCCCAGCGGGAGTTGCCGTTTTGCCACTCTCGGGCATAGGGATCAAAAAAATTGCGGTAAAAAAGATGACGGCTGACTTCATCATCAAAACGCAGTGAGTTGTAACCCAGCACACAGGTGTGGGGCTGGGCCATTTCTGCCTGAATACGTTGGGCAAATTCAGCTTCGGGCAGGCCTTTACGATAGGCTTCCTGGGGAGTGATGCCAGTGATCAGCAAGGCCTGGGGGTGGGGCAGGAAATCATCCGCAGGCTGGCAATAGAACATCTGCGGCTCACCGATTTCATTGAATTCGCTGTCCGTACGAATCGCAGCAAACTGGCAGGGACGGTCACGACGCGGGTCGGCTCCAAAGGTTTCATAATCATGCCAAAGAAAAGTCGTGTCACTCGCCGCTGAAGTCATGTCTTGCCCTGGTTAGCTGGATAGTTTGGATATTTCCTCTTCCGGAAAAGTCACGTTGATTTCCAGAGTCGACATCATACCATGTTGATCCATTTGCACCCGAACCTGGTCACTATTGATGGCAATATAGCGCTTAACCACATCCAGCACATCCTGCTGTAGACGTGGCAAGAATTCCGGCTGACCTCGCATCGTTCGCTCATGGGAAAGAATGATTTTCAATCGCTCCCTTGCAGCCGAAGCAGAGGAATTGGCATCTCGATGAAACAAACCTTTCAACATCACTTGCGCCCCCCAAACATACGATTCAGAAACCCGGTTTTTTCCGGCTCGACAAACTTCAAGGGGACCTCTTCACCCAGCAGGCGTGCCACAGCATCCTTGTAGGCTATGCTGGCATCGGTGCCCTCTTCGTGAATGACGGGAATCCCTTTGTTGGATGCTTTGAGTACGGATTCAGACTCGGGAATCAAACCCATCAAGGGAACCGATAAAATATCCTGCACATCCTCCAGGGACAGCATTTCACCTTCAGCCACCCGCTGACTGTTGTAGCGGGTCAAAAGCAGGTGCTCCTTGACCTTGCCACCATTTTTTGCGGCCTGGGTCTTGGCTTGCAACAGCCCGATGATGCGGTCGGTATCCCTTACCGAGGACACTTCAGGGTTGGTCACCAGCACAGCTTCATCAGCAAAATACATGGCCAACTGCGCCCCTCTTTCTATACCGGCAGGAGAGTCACAAAGGATATAATCAAAATCCATACTTAAAGCCTGAATCACCTGGTCGACCCCTTCCAGCGTCAGGGCGTCCTTATCCCGCGTTTGCGAGGCAGGCAGCATGAACAGGTCGTCCGCACGTTTATCGCGAATCAATGCCTGGTGAAGGCTGGCTTCCCCCTGAATGACATTGACCAGATCATAAACAACCCGGCGTTCACAGCCCAGGACCAGATCCAGGTTGCGCAGACCAACATCAAAGTCAATCATGACTGTTTTATAGCCACGCAGTGCCAGGCCACTTCCCAGAGAAGCGCAGCTGGTGGTTTTACCCACTCCCCCCTTGCCTGAGGTGATGACGATGATTTTAGCCAAAGTTTCGCCCTTCCATTATTTATAGTTGCGTTAAAGCTGTAGACACCAGCTTTTCACCTTGAAGTTCAATGCAAACTGCATCCCCTGCCGTCACAAAATCTGCGGAATAGCTGGTCTGATAATGGCCAGCAATGGCAATCAGCTCAGCCTCCAGGCGCAGGGTAAAAATTCTTGCTTGCTGATCACCCTGGATGCCTGCCAGAGCCCGCCCGCGAATCGCACCATAGACATGGATCTGACCACTGGCGAGAACTTCCGCACCCGGATTAACCGACCCCATGACCACCAGATCGCCTTTTTCATTGATCAACTGTTGGCCGCTGCGTACCGTGCCCTGATGCACCAGAGTGCGTGGCATTTCCTCCTGATTGGCAGCTGTTGCCGGTCGATCCAGGGAGTTCAGTGCCATTAAACCCAGCTTTCTGGCATAAGCCTGCAAATTCTTGTCTGCCGTTCTGACCGCCAGGAATTGAATGCCCAAACGTTTGCAGACCTCCTGCAACTCGGACAGATCCAGCATTTGATCCAATTGGGATAAATCCAGTACCAGGGGAGCAACCTTGAGTAGAGCGGACCCCTTGGCCAGCCGACTTTCCAGCTCAGCTTCCAGAAGCCCTATCTGGCCGGTATTGGGCTGCATCAGGGTTGCCGGCAGCGAAGTGCCCTTAAGCTTGAAAGGTGTTGTCACCAGATTCAGTCTGGGACTGGTCGCATCGGCCATAAAACCGCTCCACCTATATACAATTTATAAAACAAAGATACGCTATTTATACAAATCATCCCATTAAAAAAAGATTAACGGTCATTAAGGCCAAATGTTTCCAATTCTTCAGCGTCTAGCCAGGCCTGCAAAGGCTGCCTGGTCATTTCTGCCAAAGCCTGGAGGGCATGCACCCAACTGCAGCGATTGGCAATGAGCAGCCCCTTCACATCCAGCGTTCCACCGCGGTTAATATAGCCCAAAGCGCGAGTATGATCTGTACCCAGATCCAGAGGCCGCAAATGCCCCAGCAGGACTTCGGGGCGAGTGTGGCACAGAAACAATCGATCCGTTACGGCTGCCGGAAAAAGGCGCTCCTGTACTGACGCCGGAGCTTGCCAGACGGCTTCCTGGGCATCACGCGGTTTACGGAAACGGCCCGGCTCCTGCAAATACACCAGCGAAGCTCTGGCACCGCGTTTTTCCAGGCGCTGCCAGGCCAGTAAACCCTCCTGCAACTGGTAGGCACCCACGGCCACCAACTGCAATGGAGCCTGGGCATCCCCGGCAATCAAAAGCGCACCTTCCTGAGTCAGCTGTTCAGCCTGCTGAGGGGTCAAGTGCACGGGTAGAGCACGCTTGGGTATCACCAGGTTGGCAATCTGGCCCTGATGGCGATAGACCTCCAGCAAAGCCGCTGCAGCCGAGTTGGCATCGGCCGGGAAGATCACCCGCGAGACATCCGCCATCTCCCCCAGCAAAGCTTCTGCCAGGGTGGAGTCCTGGTGCGATTGTTCGTTTTTGCCGTTCTCCCAAAGGTGGGAGCTGGAAATCACCGGCAGAGAGCGCCAGCCGGGTTGTTCGCCCTGCTCTATTTGATGACGCGAAAAAATGATTTCCTGACGTAATGCACCCAGCATTTTAACCGCAAAAGCCTCATAGGAAACCACCAGGTTCAAACCGCCCTTGTTGGCCAGGGCCGCACTGACCACAGCTTCTTCATTGAGGGCGGTAATCACGGCCCCATCCCGGGCTTCATCCTGAGACAGCTCAGGCTGGGTGACCCGATGCTTCAGTTTGGCCAGCGTCAGGTTCATGTTGTTGCTGGAAATTTCATCCGGGTTGCCCACCCGCACCCGCAACTTCGGGTTGGCCTTCACCAAAGCGCAAAAAGCAACATCCACCGCTGCCATGGGCGAATAATTTTGGTGGGCCTCGGTCCAGGGCACTTCAGGAATGGCTGGATCGACCCTGCGTCGGGCAAGAGAGTGGTCTTTTTCCTGGGGACGCTGCTGAAGTTCGTGCTGGCGGAAACGCTTCACCGCCTTCTGAAGTTCCTTCACCGGCACCCAAAGCCGGGCTGCACCTTCATTAAACAGCCGCAATGATTCAGCATCCTGGGCAGGATTGCCCGGCAGAGGGGTGCCATGCGCCCGGTTGGTTCCTGCACCGGGAAAGCCATAACCCTTGGGTGCCTCAGCAATCAGATAGGGCAGGCGTACCGGATAGGAGCGTTTGTCATGGCCGATCTCAGCAGCCTCATCTTCCAGCCACTGCTCACCGGTCAGGATGCCCCAGGCGAAAGCCGCTGGGTCACGGCCATCAATAATGCTGGGCTGGAAGCCATGATGACTCAAGTGTTCGGCAAACCATTCCGAGCCACCTTCCATCGCCAGAGTCGAACGCTGGTCAATACGCCGGCCATTGGCAATCATCACCGGAACCACCAGGCCGCAATCCTCCGAACGCCACCAAAGAGGAGCCCAATCACTGCCGCGCTGCTCTTCAAAAGCACCATCAGAAAGAAAGGTGACCAGGCGCTCATTTTTTTCGCTGGCATGCACATACTGCAAGGCGGTAAAACCCAGGTAACCGCCTTCACTGACAGCTCCGGCTGTATTGGGATTCAGGTGACTGCCCAGAGGTGAAGCCGGTTTACCGTCCGGCGTCAAAGCATAGGAATAAAAATCCTTCACAAAGCGTGTAAGCACTTCTGAAGACCACTGCGGATAGGCTTCAGCATGGCGTTTTTTCTGATTGCCCAGCAGGAGGTTCACACTGTCAATGGCTGCCACACAGTGGCCCTGCTCCATCATCCAACTGCGGGTGTGGCCACTGAGCAAATTGGCCAGCATATAGCCCACATAAGCAGGCACCATATTCAGAGAACCCCCGGTGTGCCCCTGAGGGTCCTTCTTGAAAGATTCCGCACCCAGAGGCTTGCCCTCCACATCCACCTGCTTGGCATAGGTGGCATGAACCACCAGCCACATGGCGGCATTGGCCAGCTTGTCGGCAGCCTGCAAAGCCTCCAGCAGGTTTTTGCGCGGCTGGCTTTGCTGTTCCAGTTGCTCCAACAACTCTGCAATCCTGATCTGGGTCAGAGGTTGGTGAACGATCACCCCACAGCCTTCGGCCCAGGCCGCAAAATCCGGGTCTGCAGCCCTCAGGCGCTCAGCTTCCTGTTCCGCATGAGAGTGATCCATTAAGGAAGTGTGGAAACGGCTGGTCATAAAAACTCCTTGAAAGGCGACAACTTATACTGCGCCCCTGCCGGTCTCATCTGTTAGAATGAGCCTTCTCTGTCAGGGCCACTGTTTTTTCTTAGTCTATTCGCCCTGACTCGGCTTTGCACCCGCTAATGGGCTGCAAGGTACGGAAAACCTTTCTTTATTTCTGGTAGCAAGGGCAATCTCAAGTCATGAATTCGTTGTTAGTCCGAATCGCACCGCGCTTTTTCAAACCTTCGCTTGCCCACAGTAAGCGCAGTATCCGTCTGATGGCGCTACAAAGACTGGATTTACAAAACCCTGCACAGCAGGAGCGCTTCCTGGCCTGGTTGCAGGAAGAGACAGACCCGGACGTCATTCAGCAAGCCCTGCCTCTGTTTCCGCGTTTACAGCCCTTGCTGGAACTTCTGCAGTCTGAACTCAAACCCTGCCCTGAGCCTTTGGGCAGCTTACTGACCCGGCACCTCAGCCAAACCCTGAGCAGCCCGAATGACCTCTCGGACGAACACCAGACAACCCTGGCAAAAACCACTCACCAGGGGCTGCTGCTGGAGCTGATCAGCCAGGCCGACTCCCTGGATTTGCGCCTTCGGGCCTTAAACCAGCTGACGACCAACGAAGACAACTGGCTGGAAATCGCCCTCAGCAACTCTCTATCCAAAGTGCGTTATCAGGCAGCCAGCCGGATACAAGGCGAAAAGGCCCTGGAAAAACTCGTCAAGGAAGCTCAGGGCGACAAAAGAGTTCAACGCCTGGCCCGCGAAAGACTGGCCGACTTGAAAGCCCAGGAGCAAAAGCGTCTGGAAGCCCTGGAGCAAAAGCAAAAACTGCTTCAACAGCTGCGCCAACACCTGAACAGCAAGGATCAGCAGCTTTTTGCCGCCCGTCTGGAACACCTCCAACGCCAGTGGTCACTGCTGGAAGACTTTCCTGCGGATGCCCAGACTGAAAGCCATTACCAGGAACTGCTGCTCGCGGCTCAACAGCAAGCAGCCGAACTGGCTGCGCAAGAGGAAGCCCAGCGCCAGCGGGAAGCCGACAAGCAAGCCTGCCAGAAACAACAAACAGAACTTCTTCAGCAGCTCGAAGAATGGGCCACTTCAACGGCCACTCAACGGATCGAACAACCGCAGGAACTCCAGGCCCAGCTTCAGCAACTGACCGAAAGCTGGCAGGCCAGCAATGACCTGCATCCCGCTTCGGCCAGCCACAAACGCCAATGGCAAAAACTCTCCGAGCAATTGCAGCAGGCTTTTGCAGCCTGGGAAGGCTTTTACACGCTCTGTGCTGACTTGCAAATTCTACTGGCCGAGGACCACTGGTCCGACCTGCAGGCCCAGGCCGGTCAAAGACTGCTCAACAAGCTTGACTGGCCTGCGGCCCTGACTGCGCCGGAAGAAGTCCTTGCCTTGCGCGAACGCCTGGCGAAGCAAGCCAGTGAACAGCAAGCACCCGCTCAGCCAGACACCAGTGACTTTGATGAAAATCGCTGTCGTAATGATCTACAACAACTGGAAACACTTCTGGACGAAGGCAGCAGTCGGCCTGCCCAGCGTCTTTTGCAACAACTACAAAGCCAGATGGAAGCTGCACCTGCAGCCTTTCGCCAGAAACACACCCCACGACTGCGCAAACTCACCGCCCAGGCTGCAGAGCTAAAAGACTGGCAGGGCTTTGTGGCTGCCCCTAAAAGAGAAGCCCTCTGCGAACAAATGGAAGCCCTGGCTGACGACCAGAGCATGGAGCCTCAAGCCAAGGCCGACCGCATTCAGGCATTGCAAAATGAATGGCGTGAACTGGGTTCGGCTGCCATTAACAAAAGCCTCTGGAAACGCTTCAAGAAGGCAGCGGATCTGGCCTATGAACCCTGCAAAGCCTGGTTTGCCGAACAAGCCAAACAGCGCGAATACAACCAGCAGCAACGCCAGATCATCTGTGAAGAACTGGAAGCCTTGAGCCAGGAGAATAGCCACAAAAATCTGGATGAAGAAGGTCTGGACAAGCTGCTGACCCAGGTACACGACGAGTGGCGACGCTTTAACCCGGTGAACCGGGTCGAAGGCAAACGTCTGGCAGAACGCTTTCAACAAGCCCTCACCCCCATCAAGGATTATCTCTACGGCCTGCGTCAGGAGCATGCTGACCGGAAGCGCCAACTCATCACCGAAGCCAAAGCGCTACTGGACAGCGAAGACCTGCAAGCCGCAACCGCGACCAGCAAGGAACTGCAAAACCTATGGCGACAGGTGGGTCGCGCACCCGGCAGCCTTGAACACCAACTCTGGAAAGAATTTCGGGCTGCTTGTGACCAACTCTTCCAACAGCGTGATGAACAACGCCAGAGCCAGAACCAGGCCCGTGAAGAGCGCTTTTTGCAAGCCCGGCAAGAACTCAGTGAAGCCCGACAAGCTTTGCAGGCAGGGCAGCTTTCAAGCGCCAGAAAGCTCTATCAATCAGCAGCTTCTTTGCGCTCAATTCCCCGCAAGAAAACCGAAAGCTGGCAGCAGGAACTGCAAGACTTTGCCGCACAGCTGCAAGCTGCCACCCGGCAGAACCAACACCAGGAACAACTGCATCAACTGGAAGCAAGCTGGCAACAACTGCCTGAGGACCGACCTCTGGCTGACCCGGAGCTGGCCAAACGCCTCACGGTCAAACTGGAGACCCTGGCAGGTCTTCCTGTACCTGAAGAAGACCAGGCCCTGAAAATGCAACTCCAGGTGGAAAGACTCAACGCCGGTATCAAGGGTGAGAACACCGCAAACAACCGGCAGCAGGAAGCCAGAGAACTGCTGGATCACTGGCTGGAAAGCGTAAAAAGCCGGGAAGGAAGCCTCTCAAATCGTTTCTTTCAGGCTCTGAAAACCTGCTACCAACCCGACTGAAAAAAAAGGGCAGACCTCACGGCCTGCCCTTTTTCATGAACAGTCAGTCAGCTGTTTCTAGTGCATGTACTGACCGCCATTGGCGGAAATATTGGCACCGGTGATAAAGCTGGACGCTTCATCAGCCAGGAAAACCACGATACGTGCAATATCCTCCGGTTCACCAAAGCGCCCTACAGGAATCTGGGCCTTGATACCCTCACGAATGTCTTCCTTGATCTTCATGATCATATCCGTGGCAATGTAACCCGGTGAAATGGTGTTAACGGTAATCCCTTTTTTCGCCGTTTCCTGGGCCAGGGCCTTGGTGAAACCATGCATGCCGGACTTGGCTGCCGAATAGTTGGTCTGGCCCATCTGGCCTTTTTCAGCATTGATGGATGAAATGTTGATAATACGGCCATACTGCTGTTCCAGCATTCCGTTCAGGCAGCTTTTGGATGTGTTAAACACACTGTCCAGGTTGGTGCTCAGAACAGCACGCCACTTATCCACATCCAGTTTCTTCAGCATGCCATCTGCAGTTATCCCGGCATTGTTGACCAGTACAGAAACGGTTCCGTGCTTCTCCTGAATCTCGGCATAGCTTTTGCTGACCGAGTCAAAATCCGTCACATCCGCATAACTGATGTCGATGTCATAACCGGCTGCTTTTTGTTCTTCTTGCCAGGCTTTGGCTTTTTCTGCGTTGGAGTAACCAGCCACCACTTGGTAACCTGCATCGGCCAGAGCATGACAAATCCCCGTACCGATTCCACCAGTGCCACCTGTAACCCAAGCTATATTTTTTTGCATTGTCAATCTCCCTCAAAGTACCAAAATCCGGCTACTGAGCCGGAGCCAAAATTCACCCGACTTCTTGTTTTCTTTCTGGGGTTTGGGACTCAGCCTTGCTGCTTATTGTTTTTATCGCAGAGACAGAACCCAACAGTCACAAACTACAGCTTTACCACATAAAATCAAATGACTTTTAGTCTTGTATTGACACCCGACAAAAAATCCCTATAATACGCCCCACTGATGCGGGGTGGAGCAGCCTGGTAGCTCGTCGGGCTCATAACCCGAAGGTCGTCGGTTCAAATCCGGCCCCCGCTACCAAAATCTTAAGAAGGCGAATCAATGACTTAGTTGATTCGCCTTTTTTCGTTTCAGCTCCCCCTTCATTCCCCGGCTCTTATCTAAAGTAATAGCACAGTTTATCCAGCTTGTCCGTGACGATGCTGCTTCCCTTGTGGTTTATCAGCCTAGAATAAGCGTCTTCATACAGCGCACCTTTGCGTGTAACTTACCCCACCATGAATTCAAGGGGAGCCCTCAAACTCTGGCACATCACCTAGCCTTCTATCCCAAACAGCTTTGCTAGATGTAAATATGTGAGCTGTTGGTGACATAGAAATGTCCGTGTCCAAACACCCAGCGGGAACAGTGAGCAGAACTGCGTTATGAATGCTTGGCAATGCTGAACCACAGAGCTTACAAAAACTTTTCTTGTGACGAGTACCTGGAAGTGTGAAGGTAGTCACTGAATCTGAGCCCGCCAACCAAGTCAATTTAGCTGACTTCGAAAATAGATTGGCCGCATGAGCAGACCCAGTATCCTTTTGGCAATACTGGCAATGACACAGGTAAAAACCGTCGAACTTCCCTTGCACTTCAAATTTTGCATTGCCACACAGACAAGAACCAATGTAATCAGTCATCAAATCCCCTTCTTCTAGGGCTTCCAGATGGCGCACACTTCACAAGCCTGAAGGAAAGCCTCAGTCTAAAAATGCCGACCCTACGTGAATTCTGGAACACTTTTCACCATCAACAGCTTCAGAGTACGCAGGAGCGAGAAAATTTCTTAAAAACCGAAATTTCCGGAACCGGGGGATCATGACGGCACCGCCGAAATTCTTTTTGATTTGGTTCAGGAAGGGGTGGTTCATATCGGGCCTGCTTACTGCCTAAACAGAAGCAATACCATCTCTTTGCTGGTCGCTTCTGTTTAACATTAGTTAATCCTCAAAAAGAAACATTTCGTAACTTTTCGTGTATTATTTATACGAAAACTCTAATTTGAGACGGTTTACACCTTGGTATCACAAGCAAAAAGGTCAACAATGCCCAGAACGGAAGCAAATAAAGACTCGCAAGGACTTGCTGGCAAGAAGGTTTTAGCTCAGGTTTTAGCCTTGACTCTCCTTCTACTTAGCCTTCCTGCTGTTGCCTTGCAGAATACGCTGACCTTGGGCGTTTTTGCTTATAGGCCAGTTCCAGTCATGCAAGAGCGCTTTCAACCTCTGGTTGACCATCTCAACAGCCAACTGACAAACACCCAAATTGAGCTTTTGGTTCTTTCCCAGTCACAGCTAGAAGATGCTATAGCTGCCAATCAGCTGGATCTGCTTTTTACCAACCCCAGCCACTATATTCATTTACGCCACCACTACTCTCTTCATGGTGTGTTAGCCACCCTGGTGAACCGGGAGCAGGAAATACCCGTCAGGCAACTGGGTGGTGTTATTTTAGCTTCCAAATCCTCGGGTATTCAAACGCTGTCTGACCTCCAAGGGCACGAGGTTGCTATTCCGGGGAAGCGTTTTCTCGGCGGCTTTCAAACTCAGGCTTACGAGCTTTTGGAAACAGAGCAACTGAATATACCCAGTGATGTAAAGGTCAGGGAGCTGGGTAGCCATGATGCCGTTATTCAATCCTTAATCAGCGGTCAGAGCGAAGTCGGTTTTGTTCGAACAGGCATCCTGGAACAGTTTTTCACAAGCGTAGAGCAGCTACCTAGTCACTTACGTTTGATTAACCCTCAGCAGTATCCCGACTATCCCTTTGCTCTCTCTACTCGTCTTTACCCTGAGTGGCCGTTGGTTACCGTCAAACCTTGCCCCTGTGAACGCGAAATCCTCAGATCTTTAATCAATTTGGCTCCTGACCACCCCGCCGTTCAGAAGCTGGGCATTGATGGTTTTGCGCCACCGGCTGATTACTCAACCATGGAAATGCTTGCCAAGGCACTCCACTTACCCCCTTATGCTCGCCACTCCCCTATCCATTTGGATGACTTATGGGAAGAGTATCGCTGGCCTCTGGCTCTAAGTGCCGTTTTTCTTTTACTTTTATTCACTTTCACTGTTCAACAGTACCGGAGCAACAAACACCTGGCCACGACCCTGAAGCAGCTTAAAAGGCAAGAGGAAGCAACTCATCTAGCCCAGACAGCATTGGAAGAGAAAGCAGAACTCCTCAAGCAATCCAACAATGAACTGGAGCAGTTTGCCTATGTCGCCAGCCATGATTTGCGCCAGCCTCTCAGGATGATTACAAGTTATCTGCAAATGCTGGAAAAACGTTTGTCTGGCCAGCTGGATGAAGAAACCCGGGAGCTTTTTCATTTTGCAGTGGATGGCGCGAAAAGACAGGATGAGATGTTAAAATCTCTTCTTGAGTATTCACGCGTAGGGCGGATTGGTGAGCCCTTAGTGCTTGTCGACAGCAAAAAACACCTCGCGGAAGCACTAGCCTTTCTCAATCCTGATATCAAGCAGTCACTCGCGCAAATTGAAATACAGGGCAACAACTGGCCCAGAGTTGAAGCCAGCCCCAATGAGTTAACCCGCCTTTTTCAGAACCTGATCAGCAATGCGATCAAGTATCACCAACCCGACTTGCCACCGGAAATTAGTGTCTCCGTTAAATCCTCGGAGGATTACTGGATATTTAAGGTGGAAGACCAGGGTATCGGCATCAACCCCAATCAGTTTGATCGCCTGTTCAAGGTTTTTCAGCGGCTGCACACCCGCTCTCAATATGAAGGCACCGGCATAGGTTTGGCGCTTTGCCACAAGATAGTTGCTCGCCATGGGGGAAGTATCTGGGTGGAGTCTGATGGTGAGGATCAGGGAACCCGCTTTTTCTTCACCTTGCCCCGAGTGAAACAGACTTCGTGTTTGAGTGCAGGGTAATATCAGATAAGCTTAGCTTTACATAATGATACATTTTAGGTAGGCAGGAGACTGAGTTGTCAACCAAACACACTTCCCCGATACGCCTGGGACTGATGGCGCCTCTAACAGGGCTGGTTCAAATTTATGGTCAGGAGATCTGTTGGGCCGCCCGGATTGCTGTCGAAGAAATCAATCAAGCGGGCGGTCTTCTGGGTCGCCCTCTTGAACTTGTCATCGAGGACGATGGTAGTCTGCCTGAAACGGCAGTGCCCGCTGCTCAACGCTTACTGGATCAGCACCAGTGTTGCGCTTTCATTGGAAATCTCCTTTCTAACTCTCGCATTGCCGTAGCCGAACAGGTCAGCGAGCCAAGACGCACCCCCTATCTGAACTTTTCTTTTTATGAAGGCAGTATCGCAGGCCGTTACTTCTTTCATTTTGCTGCCCTGCCGAATCAGCAAATTCAGCGCATGATTCCCTATATGGCCAGAAAATACGGCTCAAAATTCTATTTTGCAGGGAATAACTACGAATGGCCTCGCGGTTCGATTGATGCAGCCAAGGCTTCGCTGTTATCCATGAAGGGTGAAGTGGTGGGAGAGCAATATTTACCCATCGGCACTTCCCCAGAAGACATTGATTGGCTCCTAGAAGGAGTGGCCCGCTCCGGTGCTGATGTCTTTGTGCCCTACTTTGCAGGCATTGATCAGATCAATTTGCTCAGCCGCTTCACTGAAAAAGGATTGAAACAGCGTATGGCTGTGGTGATGGGGCATTATGATGAAGTGCTTGTTTCCCATCTCCAGCCAGAAGTTCGAGAAGGCTTTTATTCCAGTAACACCTACTTCATGTCGGTTAAGACAGAGGCCAATCAGCACTATCTGCAGCGTTTGGCCGAGCAGCCGGATGTGGACGGCATCTGGCCTCAAGGACAAGGCACCCTAACCAATTTTGGTGAAGGAACCTATGTTTGTGTGAAGGCATTTTCCCAGGCAATCACTCAGGCAGGCAGCACCGATCCTGAAGCTCTGGTTGCTGCTCTGGAACAAGTCAACATCGAAGCACCTCAAGGCCAAGTCAAGATGGATGGCAGCATTCATCATGCGCAGGTGAACAGTTATCTCTCGCGCTGTCAGGCAGATGGCACCTTTGAAATTCTAGAAAACTTTGGCGCCATTCACCCCCGTATTCCTGAGTATTATCGCGAAGCCTTTCGGCGCGCCTTTAATACGCCTTTTGACTCAAAAGAAAAGCAAACCACGAATATCCAGCGTATCGCGGAAGAAGCCTTTCAATCACGTCAAAGAGATCAGGGCGCAAGCCGTATTCTTTCTGTTGCCGATATTGCCGTTGTCGCCTGCGATGAGGCCGGTTTGATTAATGAAGTCAATGCAACAGCAGAACTTCTATTTGGCTATCAAACAGGTGAACTGATCGGTATGTCCGTTCATTCTCTAGTACCCCCTGCGTTGCGTGGACGCCATGCTGATCATATTCAGCATTTTATTGGCAGCGACCAGACCGAAGTGCGCATGAATCGGCGCTCGGAAATCTCGGGGTATCGCAAGGATGGTACCTACTTCCCAATGGAAGCCTCCATTGCCAAGGTGCGCGGAACCAACGGTTGGTTACTGGTGGCAACGATTCGCGATCTGACTCAGGATAAAAAGAAGCGACAGGATATAGCTTGGCAAGCCACTCATGACACTCTGACAGGCCTGCCCAACCGGAACTTGATTCTGGAACGTTTAACTCATGCGTTAGAGCGATCCAAGCGTGGTCCAGGCACTCTGGCTCTGCTGTTTATTGACCTGGATGGATTCAAGGAGGTAAACGATTCCTACGGCCACGCAGCTGGAGATCAGCTTCTTAAAACGCTTTCCCAGCGCTTGATTCAAGCTGTCAGACCTGGCGATACGGTGGCACGTTTGGCGGGCGATGAGTTTGTAGTGGTCTGCGAAGCCCTAGAAGCAGCCGATGAGGTGGCCCAGGTTGCTCAGCGCCTGGGAGAAGAATTAAGGCGTATGGTGCATTATCAGGGCAGTGACCTGTCAATCAGTGCCAGCATTGGAATTGCTGTGGGTCATGGCACCACCCATTCAGCCCAGGATCTGTTAAGGAATGCAGATGCTGCCATGTATGCCATTAAGCAAAAAGGGCGGGATGGCTGGCAGTTTTTCAGTCAGCAGGTTCAGCAAGAGGCTTCCCAACGCCTGGAAATCGCTTCCGGTCTGCGCCAGGCGCTTGGGCGTAATGAGTTTTACGTGAACTATCAGCCGATTGTTGGTAGTGACTCAGGCGTCATCAAGGGTATGGAGTTGCTTTTACGCTGGCGCTCACCCAAAGGAGAAATTTCCCCTGCGCAGTTCATTCCAGTGGCCGAGTCCAGCCGAATTATTGTGGATATCGGTCGTTGGGTGTTTGAGCAGGCCTGCCTAACTGAACAGCGTCTCTATCATTATTTTGGTGAGTCAGCCCCCTATATTTCCGTTAACCTTTCAACCCGCCAAATGATTGACGAGCAGCTGGTTGAAAGCTTTGAGGTCATCCTCAAGCGAACCGGAGCACGAGCAAATAATCTAGTTCTGGAAATCACAGAAACGGCCCTGATGGCTGATATCAGTAACACCCGTGCCGTACTGGAGCGTTTGGTTGATATGGGTTTACGCTTGGCTGTGGATGACTTTGGTACCGGCTTTTCCTCTTTGGCTCAATTGGTTCACTTACAGGCACATACGCTAAAAATTGACCGTGCCTTTATCGATCGTTTGGATCAACAGCGCGATCAGCAGGCTGTAGTTGCAGCGATTAGCCGCATGGGTCGGTCGCTGCAGCTGCAATTGATTGCAGAGGGCGTGGAAACAGCTGAAGAGCGAGATCTGGTTTGTGCTCTGGGGATTCAATCCATTCAGGGGTACTACTTTTACCGACCGATGGCCGAAGAAAAGCTCATAACCCTTTTGGAAGAGCGTAAAGAATCTTTGGAAATCGACTCTGAAGGTATGTATTTCTTGATCTACATCAGTTGCCCGAGCCCTGATCTAACCCCAGAAGATTTTTCCCGGCTGGCTGCTGAATCTGCACATAAAAACCGTCGGCTGGGTATAACCGGCCAGTTAATCCTACTGGAGGGGGCGTGTATTCAGTACCTGGAAGGCAAACAAAGCAGAGTGGAAAAGCTGTTTGAGCGGATTGAGGCGGACTCACGCCATTGCCAGGTCTCTGTTATTGCGGGTGGTGTTCTTGATGAGCGGTTATTTATGGACTGGTATATGGGCTTTCACCGTATGGATTCCTCCCTGTTACAAAAACACCTGACAAGCCAGGTTCAGCAAGATAATTACTCCTGTTATCGCGACAGCCCCCACTTGGCCTACCACCTATTTGAAACCCTGGCAGAACACGTAACCTGATCTGATTTTAATGGACAGCAGCCCTGCGGTCATTTTCAATCCACTTTAAGTGCTCTTCCACAGAATCTGTAGACAAGCCCAGTGGCTTAACAATGCAATCCGAAAACTCCTTACTCAGCTGTGCAGTGCGACCCATTTCCGTGGTGCAGACGGGGGTAAAGTTGGCTGGGTGGCTGAAAAAGAAAACCCAGGAAGTTCCACTCCACTCATGAAAGCTTATAGAGCCTTTAGTGGTTTCAACCTGAAAATCAGGGCTATTTCGCCAAGACGAATGCTCTTAGGGCTCCTCCTTAAAAATATTATAAGCATAGATTCATAAGCTATAGTCAATTAAACGCTTTATTCACCTGTGGCAGGCTTGTCAGGTACCGGGTTTGTAGAGGTGATTTTTATTCTTAACTGGTATCATGCTCGCTACATTTTGCTGCATTTGAAGGATCAACAATGCCACTTGACCAAGCAGCTGCCTTTTTGCCACGTGCAATCGATCAAGCCAGTAATCCCGTATTGGTCACCGATGCTGATCTAACCTATCCTGGCCCCAAAATTCTTTATATTAACCAGGCTTTCACTCAAATGACGGGCTATACCTGGGCTGACTTGCAGGGAAAAAGCCCCAGAATTCTTCAGGGCGAACTAACCAATCAAAAAGAGCTGAAACGCTTACGTCAGTGCCTGGAGGAAGGGAAGGAGTTCAAGGGGGCTAACGTCAACTATCGAAAAGATGGGTTACCCTATCTGGTGGAATGGAATATTGCAGCCGTGCGAGATGCAACCGGGCAGGTTACTCATTATATTTCCATGCAGCGTAATGTGAGCAAGCGCCGGGAAGAAGAACATTTTAGCCGCACACTGCTGAATAATATTGGTGAAGGGGTCTTTGGGGTGGATTCTGAAGGCCGGTTTACATTTATCAACCCGGCGGGGCTGAGGATGCTGGGTTACTCAAAAAACGAAGACCTCATAGGACAAAACAGTCACCAACTAACTCACCATTCCTACCCGGATGGCAGCCCCTACCCAGAAAAAGATTGCCCGATTTATCAGGCCATCAATGCAGGCAAGCCCCTCAAAGACTGGGATGAGGACTGGTTTTGGCGTCCAGATGGAAGCGGCTTTCCGGTAGAAATTTATGCGACTCCCTTGTGGCAAGAATTAGGGCTGGTGTTTGGTGGTGTGGTTACTTTCAGGGACATCTCAGAGCGTAAGCACCTGGAGTATGAACTACAACAAATGGCCTTTCATGACCAGTTGACTCATCTCTACAACCGCCGGGCCTTTTATGATCTGTTAGAGAAAGAGGTGGCCCGCTCGCAACGTTATCAAACCCAGTTTTCTTTATTGATGTTTGACCTGGATCACTTCAAGCAAATCAATGATACCTATGGGCATGATCTCGGAGACCAGGTTTTAGTAAGAATTGCTGAACTGACCAGTCAGCGAATGCGTGAGAATGATGCCATTTGCCGCTGGGGAGGCGAAGAGTTCATGGCCTTGTTACCAGAAACCAACTTATCGTGTGCACAAGCCCTGGCTGAGCAATTGCGAAAAACAATTGCAGATGAAGTCTTTCCTGAGGTTGGGAAGGTAACAGCGAGCATAGGTGTGGTGGAGTACCAAACCAATGAAAGCCTTGATGAACTGACGTGCCGAGTGGATGCACTGCTTTACCAAGCCAAGACTGCAGGCAGGAACCGGGTCTGCGCCGACGCTATATAAGCTTACGCAGACTGGCCGCAACGTTGCGGCTTCACTGCACTCAAGGCATAGAAAAATGGATTCTGTTTCTTCCCGTCTTTTTGGCACGATACATGGCTGTGTCAGCAACCTTGTATAGCTCGGCGGCCTCTGCATCATCACCCCGCACGATACCAACCCCAATGCTAAGAGTGGGAGGTTCTGGTAAAGACTCAGGCAAAACTATGTCCTTGATTTCATCTTGCAGTCGATGCATGAGGCCTTCTGCTTCTCCTTTACCCGACCCCAGGGGCAATAGGATTGCAAACTCATCTCCACCCATTCGTGCCAGTAGATCACCGCCTCTGATGTGCTTATTAACAACAGAAACGATTTCTCTTAATAGGTAGTCACCCACATCATGGCCATAGTTGTCGTTGATGGGCTTGAACTTGTCAATGTCAAAAAGAATCAGGGTCACAGATTGGCCAGAAAGCCGAGCAAGTTTGACGATATTATTGATGGCCTCATCAAATGCCCTACGGTTGGCTGCACCGGTAAGCGGATCACTTTCTGTCATATTAATCAGTGAGTCCCGCTCCTCCATATCGCTAGTAATATCCATTACAAACCCTTCAATCTCGGAGGCGTCCTTTTCATCATGCTCCCTTACTTTCCTGTTTAGCCGGGCGGTCATGGATATCCAGATTGTTTCCCCCGATCTTCTGACAAAAAGGATTTTTCTGTTACGTACCTCACCCTGCTCAAGCAATTCCTCCAAAAAGCTGTCCCTGTCTTTTTTGTCGTAATAGAACTGATCCACTGAAGAAATTTCTTTAAGCGCCTCGTTTTGCGTATAACCCATTAAGGATGCAGCATACGGGTTGATGTAAAGCAGCTCACCATCCCAACTGGTGCGAAAGAAGCCAACGGGAGTCTGTTCTACTAGAAATCGAAAGGTGCGCTCCTGGGCCAACTTTTTTTCTTCCGCCTTGCGAGCCTCGGCGATCACCTGGTTGAATTGGCTATTTAGAAAAGAGAACTCGTCTTTTCCGGGAAAAATTTGCCGGGGGGTAACAGAGCCTTTCTGGACTTCACGAAAATAATTGGCCAAATGGTGGACTCGAGAGGCAGCCCGACCTACGAGTAACGATATTATGATCACCCCGGCAAGCAGGAGCAGTGCTGAAGTAATAAAAATGGGCCTGCGTAGCTGAGAAAAGGATTCCGCTATAGCGGTGCGCGGAACCACTATGCTGACTTGCCATCCATTTGAAAGAGGTGGGCTTGATCCCACAAAAAGGGTTTCATTAACCTCAGGTAATTTTCCGGTTTCGACGCATTCCTCATCTGTTCCAATAAACGGCACTCCCTTTTCATTGACCAAAAAAACAGAGCTTCCTGGCGGAAGCTGCATTTCTTCAAGAATCCTGGTAAGCCCTTCAAATTTCATATCGGTCGACAGCACACCGATTTTTTCCTCGCCACGATAGAGGGGCGTAACGGTGCTGACCACCATTTCCTCGGTTATCGCTTCCTTGTAGGGGGAAGTCCATGCCACGCTTTTATCAATCTGCATCCCCGCTGTATACCAAGGCCTGTTTCGAGGATCATAACCCGGAGGAAGCTCACCCTCAGGATAGTATTCAATCGTTCCATCCCGGAGGCCATAATAGATAAAGAAATAACCTTCTAGCACTTGGTTACTGACTTTCCACTCCTGAAAAAGATCGTCAAATGCAACCTCATCCCTGATTCGTTGGTTTAAGGTATCGCTGCTTGCAAGCGCAATGACCACATTTTCTCTTGGAGCAACCCAAAGTTTTTCGATTGAGCTAGCCGTTGTGGTGACAAGTTGCTGCATTTTATTTTCCTGTTCTTTAACAGCAACGCCACGTGCAGCCTCAAAACCAATCAGCACTAGAACAAACATGAATAAGCCGCCCAAGGCAGGAAGCAGTATCATCAACAGGAGGGGAAAGGATAATTTAAAGACTCTTAACAACATGGGCACAGCCTTATTCTTTTTATTTGGCTAAGCTGAGGGTGCCTATAGCAACCGACACCTACTAATTTAGCAAGGATGCCAGCGACAGCACTACAGGGCGAGATAAAATATATTGTTTCTACCTTTTTTCTGTTTTCTTTTTGATCTTTATCAATTCTTTGGTGAGCAGGATTTCTCAGTGTGCCAAAGAGTACTCCGCTGCAGCCAAACCTAATCCTGGTAAGCCTGATCAGAACGGTCCGTTTGTGAGCGGCCTGTCTGACGAGGTTGCAAGCCATATTCCAGCCATTGCCGTACTGTGTCCCTGTCTTTCCGGCGGCTCAGCTGTTCCGTATGGATGTTTTGCGGATAAATAGCTGTGGTTTGATCATGTTGCAGATAAAAGCGCCGCCGCACCCCGACAGGATGCTTCGTTGGCCCATGAATCACTGCAGCCCGAACCTCTATCTCTTTAACATCCTGCAAGAAGTGATCAGCAGAACTGTTTTCACTTTTTCTGCCCAGAATCAGATTTTGAAAAGAACCCAGAACCAGGTAGCCACCGGCCTGCAAGGGCCCTTGTCGAAGGATGCGCTGCAAATTCTGGTCGTCAGGGTTAACCCGTGCATATTCAGTAATCGTGAAAACCTGTGAACCACCCTTTTCAAGCCAGATTTCCACCTGCACACACTGAATATGAACAGCTTCCTCACTCATGTTCACCAACAGGCACAAGGAATCAATGTTTTCATGCTGAGCATGATGGATTACCAGATAGGGGCGACTGCTGCGTTTGTATTGCTGAAAGAAAAGCTGAAAGTAGGTAACCCAGACCAATGCCATCACGGCACTACTGATAGCTGTCACATAATCCATAATTAACTCACTGTTATTTCAAACCAGACAAACGATACCCATAGAGGCTAGGGTGCGACCTATAATAATGAGGATGTACAGTTCCAACCAGCTAGGTAAAGAACCCTGTTCCTTGAATCCGGTGATGACCATGCAATCAACAACTACCCTTGACCCTACATCACCCTATCTGAGGGATCTACTCTGGCTGTTGGAAGCACCGGATCTGATCACCAGTCCCTTTGCAGGAAAGCCGGATCTGGAATTTCTGGGTTGGAATCCAGATGAAATATCTGGCTGGCTGAGTGCTCTGGAAAATAAGCGGACTCATCTGGAAACCCGGCTGGCCGTTTCAGGGCGTCTACGTTTGGGTGTTTATCACGAAGCCTTGTGGCAGTTGTTGCTGGAAGAAGCACCGGCTATTCAATTGCTGGGGCATCACCTGCCAATTCGGGAAAATAAAAGAACCCTGGGTGAGCTGGACTTTCTCTACAGACATCAACCCACCCACAGGATTTATCATCTGGAAGTTGCCATCAAGTACTATCTGGGCCTGCCTGAAGGACCGGGACAAAGCCAGGATTTATGCCGCTGGATTGGCCCGGCGGGCCTGGACAGCCTGGCGGTCAAGGTGGCTCACACTGAGCAAAAGCAGCTACCCCTCAGTGACCAGCCTCTGGCCAGGCAGCAACTGGAACCCCTGATTCAAAATGGCCCAGCCGCTAGCCTGGAAACTGAGATTCATAAACAACTGGCGCTGCCCGGTGTGCTTTTTTATCCCTGGCATGCCCCCATGCCGGCACCCCAGAGGGCCAGTAAAAAGCATCTGCGCGGTTGGTGGCTGCACTTCCCTGACTGGCCGGATTTTCTGGCTTCATTTAACGAAGAAGTCCACGGAAAGCTGCTGGGCAAACCGCATTGGCTAGCCTCTCCCCGGCAGGAAGAACTTCTGGAACCCACAGAGCTGGAAAAAATCCTTCAAACCCATTTCAAGGAACGTGGCTGGCCTTTGCAGCTGGCCCTTTTCTCACCCAGCCGGGGCTGGCAGCGAGTCTTTCTGGTCAAGGCTCAATGGCAAAGCACAACCGCATTTCGATTGCGATGGCCGAAAGGTTGCTGCTAAGCTCGACAGGCCATCCTGCAAGGAGCAACCTGATTTCAATGTTGACTGTTTTTCTTTTCTATATCGCCAATCTGTTGTTTTGCCTGGCTTACATGGTTCGTGACATGGCCTGGCTGCGCACCATAACCATTCTGGCCGCCATCAGCACTCTGCCTTACTTTTACTTTCAGGCTTCTCCCCTCTACTCGGCGATGGGGTGGCAGATTGCTTTTATTGCTATCAATGCTTTCAACCTCACGGTGCTGATTCTGCATCGCCGCCCGGTTAAACTGAATGATCAGGAAAAGTGGTTGCACAGCACCACACTGCGTCTGCTCAAACCGCGTAAAATGCTGCGCTTGCTGAAGCAGGCCAAAACCCATGAAGTTGCTGCTGGCGAACCCCTGGTTCACCAGGGCCAGGAACTCAATGCACTGCTCCTGTTGCTTTCCGGTAAAGCCAGCGTGCAGATGGAGGGTCAAGCACGCGCCACCCTGCTGCCGGGCGATTTTGTCGGCGAGATGAGCTTCATCAGTGGCAAGGTGGCCAGCGCCGATGTTGTGGCTGAAGAAGCCGCTTGCTACCTTGAGTGGACTGCCCCAACCCTTGAACGCCTCTATGCCCGCGACTCAGAGATCAAGGATGCCCTACAGGGTGCCATCGGCATGGATATGGCCGACAAACTGGCACGCTGACCGTCAAAATCCAGAAAACGTCTAGTCAGGCCTTTTCACTGCAAAAAAGTCTTTGAGTCCCGCATAGTTAGTACCACCCAGCCGTGCCAAAGGGTTTATTTCATTGGCATCAATCACATAGCGCCCTTTTTCCACATCCTGGGTGATGGCCTCATCTTTGACGTAGAGCTGCAAAAGCTCAGCATAGATAATCGCCTGTTTGGCAGGCCCCAGATAATGCACTTCATAAAAGCGGGCATGAAAGGCCACCGGGGCTGAAGCCAGGCGCGGCAGAGGGCAGCCGGGAAAGTCGACCAGTTGCGGGTGATTCAGCTGCAGCAATTCCGAGTCACCGTAATCCAGGGTAGCGGCACTGGCTGTGACATCCTCGGCCTGCTCGACGCCCGGCAGGTGGATGACAAAATCCTGACCTTCAATAATATTCTCCCGGGTATCCTTGGGCTTTTCTGCTGATTTGCGGCCTATCGACAGCATCACCAAAGGCGGATCAGAACACAAGGCATTGAAAAAGGAGAAGGGAGCCAGATTATAGGTAGCTTCCTGGCCTTCGGGCTGCTGATTGGCCGTCAACACCCAGGCAATCGGGCGCGGAATAATGCTCTGGGTCATCAAATGGTAGCGGGTATTGGCGGTCAATGGCTGTAGATCTATTTCCATACAAGTCTCCTCAAATAAATTTTGTTATCCTAAGCCTCCTTTAGCCCAATCAGCAAGAGCCGCCCATGAAGTCACCCGCTCCGGATACAACCCCCTACCGCCCTCAGCTTAGCCAGGCCAGAGCGCCTCTGACTTTAACCACGCAAGTCATGAATGAGCAGGGTGAGTGGCAGGAAAAGGCTCTGGCTTGTGAGCGACCCTTGACGCTTTATCTGGACAAGCGCGAGCTGGTCACTCTGATGACCCTGGGGGAAGACCCTGAGGCATTGGTGTTGGGCTATTTACGCAATCAGGGCCTGGTTGAAAAGCTGGAGGATGTTCTGGCCATTCAGGTCGACTGGGAGGTGGAAGCTGCTGCCATACGCACGGCACGAACCGTGGAAAACCTCGAAGAACTCCTCTCACAGCGCACCGTAACCACCGGCTGCGGCCAGGGCACGGTATTCGGCAATCAAATGGCTCGCCTGGAAAACACCCGACTGCCCGACTGGCTGCTCAGGCAATCCCAGATCTACACACTGCTCAACGCCCTTAATGAATACAATGCCACCTATCGCAATGCCGGAGCCGTGCATGGCTGTGCCGTTGCCACAGCCCAGGGCGAAGTGCTGGCCTTTTGTGAGGATATTGGCCGTCATAATGCCGTGGATACTCTGGCCGGTCGCTTATGGCTGGAAGGACTGAACCCTGAAGAAGCCATTTTTTACACCACCGGCCGCCTGACTTCGGAGATGGTGATCAAGACTGCACAAATGGGCATCAGTGTGCTGCTCTCACGTTCAGGAGCCACGCAAATGGGGCTGGAAATTGCCAAGCGTCTCAATATCCTGATGCTGGCCCGGGCCAAGGGCAAACATTTTCAGGTTTTCAGCGGGCATGCACGTCTGGAACTGGATGCGCGTCCTCCACTGCGTGCGGGAGACCGGCCATGACGGATTCCAGCCCTTACATGACAGTAAAGTCAGTGGCTGCTTACCTGCACCTGAATGAAAAAAAAGTGTATCAGCTTGCCAGTGATGGTCATCTGCCCGCCACCAAGGTCACCGGCAAGTGGCTGTTTCCCCGCAAACTGATTGATCAGTGGTTACTGGAGTCCAGCCATCATGGTGTACTCAGTGACCGCCTCTTGATTTCCGGCAGTGATGATCCGCTGTTGCAGGCTGGACTGCTGCGCATGATGCAGGAACAGCAATATCAGGCTCTTTACAGTTATATGCCCACGGGAACCCAGGCTGGCCTGTCGTTGCTTTCCCAGGGGCTGGTGGATTGCTGCACCCTGCACTGGGGCAAAGCCGATGAAAGCCAGTTGCGCCATCCCGCTCTGGTGCGCCAGTATGCCGGGGCCAGACACTGGGTGCTGGTGCATCTTTTCAAACGCCAGCAGGGCCTGATGTTGGGTAAAGACCTGCAAGGGTTAGCACCGGTTGAACTACTGAAATATCGCTGGGTGGTGCGTCAGGAAGGAGCTGGCTCCCAGCGCTTTTTAAAAGACTGGCTGGGTCAGCAGGGTGCTCGTCTGGAAGGTCTGCAGAAAACCGCCAGTGCTTTGACGGAAAGAGAAACCGCATCGGCGGTGGCTCAGGGTCAGGCGGACATTGGACCCGGCACCCAGGCTGCAGCAACTGAGGCAGGGCTGGGTTTTCTTCCCGTTTATGAAGAGGCTTTTGAATTGGTGGTGCCCAGGCCGGTCTATTTTCGAACCCTTTTGCAGCAGTTGTTTGAGTGGCTACAGAGCGAGGCCGGTCATAAAAAGGCGGAAGAACTGGAAGGCTACCAGCTGAACCAGTGTGGAAAACTGGTGTGGAATGGAGAGCAGCACAAAAATTAGCCGCAGAGTTTTCAGCGTGCGTCCAGAGCCTCCTGCATTTGTGCAAAGCGTTCAGGGATCTCATAGGTCAAATAGGTGGTAGTGTCCGGCCAACTGCGATGCACCATGATCCGTAACCCGCCCTGCTGCCATTCAAATTCCACAGGGCCTTCAGCACGCCTTCCCAACACCCTTTGCCAGGGGCCTAACTGCTCCTGAACCTGTTCGGCAATTTCCCGTACCTGTTCAGTGTCTTCATGGGAACGAAAGGTGATTTCAGCGATGGCAAACAGCTGCTCTTCAGGTAGGTAGCCCACCACCATTTCTGTGGAACCGGGCCACCAGTCGGAAGGATCATAAAGATCATAGGGGTAGGCATCCACTTCACGGACTACGGTCACATCGCTATCGCGAATGGCTGTACGTAGCTCCGATCTGTTGGCATCCTGAAGAACCAGACCAAAAAGCTCCACACCGTCTTCTTCCGGTTCGGCTGCTTGTTCTTCGGCTGGTTCGGCTGCTTGCGTTGACTCAGTCAGTGTCACCTGATGCATCCAGGCCAGACGCCCTTCAGTGAGTTCCACTTGCAGCCATGCTCCCTCTCTGGCCACCACTGTCACTCTTTGCCCCTGGGGAATCTGCTCAACCAACTCGCCCTGTGGAGCTGCCCGCACATTGGCCATGGGAACTGCAACTCTCCAGACACCGGATACCTGAGCATGACTCAATAAAGAAAATGAGGCCATGACCACCATCAGGGTCATGACCAGAAATTGACGACTGACCTGTCTTGAAATTCCATTCATTTATCCTGTCCACCTGCTATATTCGAATGCTTAAGGATAACCATAGCGGCCTACTTACCGCAAATCCTTCAAGCAGATTATTATACTAGTATTGTAATGGCTTCTTAGGAACAGCAGGTATCCAGAAAAAAGGCCCAACATCAAGCCGGGCCATCTTTTGTTGTTTCCAGGCGTTAAGGGATCAGTCCCAGCTCAGAGCACCACCCACCTGGTATTCGGTAACCCGTGTTTCAAAGAAATTCTTTTCTTTACGAAGATCAATAATTTCCGACATCCAGGGAAAAGGATTACTCGCGCCGGGGAATTGTTCTTTCAGGCCGATCTGTGCCAGACGGCGGTTACAGATGAAGTGCAGGTACTCTTCCATGATGGCTGCATTCATGCCCAGCACACCACGTGGCATGGTATCACGGGCATAGGCAATTTCCAGCTGGGTGCCTTCCAGGATCATTTGAATGATTTCATCCTGGAATTCGGCGGTCCACAAATGAGGGTTTTCGATCTTGATCTGGTTGATCATGTCGATACCAAAATTCAGGTGCATGGATTCATCGCGCAGGATGTACTGGAACTGCTCGGCCACACCCGTCATCTTGTTGCGACGACCCATGGACAGGATCTGGCTGAAGCCGCAATAAAAGAAGATGCCTTCAGTCACCACATAAAAGGCAATCATGTTGCGCAGCAATTCCTGGTCGGTTTCCGGTGTACCGGTCTGGAAATCAGGACGGGCAATCGCCTGGGTATGCTTGAGGCTCCAGGCGGATTTGGCCGCAACCGAGGCCACTTCCCGGTACATGTTGAAAACTTCGCCTTCATCCATGCCCAGGGATTCCACACAATACTGATAGGAATGGGTGTGAATGGCTTCTTCAAAGGCCTGACGCAGCAGATACTGGCGGCATTCAGGGTTGGTGATCAGGCGGTAAAGTGCCAGCACCAGGTTGTTGGCGACCAGCGAATCCGCCGTGGAGAAATAGCCCAGCGAGCGCATCACGATCAGACGCTCGTCTTCGGTCAGGCCGGTCTGGCTTTTCCACAAGGCAATGTCCGCATTCATGTTCACTTCCTGCGGCATCCAGTGGTTGGCCGTACCATCCAGGTATTTCTGCCAGGCCCAGTCATACTTGAAGGGCACCAGCTGATTCAAATCAGCACGACAGTTGATCATGCGCTTGTCATCCACGGCAATGCGCTGCGCGCCCATTTCCAGTTCTTCCAGACCGGCAGCCACATCCAGGTTTTTCAAGGCTTCGGCGGCACGCGCATGAGCATCACCCTGGGGCTTGGGCTGATATTGACGCTGGTTGCTGACGGGCTCCTGTGGCTCAGCTGCAGGCTGTGGTTGTGGTGCCGGTGCAGCCTGAGGCTTCTGCTCGGCTACGCTGGTATCTTCTTCGTACTCATCCCAACTCAACATGATTTCTACCTCGTCTTAATCTGACTGAATTCTTTACTGGCAGGCTTCGCAGCCCAGATCATCAATATCGCCACCGCGGGGAGCAGCCTGGCCGCTACGCCCTTCCAGAAAATCATCAATACCCCGTGGCTCAGGTTGCGGTGCAGGAGCCGAGGTCGGCGTGGCATTGGAAACGGCATTCAAATTGCCACGATCCACCGTGGATTTTTCCACACTCGTGGCCCCCAGGGCACGCAGGTAATAGGTGGTTTTCAAACCGCGATACCAGGCCATGCGATAGGTGATATCCAGCTTTTTACCCGAAACCCCCTTGATATAAAGATTCAGGGACTGAGCCTGGTCAATCCACTTCTGACGACGCGATGCGGCATCCACCAGCCACTTGGGCTCCACTTCAAAAGCAGTGGCATAACGCTGACGGATCTCTTCCGGTATGCGCTCAATGGGTTGCAAGGAGCCATCGTAATATTTCAGGTCGTTGACCATGACCTCATCCCACATATTTAATTCTTTGAGGTCTTTAACCATGTAAGGGTTCACTACGGTGAACTCACCGGACAGATTGGATTTCACGTAAAGGTTCTGATACGTCGGCTCAATCGACTGGGAAACACCACAGATATTGGAAATGGTGGCTGTCGGTGCAATCGCCATGACATTGGAGTTGCGCATGCCCTGTTTTTTGACCTTCTCGCGCAGGCTGTTCCAGTCCTGGGTGCTGGAAGTGTCCACTTCGATGTATTTTTCACCGCGTTCCTGACGCAGTTTCTCGATGGAATCCAGTGGCAGAATGCCCTGGCTCCACAAGGAACCTTCATAGGTCTCATAACGACCGCGTTCTGCTGCCAGATCGGAAGAGGCTTCAATGGCAAAATAACTGACCAGTTCCATGGAGCGGTCGGCAAATTCCACACCTGCATCCGATGAATAAGCAATGCCCTGCTTGTAGAGGGAATCCTGGAAGCCCATGATGCCCAGACCGACAGGACGGTGCTTCATGTTGGAGTTGCGTGCCTGGGGAACCGCGTAGTAGTTGATATCGATGACGTTATCCAGCATCCGTACCGCCACCTTGACGCTGCGCTTGAGCTTGTCGACATCCAGCTTGCCATCGTCGGTGATGTGCTGCACCAGATTGATGGAACCCAGGTTACAGACGGCAATTTCATCCGCGCTGGTGTTCAGGGTAATCTCGGTGCAGAGGTTGGACGAATGCACCACGCCCACATGCTGTTGGGGTGAACGCAGGTTACAAGGATCCTTGAAGGTGATCCAGGGATGGCCGGTTTCAAACAGCATGGACAGCATTTTGCGCCACAGATCCGCCGCCCTCACCTTTTTGTACAGCTGGATTTCACCGGTTTCGGTTTTGGCTTCATAGGCCTCATAGGCTTCCTTGAACGCCTGACCATAGAGGTCATGGAGATCCGGCACATCATTGGGCGAGAAGAGCGTCCAGTCCTGATCCTCAAAAACCCGTTGCATGAACAGATCCGGCACCCAGTTGGCCGAGTTCATATCATGGGTGCGGCGACGGTCATCACCGGTGTTTTTGCGCAGCTCCAGAAATTCTTCGATATCCAGGTGCCAGGTTTCCAGGTAGGCACAAACTGCACCCTTGCGCTTGCCGCCCTGATTCACAGCCACTGCGGTATCGTTCACCACCTTCAGGAAGGGCACAACACCCTGGCTCTTGCCGTTGGTGCCCTTGATGCGCGAACCCATGGCACGGATGGGCGTCCAGTCATTACCCAGACCCCCGGCCCACTTGGAGAGCATGGCATTGTCATGAATGGCGTTGTAGATGGCATCCAGATCATCCGGCACGGTGGTCAGATAACAACTGGACAGCTGGCTGCGCACCGTACCCGAATTGAACAGGGTCGGTGTGGAGGACATATAGTCAAAGGAGGACAGAAGCTTATAGAACTCAATGGCGCGGGCTTCACGGTCGTCTTCATTCAGGGCCAGACCCATGGCGACACGCATGAACATCACTTGCGGCAATTCATAGCGGACATCTTCATGATGCAGGAAATAGCGGTCGTAGAGAGTCTGCAGACCCAGGTAGGTAAACTGATTGTCGGCCTGGGGATTCAGAGCCGCACCCAGGCGCTCCAGATCAAACTCGGCCAGGCGCGGATCCAGCTGGTCAAACTCGATACCTTTTTCCACATAGGCCTTGAAGGCACGCGGATAGAAGTCCGTCATTTCCTGCTGGGTGGCTTCTTCGGCCACACCCAGAAAGGAGAGAGCTTCACGACGCAGGTTGTCCAGCAGCAGGCGTGCCGTGACATAGGTGTAATCCGGCTCTTTTTCAACCAGGGTGCGGGCGGTCATCATCAGGGCAGTGGAAACCCCATCCACAGGCACCCCGTTGTAGAGATTCTTGATGGAATTTTCAACGATCTTTTTGGCGTCCACTCTTTCCAGGCCGCTGCAGGCTTCCTGAACCAGTGTCTCTATACGACCGATATCCAGAGGCCGAAACTGACCGTCCAGATGCTCAACAGTGATGGTGGGATGGGGTTTGGCAATGCCCTGTTGCTGAGCCGCACGCAGGCGCGCATGTTCTTCGCGGTAAAGTACGTAGGCGCGGGCCACCTTTTGTTCGCCCGAGCGCATCAGCGCCAGCTCGACCTGATCCTGGATGTCCTCGATATGCAGGGTGCCACCTTCAGGCATGCGGCGCATGAAGGTCTCCATGATCTGCTGGGTCAGTTTTTCCACCAGATCCCGCATACGACTGGAGGCATCGGCACTGTCACCTTCAACGGCAATATAAGCCTTGCGCATGGCCACAGAAATCTTGCCTGCATCAAAAGCGGCCAATTCACCATTGCGCTTGATAACTCGCAGCTTACCCGGTGCGGTTTTCTGTAATTCCTTGTCAGTAGCAGCATTACCGGCTGCCGCAGCTTGATAATCGCTTGTAATCGTGCTCATCTTGCGTCGGTCTCTCTGGGTGGAAAACCCCATATATAGGGCCTGGAATAATTAGAGACACAAGATAGTGTTGTTTGAGCCCTTCTGCAAGTGGGTATCCTGTGGACAAATTGTGTAGCTTTTTTTACCGCCCGCCTTTTGCTTTCAAGACCCGAAGAACTTTAGCTTTTTTGCTCTGATGAAATTTTTGTATTAACTTTTGTAATAACCATTGAGTAAAAACATCGTCTCCAGGCTGGAGCTTCTTCCCTTTTGCGTTCGGGGTCTTTCAACCCACGCTGATTAGGGTATGATACAAAACAAGAACGCCATCCTGGGAATTACAAGTGAGAGATCAAACAGTGGACGCAAATCTATCTCCCCGCATTCTAATCGTCGAAGATGATGCTCGACTGGCATCTTTAACCAAGGAGTACCTGGAGGGCAACGGCTTTCAGATCAGTGTGGAAAGCGATGGTTCCAGTGCTGCCGAAAGAATTGCCAACGAACAGCCTGATCTGGTGATTCTGGACGTCATGCTGCCCGGTGAGGACGGCCTGAGCATCTGCCGCAAGGTCAAGATGAACAATGAAGTGCCGATCCTGATGCTGACGGCGCGCACCGATGACATGGATCAGGTTCTGGGCCTGGAAATGGGTGCCGATGATTATGTCGCCAAGCCGGTTCGCCCCCGGGTTCTTCTTGCCCGTATTCGTGCACTTCTGCGCCGAGCCGAAACCCAGCCCCAGGGCCTGCAGGAAAGCAATGAACCGGAAGCTTCACGCATTGAGTTCGGTGATCTGGTGATCGACAGCGCCATGCGCGAAGCCTGGCTTCAGGGTGAAAGCATTGACCTGACCAGTGCCGAATTTGATCTGCTCTGGCTGCTCGCTTCCAATGCCGGTCGCGTCCTGACCCGTGAAGAAATCTTCACCGCCCTGCGCGGTATTGAGTATGACGGCCAGGATCGCTCGATTGATGTCCGCGTTTCCCGGATTCGTCCCAAAGTCGGCGATGATCCCATGCATCCACGTCGTATCAAGACTGTGCGCAGCAAGGGTTATCTGTTCGTCAAGGAAGTCTAAACCTTGCGCCTGCTTTACAAACGCCTGGACAATATTTTTTTCCGGGTTTATCTGGGCGTTTTTACGGCATTAATCGTTATTCTGCTACTGGGCTCCCTGCTGATCAATTTTGCCAATCAGGTGCGGCAGGAAGCTCATCATGAGCAATTACTGCAGGGCCTGTTTGCCAGCCTGGCTGCAGACTATCAGCAATCACAGCTGGAGCCTTCTGACTGGCTGAAGAAAACCCAGGCAGGGCTGGATCTGAATCTTACCTTTTCCCCTTTCGAAGCGGATGCCTTTTCCAAGCGTCAGTTAAAGCGACTGGATGAAAAGCGCCCCCTGATTGAAACCACAGACACTCCCGGGCAGTTGCAGGTCTTCTACCCGACCCATCAGCAGGGGTTGCTTTTCCAGGCCACCCTGCAACGCCTGCACGAACAACAGGCCCAGGCCTCAGCCCAGCTAGTGGGCAGCCAACTTCAAAGCGTCCCCCAGGGTGAACGCAGCGCCCGGCTGGAACAGCTGAGCAACGGCTTTGCTTACCCTTTGCACTTGACCTCTGACTTGCCGGAAGGACTCAACCCCCTGCGCCAGGAACGCCTTGCTCGGGGTGAACCCATTCTGCTTTACCAGGAACAACCCTCCAGCCTGACCAGTTACGTTGCCCTGGGTGGCAACCAGTGGCTCAAGCTGGGGCCCGTGGATTTATTCAACCCCTACCCTTTACCTCTGCTGGGCGGCATCCTCTTGACCTCCCTGCTGGTTCTGGGGGTCAGTATCTGGTGGTTCCTGCATGGCCTGGGCAATCGCCTGCGCTCTCTGGAAAGAGTGTCCAGCCAGTTGGCCGCAGGCAACCTCAAAGCCAGGGTGACCGAGCAGAAAAAAGACTTTATCGGCAAACTGGCTTCGGCCTTCAATCATATGGCCGAGCAGATTCAGCGCCTGCTGCGCACCCAGCAGGAAATGATTCATGCCGTCTCGCATGAACTGCGTACACCGGTCGCCCGCATCCGCTTTGGCTTACAGATGATTGAAGACCTGAGTGAAGACCAGGCTCCGCACCAACAGCTGGTTCGCCAGGTGCAGGGCATCGACAAGGACATAGATGAACTGGATACCCTGATTGATGAAATCCTGACCTATGCCCGCCTGGGTCAGGAAAAACTGCAATTGCAGTTTGTGGAACAGGAAGTTATCGGGCTGCTTGATGATGTGGTGAGTGGCTTTCAAAGAGTCAACCCGAACATGGAACTGG
This sequence comes from Marinospirillum sp., assembly GCF_044810985.1. GTDB lineage: Bacteria > Pseudomonadota > Gammaproteobacteria > Pseudomonadales > Halomonadaceae > Marinospirillum. The sequence continues at coordinate 1,823,403 of NZ_CP085242.1, forward strand.
AGCTTAAGGTAAACAATCCAGGCAACTTCAGCACCGAAGCCGATCTTGAAGGCCGCTACTTTCAGCGTGCCATCCAGAACCTGGTGGGCAATGCCGTGCGCTATGCCAGAAGCAACATTCTGATCACCTGCCATCTGGAAGCCGATAATTTGCGCGTCGATGTTGAAGATGATGGCCCGGGTATTCCCGAAGAAGACTGGCAGCGCGTCTTCATGCCCTTTTCACGCCTGGATGACAGTCGCACCCGCAGCTCAGGCGGGTATGGTCTGGGGCTGTCCATAGTGCAACGCATCATCTACTGGCACCGTGGCAGTGCATTGGTTGATCGCAGCCCCAGTTTAAAGGGTGCACGCTTCTGCCTGATCTTCCCCAAACAACAGGCCGATGACCTGCCACCTCTTGACCTGCCTCCCCAGTAACACTTTCGCACCAGACTGAAGCGTACCGGTCGCACTAAGCACCGATATAGTGCAATATGGATTATGGCTGCACCGTGATGAAGCCTGCTTTAGCCGCCCCTTCACAAAAAACCACTGATTAACCAAGTTGGTGCGACTTTTGCATTGTTTTCACCTAACCAGCATTCATCCAATTTGAGAAAAGCATGAACCCGGCTCCGGAACTGCCCCGTCATCTGCTCGAAAACCTGACTACTGCCGTCCTGCTTCTGGAGCAGGATCTTAAGCTTGTATACATGAATCCAGCTGCTGAAATGCTTCTGGCCGCCAGCCTGACCCGCTTTCGCGACCACCCCATAGCGCTGCTTTTTCAGGAGCCGGATTCCGGCCTGGACACCCTGACCCAGGCTGCCGATTCCGGCCATCCCTACACCAAACGTGAAGCCCAGTTGCAACTGCATAACGGCGATAATATTACCGTGGATTACACCATTTCCCCGATTGCCGAACACAGCAGCACCCAGCTGATCATGGAGGTTTTCCCCCGCGATCGACAACTGCGAATCTCCCGTGAAGAAGAGCTGGTCAACAAACAGGAAACCGTACGTGCGCTGGTCCGGGGGATGGCGCACGAAATCAAGAATCCACTGGGGGGTATTCGCGGCGCTGCCCAGCTACTGGAAAGAACACTTCCCGACCAGGATCTGAAAGATTACACCCAGGTTATCATCAAGGAAGCAGATCGCCTGCGTAACCTGGTGGATCGTATGCTGGGGCCGCGTCACCTTCCCACGCTGGAACTCGTCAACATTCATGAGGTTCTGGAAAGGGTGCACACCCTGGCCCAGGCGGAGTTTGGTGACCAGATCAAGTTGATTCGGGATTACGACCCCAGCCTGCCGGAATTCATGGGCGACAAGGAACAGCTGATTCAGGCGGTTCTCAATATCGTGCGTAACTCCATGCAGGCTCTGATTGAATCCGGCCAGTCCAATGGCCGCATCCAGTTGCAAAGTCGTGCCAAACGCCAGTTCACCCTGGGGGCTGAACGTCACCGCCTGGTCTGTCAGGTCAAGATTATCGACAATGGTCCCGGCGTTCCCGAAGGCATGCTGGAAAATATTTTCTACCCCATGGTCAGCGGACGGGCTGAAGGCACGGGACTGGGTCTGACCATTGCCCAGGCGGCCCTGCAAAAACACCAGGGGCTGATTGAGTGCAAAAGTCGTCCGGGGCAAACCGAGTTTGTTTTACTGATTCCCCTGGATACCAGTACTTCCAATGAAGAAGCATCTGAAACAGGAGCCACTCCATGAGCGCAAGCAAAGGCCAAGTCTGGGTCATCGATGATGATCGTTCCATTCGCTGGGTACTGGAAAAGGCTCTCGAGCAGGCCAACACCCAGGTCACCACCTTTGAACGGGCTGATGCCGCTCTCAGGCAACTGGTGCGTCAGGCTCCCGATGTTCTGATTACCGATATTCGCATGCCCGGAATGGATGGCCTGGACTTATTGAAGCAGGTGGGCGAGCTTTACCCTGGTTTACCGGTCATCATCATGACCGCCCATTCTGACCTGGAGAGTGCCGTTGCCTCCTATCAGGGGGGAGCCTTCGAATATCTTCCCAAGCCTTTTGATGTCGATGAAGCCGTTTCTCTGGTGCACCGCGCCCTGACCCATGCCGAAGAGCAAAAAGCCAAATCCGAAGAAAGCACCAGTCACACGTCCCAGACCCAGAAAACACCGGAAATCATCGGTGAAGCCCCGGCCATGCAGGAAGTTTTCCGTGCCATAGGCCGTCTTTCCCATTCCACCATCACCGTATTGATCAATGGCGAGTCAGGCACTGGCAAGGAGTTGGTGGCTCAGGCCCTGCATCAGCACAGCCCCCGATCCCACCACCCCTTTATTGCCCTCAACATGGCCGCCATTCCCAAGGATCTGATTGAATCCGAACTTTTCGGTCATGAAAAAGGGGCCTTCACGGGTGCGACCGCGCAAAGGCAGGGGCGCTTTGAGCAGGCCAATGGCGGCACCCTGTTTCTGGATGAAATCGGCGATATGCCCGCAGAAACCCAGACGCGTCTGCTGCGAGTGCTGGCCGATGGTGAGTTCTACCGGGTGGGTGGACATACCGCCGTCAAGGTGGACGTCCGGATTATTGCCGCCACCCACCAGGATCTGGAGAAACTGGTGGATGCAGGCGGGTTCCGTGAAGACCTGTTTCACCGCTTGAATGTCATCCGGGTGCATCTGCCTTCCCTGAAAGATCGCCGTGAAGACATTCCCCGTTTGGCCGAACACTTTCTGGCCGAAGCCGCCCAGGAACTCAACGCAGAAACCAAAGTCCTCAAACAGGAAACCCTGGACTATATCTGCCGCCTGGAGTGGCCCGGTAACGTTCGCCAGCTGCAAAACACCTGCCGCTGGCTGACGGTCATGGCCTCAGGCCGTGAGGTTCTGGTGGAAGACCTGCCCCCCGAGCTTCTCAGCAAAACCCCCAGCCGCATTGCCAACGACTGGGAGGCTTCACTCAAATACTGGGCAGAACAGGCCCTGATGCGGGGGGAAAGCAACCTCCTGGAAAAAGCCGTCCCGGCCTTTGAAAGCATCATGATTCATGCTGCCCTCAAACATACCGGAGGCCGCAAAAGGGACGCCGCCGAATTGCTCGGTTGGGGGCGCAACACCCTGACCCGCAAACTCAAGGAGCTGGGCATCAAAAGCGGTGCAGATGAAGAGGAAGACTGAGGTGCTATAATATGAGGTCAACAGGAGGCCTCATGCCCGACATCGCACTCTATCAACCTGAAATCCCGCCCAACACCGGCAACATCATCCGTCTGGCCGCCAATACGGGTTTCAGGCTGCATCTGATTGAACCCCTGGGTTTTATTCTGGACGACAAACGCCTGAGGCGGGCCGGACTGGATTACCACGAATGGGCCAGTATCACCCTGCACACCAGCATGGAAGATTTGCTCGCCAGCGTAGAACCCGGACGCATCCTTGCCCTGACCACCAAAGGCAGTCAACCCTACCATCAGGTGGAATACCACGAGGATGACCTGCTGCTGTTTGGCCCGGAAACGCGTGGTCTGCCGGATGACCTGCTGGCAACCCTGCCCCCCGAACAGAAAATCCGCATTCCCATGTTGCCGGGCAGTCGTAGCCTCAATCTTTCCAATGCCGGTGCCCTGATCGTCTACGAAGCCTGGCGACAACTGGGATTCAAAGGAGCCCAACTGGAAGCCAACCCCCTGTAAGGAGGTTAAATCATGCCTTTAAAACTCAACGCCGATGCCGGGGAAAGCTACGGCCCCTGGGTCATGGGCCAGGACGAAACCCTGATGCCCTATATTGATATGGCCAACCTGGCTTGTGGCTTTCATGCCTCCGACCCGGACACCCTGCGCAAATCCGTGCGCCTGGCCACACAGCACCGGGTTTTGATTGGCGCCCACCCCAGTTATCAGGATCGGGTCGGTTTTGGCCGTCGCAGTCTGGAATGCACCCCGGAGGAAATTGAAAACCTGCTGCTTTACCAGTTAGGTGCTCTGAGTGCTTTTTGTGCGGCGGAAGACACCGAGTTGAGCTATGTCAAACCCCATGGCGCGCTCTATCACGACATGATGCGCCACCCCCACGTTTTTGCGGCCATCCTCAAGGCGGTTCAGCGTTTTGATTCCCGCTTGCCTCTGGTCATCCTGGCCACAGCTGATTCGGCCGTTTATCAGGCACAGGCCGATGAATACGGTATCCAGTTGTTGCGGGAAGCTTTTGCCGATCGCGCTTATCAGGAGGATGGTTTTCTGGCCCCCCGCAGCCAGACTCACAGTGTTTATAGCGATCCGGGGCAGATTCTGGCGCAGGCGCATTGTTTTGCCCAGGGGCAGCCCATTCAAACCCTTCAGGGCCAGCCCCTGAATCTGCAAGCCGATCTTTTATGTGTGCACGGCGACAACCCGGAATCCCTGGCCACGGTCAAAGCCATCCGCGAGCTTCTGGACAGCCTGGGAGAAGAGGCTTGAGTTTTATACCACGCCTGGAAAACGCTGGTATGGATGCCTGGCTGGTGCGGCTTTTTGAACACATCGATGAAGCCAATATTGACTGGATACAGGCTCTGGCCCGTCAATGTGAAAAAAGCTTTGCAGGTCAGCTGATTGACCTGGTGCCGTCTTACACCACACTGCTGGTTCATTATGACTGCCTGCAGCTTGATGCTGACCAGGCCCGCGAAAAACTCTGGGCACTTCTTGGGCAGTTGCAGCTGGATGCCAGCCCCACCCAACAACAACTTCATGAACTGCCCATCTGGTACGACCCCCAGGTTGGCCCTGATCTGCCGCGACTGGAACAACTCACCGGGCTGGACTGGCAACAACTGGTTGCGCTGCATACGCAATCCAGCTATCGGGTTTTTGCCCTGGGTTTTGCACCGGGGTTTGCCTTTATGGGCAGGCTGCCGGAAAGGCTGCAACAGCCCCGCCTGACCACACCTCGCCAGCAGGTGCCCGCCAACAGCCTGGGCATTGCCGAGCAACAAACCGCCATTTACCCCAATGCCTCGCCCGGTGGCTGGAACCTGATCGGTCGCGGCTGCACCCAGCTTTTTGATCCTCAGCGCCAGCCACCCAGTCTTCTTCAGGTCGGTGATGCAGTGCGTTTTCAGCCAGTCAGCAAAGCTGAATTTCTGCGCCTGGGCGGAAATACCGAAGAGATTCCCTTATGAGTGTTTCCCAAAAAATGCCCGTTCTGGAAGTGCTCCAGGCAGGCCCCTGGGCCAGCCTTCAGGATGCCGGACGTTTTGGTGTGCGCCCACTGGGTATCACTCAGGGTGGCCCGGCCGATCTTCATGCCTGGGCCTGGGCCAATCGTTTGCTGGGCAATCCCTGGAACACGGCCAGCGTGGAAATTCTTCTGGGTGGCCTGCAACTGGAGTTCACGGGCAAAGCCTGGGCCTGCATTACCGGGGCCGATCTGGGGGCCACCCTGGATGGGGAACCACTGCAACTCTGGCAACCTTTTCAACTGCACAGAGGTCAACGTTTGGCATTTGCAACGCCTCGACAGGGCATTCGTGCTTATCTGGCCGTGGCCGGAGGTTTTCCGGGACTCAAACCGGTGCTGGGCAGTCTGGCCTGTGTGGTGCGGGAACGCCTGGGTGGACATCAGGGGCAAGGTCAGCTGTTACAGGTTGGCGATCAACTGCCGCTGCCAGGGTCAGCTTCTTCACCCCCGGCCAGGCGCCAGCATCTGGTTGTTCCTGATTACAAGCAAACGCCCGATCTGGCTTTAATTCCCGGAGCACAAATCCGCCATTTTAGTGGTCGAAGTCTATTCCAGGCTTTCAATACCCCCTGGCAGGTGGATCAACGGGCTGATCGTATGGGGGTGCGCCTGACCGGGCCACGCCTGGAATGCCAGCAACCCAAATTGATCTCCGAAGGCATTGCTCTGGGCGGCGTGCAAGTACCCGCTGACGGCCAGCCTTTTGTCCTGCTGAATGACCGCCAGACCATCGGTGGCTACCCACGTCTGGGCACCCTGACTCCGCTGGCCTGCTCACGTCTGGCCCAGTGCGCACCCGGCAGCAAAGTGCTTTTTCGCGCCCAGGGTCTGGATCAGGCACAAAGAGAATACCGATCTTTTCTGCAGAACTGTTAAAATTCACCCTTTGCAATCATCAGGCAGACCCATGAAGGCTATTCTTTCCCGACTCAATGACCGCCAGCTGGAGGCCGTAACCCAGGTCACCAGCCCTTTGCTGGTTCTGGCTGGGGCCGGTTCCGGCAAGACCAGCGTGATCACCAGCAAGATTGCCTATCTGATTCGGGACAGAGGCATGGCAGCCAGAAATATCTGTGCGGTGACCTTCACCAACAAGGCCGCCCGGGAAATGCGTGAACGTGTGGGCAAGATGCTCAGTCGCGAAGAAGCCAAGGGACTGACGGTTTCCACCTTCCATTCTCTGGGTCTGGATATCATCCGCAAGGAAGTCAAACACCTGGGCTACAAGAGTGGTTTTTCCCTGTTTGACACCGAGGACACCCGTGCCCTGATTCGTGATCTGATGCACAAGGACGCTCAGGTAGATGCCGACATCATCAACCAGGTTCTGCATCTGATTTCCAACTGGAAAAATGATCTGGTGGAGCCCGCTGTTGCCCTGTCTCTGGCCGAAGATGAATCCCAACAGCTGGCCGCCCAGGTTTATGAAAGCTACAACCGCCACCTCAAAGCCTATAATGCCGTGGATTTTGATGACCTGATTCGCCTGCCGGTGCTGCTCTTTCAGCAGCATCCCGAAGTTCTGGAAAAGTGGCAACACAAGCTGCACTACCTGCTGGTGGATGAGTATCAGGACACCAACATCAGTCAGTATCGCCTGGTCAAACACCTGACCCATTTGCGCAAAACCTTCACGGTGGTGGGCGACGATGACCAATCCATTTATGCCTGGCGCGGTGCCCGGCCGGAAAACCTCAACCAGTTGAGTGATGACTTCGCCAACCTGAAAATCATCAAGCTGGAACAGAATTATCGCTCCACCGGGCGCATCCTCAAGGTCGCCAACCAGTTGATTGCCAACAATCCCCATTTGCACGAAAAAAACCTCTGGAGCCAACTGGGTTTTGGTGATCCCATCAAGGTGATTGAGTGTGCCAGCGAGGATGCCGAAGCTGAGCGCATTGCCGGTGAGATTATGACCCGCAAGCTCAAGGAAAACCGTCACTGGAAGGATTTTGCGGTTCTCTATCGAGGCAATTTTCAAGCACGCATTCTGGAAATCAAGCTTCAGGCCCTGCAGATTCCCTATAAAATCAGCGGCGGCACCAGTTTTTTTGCCCGCAATGAAATCAAGGACATCATGGCCTACCTGCGTCTGCTGATAAATCCTGCGGACGACAATGCTTTTTTGCGCATCATCAATATTCCCCGCCGGGAAATTGGCCCGGCCATTCTGGAAAAACTCGCCATCTATGCCAAGGATCGCGAGGTCAGTCTTTTTGCGGCCTGCCATGAACTGGGACTGGAGCAATACCTGAATGAACGCCAGGTCGAGCGCCTGCGCCGCTTCACCCACTGGCTGGATGACATTATTCAACGCTGTGAAAGAGACGATGCCATCGCCGCCATTGGAGAAATGATCCGCGACATGGATTACGAAGCCTGGCTGCATCAGAATGCCAGCTCACCCACCGTTGCGGAAAGGCGTTATGCCAATATCTGGACCCTGATCGACTCCCTGGCGGAAACCCTCAAGCGCATGCAGGCCGACAACCCCGAAGCCAGCATCAAGGAGGCCATTGCCCGCCTGGTGCTGCGGGATCTGCTGGAGCAACAGGAGGAAGAGGATGACTCCGACAAGGTTCAGCTACTGACTCTGCACGCCTCCAAAGGGCTGGAATTTCCCCAGGTCTTTTTGATGGGCATGGAAGAAGAGCTGCTTCCGCATCGCAACTCCATCGAAGCCGACACCCTGGAGGAAGAGCGGCGTTTGGCCTATGTGGGCATCACCCGCGCCCAGCAACACCTGACTCTAACCCTGGCCCGCCAGCGCAAAACCTACGGGGAGATGCTCAACTGCACACCCAGCCGTTTTCTGGACGAACTGCCCGCCGAAGATCTGGAATGGAAAGGACGCAAAGGGGAACAAAAAGAATCCCCGGAGGAAAAAAGGCAACGTAACCAGAGTCGGGCCAGTGCCCTGCGGGAGTTGTTAAAAAGTTAAAAGCCTGACAGCAAAAAACCCTGGCTGGAAGTTCCGGCCAGGGCTTTTCATAAGGGACAGCTCAGCCGCTGTTACTGGCTGGCTTCCACCAGGTATTCAACCGCATTCATGACTTCTTCATCAGAAGCATTACTGCCACCACGGGGAGGCATCGCGCCCAGGCCGTTGATCACACTGCTGGCCAGATCATCCATGGATTTATCCAGGCGATCACCCCAGGCTGCTGCATCACCAATAACGGGGGCACCAGCAGCACCGCTGTCGTGACAGGCCGCACAAACGCTGGTATAGACTTCCTCACCGGATCTGGCAGGGCCGGATGCTTCTTCAACGGCGGCACCACCGCAATCCATACCCTCAAGGCAAAGTTCACCGGCAGGCTGCAAACGTTCGGCGATTTCATCAGCAGAGGCTGTTTTTGCCTGCGCCTGCAGAGCCAGCAAAGCACCCAAACCTAAAATTGCCGCTGCCGCCAGAATGCGGGTCACCTGAATTCGTTGTTTCACTCTCACCACCTCTAGTCGTCTGGTTTTTTCAGGCCAACCGGATACAGCTCGCAAGCCTTTGCCGAGCACAGCCTGTGTTTTTACTTCGTAGCTAAAAAATTGGTAGCGGAATTATACCCAAGAAAGTCAGAGTGCGTAACCACTTACACTAATACCTTAGGCAGGCAGCGACATTTAACCGCAAAAAGATTAATGAACTTTCCTGAACTCGGCCGGTGTTCTGCCCAGATAACGCCGGAAAGCGTGGGTCAGAGAGCTTTGACTGGCAAAGCCCACTTTTTCGGCAATGACGCTCATGGAGAAGCGGGTTTCGCGCAGCAGATCCTGGGCTCGTTCCAGACGCGCCTGGGTCAGATACTGGCCCGGTGTGGTTCCGGTGGCTTCACGAAAGAGGGCATGAAAATGTCCGGGACTGACACAGGCCACCTCAGCCAGACGGGTGACCGGCAGGGGTTCCGACAAATGCTGCTGAATGTAGACTTCCAGCTTGACCAGATCCAGACGACCCTTGGGGGCAGGTAAAGCCAGGGGTTGTTCAAAGAGCCGCTGGTACAGACTGCCCAGAAACACCTTTGACATGCCTTCAACAGCATCCGCTGATTCCTGCCAGAGTTTCTGTTCTTTATCCAGAAAACCCAGTAGCAAGCGCAGGCTGGAATCGGCTGTGAAATAACGCGGTCGATCAAACAACCTTTCCAGCTCTCGGGTTGCAGTATGCAGCGGAAAATCCATCACCACATGCTGGTTCTTTCCCAAACCTTCATAAAAGTGGGTTTCTCCTGAGGGCACCAGACAACCATGCATGGCATCCACACGCCCCCCATAACCGGCTATCTCAAATTCGGCACTGCCGGACAGAGCAATAACCAGCTGGTGGTAACTATGATCATGGTGCAAGCAAAGGGTCGGTAACGGAAAGCTACGTATTCGGGGTTGCATGGATATCACCTGAAGGAGGCTGTTATCTGAGTCTGGAACAAAAGCTTCTGATTTTCAATCAAGACAAAATTCCTCCGGGCAACCAAACTGCTAACCAAGGTCAAAAAACAAATACCGGAGCAATTGTCATGCCCTCTATTCACCCCCTGCATCAACAGAATACAACTGAGCACCTGAATGCCCAGCAGCTGCTCAATCCTGACCTGCAACAGGATTTGCCAGAGCTACTCAACAGCCTCAGCCAGCATTACATGGTGGATGAAGATACCTTCATGCAGGAGCTGGTCACCCTGCTCAACCATCAGCCGGAAGACTTTAAACGCCTGGCTGACCAGACTGCCGAACTGGTTCGGGAAGTGCGCAGCCAGGAGGATGCCATTGACAGCATCGATCGGCTCCTCCAGCAATATAGCCTGGATACCCAGGAAGGGGTACTGCTGATGTGTCTGGCCGAAGCCCTGCTGCGCATCCCCGACTCCCGCACGGCCGAAGACCTGATTCGTGACAAGCTCTCCATTGCCGACTGGAAACGCCACCTGGGCCAGAGCGACTCTTTGCTGGTCAACGCCTCCACCTGGGGGTTGATGCTTACTGGGCGGGTTGTGGGTGTGGACAAACGTGATAACAAGCCAGTTCCGGTTCTCAACCGCCTGGTGACCCGGCTGGGGGAGCCGGTGGTTCGCCAGGTAATGGCACAATCCATGAAGCTGATGGGGCATCAATTTGTTCTGGGCCGCACGCTTCCCGAAGCCCTGAAAAACGGCAAACCCCTGTTCAAAAAAGGCTACACCTACTCTTTTGACATGCTGGGCGAGGCCGCCAGAACAGACAAGGATGCCCTGCGCTATTTTGATGCCTACCTGGAAGCCATCGAGCTGGTGGGTCAGGCGGATACCAAAACCACTGCGGAAGCTCCGCCTCCCTCCGTGTCCATCAAGCTTTCCGCTCTGCACCCCCGTTACGAAAGGGGCAAAAGGGAACGCATTCTGACGGAGTTATCTGCACGCTTGGGCGAGTTGGTGGGACGGGCCAGAGAGCTGGATGTTGCCCTGACCCTGGATGCGGAAGAAGCCGATCGCCTGGAGCTCTCCCTGGAGGTTTTTGAAAAGGTTTACCGTCAGGAAGGCAAGGGCTGGGGCAAGCTGGGCCTGGTGGTTCAGGCTTATGCTAAACGGGCTTTACCCACCCTCCACTGGTTGACCCGTCTTGCTGCTGAGCAGGGCGATGAAATCCCTGTGCGTCTGGTCAAGGGGGCCTACTGGGATACCGAAATCAAACTGGCCCAGGTTGAAGGTTTGAGCGGTTACCCGGTCTTCACCCGCAAAGCCAATACCGACATTGCCTATCTGGCCTGTGCCCGCTACCTGCTTTCCGAAACAACCAAAGGGCGTATTTTTCCCCAGTTTGCCACTCACAATGCTCACACCCTGACCTGTCTGCTGGATATGGCGGGGGAAAGACCGATTGAATTCCAGCGCCTGCATGGCATGGGTGAAGCCCTTTACAACCAGGCTCTCAAACGCGCACCCCAGGGCACCTACTGCCGTATTTATGCTCCGGTCGGTGCGCACAAGGATCTCCTCCCCTATCTGGTGCGCCGTTTGCTGGAAAATGGGGCCAACTCGTCCTTTGTTCACCAGCTGGTTGATGAGCGGGTTCCGGTGGAAGGTCTCTGCCGCCACCCCCTGGAACAGCTGGCTAACAAAAAGAGCTATCGCAACCCCCAGATTCCTCTCCCCCTGGATATCTATGGTACTCACCGCAAAAACTCCAAAGGTATAAATTTGATGATCAACAGCCAACTTGAACCCCTGCTCGATTCCATTCACGCCTGGGACAAGCATCAATGGCAGGGGCAACCCCTGCTGGGAACCTCCCTGGCCAATGACCCGCAACTGAAACACCCGGTGGTCAGCCCTTTTGATAAAAATCAGCTTGTTGGGGAAATTCAGTGGACCAGTGAAGAGCAAGCCAAAGCCGCACTGGATGTTGCCCACCAAGCCTTCCCTGACTGGAATGCTGTACCTGTTGCTGAGCGAGCGGCCTTGCTGCGCAAGATTGGTGACAGTTTGGAAGAACACCTGCCGGAATTGATGGCCATCTGTGCTCGCGAAGGCGGCAAACAACTGGCCGACGGAGTTGCAGAAATTCGCGAAGCTGTGGATTTCTGTCGCTACTATGCTCTGCAGGCAGAAAAGCTCTTTGGTGAAACAACCGTAATGCCAGGGCCTACCGGTGAGTCCAATGAACTTTACCTGACCGGCAAAGGCGTTTTTGTCGCCATCAGCCCCTGGAACTTCCCGGTGGCCATCTTCCTGGGCCAGGTGTTGGCTGCGGCTGTTTCCGGCAACACCGTATTGGCCAAGCCTGCCGAGCAGACCTCTCTGGTTGCCTGCCGCTGCATGGAACTGATCTATGAGGCCGGTATGCCGCGCGATGTGATTCAACTCCTACCCGGTTTGGGCAAGGATATCGGCCCGGTGCTGACTTCTGACCCCCGAGTCACAGGGGTTGCCTTTACCGGCTCCACCGAAACGGCTCAGGTGATTAACCGCACCCTGGCAGCCCGTGAAAAAGCACCTCTTGCTGCTCTGGTTGCTGAAACCGGAGGCCAGAATGCCATGATCGTGGATTCCACCGCTCTACCTGAACAGGTGGTGGCCGATGTAGTTGAATCCTCTTTTACTAGCGCCGGACAAAGGTGCTCTGCTCTGCGTGTGCTATATTTACAAGAAGATATTGCTGACAAGGTGATGGACATCCTTGCCGGGGCCATGCAGGAGCTGCAGCTGGGTGACCCCCGCGACCCCGCGACGGATGTTGGCCCTGTCATTGATGAGGCTGCACGCAAGAATCTGCAAGCCCATGTGGATAAGTTTCGCCAACAGGGGCGCATCCTGGCCGAAACCCAGGTTCCCCAGGATCTGCAGGAAAAAGGGGAGTTTGTGGCACCAGTGGCCCTACAGCTGGAAAGCCTGGATGAGCTGGAAAAAGAGCAGTTTGGCCCCATCCTGCATGTTCTTCGTTACAAGTCAACGGAGCTGGATGAGGTGATCGACAGCATCAATCGCAGTGGTTATGGCCTGACTTTCGGCATCCAGAGCCGTAATGAAAGTTTTGCTGATTATATCGACAGCAAGGTGCGTGTCGGTAATGTTTATGTCAACCGCAACATGATCGGTGCGGTTGTTGGAGTCCAGCCCTTTGGCGGTATGGGGCTGTCAGGTACGGGGCCCAAGGCAGGTGGGCCTCATTACCTTTTGCGGTTTGCCACTGAACGCACCCGCACAATCAATACCGCTGCTATCGGTGGCAATGCCAGCTTGCTGGCACAATCTGACGAAGATGTCAGTGAATGATGGGGTCAACTGAATAGTTTTTACTTTTGCAGGGCAGTTTGTTTGCCACTGGACTCTTGATACCTCAACCAGTGCGCTACGCTGTCTCCAATGCGCTTGGCGCAAGCAACCTTGCTGTTAGCTATTCACGATCCTGTAAAACGCATCAAACAATAACAAGCCAATAAAGGTGACATTATGATTGAAAGCAATGCTGCGGTCGGCTGGACCTTTATCGTGTATCTCGCGGTAATCATGGGTATCGGCTGGATCGCTTACCAAAGAACGCAGGATCTTTCCGATTATATTCTGGGGGGCCGTGGTTTGGGTCCCTGGAGTTCGGCTCTTTCCGCCGGGGCATCTGATATGTCCGGCTGGTTGCTTTTGGGTCTGCCTGGTGCAGCCTTTGCTTCAGGCCTGAGTGCCAGCTGGATCGGCATCGGCCTTTTGGCCGGCACCTGGTTGAACTGGCTGTTTATGGCACCTCGCTTGCGCCTTTACAGCTTCAAGGCAAGCGACTCTCTGACTTTGCCCGAGTTTCTGGAGCAGCGCTTCCGGGATAAAACCAATATGCTGCGCGTGGTTTCAGCGCTCTTCATACTGCTGTTTTTCCTCTTTTATACCTCTTCCGGCCTGGTTGCTGGCGGCAAGCTGTTTGAAACGGTCTTTGATCTGGATTATAAAGTTGCGGTTATTCTTGGCACCCTGGCTGTCGTCTCCTACACCATGTTTGGTGGCTTTCTGGCGGTCTCCTGGACAGACCTTCTGCAGGGCTTGATGATGGCTGCAGCCCTGGCCATAGTGCCTCTTTGGGCGATGGGTGAACTGGGCGGCATCAATGCCACCTTCTCCAGCATTCGTGACCTCAACCCCAACCTTTTAACCTGGTTCAGTGATGAGACAGGCACCGCCCTGAGCTTTATCGGTATTGTCAGCTCGCTTGCCTGGGGCCTGGGTTACTTTGGTCAGCCTCACATCCTGGCCCGTTTTGCGGCTATCACTTCACATAAACGCATTCCAGCTGCCCGGCGTATTGCTGTAACCTGGACAGCCCTGGCCCTTTTGGGTGCCATGCTGACCGGTTTGATCGGTACTGTTTATCTGGATAGTGGTCTGGGTGATGGTGAAACGGTGTTCATGGTGATGGTCAACGCTCTCTTCCATCCGGTGATTGCCGGTATTCTTCTGGCAGCCATCCTGGCGGCGGTCATGTCGACAGCAGATTCCCAGTTGCTGGTGTCTTCTTCTGCACTGACCGAGGACTTTTACAAGTCCATCTTCCGCAAGGATGCCACCCAGAAGGAGCTGGTCAAAATCGGGCGTATTGCGGTGATTGTGATCGCTATTGCGGCGATGTTGCTGGCTCTGAATGAAGACAGCACCGTACTGGATCTGGTGTCCTATGCCTGGGCAGGCTTTGGTGCCACCTTTGGTCCGGTTCTGCTGCTGGCCCTTTTCTGGAAACGTTCCACTGCCCTGGGTGCCATGGCTGGTATCGTGGTCGGCGGGGTCACCGTGGTCGTCTGGGCCAATATGACCGGTGGTATCTTTGCCCTTTACGAAATTGTACCTGGCTTCATTCTGGCCGGTATCGCCATGATCGTGATGAGCCTGGTCAGTCCCGAACCCGAGCAAGAAATTCTGGATGAATTTGATGCCGTGGTTAAAGAAGCGCAGTCGTAACATTTTGCAACATTTCAGGTCAGGGACGACCGAAATGTTATGTAAACAGCATAAATATTTATTGATTCAACCTATAACAAATGAAATCTAACTAATATATGGGAGAATGCGTTTATTTATTTTGTCATAAAGAAAAAAATCAAATTTTAAATCATTTTATTACAATCCCAGCATAACCCCTCAAACCCTTCAAGAACACTCCCATCAGGCGAATACGCCATTTTTCCTGTCAGCTTAGAAACCCCTTTCCAAACAGTTGTTTGAATAAATACCCCATAAAAAACTGGAAAATGTGACCCGATACTAAGTCCGGTTATTTCATCCGGTTTTTATCTTGCCCGAGCGTAAAGCCTGGTGCTAACATAAAGCGACAAATTAACAGAGATTTAACCCTAATTAACCTGCTTGCTACCTAACTCAATAAAAATCATAGGGTTAACCTGCAGCCAAGAGAGTCAGCCGGGATGAGTCCGAACATCAACCAGGGGAATCAGTTCATTGCTTTTAGCTTCGTAGCTATAAGGCAGTGGCTGGTATTGATCTGGCTTCCAGGCTGCCTGATCCTGGTGGTTCCCCTGACTTGGGCACAGGAGCAAACCGAAGTGCCCAGCCAGTTGGTTCCCGGCGCAATACGTCCGGATGCACAACCCCAACGCATACCACCCCAGCCACCTGCCAAGGTTCTGGAAATTCCACCTCTGGTTGAACGTCCCTTTGCCGAGGATGCCGGTGAGCGGGTGGAAGTGACTCGCTTTGAATTACTGAATGCTCGCAACCTCCCGCAATATGATATTGATTTGCAGGAAGTTGCCGAACTTCTGGAAGAGGCCCGCCAGGAAAGACCCTCCGGCTTCACCATCGGTCAGCTGGAGCAGGTTGCAGACAAGGTCACCAATTACTACCGCAGCCGGGGACTGATCCTCGCCAAAGGCGTGATTCCGGTACAAACCGTTGATGACGGCGTCGTTGCCATTCAGGTGATTGAAGGCAAACTGGGGCAGGTGCTGGGTGATGGCAACCAACTCTATGCAACCTCGACCCTGGCCCGAGCTTTCAGTGACCTGCAGGGAAAGCCCGTCAGCCAGATGGAGGCTGAATCTGGCTTGTTGATTCTGACCGATTACCCCGGTCTGGCTGCTTTCGGGATGTTTCAGCCCGGCAAGGAGGTGGGTGAGGCCGACCTGCTGGTTCGCGTTCCCAATGAAGAGCGCTTCAATCTGGATTTGCGTCTCGATAATCACGGCAGTGATACCACGGGGGAATACCGCACTCGCGGCACCTTCCACTGGAACAATGTCACCGGCAATGCCGACCGTTTGACCACCACTCTGCAGCAGGGTTTTCAGCCCAACAACAACCAGTTTCTTGCGCTGGACTACCAGATTATTCTCAACCGTCTTTACCAGGCCGGAGCCAACCTCAGCCACAATACTTTTGAAGTAGGGGGCGAATTTGCTGATCTTGAAATCTCCGGCAGCTCCAGCCAAGCAGGCCTGTTTGCTGAGCGCATCTGGATCCGCAGCCGTGAGCGCAACTTTTCCACACGTCTGGAGCTGCGCCTGCGTGAAGCCATTACGGAGCGGAGTTCCGAGCCTGCCAACAGAGACCGCTTAACTGTTTTCAAGCTGGGACTCAGTTACGATTCGGTTGACACCCGCTTCAGTGGTTTGAATTACGCCGGGCTTGAACTCAACCAGGGGATCAATGATCTTTTCGGTGCCATGGGCGATACAGCCAGTTCCTATGAATTGGACAGAGGTGAACGCCCCAGCCGCCAGGCAGGAACTCGCGAGGGTGACACCCTGCCCTATGCCGAAGGCCAGTTCACCAAGATCCTGGCTTTTTATTCGCGACTCCAGAACCTGACCAGCAATTCATCCCTTTTATTTCGCACCGAAGTTCAGTATTCACCGGACCTTCTGGTGCCCATGGAACAATATGCTGTGGGGGGTGCTGACCACCTGCGCGGTTTTCCTTCTTCCTGGACCATGTATGATTCTGGAGCTCTGCTATCCTTAGAGTATATTCTGCAGGCTCCTTTCATCGGTGATATTCAGGCTTATGAGGAATGGCGCTGGCAGGATTTGCTGCAGTTCTCAATTTTTTATGATCACGCCTATGGCGAAAAGAACGACCCCTTTCCCAATGAGCCTCAAGGTTATTATCAGTTGAGCAGCGTGGGAATAGGCACCAGGTTCAACCTGCCCAACCAGCTCAGCTCAAGACTGCAGGTGGCGGTTCCGGTAACAGATGAAAGTGACCCCGATGACGAAGAAAGCACGCAAGTCTGGTTCGACATCGCCTATCATTTCTGAAGTGAGGCGCTTTGCACCCTCTGCCCTGGCCGTTGCTTTGCTGGCCCTGGGGGGAGCACCTGCGCTCGCTGGTCCGTCAGGGGGGAAAATAGTTGCAGGTGATGGTGACATCAGCAATCCCGATGGCAGCACCACCAACATCAAACAGAACTCCAGTCGGCTGGCTGTCGAATGGGACAGCTTCAATATCCAAGAGGGTGAAAAGGTTAATTTCAACCAGCCCTCCTCCAGTGCCTTTGTCCTCAACCAGATTCTGGATGCCAATGCCAGCGTGATCCGTGGGCAGATCAATGCCAACGGTAATGTGGTGCTGGTGAACCCCAACGGTCTTTACTTTGGTGATACCGCCACCCTCAATGTCGGCTCCCTGATTGCCTCCGGCCATAGCCTGTCCGTGGATGACTTCATGGACGGTTACCTGAAATTTCAGCGTGAACAGGATAAAAACGGGCGGGTCGTGAATCACGGCACCATCAATGCAGCCACCGGGGGCAGTGTGACCCTGCTGGGCAGCAGTGTGGAAAACTCCGGCGAGATTTATGCCCAGGCCGGACGCATCAACCTGGCCGTGGGTGAACGCATCACCGTGGATTTTGATGGTGACGGCCTGATGCGTTTTGCTGTGGACAAGGAGCTGCTGGACAAGGTTGAAGGTCTGGACGCCGCCATTGCCAACAGTGGCACTCTGGAAGCCAACGGCGGCAGCATCGTCATGGATGGCCGGGTGGCACAGGACATCTTCTCCCAGGTGGTCAACAATGAAGGCATCGTCAAGGCTGGACGCATCGACAACAGCGGCGGCGAGATTCGCCTGATTGGTAGCGGCGGCAGTGATAGCTCAGTCGTCAACACAGGTCAAATCGATGCTTCAGCCCAGGATGCCAACAGCGATGGTGGCCAGATCACCCTTGAAGCCAAAGACTCCACTTTACTGGTCAGTGATGACAGCCGCCTGGATGCCTCTTCAGAACACCGCCAAGGCGGGCAGATTCACCTGCTCGGTGAAAACATCGGCCTGTCCGGCACCACCAAGGTGGACGCCAGCGGTGCCACCAGTGGCGGTGAAATCCTGGTCGGCGGTGACTACCAGGGCAAAAACCCTGACATTCCCAATGCCGACAAGGTCGTGGTCACCAGCGGTGTCAACCTGAACGCTGATGCCACAGACAACGGTGATGGTGGACGCATCATCACCTGGGCCGACGACTGGACCCGCTTTTCCGGCACCCTGAGCGCCCGGGGCGGCGAAAACGGCGGTGATGGTGGCTTTGCTGAAGTTTCCGGCAAAAACAACCTGGCTTATTCGGGTAATGCTGACCTGAGAGCGCCTGAAGGCAAGACAGGGACGCTGTTGCTGGATCCTGAGGATATTAATATTACTGATGACTCTGTAACGGAAGAAGTTGGCAATGGCCTGCCTCTGAACTTTGGCGAAGACCCAGGCACCACTTACAGCATTAAAGCAAGCACCATCAACAGCCAAACAGCCGATGTCATTTTGCAAGCTACCAATAACATCACCCAAGACGCTGCAGCGGGAATCAATATTACAGATGCTGGCACTGGCATTACTCTGCAAGCAGGCAACAACATTGATATCCAGGGTGGCATTACAACCCAGGGTGGTCACATCCACCTGGAGGCGGATTCGCCTCATCACTCTGGCGACACTACCGGCTCCAATGGCGCAGGTACTCTAACTATTGCTGGAACCGGTCTCACCAGTAATGGTGGTAACATCACGCTGATAGCAGATGATTTTGCCATTAACCAGAGTGTGAATGCCGGAGCGGGCAACATCAACCTGGCCAGAACCCAGAACTCAACACTAGCACTAAGTAACAATCAGTCTCAGCTAGACGCCGCTGAATTAGGCCGACTTTCCACCTCTGGTACCTTGACACTCGGTGAAGCAGTAACGGCTGGTGGCAGCACCCTGACAACTGATGGCATCAACATTCTTGGCAATACAAACTTTTCAACCAGCAATCAAAACAACCTTGTATTGCGTTCTACAGGCAGTATTAGTTTAGAGCGTGCTTTCGGTGCTGATAATACTGCCATGAGTATTGTCACTGATGACCAGATTACCGGCTCCTCAACTTTAACGGGCAGCAGCATCCTGCTGGAAGCGGGTAGCAACATTGGCGCTTCAGCCACCCCGATCACTACAAATACCAACAACCTGATTGTCACCGGTGGTAATGAAGCCTGGATTGATAGCAAAGCAACCAGCAGTACCGACACCACTAAGGTTGCAGGTTCCGCCACCAATGGCTTTGATCTTGTTCAGAGCCAAGGCCACCTGTCGGTGGATTCTGTCACAGTCGATGGTACAACAAAAACAGGCATCACCAATTCATCATCGGTCACTCTGGAAACAACAGAAGCTTCAACTGACTTGGCCATCAATGAAGCAATAGATATCAGTGGTGCTATCAGCCTCACTGCAACGGGTGATATTGCAACCACAGCCAATGGCACTATCAGCTCAACTACAGCAGGTGACATCAGCCTGTCTGGGGCCAACCTAACCTTAGCTTCCAACTTGAGCACCACCGATGGCAATATTTCCCTCACTGGCACAGGTGCCCTCAACCTGAATGATGGCAGTATCACTGCTGTTGACGCGGATGGCAGTGTCAGCTTAATCACCCTAAATGCTGCCAGCATCAACCAGCACGCTGACCACGATGGCCTGATTGCTGATCAACTGAAAGTGGTTACTACTGCTGGCAATGCAACACTGGATGATACTGCCAATACGATTGGAACTCTTGCTGCCTCAATCACTGGCGGCAACCTCGACTTCACTAACAACTCTGATCTAACGGTGGATACAGTCGATGGTACAGATGGCATCACAGCTCAAGATGTCATCATGAATATCACCGGAGGCATGGCTCTTGACCAGGCTCTTACTGTCAACAATGGAAATATCAGCATTGAATCATCAGGTGTCCTGACCACTAACACCAACGGCAATATCACCAATAGCCACGATACAGGCACTATCACTTTAAAAGCCTCATCTTTTGAGCTGCTAGAAGGTGAAATATCCACCAACAATGGTGGATTACGTATGGAGGCAACCAGTGGCACAAATGATGTCAATGCTATCAACCAAGATGGTGGTCATGGCGGCATCACTGCTTCTTCGCTGTTGATTATCCTTGCAGGTAACGGAACCAATCGAAGCGTTAACTTAGGTAGTAGCAGCAATAGTATTGGTCGTCTGGCAGGCCGGCATGAGGACGATGCAAACAGCATTGGTGATTTCAATCTAAAAAATAATGCAGAACTCACTGTTGATACGCTTGATGCAGGTGGAACTCTTGGTAATATCAATGGGCTGGCCGCCGACAATATCACCATTGGTATCACTGGGGATAGCAACCACTTGAATGTAGATCAGGCACTGGATGCGGGTACCGGTGATCTGAAGCTCTCCACCGACACCAATGGCAATATCACCGGATCGGGCTTACTCACGGGTAGTAATGTCATTGTTGAGTCTGGAGCCGGTATCGGCACCGATACTGACAACCGCCTGACGGTTGAAGCCACCAACCTGACTTTGATTGCTGCGGGCGGCAATGTCTGGGCTGCTTCGCAAAATTCAGCCACCACCCTGGCCGGTTCAGCAACCGGGACCTTTGATCTCAATCAGGCCGGGGGTGCTCTGACCATTGGCACCACTAAAAACCTGGCAGATGCTGACGTAACAGGGGTTTCAGGTGCTGGCATTACTCTGGATGTCAGCGGGGATGGCAACCACTTGAATGTAGATCAGGCACTGGATGCGGGCACTGATGATCTAAAACTTTCTACAGGCACTAACGGCAATATCGCCGGATCGGGCTTACTCACAGGTGGTAATGTCATTGTTGAGTCTGGAGCCGGTATCGGTACCGATGACACCAACCGCCTAACGGTTGAAGCCACCAACCTGACTTTGGTATCTGGCGACACTGTCTGGGCAGCTTCTCAAGGTTCAGCAACCACCCTGGCCGGTTCAGCAACCGGGGCCTTTGATCTCACTCAGGCTGGGGGTGCTCTGACCATTGGCACCACTAAAAACCTGGCAGATGCTGACGTAACAGGGGTTTCAGGTGCTGGCATTACTCTGGATGTCAGCGGGGATGGCAACCACTTGAATGTAGATCAGGCACTGGATGCGGGCACTGATGATCTAAAACTTTCTACAGGCACTAACGGCAATATCGCCGGATCGGGCTTACTCACAGGTGGTAATGTCATTGTTGAGTCTGGAGCCGGTATCGGTACCGATGACACCAACCGCCTAACGGTTGAAGCCACCAACCTGACTTTGGTATCTGGCGACACTGTCTGGGCAGCTTCTCAAGGTTCAGCAACCACCCTGGCCGGTTCAGCAACCGGGGCCTTTGATCTCACTCAGGCTGGGGGTGCTCTGACCATTGGCACCACTAAAAACCTGGCAGATGCTGACGTAACAGGGGTTTCAGGTGCTGGCATTACTCTGGATGTCAGCGGGGATGGCAACCACTTGAATGTAGATCAGGCACTGGATGCGGGCACTGATGATCTAAAACTTTCTACAGGCACTAACGGCAATATCGCCGGATCGGGCTTACTCACAGGTGGTAATGTCATTGTTGAGTCTGGAGCCGGTATCGGTACCGATGACACCAACCGCCTAACGGTTGAAGCCACCAACCTGACTTTGGTATCTGGCGACACTGTCTGGGCAGCTTCTCAAGGTTCAGCGACCACCCTGGCCGGTTCAGCAACCGGGGCTTTTGATCTCACCCAGGCTGGGGGTGCCTTAACACTTGGAACAACTGACAAACTGGACGCGTCTACGATCAGTGGTGTAACGGCAACCGGTATTACTCTGGATATCAGCGGGGATGGCAACCACTTGAATGTAGATCAGGCACTGGATGCGGGCACCGGTGAACTGAAGCTCTCCACCGATACCAATGGCAATATCACTGGACCTGGTTTGCTCACTGGCGACAGCATCATTGCAGAAGCCGGGGCTGACTTGGGCACCTCTTCTCAGCGACTAATGGTTAAAGCCAACAAGTTGCAACTAACTGGTACTGATGGACAAAATGCCTGGCTGGATACAGAAAGCAGTGGAACAGATCCCGTCACTTTGACTGCCAATATGAACGGCAGCAGCCTTGATATCCTTCATCAGGACAGTGACCTACAAGTTAATACGCTGGCTGATGCCGCCACCCTGAATCTGGAAAATAACAACAACCTACTGTTGACAACTAATATCACCACAACTGGTAACCAGACTTATACCGGTGGCGTCACCCTGGCTGCGGATAATCTGACACTAACCGCTAAAAACGCGGATCCAACACTGCAAACCATTACGTTCAAAGACTCTCTTCAATCAGCAACCGGCGAAACCTACGCTTTGACTTTGGATGCCCATGCTACTTTTGAGTCAACAGTCAGTGACCTGGGTGATCTCGTTATCCAAGGCGATCTAACCACCAGCACAGACACGCTTTCATTAAGTTCACTGGATGTCACCGGCACCTCCAGTCTGGCAGGCAACATCACCACCACCGGAACTCAAACTTATCAAGGTGCTGTCACCCTGGCCGCGGATAATCTGACACTAACCGCTAAAAACGCGGATCCAACACTGCAAACCATTACGTTCAAAGACTCTCTTCAATCAGCAACCGGCGAAACCTACGCTTTGACTTTGGATGCCCATGCTACTTTTGAGTCAACAGTCAGTGACCTGGGTGATCTCGTTATCCAAGGCGATCTAACCACCAGCACAGACACGCTTTCATTAAGTTCACTGGATGTCACCGGCACCTCCAGTCTGGCAGGCAACATCACCACCACCGGAACTCAAACTTATCAAGGTGCTGTCACCCTGGCCGCGGATAATCTGACACTAACCGCTAAAAACGCGGATCCAACACTGCAAACCATTACGTTCAAAGACTCTCTTCAATCAGCAACCGGCGAAACCTACGCTTTGACTTTGGATGCCCATGCTACTTTTGAGTCAACAGTCAGTGACCTGGGTGATCTCGTTATCCAAGGCGATCTAACCACCAGCACAGACACGCTTTCATTAAGTTCACTGGATGTCACCGGCACCTCCAGTCTGGCAGGCAACATCACCACCACCGGAACTCAAACTTATGGTGGTGATGTCACCCTGGCCGGTGGTGCAAGCACTACTCATACTCTCACATCAGGCACTCAAGTCAGCCTTGGGGCAGTCTCAACAACAAACAGTGAAAGCCTGCAGATAACTGGCAATGCTGTTTTTAACGGTAATATTACAGGCCTCACCGATTTATCAGTAAGCGGAACCACTGCCCTTCATGCAGCAAGTGTTACCACTTCAGGCTACCAAACCTATTCAGACACCCTGACACTGCACGCTGACGGTGACACAACACTGACTGCGGGTGATAACCAGAATCTGAGCTTTGCGGCCATCAACACAGTGGACACCACCACAACACGCAACCTGATACTGGCAACAGGGACTGCTGGGGATGCCAACTCGGGAACCTGGGGTGATATTTCCTTTGGTGGTGAGTTGAGTGATTTAACCGATCTGGCACTGCAAAGAGCCGAGAATGTTGATTTTAATGGCACGGGCACTACGACCCTGGCTGGCTCCCTATCTCAGGATGCTGGTACCGGAACCACACATTTTAAAGGCGATATCACAGCCAACAGTATTAGCCTGCAAACAGCTACAGTCCAATTGGCTGACAATAAAACCCTGGCTGTCACAGATAACAGCAACATTGAAATTTTTGCTGACAACCTGACTTTTGGAGCTGGTTCGACACTCAATGCCGGCGCCGGACAGGTCACGCTTGCTCCTTTGACAAAGTCCAATAGCCTACTGGTTTGCTCAGGTGCCTCCTGTACAGGAACTTTTGATTCCACCTACAATCTGGGCAGTTTGGCTGTAACAGCAGACAGCATCAAAATAGGTCGCTCAACCCACGCAGGTGACATCACTCTTAATGAGTTGACCACTGGTTTTAGTGTTGATCTGGAAAATGCAGGCACTCATCAAATCTCTGTTGCGGGAAATTACAGCGGCAAGGATCTGACTCTGAACTCCAATGGAGGTGCCATCAGCCTTGGTGCTGATATCACCACCACCGGTGATCAGACCTATACCGGATCGGTCACTCTGGCTGGCACCAGCACCACCCACACACTAACCGCTAAAAATGGTGCGGGTGACCTTCAGGCCATTGCCTTTAACGGCACGGTTGATTCCCAGGCTTCTGAAGCCAACGGCCTGACCCTGATTGGCAATGTCGCTTTCAGTGGGAATGTCGGTACAGCAACCGATGGGGTCTTGGGGGCTCTGGCTGTCAATGACAGCGGCTCCTTGACACTGGAAAATGGTTTCAATATTCAAGCAGCCTCTCTTGGTGCCACCGGCACAGCCAGTCTCGGCGGTGATGTCACCACCACCGGAGATCAGACCTACAGCGGCCAGGTCACGCTCACCGGCAGCAGTGTCACTCGCACACTGGCTGCTGATGCCGGTCAGCTTATTTCGATGGACGGTGGACTTGCCGGTGGTAATAACAGCCTAACAGTGCAGAATGCCAACTGGGAGCTGGGAGGCGAGGCTACAGGCCTGACCAACCTGATTGCTGCAGGTACGGCCACTCTTAACGCCAACATCACTTCATCAGGTTCTCAGGATTATCAGGATCTGGTTCTCAATGCCAATCTAGAAGCGGGTTCACTGGTGGTGAACGGCACCACCAGTCTGGGCGGTGATGTCACCACCACCGGTGATCAGACCTATACCGGATCGGTCACTCTGGCTGGCACCAGCACCACCCACACACTAACCGCTAAAAATGGTGCGGGTGACCTTCAGGCCATTGCCTTTAACGGCACGGTTGATTCCCAGGCTTCTGAAGCCAACGGCCTGACCCTGATTGGCAATGTCGCTTTCAGTGGGAATGTCGGTACAGCAACCGATGGGGTCTTGGGGGCTCTGGCTGTCAATGACAGCGGCTCCTTGACACTGGAAAATGGTTTCAATATTCAAGCAGCCTCTCTTGGTGCCACCGGCACAGCCAGTCTCGGCGGTGATGTCACCACCACCGGAGATCAGACCTACAGCGGCCAGGTCACGCTCACCGGCAGCAGTGTCACTCGCACACTGGCTGCTGATGCCGGTCAGCTTATTTCGATGGACGGTGGACTTGCCGGTGGTAATAACAGCCTAACAGTGCAGAATGCCAACTGGGAGCTGGGAGGCGAGGCTACAGGCCTGACCAACCTGATTGCTGCAGGTACGGCCACTCTTAACGCCAACATCACTTCATCAGGTTCTCAGGATTATCAGGATCTGGTTCTCAATGCCAATCTAGAAGCGGGTTCACTGGTGGTGAACGGCACCACCAGTCTGGGCGGTGATGTCACCACCACCGGTGATCAGACCTATACCGGATCGGTCACTCTGGCTGGCACCAGCACCACCCACACACTAACCGCTAAAAATGGTGCGGGTGACCTTCAGGCCATTGCCTTTAACGGCACGGTTGATTCCCAGGCTTCTGAAGCCAACGGCCTGACCCTGATTGGCAATGTCGCTTTCAGTGGGAATGTCGGTACAGCAACCGATGGGGTCTTGGGGGCTCTGGCTGTCAATGACAGCGGCTCCTTGACACTGGAAAATGGTTTCAATATTCAAGCA
This sequence comes from Marinospirillum sp., assembly GCF_044810985.1. Taxonomy (GTDB): domain Bacteria; phylum Pseudomonadota; class Gammaproteobacteria; order Pseudomonadales; family Halomonadaceae; genus Marinospirillum. The sequence continues at coordinate 1,849,043 of NZ_CP085242.1, forward strand.
GCCTCTCTTGGTGCCACCGGCACAGCCAGTCTCGGCGGTGATGTCACCACCACCGGAGATCAGACCTACAGCGGCCAGGTCACGCTCACCGGCAGCAGTGTCACTCGCACACTGGCTGCTGATGCCGGTCAGCTTATTTCGATGGACGGTGGACTTGCCGGTGGTAATAACAGCCTAACAGTGCAGAATGCCAACTGGGAGCTGGGAGGCGAGGCTACAGGCCTGACCAACCTGATTGCTGCAGGTACGGCCACTCTTAACGCCAACATCACTTCATCAGGTTCTCAGGATTATCAGGATCTGGTTCTCAATGCCAATCTAGAAGCGGGTTCACTGGTGGTGAACGGCACCACCAGTCTGGGCGGTGATGTCACCACCACCGGTGATCAGACCTATACCGGATCGGTCACTCTGGCTGGCACCAGCACCACCCACACACTAACCGCTAAAAATGGTGCGGGTGACCTTCAGGCCATTGCCTTTAACGGCACGGTTGATTCCCAGGCTTCTGAAGCCAACGGCCTGACCCTGATTGGCAATGTCGCTTTCAGTGGGAATGTCGGTACAGCAACCGATGGGGTCTTGGGGGCTCTGGCTGTCAATGACAGCGGCTCCTTGACACTGGAAAATGGTTTCAATATTCAAGCAGCCTCTCTTGGTGCCACCGGCACAGCCAGTCTCGGCGGTGATGTCACCACCACCGGAGATCAGACCTACAGCGGCCAGGTCACGCTCACCGGCAGCAGTGTCACTCGCACACTGGCTGCTGATGCCGGTCAGCTTATTTCGATGGACGGTGGACTTGCCGGTGGTAATAACAGCCTAACAGTGCAGAATGCCAACTGGGAGCTGGGAGGCGAGGCTACAGGCCTGACCAACCTGATTGCTGCAGGTACGGCCACTCTTAACGCCAACATCACTTCATCAGGTTCTCAGGATTATCAGGATCTGGTTCTCAATGCCAATCTAGAAGCGGGTTCACTGGTGGTGAACGGCACCACCAGTCTGGGCGGTGATGTCACCACCACCGGTGATCAGACCTATACCGGATCGGTCACTCTGGCTGGCACCAGCACCACCCACACACTAACCGCTAAAAATGGTGCGGGTGACCTTCAGGCCATTGCCTTTAACGGCACGGTTGATTCCCAGGCTTCTGAAGCCAACGGCCTGACCCTGATTGGCAATGTCGCTTTCAGTGGGAATGTCGGTACAGCAACCGATGGGGTCTTGGGGGCTCTGGCTGTCAATGACAGCGGCTCCTTGACACTGGAAAATGGTTTCAATATTCAAGCGGCCTCTCTTGGTGCCACCGGCACAGCCAGTCTCGGCGGTGATGTCACCACCACGGGTGATCAAACTTACATTGACACCATTACACTCTCAAATGGTACCCGCACTCTCACGACGACCAGTAGCGGCACAATTACGTTGGGCAACACCAGTGGAACAGATACAGGTCTTTCGGTCACCTCGGATGATGGGTTCATTCTCTCGGATAATCAGCACATCAATCTGGGCGGTGGTGATTTTACTTTAAATGCGGCAGGAGCCGCTGAGTTCAAACAGGGCAGCCAGATCACCGCCGGGGATATCAGCCTGACTGCTGCATCCCTGACGTTTGAAAACAGCACTCAGCTCAAGGCCGATAGCACGGATGCCAGCAAGGGTAATGTTCAGTTATTCACTGATACCTTCTCCATGGCTACCTCCACTGCCAGTCTGGCTGTCAATGCTTCCGGCACAGCCTCCCTGGCAGCTCAGGACAATGGCAAACATATTTATGTCGGTTTTGACTTTTCCAACCTGAATGCTGCCGAGGTCAATGCCGGTGCGGTTTATACTCTGACACCTAACATCACGATCAACGCCAGCGAGGTGCAGATCGGCGGCAGCAGTCACAGTGCTGATATCACCCTGAATAAATTACAAAACCTGCCTTTTGATCTGGGTGTAGTGACCGGTGACACCCATACCATTAACCTGATTGATGGCTACGACAGCACCGGCAAGCTGACTCTAAATGCCGGAACCAGCAGTGTCGTCAGCAGCGGCAATATCACGGTCGGGGGTGATCTGCTGGTGGAGTCTAACCTGCGGATGCACACAGCCGATGCCAAAATTTCCAGCAGCAATGGCAACCAGACGTTTAATGGCACCCTCACCGCCAGTGATGGGGCAGGTACACCCACTTATTACGCTCTGGATCTGATCGCTGAAAACGGCACTATCAACCTGAACGATGACCTCACCGCCTTGCGGGTGTTTGCCAAGGCTAATGAAGCAATACTGGCTGATAATAAAACTGTATCGGCCCAGGGCGGTGATGGCGATACAGCTCAGGACCGTTATGCCATTGCTGCCCTGACCGACACCCTGACCCTGGGTGCAGGCAGCTCCTTGACCACAAACGGTGATGGCAGTGTCTTGCTGTCTTCCCTGACTTCAAGCAACCACCTGCTTGTCCATGATGGCAGTGATACAGCCCATTCGCTGAGTGGTAATGTTTCCGTATTCAATCTAGGGTCTGCAAACCTCACTGCCGATCAGGTACTGATCGGGCAAGACAGTCATCAGGGTGATTTGCAGATCAATGCCCTGAATTTGGGTTATGGCCTGACCTTCAATTCCGGCTCAGGTGCGATCAAGCTGAATGGCAATGTCACCACCAACGGCAGCCAGACTTATCAGGGCAGCATCACGCTTCTGGATAATGCTGTTCTGGACGCCCAAGGTACGGACAGCAGTATTGCACTCAACCGTGTTGATGGTAATGATCACAATCTGACTCTGGATATGACGGGGGACTTTGCCCTCGCAGACTCTCAGCACATCAATCTGGGCAGCGGTGATTTTACACTGTCGGCTGACGGAGATGCTGAGTTCAAACAGGATAGCCAGATCACCGCCGGGGATATCAGCCTGACTACTGCATCTCTGGCGTTTGCAACCGGCACGGCACTGAATGCTGATGGTTCTACAGGCAATGTAACTCTGGCAACCAACTCTTTCACTGCGGCCGGAACCCTGGCTGTTAATGCGGGAACCACCTCCGGCACGGCTTCTCTGACAGCTCAGGATACCAGCAAGCGCATCTATGTTGGCTTTGATACCTCAGGGGCGGATGCAGCGGATGCTGTTTACACCCTGACATCGGACATCGACATTCAAGCCAGTGACGTACGGATCGGCCAGGCCAGCCATGCTGCGGACATCTTACTGCACCAACTGCACGGCCCGACTTTTGATCTGAGTGCTGTGACGGGGGATGGCAACACCATCACATTGGAAGGCGGTTACACCAGCACCGGCAAGCTGACTCTAAATGCCGGAACCGGCAGTGTCGTCAGCACAGGCAACATCAGTGTTGAAAACGATCTGCTGGTGGAGTCCAATTTAGCCATGCAAACTGCTGATGCCAAAATTTCCAGCAGCAATGGCAACCAGACGTTTAATGGCACCCTCACCGCCAGTGATGGGGCAGGTACACCCACTTATTACGCTCTGGATCTGATCGCTGAAAACGGCACTATCAACCTGAACGATGACCTCACCGCCTTGCGGGTGTTTGCCAAGGCTAATGAAGCAATACTGGCTGATAATAAAACTGTATCGGCCCAGGGCGGTGATGGCGATACAGCTCAGGACCGTTATGCCATTACTGCCCTGACCGACACCCTGACCCTGGGTGCAGGCAGCTCCTTGACCACAAACGGTGATGGCAGTGTCTTGCTGTCTTCCCTGACTTCAAGCAACCACCTGCTTGTCCATGATGGCAGTGATACAGCCCATTCGCTGAGTGGTAATGTTTCCGTATTCAATCTAGGGTCTGCAAACCTCACTGCCGATCAGGTACTGATCGGGCAAGACAGTCATCAGGGTGATTTGCAGATCAATGCCCTGAATTTGGGTTATGGCCTGACCTTCAATTCCGGCTCAGGTGCGATCAAGCTGAATGGCAATGTCACCACCAACGGCAGCCAGACTTATCAGGGCAGCATCACGCTTCTGGATAATGCTGTTCTGGACGCCCAAGGTACGGACAGCAGTATTGCACTCAACCGTGTTGATGGTAATGATCACAATCTGACTCTGGATATGACGGGGGACTTTGCCCTCGCAGACTCTCAGCACATCAATCTGGGCAGCGGTGATTTTACACTGTCGGCTGACGGAGATGCTGAGTTCAAACAGGATAGCCAGATCACCGCCGGGGATATCAGCCTGACTACTGCATCTCTGGCGTTTGCAACCGGCACGGCACTGAATGCTGATGGTTCTACAGGCAATGTAACTCTGGCAACCAACTCTTTCACTGCGGCCGGAACCCTGGCTGTTAATGCGGGAACCACCTCCGGCACGGCTTCTCTGACAGCTCAGGATACCAGCAAGCGCATCTATGTTGGCTTTGATACCTCAGGGGCGGATGCAGCGGATGCTGTTTACACCCTGACATCGGACATCGACATTCAAGCCAGTGACGTACGGATCGGCCAGGCCAGCCATGCTGCGGACATCTTACTGCACCAACTGCACGGCCCGACTTTTGATCTGAGTGCTGTGACGGGGGATGGCAACACCATCACATTGGAAGGCGGTTACACCAGCACCGGCAAGCTGACTCTAAATGCCGGAACCGGCAGTGTCGTCAGCACAGGCAACATCAGTGTTGAAAACGATCTGCTGGTGGAGTCCAATTTAGCCATGCAAACTGCTGATGCCAAAATTTCCAGCAGCAATGGCAACCAGACGTTTAATGGCACCCTCACCGCCAGTGATGGGGCAGGTACACCCACTTATTACGCTCTGGATCTGATCGCTGAAAACGGCACTATCAACCTGAACGATGACCTCACCGCCTTGCGGGTGTTTGCCAAGGCTAATGAAGCAATACTGGCTGATAATAAAACTGTATCGGCCCAGGGCGGTGATGGCGATACAGCTCAGGACCGTTATGCCATTACTGCCCTGACCGACACCCTGACCCTGGGTGCAGGCAGCTCCTTGACCACAAACGGTGATGGCAGTGTCTTGCTGTCTTCCCTGACTTCAAGCAACCACCTGCTTGTCCATGATGGCAGTGATACAGCCCATTCGCTGAGTGGTAATGTTTCCGTATTCAATCTAGGGTCTGCAAACCTCACTGCCGATCAGGTACTGATCGGGCAAGACAGTCATCAGGGTGATTTGCAGATCAATGCCCTGAATTTGGGTTATGGCCTGACCTTCAATTCCGGCTCAGGTGCGATCAAGCTGAATGGCAATGTCACCACCAACGGCAGCCAGACTTATCAGGGCAGCATCACGCTTCTGGATAATGCTGTTCTGGACGCCCAAGGTACGGACAGCAGTATTGCACTCAACCGTGTTGATGGTAATGATCACAATCTGACTCTGGATATGACGGGGGACTTTGCCCTCGCAGACTCTCAGCACATCAATCTGGGCAGCGGTGATTTTACACTGTCGGCTGACGGAGATGCTGAGTTCAAACAGGATAGCCAGATCACCGCCGGGGATATCAGCCTGACTACTGCATCTCTGGCGTTTGCAACCGGCACGGCACTGAATGCTGATGGTTCTACAGGCAATGTAACTCTGGCAACCAACTCTTTCACTGCGGCCGGAACCCTGGCTGTTAATGCGGGAACCACCTCCGGCACGGCTTCTCTGACAGCTCAGGATACCAGCAAGCGCATCTATGTTGGCTTTGATACCTCAGGGGCGGATGCAGCGGATGCTGTTTACACCCTGACATCGGACATCGACATTCAAGCCAGTGACGTACGGATCGGCCAGGCCAGCCATGCTGCGGACATCTTACTGCACCAACTGCACGGCCCGACTTTTGATCTGAGTGCTGTGACGGGGGATGGCAACACCATCACATTGGAAGGCGGTTACACCAGCACCGGCAAGCTGACTCTAAATGCCGGAACCGGCAGTGTCGTCAGCACAGGCAACATCAGTGTTGAAAACGATCTGCTGGTGGAGTCCAATTTAGCCATGCAAACTGCTGATGCCAAAATTTCCAGCAGCAATGGCAACCAGACGTTTAATGGCACCCTCACCGCCAGTGATGGGGCAGCCACCTATTACGCTCTGGATCTAAATACCACTTCTGGCTCCATAGTGCTAAATGATGCAATAAAAGCAACCCACTTCAAGGCAACCGCTAACAATAACCTGGAAATTGGTACTCAGGGTTCAGCTGATTTTTCCGACTCAATCGAATCGATTTATTTGGAAGCTAACACCCTTGATATAAATGGCAACCTTTATACTAAACAAGACTTAACCCTCTATGAACACAGTGGCTTTGAAACATCAAGCAACCGCACTTTAGCCAGTGATAATGGCACACTAACCCTTCAAGTTGGCACGGGCACTGCAACCGGTGTCACTCTGAACCTAAATAATTTGAGTTTAGAAGCCACCAACATTTTGCTGAAAGGCAGCGGTTATGAATATCTACAGGGCCTAACCAATTCTTCCAATACTTGGCAGGTAACAGGCAGCTATAGTGGCACCGTATCTAATTCAGCTTTCACTCTCGGAGGTGGTGGTAATACTGCAACCTTCTCTGACTTTGCTCATCTGAATGGTGGAGATACTACAGACTCCTACACTGTCACTAACACCTACAACGGTAACATCAATGCCGGCGCAGGGGACGATTCCATTGAACTTCAGGGCAGTGGAAAAGTGAATGGCTTAGTAGATGGGGGCGCAGATAACGACACCTACGATGTTTCAGGTACCAGCAGCTCCACTACTCTGACATTGGATTCCGGGTTCACCAACATTGAAACTCTTGTGGGTAACGGTGATACTTTACAGGGTTCAGCTTCTTCGGCTACCCAATGGGATCTGACATCTGCAACTGGCGGTACAATCAACTCATATAGCTTCAATGGATTTACTCGTTTGATCAGTGGCAGCAACACCAATACCTTCACTTCTGATGGTAGCTATCAGGGTGAGCTCCAGATGAATGGCTTTAATTCCACCTGGGATTACACCGCCGGGAAAATGCTGACTCAGGGACGGGTAACGGGCAGTGGCTCTCTGACCATATCATCACCTGCTGCTGGCAACACCCTGACTCTGGGCAGCAGTGACCTCGTTCTTCCTGACCTTAGCGCTCACAACGGCATTCTGGTAATTGGTGGTGAATTGAGTCCGGCCAGTCTGCCTTTAAATGGCAATACTGATACCACCGTCAATACCAACCGCCTGATAATCAATGATGCAGTCGATGTGGGTAGCGATCTGATCTTTCTGGCCAGTGATATTGAGCTGAACAGTGACATCACCAGCCAGCAAAGTGTCAGCTTCATTTCAGTAGGCGACCGCAGCAACACCAGCAACAGTCTGACCGGGCTGGGCGATCTGGTTGTTAATGGCCAACGCACCGTTACTGCTGACAGCGGCCGGATCATCGCTGCCAGCGGTATAGTCAATTCGGACAACCTTGTTCTTGATTTTAATGGTGGAGATTTTGAACTGGCGGTCAGCGCAGAACGTCAGGACACTTCTCAACCCAGTCAGGCTTCCACAGCACGGGGTGTGGAATTGTCTACTAATACCGAGGCCTTTATCACCAATAGCCTGGGCCTGGAATTGGTCAGTGTTTCCGTCAATTTTGCCAATCCGGCCGCGGCGGTTCTTGGGGTGCGTGCCATTGAGGTTATTGACCTGGCCTTGTTTGAGGAGGACCTCACCCTCTTTGGCCGTCTGGGTGAGGGGGTTGCTCTGGACTTTGCCCAGTGCGAAGAAGTTGAAGGCTGTACGCCCAATGTGACCATGGAAGAGCTCGAAGTGACTCTGGATCAACTAGGCATGCGTATCCAGCAGTTGGAAGCAGAACTGGAGACCACCGATGACCCTGAGCGTCGTCGCCAGCTTGAAGAGCTATTGGCTGACTATCGCTCTCAACAGGAAGAGTTCATGGCATACCGCGATGATCTTCAGGATTTCACAGGCTTTGAAGATCAGCTTGCCGATGAACTGGGTGGTGAAGATGAAATTGACATGGAAGCCATAGAACGCGAAGTGGCCATTATCGAAACCATCTATACTCGGGTGCAATTCCTGGAAAGCCTGCAATTCAATGAAGAACGCCGGGAGATGTTTGCCCAGCGCACGGGCATGGATTTGACTGAAGAGCGCCTGGAGCAAATTATCGAAAGCACCATGAAAGCAGCCGCCAGGACAGAGGCTCTGATCGAAAGAATGCTGGATGGAGAATAAGGTGAGGCAGGGACTCTATCCAATCTTGCTGTGTGTCCTGCTGGTGCTCAGTGGATGTAGCGCTCAGACCAACAACCCCCAGGACGAGCTGACCTTAACCGGTGAGCCCCTTGATGCTGACCTGATACCAGCCAGTCAAGAAGATGACAAGGATGAGAGTGAAGATAAAGAAGATACTGAAGAGGAAGAGCTGAAGCTTCTGCAAGCCAACCTGGAAGAGCTTTCCCCGGAAGAACTGCGTGAAGAGATGCGTATGCTAAATGACCTCCAGGCAGGCCTGGAAATTACTCTGGCCGCCTGCGAAGATGAGCCGCATTGTGTGACTGCTTTCACAGAACAGGAACTTGAACGCTTACAAAAAGAAATCCAACTCATTATAGGGAGATTGGAAAGCGAAGAAGCAGAGTATGATGAGCTGCTTGGGCAGTTGCAGAAAACACAAACCGGATACAACCAGCTGCAAAACGACTTTACTCAAGTGGCAGCACGTATCGACAGGGATGAACTGGAAGGCAACTGGGCAGACCAGTTTGTCTTTGATGATTTTGATCTGGGACCGGACGTTCCTTACCCCAATGAACACATTACTTTGAACCTGTTTGAAGATGCTCACAAGCCACTACCCATTGAATAATGGCCCCAATGACAAAAGGTGACGAACACTATGGCTCTTTTTACCAAAACCAAAAAAATGTCCATCATGTTTGCCGACATTTGCGGCAGTACCAAGCTCTACGACCGGCTTGGTGATGAAGCAGCCCGCAAGGTGATTGCTGATACCCTGACCCTGCTGGCGGAATCCGTCAAACGCTTTAACGGCACCGTCATCAAAACCATCGGTGATGAAATCATGTGTACCTTCCCCGATGCCGAGGCTGCACTGAAAGCTGGTGTGGATATGCAGGAAAACCTGGAAGACGCCAATGACGAAGGCTTTGCCGAAGTGCCCGTGCAGATTCGCATCGGCTTTCATTATGGCCCGGCGATCATGGAAGACGGGGATGTTCATGGTGATGCTGTCAACGTCTCCGCCCGGATGGCCTCCCAGGCTCAGGCCGACCAGATCATCACCACCAGTGAAACCTCCAAGCTTTTGAATGCGGCCCTTCAGGAAGACATCAAGTTCGTTGACTACGCCCCCATCAAGGGCAAAGGCACCGTGGAAATTGTCAAATTCGAATGGAAGGAAGACGATGCCACCCAGATGTCGGCTGACATTCCCAATGCCATCGCCAGTATTGGGGAAGCAGCGGAACTTACCCTGAAATACAAGGATGCAGAAATCGTTCTGAACAACGAACGTGAATTTGCTGTTCTGGGGCGCAGTGCCACCTGCGACCTGCCGGTCAAGGAAAGCCTGGCTTCGCGCCAGCACATCAAAATTGAACTGCGCCGCGACAAATTCTTTCTGATCGACCAGAGCACCAATGGCACCTATGTTCAGCAGGCTGATGGCAGTGAAGCCTTTGTTCGTCGTGAAGAAGTCCCTCTGATCGGGGAAGGAAAAATCAGTCTGGGTCGTGCGTTTAACGATAACCCACAAGACCTGGTCAGCTACTCCTATGCGAACAACTGAAAAGGAATGGGAAAATGACTGCAGAAACCCTTAACGCCCTGGCCACCTCCAGTGGCAAAACCCACCGGGGGCATGTACGTCCTGTCAATGAAGACGCCTTTCTGGATCGCTGTGAAGATGGGCTTTGGGTCGTGGCAGATGGCATGGGTGGCCATGATGCCGGTGATGTTGCCAGTCGCATGATCGTGGAAAGCCTGCGCACCACCCCCATGGAAGGCAGTCTTGCGGAACGCCTGGACCGGATTGAAGATGCTCTGGATCAGGTCAATGACCACCTTTTGCACCGCAGCACCAAAGAAGACGGCAAAAAACACATTATTGGCAGCACTCTGGCCTTGTTCATCATCGAAAATGCCCGCATGGGAGCCCTTCTCTGGGCCGGAGACAGCCGTATCTATCGCTTACGCCACGGCCAACTGACCCAACTGAGTGCCGACCACTCCCAGGTTGAAACCTATATTCGCCAGGGCATCATCTCCCGTGAAGAAGCCCGGTCTCATCCTGATCGGCACATCATTACGCGGGCGGTCGGCAGCCATGAAGACCTGTTTCTGGAGGCGGATCTCTGCGAACTCAGCAGTAATGACCGCTATTTGCTATGCAGTGATGGCTTAACCCGTCACCTGGAAGACTCTGAAATAAGCGATCTACTCAAGAAGGGTACGGCTGATGAAGCCTGCCAGCAACTGATCGACCTCACGCTTGAACGGGGCGCCAAAGACAACGTCACGGCTGTTGTCATCGATATCAATTAGGGGCAGATACTTCACCATGGTTGACCTGAAACGCACACTGGAAGCTCTGGCTGCCAATGAAATAGCCATTCCAGAAGTACAGGTGATGATTCAAAGCCTGCTGCAGGAGCGCCAACTAACTGGCGAACAACTGCATCAGTCTTTGAACTCGGCTGTGCAAAGCGGGTTGATCACATCGGCCCAGGCCGACCGCCTGAATTATTCAGGCCCCGACGAGCCGATTCAGGACTCAGAAGACGAGGATGATGACGAAGCGGCCACAGTGATCGCCTACCCCAACCAGGCGCAGGAATCAGAGTCTGCTGATGAGCCGGACGATGAAGACGAAGATGCCACGGTGATCGCCACCCCGCCGCCTCCGGCGGATGACGACCCGGATGATGAAGATGCCACCATCATAGCAACGCCCCAGCCGCCTGCTCAGAAAGATGAGGATGAGGAGGATGAAGATGCCACGGTGATCGCCACTCCCGGCCAAAGTCCGGATACCCAGTTAACCGTCGTCTCCGAGGAGCAACCCGGGCATAGCAGCACCTATTCATCAACCGGCTACAGCACCACCAACACCTCCCAGCGTTCCTGGGATTTACCCGGTGCCACTGACTCCCAACTCAAAAAACTCGGCCCCGGCTCCATCATCAAAGACCGTTTCATCCTCGATAAGGTACTGGGTGCCGGGGGTATGGGTAAGGTGTTCCAGGCCCGGGATCTACTCAAGGTAGAGGCCAAGGACAGCAACCCCTATGTGGCCATGAAAGTCCTGACCGAAGACTTCAAGGCCCATCCCCAGGCATTTGTGGCACTGCAAAGGGAAGCCAGTCGCCAGCAAAAACTGGCCCACCCCAACATCGCCACGGTTTACGACTTCGACCGTATCGGCATGACCGGCACCCAGGTTTTCATCACCATGGAGCTGCTGGTCGGCAAACCTCTGGATACTTTTATCCGCAAGGTGGTCAGGCCCAGGGGCGGCCTGCCCTTTGAAGAAGCCTTCCCCCTGATTGAGCAGTTGGGCGCGGCTCTCTCTTATGCCCACCAACGCAATATCGTTCACTCCGATTTCAAACCGGGCAACGCTTTTCTGTGTGACGATGGCACGGTAAAAACCCTGGATTTTGGTATCGCCCGAGCGGTTAATGCCGGGGCCGATGATGAAAAAGACCAGGGCAAAGATGAAGAGGAAACCGCGGATGATTTTGATGCCGGTGATCTGGGCGCCCTCACCCCTGCTTATGCTTCCCTGGAAATGCTGCAGGGCAAAGACCCATCCACCCAGGATGACCTCTATGCCCTGGCGGTGGTGGCCTATGAACTCCTGACCGGCTACCACCCCTTCAACAAAAAATCCGCCCTCAAAGCCCAGGAAGCCAAACTGCTTCCCGCTCCCATCAAGGGCCTGAAAAAACGCCAGATGAAAGGGCTGATGCGTGGTCTGGCTTTTAGCAAAGAAGACCGCACGCCCACAGTTGAACAGTTTCTGGAAGAGCTGGAAGGCAAGGCCAACTGGCACAAGAACCCCTGGGTATTGGGTTCCGCCTTTGCCATTATTCTGGGGGTGGCCACCTACAACCCACTACTCAACTACCTTGACCGCCTTCATGTTGACCGTCTAATCGAGCAGGTGGAAACCCAGGAGCCCCGGCAAATCGAGGAAGTCATCGGCACCCTTCCCGAGCTGGAAGTGAATGCCCGCAACAGGATCACGGATAGCACGCGCGATATTCTCCAGTCCCATCTTGAGGAACTGATGAATGAAGCGGTTGATGTCGATGAAAAGCGTTATGATTTTGACCGGGCCAGCCATGAGCTGACACGCATGGAGCAGCTCTACCCTGACTCAGCTGCGGCCATATCCCTGCGCAACCACCTGGAACTGGAGCGCAACCGTTATCTACATCAACTCAGTCAGCGCCTGAACACTGCCCTGGAAAATGAAAACCTGTTACCGGGCGAAAACCGTCCGGAAAGCATCAGTGAGATTTTATCCCTGATCGTTGCCGTAGCCCCTGGTCACCAAATGCTCAGTGATCCCAGGGTTCCCGATGCCTATGCCACGGCAGCCCAGGAAGCCATCAATCTGGATGCCCTGCAACAGGCCCGCACTTTTCTGGATCTGGGCCTGGCCCGTCTGCCTGACGACATCAGCCTGATCAACACCCAGGATCGTTGGGAGATTGCATTTCAGGAACAACAGCGTCGCCAGGAAGTTGAACAACTGAGTGAGCGCTTTGCAGAAGATGACGAACCCCTGGAAAACCTGGATCAGCTGATTGCTGCAAAAGATTCCCTGATTGAACTGGCCAACCTGGCCCCCCAAGACCCGGCCCTGGAGGCTCTGGGGCAACTGGCAGAACCTTTGGTTGCCCAGCTGGACAGTCGTGAACTGCTCAATGAACACCAACACCTCTGGTTGGCACTGGGCCTGCAAGACACCCTGATCAACCAGGGCATCCAGCCAACCGATGCGGAGCAACAACTTCAGCAACAGCTGGATGACCCTGAAATCACGCCGGCCTGGGAAGGTGAAGTCAAGCGTCTGCTCTCTTGGCTGGAGGCCCATGAAGACGGGGACTCTTCAGTCATTGCCGCCGCACGCGAAAAACTCACAGACCTCTATCTGGCCGCCAGTGAGGAGATGGAAGAGTCCAGTCGCTTCAACAATGCCCTGGCCCTGCTTGACAGAGCCGAATCTCTGGGCCTGGAGGCGGGCAACCTCCAGGAGACCCGCAATCGTGTCGATGAAGCCTACCAGGACTACCTGAAGGAGCGCGAAGAAGCTGCTCTGGCCGCAAGAATCGAGGGTCTGCAAAACACCCTGCTGGTTCAGGCTTCTGCCCGGGAACTGGATGAAGCCGAATCCACTCTGGATGAACTCCGGCAATATCTTGAAGAGGACGACCCCTTCCTCACAATCACCGCTGCCGATGCCATGGCTGAAGCCTACCTGCAGGCCACCGAAGACCTGGGAAGTGAAAGTAAGTACAGAGCTGCTGTGGATATGGCCGAGCGAGGCCTGGAAATTGCCCCCAATGACCTGCAGCTGCAAAGTGCGCGGGACAACTTCCTGGTTGAAGGCAATATCAACGAACTCAATCAACTCTTTGCTGAAGCGGAACATTTTGATACGCCAGCAGCGGAAAAAATGCTCACGGAAATACGCAATCTGGCCCCCGAGCGCTTTACCGAGCTGGAAACCCGCTACACCAACCTGCTGGTGGAACGCATTCTGGAAGTGGCTGATGACAGCCGCAAAGAAGCCGAAAGCCTGGCCAGCCGGGGCAGCATACTCTTCCCGGACAATGGCCGCCTGTCACGCTTGCGGGCTGATCTTGCGCCACCTCCCTGGCCACAGGGACGGACGGCCAGGGCCGCCTTGAGTACAGGACGTCTCAACGAGGCGCGAGGCATGCTGGAAGCCTCCAAGGAAAGACTCCCGGAACATCCGGAAGTGCTTGATTTTGAAAAAGACCTCAAGGCCCGAATTGAAGAGGCGGAAACCACCTTTGCGCGTTTTGAAGAAAACCTGGAAGCTGAAGACTTCCAGGCTGCCCGCGAACACCTGGGTGAGGCCCGCCAGATGTGGACGGACAACAACAGCTACCGCGCTGCCATAGGCCGTCTGAGTGAACGCATGGCCGCCCAGCGCTGGCAGGGCCAGATTCTGCAACGAGACATGGACATCCGTTCTCTGCAAGCCTCCGATGAAATCACCGGAGCCGATGTGGCAGGACAACCCTGGGAGCCCCTGGAAAGTGCCCGCCCCTGTACCGAGGAGCTGGCCAGCTATGGTCGCCGTGCGCGTGCCATCTGTTTTGACATGCTGCATGAAAGTGTACGCGGGCCTCTGTTGGTGGTCGTTCCCGACAATAATCAGCAACCGGGATTTGCCATTACCAAGTACGAAATATCCAACCAGGATTACAACAAATATTGCTTTCTAAGTGGTCAATGCCCGGTTCAGGAAGAACAGGATCAGAACCTGCCACGCACTCATTTATCGGTTGCTGAAATCCGTGACTATGCCCAGTGGTTGTCCGAACGCAGTGGTCATACTTACCGCTTACCAACCCGCAGCGAGTGGAGCTACGCGGCTTCAGCTCAAGGACAACAGCCACCCAGGGACTATAACTGCCGGGTGCGTCTGGGTGGCCAGGTTCTCAAGGGCGATCAGCTCAACCGGGTTTCAACAGGCCACCAAAATGGTTGGGGGCTGCAAAACTTCATTGGTAATGTCCAGGAGTTGACGGTTGAGGAGGATAGCCTGGTTGCTCTGGGTGGCGCTTATCAGGACCCGCATGCCGAGTGCGGTCTTGACTTTGCCCGCAGCCACTCAGGTGAAGCCGATGAAATCACCGGCTTCAGATTGGTTCGTGAAGAGGTTGTGCCTGCGCAGTTGCAAAGTGCTCAGGCCGAACAGATTAATGAGTAAAACAGAGATAAAGTCATGCAAACCAACTTGAAAACCCTGTCCCGCCAGTATGCCAATGGCCTTCTGACCAAGACGGATTACAGGCAAGCAAGGGCTGAGCTGATTGAAACGGCTCAGGACAATGACCACACCGAACCCCAGGTCACGGTGCCCCAGAGTGCCACTGAGGAGGATGACCAGGATTCCGAGTCATCCGACAAAGAGGGCTGGCAAAGCAACTCGCCACGCCCTCCTCCCCCGGAGGCCAACCGCGAACCCAGCAAGCAATGCAAACGACGCAATCAGTTTCTGTTGGTTCTGGTGCTGCTGCTTGCTGCAGCCCTGGGCTACCTGACCCTGGCCTGAATCACCGGCCCTGCCATTCGGGCGGGCGTTTTTCAACAAAGGCACAGATGCCCTCTTTGGCATCCAGGGTCTTCAGGTTCTTGGCCATGACTTCACTGGTATAGGCATAGGCTTCTTCCAGGGGCATTTCCACCTGATGGTAAAAAGCCTCCTTACCAATCGCCAGGGTTTTCGGTGACTTGCTGGCAACAAGCTCCGCCAGACTCAGGGTTGCTTCTCCCAACTCAGCATCAGCCACCACCCGATTGACCAGACCCAGCTGTTCCGCTTTTGCGGCGGAAATCATTTCACCGGTCAACAGCATTTCCATGGCTGCTTTACGGCTGACATTGCGCGTCAGAGCCACCATAGGCGTTGAACAAAAAAGACCAATATTGACCCCCGGCGTGGCAAAACGGGCCGACTCCGCTGCCACCGCCAGATCACAGGAAGCCACCAACTGACAGCCTGCCGCCGTAGCCACGCCCTGAACCTGAGCAATCACCGGTTTGGGCAACTTGACCAACTGCTGCATCACCTGGCTGCATTTTTGAAAAAGCGCCAACTGGGCCGAATCATCACCCAACTGCCCCTGAACTTCCTTCAAGTTATGACCCGCACAAAACACCTTGCCCTGAGCGGCCAGGATGACGACCCGAATGGCAGGCTGCTCGACCACTTCCCGTAAACGTGCTTCCAGTTGGTCCAGCATCGCCAGAGATAAACTGTTGCGAGCTTCCGGCTGACAAAGTGTCAACAAGCCCACACCCTTGCCAATATCTTCCAGAGTCACCATCTCATGAGCGGCTTCAGTCATGTTATCCTCCTGTTTATTGTTAATTGCTATAAGGAAAGAAGATGAGCACTAATCCTCAGGATATCCTGCGTCAGAGTAAAAACCTAGCCATCGTTGGCATTTCCGACAAACCCGACCGCGCCAGCTATCGGGTAGCTGCCTATCTGAAGGAGGCCGGTTATCATCTTTACCCGGTCAATCCCCGCCTGGATGAAGTTTTGGGCCTGACCTGTTATCCCAGTCTGGCGGCCATTCCCGATCCCATTGATCTGGTGGATGTGTTCCGCAAATCCGAAGACTGTCTGCCCATTGCTGAAGAAGCGGTCAAGATCGGTGCCAAAGCGCTTTGGTTACAACTGGGTATTCGTAATGCGGAATGTCGAGCGCTGGCCGAGACTGAAGGTCTGGATTATGTCGAAGACCATTGCACCAAGATTGAACACGGTCAACTGAACCAGAGCTGATTCAAGTATAGCATCAACGGCAGGGTCAGCATGGCCACCAGAGTCTGTGCGGTAATCACCGCGGCCATCAGGGGCGCATCGCCTCCCAGTTGTCTGGAGAGGATATAAGCACTGGTGGCTGTGGGCATGGCTGCAAAAAGCACCAGTACGGCCTGAGCCTGACTGTTCAGCCCCAGCAGCTGGCTCAGAGCCATTGCCAGCAGAGGCATCAACAAGAGTTTGAGCAGGGAGCTGAAAATCAAGGGGCCTCCTGCAGAGCGCAGGGCATTGAGATTCAGGGCCACACCCACGGCCAGCAAGCCCAGAGGCAAAGCTGCCCGAGCCAGTATTTCCAAGGTCGGCTGACTCCAACCAGGCAACCCGATGCCGCTGACATTCAACAGCAAACCCAAAAGACAAGCCAGAATCAGGGGATTGCTGGCCAGGGTCTTCAGGGTGGCGGTGATACTCAAACGCTGGTCACCAGCATAGACAGCAAACATAAGGACGCAAAGCAGGTTCAGCAGGGGAATCATCAAGGCCATAATGACGGCTGCCAGGGCCAGGCCCAGACTCCCGAACAACTCGGCGGAACTGGCCAGGGCCACATAAGTGTTGAAACGCAGCGCCCCCTGAAAAACCGAGGTAAACTCGGCACCATCGCGGCTGATCCAGCGCTTCAACAACCAGACCAGAAGGGTCATAAGCGACAACAGCAGGAACACGGCCAGAAGTACGCGATCAACATCCAGGTCAGCGAAATCGGCAACCGCCAGTCGACTGACCAGCATGGCCGGAAACAGGAAAAAATAAACCAGTCGCTCCAACTGGGGCCAGAATTCAGCGGTAGGAAAAGTCAGGCGCTTTAAAAGCAGGCCCAGCAACAAAACCATAAAAACCGGACCCAGGGCATTTATTAAAGCCAGCATAAGCGTAAAATCCTCATGTTAAGCTCAAGCAATCCTAAGCTCAGGAAATGTGATGAACCCAAAACCCAGTCGGCCAAAACGTCACTATCCCTTGAATATTTTTATTCTGGTTACCCTGTTGGCCATTTTGCTGGCCGTCTGGTACGCCACGGATTATCTGGGCGATCGCCAGACCGATGATGTCCGCTGGTATCCAGCGGCCCCCTGTGAGCTGCCGGAAGAAACCTGCACGGCTGAGCTGCAGGCGGAACGCAAGATCCTGTTTGATCTGGACAATGAAGACCCCAAACCCCTGGACCTTCTGCCCATGACCGTCCAGCTTGAAGGTTTTTCAGACGCAGAACTGGATTCTCTGCGCCTGGAGTTGGATCTGCAGGGGCGTGATATGTATATGGGCTACAATCGCACTCCTTTTGAGCATCAGGGCGACGGCGTTTTTACCGCATCCCCGCTGCTGGGCCTCTGCACCGATGAGGTAATGGTCTGGCGTGCCAGTGTCATGATCCACCCCACCCTGGGGAAGAGCTATGGCAGTTATTTTGACTTCACGGTTACTCAGCGGAATTTTCGATAAGCAAGCGTGACCAGATAGCCCTCAGCCCTTCTACCTGGGGGCCTTCTCGCGTATCAAAAGCACTCGACTCATAACCCCACCAGTCCCAGCAGCCTTTTGGGTTGGGCAGGGTGGCTTCAACCTGTGGAAAAACCAGAACCAGATCGCGGGCATCGGCCTGCTGTAAGTAACCGCTTTTCTCCACAAACTCAGTATCCAGCTTTTCTGCTCCCTGTTCACAGCCATGCAGCACCATTTTCAAGCCGCAGTTATCTGAACCGTCACAGGCAGGTGGCTGATAATAATAGCCAAAGTCAGCCATGCCGCGGCTGTTTTCACTGAAAGGGCTTTGACTGAATTTTTTCAGCTCACCCTGAGGCTCGCTGGACAGTGAACGAGGCTGGTTAGAATCCAGATGATCCAGACTCAGGCCCGCACCGGAAAAGCCACAGGCATTCACAAAAGGGGAGCGGGTTTCGCTGCAGGGGACACCCTGGCTTTGCGTCGGCAAACCATGACCGGCGCTGGAGCCCTGCTTGACCTGAAGCTGGTCTTCCGCAACCAGTTGCTTGTAAAAATCCACAGTCGCCTGGCTGACTGGAGCGTGAATAAGGGGATCAAATTCAGCACGATAAATAAAAACCCGGTTGTCTTTCAGCTGCTGCAGATCCCCCAGCTTACCTTCCTCAGAATCAGCTCTGGCCTTACTCACCAGAGCACTGGCATCAGGGCGACCACGGGTGGTGGCCATGCATTGCAATAAAGCGGTATTGACGCCATTCCGTGCACATCCATAGGGGCCTGCGGCAAAAACGGCCACCCCTTTCACTTCGGAAGGCCAGGCCAAATGCAATTGCTGAGCCATGTAGCCCCCTGAAGACAGGCCGCCCACATAAAAGCGCTCAGGGTCCAGTTGCATCTCCGGCAGTTGCGGGTAATCATCCCCGCCTCGGCCACAGCCCACCAACAACCCGGCTACGATCACCAGCAGCAGCCACTTGCATTCTCTTCTTCCCAGCATTGTCTTACCCCTGTTCATGAATCCATTGCTGCAATTATAAAAACTCTTCCAATACCTTGTTCAACCAGAGCCAGCCCAACTCATTGCATGCCAAGCAATCCTGTTGATCTGTCCACAACCCCTGCTGCCGGAGTTTATCCAGCAAAGGTTGCAAGTCTGTCAAAGGCAAACCGGTGCGCTGGTTATAGATTTCTGCAGCCACGCCTTCACGCAACCTGAGGGCATTCATCATGAACTCCACCGGGCGCTGATCCTGGGTGACTGATTCACTGCCTGCCAGAAAATCCCGCCCTTCCAACAGACGGGAAAGATAGGCCTGGGGTTGGCGGGTTTTCCAGCGGCGTTCGATTAAAAGACCACCGGGCTGATTTGCTTGCTGGCGTGTCAATTTACCATGAGCACCCGCCCCCAGCCCCAGGTAATCACCAAATTGCCAGTAGTTGAGATTATGCCTGGCCTGATAGCCCGGTTGCGCGTAAGCCGAAACTTCATAGTTGGCATAACCCGCTTCAGCCAGCAGCGCCGCACCGGCATCCTGGATATCCACCAGTACTTCCTCATCCGGCAGGCGGGGTGGGCGACGGAAAAACTCCGTATTGGGTTCCAGAGTCAGTTGATACCAGGAAATATGCCGAGGCTTTAAGGCCAGGGCCTGTTGCAGATCCGCCAAAGCCAGTTCGGGTGTCTGGCCCGGCAGGCCGTGCATCAAATCCAGATTGAAATTATCAAAGCCAGCCTGACGCGCCGCTTCAGCCGCCAGGATAGCTTCTTCACCACTGTGAATCCGTCCCAGAGCCTGGAGCTGCTCGCTAGCAAACGACTGAACACCCATCGACAGGCGATTGATGCCCGCCTGGCGATAACCCTCAAAACGTGATTGTTCAACCGTACCTGGGTTGGCTTCCAGAGTGATTTCGCAGTCGTCCTGCAGTGCCAGACGCTGGCCCAGACCTGCAAAAAAAGCCTGATAGCCAGCGGGTGACATCAGGCTGGGTGTGCCCCCACCAAAGAAAATGGAAACCAGGGGCCGCTCTGCCACTTCCGGCCAGGCACGCAGTTCGTGATCCAGATCGGCCAGCAGGGCTTGCACATACTGCTTCTCGGTAGCAGCATCCAGCTGCGCTTTGCTGGAAGTCTCACCCGTGGAGTCCAGAGCATGAGAGTTAAAATCACAATAAGGGCATTTACGCACACACCAGGGCAGGTGGACGTAAAGAGCCAGAGGCAAAGAACTCACTGACCCTGGCGCTCTTGCAGAGCCTCTAAAAGCAACAGACTGGCGCGGCCACGATGCGAAAGGCGATTTTTTTCTTCCTTGCTCAATTCGGCTGCCGTTTTGTTCAGGTCAGGCAACCAGAAAAGCGGATCATAACCAAAACCACCCTCACCTTGAGCTTCAGTCAGCACTCGCCCTTCCCAACTGGCCTGAACAATAATCGGGGTGGGGTCCAGGGCATGACGCATCAAGGCCAGTACACACCAATAACGCGCAGTGCGTTCTTCCGGCGGCAGACCTGCCAGTTCTTGCAGCAGGCGGGCATTGTTCTGGGCATCCGTACTGCCTGGCCCGGCAAAGCGGGCCGAGTAAATCCCCGGTGCACCTTTCAGGGCATCCACTTCTATGCCGGAATCATCAGCCAGGGCTGCACAGCCGGTTGCCCGGGCCGCATTGCGGGCCTTGATTAACGCATTTTCCACAAAAGTCAGGCCGGTTTCTTCTGCTTCTTCCACCTGGTAAACCGACTGGGATTCGACCTGCCAACCCAAAGGCTGCAGCAGATCGGAAAACTCCTTGAGCTTGCCAGCATTGCCGCTGGCGAGAATCAATTTTGACATGGGGTTACTCAATATTCAGACGGCGAACAAAATCCAGCCTCTCGGCAGGTTCGCCGGAAGCGTATTTGACTTTCAGATTAAAGCGTATCGATTCATCACCACTGTAGCGAAAGGTGCTGAGGGTGGAATAACCTTCACCCTGACCCACTTCGATCTCGCGGAAACTCAAAGGCCGGGTCTGACCCACCAGGTTACCGGCCTGCCCGGAAACTCGGGGATGCTCAACCGGCTCCAGACTGCCATCTTTCCGTTTCTTCATAACGGTGATCCGCAAAAGCCCCAACCCCTTGCTGCGCGTCAGGCCATAAGCCTGAGCCAACTGAGGATCAAGAAACGAAGTCGGTAGAACGTCGTAAAAAATCCGGTAATCACCCACCTCACGAACCCTTTCCTGATCAGCCGCAGAAACGGCCACTGGAATCCCTGCCAGGCAGAGGATCAAAGCCAACACTATTACTCTTCTCATCATGCTACTCCCTTCAACGACTAATACGATAGATCGCCACTTCCCCGAAAAGGTTCGGCCAGAGGCGGGCTTTCCAGTGATCTTCATAGGCGAGGTTGCCTACAGCACGATCCAGAATCCTGATGTTTTTATCCGCACACAGGGCTTCAAAATCCTTGAAGGTGATCAAGTGGATATTGGGGGTGTCATACCACTGGTAGGGCAGGGTGCGGGAAACCGGCAAGCGACCCCGGAAGGCCAGAAAAAGCCGGCAGCGCCAGTGGGCAAAGTTGGGAAAGGTGACGATGGCTTCCCGCCCAACGCGCAGCATTTCATCCAGGGCCAGATCCTGGCGGCGCAGCACCTGCAAAGCCTGGGTCATGATTACCGTGTCATAGCTGTCGTCGGCAAAGTTTTTCAAACCCCGGTTGAGATCCTGTTCAATCACATCCACACCACGGCTGATGCAGGCCGTGATTTTTTCAGGATCGATTTCCAGTCCATAGCCCCTGACCTGTTTCTGGGTTTCCAGATGCCAAAGCAGCGCACCGTCCCCGCAAGCCAGATCCAGTACATGAGCGGAAGGTTTCACCCAGTTGGCAATAATGGCAAGATCCTGGCGCATTCATTTCACCTCACTGGCAGTCAATTCATCGGCAGCGCGTTGCATATAAGCTGAAAAAACCGCCTGATATCGCTCATCGGGAATCAGGAAGGCATCATGGCCATGCTGGGATTTGATGCGCGCATAGCTCACTCTTTTCTGGGCTGCAGTCAGGGCATCCACCAGCTCCTCGGAACGCCGGGGTGAAAAGCGCCAGTCCGTGGTAAAACTGACCACCAGAAAGCGGCATTCGGCCCGGGCCAGGGCTTGCGGAAGATTTCCCTGATAATCAGCAGCCGGGTCAAAGTAATCCAGTGCCTTGGTCATCAGCAGGTAAGTGTTGGCATCAAAGCTTTCCGAAAAAGTATCGCCCTGATAGCGCAGGTAGGATTCCACTTCAAAGTCCACATCATAGCCATAGTTGAGTTGATCCTTGCGCAGATCCCGCCCGAATTTCTCGCCCATGGAATGCTCAGACAGATAGGTGATGTGCCCCACCATTCGGGCCAGTCGCAAACCATAACGCGGAATCGTGCCCTGCTCCTGGTAACGCCCCCCGTGAAAATCAGGATCGGTGCGTATGGCCTGGCGTGCGACTTCATTAAAGGCAATGTTCTGGGCCGTCAGCTTGGAAGTACTGGCAATAATCACGGCATGACGCAGGCGTTGGGGGTAGCGCAGCGACCATTCCAGCACCTGCATGCCACCCAGGCTGCCACCCACCACGGCGGCCCACTGCTGGATACCCAGGCGATCCGCCAGCAAGGCCTGGGAGTTCACCCAGTCCGCCACCGTCAAGACCGGGAAATCGGGGCCATAGGGCTGACCGGTTTGCGGATTGGTGGAAGAGGGGCCGGTCGAGCCATGACAGCCGCCCAGATTATTCAGGGAGACCACAAAGAAACGGTTGGTATCGATCGGCTTGCCCGGCCCTATGTAACTGTCCCACCAGCCGGGCTTGCGATCTTCCGACGAATGATAGCCTGCCGCGTGATGATGGCCGGACAGGGCATGACAAATCAGCACCGCATTACTGGCATCGGCATTCAACTCGCCATAGGTCTCCACCATCAACTGCCAGCTGTTCAGTTGTGAGCCGCATTCCAGGGCCAGGGACTGATCAAACTGCAGAGTCTGGGGGGTCACCAGACCTACAGAGTCAGCCGGAAAATCAGCGCCAGAGGCAGTCGTGGAAGTCATGATCAGATGATGTCCTTGCTGGTCAGGATGGAAAGGTTGATACCGGGAAAATAGCCGTTCAATTTAACATAATTCAGCATCCAGGCGCTAATAGGAAGAGGATCCGGTTTACCCGGCTGGTCTGCTCGGTTAAAATAGGGGATTAACTTTTTTCTCCTTCCCTTCATCCCAGATTTGCAGGTCACCTATGCTACGTATCGTTGAAGAAGCTCTCACCTTCGATGATGTCCTTTTGGTTCCCGGCTATTCCGAGATACTGCCAAAAGACGTCAACCTCAAAACCCAGCTGAGCCGGAACATTCAACTGAATATGCCGCTGATCTCATCAGCCATGGATACTGTGACAGAAGCACGCCTGGCCATTGCCATGGCTCAGGAAGGAGGTCTAGGGGTTATTCACAAGAGCATGACCATCGCCCAGCAGGCCGGCGAAGTTCGCAAGGTCAAAAAACACGAAAGCGTCGTCGTCAAGGACCCGGTCACCGTGGCCCCCACCACCAAAATCCACGAACTTCTGGCCATGGCCGAAGATTATGGCTTTTCCGGATTTCCAGTGGTTGACCAGGGTGAACTGGTTGGCATCGTGACCGGCCGCGACCTGCGTGTTAAGCCTCATGCTGGCGATACCGTAGCCGCCATCATGACACCCCAAAACAAACTGGTCACCGCTCTGGAAAACACCCCCCTGGAAGACATCAAGGCCCGCCTTTACGAACACCGCATTGAAAAGATGCTGCTGGTCGATGATGCCTTTCACCTGCGTGGCCTGGTGACTTTCCGTGATGTTGAAAAAGCCAAGACCTACCCGCTGGCTGCCAAGGATGAAAACGGCAGTCTGCGTGTGGGCGCCGCCGTGGGAACCGGCCCCGAAACACCTGAGCGCGTCAAGGCGCTGGTGGAAGCCGGGGTGGATGTGATCATCGTCGATACGGCGCACGGTCATTCCAAGGGTGTCATTGATCGCGTGGCCTGGATTAAAGAAAACTTCCCGCAGGTGGATGTGATTGGTGGCAATATTGCCACGGCCGAAGCCGCTGTTGCCCTGGCCGAAGCGGGCGCGGATGCCGTTAAAGTTGGTATTGGCCCCGGCTCCATCTGCACCACCCGTATTGTTGCCGGTGTGGGTGTTCCCCAGATTTCTGCCGTTGCCAATGTGGTTGAAGCCCTCAAACCCTACAAGATTCCTGCAATTGCCGACGGTGGTATTCGCTTCTCCGGCGATCTGGCCAAAGCCATCGTTGCCGGTGCTCACGTGGTTATGGTCGGCGGCCTGCTGGCAGGCACCGAAGAAGCCCCCGGTGAAATTGAGCTTTACCAGGGCCGTACCTACAAGGCTTATCGCGGCATGGGTTCAATCGGTGCCATGGGCCAGTCCCAGGGTTCTTCCGACCGTTATTTCCAGGACAAGGAAGCCGGTGTCGAGAAGCTGGTTCCCGAAGGCATTGAAGGCCGAGTTCCCTACAAAGGAGCCATGAGCGCCATCGTTCATCAGCTGATGGGCGGACTGCGGGCAGCCATGGGTTACACCGGTTGCGCCGATATAGAAACCATGCGCACCAAACCCGGCTTCTCGAAAATCTCCAATGCCGGCATGCGTGAATCTCATGTGCATGATGTACAAATCACCAAGGAAGCACCCAACTACCGGGTCAGCTAACAGGACAAGCTCATGCAAGATATCCACGCTTACAAGATTCTGATTCTTGATTTTGGCTCCCAGTACACCCAGCTGATTGCCCGCCGTGTGCGCGAAATCGGGGTTTACTGCGAAATCCGTGCTTTTGATCTCAGCGATGATGAAGTGCGTGACTTCAACCCCCAGGGTATTATTCTCGCAGGTGGGCCGGAATCGGTTCCCGAAGCCGGTTCTCCCCGCGCCCCCGAAGCCGTTTTCCAGCTGGGTGTTCCGGTACTGGGTATCTGCTATGGCATGCAGACCATGGCAGCCCAACTGGGTGGCTCAGTGCAGGGTTCCAAAATTCACGAATTTGGCTATGCCCAGATTCAACTGGAAGCTGAAGGCGGCCTTTTCCACGACATCAAGGATCACGTCTCTGAAAACGGTCTGGGCTTGCTGGATGTCTGGATGAGCCACGGCGACAAGGTGGACCAACTGCCTCCCGAGTTTGTCATCACCGCTTCCACACCCAGCTGCCCGGTTGCGGCCATGGCCTGGGAAGCCAAAAAATTCTATGGCGTGCAATTCCACCCGGAAGTCACCCATACCCTGCAGGGCAAGCGCATTCTGGAGCACTTCCTGCTGGAAATCTGCCAGTGCAAAGCCCTCTGGACACCCGCCCAGATCATTGAAGACCAGATAGCACGAGTTCGTGAACAGGTAGGGGATCGCAAAGTGCTGCTGGGACTCTCCGGTGGTGTTGACTCTTCGGTTGTGGCCGCTTTACTGCACAAAGCCATCGGCGACCAACTGACCTGCGTTTTTGTGGACAATGGCCTGCTGCGCAAGAATGAAGGCGAGCAGGTGATGGAGATGTTTGCCCGCAACATGGGCGTCAAAGTCATTCGTGCCGATGCCGAAAAACTCTTTCTGGACCGTCTGGAAGGGGTGGATGACCCCGAAGCCAAGCGCAAGGTCATTGGCAACAGTTTCATTGATGTCTTTGATGCCGAAGCCAGCAAACTCAAGGATGTGGATTTCCTGGCCCAGGGCACCATTTACCCGGATGTCATCGAATCAGCGGCTTCCAAAACCGGCAAGGCCCACGTGATCAAATCGCATCACAATGTCGGTGGTCTGCCGGAAACCATGCGCATGTCACTGGTGGAGCCACTGCGTGAACTCTTCAAGGACGAGGTGCGCAAGATCGGCCTGGAACTGGGCCTACCCTACGACATGGTTTATCGCCACCCCTTCCCCGGTCCCGGCCTGGGCGTGCGGATTCTGGGCGAAGTCAAAAAGGAATATGCCGACATCCTGCGTGAAGCCGATGCCATTTTCATCCATGAGCTGCGTGAAGCAGGCTGGTATGACAAGACCAGCCAGGCCTTTGCGGTCTTCCTGCCGGTCAAATCCGTTGGTGTAGTGGGTGACGGTCGTCGCTATGAGTGGGTTATCGCTCTGCGTGCCGTGGAAACCATTGATTTCATGACTGCCCGCTGGGCACATCTGCCCTACGAGCTGCTGGAAAAGGTTTCCAATCGCATCATCAATGAGCTACCGGGTGTTTCCAGGGTGACCTATGATGTTTCCTCCAAGCCCCCGGCAACCATTGAGTGGGAATGATCCGCAAGCCTGAATACTACATGCACCGAGCTTTGGAGCTGGCCGAGGAAGCAGCGGCAGCCGGGGAGGTTCCGGTCGGTGCTGTGGTTGTCCAGGCTGACGGGGAAATCATCGGGCGGGGTTTCAATGCCTGCATCAGCCAATGCGATGCTTCAGCTCATGCTGAGGTTCAGGCCATCAGAGAGGCGGGTAAAAATCTGGGCAACTACCGGCTGAGTGACTGTGATCTCTATGTCACTCTGGAGCCTTGCACCCAGTGTATCGGCACGCTCATTCACGCCCGCATCAGAAAGCTTTACTATGGAGCCAGGGAGCCTCGCACAGGCGCGGTGGCCTCGGTTTGCAATCTGCCAGCCCAGCCCTGGTTCAATCACCGCCTGGAAGTGGAAGGCGGCCTGCTGCAAAAACAATGTAAAAATCTTCTCGAGCATTTTTTCCAGGCACGACGCCAAGACCTACAAGGCTGAGACCTGACCCAACTCCTGCTCGTCATCGCGGCCCCTGTCTTGCTCAGGAAAGGCCGAATTATTCAGATCGGTTTCACCAATAATGCAGTTACGCCCGCATTCCTTGGCCGCATAGAGTGCCCGGTCAGCCCTGACCATAATATCTTCAACACCTTCTTCCGGCCGGTAGCTGGCAATACCGATTGATGCGGTCAGTCGTAGACTGGGGTGATCATCCCCCAGGTCAATCACCATACGCTCAATGTCCGCCCGGATTCTTTCAGCAATTCTCAGCGCCTCCGGCTCAGCCGCCTGGGCCAGCACCACCACAAATTCCTCGCCGCCGATTCGCGCCACATAATCAACATCCCGAAGACTGTTTCTGATTTCGGCAGCCACCGCAGCCAGGGCCTGGTCACCCACTCCATGGCCGTAGTTGTCATTGATCTGTTTGAAAAAATCCAGATCCACAAAGCCTATGGAGAAACGGTAATCACCGCGATCGCTCAAGCCCTTCTGACGCTTGAGAATCCGCATCAGGTGGCGACGGTTATAAAGCCCGGTCAGCTCATCTGTAACGGCCATTTCCTCGATACGCTGCATGGCCTGGGCCAGATGGGCGTTACGACTCTTGAGAGCCATTCGCAAGCCACCGATTTCACCACCCAGCAAACTGATACCGATAACAGCCAGCACAAAAACCAGAGCCGTCAGGGATTCGCGTGGCCAGTGTATAGCGATGGGGCTGAACAACAGCTGAGCCATGACCGCCATGGCATAAGCTGCAATCAGCACCATGGCAAGGACGGGAAGGCGTTTGGGATGAAAACGGAAAACCGCAAACAACATAATCAACAAGAGGTTGATGACCAGCAGACTGCGGATTTCTGGAGCGGCATACATAGCATAACAACCAATCGCCAGATGCCAGCCAATTTGTGAGGCCGTTAAACTGGGATCGGCATATTTCAGATTGCGTTGCGAATAAACCAGCCAGGGGAAAAACAGATGGCCCAAAGAGCCCACCAGAATAAAAGCAGTGATTTCTGCAGATGACCAAAAAACATACCCCAGAGACCAGGCAACGCCCAGAACCAGACTGGTGGCAAAACCCGCCCCCGTCGCCATCAGCGACCGCCGCAACCTGAGTTGCTGTGCAATCTGCTCTGAGTTCACTTTTGTAGCCTGAGAATCCGTCTCCATGCCTACCTCGATACCAGTGCGACATCTTGTCCCATTAAAAATGAGCACAGTTTTTGTTAGCCAGTGTGTTATCAACAGCAATCTAAAAGTTTAGGCAACTAAAAGCAAATGCTTTTAATCAAAGAGTCACACTTTGACATCTTCATTTCTTAAGACTGACATTGATTGCCTGAAACACCCCCGCACAGGTCATATTTATTACATAACCAGCGATCTTTATAAAAATATGGCAACAAAAAGGAACTCTTACCGCTTTGTGCCCTCAGAACTATTTCAAGGGAGAGAGAGTGCAAACAGTCTTGGCCCCGGGGTAAAATCCGGGGCCTTTTTTTGTTGATCAATCGAGGCTGCTGCTTTGACCTCCACAAGCTTTGCCGAACAACTGTTGAACTGGTATCAGCAACAGGGCCGCAAGAACCTGCCCTGGCAACAGAACACCTCGCCCTACCGGGTGTGGGTATCTGAAATCATGCTCCAGCAAACCCAGGTCAGCACCGTCATCGATTATTACCAGCGGTTTATGCAACGCTTTCCGGATGTGGAAAGCCTGGCCGCAGCTCCCCAGGACGAAGTACTGCATCTCTGGGCCGGACTGGGGTATTACACCCGTGCCCGCAACCTGCATGCCTGCGCCCAGGAAGTCGTCACCCGGCATAGCGGACACTTTCCCGTCGACTGCCAGAAAACCCTGCAAAGCCTGCCGGGCATTGGTCCTTCCACTGCTGCCGCCATTATTGCCCTGAGCAGCAACCAGAGGGCCGTGATACTGGATGGCAATGTCAAACGCGTGGTTGCCCGTTATTTTGCCATCTCTGGCTGGCCGGGCAAGACCGCCATCAACCGCCAGCTCTGGGAAAAAGCCGACCGGCTGACCCCCGAGCATCAGGCCGCTGATTACACCCAGGCCATCATGGATCTGGGAGCAACCCTTTGCACCCCGCGCAACCCTGCCTGCCACCGCTGCCCCGTTGCCGATGGATGCCAGGCGTTAAGCCTGCAACTGACCGATCAGCTACCGACCCCCAAACCCAAAAAGGCAAAGCCTGAAAAACAGCGGTTATTTTTGATGCTGCTCGACCCACAAAACCAGATCCTCTTGAAACAGCGTCCCCAGCAGGGCATCTGGGGCGGCCTCTGGAGCCTGCCGGAGTTCGACAGCTACCCGGATATGGAAAACTGGCTGGAACAGCAGTATCCGGGCGCACAGCTCGATACAAGGCCCCTGCCCAGCTTTCAACACACCTTCAGTCACTACCACCTGCAGATTAAGCCCTGGAAGGCCCACCTGCCCCAGGCTCAACAGCTACAGGAAGCCCGTGCAGGCTACCCCGCAGATATGACATCCACCGCCTCCCTCTGGTATAACCTGAGTCAACCGGCAAACCTGGGTTTGCCTGCACCCATCAATCGTCTGTTACAAGGATTACAACCATGACTGCAACCGTTTTTTGCCGCAAATATCAGAAAGAACTGGAAGCCCTGGCCCAGCCACCCATGCCCGGCCCCAAGGGTGAGGAACTCATGAAGACGGTCTCCAAACAAGCCTGGCAGGCCTGGCTGGAACATCAGACACGCCTGATCAATGAAAAACACCTGAAAGTCTTTGAGCCGCAAACACGCCAGTACCTGCTCGAACAGATGGAGAAATTCCTGGATAATCAGGAAACCGATCAGGCTGAAGGCTATGTACCGCCTGAAAACTCGTAAGCGACTGAACAAAAAATAAAAAGTTTTTCAAAAAGCGCTTGACGAAAAGCCTTCGGATCTATTTAATATGCACCCGTTGGCCAGATAGCTCAGTTGGTAGAGCAAGGGATTGAAAATCCCTGTGTCGGCGGTTCGATTCCGCCTCTGGCCACCACCTTTTAGGATGATCAGTTGGGGTATAGCCAAGTGGTAAGGCACCTGGTTTTGGTCCAGGCATCCGGGAGTTCGAATCTCTCTACCCCAGCCATCTTAAATAAGCCGACATAGCTCAGTTGGTAGAGCAACTGACTTGTAATCAGTAGGTCCCGGGTTCGACTCCTGGTGTCGGCACCATTAAAGCCCTGTCCAATCAGGGTTTTTTTGTGCCTGAAGAACACCTGCCCCGATCAGTTCACCACCGTCACCGGACACTCAGCCTCATGCACCAACTCCTGGCTGACACTGCCCATTAATAATTCCGACAGTTCCGACTTGCCTCTGCGCCCGACCACGATCAGCGGACTTTTTTGCTTCCCGGCATAATCCAGAATCGCAGCGGCGGCATCACCCTGCAACAGCACCTCCTTGATCTTCAAACCGGTCAGTCGATCCAGTTGCTTTTTAGCCTGTTTGAAAATGCCACGCGATTTCTTGTGCTCCAATTCTGCAAAAACGTCTACCCCCATATGATCGGACTTTTTCTCATTCGTCCCCAGATATTGCGTAGCAAAAGAGTCACCGGCATCACGCCGAAAAACATGAATCAATTGCAACTCAACACCCAGATCAGCGGCCAGCTTGCCGGCAAAATGAGCGGCCCTTGAAGCACCTTCTGAATCATCGACAGGCACCAGAATGCTGGTCAACCGATCTCTTGCCATGCTCTTGTCTCCGCAAATCCTGTAAAATCATATTTAAGCACTGCATGAAGTCTAGCAGGCAATATTTTGTTTTGGCTCTATACTCCCTCCATGAATTCCAAAAGGAGAGAATATGTCTTACACCATCAACACCCTCATCACCGACAGCAGCTTTGAAGATGTCGATACCCGAACCCGTGCCGCCCTCGCTGAAAAAGGATTTGGCATCCTGACTGAAATTGATGTCCAGGCCACCATGAAAAAGAAACTGGACAAAGAAATGTCCGGCTACCGCATTCTGGGAGCCTGCAACCCTTCCATGGCCTGGGAAGCCATAGGTCTGGAGCCCAAGGTCGGTGCCATGCTGCCCTGCAACGTCATCCTTCAGGAAAGCCCCCAGGGCATCGAAGTCAGCGCCATCGACCCCGTAGCCTCCATGCAGGCCATCGACAACGCCCAGCTCAAGGAAGTCGCCGCCCAGGTTCGAGAGCAGCTTAGAGACGCTATAGGGAGTATTTAAAGGCTCAGGTTTTGCGGCCAGAGAATATAGGGGCCATAGCGCCCCTTGCAGTTTTTTGCACCCAACTGCTCACCATCCAGCGAAGCAAAGAAACAACCATCCATTTCGTATGCCAGGCCTGACTTCGCAGCTTTCAACAGAAAATCTTGGGTTCTTAACCCCAGTTTATTGGCCAGACGCGATGATGTCAGCATAGGGACTTCTGCTGGGGACGAAACTTCAGGCTGAGACAATCCAAACTGCCCCCAAAAATCCGGTTGAAGTGGCTGATGCAAAGCAGCCAGCTCCTCGCCAACTTTACACAATTCACTTTTATCTAATCGCTTACCTACTGCCCAGCGACCCAACGCTCGAAAAGCTGAGCCTGTTCCCAATGCAACCTGATCATTTGCTTCATCAAAGCGATCCGGACGACAGAAATTTTCAAAGCCTTTTTTGGGCTTGGTAAGACGTGCCTTGTAGTCCACCAGAACAAAATGCCGAAACTCAATCGCATCATAGCCACAGGCAGCCAATGCCTTACGCAGCGTGCCTTCGTGACGCTGTGACTGGCGCAATGGTGAAGGAATCTCTTTACGCAGGCGTCCCAACCATGTCCAACAAGTACCATCCTTATCCACCTGCAGCCCTGAGGAAAAACTCTTGGTTTCAAAAAGATTGACCATGCCGAAATCATTCAATACCACATGGTCAATCTGGGCAACATCACCTTCTATATCCAGCCGCAAATCATTCAGCAAAAAACCACGAGCACTATCACGGTAGATTTTTCCAAGCATGAAAGCAGCATTAACTTCAGCTGAATGGCCTGCTTTGCGCTTCTTTATTTCGGCAATCACCTGCTTATGTACAGCCGGGTTACTTGTACGCACCAGTTCAGCAATCTCCTCCAAAGTAGAGAGTTGCGGTTGAATGCTGTCAGTTTCCTTGATAATGCCCATCTTCCATCCCAGGGAGTTAATTTGCTAAAAGAATTGCTTTTACTTTATTAGAATAAGCAGTGTTTATCCTACTGCTAATTTCGCGGCCTGCTTCCACATAAAGCTTGGCATAGGCTCCTTGAGACGCCAAGTTATACTCATCGGCTGACTGCCTGTGTGGCTGACATAATCAACCTCGCCATAATTCACAAACCCCATAGTCCGGCCGTACTCATCGCTAGATTGCTCTCGTACAAACAGAAAGAGCCGTTTTCCTATTTGACGATGCTGGAGGTAGCTTAAACCAACGCCACGATCCGGCCTTGCAGAATTTTGCGACTGCCAGTGAAAAAGGTCTTCGCTGATCGCGTAATCGTGATACATAGTCGTGGGCGAAAACTGCTTTTCATTTTTATTAAGCGTGACAAACATCAGCTCAATATTCTGACCCTGAACGAAATAGCGGCCTTCACGCACTGTTCGCAGATAATCAAAGGTTGTCACACCAAACCCCACCAAAATCTGTTCGCGCGTATGACGCGCATGTAGTCGGATAGGGTTTCCCGGTAAGTTTTGAAGCGCTTTTTGTTCGTGCTGAGTGCGATTGATTAGCAAATCTAAAACGTCCATCAGCTCGGATTTTAATACTGGATAATTTAGGCTTTTCAAACTTTGCTGAAGCGAAATAAAACCTACCTTCCCACCTGTTTCTTGCCAAAAATCGTAATGGCACATCACTGCCATTGTCTGATCCATTTCCGATGTTAACGTAAAATAATTGCTACAAAGCTGCTTTAAAAACTGCAAATAATCGTAAGAATCACAAGCAAGAAAACGTGTAGTGATCGCACGTTTATAGACTTTAACCAGAGTATTGCTTGCCGGCTCTCGCACTTCGTTATTATTGGCTTCAGCTACCAAGTTGCTCCAGCTATCCCGTTTATAAATTTCTTCCAGTTCGATATGCGGGTTCATCTTCAGAAAATTTGCCAAGGTTAGCGGTAGGTCTGCATCGTGCTGAAACTGACGGATCATGCTTTTAAGTCGCGCTAGTGTCAGGCTGGCTTGGCTGATATTACTCAGTACCATCTCTTGCGTCCGCTTAGATAGCTCGACTCGACATCCCGGAGGGGCATGAGGGAAGCCCTCTTCAATTTCTTTACTGGTCGCTTTATTAGTTTTGCCCACAAGGGCTCTGAACTTATAGGAAAAGTCATATTCAGGGCGGGAATTACCGACAAAATCCAGAATAGTACAGCACTCTTTATCATCGGAAAGGCGTAACCCACGACCAAGTTGCTGTAAAAATATAGTCAAACTTTCTGTCGGCCGTAGGAAAAGCAGCGTATCCACTTCAGGTATATCTACACCCTCATTAAAAATATCGACCACAAACAGCACTTTGATTTCACCGGAGCAAATCGCCTGCTGCTTCTGCTGACGCTCATCACTGTTATCACTGGTTAACAAATCGCTGGGGATACCCTTCAATAAAAACTGCTTACACATAAAGTCGGCATGCTCACGGCTGACACAAAATGCCAAAGCCTTCATGCCAGCAATATCTGTCACGATTTCACGCAAGCTCTGAATGATCTTATTTACACGTGCTTGATTGTGGGTATAAAGATTAGTCAGTTGCGAAATATCATAGCGGCCTCGGCTCCAACTGATCTTTCTCAGATCGGTATCATCATCAATCCCAAAATACTGGAACGGACAGAGGTGACGCCGGCTGATTGCTTCCGGCAGACGAATTTCCGCAGCAATCACACCACAAAAATCTGTTAAAATATCAGAACCATCATGTCGTTCTGGCGTAGCCGTTAAACCCAGAAGAACATCGGGCTGAAAGTGATTCAGTACAGCACGATAACTTTCCGCAGCAATATGATGAACTTCGTCGATCACAATGTAATCGTAATAATCTGGGGTTAGCTGGAGCTGTGATAGCTGGTTGTTAAGTGTTTGAATTGAGGCAAACAGCTGTTGATAACTTTCAGGTTTGGAACCGCCTACCCAGAGCTCACCAAAATGGCTGTTTTTCAGCACGCCACGATAAGCATTGCGTGCTTGCTTAAGAATCTCTTCCCGGTGGGCAACAAAAAGAAACTTGGCATCAGGTTTTTCTTTTTGGAAGCGAACAAAATCAAAGGCGGAGATCAGTGTTTTGCCAGTACCAGTAGCCGCCACTACAAGATTTCTAAACCGCTGGTGAATACTACGCTCAACAGCAAGCTGTTCCAGAATTTCCTGCTGATGCGCAAAAGGTTTGAGATCAAAAAAGTGCAGCTCCACTTCCTCTGATCCACCACGCGCTTGTCGTAAAGCCTGCTTGAGCTTGGTTCGGCTTTCAATCTTGCCATCAAAGGTTTCAAAATCATTGGAGACCCAATAGCTATTAAAGGTATTGAGAGACTTTTCCAGAATATGCGGAATTTCTTGCGAGGTAATTTTTAGGTTCCACTCTAAGCCGCTGGTCAGTGCAGAATGAGACAGGTTGGAGGAGCCGATATAACCGGTATCAAAGCCGGTATCACGTTTAAACAGGTAACTTTTTGCATGCAGGCGCTCGCGCTGAGTGTTATAGCTGAGCTTCACTTCCGTATTGGGTAAACCAGCCAAAAATTCGACCGCTTTCGCATCTGTTGCCCCCATATAAGAGGTGGTAATGACCTTGAGCTTCCCACCGCGGCGAGTAAATTCTTCTAGCTCTTTGCTGAATATACGGATACCCGTCCACTTGATAAACGAAACCAGCCAGTAGATCTCATCGGACGACAAGATTTCACGCTTGATCTCACTTTCTAAAGATAAGCCGGCATTACTGCCGCAAAAGAGCTCACTTTGGGATAGCCCTGTTAACGGGGTGATATCCGCAGCATATTTTTCCAACTTCGCCGCTATTGGATTTTCTTTTTCATACAAGGCTGTCAGGATTTTTCCTTGAGTATCCAGCAAATTTTCTTCAAAGAACTCAGTGGGGTCTTGCAGTTTATCCTTTAACCAATAGAGCAACTGGTTAGACAGCTCAATCTGCTTTTGCAGCTGGTTTTCTTGGTTCGGTACAGCGTTAACCGCATATTCCAACACCTTGCTTAAAAATCGCGAAAGCCAAACTGCTGCATCTGCTGGTTCGAGCTGACGCTGACCAACATAAAATGATTCACTATCAATTCGGGAGGCAATCAACTGGGTAATCAGTTGCTCATAAAGGCCAGACTGCTGCATAAGCAATTTTCTCAAAAAAGGCTAAGTAGGATGTTAATATCAGCTAGCTTTTGGCTGGTTAGCTTGAGCTTATTAACTCTAATACTGATGAGTTAAACAAAACCTGATAAATGGAGCAACTACCCAAGTCTGAATGGTATTTTTAGCAGATTACACTGAAGTGGTGATGATTCAGTAACAGGAAAGGAGAATTAGCGGGTGCTATGCCAGAGATATCTAGAAAATGGCCCGCCCTAGAGGATTCGAACCTCTGACCCCTCCGGAGAGCAGCGAGGTTAGTAAACCTCACCCAGAATCAAACTACATAAATCACCCTTAAAGCCCTATTCATAGGCGTTTCACACTAAAAACCCTTCGACACTCAAAATCTATCAGCGACCAACAACGAAAATTTTTTGGTCACAAAATGAGAATTCTGAAAAACGTGCTATGCTGCACCCTATGAGCGTTGCTCTCATGCAAAAATGATGTTTAAAATATCAGTACATCGGGTCAAAGTTAGGGACTAATACTGTGAAAATTGAACGGGTTCGGATAGGTAGACTAACGTTAAAAATTACGACATCGAGCCCAGAAATCTCAATAACAATTCCAATTAATCAACTAATTCCAGCAGAGCAAAAATGGGTGGATCTAACCCAATATAATATTTCGGATAACGGAAGGATTATCAGCTGGCCAACATACCCTGATATCGAACCGATCAATTTGGATTTATTAACTGGAAATACTGACAATCAAACCCTATTGACCCCGATCACCTACATCGCAATCAAAGCCGTTCGAGGCCTACATCCGTACCACCAGGCACTTGATAAAGCAGGCCACCTACCCACTCCCTTGAAGCCCCCCGATTTTGATAAAGAAGCCATGCTTGCATGGTTGGAAATTAATCCTGTCATTATTCAGCAGCAAGCGAGCAAAGTACTTTGTGTTGCCAATACACGTGCCTACATTGCAGCGATAAATCTGCTGCCGCCAGATACCAATATTCCCGTTCGCTGGTACACAGGCCGTAATGACAAACACCTGAAAATTCTTGTGGCTGCTGACCGACTCATGAATCCACTGATCCATTATGAGACAGGCAAGCTGATCCAACGCCAATTTCAACTACTCGAACACCTGGAACGCTCTAAATATCCAAAAGTAATCTCCACCAATCCCCCGATCACACCCATAACATTTGCCAAACAGATCGGGGTTGATCCACGCACTCTGCGTCCTAAAGAGAAACAGGGTCCTCAATCGGGGAGTCCAGATGAGTGATTCTGATAATCAAGATCCATCAGAAGGTCCCAACGAGGTTTCCAATGATGAAGAAAACCTGATCTTTGGCACTCATACCGAGCGGCTGATTGGCTGGGTGAAGGCGAACCCGGCTCCAGGTCTATCGCCTCAAGAGTCACAAATGTTAACCCTGCTGCTCCTGTGGTTGCTGCATGCACCTCGCGACCTATTACTACTGACAACCGTCCTGAACAACCTCTCATCTGCACTGGACGCCGTATTCAATGCCTTTGAAGAAAAGGATCAAGAGCTATTGGTTGAGGATTTGCCGATTTCCCAAAATGCTATCGCACTAATATCAAACCATCTAACTAATAGTGAAAATCAATTAATTGCCTGTGATGCTTTTGATATTGGCGCTTATGTACAGGGACAAGATATTGATGCTGACAGCCATAGACACCCGCTGAGGGGGCGAATGTCTGACTTTCCCATTTACGCAGCACTCATGAATGCCAGTATCGATGAGGAAGAGTCATTTCGAATATTACAAGGGCTGGTCTTTCTAGCACATGCAAATCTCAGGAACAATTTTTCTAACCCCCAAGATTACCTGATCAATAACCCTGGCACCTACAAAATTAAGGACATTCACTCCTGCGTACAGCAAGCCGGACTATTCGTTCGCCAGTTTTCCGTCGGTGATGTGGATGATGACAGCCAGGAAGTTTTTGATGAACCGAGCAGCCTGACTGACCTTTATCAAACCATTACAGAACGTGAACAGGATCGGCAAGGGGAAGAAAGAGAGCGATATAAAGCAGGTCTGAGTGCTCTGTTTAAAAAATGGTTGGAAAACTATTTCGTTCAACTCAATAGTGGTAGTGGCGGAGGTAAAAAACGCCGCAAATATCGACGCAAATCAAGTGGCTGGCATGATGGTTTCGTACGCTTTGGTTCGGGCTTGATACAGGAAAACCTAAAGCAAGACCCTGAAGAAGCCTACGGACCTAGCTCAAATGGTCGATACCTCAGCGATATTCAGCTCCTGAGCGAGCAGGCTACGGTTGATGATGATCAGGAACACCTAATCACGGAACAGCGCCAGGCTGACCTGGATATCGCTGAAAATGCTGTAGGCGGTGATTTGTTCATTGCTGAAGAGCCATCAACCCGAAGCGCTGGGCGGCTGATTATTGGCAATCAAATCGCCCATATTATTCGAGCAAATCAGTTGCTTTCCACGAATTGGGCTCAGGCGACAACGTGGGAAATCGCCGAGCTTCTTAAAATGTGTGAGGGCATTATTTATGATCAGGATGAATACAGATCTAACCAGCAACGACGCGAAACGGCAACAATTATTCTACTAATGCTCTGGACGGGATCAACTCTGGATAAAGCAGTCACCGGATTGCGGTGGGTAAAAGGAACATTGCCAAACCCCGTGCCAATTAGCTATTTGTTTAAGGGAAATTCAGGTGATAGCTGCATTCGAATTAAGCTAACTAATGCAAGTGCCAAGATAAAACCTAACAAAAAACAGCTGGAATACCTGCATCCTCGTGAGGAATTTTTAAACCTACCCGATCCAGTTGGATTAGGCGCAGCAATGAGGCGTGCTTTTGTTGCCCAAATCGATGAAATAGGAAGTTATAAGCTCTACACCCATAAGACGCCAACTTACCGTGCATCGCTAAACAGCTTATTGAGGCTACTACCCTCTGGGCATCGCCTAAATGAGCACAAAATATCGATGTTCCTGTTTCATAAAATTGCGACAGAAACCTCAGGTGATGTTGCCGATGCCATTCTGACGACCAGCCGCTACCATCCTCTGGGTCAGACACTACTGCACTACAGCAGCCCCGAACAAAAACGACAGACTGAATTGTATGTCAAAACGGTCAAAAAGATAATCAGCGAATTATCGATGGAAGGTTACGATCTAAGACTACCCTGCTCTGAAGGTGCGCGGCAGGACACCGCTTCACTGCCAAGACCTGAGCGTCATGATCCAGTTGAGACATCCAGTGCTGCTGATGAACATGCACCTGCAACGATTGTTGGCAGCCATTTCTTTCCGCAAAAGAAGTGTATTCAAAATCTGATCTCAACGCTCAAAACCCAGATCAAACGGGCACCCGACCCATCGGACCTCGACCAGGTAATGAGCTACCACAATTGTTTTACCCTCTACTCTAATCTGATGCTGGGGTATGCAACCGGATACAGGGCAGTGAAAGATCCTGTTCTGGCAGAGGATGACATCGACCCTGAAACGGGACTGGCAGTGATTTCTGATAAGGATGGCCCTGAGCTCTACAATGCCAGGCTCGTCTGGATACCGGATAGCGTGCAAAAGCAGCTGGCTCATTATCAAACCCATTATAGCCGCCTGCTGCCTATCCTCCAGCATCTGGATCAGGAGGCCTACAATTTCAACAGCCTACAAAACATTCCTAAACTATTTCTACTAGATAACAACTTGAGGTGGGAGCCGATACGGCCCAAAACCCTCAAGCCACTGCTGGAAAGCACTTTTCCGTTGCCCATTAATATCAATCGCCGCTTCCTGCGCACCACGCTGAGAGCTCGCGGCTGTCCTGCCGAGGTCGTTGATGGCTTCATGGGCCACTGGGGCCGTGGTCAGGAGCCCTGGGGAGAGCACTCTACACTCAGTACCCACGATTATCTGGAAACCCTGAAACCCCACATCACTGCCATTCAGCAAGAGTTAGGGTTTGAGGTCTGTGCGAGCCAGTACCACAAATGAGCATTGAACAAGAACAGCTAGCTATTGATTTTGATACGCCCATTGAGGTGCGTGACGCTGAGAGCCACCTGAGTCCTCACGCGAAACTGGTATGGGATCGATCTGCTTTTTCTGAAACAGAGCTGCCCTACTGGGTTGACCTCATTAACCTGCTGGTCGCAAACGGACGTTTTGCCGCAAGATTTCTGTTGCACCCTGAAAATAAAGAAGAACCAACAAGCAAAAGAGTGCGCAGAGTCCTGAAGGAAATCATCCATGAGTACAGCCAAAAGCTGGATGAAACCGATGCTCTGTTGAAGGTTCTGCGCAAGGTCGTTATCAGAGGCCGTCAAACAAGCGTCATTAAAGAAGGAAAATCGGCACCCCTTTGGGGACTAGACCCAACGCCTGCCTCTTCTTATGTACCGCGTGAAAAAAACCGCTTCACGCCAGAACGTTTTAAACTCATTAACCGCTACAAACGCTGGCGAAGTCAGCTTAAGCAAACACTGGCGATTAATGATCTCTCACCTCAAGAAGAGCTCGGCCGAATTCTATTATCAGCCATCCTCAATGGCGGCCTGATATCGACCCACCTCCTGGCCGGTTTGCATAAAGCGTTACAGCAACCCGACTGTATCCAGTTACTCAATCTGCAAAGCTATATTCGGATCAGCGCCTCCTGGCTGGGGCACGAAGATGTCGAGGTCCGCAACTGGTACCCCGACCCGGTGACCGAAGCCCTGATCCTTAGACGCACTCTAAACAATGAAAATGATTTTGATGCCAGGGGGCAACAGTCCACTGCAACCAAGTATCTCTTCAGAAGCATCAAAATGCTGCTGCGAAAAGCTGGCATTGAATCAAAGCAACAACCCCGCACCATGACCGAGTTACTCGACTCAACAGCCTTGTATCTTGAGCTGCGGATTCCACCCTTTGTTGCCCAATACCTGAAGCGCAAGCATCTGTCCCATTCACTCAGGGCCAGTTCGCTCTATCGCCTCGCCAGAAGACCTACAGAGGGCTCCCAGGAATCAACAGACCTACCAGGACTGGATCTCAGTCGTTGGAAAAAAAAGGCAGGAAGGTCTCAGCATTTTGATAACAAGAATTCAGCCGAAGTCCCCTGGCTAACAAGACTCACTGATCGTGAAGTTGTGAAGAATCCGGAGCATTTTATCAATCAACTGGATACTGAAATCCAGCACATAGCGCAGCAATCCCGGAGCAGCGCTGAGTATTTACTATTAAAATGGGCGCACTACCTGCTGGTCTTTGGTCATGAAAAAAAGTCTTCGCTTTCACCGACGACCATTGCAGGGTATCTGACCAGTATCGGCAGCCGACTGGTGGAGTATTTAGACGCAAGACCCATTAACCAGCTGAGTGCATCTGAACTGGAAGAGACCTACACCCAGATCCTTGATGATATTGAAAGTCGTGGTCACAGAATCAAGGTTGCCAGGGCATTGCATCATTTCCAGAGCTATCTGGAGAAAGAAGTTTATGTTGAGCCCATTGATACCCATGGGGTTTTAGGCATTCAATCATCGCCCGCCCCAGTCGATGCTCAAATCATTTGGGTCGAAGAGTTTAAAAAGCTGCTGGATTGCCTGGAGATTTCGCAGCTGGAAAAGATCCATCCCGATCTGGTCACAATCACCCAAATACTGGCCATTTTGGGTTACAAGTGTGGTCTAAGGCGCAGTGAAGCCCTCAAATTACGCATCGTTGACCTTCAAGGGCAAGCCTACCCAGAGCTATTGATTCGCCCTCATGCCAAGCGACGATTGAAAACATCCAGCTCTCAACGTCGGTTACCGTTGAAGCTGTTTTTGGATGAAGAGGAGCTAAAGCTGCTGATGGATTGGAAACAACAGCGCACTGAATATTTTGAGGAGCAAGATAACCAGCTGCCCGACTACCGAAGAAAGAGGGACGGGAAGCTGAAAGATGCCTTTTTGTTCGGCATCGCAGAGAAAAACTACGATTTTGTACCTGAGGAGCTGGTCTTTCCGGCCATTCACAAAGCACTGCGTGAAGCCACTCAAGACCCAACTGTTCGCTATCATCATTTCCGTCACAGTTTTGCCAGCTTAACTCTGATGCGCCTTATGGTTGCCGACCAGGGGCTGCCGGAAGGTTTCTTTGAAATGCAGCCCGAAACGCAGACCTGGCTGGAACAAGGCGAAGCGATGAAAGAGGCTCTCTACCCCGAACAAGGCCCGACCCGTAAACATCTCCACTATGTGGCAGCCTTTCTGGGTCATTCCTCACCCAATATTTCTTTGGAGCACTACATTCATTTAATGGATGTGATCAGCAGACACCTGATCCAGAAACACCTGCCTCCAGATACAGAAATGCTGATTGCAGCTTCTGGTGTGGCTCAATCCACAGCCTACCGCTGGTGCCAAAAAGGCACTCAGGAATTTATTGAAAAGCTGCGTTGGAAATACCGAGACCTTTACCCTGACCTCAACCCACAAGCTAAACAAAAAAACAAAACTCGAAAAGCTGAAATAGATGCAGAAACCCTATCAGATGACCGATATAGTTTTTATAAGGAGCTTTGCAGACTGAGAAACTTGATCTTCAATCATGAGGTTCATGGAATGAACAAGCACGAGCTCAGCAAGCGCTCAGGATTCAGCTCGGAGCTTATAGGAAAGGTGCTCAATAAATCAAAAAACCTGGAGCGATTGAAATCGAGTAGCAACTCAACTGAGCCCTTACTCAAACTGCTGAAACGTCCTCGTAACTCGCCTCAGGAGGCTAAAAGCTGGATAGGCATCCCAGCAGAAATCAGTAATGACGCCGATCAGAAAATGGCAAAAGAAATGTGCGCTCTGATGTATAACTATAACCTAGAGCATCCTGATGAGTTCGATAGCTGGCTGAACCTATGGCTGGCCAATACACGCAAGGAAAAGCATTGGGTCATTTTCAAAGAACAGGCTGATAAAGAGGATGAAGCAAAGGCATTTATCGATACCCTCCTGGCCATGCAAATTCCCAAAGAATGGATACGACTGACTCTATTGCATGGCAAAAAGTCAGAAGACCGTTGGATCAAAGCCTCCCTTAAACACTGGAAGAACAAGCTGCCCCAAGCCCGCAAACTGGAATGGACCACACAATCTTTCCACGATGGGAACAAACTCGACCAGCATGGCAGGCTTGCAATCAACCTGATCAACAAAGAGATTGGGAAAGCATCCGAGGCATCACGGTTTTTGATGATGATGTGGTTGCTGTATAAAGCCTGATGGATGACTACTTATTGCTCTGACGCTATGTCTATATCCTTAAGAGCCCTAAGTACATCTTTTGAATCCCACTCCTTCGCTATTGCGTAGCAGTCATAGCTTTGGCTGTCAGGCTTATAATAGGATTTTTTGGGATCGCCACCATGCTCAAGCATGTATTTGAAAACTTCAACCTCATTCAGCTCTGCTGCCAGCATCAATGGTGTGTACCCACTTACTGGAAATTTATGTACAGCGTTAACATCTGATCCGGAATCAATCAGTATTTCTGCAATTTTTATCAATTTTTCTCTCTGCCAGAATTTAGAAATTCTCGAAGTAATCATTTCATGGAAATCCTCCT
Source organism: Marinospirillum sp. (assembly GCF_044810985.1). Taxonomy (GTDB): domain Bacteria; phylum Pseudomonadota; class Gammaproteobacteria; order Pseudomonadales; family Halomonadaceae; genus Marinospirillum. The sequence goes on from NZ_CP085242.1 coordinate 1,891,917, forward strand.
TATGCTGTGCATACCACTCACTAGAATTCATTTTCTCTAAAAGATATTTTGTTTCATCCATACTTGAAACAATTCCTGGCAAATTCCTCCGCATACCATCTAAGCTAACTGACGACATTTCTACAGCTTCACAATATTTCCTAAATGACTCTGGATCACTTAGCCGAGTCAGCATTTTTAGAACTTCATTAAGTGGCGTTTGCTGCTCAACACCACTCCGCAAATCTGGATTGGCACCCATTTCAATGATTCGATGGACTATCTCTGGCTGACCTGTCTGTACAGCCTCCATAATTGCTGTTAACTTTTTCTTGTGGCTGGATAAATTTAAGGTTTCAGGCTTATGGTCACATTCGACAATAATATCATACAAACTTCTATCTAAGGTCGTAAATGGTGTAGAAGGGTTCAAAGAACCTAAAGCAAGCATAATTGCAGAATCACCAACTTCAGAGCAAGCATTTACATCTGCTCCTAACTCAATAAGCCTTTTAACCTCTTTATGCTTATTAAACATAACGAAATAGACTAGCTGCGGTATTTTTCGCTGAATACTTCCAATCTTAATAACACGGTTTGGATTTCTAAAATCTGGACGAATATCATCAAAAACAACGTTAATGCCCCCCGGCATTACTATAAGTTTAACATACTTATCTTTTACACCAGGATTCAAAAAACCACCTTCATCAAAAACTCGCCAAAAAGCTTTTTTTGCTGATTCAATCTCCCACTTCTCAACTGTTCTTTCAAATTTATTTGAATATTTCTCACCATCTTCAATTACGGGGATATCAAACCCAAAAAGCAAGGCAGCCCATTTTATTTTTTTAAGTAAAATTTTATCGGGCTTTGACTGACATGACGCAATAATAAAGGACTCTCGGGCAATTATCTGAAATGATGAACCTGCTCTATATATACTGCTTTCAAAAGCTTTACAATAGAATAGTTTTGCTAGACGCAGATCTCCACAGCGAACATTCCACTTAGCTTCAATCCAGTCAGCAAGGTAACCATGGACGTCTTTTCTATTTGTACTAGATAACCAGCTACGATAGTGATCAATAGCTCTTCTCACCTTGTTTGAGTCTACCTCAATATCACCAACAAGGACTGCACTATTAAGGTACTCAATATCCATTAAAACAGGCTCATAAAAAGATTTAAGATTTTCCTGTTTTTTAACCACCTCCGCGTTGAACGACACTTCCGGCTCACCCAATAACATTGTGCACTTAGTATCAGAGAGAAATCTTGAACTAGAGTAATTCCTTTTAACATAGTCTAGAGAGCGCCCTGCCAGAAGTAAGACATATATACGATCCCAGTTAAGCTTAAAACTTGAGCAGCATCGCTGCTTGAGTAAATGAATGGATTGGCTTGAAGGTAACTCCGATCCTCGTTTCCATGATCCAATACGATCTCGATTTTCTTTACTCATACTTTTCAGAGCCAAGAGCCAGTTTTCTTCTGTATTTTCAAGGCAAATTAGCACTTCACCAATAGAACTTGAGTCTTCATCAAGCAAGCCTGATGGTGAGGGACCACTGAAAACCTTACAGATATCAGCAATCACATACTGAAGCCACATCGAAAAGTAACCTTGACCAAGGTATGGGTAGACCTCTTGTCGGCGGAGTCCATCAACTGAAACTGATGCCACTAGGTCATGGTACTTACGGTAGAAATCTGTAACTGCTAATGCTGAATAACTTGCCAGACTATCTCCATAGTATTTTCTAATAGGTTGACAAATCACCTCATTAGTAATTTCTCTTAGCTCAAAAGGGTTAACATGAAGGCTTCTGGCTTTTTCATCTAGCTTTTTATTAGAGTTTTTAAGGTCTAGTGCACTCGCAACAAGTCTTATCAGCTCAAGGAAAGTGGGATATGGAGTTTCAAGAGATTTTTTAGACATTTTCCTACCTCCATGTGAGTCGGCATGCAGTCGCATGCCGACGATTCAAAGATCACTCACTTCACTTAGTTACCGCATTACCTCGGCCGCCGTCTGATGGTTCACTAGTCGTTGATGGCCAGTTGCCACCAGGTCCAGGATGGCTAGAGGGTGGGCGGTTAAAAGCGACTGTTATATTCATGACAAACTCCTTACGTTAGTCGATCTTCATGTAGCAATCAATTTTTGGGTTAGTTGTTGTCACGCTTTTTTCCTGATTTTTTGCCTTCTTTTTTTGACGGCCACCCAGCCTTATTTTCATTTTTTGCTGCAGCTGACATAGCCCGTGCAGCAAATGAACCTTTAGGGATAACGCCACCCGTCTTTTTCGCGGTGCCCGACTGGATGCGTGATGCAGCTGTGCTGTTCATCTTTTTCATTCTTCACCTCAACTTTTGAGAACTGTGGTATGCCGTTATGGCAAGTTGAGTATCGCTAAAACTGTCAGCCTAATCAGCTAGGCCAGTGGCGGAAAAATTTGAGATTTTGCAAGTTTTGAAATGGAGCTAGGGAAAGTAAGAGTAGGAGTCGCTGCCTGAGGGCCGTCACATACTTTTTTGCAAACTGTAAGGATTCCAAGAAGCCAGTATTCAAACCTAAAGTCGCCTTTGCTCGCTGAAACACCATGAGAACTACAGAAAACACATGGTGAGCTTCTTTGTCTACACTTAGATGAGCTAGTCATCTGCTGCATGCTTTGCGTCAAGGAGGCACTAAAGTCCTAATCAATTGCAAACAGCTTACTCAGTTCCATCTTCTCCAACCAAAAGTACTCTTATTCGTTAAGTAACTCGAACTTTGGCTGGATTCTTATAAACCGTTACATGACCGAAGCTAGAACGATGAGAAATCACTGCGAGGCTAACAGAGATGGTTGGTAATATAGCCACTAAAAAACACTGCAATTTATTCATTGGTAGGAAGGCTCATTGCAATTCAAGCCCATTTACAGCAGGATTATTAGGCCGTGTGAATCTAAAGCTGGAGAATGGCTATGGCAACTACCAAGTTCACAAGCTTCAAACCTAAACGTGTCAGCAAGAATAATTTCTGGTTCAATCTTGGTATTGAAGATGCAAAAACAACACGAGCAGATGCCGTGCATCAAGGCTTTAAACCCAAGGTATACCGGAACCTTGCTGAAAAAACAAAGCTATCGCAAAGCGAGTTTTGTAAAATCACTCATATTCCACTGAGCACTATGAAGCGCAAACTCACAAATGATGAGCGATTTAGTACCCAAGAGAGTGATGCAATATACAGGCTTGCCATGCTGATAAAACTTGCAACGGACTTGTTCAGTGATGAAAAAAAAGCTTTGGATTGGATACGAGAGAGTGTCTACGGTCTTGGAGGGAAAAGACCATTGGACATGGTTGCCACCACAGTTGATTTTGAAATGGTTAAAGATCTTATTGGCCGAGTTGACCATGGCGTATTTTCATAATCGTGGCTTGCTGCATCCCATAGAAAAAATGTTGTATGTCAGCACAACACGTCCCTTTCATAGCCACTCCTGTTTCGTGTAAGTTATCGCAATCAACTTGGACACAGGAAACAGCCACAACTGCCCAGCACTGAGCAAGTCAACGAATTTCTGAACCCTGGAAATCAGCCATCGGCACCGAGTAGGCCAACTCTCCCCCGTTCATCACTGGCTCTGCCATCTGCTCGGTTTGCCTACGCCAGATCCAGCCTCAGACAACTTAAGACTCGATCTTGGTGATTTTTATTTAAACCAAGTGTTCAAGAGATAATTGATGCATTACCTGACAACCTATGCAGCACCGCATCGATCAACCTCACGGTTTCCTCAAGCTCTTGATCAGAGGTTTCAAAGCCAAGGCTGAAACGAATGACAGATTCGGCTTTTTCAGTAGTAACACCCATTGCCTTTAGTACGTGAGACGGTTCAGGAATACCTGATGTACATGCTGAACCACTTGAGGCAGCTAGATTAGGTTGTAATGCTCCAAGAATATCTTGTGCATTGAACCCTTCAAATCCTAGAGATAGGTTGCCCGGATGACGCCTCTCAAATTTACTCCCATAGAGAGTGGTTGGCCAGGGTAAAGCTGTTAACATTCTGAAGAGCTTGTCTCTACGTGCACGTAATTCGTTATTCATACCAGATAATTCAGCTGAAGAGATATATTCAGCGGCTGCGCCAAGGCCGATACATAATGGCGTTGGCAGAGTCCCTGACCGAAGTCCACTTTGTTGACCGCCACCATAGATCAATGGTTCGATTTGATTTTGCAGGTCACGAGAGATAAATAAAGCCCCTATCCCTTTGGGTCCATACATTTTATGACCAGACAGACTAAGCATGTCTACCTGTTCCGCAAAATTTCTCATGCTCATAGCCATGGGAGCTTGGGCTGCATCACAGTGGAATACCGCACCATTATTTCTGATGACTTCAGAGAGTGAAGCCACATCTTGTATCGAGCCGACTTCATTATTAACAGCCATGATGGATACAAGAAGGACATCATCACTTAGTAGCTGCTCAAGCTCTGCTGATATAATTTGTCCGTTCCGGTCTACAGGAATGTAATCTACTACGTAACCATATTGTTCCTTTAAAACATGCCCAGCCGAAAGAACACATTTGTGCTCTATAGCACTTAAGAGTATTCGCTTTCGCGTGGTTTTGGTTAGAGCTGCTCGTTTAGCTAGGCCTAGAATCGCAAGATTGTTGGACTCAGTTGCTCCCGAGGTAAAGATTACTTCATCGCTATCAGCACCAATTAGGTAGGCCACTTGTTGTGCTGCAATATCGATGTGCGTAGCAGCCTTCCAGCCCATTGCATGATCACCGGAATGTGGATTTGCAAATAGCTCAATGAAATATGGCTGCATTTTGAGCAAAACTTCTTTAGCTACAGGTGTAGATGCTTGATAGTCCAGATAAAGCTTTTTCATAAGTGCTCAATCATATCAATAGAGTAAGTTATATTTTGACCTGTACCCTTGAAGGCTTCGCTCCATTTTCAAGACATTCTTCACAATGCGATTGACCATACCATAGGATGCGTATTAGAGTCACCTGGACGAATCATCCAGGAGAGCAGTGCATGGCGCGTGGGCCACTTTATCATCAGGACTATAAACCTCAATTTTCAGGACACGAGACTTTTCCGCTTAGGTACGGGTGGTTAAAAAAGTGTTTTGATCGCGTGTCTCAGACAGAAGATGAGCCTGCCAATAAGGCCCTGTGTTGGGGTGATGATGCTATTGCAGTTTTTGGGGTTGGCAAAAATATGGTGGCGTCAATTCGGCATTGGGCTACGGTTGCCGGTGTCATCGAAGAGCCTGTGGGTGAAAATAAAGTTACCACAACTGTGCTAGGTAAGCTGCTTTTTGGTCCTGATGGCGTCGATCCTTATCTAGAAAGTCCGAACTCTCTGTGGTTGATTCATTGGAAGTTGGCGACGGATTGGAAGAAAAAAACGACGTGGTATTGGGCCTTTAGTAACTATTCAGCCGTGACATTCGAGCGCGACAAGTTCATCGAAAGACTGCAGAGTGAATGGCCCTCATCAGCTAAAACCACGATAAAGAATGATGTTGCTTGCTTTCTAAACACTTATGCAGGTCAGCCCGTTTCGGGGAAAGGTGGAAGAGACGATTCTCTTGAAAGCCCACTTGCGGAGCTTGGCTTAATAAAGCACGTGTCGCGGCGGGATGAGTACAGATTTGTACGCGGCCAAAAAAATACATTGGGTGACGGCGTCTTCATTTGTGCACTCCTAGAGTTCTGGCAGGAATTCTCTCCCGCTTCTTCAACGCTTTCATTCGAGGCAATCGCTCACGAACCCGGATCTCCTGGAAGGATCTTTCTGCTTGATGAGAACGATGTCGCCGACCGGTTGTTTAGGCTTGATGCCCTTACGGACAATGATCTCCGTTGGTCGGAAACTGCAGGCTTGAAGCAAGTTATTCGGAACCTGGACCTGGAGTTCGGTAGTGCACTTGATTTCGTTCGAAAGGACTTTGAAAGCTCAGATAATAGAGAGGCGCATAGTGTCTTTGATTGATCGAGTCAGCATTGCCCGGCGTTTCCAGAAATCAATACAAATCGACGCGGATCTTGGGAGCAAAGAAGCCTTAAATGGTTTTATTTGCCCTCAGTCTTCAGCTGATGTTCTTGTCTCGATGGCTAGGCATACCTCTCAAACTGGGCAGGGTGCATTCACCTGGACAGGGCCATACGGTAGCGGCAAATCAAGCTTAGCCATTGCTCTTAGTGCTTTACTGGAAGGAAACGCTGAGTTGACGGAGCAAGCGGCCTCTGTCTTCGGAAACCGACTCACCCGAACGATACGAGAAGCCTTTCCGACTGGTGAGCGCGGATGGCGAATCCTGCCGGTCGTTGGGAAACGAGGCGATCCGGTCCATGTTTTGGGGGAGGCACTAGAAAAGGCGGGGTACGTTTCTTCAAGTCCGGGAGTAAACTGGACGGAAGACAGCATTGTGGAAAGTCTCCTCTCTCTGGCTAACAGCGACGCCTCTGTGCATGGTGGTCTCCTATTATTTGTCGACGAGATGGGGAAATTTCTAGAAGCTGCTGCTCAGGATGGATCTGATGTTTATCTTTTCCAGCGAATAGCCGAAGCTGCATCGCGGAGTAACGGTCGACTTCTTTTCGTAGGCGTCCTACATCAAGCGTTTGACGAATATGCCCATCGGCTTTCACATGAACTGCTGAATGAGTGGTCGAAGATTCAAGGACGTTTCGTTGATCTGCCCGTTAACACGATGGGCGAAGAACAGATTGACTTAATTTCTCGTGCAATTGAGGTAGATGGAGGCAAGCCGAAGCCCGGACGCCAAGTGCAAACTGTTGCGAACATTGCGCGTAAGGAGCATCCAGAGAGTGCGGGGCGATTAACCGAGATGCTTGCTAGCTGCTGGCCTCTACACCCTGTTGTGGCTTGCCTTTTAGGTCCTATTTCTCGACGGAGGTTTGGGCAAAATCAACGTAGTATTTTCGGCTTCCTCAACTCTTCGGAGCCCAATGGATTTCAAGATTTTCTCCGCTTGGCTAATGAATCTGATGTCTACACACCGGATATGCTGTGGGACTATCTGCGCGCCAATCTTGAGCCTTCGATTCTGGCATCTCCAGATGGTCATCGATGGGCGATTGCAGCCGAAGCTTTAGACCGGTGTGAAGGTAGCGGCGGGGATGATTTCTTAGTTAGGCTCCTAAAAAACATAGCACTTATAGATCTGTTTAAGGAACGATCCGGGCTAGTGCCAAGCTTTGAGCTGCTTCAAACTTGCTTCCCTGATCTTAGCGAAGACTCCTTGAAAGATGCGCTCGCACTTCTGGATAAATGGTCGCTGACTATATTCAAGAAGTTTCAGGGTGCCCATGCAATCTTTGCTGGCAGTGATTTTAATATCGATCAGGCCCTCGGCATTGCGCTAGACGATATTGCGGAACTGGATTACAAGAATCTTGAATCATTGGCTGGTTTGCAGCCGGTTCTCGCCAAGCGACATTATCATAAGACAGGCGCCATGCGATGGTTCGATATGAACATTGCGCCTGCAAAAGATGTGTTGGGAGTAGCTAAGGGGTTTAAACCAAAGAGCGGAGTTATTGGGGCGTTCCTGCTCGTCGTTCCTACTAAAGGGGAAGATGAAGAGCGGATTTACGATCTTTGCCAAGAAGCGGCCGAGTTAAGTGAAGAATGGGACATCGTTGCGGGCTACTCACCGCAAGCCTGGTCCATCGTGGTGCTGGCAAAGGAGTTGTTAGCGCTCCACAAAGTTAGTAATGATCACCCCGAGCTTGCCGGTGATCCGGTAGCGAGGCGTGAAGTCTCAGCAAGAATTGCCGAGATGCAGGCGCAGCTGGAAATGGAGTTGAGTAAGTTTGTTGCCGAAGCCACATGGTGCCGAAAAGGGGAGTTACCAAAGCAATACAGTCAGACTGGCTTAAATGGTTTGGCATCCGACCTCGCGGCCAAGCGTTTTAGTCTGTCTCCAACACTGCACAACGAGCTTCTGAATCGTCAAAAGCCCTCAGGCAGCGCCATAGCAGGCCAAAATAGGCTTCTTAAACGTATGATAATGCACGAAGCCGAGCCGTGCTTGGGCATTGAAGGCTTCCCGGTGGAAGGCGGTCTGTATGCTTCGCTTCTACAAGCCACCGGTATTCATGCTGAAACCGAGAATGGTTGGCGTTTTGTTACACCACCTGAGGATGACAAGGAGCACAACCTAGCTCCAGCTTGGAACGCCGCAATTAAGTATATTAAAGATCGCAAAGATCGGCCCGTAACAATCGCTGAAATATTCGATAATTGTTGGGCGAAAAAGCCGTTCGGTATTAAGCCGGGACTGATGCCCGTATTATCCGTTGCGTTCATCCTAAGTCAACGAGATCACCTCGCTGTATACAGGCAAGGTTTATTCCGGGCCACATTTGATGATGTGGACGTGGATTACCTGGCAAAAGACGCGGAGACGATCCAATTACGTTGGATGGATCTTGATAAGGTTTCGCGTAGCTTGCTCTCAGAAATGGTCGATCTCGTGCGGGAGCTTGACGGAAACAATGAGCTCATCCATCTCCAACCCATCGATGTTGCGCGAGGGTTAGTTGCTATTTATGAGAAGCTCCCAAACTGGACGAAGCGAACCATGCGACTGTCCTCTAGGGCCGTTCAGGTTCGAGATATGTTCAAGCGCGCAAACGATCCGAATAAGTTTTTATTCGATGATATTCCAGCGTTTGTCGATCCGCAGAGTGCGGATATATCAGAGCAATTTGATGTTCACAATGTCGTTTCTGTCGTACGCGAGGGGCTTCAAGAATTGGTGCAAGCATACCCTGCGATGATAAATCGACTTCGGGACATGCTACTTGCTGAGTTACAAGTCCCTAATCTTTCACCTCAATCGCTCATTGAATTACGCGATCGAGCGGAGAACGTGAAGGAGCTCGCTGGTGATTTCCGTTTGGACGCATTTGTGGGGCGGCTTGCAGAATTTGAAGGCAGCGACCAAGGCTTTGAGTCTATTGCCAGCCTTGCAGCAAACAAACCGCCGAGAGATTGGGTTGATCCGGATATGGATCGAGCATCAATAGAGCTGGCTTCTATGGCGCAAAAGTTCCTCAAAGCTGAAACTTTCACAAGGATAAAAGGCAGACCTGAGAAGCGCCATGCAATGGCAGTGTTTGTTGGTAAAGAAGGAAGGCCAACGCCGCTTCTGAAAGAATTTGAAGTTACCGACTCCGATCAGAAAGAGATTGAGCATCTCGTTGATAGGGTCGCGGAGACCTTGGATGGGGCTGGAACGATGAACAAAAATATTGTTCTCGCTGCGTTAGCACAACTGAGTGCGCGATACATCGAAGACCCTAAGTTAAAGAAGTCCAATTCAGAAAACGGTGAGGTCGCATAGCGATATGGCAACCAAAGAAAGGCATGTTTTAGGTTTGTCCGGGGGAAGGGATAGTGCTGCCCTGGCTGTGTACATGCGGCAACACCATCCTGAAATCGATATCGAGTATTTCTTTACCGATACTGGTAAAGAGTTGCCCGAGGTATATGAGTATCTTGGCCGCCTTGAAGGATTTCTTGGTAAGCCAATCCAACGTTTGAATCCCGATCGGGATTTCGATTTTTGGTTAAAGCAATACAATGATTTTTTGCCTTCTGCCCAAACAAGATGGTGCACGCGTCAGCTGAAACTCCGACCGTTCGAGCAATGGGTTCGCCCTATGCTGGATGAGGGTATGACCATATACAGCTACGTAGCTATTCGCGGGGATGAGGAGTATCGCGAAGGCTACGCGTCGAAAGACGACAACCTTATAGTAAAGCTCCCCTTCAAAGATGCCGGTATCGACAAGGCAGATGTCCTGGATATTCTAGAGGGAGCTGGCCTGGGGCTACCGAAATATTATGAGTGGCGTACTCGAAGTGGCTGTACGTTCTGCTTCTATCAGCAGAAGATTGAATGGGTTCGCTTGATGGAGCGTCACCCAGAAGCTTTTGAAGAAGCCAAAGCCTACGAAAAAAATGCTGTTGAACACGGATCGCCGTTTACTTGGAGCCAAGGCGAGTCTCTGGAAGACCTAGAGAAGCCTGACCGAGTCCAACAGATAAAAGAGGACCACAAGGCGCGTTTGGCTAGGCAGAAGAGTAAATCTCAAAAAAACCCTCTTCGCAGTGACAGTGAGCCTTTGGATATTGATGACCTTTATGGGAAAGCGAAGGTCTGTCTTGCTTGTCATAAATAAGATGTTATCTGTCCACATTCCTAAGAGTACGATTAGATGGAAAATTTCGTAACGGCTTTAGAGAAGTTTTTCTACGAAGTTATCGGCCAGCTCTTGCCTGGGATGTTTTTGCTTGTTGGCTTGTTTTTCGTGTTTCCAGGTGATTTCGCTGAGGATTTCAAACCTACCGGGCAATTCGAGATTTGGGTCTTCCTGGCGGTGTCATACTGCTTTGGTGCCGCGCTGGCGGCGCTCGGCCAGTATTTTTTTATTCCGCTATATACGAAATGCTGTCAGGCTATCCTCAATTGTTTGTTCAAAAAAGAAAAAATTGAAAATTCCGAGATTAAAAAGCTCTTGGTTAGTAACAAAGATCTTAATAAAAATTTGGAGAATGAGGATTCTTATAAAATAATAAGTCAACAATTCAAAGGGGTGGGGTCTCTACGGACTTTGAGGAACGTCGCAATGTCCTCGATCGATGGTGCTGATAAAGAAACGACAGTTAGGTTGATGTTCATTAGCCTTTTGTCTCAAGGCGTTGCAACTAGCATACTAATCTTGACAGTTGTTTCTGTTATTTCCATTTGGATTGATGAGATCTATCCTATTTTGGGAGCGATCCTTGCATCTGTTTTTATTTTTGTTTTGGGTATAGCACTCGCTCTGCCTTTTGTACTTCGAGAGCGTGAGTTTTTTGCTAGAGCTCGAAGGTTGCCTCTTGACTGCTATCTCGCGACTTTAAAATCTTCTGCGGAAAGCGAGAGTATATCTCAAAATTCCCGCAAGGTTATTTATTTGTCGGGAGGGCATAGATCCGGATGGCAAGATTTTATTATGAGGAGTGCCGGTGGGTTTGAATTTATAGATCCAAGTAAAAACGGTCTATCTGATTCTAAGGCCTATACGAGCTGGGACTTATATTCGATTGATAAATGCGATATTGTTTTCGCCTATTTTGAGTCCACGAACCCCAGTGGTTACGGTCTTGCATTAGAGGTTGGATACGCGGCCGCCAAGGGAAAACACGTCATCTTTGTCGATGAGAAATCGGAAAGTGACCGAAACCTCTCTAAGTATGTAAAAATAATCAGAGAGGCTTCAGATGCTGTTTTTGAGTCAATAGATGAAGGTGTCAATTATCTAAAGTCTTTGCCATAGCTAGTGAGCTCGCCTGAGCCAAGCATTTTTGACCAGGGTGGCAAGTTCTGCTATCTCCTCTTCAGAAGCGAACGGAACCTGTGCAAGAATCACATGGCCTTCTCCGGAAAGCTTCGCCGCTAAGTGGCCTCTACCAAGCAGTCTTTCTGCACCGGCTTCGTCGAGAACTAGTATCGAGTTTTTCTTGTCTGCCATTTTCAGCACGAGCCGGTTAGTAAGATTCGCTCTTAACTGCATTGGCAGGGCGTCTTTATCTGGTCGTTGTGTGATAAGCACGAGGTTGATGCCAGCTGCTCGGGCCTTTACGCCTAGACGGCTCGCATTCAGATCAACGGCATCTCTGTATTCATTGATCATCATCCAATCTGCCAATTCATCGTGGAACAGCCAAATCCTTGGTAGTTGTTCGGAGGGCGGAACCTTTCGATTGTAATTATCCAGTTTGGTCACACCTGCCTCAGCCAATAGACGGTTTCTGCGCTCCATTTCGGCCACAAGCTCTTCCAGCGCATGGATTGCTTCGTCTTGTTCGGTAATGAGGTCGCCATCAAGGTGCGGCATGTTGCGAAGCCAAGGAAAGTCTATCCCGGCTTTAGGGTCAATCATGCGAATGCGGGCCTTGTTGGGGGAGTTGGTTGCACAAATGTCCAATAAAAGTGACTGGACCAGTACACCCTTACCACTGCCAGTCTCACCCGCGATTAAGGTATGGGGACCGTGCGGCTGGAGTCCTCCGAACTCATTGCCAACATTTAGGTACAGCAACTCTCCATCGGACTCTTTAGCGCCGAGAAGCAAGCTTGTATTTGATTCAGGTGCAGTTGGCGGTAGTTCCCTTCTTCGCCAGAGATCCCGCAGCCGCAGTATCGCCCTATGTGGTCGCTTGACCATAATGATGACTTCCATCGGAGCAGCCATCACGTTAATAACATCAACAGCGTGGGATGTTAGCAATTCTTGGCGTTTTTTCTCGACTTTGGGAATCGTAAGATCGTCGGATCCTCTGAAGCGTATAAGCGCAGCGTTGGGTGTGAGCCTCGCTCCGAGAAGTTCGGCCGTCATATCATAACCGCGCAAAGCCCGCTGTAAAGCTTTTACAGTTGTGTCGAGCCAAGCTTTTGTTTCCTCATCATCGTCTTCTGAAGCGCTGCCTCCACTTACCCATCCTGCAAGTTGACGAGAAGGCCACATTTCCAACAATTGATCAGGGATATCAGAATTGGCGACTTCTGGGTCCTGAGCTTGCTGGGGCTGTTCGGGTTCCTCGTATGAACTGGAGCTAGGTCTATCGCGCTCGCCTGACATTTCCGATTCAAAGTTGCTTTCGGATTCACTAGTGCCGCTTTCAGGTTCTATCGGCTGAGCAGGTGTTTCGGATTCTGAGCTGGTTGGTGCGGTTACTGTCGATGACTTTCTGGACATCAAGGCATCAGCCCAAATCCCAGAGTCAGTATCGCCTTCTGTATCAACAGCCTTGTTGATTTCGGCGAAAGCCCGGAACATTTCCGCAACGCTGGCCTTGTCAAAGATTTGCTGAGAACAGTGCGGCATTCCCTTTAAAGGAATGGCACCGCCAGCATCAACATATTCATCATTGTCGTGGACGAAAACATGAGAAAAGCCTGCGAGCTGTATCGGTACTCCGTCAAGCCTCACCTCATCTGACCATCTGTGCAGATCCCAATCATTCATAGAAGCAGAGTCAAAGCGCTCCATGCCCTCAATCATGAAATCACCGATGCGATTAAGCCATATATCGCGATCTATGCGCGTGTGCTTTGGCTCAATGGCTCGTCCTAGGCGCGCGATGGTCTCTTCTAGTTGCTTTGCGGATTTCTTTGCCTGCGCACGGTAACCGCTGGAGGTAACAAACTTTGCTTCTGATATTGCCACCTTTAGAACCGGCTTGCCATCAATGATGCGTGGTGCGATCGCCATAATATCGGCTATTTGCTCCTCACGCTGGCCAAACCAGGAAGCAAAATCATCCAGAAAATACCAACCTATTGGTTGATTCCGACCGCCAAGGCCACGCTGAATTTTTTCCATCGATAGCACGATGCCAAGCAGTTCATTCGCGTAGTGGCCATATCGAGCTGCACGCATTACGACTTGTCCGGACAATGTATTCGCTTTGTCAATCAGCTTATCAATGACTGCCTCATTGCTTTTCGTAATTGACGGATCGATCCTATCCAGCCGCTCTTTGAGAAGCACTCGCAGAAGCTTCGGCTTCGATGTTGTCGATACAACGATGTTTCTTTCCATTTGCCGGTCTCGTATGTGGCGAATAACCCGAACACCGTTATTGCTGAGCAGGCGCCGATCCACGAGCTCATCGAAGTTCACTACCCATTCACCGATCTTATGGGTTTGAGTAAAAATATTGCCGATATCGCCATCGCGGAAATTTACCTCCCGGGCTGGAATAACATCACCCGGAAGAGCATTATCTCCGTTAAGAAATTCGTTGATGAGGTTAAGGTAATTTTGCCCGGCGCGGGGTTGGACCGGGCAGGCCAAATAGACGGAAGTTGATGTATCCGCCAAGTTAATGGGTCGACGTCGCGACCACCTCGCGGGCACATGTGTAGTCATCTCGGGGTGTCTGTCCCCAGGAGCTTTCTTCCAAACCAATTGAGCGTTTCTGGCCACGACATCTTGCAGCGCTACAAGATCTGCGGCTCGATCAGAGTCGTCATCCGGAATCTTGGCCGCATCCAAGAATCCAACGCGCAATCGAGACAGAAAGTTTCTCGCCGCCTCGCTGGCCATAACTGAGCCAGATTCTTCGCTTACAGATACATTTTGCTGCTCATAGATTCGTCTTATACGTTTAGGCTCTGAGTGGGTAAGCAAAAGATCACATTGGAGCTGATTCTCTTGTTCAACCTTGCTAGAGAGTTCCGAAGCAAGGGCGCTCGGCAAGGCTTTGGATTCAGCGTTGTAAAGTACCACGGAGAAGTTACTGCGTTCGTGAGGCAGTAACTTTAGATATTGTTCGCCGACATCGCTAAAGGCTTTTGCGGCGACACCTGGCTCTATATCAAGTGCATCATCACTACGTTGAGACTTTCGTAATGGTGGCTCAGCCAGTGTGTAATCGAATGATGTATCTGCAGCGGAGAGCAGTTGTGTTTGGTCGTGATCAAACCCAATGCAAACTTCTGGGTAATAGTTTGTGCGGAGCTCCGTTTGAATTTGAGAGAAGAGGAGATCCGCGCGAAAAATATCATTCTCTTCCGCATCCAAAACATCGTTCACTAATTTGGTTGCCTGATGTGCCTTTATGCTAATCTCAGCAAGACGTAATGGATGCCAGGGGGCAATGATCGCAGCGAGGTTGCCCGCGCCTACGTTGGCGACGCCAAGCCGCAGAATTTCCTTACTTAACTTTTCGCGGGCAAGATCGTTGTTTGCCCGGTATAGAAGTGATGTAAGTAGCTCATTGTAAGCTTCAGCTTGCGCGACAAAGGTATCTGATCCAATGCCTGCTCCCTCTGGCATAGTCCATTCACGGATAGCTTTCGAATAGGCAGTTAAAAAATTATTGAAACGTGTCTGTATGTTCGCAACGCTCTCAGACCCCAATACGCGCGATAATTCAGTCAGCTGTTCCAGAAAATAGGAACTTCGATCGCCGCTACTACTGTTAGGGGCTACAAGCTTCCCCGTGTTTGAGTTTGAGATATCGCGAATCGTGTTGATGTCGTTTAAATCGATCCGCTGTATGCTTCCCTTGGCGCTTACTGATTGCCTAGTGATATCCGCCGTGGGTAATAAAGCATATTGTTCCGTCTCGTTTGCGACGCTCAGTAGGTCATCAGGCAGTGCGGTCGCTACAGCGTCGATCGGCATCTCCCAATGAAATACCATTTTCGTATTGGCACCTTCAGGATCAAGAACAACTTCAAATTTAATTGAGCGGGCCTCTTTAGAGGCGGAAGTAGATTTAGCGAGATCCGATTCGACGCGTGGAAAGTAGAACTCCTCTAATTTCCCGAAATCAACTTCAACTTTTTCTCCCAGAATTGCGTCCAGGCCTCGGTATCGAAATGCAAAGTAGCGTGCGACCTTGTGATTTTTAGTCCGCCAAAAACTCTTCTCTCTACTGTTCGGAATACGAACGGTTAGTTTCTTCTCTTTCAGTTCCTCGTCATTAACCCGACGACGTAAGCTGTCCAATGTTTCAATTAGTCCCACTAAGAAATCTTGGTAGGTTTGTGGGTTACGATAGATATAGCGCTCCCACTTGCCAGACAGTTTTTTGTCTCTAGCCACGTGCTCTCGATGAGTCTCGAAAAAGGCCTGCAGGTCTTCTGAGGGATCTTTCGGGAAAGAACTCGCAAGAAGCTCACGCTCCTCCTCTTCAAGCAGGTCATCGAATTCGTCGTCAAAGAATTTAATTGTTTCTTCACCGAGGGGCTGAGAGGAGCTTTTATTTACACCTTCGAAAAGCTCAGAGATTGATCTCCAATCCAAATTGACCAAGCTTTCCTGTGAGGCTGACCAGCTATCAATTCGTAAGTCAGCATCGAGGAATGCTTTAATCACCTCTTGTTCTGATACTTCGAGGCGATCAGAAATTTCTTCAAAATTAGTGCGGAGATGCTCGCGAGGAATTGGCTCGCCTTTGTCCGTTTCTTGTACCAGCAGAGGCCGGACTTTAGTGTGGAGGCCTCTGAATATCTTGCTCCATTCACCAGTGTTATCTCGCTTTTTCTCCGGGATGCGGTCAAAGTAGCCCGAGAACTTGGGCAGTTTTAGGCTAGGCAGCGCGTTATCAACAGCTTTTTGCAGTGGTAGGCCATCCGCGGTGATTCCGTGAGCAATCGAAAGCACGAAATCTGCAAACGTTTCAATTGTGCGAGCAGCATGAGATTGATTCGCTGCCTTAAGGGCGGTAATTAAATGTTCCCGTTTGGTTTCATCCAGATAGGCAGAGGTTAATCCTGCCTGATCGATCCAGGCTGCGTAGCGACTTCGCAGCGTATCAGTCTCGATCTTGGTGACTTTCTCGACACTTTTGTCGTTGCGTTGGAGTTCTTCTTGCGAGGCAGCAAAGAGAACAGCTCGGAATTCATTCGGCAGTCGACAGTGACGCCAGTGAGTAATGGACTGGTTACTTTTCGCTGAATCGGGAAGGTCGTCGTTTGGGTCGAATAGATTAGCTATCCGGACCAAGACTGTTGATGCGGTAGTGGGCTTGGATAGCACCGACTGTGCGATAGAGCGAATTATTGAAGGCTCCAGTCCGAGCATACAAAAACGCATCGAACCATCCGCCTCTTGGTCGAGTTGAGCCCGAATGAAATCTTGAGCGACGGCCGAGATTAGTTCGTTTCGTGTCATTTGTTGCTCCTAAAAGGGTTCTCGACATAGGCGCAATCATCAGAGAGGCGGCGTAGCAACCCCAAAGTCCTTAAGCGTTGTTCCAAGCGTTGGGTATTTTGTAAAAAGGCATTTTGATCGGTAGGCAGTGTTCCGAAAGCTTTTTCTGCCTCATTCGGGCCAATTATTAACCGGAACTTTTCATAGAGTTTGGAAAGAAAGCGGTGATATTCCTCTCGTCCCTCGTCCACAACGCACATGACAAGTGCTTTCAGTAGAGAATCATCGGGTGAGTACCAGGTTCCAGACCCTCTACGCGATACTGCCAACCCAATTTGTTTCGCCCACTCCAGGTGAACCTTTCCAACGTGTTGTTGGTGACGACTTTCTGCGTATTCCCTCAAGGCTTCAAATATAGTCTCCGGGTCACCTGAAGGGATGCCGTCGGCAGGATGCCAATCGTATCGTTGAACGAGGTATTCCCGCACCGCGTCAGCAGGATCTCTCGCCTGCAAAGCCCTGTGCCATCGCTCATCGTCTTTAGCTGCTTCGATATAAGCGCGCACAGCCCTCGTGGATAACATTCTGTTCGCCCTGAAATTCTCTTTTGAAAGTTCGAATAGTGTTGTTCTTTTCGGAGA
Source organism: Marinospirillum sp. (assembly GCF_044810985.1). GTDB lineage: Bacteria > Pseudomonadota > Gammaproteobacteria > Pseudomonadales > Halomonadaceae > Marinospirillum. Next base: position 1,909,255 of record NZ_CP085242.1, read on the forward strand.
AGCTATCTCCAGAACGAACTTCGGCTCGTTGGCATCCCCAACTTCCTCATTGGATCTTCTGAGCATGTAAATGAGCATGTGCAAAGATGAGAGACGCATCAAGGGATCTAGTAGGGCCTCACCTGTGAGGTCTAAATTAAGTAGCTTAAGCCAAGTCTCAGACAGATCGCCGTACTCCCTTCGTTCGGCGAAAGGTAGATAGCCGATCGTGCTTGATACAGGGTTCGAGTCGATTCTGTATCCTTCAGGGAGCAAGGCGCGAACGACACGGTTCCATGTTTCGTCGTGGCGTAGCAGTTTATGAGAAATCAGATCAGCCAGAAGCTCGCCGTTACCACTGCGATTGAGCATGAGGTAAAGAAGTTCGCCGCTCCTGGCAAAGAAACGCCTGTCTGGGCTACTATTTGCGTTTGCAGGCAAGTCAGCGTAGAGACAGTTCGGGCCATAAGGAAAAAGAAAGCGCGACGTCCACCTTCGCTTACGATGCGGCTCGACTGCCGTCGTCTGAAAAAGCTCAATCACTCGGGAAAGACGAGCAAACGAGCCAAAACGATCTTGGAGATATCTGAAGTCGTCGTCAGAAGAAAATGCTTTGAACCATTCCTGCCATCGCTCCGAGTCGGTTTGATAATTGTCTTCGACAAACCGGATGTGTGGGTTGTTAAAAATTAACTGCCTAAGAGGAAGGAGTCGTGGAATGTGGTACGTAAAGGCTTCATGAGTATCCTCAGTCCAATTCTCCTTCAGAGCCTTCGCTTGCTCTTGGCGGGATTGAAATATTGCAAGGAACTCTAAAAATACGAGCCAAGGGGTTTGGTCATTGTACAGTCGATGGCCCCATATAGCCTCATCAACCCACACATTGACATCGTTTCTGTATTTCGCTGGAGCCTCAAGACGTGCCTTCATGAGTCTAGCCTTATTCGAATATTTTCAGGGTGCACTCGCCCCTCGTTATTTACAGTGAGAGCCTCTAAGTTTATCTCATCACGAGTTGGTTCTTCGCCGAACAACCTGTCTAGCCGGGTTATGAGTCTAAGCTTGAAGTCCAAAAAATCTTCGTTGCATTGCCGAGAAAAGCTGGCAGGCAAGCTTCCACTTGCCACCCTGACCAAATACTCAAAATGGGTAAGCTGAAGGGTTAGGGTGTCAATGACGCCGTCGCCATCTGCTGCAGGATCAATTATTTGCATGCAAGGCGTTGCGTCATCTTTATCTAATACAAAACTAAGATAGGGGTCTCTTCTGTACCTGGATGTCGGCAAATCGTAATTTAGAAGCGAAGCAATCCTGCCACGGCCATCTCCGCCAGAGGACGCAAGATATAGCTTCGTGCCTTCATCAATCATCATCCCACAAAATGTTCTATTGAGTCCGCGGACCAATAGCTCTTCTGTTCGGGAGGTGTCGCCGTCATCTTCTAAGCCCTCGACAAACTCTAAAAACTGGCCGGAAGCCTGGTAGACGGCTAAGCGCCAGGGATCAAAGGGGCTGATAGAGGGCAAGGAGAAAAAAAGCCTTTGCCTTTGCCGCGAAAGCGCCTGCATAAATTCTTCTATATCGTCGCGGGCTCCTTCAAGATAGTCCTGTAAATATTGTTTGTAGGCTGCTGCGCCATAGAAGATGTCATTGGACACGAACTGGGTGTACGCCTCTGAGCCACTATATGGTCCGTAAATTAATAGGTTATCGAATTTGTTGTCGGTTTCACGCCCAATGCCGAAGGCTTCGAGGATGTTGAAAACTTGGTATTGTTGTCTCTGCCGCTCAGGAATGTTCATTCCGAAGACATTGGCATAAGGGTTGGTTAAACTATAATCCTCCTTTTCAGCGCGATTCTTGGCCGAACGGCATGTTAAGAGAATGCGGCCACTCTGCCGGTCCCCTAGGAGAATATTAACGCTTAGAAGTAAAAGGTCGCGGATTGGCACGTGCATGCGGTTGGCCCGAGCCAGGGTCATCAGCTCTCCAAGCCTTTTGCGAAATACTGCTCCGTCACCGCTCTTACAGAGTCTTTCTCGATTTAGCCGAATTGGGCAAGTCGTCGAGCCGTCGTCTCCTAGCAAGTCACAGCCTTCGCAATTTGACCACTGGGGGTGCTCAACAATTTGTTCTATTATTTCGTGAAAGTGACTTGAAGCGTCTAGGCGACTGAGATTAAAAAGGTAAAGGCTCAGTGACTCGTCTTCAATTCGCTCCTCTACGAGCATGTCCTCTACAGTCTTGAATACCCGATGCTCCTGCTCTCCTTGGTTGTCTGACCAATCACGCCAGCTTGCGAGAAGTTGACCATCGTTGGCAGCGACAAGATATATATTCTCCGCAGATTCGTCCGTTACTGAGCTGGCAAGGCCATTGAGAGCATTTATTTTCTCATCCTGAGTGAGCTCGCTTAAATCTTTGACGATGATTAGTGTTTTGCCAGATACAGGGAGCGTTAAGGAAACGATTTTCTTACCTGCATTCCAGTGATCTGGATCGCCGCCAAAAGCAGTCCAGATTTGTCGGCAATGGAACGTTTTTCCATCACCTGCAGTCCCTGTGAGTATGATGTTCCGAGGCTCGATAGATTCAAAGTTTTTCTTAACCTCGTTCAATCTTGCGGGGCTAATGTGAATAACAGGATCGATCTTATGGCGTTCTATTTCTGCCTGGATCAACTCATCGTACATATTATCAGAAGCAGCTATAGGCCCATAATGACGCAAAAAAGATATCAACCCATTGTTTTTATACATTTTATTAAACAATTCCCCAGAGAAAAACATGTAATCACAAGAATCAATATGCTGTCAATCGGCCAAAGACATAGTATACTTAGTTGGCTTCAACCTTTTTTGAGTTCTTGTTCAAGTTCAAACTTCGTCTTTATTTTTGATAGGTGAGGCTTAAATTCAATCCAACTACTATTGGAAATATTCGTTAACCTTTCTGACTCACTTAGTCCTAATGATGCTGCACTGAACACTGGTCCGACTATTGGGATGAAGCCTAAAAATGAGCAAATTCTTCCCACTGTACTTGCATATCTGTTTATCGTTTCGTTTCTTGAATTCTTCAAATCACTATCCAAGGCGAGTCTGTAGAAATATTCTTTAGGCATACCTTCGTTACCCTCAAGAATAGATGTCACCTTTCTGGCATACGTTCTGGTTGTGGAATCTTGTTTTATTCGATGGAGAAGGTCAATGCTTGATATATCAAAATCCGGAACTATTAGCTCTGCGCTCCGGGATACCGGATCAGAAAAATTCACTATATTTTTTCCAGCATTTTGATATTGAAAGTCTATTTCACACAAACGCCTCATAATCATTCGACGACCAGTAGACGATATAACTTCCACACCATAAATCAAAGACAATTCGATATCACACACTACTTGAAATAAAATTTGGCGTTTTGCTGGAGGTGGAACCTTGGATAAAACCCTAGATATAACCCGATCCTCTAACGCCCAGTCAATATATAACTCTTGCTCATTTCGATCCAAACCTATGGAAGACGGCCTTGAAGGCATCCTCAACCCAAAGTCAGGATGATAATATTCTTCATCTCCCCAATAGGTTTGGAAATCAGGAAGAGGGTTATCTACTGGTGAAAATATAACCTCGTCATAAAGAGTAAAAAGGGTCAAAGCGAGCGTAACAATTTCCTGGCTCGAGCCCCCCAAAGCGTTTGATAATACCCATGATTCTGGCCAAAATTATTTCCTACCAGCTCTTTGGCAAAGAACTCTTGCAGAGCTCCAGAATATGGAAAGCTTAAGATTACTTTGCTCAAATTTCCTCCTAAAACTAACGATCCTGTAGAAAAATCTGATCTTGCCCCAATAAAACAGACACCTGATGACTTAAAACCTCGGAAGACTTTCCAAGTTATCTTTTGATTTCTTGTTTGCATCGGTTCTCAAAAAATGGCGACCTTCAACCATGATGATATGGACATCTTCTCCCTTTTTCCATTTACCGTCGTTCTTCAAAATGGTTACAAAGGTCTTGCTGTCATCCATTTTTGAAAGAGCCTCTTTTCGACTCCATGTTTCCCCCGCACCAATAGAATCGCCATTACCTTTATGCACTTTCACTTGATCAATGTATTCGTCGTTAGTATCGTAACGAACCGCCGATATTCCATAGTCTGCCCATTTTGCCATTTCTCTATCCTCTTGCGTGATGAAAGCCATAAGCAACTTCCTTGGTATAACAGGCCTGAAGAAAAACCTCTTTCCAGCCAGCTTTCCCTACCAACAGTTCGATTTTTGTTGTTCATTTTTCAGTTGCCGGTTTTTGCCGACAACCGCTTGTGATTCTGTATTTCCTAGCCTTTTCTGGCCTCTATAAGCCAGTGTTTGTGCTGCTTGTAGTGCCTTTTTTCGGGGTTGGCTTGTCCCTGGCTCTACTGCTTTAGTGAACCAGCTTGCCATAGTGGGCCAGCTTTTCAATGTTGTGAATCAAGCAATACAACTGCCATTGCCCTTGAACTTTATCCTTGCCTCTCAAGCTGAAGCGGCTGAGTCTTTTGTTGGTACCGATATTGCCGAAAACCGGCTCAACAACGGACATCCGGTGGCTGTAAATTTGCTTACCCTTGGGACTATCCACACGGTGTTTCATCCAGTCGGTATAGCTGGGTGGCCGTTTGTCATTGAGTGGGAAGCTGACTTGTCTTCCCGTGCCATTTCTGTGATCAGCTGAGGCCGGATTTTTCATGCACTGATGTTTTTTCTTGCAGTTCCGGCATTGCAGCAGTCGACCTTCAAAATAAGCAGTGGGAACACCCTGGTCGTTGTCTCGGGTGCCTCGGTGGCTGATCTGGTTTCCCGCTGGGCAGATGCAGGTTATTTCAATGGGATCAAACTGGAACTCACTGGCCGGGATGAGTTGTTTGGCTTTGGGCTTGCCGGGTGTCTGGTGGCGTTTTCCGTACTTGTCTTTTTGGTGGGCGAACTTGGGATCACGGCTTCTGAATTGGTTGTCAGGGATGTAGGCGTTGATTTCATTCTCGTGCAAATACTTCATGTTGGCTTCATTAGCAAAGCCAGTATCCGCAGTGACAACAATCTGATCTTTATAAAGGTCTTCGTTGAGGCTCAGTCGTTGGTAGCGGTCTTTGATTGTTTCCAGGATAGGTTGCAGGGTGTGGTGTTCCTGTCCTTCACCGAAGGCCTGGGCATCAATGATGATTTGATGCTTTTTGTCGACAGAAGCTACACCGTTATAGCCCTGGATGGTGCCCTTGCTAGTCGTCATTTTGGCCGACTGATTGTCGGTGATGTTGCTTTTGACTTCCTTGCCTCTTTTACTCTGCCCCTTCCTTGGGGTGTTGGTCTTTAGGAAGCGGTCAACCTTTTCAGCGGCTTCATTCAGGGTCAGGATGGTTTGAGCTTTGCGAATGTCCTGATCCAATTCTTCCTCAGTTTCCCAGGTGTCTCTGTCCTGATGTTCGCTGAGGTGGTGACGGATCAGGCGTTTGAGTTTCTGGCGTTTTTGCTCCAGCTCTTTGAAGGTGCCTGACCACTCCTTGGCCGCATTGGAGCGCATTTTACAGCCATCAATGGCAAAGAGTTCATGCCCCAAAAGCCCCTGCTGATCACAAACCAGCAGCACTTGCTCGAACAAGTCTTCAATGGCCTGGGGCTGGCTGCTGACAAAGTGGGCGATGGTCGTAAAGTGAGGAATGGTGTCGCAGGACAGAGCTTTGAAGATGATGTTGGTGTTGCAGCACCACTGGATTTGGCGGCTGGAAGTGATGCCCTTGGAGTAAGCAAACAGAATGATCTTTAGGAGGATGGCCGGATCATAAGCCGGGCGACCTTCAGCATCATTCTTGTAGGGCTGGTGGAAAGCAGAGAGATCGAGCTTTTCAGAGATCAGGTAGTGCAAGGCGTGTTCAAAAGTGCCTGGCTGCAGCTGATCCTGGTAATTAATCACCACCATGGCGGTCTGGTTGTAGTCGTAGTGTTTGAACTTGGGCATGAGAAAGGGCCGGTTGCTCAGGGATGGTTCATTTCAGCATAGCCAGGGAGGTTTTTCTACAGCCTGAATGCCCGCATTTGCGGCTGGTTTGGAGCGTAGCGGAAAACCTGTCCGGCAACATGTGTTTGTTATGAATTTTCTTCCAACTTACCAATAGATAATTCCAAGTAAGTTCCCAGGAACCAAACAAAACAAGCAGGCGCGATCCAAAGCAAAGCCATTAATAATGCTATATGAGCTTTCTCTACTGAGAATAGTACCAGTGCCAAAGCCAATTCCATCAATAGAATGAAAAAGGCATTACCGTGCTCTCGCAAATGTTTGTATGATTCTATAAATTCGTCGTGTTTAGAAGTACCGTCTTGTCGTTTGGCCCGCTCGGCAGCCAAACTTTTATAATAGCTGAATACATATGATTTATTGGACAACAAGGAAACTATGTACAAGTACAACTGCAAGCCAACAATAATTAGGAACGCACTTATGGAGAATACTGAGAAGAAGTTTGCACCTTTGGCGGGAAACACGTTGTCAAAGAGCAGATAACCTGAGATGCCAAACGTAAGAATTATGACTACAAATGATGCAATACTAACCAATCCGAAATTAATGCTCCCTATGCGAGTTGAATCACCATATTTTGATAAAAACACGCCTCTTAAAGCATGTAATACCAAAACGGGTGCACTGGCGACATAACAGAATGCCAAACCAATGGCTGCCAAAACCAAGGAGTGCCCAAAATCAATGTCGGATACACTTTTCATGCTTGGCAATATCTTCCCTTGGAGAGCAGAGTTACCATCGAAATTGAGAAAAGCAACGACAACCATACCTAAGACGGTTCCAACAAAATAGCGAACAAAATAAAACTCCCACCATCGTCCGTTGTCGGAGTTCTTATTCCCCTTCATCTCTACAACAATTTCTCTTTTCATATAATCTCAATTAGTGCTTTGTAAGTCGGCCTACTTGCATAACGCCGCGCTCTGCGGTAATTTTGGAGCGCAGCGGAAAAATTGTCCGGCAGCAGCGCATTGTTATAGCCCCAAGCTAAATTTCGAATTCGATAATCTTGGTTTCTATTTCTTCATATTCTTCACATATAACCCGAATATCAATCGTATGCTTCCCTGACTTCAAAGGAGCTATCATATATTCATCATCAAATACCATTCGTCTCGTATGGAGCAAGCTGTCAATTTTTACTGTGATTTTCTGCCCATCTAGATCTGTCCACCATTTCTGATTTACAGGACTAATGAGCTTCGTATTAAATGCATGAGTTATCGGCGCCAACTGAGCGAATGTACTTCCAACCCCAAGCTGGGAGTGCAATCTTGATAGCGCCGAATTCTGCTTTCTATATTCGGATTGCGCGCGAGCCAAGGGGTTAAGTGGAATGGGAGATTCTGGCTCACTATGCTCTTCGTCATTTTCATACACATAGAGTCCTTCAGAGAACTCTATATCAATGTAGACATTATTGGCCTTTATCGTTCCACTATTGGAAACCTCAATTACTAGCGGGACTGAATAGTTTTTTATTCTAAAAATTCTCTCGCATTCACTATTGTATTCTTCTAGCTCACCAAGACTTGGAATCGCGTTATTGTAATTCTCGATATCTTCGTCTGAAATGTACTCTGATAAATGAGCATCTACATCGTTCATGCTCATCGCGTTGGGAATCACGACCTTTTCATACGAATCAAAACTTTCATCGATAACTGGCTGCGTTATATCAAGTTCTATTTCAGGAGCTTTTAAAGAGATCCTTGACTCAAGTTCTACAACTCGTTCTCTTAGCTCCCGATTCTCTTTGCTCAGAGCTGATAACTCCTTCGAAAGAGCTTCGTCGGCATTAGCACTATCTCCCCTAATCCATCCCACCCCTGGCTTTTGCATAATTTGCTTCATCAGCGATATTGAAACACTTTTAATAAGCTGATCCTTTGTGTCCCAAAATTGCGCCATTTTTGAGTTTTTTAACACCAACTCTCTAAACCTAATAATGTCCGTCAGGTCATCGTCTCTTCTGTCCTTGGACAAGGAAACCATGTCACTCATTACAAAAGCAAGAATTGGTATCTTTTTCTCTAAGGCATACTCGTATTCTTTTTGAGTAAAACTAATACCATCTGATGTTTTTGATCCATATCTCAAACCTAAAACAAGAATATAATAATCACTTACTTCAATGGTTCTTCTGATTATTTCCCATTGATCTTCATCTTCTGCACTAAACATCTCCATACCAATTGGTATGTGGTACATCTCCAAAATAGCTTTAATTATGCTTTCTCTTTCGTCCACTAAATCAGAGTAAGTTGAACTCAAAAACACTTGATATTTTGTTGATTTCAAGACGCCCCCTTGAATTCTTCTTGATAGCTATAACGCCCGCCATCACCGGTGACAAAACCGGAGCGAAGCGGAGGGTTTGGCATCCGGTGCATGGCCTGGTTAGGGAGCTTACCACCCATGGTCCATATCCTGCCGGATGCTGAGATATTCTGAGATACCAGCTGATGCTCCTTCTAATATGATAGCCATGGCACCGATGACCTCGGATAGATTGCGTAGATTCAGGCGAGGTATCTCGAGTTTCACAGACTTCTTCCCCGATAGATCTTTTGGATACCTGAACGACGTTGACCGCGGATCTGCCTTTTCAAATTCGGCTATCAGCTTACCCACAATTTTCAAATGTTCGCGATTTCCCTCTGGCCAAACTTCAAGCAAGATTTCTCGGGTTGGTTGCCACAACTTAGACAGACGATGCTCGGCCCCAACCTCATGGGGTTTGTCTAGTAAACGGCGGCCATCTTCAAGCAGTGACTTGAGTCTTAATTCCAAATATTGACGGTAAAGAAAGACTATTGGGAACACCAACGAATCGGCTGTTCCGTTTCTGTTATTAACGCTTTCGACCAACGAATCAGCTGCTTCTTTATACCCAACTATGTATAGCTCGGAAGCATCGTGGTACCAGTCTAGGCAAGCGTTCATCCACCAGTCGTCCGCCTCAGTGAACAGCTTGTCTTCAACATGGGGGAGTCTAATTTTGCCAGTTATGAGGTCCCGGAAATCGTCTGCCATGATTGACTCCCTAACATTTTTATTCATGAGACCCCCTCGTTATTTTTAAGCCATTCGAAGGAGGTTATTCGCTTTTAGTACATTGATTACAAAGCAATTATTCTGTGCATACCTACTAACTATCCACTACCAAAACCGTGCATGCACGCTTTCCAATTTTGCCTTGCCTGCTATCTCCACAGCTGCATCCCCAGGCCTTTGAATACATTGCTCTTTTTGGATTAATCAGCTGTTTTTGAGCATTACTGGCAAACAAAGTGTGCGTGCTTGGATTACAGCTTTCACGCTACCGCCCCAGGGAATGAGGTCATGGTAAGACTCGCATCCTGCGGGGGTGGGGTACTCCTGTAGTTTCTTTTTTATCAAAGCTGGCTCTTGGGTGCAAGTTTACCTATCCCGGATGTTTCAGTTGCTTTGTCTCTACCCCTCAATGTACTGTACAAGTATCAGTATCAGCTTTTTTGGAGACTTTTCGATGCGTGTCAGTTACGTCAGTGAGTCCGGTGATTTCCCGGAAATGCCCTTGCCGCTTTACCTGGAGCGGGTTGCAGCGGGTTTTCCTTCCCCGGCTCAGGATTATGTGGAGCAGGCGCTGGACTTGAATCAACTACTGGTTAAACGTCCAGCCTCTACGTTTTTTGTTCGCGCCGAAGGGGATTCGATGATTGAAGCGGGGATTTTCCCGGATGATTTGCTGGTGGTGGATCGCTCCTTGAATGCAGCCGATGGCGATACGGTGATTGCCGGGTTCAATGGTGAGCTGACAGTTAAGCAGCTCCAGTTGCATCCCACGCCCCGCCTGGTACCTTGCAACTGCAATTATTCCCCGATTGTGATTCCTGAAGGCGCTGATCTGGAGATTCTGGGTGTGGTGACCAATGTCATTCATCACATGAGGAAGTAGGCCATGCCGGTGTTTGCCCTGGTGGATTGCAATAACTTCTATGTCTCCTGCGAGAAGCTGTTCCGACCTGATTTGAAACACACGCCGGTGGTGGTGCTGTCCAATAACGATGGTTGTGTGGTGGCCCGTTCCAAAGAGGCCAAGGCTCTGGGCATCAAGATGGGTGTCCCTGTATTCAAAATCCGCCATGAGATAGAGCGCCACGGCATTGTTTGTTTTTCTTCGAACTATTCTTTTTATGCCGATTTGTCGCAGCGGGTCATGACGATTCTGGAAGAGTTGGCCCCGCGTGTGGAGGTCTATTCCATTGATGAAGCTTTTCTGGATCTGACCGGTGTTGAGGCCTGCACTTCTCTGGAAGCCTTTGGTCAGCAGGTACGCGGCACAGTCGACCAGTGGACGGGCATTCAGGTCTGTGTTGGCATTGCCCCCACCAAAACCCTGGCCAAGTTGGCCAATCATGGAGCCAAGTCCTACCCGGCCACTCAGGGGGTGGTGGATCTCACGGCTAAAGAAAGACAGCGCAAACTCATGGCCCTGCTGCCGGTGAATGAAGTCTGGGGGATTGGCGGCAGGCTCAAAGCTCGGCTGGAGTTAATGGGCATCAAAACTGCCCTGGATCTGGCCGATGCCGACCCCCACATGATCCGTAAACGCTTTTCCGTGGTGGTTGAGAAAACGGTGCGGGAGCTGAATGGCATTGCCTGCCTGGGTCTGGAAGAAACCCCGGCGATCAAAAAAGAGATTGTCTGTTCGCGTTCATTTGGGGAGCGGATTACTGATTTTCATGCCATGCGCGAAGCCATCAGTGAATACGCCACCCGAGGCGCTGAAAAACTGCGCGGCGAAGGCCGAATCGCCAAGCAACTGACGGTGTTTATCCGCACCAGCCCTTTCAACAACCAGGAACCTCAATACAGCAATGCCGCCACCCTGGAAATGGTCACCCCTACCGATGACACCCGCAGCCTGATTGAAGCCGCTCACCGGGGCCTGGAAACCATCTGGAAGGACGGTTTTCGCTATGCCAGAGGCGGCATTTTACTTTCCGACTTTTACGACCCCAACTGCTACCAGCCGGAGCTGTTTGATGATGTGAAGGACAAACCCAAAAGCAAAGAACTCATGCAGGCTCTGGATCACATCAACCAGAAAGGCTTGGGCAAAGTTTTCTTTGCCGCCCAGGGCATTCAGAAAGGCTGGAGCATGAAGCGCGATCACCTGTCACCCGCCTATACCACTCGCTGGAGTGATGTGCCTAGGGTAAAGTAGTCGTCAGCATTCCACGCGTTTCTACACAAGGAGGTTTTGTGTCTTTTGAAATTATCAAACCCGTCGATCACCTTCCCCTTGATCGTGCCTATTTTGATAAGCGGGTGCGCAGGCTTTACCAGGAGGATTTAATCCATTTTTACTCCGTTCCTTCCACACCCAAGTGGCTAGTCACTACACTACTGCAACTAATTAACATGCCTTATGAAGCCCCGATCACTGAAGATGATTTCAAAGACTGGCTGGATAGTGCCAAAAGTTTGTATGTAGCCGTATTATCCGACCCCGACAAGAGCTTGCCTGAACTGACCAGAGAGGCGGTGGAACAAGTAAAGACTGATGTTCATCCAGAAAACGGAGATTACCAGTGCATTCATATATTACAGGATAAGGAAGACCTTCCTGATCTGGAGGATTATGACGACAGCCTCAACATTCTTTTTGAGTTTTTTCCAGAAGGGACGATTCAAATCGGTTCTGCTTATTGCCCAACCAGAAACAACACCATCTATTTGTTGATCGCTTCTGCTTAGCTCAAAGCTACCCCCTCACCTACAGGGAATGGATGATTGCGTAGCTACACAAATCAATGCGAGGTTGCCTTGCAAAGTGAAATCAAACGCTGGGGAATAGCGCTGCCGTGCGACTTTCCAGCAAGATTTTGGCGCAAGCCAAACTGGAGGTATCCAGCCCCCCCAGAAGGCCTCACGCAAGGTAAACCTTCTCCATTAATAGTGGATGCCTTCCCGCGCTTTTTCAGTTTGCGAGTAACGGTAACCGGAATCACCTTCCAAAAAGCCCAGGCCCACGAAGATTTCCGGGCTGGCATAGCTGGGGTCAGGAATACGGGCACCCAGGGTTAAGCCTGCAATCTGCATTCCCAGCTCCAGGTAGGGGTAGCCATTATTCGCCCCATCCAAACCCTGCATGGACATTTCTTCTTTATCAGACCAGGTAAGGTGTTCGAACCGATAGTTGGCTGTGACCCAACTGGCTGAGGCAATTTTTGATGTCCAGAAGCCACCACCGACGGAGGCTGAGATTCCCGAAAGGGTTTGCTCTTCACCCTCTATATCTTTGAACTTCAGGGTTTTAAAGCCCACATTGGTGTTCAATGCGAAGGAAGCCCGGTTAAAGAACTGCGTCCAATGGATGCCAAAATGCCCAGCCTCATCGAAGGTGAATTCGTCGCCAGGGCACTGTCCGCCACAGCCAGCCACTCCATCAAAATCAGTAAAGCTCATTTCCGTGCCGTTACCTGTGGGTAGGTTATAGGCACTGCCCGGCTCGCTCGCAAATCCATAGGTAAAGCCCCAGATGTACCCATGCACCCAGGGTTCTCTGTAACGCGGCTGGTTGTAGGTACGGCTCACCTCTCGGCCTTCATGAACAACCAAGGGGTCATCGGTGATCACCTGGTAATTCCCGGTGTCCTCAGCGTGCTTAAGCCGAACCTGGTAACTGCCCACCTCAACCTGCTGATTAATGGCTTGGCTGGTTGTCAGTGCATCACCCTGAGAGTTAAACACCGTGATGGAAAAGTCACTGTCAGGCTGTTTGTAGTTCAGCATCAGGTGCCCATACTTTCTCTCAACCAGAGTTTGAGTGAAATAAATATAACCCCGACCGGCAGTTTCCAGTGTCCTTTCCTGTCCACGGTAGCGACTATCCTGGAAGATTTTGAGTATGGCCTTTTCACCAACCGGCACTTCAAAATGTGCAGGGGCATGGCGCTCATCCCCATTCACACTAATAAGTGCATTTTCAGGAACCAGGTGGACGTAAATCTGCGTTCTGGAGGGGTTCTTCAGTTGGTTTGTATCAACACGCTGGAGCAATAACGAGGCATCTGTAACCAGGGCCTGCTTTTTGGTTTCCTGAACCCCTAATGCCAGCACATCAAACCGACGCACATCACTATAGACACGCCGCTCTTTGTATTCCGGCTCAGGCTCCTTGCTGGAGAATACGCCCATCAATTTATCCGCAACGCTTGTTTCAGCGGGCTCCACCTTCTCACGAACAAGGCGGCTGGTCTGTGGGATCGAAAAGGGTTCAGTTCGACCCTCATTGTCGGTAACGAGCATTTTATCGCCAGCCTGCAGCCAGATACCGGCCACTGGAGCATAAGTATCCCGGTGGATTAAAGCCAAGCGAGCTTGCTTGCCCTCCATATAGGGCAGAATAAGTAAGTGGCGTATGGCCTGGTCAACCCGTGTCTTGAAGTAGGCTCCGTAACTGATACCCGCATATTCCTGGCCCGTGATACGATCATCACTCATCTGCAGACGTTCAGCTTCAGCCAGGCCTTGCAGGGCATATTTCAGGTTCCGGCCCGGAAAAGCATCACTGGAATCGCTTAACAGCTCCAGATAGGCCAAAACCGGGGCTATTCGCCGCAATTCATTGCGAAGACGATTGGCTTCCTCTCGGCTCAGGCGGACTCGCACATACCAGCCATCCTGAGCCTGTTCACGCACATCCACCCGATGCCCGGAAATTTCCACATTGCTGAAACTCTGGGTCTGGACATTCAAATCTTCTTGGCTGACATAGCCGGACTCCTTGCCTTCATCACGCAAGGTTGATCGGTGGATGTGATCCACTTCACTGCGAATCTGAACAAAGATAGTCTGGCCCAATTCCTGCAAGGCCGCGTTCTGAGCATCCTCTTCTGTGGAACCGACACCATGCCCGAACTCGAAATCCGTTTCATTGTTGACCTCCTGCATTCCCTGATCACGAAGAGAAAGTACACTAACCCCTGTTTGCCGTGGCTGTGAAGAGCAGGCAGTGATTAATATGATTAAAAATACGAGGAGAAAAATATTTATTATAGCTTTAAACATAAGTACATCCATTAAAAAACCCCGCGAACGGGGTTTTATTTATCTTGACCAGCAACAAACACATAATCAAAACCTACAATCTGGCAAGCTTGAAGAAATCAAGAAAGATTACAAGCCACTGATATTTTATTATATGCATTACCTTTATCGGAAGGAAAATAATAGTCATATTGCGGCCGATCAAAATCATCCATATTTACTTCCATAACAAATCCATGATTGGTTGTGTTGCTATTGGTTATAATCTTATCTTGCATAACACCACCCACACCACTCTCAGTTGAGGTGCTTGTTATATGATGTCTACTAATACTCTTCAAACTACTTATATCATAAACACTAATCCTGCGAGTATGGGCCATGCCAATAGTTTTACCCAAAAGGATCTTATTATTTTTTCTATCAATCCCGATATAGGCTCTCAGCCCCTTCTGGCCGTCCTGTAAGGGAAAGGCTTCAAAATCTATACTGTAATTTTTATTGACCTTTTTAGAAAACCTCTTCCATTCCCACAGTGCTAGAAAGCTTGATATTGAACCCCACAAAATCAAACCAACTACTACGGCACCAAATCCAATGACGTAGTTCAACCAACCATCTATCCCGAATAAATTAATGACAATGAAAACAGTGGCAGCAACAAAGCCGACCATCACTGCAAGCCAAAAGAAAAACATTACTACACCAATCAAAAACCTTACAATCCATATTTTGTTTTTATAATCCTTTGAAAGGTAGTCGATACACTCATCACGTTCTTCAACAATCATTTTACAATCCTTTCAAAACTTAATTTATATTTCTTACACAAGCAACCTGATAGTCCATATCATTAACGATCAGACCATCACTATTCAGGACAGGGAAAAAGTGGCGCGATCTTGTATCCAGGGCTGTCACACTTTGTGTACCAAACCCATCCTGTATGAATGTCGATGTGAGAAAACGTTTATCAGTTAACTCTTCGGTTCGTCTTGGGACATTCATAAATGCACTTCTAATTTCCCGTGCTGCTGGCAGATACCAGCCATTTCCCATCGACTGACAAATTTCAAAAGCAGGATAGCTCTCTTCATGCGCAGCCATAGCATCAATGTTATTCCGCCCATCCACTTCATCATTGGCATCGCGTATAAATTTTGTGACACCAATTTTCACATCACCCTGAGAGTCACTGGTGACAAATAGCCCCTCCCCTACATGATAGGCAGAAACGCCATCTTCAAATTCACACAATTGTTTCTTCTCAGTTGTATCCGTACAGGCACCAGCATCACTGGCTGCTGATACAGAAGCAAACGGTAATATTGCAACTAGGCTCAGAGCATAAACATAACTTTTCAAACTCATATACAACTCCTTTTAAATACAAAGATTATTTTTCATTCAGCAAGCAACAGTTATTTCCAATACAAATGACCTATCAATCAACCTGCAACCTAAAGAAATTTCTAAAATAAATTTCCACTATTTCATGCTTTTAAAATGCAAAACAAACCAACATAACTGCCCAGAACAAAGCAGTAATGGTCTTCTACTCGAACAATTGATTTATTTTTTCAGCATGATTTGGCTAGGTGAGTGCGTACATATGCATATTCCTTGGCTGCGATTTTCTTAGGCATTCATTGATTAGAAATGCATTTTCTTCCCTGTGATCTGCGACAGTCGTGCCAATCTAGGGAGCTTGCACCCAAATACTAAGTAATCCTTAGTATCATGTCAACTTCAAATCTAAGAACCTCTTTGCTTCGCAAAGAGGTTCTCGTATGCATAGCAAAAACTTGTACGGCGCACGTCTAAAAGAGGCCCGAAAACGAGTCGGATTGTCGCAGGTACAGCTGGGTGTGCTTGCAGGATTTGATGAACTGGCCTCCAGCGCCCGTATGTCTCAGTACGAAACTGGCAAACACCTACCCGATATCAATACTGCTGAGCGCCTGGCAAAGGGGCTAAACACGCCTCTTGCGTATTTTTTCTGCCCCGAAGATGACTTGGCTGAACTGATCTTGCTTTATAGAAACCTTGGCGAAAGCCAAAGAAAAAGTGTTCTTGAACTTCTCAAATCCTTCTAGAAAATCTCTTATTTACAGATTAACCACCAACCTTTCTGTTCATATGATCTCAGCCTTTTAGCCACCATTTCGACATTATCTTGCTTTTGTTTCGACATTAAAGCCACCACAAAACTAAGAGATACTGAGTATATGTGTAATCAGTGCTATAATGGAACTAATGGAGGTGGGCCAGGGCAATGAGAATCACGGCTAGCGACTCAGCTATCAATTTTGGATGCCAGTGAACAGCATTGCTCTTGTGTAGGATTACCAGTAATTATGTGTAGCGAGATGGACGCCTGCATCCCGATTCAAACGGCTTACCGAGGCCTAGAAAACATTTGAACGATGAGCGGAGGCTTTATGAGCAAAAAATCCTCAGAGAAAGAACGTCTCCAAGACCAGAACGAGTCCAGCCATACTTATGAACCCTTACCACAGGAGCTATCACCGCTGGAGAGGCTAAAGGGGTCTGTGCTGCATTATGAGCGGCCTTGTGACAGTGTATGGGAATGGGAAGAAGACGAAGATGCAGACGAAAGCGATAATATCGGTGAATGAATCAGGGTTTTCTGCCACCGACTTATACCACCCGATAGAGTGATATTCCGAGGGTATGGTAATGTTTCTTCATCCATGAAACCCGCCGTTGATAGCAGCAGGCTACCAGCGGCGGGTTTTGCACCTTCTCGAACTTTGCTGCCTGACTAATCGAGTTCCCCCTGCATATCCTCTGGCACCAGCCCCACCAACTGATCCTGCAGGAAATCCAGGTTCATCGCCTGATCATAATCGATGGCCAACATCCTCTGAATCCAAAGCTCAACTGCTGAGTAGTTGTCGTAAAAAGGCTCAAGCCCCAGATAGATTGCCAGTCCATACCCTTGCCTGATCCACATTTTCTGAATCAACCCTGACGCCAGCATTTTTGCTTGAGGAGTCGTCCAGATATTCGCTTTTTCAACTTTAACCATGGTTTTTCTCCTCATTCAGTTCAGCCAAAGGGTTGATATTCTTCAGGTCTCCAGAAAATTCACGTGACAGTAAGCGATCAAAGGCCGAGCCATCTTGTCGGGTCAGGTTGGGCACATAACGGGAGTACACCCGGAACAGCATTTCTGTTGTAGTGTGCCCCATCTGCCTGGCGATCCACTCCGGGTTTTCTCCGGCTGCCAGCCAAAGTGTCGCAGCCGTATGGCGCGTTTGGTAAGGACGACGTTTTTTCAGCCCCAGGTAGCTCAGTAGTGGATACCAGATTCGCTTGGTAATGTTGTTATGATTTAATGGCCCGCCATCCTTGTTGCAAAAAACGAACTGCTGCTGGCCTGTATGCTTCTTCTGCTCTGCAAGTGCATCATAGACAGGTTGGGACATGTGAATTTCACGCTGTGAACCATCCGTCTTTGTCGTTGTGATCTCGCCTTCAACCCAGGTTTCTCGAATCAGGATCTGGCGGCGGTCAAAATCAATGTATTTCCACATCAGACCATCAATTTCACCGGTTCTCATGCCGGTAAAGAAACGCACTGTGAAGTAGGATTTAAAGTCGTCTCGAACAGTACGTAGGATTTGCTGCACCTCATCTATCGTAAAAGGCTGGACATCAGTACGAGGCACTTTCAGGGATTTAATCCCCTTCCAGGGTGAGTTAAACTCATAGCGGTCAGCGGCTTCATTCAACAGCATCCTCAATGGTGTCATTACCTTGTTGATGGTTGCTGGGCTTAGTGGCTCTTTCTTCTGCGCTGGTTCTTTGGCGAGATGGGCGCGGAAGTTGAGAATTTCAGCCTTGGTGATGCTGCTGACTACTTTCTCCCCGAAGGCAGGCAGTATGTATGCCCTCAAGTTGCTTTCGACTGACTTCAAGTGGCTGTTTCGCCATTCGATACGCTTTTCATCCAGCCAGATTTCTGAGAAAGCCGCCAACGTCGGCAGTTCACAAGCACTATTATTTTCTTCTCTCCTGTTAAAGCTTCGCTTTTCCCAGTCATCAAACTGATCAGCCCGTTTGCTATTTGGAAAGTAGCTGGAGTAGCTAAAGCTTCCCAAGGTGATTTCTGCTTCAATTCGATCCAGGATTTGCTTGGCACGCTTGCGGTTGGCTGCAGTGTCATCAAGCTTGGTTTGCTCTCGGCAGCGCACCCCTTTGTAGCGAAAATCCAGTTGAAGCTTGCCATTGCGAACATGAATACTAGCCATAATTCCTCCTTAGCAAACGCCAGCCATAAGGGTGTCAACTGCCGGGGCACGGAACATATCCTTTTCAATTTTTTCCCAGATATACAAAATCTTTCTTCCTCCAAAGGGACGAAAATAATGCACACCTTCAATGAGTACGGAGTCCTTCAGTTGGGTACGAATGGTTCTGGGCTCGTACTTGATGCGGGCAGCCAGCTCTTCGGTGGTCAAGTAGGTCTGTGACATAATCATATTCCTCCTGTAAGATAAGAATCTTTACTGGAAACCATATTGATCTCCTGTAGATCATATTAACCCATAAAAGATCTATTGCAAGCTTTTTTTTGCTCCTGAAGATCAAAAAGGTCTGTAGAAGATGATTAGATGCCATTTATCCCGCATGATGGGCGAGAAAAAATTGAAGATTTCTGAGGTGGCTAGAGATACAGGAATCAACCGTGGAACGATTACTCGGCTGTACCAAGAGACAGCAGTCAGGGTTGAATTCGACGTTTTGGAAAAGTTATGCAAGTACCTTGACTGCTCAATTGGTGAGCTGCTTGAGGTAAAAGAGGACTAAACAGGGCAACGCTCACAATCGGTGAGACGATTTCAGAGAGAAAATGGAGAGTGGTCACCATTTGGTCACCAGGCGGTCACCGAATGATTTTGAGAGGTTTTTGGTCACCGAGAGCGGCGGTCAAAATTCAGGAAATGGCCCGCCCTAGAGGATTCGAACCTCTGACCTCAGCCTCCGGAGGGCTGCGCTCTATCCAGCTGAGCTAAGGGCGGGTAGATTTTAAACTCTTACTTTCCTGATCGTTGCTCGCCAAAGCCATTTTTCCGGTGATCGTTGCTTCCGGAGGGCCGCGCTCTATCCAGCTGAGCTAAGGGCGGTTTTTGGTGAGGCAGGCATTGTAGGTGCCTGCCTTTTATTTGTCCAGACCCTGGCCGTGGCGGCGGAGAAACTCTTCGACCTGGCCGCGGCTGAGTTCACCAAAATGTCGGTCGACAAGTTTTCCTTCGGCGGAATAAAAGAGGGTGGCGGGCAGGCCGGGGGCGGAGTATTCATTCATGGTTTTTTGGGCTGGATCAAGCAGTACATTAGCGAAGCTCAGTTGCTCCTCCTGCAAATAGTCTGTGACGGCCAGCAGGGATTCCCCCTGGTTGACCAGGACCACCTGCAGGCGTTCATCGTCTTCGTAGCTTTCCAGCATGGGCATTTCCCGGCGGCAGGGTGGGCACCAGGTGGCCCAGAGGTTCACAACCAGAGGCTGGCCCTGGTAGCTGCTCAGTTTGACCTCTTCACCCTCCAGGTCGTGCAGAAGCAGCTCCGGTAACTGTTCGCCCGTATCGGATTGAGGCAACAAAACCAGTGTCAGCAGCCCCACCAGGCTGGAAGCAACCAGCAGCATCAGCCCCGAAGTACGCAAGGCTGGGTGTTTGCGAAAATACCAAACACTGAAGACTACCGCAGCCAGCAGGGCACCCCACCAGCTGTAGCCGGGTTGCCAGAAATACACCAGTGACCAGGGTTCATCGACGTAGGCTGAGGGATTCATTGCCGCAAACGCCAAGCGCCCCCCCAAACCTCCTATCACGGCGGTCATCCAGCCCCAACGGGCCAGGCCGGGGTGTTTTTTATCGAGGATCTCACTCACCAACAGCAGAAGGATCAGGGCAAGAACACCGGGAAGTCGGCTGTAGGGCAGCAGCAGTGGCCCGAGGGTTATGGCATCCATAGAGTTTCCTGTTTACCTGTAGCGCATCAGTTCGGTTTCAGGATGTTCCTGTTCGGGAAGCCCGGTGATCTCGCTCAAACGTGGCAGGCGCGGCATACCCGAGTGGGTTGTCAGTTCATCGTCTTCATTCATCCACACCCAGCCGGGGGTGCCATTGATTCCCAGGGATTGCATGAGATCCATATTGGCCTGCATCTGTTCACGGTGATGGGTTTCAAGGGGTACATCCAACTCGGGGCTGGGCTGGCCGAAGTTGTTCATGTTCAGGGCCAGCAATTCTTCCGGGTTGGCAGCATCCAGAAGGGCTGCAGTGCGGTGGCGGCTGTCGGGTTTCAGGTAAGCCACCGGCACCCAGCGGATTTGTGCTCCGGCTTCACGGTAGGGCTGTAAAGCCAGCCAGGCCAGTTGGCTGAAAGGGCAGTTGGGATCAAAAAACATATACAGGGTTGTGCGGGTTTCCAGTTGTCCTTCTTCATTTTCATAGAGGCTGGGTTCGGTCAGGTAATGAGCGTCTTCCAGGTCATCCCATTCCGGTCTTGGCAGCCAGGTTTTCTGGTGTTCTTCCGTCAAATCTACACCCTGGGCATCCAGAACGATGCCATTGATCAGGTAGTCACCATCGACCGTGGTGTAAACCACCAGATCCTTACCTTCAAAGCTCACGACCCAGCCCACCAGAGATTGACCCACGGGAAAGCTGCGTACAATTTCCAGGCCCTGGTTTTCCAAATGCTTGATCGGCTCAGGATATTCCATGGCCGTGGACAGGTTTTCATCTGCAGCTTCGGGCACTCCACCCGGTACAGGAACCGTTTCAGAAGGCAAGTTTGCTGACAAGGCAACAGGAAAAAACAGACTGCCAACCAAAAAAGCAGCTGGAAGTATTCGGGCAAAAGTGCACATGAAAGGAAGAACCTCCGGTAAACTGAGCTAAAGATGTCAGTTTAAGCCAAGCTGTCGCCTGCGTACAGAATTCAAGTTTCGAGGTAACCATGTTGCAAGACCCTTTACGCTTCTGGGCCATTATTTCCCAGGCTGTCGGCTTCACCCTGATTATCCTGCTGGAGACCTGGCTGGGTCGCGCCCAGGCCGGTTACTGGCAGCTTCGCATACTGGGGGTGATGATCGCTGTGGCTCTGGTTATTGCCTTGCTGCGCCGTTATCAGAACAAGCGCTTTCTCAAGGAACAGGAGCGACGCCGCCAACTGCTCCTTGAAGATGAAGAGGAAAACTAGCCGGGCTGTCCATCCGGCCGGGGCTTAGTCAGAATCGGCAAATAAACCCCCAGGAAAAGCAATAGCGCGGCGATCCACAGGCTGGCCGAAAGCAGGTAAGCCGTCGAACCCAGCAAGGTGACCGTAAACACCCTCACCAGTGCTGCTCCCAGCATCAAGACCAGAGCCAGAACAATCCATTTTGAAGGCTGCAAAGGTCGGCCCGTGTGCCCCAGGCTGACCCGGCTCATCATGCTCAGGGTCAAGAGGCCGATACCGCCCACGCCCAGAGCATGTATTCCGGCATAGGGGTTGACCAGATCCAGCATGCCCAGCCCGCGCAAAGCCAGACCAACCGGCAACCAGGCGTAGGCCAGATACAAGCTCCAGAGCAACGGCACTCGCCAGATACCCCGGTCATGCCAGAGATACAAACGGGGCAGTAGCCAGGCTGCCAGCAAGAGGTTCATCAGGCCCGCCCAGGGGGTTAGTGGCAGAGTCAAATCAACCACCAGCAAAGCTGCCAGCAACAGGGGAAAAGGTTTTTCCAGCCAGGCCACGCGTGGAAAGGCAGGGCGCTGCAAACCCAGCTGTATAAAGAATGGCAGCACCCGCCCGGCGACCACCAGCATAATAATCAGCAGGAAATCCAGGCCAAGATGCGCGCCCAGGTGACCGAGCCAGAAATTCCCCAAGCCCAACGTAAAGCTGTGGCTTAAAGCGGCCGCCACCAACAAACCTGCAATCAACAACAGAAAAACCCGGTTATGCAGGGCGGCGCGATGCAGTGCAGGCCAGAGGCTGATCCACAGACCCACCCAGAAACCCAGATCCAGCAGTACATACAGCCAGGTCCAGTCCGTCAGCAAAGGGGTTAGGCGGGCTGCCACCCAAACGGCTGCCAGCAACGCCAGAGGCCAGCCATCCGGTGTACTCAGCCCCGTCCAGCGCCGCACTGCGGTCAGAAGAAAGCCCGCGATGACCGCGCCGGTATAACCAAACAGCATTTCATGGCGGTGCCAGGCCACTGGGTCCTGCACTCCCGGCCAGGCATAGCCGTACATCAGGGTCACCAGCCAGGCCAGCATGATGACGCTGCCGCCCAGGGCAGCCAAAAGAAAAAAAGGCCGAAAGCCCAAACTGAACAAACTTGATTTCACTGCTCTACTCCTGACAAGGCATCGGAGGTTTTGCCTGCAAACAAGACTTCATTTTCCAACTGGATATGCTGGGTCAACTCATCCACGAAACAACCCAGCTCATCATAGAGTTTGGCCCAGGTCATACAGGCATTACTGGGCAGCTTTAATAAGCGGGTCAGATTCAGCAGGCGTTTCAGTGATTGATTATGCTCTTCGTGCTCCATCTGCATGACATTGATCGGCCCGTGGGCACGAGCAAACAAATTCTGGCGCAGCATGGGGAAGAGGATTTGCTCTTCTTTCATCATGTGGCTGTCCAGTTCCTGCTGCATGGAAATCAAGTACTGGGTCAAACCATTGGGGCATTC
The DNA here is from genome assembly GCF_044810985.1 of Marinospirillum sp. Taxonomy (GTDB): domain Bacteria; phylum Pseudomonadota; class Gammaproteobacteria; order Pseudomonadales; family Halomonadaceae; genus Marinospirillum. The sequence goes on from NZ_CP085242.1 coordinate 1,932,061, forward strand.
CGGATGCTCGGCGTGCACCGCTTCAACCTTTCGAGCCAGATCAATCAGTTGTGGCAGATGTTCACGATGCCGGGTGTGGTAGTTTTCCAGAAGATGGTCGATCAAGGTGTCGGTGGTTTCTTCTGTCCATTCCTGAGGTAAAACGCTACTGATCATGGCTGACTCCGCAATTGGGTTTTCTTTCTCAGACAAGACCTATCAATTTGCGTGCCAACCGGATTGACGGGGGTTGGAGGCAGGAAGGGGTTCATTGCACCCGACTCAATCAGGTATAAAAAACCTTGAAAGGGTTATTTATACCCTTAGTCAGGCATATCCAGTGCCAAGCCAGTATTGACCCGCATACGCCAGTCGTGATGACGGGAGTTTTCCCTGACTATCCAGCCCCTGGCTTTAACCCGGCGACCTTCAAGATTTCTGAGCTGCGTTTCATCAAAGCGCTCCAGGTCCGCCTTGGGAATCTGCAAAGCCACCCGCCCTTCCAGGTTGATCCAGAGATTGTCACGACTTTCACCAATACGAACGACCCGTCCGCGAACGATGGCCGCTCCCTGAGTGGAATCCGGCACTGCTCTGGAAGGAATACCGGGTTGGTATTCTTTTTGGGACCAGATGCCCAGGCGCTGCTGTCGGGCCTGATCCTCATGGCTTTGCAGGCATTTTGCATAGTCGGTATCCGGGGCAATGAACACCTGCATCACATAGCCCTGTTCCAGCAGCAGACGGTTGATATTGCGCCCATCGGGCAGGAAGAGATAGGCCAGCAAACGCCCGTGACGATCCTGTTTTTCTTCACCCTGATGAACAAGAACCTGATGACCGGCTTTTTCCATCAGCCCACGCAGATAGTCCCGACCTTCCAGGGCAAAGGGTTCATGGGCATCACCTCCGCGCCCCAGTTCGGGGGCATCAATACCGATCAGGCGTACCCGGCGACCATCGGCCAGAGTCAGGGTGTCGGCATCATAAACATGGGAAACCGCCACTTTCTGATCAAGCTGCTTGATCGGGCAGCTTTCTGCCAGAACCAGCGGACTGAAGAGCAGTAGAATACAAGCGCCAACACCCAACCCTTTTTTTAACATGGTTTACACCTTGAGGTACTTCATCAGCCCTTGCAACTGAAAAAGCTTTTTCGGATCGCCTTCTATCCTCACCTCTCCATCCTGGATCGCCCTGATAAAGGCATTTTTGTCTTTGCTGGTCAGGGTCTTCCAGGCGTCCTGAGCCGACTGAAAAATCAGCTTCATGTCCGCCTGCTCCAGATCACCGGCCTGGCTGCTGACCTGCTGAGGCTGCAACTGGAAAGAACGTCCCTGCCAGTCCCGGGTTTTGATCACAAAGTTCAGAGGTTCTTTTTCCAGCTTTTCCCGCATTTCCGGTTGCGCCTTGTAGGCTTTTTTCAGCAACCGGCCCAGCATCCAGAGTAAAAATTTCAATCGCAGCATGTTGGTCACACCAAAAGTAAAAAGAGAGGCCACATTAAAACAATTGTTTGAAAATGTCAGCTGATCACGCCAATAAAGGCGGCATCTCTTTGACCAGCTGAACCTTGCGACGCACCGCCTTACCGGAAAGAGCAAAACCCAGCAGCTGGCCTTCCGGTGACCGGAACTGGCCTTCGGCGGCATCAGGCTGCAAATCAAAGCTCCACTCACCTTCGGCATCAGTGGGTGGTGGTGCGGCCACCACGGGGCAACTGGGCGTTTTCACCAGCACGGGTAGTGGGGGCAATTCCAGCTGCACCTCTTCTCCCGTCAGGTGTGCGGCCAGAGTGCGGGCACTGGCCATCAGGGGTTGCACGTACATGAGGTTATGGCCTGCAATTTCCGCACAGTCACCCAAGGCATAAATATCGGGGTTCGAGGTTTGCAACTGCCGGTTGACGCAAATCCCCCGGCGGGTTTTCAGACCGGCTTCTGCAGCCAGTTGGGTGCGAGGCTGCAAACCCAGAGCACTGATGACCATTTCCGCTTCCAGCAGCAGGCCTGATTCCAGCTCCACCTGCCAGTCGCCGGGTTGACCATCAACCAGCTTAAAGCTTTCTTCCGTCAGCAGCTTCAGGCCCTTATCAACCAGAGCGGCTTGCAGAGGCTGGGCAACCTGGGGTGGCAACAGGTTGGGTAGCAGATGTTTGCTGCGCGAAATCAGGGTTACTTCAAAACCGGAAGACAGCAGATCCTGAGCCATTTCCACCCCGACCAGACCACCACCGATCACCAGGACTTTTTTCTTGCCTGCCAACTCTCTGCGAAAGGCTTCATAGTCTTCCAGATCATTGATGCTGAACAAGGCTTCCGGTGGGGCAGGCAAATGTTGAGGCTCAGCACCCAAAGCCAGCACCAGTTTCGAGTAGGCATAACTCTGGTCGTCCAGATACACCTGCTGACGAGTCGGGTCTAGCTTGTTCACCTGGGCATGAGTGATGATTTGAATGCCCAGGGCTTCCGCCTGGTCACGCGGTGAGGCAATGGATAGCTGCTCGGGTGCCTGGTTTTTTGCCAGGGCAGAGGAAAGCAGGGGTTTGGAATAAAAGTGTCCGGCATCCTGGGTGATCAGCAGTAACGGCAGCCTGGGTTGGCGGGTGCGTATTTCCATGGCCAGCTGGTAGCCAGCCATCCCTGAGCCAATAATAATCAGTGGCTTAGTCTCGGTTGCGGTGGACATCAAAACTCCTGCGCTGTGTTAGAATCCACAGCATTATAGATGAAAGCCTCGGAGAGGGTACACGCCCACCATGCCAGTCAACCCAAGTCACTTGCAGCAACTCAACGGCTGGCCGGCACCGGTCTGGCATCAAGCCGCTCACCTGACCGGAGCCCCTTCCGGCCCCTGGCGCAGCTGGCTGAAGGAGGAAGGCTCTCTGACTCGTCGCTTACAAGGTCATGCCGGGTCTTCCTTTAAAGTCCGCATCCTCAATCAAGGGGTATTGCCGATTCAGGAAACTGAAAGGCAGTGGCTGGCGATTGATCACCAACGCATCTGGGTGCGGCAGGTGTTGCTGGAAGTGGATGAAGAGCCCTGGGTGTTTGCACGTTCGCTGCTGCCTCTGGACAGCCGGGGCAGTCTGCTGCGACGCCTGACCCAGGTTGGCAACCAAGCTCTGGGGCACTTGTTGTTTGCCAACCCTCACATTCAAAGAGGAAACCTGCAATTCTGCGCACCGGGCCAACTGCCTTTTCCCAGCCTCTGGGGCCGGGCTTCCTGTTTTTACAGTGACTCTTTACGCCTGCTGGTTGCCGAGCATTACCTGCCTGCCATGGCGACCCGGCTAAAACTCCCGGCCACCGGTATTTTTGGAGACTAGTTGCATGACTTCTGCCATCGACACCCCCTGGTATCAGCGCTTGCCAGCCTTTATCCGGCTGATGCGCCTGAATCGCCCCATTGGCACCTGGCTGCTGATGTGGCCTACCCTCTGGGCTTTATGGTTTGCTGCCGGAGGTCTGCCTGATCTGGATGTACTGGTGATTTTTGTCCTGGGCGTCATCTTTATGCGCGCAGCAGGTTGTGTGATCAATGATTTTGCCGATCGTAATTTTGATGGCCATGTGGAGCGCACCACCAACCGGCCCCTGGCTACGGGTGAAGTCAGCGCCCGCGAAGCCATCGTGCTTTTTATGCTTTTGTCTCTCGCGGCTTTTGTCCTGGTGCTTTTCACCAACCCCCTCACCCTGATGCTGACTCCCGCCGGGCTGGCCCTGGCCGCCTGCTATCCTTTCATGAAACGCTACACCCACTTTCCGCAAGTGGTGCTCGGTGCTGCTTTTTCCTGGGCCATCCCCATGGCTTTTGCCGCCCAGACCAACAGCCTGCCGCCGGCTTTATGGCTGATTTTTGCCGCCAACTTGGTCTGGACTGTCGCCTATGACACCGCCTACGCCATGGAAGACCGCCCCGATGATCTGAAAATCGGCATCAAATCCACTGCTGTTTTCTTTGGTAATTATGACCGTCTGATCATAGGCTTACTGCAAGCCTGCACCCTGCTCCTGCTGACAACAGCAGGACTGGCATTTGAGCGTGGGATTTACTTCTTTCTGGGTCTGGCCCTCATGGCAGGCCTTTTTGTCTGGCAACAATGGCTGATCCGCGATCGCCAACGCGGCCCCTGCCTGCTAGCCTTCCTGAACAACCACTACGCAGGCATGCTGGTATTTTTGGGTCTGGCATTGGATTACTTGCTGAGGTGATGTATGTCAGTGACACCCCACAATCCGCTGGAACTGATACAGGCCCTGGAATGGGTTGAAAGCAATGACCTCGAGCTAAAATCAGCCAGAGGCGGACTCCCTAAAAGCTTATGGGAAACCTACAGCGCCATGGCCAATACTGATGGCGGCATTATTCTGCTGGGTGTTGAAGATAACGGCAAAATCACAGGCCTGACCGATGCAACCAAACTTAAAAAGTCTTTCTGGGATACGGTCAATAATAAAAGCAAAATCAGTATCAACCTGCTGACGGATCAGGATGTTCACTTGCTGGATCGACCAGAGGGTCAGCTGCTGGCAATCCGTATTCCCCGTGCTACTCGCCACCAACGCCCCGTATTTCTTGGCAACAATCCACTGAGCGGCACCTATAGACGCAATTACGAAGGTGACTACAAAAGTACCGAGCAGGAGGTTGGCAGGCTTCTGGCTGACCGCTCTGAAGAACCCGCAGATAGCCGTCTTCTGAATAATTTCACGCTGGATGATCTGGATACGACCAGCCTACAGCAATTTCGACAGCGTTTTGCCTCCCACAAACCGACCCACCCCTGGTTAAGTGAAAATGACGAAGGCTTGTTAAAGAAGCTTGGGGGCTGGCGTCTTGATCGTCAAACCGGGCAACAGGGGCTGACCCTGGCCGGTCTGTTAATGTTTGGCCGTGACGAAGCCTTGCGTGAAGCTTTGCCCGGCTACCATCTGGATTACCGAGAAATCTTGACCGATGATCCTGATGAGCGCTGGAGCGACCGTTTGCACCCCGACGGCACCTGGCATGCCAATCTGTTCCAGTTCTATCTTAAAGTTGTTCTACGCCTGACCGAGGATCTCAAGCTTCCTTTCGCCCTGGATAAGGACTTGTTTCGTAAAGGTGAAGGCCCCGTTCACGAAGGCATTCGCGAGGCACTCGTCAATGCTCTGATCCATGCTGATTATCAGGGCATAGGTGGCATCCTGGTGGAAAAGCACCGTGATCGCTTTATTTTCACCAATCCTGGAACCTTACTGATTTCCCTTGACCAGCTACTACAGGGCAACATCAGTGAATGCCGGAACAAGTCCCTGCAAACCATGTTTCTCATGTTAGGCGCTGCAGAAAAAGCAGGTTCCGGTGTGGACAAAATACGCAGTGGCTGGGAATCACAGCACTGGCGGCAACCCCTGGTCAAGGAGCTGACTCAGCCTGACCGGGTACGCTGGGTACTCCCTATGCTGAGCCTGATTCCTGACAGCTCACTTGAGCGTCTTCAGAAGCTATTTGGAAACACTTTCAAAGCCTGTTCAAAACTTGAAGTACAAGCCCTGGTTACTGCTGACCTTGAAGGCAGTGTGGATAATCTCAGGTTACAGCAGATCACCCATTGCCATGCACGGGACGTAACCGGGCTTTTGCAGACATTGGTTGCCAGAGGCATGCTGGAACAAGAAGGGCGTGGACGCTGGACTCGCTACCAACTGCCAGACCATCCAGCTTCCAGCTCCGTACTTAATTCCACACATAAATCCACTGACTCCGTACATAGCTCCGCACATAACGCAAATTTCCAGGAACTGGAAAAGCTTGCCCAGCCCGCTCGAAACAACAAACGCTTGCCACCTGAAGACATGCAGGAAATTCTGGTTGAGCTTTGTCGTGGTCGCTGGTTAACACGCAACGAACTGGCCCATCTGGTACAACGCAACCCGGACAGTCTGAGATATCGCTTCCTGTCACCTATGGTTGCGCAAGGTCGCTTGGCACTGCGTTACCCGGACAAACCCAACCGCAGTGACCAGGCTTATACGGCATGAATAGCTCGCTGTCATCTTATTGTCATTTATAAGGCGTGTAATGATGCTGAAACAGCCGGATGCATCACAGGAAACCCTTATGACTAACAAAACCATTTTAATCGTAGATGATGAAGCCCCTATTCGGGAGATGATTGCCGTCGCCCTGGAAATGGCTGATTACGATTGGCTGGAAGCCGCTGATGCCACCGAGGCACATTCGCAGGTGGTGGACAAACAACCGGATCTGATTCTGCTCGACTGGATGTTACCCAACACCAGCGGTATTGAACTGGCTCGCCGTTTGAAGCGTGATCCCGTCACTGCGGATATTCCCATCATCATGCTCACGGCCCGCAGTGAAGAAGACAACAAGGTACTGGGTTTGGAAGCCGGTGCTGATGATTACATTACCAAGCCTTTTTCACCGCGTGAGCTGGTAGCCCGCCTGAAGGCTGTGCTGCGCCGCGCCACCCCACCCGGTATTGAAGACCCGGTGGAAGTGGAAGGCCTGCGCCTGGACCCAGTCAGTCACCGGGTCACCGGCAAGGGCAAACCCCTGGAGGTTGGGCCAACCGAATTTCGTTTGCTGCAGTTTTTCATGACCCACCAGGAACGCGCCTACACACGCAGCCAGCTGCTGGATCAGGTCTGGGGTGGTAATGTTTATGTTGAAGAGCGCACTGTGGATGTTCACATCCGGCGCTTGCGCAAGGCTCTGGGTGAAGAGCATGAGCATCTGGTGCAAACTGTCCGGGGCACAGGCTATCGTTTTTCCACACATAACTGATGATTAAGGATCTCACTGCATGGCATTCTTGCTGCGCAAGGAAATAAAACACCTGATCTTCTGGCTTTTGCTGGCGGCCGGGATTGGCTGGATATGGGATCAGGCCCTGGCCGCGGCTCTCACGGTCAGCCTGTTTTTCATCAGCTACTACCTCTACCAGCTGAAGCGCCTGCTTAAATGGCAGCAAACTCCGGAAGAAGAACCCCCTGAAGCCAGGGGCGTCTGGGGTGAAATTTTTGATAATCTCTATAATTATCAACGCCACCAGCAGGGGCACCAATATCGCCTGAAGCAGATCCTGGATCGGGTACAGGAATCCAGTCAGGCGCTGAAAGACGGTGTCATCATGATTGATGCCAGAGGCGAACTGGAATGGTGGAACCGGGCCGCTGAGGACCTGATCGGCCTGCGCAGCCCCAGTGACCAGGGTAGCCCCATCACTCACCTGCTGCGTGAACCCCGTTTTGTCGACTATTTTGACAAGCAGCGTTACCAGGAACCTCTTATTCTTCCTTCACCGATTACCGAAGGTCGAACTCTGGAATACCAGATCACTCAGTTCGGTGAAAATGATCGCCTGCTCCTGGTGCGTGATTTCACCCGCCTGCAGCGTCTGGAAAGAATGCGTCAGGATTTTATCGCCAATGTTTCCCACGAGCTTCGCACACCCCTGACAGTCCTTTCCGGCTACCTAGAAACCTTCAGTGATCATGCCGACAATCTGCCTGCCAAATGGCAAAGGGGTCTAACCCTGATGCGGGAGCAGTCCACGCGCATGGAGCATCTGGTCGAAGACCTGCTGACCCTGTCCCGCCTGGAAACCAGTGACCTGGAAGTGTCGGTGGAACCGGTTGCCGTCGATCAGTTGCTGGCATCCATCCGTTTGGACGCCCTGGCACTCTCAGGTGAAGAGCACAGAATCAGCTTGGATATTGATCGGCAATTGCGGGTTTATGGTTCCGACAAGGAATTGCGCAGCGCCTTTTCCAACCTGATATTCAACGCGGTGAAGTACACCACGCCCGGCACAGAAATTCAGGTGCGCTGGTACCATGACCGGGCCGGTGCCCATCTGGAAGTCATTGATGACGGCCCGGGCATTGATCCCAAACACCTGTCACGTCTGACGGAAAGGTTCTATCGTGTGGATCAGGGGCGTGCCACCAGCACGGGTGGAACCGGCCTGGGACTGGCAATCGTCAAGCACGTGATGCTGCGCCACCAGGGGCGGCTCAGCATTAACAGTGATGTCGGACAGGGCAGCTGCTTCAGTTGCCATTTGCCCATCACGCGTATCTACCTGATGTCTCATGAGGACTGAAGAGTGTTTTTAGATGGGTGTATTCAGCACCCGGTCAAAAAGCTCTGCCGTTTCTGCATCCTGTTTTAAGAACTGCACGCGTATAAAAAGGCTGGCGGTTTTCGGGTTGCGTTCTGCCAGCTGCAAACTGGAGATGTAACCCCTGACGCTGACTTTCAGGGGGTCGTCATCACTGCCAGCCACCAGGCCCAGGCTGACCAGGCCCGCAAGCTCAGGCTGGATGTCCTCACGCTTGACCAGCAACAAGGCTTCGCGTTTGTTGATCTCCCGCAGAGTGACTGCTGTTTTATCCTCTCCGTATACCAGCAGGGCCTTGCCTTTGGGGCCTTTGCGCACCTTCTTGGGTTTGCCGGCACCTCCCCCGGTAGCCAGCACTTCGGCTCCGCCCGAGGCTGCGATGCGCTCTTTTCGACCCATACTGGCGGCTTCTTCCTGGGTCAGGCGACCGCTTTTAACCAGCTGCTTCATGACCTTGTTGAACAGCTGTTCCGGCGTGAAGGGCTTGGCAATGTAATCATCCACCCCCGCTTGCAACGCCTTGACCACATTATCTTTTTTATCCAGGCTGGTGACCAGGATAAAAGGCTGACCTTCCAGTTGAGTCTGCATGCGCACCCATTCCAGCAGCTCCAGACCCGTCATTTCCGGCATTTCCCAGTCGCACAGCACCAGATCAAAGCTGTGCCTTTGCAGCATGGCCTGGGCTTTTCGACCATTTTCAGCTTCCTGAATATCAAACTCAGAATATTGTGAGCGCAGGGTTTTGTGCACCAGATGACGAATAAACTTGTCATCATCCACAGTCAGTAAGCGAATTTTCTTCATGGGCCACTCAGTCAACAGGTTTGCAATCAATACATGTTAATGCTTTTTTAATGCTCTGTCGTGCTTCCACTACTGTCATCAAGTTGTCTTGTTGCTGTCATTCTTTTGCAATGCTGGCTGCTTATCTTGGGTCACTGAAAACTGACCCAACTGACAGGAATACCCAACATGCTAAACAAAACTCTTCAAGCAGCATTTCTGGCACTGACCCTGGCAGGTGTGACCGCCTGTGCCACTCAGGAATCCGGTGAGCCTTCCTCAGCCTCCGAACAGCAACTTTTTGAGCTGCATCATGATGATGGCCGCATCTATGTATTCGATGACTTCGATATGTATCGTGCTGCTGTGGAAGGCAACAAGCCCACCTTTCACCAGAACCGCATTGGTGCTGGCCCCAATGGAGAAACCCTGGTTTTTGGTCTCGACAAAGACCAGGCCAAGCAGCGCAGCATTGATTTCATCAACATCTACACTGGCGACCAGGAACTTGAAGGTAGTTTCTATGGTGAACTGAAGCGTGACAACCGTATTTATATTGCCGAAACCCTGGAAGATTTCCATTCTGTACGCGAAGCTGAAGCCACCTATCACTTTAACCTAATTGGTGACGGCCCGGATGGCGAAACGCTGGTCTTCATTCAGAATGGCGACACCAAAGGCAAGCCTGCCGATGCCCTCATCGCCAAGTACAAGAAGCTGTACGGCGAATAAGCCCGGCTTTCACACCTATTCACGCCTCTCTTTAGGCCCCAGGGACGGGGCTTTTTTTATTGATCTGAATCATAATTCTGTAATATTAATGCCATAACCTGCCGCCACTACCTTTTAGTGGAGCAGTAATTTATGCCGATAGTGACCATTACCCGCCTGGCCAGTCTTCTACTTGCCTTGTTGGCGCTAGGGTTCGCCATCACTTTGTACTGGGGTCTGGGGCAACTCAACCAGTCTTTCATCACCACCCTCAACTACTCGGATTTACACCGCCAGGTTGCGGTTGACCTGCGGGCCAAGATCCAGACTTACCTGAATGAAGGCGATGCCTCCCAACACCTGGAAGCCGTCAGAGACCTGGAACAGATTCAGTCGCAAGTACTCCCCCAACTCCCCAGCCAGCAGCTGGCCGAAAACCTGAGTGAACCCACCCAGGCTCTGCTTCATGGTCTGACCAACGAATACCGCGGGGCTGGCAAGCTGGCCGGGGATGCCCAGGGGCTTCTGTACCAGAATGAACGCGAGGCTCTGGCTGAGCTGGATCGTCTGGAGGATTACGCTGAACAGGCTTTTGCCCAGAACCCCCAGTCCGGCTTTGATTACCAGCGGATACAGGCCCAACTCAGCCAACACCTGGCCTACATCAAGACCTATCGGGAGCATTACTGGAACTCAGGTAAAAGCAACTACCTGGACCGCTTGGAAAGCGCCCGTAACGACTATCAGCAAGCACTCGAACAGCTCGCCACTTTACCGCGCCTGGGCCTTTACCCCGAACAGGAAAAGGATGCCATGGCCGATCTGATGGGCTGGGACACGGACAGCAGCGAAGAGGAACAGGAAGAGCTGGCCGATGGCATTCAGCGCCAGCTGAACTATCTGCATCAGCGTTATCCGGCCGAACTGGAGCGCTCCCAGCAATGGCGAGAAGACCGCACAACCAGCCTGACAGCGGTCAACCAGTTGATTGATGACCTGGAAGCCGCCATCAGCCAGGGTCAGCAGCAGGTTCATCAGAATAAAACCGAAGTGGAAAGTCTGGTCAAAAGCCTGTTCTTCGCTTTTGCGCTGGGGCTGCTGGTCATGGCGGCGCTCCTCTACATCTTCCAGCATCGGATCGTGATCCGAAACCTTCACAAACTGGAAAATGCCCTCACCCGTCTGGTCAAACAGGGGCAATTGGAACCCGTGGACATGGAAGCCGACAAAACCGAGCTGGGGCGGATTGCCAAGCGCTTCAACCAATTGATTGCCGGCATGCAGAAAAAGGAACAGCAGAAGAACAACCAATTGCAAGAGGTCAACTCCACTCTGGAACAGGTACTAAGCAGCTTTGAGCAGATGAGCAGCAGCTTTTTACAAACCCGCCAGCAACTGGAGGAATCCGGTCAGTTCAGCCTCAATCTCAAAGAAATGGCCGAGGAAGTGAACAGCAACTCCACGGATGTGCATGATTTTGCCAGCCAGGCAGCAGAGCTCATGCAAGCCAGTGAAACCAGTGCCCAGCAAGTGGTACAGGCCGGTGACAAGGCTCTGGATGACATCCATGAAGGCCAGGCGGCCCTCCAGGATCTGGTCAAGGCTGTGGAAGAAGTCATGGGGATTCTGGAAGAAGTCAGCAGCATCTCCGACCAGACCAACCTGTTGGCTCTGAATGCGGCCATAGAAGCAGCCCGAGCCGGGGAGCAGGGACGTGGTTTTGCCGTGGTGGCTGATGAAGTGCGCCAGCTATCCCAGAAAACCCAGGGCGCCGTCAGCCACTCCACCCACCTGCTGGAAGCCCTGCATAAAACCACCGAACGCCTGAGCAGTAAAATCACCAGCATCGGCCAGGCCACGGAAAACCAGAAACAACTGGCGGTGCGTATGCAGGCCACAGCAAGAGACCTGAGTGAACGCTCCGGTCAGGCTTCAGTCACGGCCAGTGAAGGCAAGCAGCTCTCCACACGTCAGCATCAACAGGTGGATTCCTTCAGCCAGCAGATGAAAGAAATGGAAACCGGGGCTGCCCAGGCTATGGACAACATCCAGCAACTGCGGGGGGATGTCAGCCAGCGCATTGATTGGGTACGGAAAGTCCTGGCTTAACAGGCTTCATCTGCTATGCTGCATGCAAATTCCGACTGTTTTAGTCAACTAAGAAAAGGAGCAGCAAAGATGAGTATTCAAGTGGGCGAAACCCTACCCAATGTTGAACTTCAGGTGATGGGCAAAGATGGCCCGGAAGCTGTACAAACCCAGGATCTTTTTGCTGGCAAGAAGGTGGTGCTGTTTGCTGTACCCGGTGCCTTTACCCCCGGCTGCACCCTGACTCACCTGCCCGGCTTTGTCGTCAAGGCTGATGAAATCAAGGCCAAGGGCGTGGACAGCATCATCTGCACCGCAGTGAACGATATTTTTGTCATGGATGCCTGGGGCAAATCCCAGAATGCCGAAGAAATCACCATGCTGTCCGATGGCCTGGGTGAGTTTGCCACGGCGCTGGGGCTGGATCAGGATCTGACGCCCATGAAACTGGGCAAGCGCAGCCAGCGCTACGCCATGATCGTGAATGACGGCAAGGTTGAACTGCTGAACATTGATGAGAAGGGTGTGGATAAAAGCAGTGCCGAAACGGTTCTGGCTGCACTTTAAACGCAAAAAAACTCAGCGTCTGAGCCACCGGATTCAACCGGGGCGCAGACGCTGAGTTTCATGCCAGGCAGTTATTCGTCTTTATCAGGCTGATCCTGACCAAGCAAATTGCCTTCCACTTCATCTTCTTCGTGGCGAATCACTTTTTCGATTTTTTCCGTTTTGGTGTAACGCACATCCTCACCCTCAACCAGGTAGATGACATATTCCGCCAGGTTGCTGGCATGATCCCCGACCCTTTCCAGTGAACGCAGCACCCACATGATGTTCATCACCTGGGAAATGGAGCGCGGGTCTTCCATCATAAAGGTGATCAGCGCACGGGTGGCTGAACGGTATTCCAGATCCACCTTGTCGTCTTCCCGCAGCACCGCCAGTGCCTGGGCGGTATCAAAACGGGCAAAGGCATTCAGGGCATCCTGCACCATCTGGCGCACCTGGCTGCCCAGATGCCGGGCTTCGATATAACCGCGTGGTGAGGTGCCTTCTTCAGCCAGGCGCAGGGTGGCCTTGGCAATCTTGCTGGCTTCATCACCAATGCGTTCCAGATCGGAAGTGGCACGAATAACCGCCAGCACCAGGCGCAGGTCGGAAGCCGCAGGCTGACGGCGAGCCAGGATATGAGTGCAGATCTCGTCGATCTCCACTTGCAGCTGGTTCACTTTCTTGTCTTTCTTGCGGACTTCACTGGCCAGGCGCGAATCCCCGTCAACCAGGGAATCAACGGCATCCTGAACCTGTTTTTCAACCAGGCCGCCCATTTCCAGCAACTGACTGCGGATATCCTCCAGTTCTTCATTAAACTTTTGAGAGATATGGCTGGTGTGTGCTTCTTGATTAATTTTCATCGCTATCTTCTCTATTCATTGGAAACCAGATCAACCATAACGACCGGTGATGTAGTCTTCGGTCTGTTTCTTGGCCGGGTTGGTGAAGAGGGTGTCGGTATTGTCGTATTCCACCATCTCACCCAGGTACATAAAGGCAGTGTAGTCGGAAACCCGTGCCGCCTGTTGCATGTTATGGGTAACGATGACGATGCTGAAACGGTCTTTCAGGTCGTGGATCAGTTCTTCGATTTTCAGCGTGGAAATCGGGTCCAGGGCCGAGGCCGGTTCGTCCAGCAACAGGATTTCCGGTTTGACGGCAATGGTGCGGGCAATCACCAGACGCTGTTGCTGACCACCGGACATGCCCAGGGCTGACTCGTGCAGGCGATCCTTGGTTTCTTCCCAGATTGCTGCTGATTTCAGTGCCCATTCCACGGCTTCATCCAGAATGCGGCGGTTGTTGATGCCCTGAATCCGCAGGCCGTAGGCCACATTTTCATAAATGGACTTGGGGAAGGGGTTGGGCTTCTGGAAAACCATACCCACCCTGCGACGCAGGTCGGCCACATCCACTCGGCGATCATAGATGTTCTGATCGTCAATATTCACTTCCCCGGTGATGCGTACGCCATCAATCAGGTCATTCATGCGGTTGAAAGAACGCAGCAGTGTGGACTTACCGCAACCGGAGGGGCCGATGAAAGCCGTGACCCGGTTTTTGGGAATTTCCATGCTGATGTTTTTCAGCGCCTGGGTTTCTCCGTAAAAGAGATTCATATCCCGGGTTACGATGCAGGGCGTTTCCTGGCTGAGTTTCAGTTCGGATGAACCGCTGTCCCGATCCAGGGCATCCATGTTCATGCCATGCGTGCGTTGTTTTTCACTCGTTGTCATTGATCTTGCCTCAATAATATTCAATCAGTTACATGTCCAGGGCGCGATATTTTTCGCGCAGGCGATTACGTATGGCGATAGCCGTGAGGTTCAGGGCGGCAATAACAGCAACCAGCATCAGTGCCGTGGCATAAACCAGGGGCCGGGCCGCTTCCACGTTGGGGCTCTGGAAGCCGACATCGTAAATATGGAAACCCAGGTGCATAAACTGGCGATCCAGGTGCAGGAAGGGCGCGTTGCCATCCAGCGGCAGGTTGGGGGCCAGCTTGACCACACCCACCAGCATCAGCGGAGCCACTTCACCGGCGGCGCGGGCCACGGCCAGAATCACCCCGGTCATCATGGCCGGGCTGGCCATGGGCAGAACAACACGCCAGAGAGTTTCCGCTTTGGTCGCACCCAGTGCCAGAGAACCTTCACGCACAGAGCGGGGAATACGCGACAGACCTTCTTCAGTTGCCACGATCACCACCGGCAGAGTCAGAAGAGCCAGAGTCAGGGAGGCCCACATCAGGCCCGGCGTACCAAAAGTGGGCGCAGGCAGAGCTTCAGGATAGAAGATTTCATCCAGACTGCCACCCACGAAATAAACAAAGAAACCCAGACCAAAAACACCGTAAACAATGGAAGGTACACCGGCCAGGTTGTTGACCGCAATGCGGATGGTGCGTGTCAGAAAACCCTGCTTGGCGTATTCACGCAGATAAACCGCGGCCATGACGCCAAAGGGAGTCACTATCACCGACATGATCAAGACCATCAACACGGTGCCGAAAATGGCCGGGAAGATACCGCCTTCGGTATTGGCTTCACGCGGGTCTTCGGAAACAAATTCCCAGACCTTGGCTGCATAGTGGCCCAGCTTTTCCAACACGTTCATGCTGTTGGGCTGGAAGGCGCGCACAATATTGTCCAGGCCGATTTCAATTTGCTGGCCATCGGTGGTGCGCATGACAAAGCTGTCACGGGAAAAATCTTCATTCAGCTTGCTGAGCCGCTGCAAAAGCGCCTGGTATTCCTGATCCCAGTGCTGACGCTCTTCTTCGATTTGCGCCAGGTTTTCCGGGGTATCCTGCCCTTCCAGCTCCAGGCGTCTTTCTTCCAGACGCAGTTGTTCCAGCTCATAATTAATGGCACCGATATCCTGCTTTTCCAGGGAATGGATCTGCCAATAGATGTCTACCGCACGATCGATGCGTTCTTTGGCTTCCTCCCAGAGGAGGTTTTCGCCCAGAGGTTGGGTACCGATGGTTTCGCCGTGCTCCTTGATCTCCAGCAGGTAGCCGTAAAAGTTGCCCCATTCACGCCTTTCCACAGCTACGGCGTGCTCGGGGTATTCAACATTTTCCAGATCACGGCTCAGTACCCAGCGGAAATCAAAGCCATAAAGATCGCGGTTGCCGACCTTGAACAACTGGCGCTCCAGAAAGTCATCTTCAACATCCACCTGATGGCCGGCACCACGCAACTGCTCAGCCGTGACCTGTTCTTTCTGGACCACTTCGCCCAGCATCATACGCTTCTGACCCTGCAGGTCGGTCGCCATGGATTGCTGCAGATCAGCAGGCCAGAAATGGGCCAGACCGCGGATGGCAATAATACCGATCAGACCCAGCACCAGAATGACGCTGATGGCAACGGCACCGGCATTCAACCAGATCCAGGGAGAACCGCTTTTAGTCCAGTCTTTAAATGAAAGTCTCATAATTTTGATCCGTGTCCGCCTTTACAGAGTGCTGTATTTTTTGCGCAAACGCTGCCTGACCAGCTCGGCCAGGGTGTTCACGAAAAAGGTGAAGCCAAAGAGCACCAGCGCTGCCAGGAAGAGAATGCGGTAATGGCTGGAATCCACTGCAGATTCACCCATTTCCACGGCAATATTGGCTGCCAGGGTGCGCATGCCTTCAAAAATATTGAAGTTCATCACCGGAGTGTTGCCGGTGGCCATGAGTACGATCATGGTTTCACCCACGGCCCGGCCCATACCGATCATCACGGCAGAGAAAATACCGGGGCTGGCAGTAGGCAGAATCACCCGCACCAGGGTTTGCCAGGCTGTGGCGCCCAAGGCAAGCGAACCGTGACTCAGGGATTTAGGCACCCCGAAAAGAGCGTCCTCGGCGATGGAGTAGATGGTGGGAATGACTGCAAAGCCCATGGCAAAACCCACCACGATGGAGTTGCGCTGGTCATAGGTGATGCCCATGTCATTGGTCAGCCAGGTGCGCATATCGCCACCGAAGAAGAACACTTCCAGCGGCTGGCTCATGGCAAAGGAAAACCAGCCAATCAAGAGCACAACCGGTAACAGAAGAATCACATGCCAGCCATCAGGCACGATAAAGCGCAGGTTATCCGGCAGCTGTGCCCAGGCATAACCGAAGGCCACCAGACCGACCGGCATCAAGAGCATCAGAGCAAAGATGCCGGGCAGATGGAGTTCAAAGAAGGGAGCCAGGAAAAGACCGGCAAAGAAACCCAGAATGACCGTGGGTAGAGCTTCCATCAATTCAATGACCGGCTTGACCTTCTTGCGCACCGCAGGGGCCATGAAGTAGGCCGTATACATGGCACCGCAGATTGCCAGAGGAACCGACAGCAGCATGGCATAGAAAGCGGCTTTCAGAGTACCCAATGCCAGGGGGGTAATGCTGAATTTGGGTTCATAGTCATTACTGGCCCCGGAAGATTGCCAGATGTATTCCGGCTCATCATAGCCTTCATACCAGGTTTTACCCCAGAGAGCCTTCATGGAAGCTTCCGGGTGGGGATTATCCACGGCATAGCTGTGCATCTTGCCGTTGACATCTTCCAGCAGCAGATGGCTGGCACG
The DNA here is from genome assembly GCF_044810985.1 of Marinospirillum sp. Classification (GTDB taxonomy): domain Bacteria; phylum Pseudomonadota; class Gammaproteobacteria; order Pseudomonadales; family Halomonadaceae; genus Marinospirillum. Next base: position 1,948,883 of record NZ_CP085242.1, read on the forward strand.
CGGCGAAATGGCAGCAGCCCGTGGAGCGGCTTCCAGTAACTGGCGGTCAATGACCTCGTTTTCCGCCGTGGTGTTGTAGATACCCACACGACCGTTTTCATCCACTGCCACCAGGCCCTTGCGGCGGTGCTCAGGTTCGATCACCCGGATGGGCGCATCACCCAGCTTGAGGGTGCGGATATTGGTCAGGCGTTGTTCATTCTCGTCATTGCGGACCAGTATCCACTGGCTGATCTGGCCCTGGCTGTCACCCACCAGCAGGGAGTCACTGCCCAACTGAAAACGCAGGTCGGTCACTTCCTCTCCGGGAGCAACCAGCATGACTTCCTGCATCAGTTCAGGTTCTTGCAACTTGCGGGTATTAAAAACGTCCATCCAGCCATCGGCCCTGGCTGCATAGGTATAAATATGGTCTTCACTGAACAACAGCTGTTGATACAGGCGATTGTCGGGCAAGTCTGCGGTTTGTTCCGTCAGCTCAACCTCGCCGGTCATCATGTTTTCACGCGTGGTGACTTTTTTCAGCAGAGGCTGTCCACCTTCCACCAGGCCGCCCAGAATGAAACCCGTGCGCCCGGTCTGACGGGTCACGCTGGTCAACGCCCGACCTTCAGGATCCAATGTCAGGGTGTCTTCGCCATAAGGAAAAGTCATTTCCGGATCAACGCCAATGCGATTCCCTTCAGCGTCAAATTCAACATTAAAGCTGAACTCGACCAGCAGAACCTGGCCATCACTCAGACCCAGAACCAGCACCTCATCACCCGGCAGGGTCGGGGAAATACTGGTCAGTGACTGACCTTCATCCAGAGGCAGCTTGAGCGTTTCCAGGAGGTTCCCGGAGGCAACGGAAACAAAGTTTACCTGCCCCGTATCCGTGATCCGGGCAAAGACCTCATTTTGCTCTTCAGCAACCAGCCGGAGAGTCTGGCCGGTTCCCTGGGAGGTTTGCAGCCCATACTGGTTGATCTCTTCAATTTCAGCATCCTGAAAAAGAGGCACCACCTCATAAAGGAGATAGAAAAAGATCAAACTGATGGCAACAATAACGCCGATGCCGCCCGCAGCAATGCCATAGCGGGTTACACCATCGCTGAGATGCCGGAATTTGCGCCTTCGTTGTGTTTTGGGAGAGTTCAACTCCCGCTCTAGGGTCGAGGATGCTGTCTTCATAACCTAACCTTCTGAATTTACGTTGGCGCCAGACTAAGATACTTGTATGACATTTAGATGACAGACTGTAATAAATGAAAAAGGAGAGCCGAAGCTCTCCTTTTTTCAACTCAGATCACAGGTGACCTAGTCGATTTGCAGATCCTTGCGGACACGCTTGACGACTGCGGCAGGCAGAGGCACATAGCCATCGCGGTGTACAATTTCCTGGCCCTGACGAGACAGAACGGACTTGATGAATTCCTGATCCATCTTGGACAGCGGCTGGTTGGGACGCTTGTTCACATAAACATACAGGAAGCGGGACAAGGGGTATTTGCCACTGGCCGCATTAGCTGGAGTTGCTTCAACAAACTCTTCACCTTCAGCTGCTGCCAGAGGAACCGCACGCACTGAAGAAGTACGGTAACCAATACCGGAATAACCGATAGCATTCAGGGAAGTGGAAACCGACTGAACAACAGAGGCAGAACCTGGCTGTTCGTTGACGCTGTTTTTGTAGTCACCACCGCAAAGAGCATTCTTGCGGAAGTAACCATAAGTGCCGGACACTGAGTTACGGCCATACAGCTGAACAGTACGATCAGCCAAAGAACCGGTAATGCCCAGATCACCCCAACGGTCGATATCGGATTCGTAACCACAACGACGGTTGGAAGAGAAAATAGCATCCACCTGAGGAATGCTCAGGCCTTTAATGGGGTTGTCCTTGTGAGCAAAAACCGCCAGGGCATCAATGGCAACAGGGACAGCAGTTGGCTTGTAACCATATTCATCTTCGAAAGACTTGATTTCGCTGTCACGCATCTGACGAGACATAGGCCCCATGTTGGAGGTGCCTTCAGCCAGAGCGGGAGGTGCAGTGGAAGAACCCGCAGCCTGGATCTGGATATTGACGTTGGGGTAGTTCTTTTTGAACTCTTCAGCCCAGAGGGTCATCAGGTTGGCCAGGGTATCGGAACCGATACTGGTCAGATTGCCGGATACGCCGCTAGCTTTGGTGTATTCAGGAATGCCGGATTCGACATTGGCAGTAGCCATTCCGGCCACCAGGGATGCAGTCAGACCTACAGCTGCACTCAGTGCTTTCAGTTTGATGGTCATGGTTTTCTCCGATTCATAAATCAAGCTAAATTGATGCTGCCTGGGCAGCGTTTCGGAAACATCTTGATCCGATGCTTGCCAGCTTAGGCCGCCTAAATGACAGTTTGATGAAAGCAGAGATTTATTTTCTTTGTATACTTTAGAAGGTAAGCTATGCCATATCGCAGCTGCGAACAGCCCAATAACGACAAGAGCGATACCGCCATGAGCCCACTTGAAGAACTGGAAGATAACCCCGCACCCGAAGGCCAACTGATGCTGAAGCTGGTCGCCACCCCCCAGGATACCAATCTGCATGGTGACATTTCTGCTGGCTGGGTGATCTCCCAGATGGAACAGGCCGCTGAACTGGCCGCTGCCCGACTTGCTCATGGCCGCACCGCTACCGTTGCCGTCAACAGCATGGACTTTCTCTGCCCGGTACGCACCGGCAGCCTGATGCAGATCCACACCCAACTGGTGGAAACCGGCAACAGCTCCATGAAATTCAATGTTGAGGTCTGGATATTACCCCCCAATGAAAGGGATGAATCCACTCTTTATAAAGTCACAGAGGCTTCTTTTGTGATGGTGGCACTGGATGAGAAGGGGCGAATCAGGACGCTGCCTGCCACCAACGGCCACTAAAAACCTGTAACACTCCCGCCATCTTTCTTTTATACTCTTGCGTACGCATAAACAGATATAAAGCAGGAGTGAGACAATGACCGTCAAAGTGGGTATCAATGGTTTTGGCCGTATGGGGCGTCTGGCTCTGCGTGCTGCCTGGAGCTGGCCGGAGTTTGAGTTTGTCCAGATCAACGACCCGGCCGGTGATGCAGAAACCCTGGCCCATCTGCTGAATTATGATTCCGTACAGGGCACCTGGGATCGGGAAGCTCTGGCTGAGAAAGGCGACATGCTGATTGATGGCAAGCGTCTGCAGGTCACCCGTGAAAAAACCATCGAGGCCATTGACTGGTCCGGCTGTGATCTGGTTCTGGAGTGCTCGGGCAAGATGAAAACCCGCGCGCTGCTGGAAAAATACCTGGAACAAGGCGTCCAAAAAGTGGTGGTTTCCGCCCCGGTCAAGGAAGAAGGTGTTCTCAATCTGGTGGTGGGCGTCAATGATCACCTGCTCACTGCTGAACAGCGTTTGATGACAGCCGCCTCTTGCACCACCAACTGCCTGGCCCCGATCGTGAAGGTGCTTCATGAAAACCTGAAAATCCGCCACGGCAGCATGACTACCATTCATGACATCACCAATACCCAGACCATTCTGGATGCACCGCATAAAGACCTGCGCCGTGCCCGCGCCTGTGGCATGAGCCTGATCCCCACCACCACCGGATCAGCCAAGGCCATCACCGCCATCTTCCCGGAACTGGAGGGTCGCCTGAACGGCCATGCCGTGCGTGTTCCCCTGGCCAATGCTTCCCTGACCGACTGTGTGTTTGAAGTGGAAAAAGCCACCACGGCGGAAGAGGTCAATCGCCTGCTCAAAGAAGCTGCCGAAGGTGAACTGCACGGCATTCTGGGCTATGAAGAAAAACCCCTGGTTTCCATTGATTACAAGGGCGACCCTCGTTCGGCCATTGTTGATGCCCTGTCCACCATGATCATCAACGAGACCCAGGTTAAAATCTATGCCTGGTATGACAATGAATGGGGCTATGCCAATCGCTTGGTGGAACTGGGGCGCAAGGCTTTCAGTTTTTAATTTGTCGACACCCTACAACAGGACTCGATGCCAGGCCGTGGTGAGAGATTGCCAGTTCAGGCTGTCTGCAACAGGAAGTTGCAGCCGACCCACATGGAAGTGGGAAGTGCAGAGATTCATCAGGAATGAATTCTGCCAGAGCTTACAGGGATGTATTCACAGCGTCCTGAACGGCAATACCGCACAAAAGCGGCCTTAGTGAACCCTGCTTGTACTCTGTAATAATCCCGCACACACCTGACACGAGTTTTCATCATGCTGGCCAACCTGTCTTCCGGCGTTAAACAGTATCTAATCATCACCGGCAATTACTGGGCTTTTACCCTGACCGATGGGGCGCTGCGGATGCTGGTGGTGCTTTATTTCCATCAACTGGGCTATGCCCCACTGCAGATTGCCCTGTTGTTTCTCTTTTACGAATTCTTCGGGGTGGTGACCAATCTGGTTGGTGGCTGGCTGGGAGCCAGGCTGGGGCTGAACCGGACGATGAATATCGGGCTGGGGCTGCAGATTATCGCCCTGGGCATGTTACTGGTTCCGGCTGACTGGTTGACGGTGATCTGGGTGATGGCGGCTCAGGCTTTGTCCGGCATCGCCAAGGATCTCAACAAGATGAGCGCCAAGAGCGCGATCAAGACGCTGGTTCCCGCCGATGCCCAGGGCAAGCTGTACCACTGGGTGGCGATTCTCACGGGTTCCAAGAATGCACTGAAAGGCCTGGGCTTTTTTGTCGGTGCTCTTCTGTTGACCTGGCTGGGTTTTGCCGGAGCTGTACTGGCGATGGCCATCATGCTGACTCTGGTGTGGATCAGTTCATTGATTCTTCTCAAGGAAGAAATGGGGCGCATGAAAGCCAGGCCGAAGTTCACGGATGTGTTTTCCAAAAGCCGCCCCATCAATGTGCTCTCACTGGCCCGCTTTTTCCTCTTTGCGGCCAGGGATGTCTGGTTTGTGGTGGCCCTGCCGGTTTACCTGTCACAAACTCTGGGCTGGAGCCACTGGCTGGTGGGTGGTTTTATGGCTTCCTGGGTGATTGCTTACGGAATCGTTCAAACCCAGGCACCCAGACTGACGGGCAAAGCCAGAGGGCGCATTCCCGGTCGGGGGGCCACCGCAGGCTGGGGGCTGGCATTGGTCTTCACGCCGCTTTATATCCTGCTGGGTCTGCAACTGGGCTGGTCAGCCGACTGGGTGCTGGTTTCAGGCTTGATGGCTTTTGGCCTTCTGTTTGCCGTCAATTCTTCCGTACACAGCTTTTTGATTGTCAGCCATGCCCGCAGTGACGGGGTTTCTCTGGATGTGGGTTTTTATTACATGGCCAATGCCCTGGGCCGCCTGGCGGGCACCCTGCTGTCCGGCTATGTCTTTCAGGTCTACGGGTTGGCAGCCTGCCTGACCATTTCTGCTGTGTTTATTTTGCTGGCAGCACTGATTGCCCTGGCACTGCCCAGGCCGGAGCAGCAAAGCTTCAGTAACTAGCTTTTGTGTATTTCTGAGTTTTGTAAATATCAACCAGCAGTGGGTGGCTGTAGTTTTTGCCAGACTCCTCCTGCTGGCCAAACGTACTCACCAGACCCCTTCTGATGAAGGTTGATGGCTTCACCAACAAACACCTGGATGCTTTCCAGGACAAAAGCAAAATCTGTTTCTACCGGTAAGTTTTCACCCATGCGCCGGATAAACGCCCTCCACTGCTGCTGTTTTTCTGTTGCAAACTGGTCATCAAACAATGGCTGGTCAGGTAGCGCTGTTTGCCTTTGTTTAAAGGTTGCTGTAGTAGCTCCCACTAATTCTTGCAGGTTAAAGTCAAATTGCTGTGACAGTAGCCAGATGTCGTAAAAATCCTTCATACGGCTATTCAAGGTTCCAAGTACCACCATTGCCTGGAGTTTTTCAGCTATCGCAGATTCTCGGCTATAGCAGAGCAGCTGTGGCGCAGGAAAATCCAACAATGTCGGATAGCTCATTCGCATAGGTTCTGGACAGATGATGTCACCAAAACCGATATCCAGTTGCACTCGTGCTCTGGCCGTATCAAGAGTTACTTGTCCTCGAACGCGAACACCTTGGTAGTCTGCATCTTGCGTGATGGTCTCTGTTTGAAGTGAATCAATATCAAACAGGAGTCCGTCCTTTTCCACCGGCGTGGTTAGCAGGTTACGAATACTTGCCAGTAAATACTCTTGTTGATTGCTGATGCGCCCAAGCATATCGATGTCCATTGTTGGGCGTGTTTGTGGTGAGTCCCATACTTGCAGCATTAGTGCGCCCTTGAGTACAAAGCAGTCGGCATACTCAGATTGGCTGAGTCTGTATAGAAAGCGCTCCATAACGAAGTGTTGCATGATTTCCTGAAAAGGCCGTTTTCTTGCTCTTGACAGGTTCAGCAAACGCTGTCGTACAGATGCAGCAATATTAGCCATACAGGCCTGCCTCCAGGTAGGGTTTGATGAGTTTTTCCACTCGCCAGATGCCGGCATATTCGAGCAGCTTTTTGTAATCGGGTGTATGGCGTTCCCTGTAGAGTTTCAGTGCCTCCAGCACCAGGTCCATGCCGATTTGATGCCGGTAGGCAAAGCAGTCAGCCAGTGTTTTTTCACGGCTGTAGACCTTGAGTTCAATGCCTTCAGCTATCTGATGAGCTTCCACTCCCGCCGTAAATCGCTGACCGGAAAATCGGTGACCCTGTACAGGTGGGTATTCCATATGAGGTGGGCGAGCATTCCGTTCTACAGCCAGATCAAGTTGATGAGGAATTTGCGTGGTCAGGTCATGCCATGCCAGGGCAGAAATAAGACAAAGTACGGCTTTCGGAAAGTTTGTAGCGGCGATCAACAAATCAGGGTGCTCAACGGGTGGCAGTTCAGTTAGACGGTACACCCCGCGACTGATGGGTTGAATCAGACCTTCATCACGCAGCTTGTAAAACTGATAGCGGTTGATGCCGAGTTTCAGCGCTTCACTCAGGCGCAGCTGCCCCTGGTGTTTATGAAACACAGCCAAGGGTTCTGCGATGGTATGTGCAGTGCCATCCGAGTCAGTCATAGAAATCAGACAAGTCGCCTCCATTTATAAATAGGTAGTAACACTTTGTCTAATTATTCAAACGCTGTCAAACAAGAACTGCGAACTGGAAGGTTGAATATACCCGATAATTTTCTGCATCCGCTGGAACCTTTTTGGACAAACCTCCGTTAGTAAGGGTGAAGACGAAGCAAACTCACCTGTTCTGCAATAATGAGGTTCCAACATGAAAAAGTTACTCACAACTCTGGCGTTTGTTCTTACTTTTGGTCTGTTCTCCAGCGCTGGCGTTCTGGCGCAGGAAGACAATGACAGTATGAACGTGGTTGACGAAACGTCTGAACCGGACGATATTGAACTGCCCGAAGATGCTGCACCTGAAGCCCAGGAAAATGCCCAACAGGATTTGGATACGGCCAATGAGGCCCGTGAAAAAGGCCGTGAGTTTGGTCAGGAACGCGCCCAGGAAGCTCGCAGCAGAGCTGAAGAGGCTCGACAGCGTGGTCAGGAAGCCCGTAACCGTGGAGAGCAAAGACATAATCAGGATATGGACAGTCCCCAGCAGCCTTCAACTGAACAGCAGGATCGCAATCCACGCTAACAAGGCAACTGAAAGCTCATGTCAAAACTGACTTCTCTGGCTTCCTGGATACGTCCTTCGGGAAGTCAGCGAAAAACTGATTTTCAGGCCCGGCTGAATCCCCACAGCCGGGCTCTTTATCAGACCGCCTATCGACTGACTGGCCGTCAGGCCGATGCGGAAGACCTGACTCAGGAGCTTTTCCTGCGTCTATTCCAGAAATACGACTTGTGGAAACATCTGGAAAACCCCAGACCCTGGCTTTTACGTACGCTCTATAACCTGCATATCGACCTTTACCGCAAAACAAACCATACCCATGGTGCCAACACACAGACCAGCAGTTTTGACGACCTTCCCTTTCAATTGGCTGCTCTGGATCATTCGACCCCTCTTAATGCCACCTTGCACCACTCTCAACAAGAGCAATTGGCTTCGGCCCTGAATCAGCTGACTGCCGAACAGCGTAGCCTGGTGGTTTTGCATCTTATGGAAGGTTACAGCCTGCAGGAGGTTGCCGAGATCCAGCAGTTACCTCTGGGCACGTTGAAATCACGCCTGCATCGCTGTAAGGAAAAACTGAAAAAGCTGCTGGAAACGGAACCTTTTTGCAAAAAACAGCGTTCCTTAAAGGTAACCAGCCATGAGGATTAGTGGTATGAAGTGTATTGATGCCCAAAGACAGCTTCAGCATCTACTGCTGGAGCAGCAACCAGGTGAGCTCTTGAGTGAGCATCTGGAACATTGCCCCGAGTGCCTAGCCTTTTATCAGGATCATCGGCTTCAGGAGCGCTTGCAAACTTTTGTGGCTCCCGAACCCCGAGCCGAATTTCTGGAGCAGGCCATGGAAAAGGCAACCCGGAGTCCAGGAACAAACGCCAAAAGTTGGGCCTGGTCCGCTTCTCTGGCGGCCTCTCTATTGCTTGTCGGTTTGATGTTCACCGCCTGGTTGCCCGAAAATCCTGAGCAAAGCGGCCAGTCCTCACCTCTGGCAATCAGTGTGGAAGAACCCTCTTCCACTGAGCAACAGGTTCAGGAAGTCAAAATACTGATCGTCAGTGACCAGGATTATTCGGATGCCGAAATTTCCATCACCCTGACTGACAACCTTGCTTTACAAGGCTATGCCGACCAGAGGGAGTTAACCTGGACAACCACATTAAAAGAAGGAAACAACCTCCTGACCCTACCCGTTCAAATTCTGAATCAAGGGGGGCAGTTGCAGGTCAGTTCCCGTCTGGGACAGCAAACCCATGAAGTCAGTGTACCTTTGCAAACCAATCAGGGCTCCATTTGATCCTGAGGAGAAACAAGATGCTTTCCAGAAAACTTTATTCAGCAAGTCTGCTCTGTCTGGGGCTTTTCCTCAACAGTGGCTTCGCATCTGCCAGCAGCATGACCGTCATTGATGAATCCACCGAGGTGGATTCAGTCGTCAATTCCATAGAGCTGCCTCCACCCGCAGAAAAAAAAGCACGCAAGGCATCATCAGCCGGTAAAGACAGGGCCGAACAGGCTCGTGAAGCCGGGCGAGAACTGGGACGCGAACAAGCAGATACGGCCCGGCAGGCAACCCAGCAATTACAAGAACGCCAACAGCAACAGGAAAACTCTGGAGAAAAGCAGTCTCCACCTCAGACACCACGCCCCTGAAACCAACCGGAGTTCTGAACCTTTATGCCAAGAAGTATTCAATTAACCTGCCTGTTTCTTCTGCTATGCAGTTATTCATTCAGCTTTGTACAGGCCAGTGAAAGCCATCTTTATCGCCAAGGCATGCAGGCTTTTCAGGAGGGCGACTTTGCTTCTGCACTGGACTACTTTCAACAAGAAAAAAACCAGCAGGAAGAAGATGGAAACAGTGCTGCTGCCACCCTTTATTTCAACTTGGGCGCAACCCATTACCAATTGGGCAACTACAGCCAGGCAGCAAACTACTTTGCCAAAGTCATCCAGGATAAAAAGTGGGGTGGTCTGGCCAAATACAATCAGGGGTTGATCGCTGAACAACAGAAAAATGAAGCCGCTGCACTTGAGTATTACCGGGAGGCCATTCAAAAAGCCCGGACAGACAAGATCAAAAAACTGGCTCAAAACCGGATTCAGCAGTTGACCGGGGAAGCGCCTGCCCCCCAGGAAGGTTTTGTCTATCTGTCGGCCAGCCTGGGGTACGATGACAACCTTTCCCTGGCTGATGAAGACCCCGCCATCGACAAGATTTCCGGTGGTTTTCTGGAAACCCTGGCCAGCGGTCAGATTTATCTGGGTAGCAACTCCAGCCACGGCAGCAGTTTGAAAGGCTATTTGTTTGGCCGTCAGCCAGGTGCCAGTGAAATGCAATCCGAGGTGGCTTTCAGCCTGGGGGCTCAACTTCACCGTACGGCTGGGGACTGGCAAACCCGTGGCGGGGTTAGTTTTGGCAGTTACCAGCTTGATGGCTCCACTTACACCCAGGATCTTGCCCTGGAGACTGAGGGGCGTTATCCCCTGGAAGGCCTGGAATTAAGACTCAATAATGAACTGAAAAGGGTTCGTGGTGGCGATACCTATGACTATCTGGATGGCTGGCAAAACCGGGCCGGGATTAAGCTGGTCAAGCCGGGCCTCTGGGAGCTCGGCTATCAGAATGAATTGAACCAGCGTGAAGACCTGGCTGAAGATCCGGCGTTCTACAGCTATTCACCCAGCAGACACCGTCTTTATGGTCGTTTGAATTTCAACCTGAGCGAGCAGCTTTTATTGACCACACGCCTGGAAGGCCGTTTGAGCCGGTATCCAGACAAAGAGGTGGATGCCGATGGCAATCAGGCCACTGAAAAACGTCAGGATCTACGCTGGCGAGCTTCCTTAAACGCCAGTTATCGCTTGACCCAAAGCATGAGCCTGTTTACCGAACTGCAGCATCTCAACAACAACAGCAACCTGGATGGCTACGGCTTTTCCAGTAACCAGTTCACCCTGGGTGTTGATGCTGTTTTTTAAAGCCGTCACGGTCTGCAGCTTTCAACAAAGACCATTGGGCAGCAGGTGTTTGCTGTAGGCTTTGGGCTCCAGTAACCAGTCTTCCAGGCGTTTGGCCAGCATCGGGCGGGCCAAGTAAAAACCCTGAACTTCTTCACAGCCCAGGCTGACCAGCAAATCCAGTTGGTCAGGCTCTTCCACACCTTCGGCGGTGACTTCCAGGCCCATGCGGTGGGCCATGCTGATCACTGCCTGAACAATGGCGGCATCAGCCACATCCGTGGCCAGGTCATCAATAAAGCCCTTGTCGATTTTCAGGGTATCGACCGGGAGGTGCTTTAAATAACCCAGGGAAGAATACCCGGCACCAAAGTCATCAATGGCGATGCTGATCCCCATATCCTTGAGGTTCTGCAGCATACGCACACTGGTATCCAGGTCTTCGATCATCAGGCTTTCCGTAACCTCCAACTCCAGTGACCCGGCATCCAGATCCGCATGGTTCAGGCATTTATCAACAATCTGGCAAAGATCCTTTTGCATAAACTGTTTGGCGGAGAGGTTCACGGAGACCTTGAATTCGGGCAGTCCGGCCTGCTGCCAGATGCGCGTCTGGATACAGGCGGTGTGCAGAACCCACTCACCCACTGAAGTGATCAAACCCATTTCTTCCAACTGGGGAATAAACTCGGCCGGTGATACCCGTGTCCCGTCCGGCTTTTGCCAGCGAATCAGGGCTTCCACACCCCGGACGCTGCCATCCACCAGGCTGATACGCGGCTGATATTCAAGGTAAAATTCTTTGTGCAGCAAGGCCTGACGCAGTTGGTTTTCCATCTGAAAGCGGTTGACGGCTTCCTTGGTCAACTCATCGGTAAAGAAATGATAGCTCTGACCGCCAGCCTGCTTGGCACGGTGCAGGGCAATATCGGCATTGCTTAAAAGCTGGTCGGTGGTATTACCGTCATGGGGGGAAAGCGTTATGCCGACACTGGCAGTGATGTAGGTTTCTGTTTCACCCAGTTCAAAGGGCCTTTCCAGCTCGTGGATGATTTTATGGGCAATATAGGCTGCCGCACGTGTATTCTTGATGCTTTGCAGAAGGATCAGGAACTCGTCACCACTGGAGCGGGAAATGGTGGCATCTTTGGGTAGACAGCTTTGTAAACGCTGGGCGGTTTGTTTAAGCAACTGATCACCCAGGCGGTTGCCCAGGCTTTCGTTAATGGTTTTAAAGCGATCCAGTCCCAAGCAAAGCAGGGCAAAAGGACTGCCTTCCTCTTCCTGGGCTTCTTTAAGCCTCTGATCCAGACGGTCGGCCAGCAGGCTCCGGTTGGGCAGACCTGTGAGAGCATCATAATGGGTCAGGTAAGTGAGCTTGTCTTCCTGCTGCAGCTGGCGGGTGATGTCTTTGCCGATACTGACAAAATAAACAATCTGATTTTGTTCATTGCGAACCGGGGTGAGCGTTTTTTCTTCGTAGAAGAGTTCACCGCTGCGGTTCTTATTGATGACAATTTCCTGGGCACTCTGTCCGCTAACCAGGGTTTGCCAAATGCGCTCAAAAAAAGCCTTGTCGTGTTTGCCTGAACTGATCAGGGAAGGCCTTTGCTCCAGAGCTTCCGTTTTACTGTACCCGGTGCATTTTTCCCAGGCAGGATTGACATAAACGATGTATCCCTGCGTATTGGTCACCAATACCAGGTCAGCCGTTTGCTGAACAATTTCAGTGAATAAACGGTAACTGTCTTGGAACTGTTGTTCTGGCTCGGGCGCAGACAAGTGCAGGGGTCTCCAGATCAATACATGGGTGGGGAATCTTCTCACCCAGCCATTCTACTCGACTTGATCCAGGTCAAATATGTTCTTTATATTTAAATCTGGTTAACTTTTGCGGCCCAGCGCCAGATCCGTCAGCAAATACAGGGTTTCCTTGAATTTCGAGGCAGGCAAAACCTCCAGGCAGCGTTTGGCTGCTTCTGAGCAAGCTGCAGCCTGATCGCGGGTATAGTCCAGAGCTCCGGTCTTGTTGACGATGCCCAGAACCTGATCAAGCTGATCCAGCCCCCCTTTGCGAATGGCCTGGCGAATCAGTTTGGCTTCTTCATCAGTGCCTTGCTGCATGGCGTAAATCAGCGGCAGAGTGGGTTTGCCTTCAGCCAGGTCATCACCGACATTCTTCCCCATGGTGGCCGCATCGCCTTCATAGTCCAGCAGGTCATCCACCAGCTGAAAAGCCATACCCAGATTTTTGCCATAGTCGCGCATGGCCAGCTGTTGTTCCGGGCTGGCACCGGAAAGCAGTGCAGCAGCCTGAGTGGCCCCTTCAAACAGCTTAGCTGTTTTGGCGTGGATCACCTGCATGTACTGCTCTTCACTGATCTTCGGGTTGCGCACATTGGTCAGCTGCATGACTTCACCTTCAGCCAGCACGCAAGTCACCTTGGCGAGAATCTCCATGATTTCCATGGAGCCGATGCGCACCATCATTTCAAAAGAGCGGGAATAGAGGAAGTCACCGACCAGTACACAGGACTGGTTGCTCCACTGGCTGTTCGCAGTGGGTTTGCCTCGGCGCAGGCTGGATTCATCCACAACATCATCATGCAAAAGGGTGGAGGTGTGCATGAATTCAATCAGCGCGGCCAGCAGCAGGTGTTTCTCACCCTGGCAGTTCAGCGCCCGGCTGACCAGCAATACCAGCAAGGGACGCAGGCGTTTGCCGCCCGAGTCGATAATATGGTGGGCAATTTTTTCCACCAGCGGCACCTGGGAGGCGCATTCACGAATAATCAGCTGGTTGACGGCATCAAAATCATCGGCAACAACAGCATGAATGGAAGAAGAGCTGGCAGACATCTTGAGTGGAGTTCCTGAGCAGGCTGACCTAGGCAAAAGGGCATCCTAGCAGCCGCTCAGGAGGTGTCAAGCTTTACGCGCGGAGTTACTGCACCAGCTCTTTATCAGAGAAAATGCCTTCAAACAGGGCGGTGGACAGATAACGCTCACCGGAATCAGGCAATACCACAACCAGCATTTTATCCTTGTTTTCCGGTTTGGCTGCCGCGCGCAAAGCAGCCACCGTTGCAGCCCCACAGGAGATTCCAGCCAGAATACCTTCTTCTTCCATCAGCTTGCGGGCCATGGCAATCGCTTCCTCGTTGGAAACCTGTTCCACTTCATCCACCAGATCCATATCCAGGTTCTTGGGAACGAAACCGGCCCCGATGCCCTGGATCTTGTGGGGAGCAGGCTTGACCTCTTCACCTTGAAGAGTCTGGGAAATCACCGGTGAGTCGGTGGGCTCCACGGCAATACTGGTGATGGCCTTGCCCTGGGTTTTCTTGATGTAGCGGGAAACCCCGGTCAGGGTACCACCGGTGCCCACGCCGGAGATCAGAACATCAATTTTGCCATCGGTATCGTCCCAGATTTCCGGGCCGGTGGTCTTTTCATGGATGTCAGGGTTGGCGGGGTTTTCAAACTGCTGCAACATAATAAAGTCGCCGGGGTTGGCATCCACCAGCTCCTGCGCTCTTGCTATGGCTCCTTTCATACCCTTGGCCGGTTCAGTCAGTTCAATTTCTGCGCCCAGGGCCTTCATCAGCTTGCGCCTTTCCAGAGACATGGAGGAAGGCATGGTCAGAACCAGCTTGTAACCTCGGGCAGCCGCCACAAAAGCCAGAGCAATACCGGTGTTACCACTGGTGGGTTCCACCAGGGTGACTCCCGGCTTCAATTGACCACTGGCTTCAGCGGCCTTGATCATGCTGGCACCGATACGGCATTTGACCGAACCGGCCGGATTGCGGGCTTCCAGCTTGGCATGCAGGTTACCGGCAGGCCAGAGATGCTTGAGGGTGACCAGAGGGGTATTACCGATTGTTTCGGAGTTGTCTGAATAGATTTTCATGTTTTCTCAATCCTTATGGCGTTTGGCAATAAAAAATCACTGCAGATAAAAGCAAGGTTAGTAAGAGTGTATCCAAATCCCTGTTCCGGGTTGAGACAGTCTTTACATAAGGTTATAAGAAAAAATATTCAAATAACCAAAATCTCCTCACGCTTTTGTTTTCTGAGCAAAAAATTCGGCCAGAGGGATGGGGCGACCGATGCCGAACCCCTGGGCATAATTGACACCCAGGTCTCGCAACCGGGCCACCAGAGGTTCACCTTCAACAAATTCAGCAATGGTTTTCAGGCCCAGAGATTGTGCCACCTCACAGGTTGCCTTGACCATACTCTGGTCCACTTGGCTGGTTTCCAGGTTACGGATAAAAACACCGTCTATTTTCAGGTAATCAAATTCATAGGAACGCAGATAATCAAAGGTGGCCAGCCCGGTGCCAAAATCATCCAGAGCAACACTTGCGCCCAGGTCCCTTAACTGGGTAATCAACCGAGCGGCGAGGGCTGCATCGCGTATGCTTTCAGTTTCTGTCACTTCAAAACTGAGTTTGTGGGCAGGCACGCCCGTTGCCTGCAGCTGAGTGTCGATGAAATTCACCAGGTCCGGGCTGGACAAGGAAGCACCGGATAGGTTGATGCCACACTTTTCAGTCAAAGCCAGCCACTCTGGCTCCCTTGCCAGACTGTGTAGAGTATTGCGAATCACCCAATGGTCGATCTCTAGCATAAAACCAAAGGTTTCTGCAGCAGGCAAGAACTCACCCGGTGGCACAATGCTTCCGTCAGGGTCTTGCATGCGCAGCAAAATTTCAAAAGAGACTCCTTCGTTGGACTCCTGAATGGGTTGAATGGCCTGGGCAAATAACTGCAGGCGATTGTCCGGCAGAGCTCTTTTTAAACTTTCAAATTTCTGGGTGAGTTCCTGGCGTTTGGCAATCAAGGTTTTGCTTTGATGAGCCTGATGGATACGCTCCGAACCCTGGCGCGCCAAAAGCGAAGCCTGGTGAGCAGCGCTCAGGTAACGGGCCGGGCTATCCAGCTCACCATCCAGAGGAATAGCACCCAGGGCAATTCGAATCCGGGTGGCCTGCTGATCACTGGTGAACTCCTGGTCATTCAAGGCCTGGTAGGTTCCAGCCAGAAGCAATTCCATTTCCAGCGCGGTTCGTGCCCCCAAAGTCAGGGCATAGCGTCCCGGCCCCAGGCGCGCCAACTGTTCGTCCGGCTGACGCAGCACTTTCAGCTGTCGGGCAATCTGTTGTTCCAGGCTATGCGAGCCTTCAAAACCAATCAGGTCGCCAATATCTTCAAAATCCAGGACATCAACATAAACCAGCCAGGGAGGCGATGCAGCAAACCGGGTCGGTTGTGCAGAGGGCTGGGTTGCAATCCATTTCTGCAGGTCACGGTTCAGCTCGCGCTCGTTATCCAGGCCCGTCAGATAATCCTCCCGGGCCTGACGCTTGAACAGAACAGTCAGCTGCCCCCGTTCGGCATTGATCGCGGCAATCAACTGCGCCAGAATCACCATCACCGCCACCTGCAACAACAGCCTGACCAGCCCCTGGATATCCGCAACCAGTTGCACACCGCCCCAGCCAAGCAGGGCAAAAGCAACAAACAGTCCAACAAAAACCGGAAGCAGCAGCACGCTGGTTTCTATTCGGGCCGTCATCACCAACCAGCACAGCAGAGGAAAAAAAGTATAAACCAGGGCGGTGGCATAAATGGAGAAACCACTGGTTTCCAGCAGTAAAGTGGTCAGGGAGGCTCCCAGCGCCACCATTAACCAGATCAACAGCTCGGGACGTTTGAAGTCCATCCAGACTTTAATAAAAAAGCGCCAGCCTTTCCCTAAAACCATCAACACCAGAGGCGCAAACAGAACCACCCCCATGGCCTCAAAACCCCAGTAAATCAGCCAGACATCATGAAAAACATAACCCTGGCTTTCAGGGCTGGCGGCCCAAAACCCCAAAGCGCCCAGAAAAGAAGCCAGTCCACTGCCAATCACCGCCCCCTGCACATAAAGGGATAGCATGAACTTGAGACTGATTTTATTAAGCGAACTGCGACCCTGCCTTTGCATCAGGAGGGTCGCCAGGCTGGAGCCCAGAGTGATTCCCGCCACAAAACTGAAAGCAAAAAACCAGGGCACCTGCTGCCAGAACAGTGACCAGGCCAGCATCACTGGCACCAGCACCCAGAGTGCTCGCCAACCCAGCACCAGAAGACTGCCCAGAAAGATACCGGCAGGCGGCCATAAAGCGGAAAGCGGCTGATCCGGCAGGCTGAATAAACGTGACAACTCCGCCGCCAGGAAGAGAACGACCCCCAGAAGAATCAGATGCAGTGGATTCGGATTACTTTTATGGCCTTCCATACAAACTTCCTGAGCTTATTGAATTCGATGTACAAGATTAGTACAACTAAATTCCGGCGTCCAGAGAAGCTTTCTTGCAACAAACTTGGACGCAACTGTTACACGCTCCTACATAAAACCCTCTTTAGCTGCTATGCTGAGTGAACACTTTGTAACCCGAGGAGAAATCATGACCACCAACGACAAAGGCTATATCGCTTTACTGGGCTGGAGTTTGAATGCTATAGAAGCGGCCGCAAAATTTGATCGCCGCTATCTGGTGGTCGCTCCGGAATGGGCTGAAGAATACTGCCAGGAACATGACATCCCCTATCTTGCCTGGAATTTTGAACGCCTGAATGACCGCTCCATGGAGATTGCAGAAAAGCTCAAGGATATGGGCGTGGATGTTGCGGTTCCTTTATACGAGGAAACCGTGGAATGGGCCGGTGCCATTAACGCCGTACTGATGGACAACCCACGCTTATTGGGACAATCCATGTTGATGCGGGATAAATCCCTGATGAAGCGCCGCGCTCAGCTCGGCGGTATTCGTGTAGGCATTTTCGAAGAAGCGCATGATCGCGAAGATGTCGTCCGCTTTTTGCGTCGTGTTAACCAAACACTATTGAAGCTGGATGGCGACCCCAACGACCCCATTCACTTCAAGGCTTTTGATAAGGCCGGTTGTCTGGGTCACCGCGTCATCCGTACACCCGATGATGTGGATAGTATTCCTGAAGAAGAGTTTCCGGCGCTGATGGAGTCCCACCTGGATGGCTGGGAATTTGCCGTTGAAGCCTGGATTCACAAAGGCAAAATCGTTTTCCTGAATATTTCCGAATACGTCACCCTGGGTTATTCCGTTTATGTACCGGCATCTCCTGATCTGGAAGCCTATCGCCCCCAGATCACCCAGCAGATTGAAAAACTCATCAAGGCCTTTGATATTGAGTTCGGCCTGATTCACCCCGAATACTTTGTTACCAGCGATGACGAAATGTACTTTGGTGAAGTGGCTTACCGCCCACCCGGCTTCAAGGTTTTTGAACTGCTGGAAAAGGTTTATGGATTCAATGCTTACCAGGCCACCATGCTGGTTTTTGACCCCAAGGCGACCACTGAAGAAGTCAAAGCCTTTTTCCCCACACCGATCAAGGATGCCAAGGGTTATGCCGGTTGTTTCGGGGTTTATCCGCGCCGCCGTGTGGTCAGCAAGCTGGAAATCCCGGAAGAAACAGAGGATCATCCCTACTTTGACTCCCATGAACTGACTGCACCAATGGAAGAAACCGTCACCAAGCGCACGGCCTTTGGCACCCACTGGGGACTGATCTACTTTACCGGGCAGGATGCCAAAACCATGCATGAGTTGTTAAAACGTCAGGAAGACCTGGATTTCTATATATAGGGCATACAGTGACTTACGATACCGACCAGACTGCCGAGCAAAAATTACAACTAGTGCTGCAAAAACTGGATGATGCCACTCAGCAGTTGCAGGAAGCCGCGGGGTTTGCCAAACCGGGCAAACTTCCGCGTGTGCTGGATACGGCTCGCCGTGTCCTGCTGCAGGAAGGCGGCTGCGCTGCCCTGGAAGCTCGCAGCCAGCAACTGGAGGCAGCCGGAGTTTTTGCCGGTGCTGACTGGGAAAACCCACAAATCCTGGTGCCCTCCCTGAGCAGTCACTCCCTGCAAAGTCCTGATAGCAATCTGGTGGTTATTGAAGCCTTGAGTGAACTGCGATTATTGGCGGTGGCCCTGAACAGCTATACCCATCCGCTGATATCCGCTGAACAGGCCCATCATTACCTGACTCAGGTCATGGCCATCAATCTGGCCCTGCTGTTCACACCCCCCAGCGAGGCCGAACGTGAAATTCAGGGGCGGTTGGCCCAGGTGCCACGCAACCTGTTCAAACACCTGGCTGAACGCATTGGTTACGAGCACATCATTGATCAGTTGATTGATGAAATCTGGCGCATCCTCCGGCAAAGACCCATTCAGGTGGAGCCGGTCAAACGCATGGTGACCCAGATTGCCATCTGCCAGCAGGACCCCAACATTGATCTGGGCGGCAGTGGCCAGGGCGCCGACCGCCTGGTCAGCAGCCTCTACGGCACCACCCAGGCCTGCCGGGAAGATCCGGGTGTTGAAGTTTACCTGGATCGCCTGACCAGCATGGACAACAAGGCCCTGCAATCCGAAGCCATCGGATTTGCCCGCGCCATGCACGATACCGGCCTGGTTTCACCTTACCATGCGGTTTTGCTGCACCACCTGCTGGAGGTGGAGGATTACCTGATCACTGAAGCTTTGGGCCTGTCTTCAACCGGCCGTGACTGCTTTATGTGTTATCGTCAGCTTACCCTGACGCTCATTAAAAAGGCCATTCATCCCGCCACGGCCCAAGGCATTTATGGTCTGGCTCTGCTGCTGGAAAGAGGCATTCTTTACCAGCCACCTGTGGCCCCTGCACTCTGGCGTCAAATGGGACTGAAGCTTTCAGCCTGGTCAAAAGAGCGCCTGACTCTGGCGTTCGGTGTTCAGGTCTCGCCTGAAGCCCGCCTGCTGGAAGGGGTGCTCTGTATTCTCGGGCAGCCACTGGGCGTAGGTCAGGGCAACAACCCCACCTGCCAGTCAGCACGGGCCTTGTCCATGTGGGCCTACAATGACCCGGATTATCTTCTGCAAATGCTCGCCTGGGCCGCCAGGGATGATGAAATCATCATGCACTTTGAAGGCCAGCCGATTTCCTCCATGGAAAGCGTCAGCGGTATTGCCAAGGAGCTGCCTGTCGATCTCGACCCGGTTTCCCTGCTGGTGGTGCCGCATCTGGATCGCATCTATGCGGAAATGGGGCGACGCTGCATCGGGCGCGAAGGCGACCCTCACCGCTGGGTCAACCCCGAGTTTCATGGCTGGTGGTCAGGGCGCGGATTCAGCATCAATGTGGATGTCGCCACCGGACAACTGTATGAGCTGGATCGTTTTCTACGCTCTTTTTATGCCTGCTACCATCCCTATTACAATGGTAACCAACCGCTGATTCATCCCCAGCCTGCTGGTATTGCCATTACCGATTCTGCAGCCCGCTTTATCGGCTGGCATGCCATCACCCTGTTACGGGTTGCTTTGGATCCAGAGGAAGTCATGCGGGTTTATTTTTACAACCCCAACAATGACAGTGGCCAAAACTGGGGCGACGGCGTTGTGGTCAGCACATCAGACAAGGGGGAGCGTTTCGGGGAATCCTCACTGCCTTTCACTCAATTTGCTTCCCGCCTTTATATTTTTCACCATGACCCCCTGGAAGGTGGTGAAACCGACGAGGTGCCCAATGAAGAACTCGAAGAGGTCAAGGGCTATATGGAACGCAGCTGGGGGGCAGCCCGTCATTCCAGTGACAGTCCCCTTCAAGCAACAGAAAACTAATCTTGTCAGGGCGCGTGTTTTCCCTTAGAATCACGCGTCCTTTCGCCTGACCTGGCTCCCTGTTCGATGGTTACCAGAGCGTTTCCATTCAAAGCAGGTAGAAGCAGCCGAAAATTCTACAGGTGAAATTCTGCAAGCGGAGAAAAGCATGTACGCAGTCATCAAAACCGGTGGTAAGCAATACCGCGTTCAGGAAGGTCAAACCCTGAAACTGGAAAAACTGGAAGTCGCTACAGGCGAAACCCTGAACTTCGATGAAGTCCTGCTGGTTTCCGACGGTGAGAACATCAAAGTGGGTGCTCCTCTAGTGGATGGCGCCAAAGTGACTGCCGAAGTCATTGATCACGGACGCGGCGATAAAATTCGCATCATCAAGTTCCGTCGCCGGAAGCACCACATGAAGCGTCAGGGCCACCGCCAGTGGTACACTGAAGTCAAGATTACCGGTATCGCCAGCTAATCAGCTCAGCGTAAACCAGTCACTGAAATCAACTCAGAGGTAAAGAGTCATGGCACATAAAAAAGCCGGTGGTAGTACTCGTAACGGTCGCGATTCCGAAAGCAAACGCCTTGGTGTGAAGCTGTTTGGCGGCCAAGTTGTCCAGGGCGGCAACATCATCGTTCGCCAGCGTGGCACCAAGTTCCACCCAGGCACCAATGTTGGCATTGGCAAGGATCACACCTTGTTCGCCAAATCTGAAGGTGTTGTGAAGTTTGAAGTCAAAGGCCCCAAGAACCGTCGCTTCGTGAGCGTCGTTCCTGCCTGATTTTAAGCTTCAATAGCTGAACTTAAGTCCCTCCAGCCTGGCTGGATGGGCTTTACAAAAGGCTCCGCCAGCAGGTGGAGTTTTTTGTTTTTGGGGTGCAACCCCAGGAGAAGTGATCGTGCAATTTGTCGATGAAGCAAGAATAACCGTAGTTGCCGGCAAGGGCGGCAATGGCTGCATGAGCTTTCGCCGCGAAAAATACGTCCCCCGTGGCGGGCCGGATGGCGGCGACGGGGGTGATGGCGGCAATGTTTATCTGGTCGGTGATGACAGCCTCAACACCCTGATTGATTTTCGCTTTCAAAAGCGTTATCAGGCCAGCAATGGTGAACCCGGTCGCGGCAAGCAGTGTTCCGGCAAGGCTGCGGATGATCTGCTGGTCAAGGTTCCGGTCGGCACTTCCGTGGTCGATGAGGAAACTCTGGAAGTCATCGGTGATGTCACTGCAGTGGGCCAGCAGTTGCTTGTCGCTGCGGCCGGTCGCAAAGGCCTGGGCAATATTCACTTCAAGTCCTCCACCAACCGCGCACCCCGCCAGACTACCAAGGGCACTGAAGGCGAAGAAAGACGCCTCAACCTGGAATTGAAGGTTATGGCTGATGTCGGCCTGCTGGGTCTGCCCAATGCCGGTAAATCGACTCTGATTCGTTCCGTTTCCGCCGCTAAACCCAAGGTCGCCAACTATCCCTTCACCACTCTGGTTCCCAACCTGGGCGTGGTGAAAGTCGGTCACCATCAACATTTTGTCATGGCCGATATTCCCGGTTTGATTCAGGGCGCTTCAGAAGGTACGGGGCTGGGCTTCAAATTTCTACGCCACCTGACCCGCTGCCGACTCTTGTTGCACGTGGTGGATATCGCGCCCGTGGATAACAGTGATCCGGTTGAAAATGTCCGCACCATCATCCGCGAGCTGAAAACCTACAGCAACACCTTGGCTGAACGCCCCCGCTGGCTGGTTCTGAACAAGCTGGACATGATCCATGAGGAAGAAGCAGAAGAGGCCTGTGAGAAAATCGTCAGTGAACTGAACTGGCAGGGGCCGGTCTTTCGTATCTCCGCCATCAGCAACCAGGGCACGGAAAGACTCAGTCAGGCCATCATGACCTGGCTTCTTGAGCGCCGTGCCGAAGAAGCCGAAAACCCCGATGCTTCTGAAGCCGAGGCCCAGATGCGTGAGCGCATGGAAGCCGAAGCCGTGGCACGTGTTGAAGCCTGGCTCAACCGCCGCCATAAGCGCAAGGCCGCCGAAGAAGACGAAGATGATGACGACTTCGACGATGATGATTTTGATGTCGATGTTGAATACGCCCGCTGAAGGAACACCCTTGCATGAGCCCAGCCAGCAGTGAACGCCAACGCCTGACCCGTAACCGCCGTGTGGTGGTGAAAATCGGCAGCGCACTTCTGACCAATGACGGTCGGGGGCTGGATGTGGCTGCCATTCAAGGCTGGGTGGAACAACTTGCCGAGCTGAAACGTGAAGGCAAGGAAATTCTGCTGGTCACTTCCGGTTCGGTGGCTGAGGGCATGGTGCGTCTGGGCTGGAAAAAGCGTCCAGGCTCCATTCATGAACTCCAGGCCGCGGCCGCCGTGGGCCAGATGGGCTTGATTCAAACCTGGGAATCCGCGTTTAAAAGCCAGGGTCTGAATTCCGCCCAGATACTGCTGACCCATGATGACCTGTCCAACCGCAAACGCTACCTGAATGCCCGCAGCGCACTGCAAACCCTTCTGGACCTGGATGTTGTGCCCATCATCAATGAAAACGACACTGTGGTCACCGACGAAATCCGCTTCGGTGACAATGACACCCTCGGCGCTCTGGTCACCAACCTGCTGGAAGCCGAAACCCTGATTCTGCTGACCGACCAGCCCGGCCTTTATGATGCTGACCCGCGCAAAAACCCCGCAGCGCAACTGATCCCTGAAGGCCGCGCCCAGGACCCTGCCCTGCTGGCCGTGGCCGGTGATGGTGGCGCTCTGGGTCGTGGCGGCATGTTCACCAAAGTCAGCGCCGCGCGTCTGGCCGCACGTTCCGGTGCTCGCACCGTGATCCTGGGTGGTCGCACCGAAAATGCCCTGAGCCGCCTCTTTGCCGGTGAAGAACTGGGCACCCTCTTATTGCCCGATGACGAACCCATCACCGCCCGCAAACGCTGGCTGGCCGGACACCTGCAGGAAAAAGGCGTTCTGGTACTGGATGCCGGAGCCATCAAAGCCCTGCAACAAGGCGGCAAAAGCCTGCTGCCCGTGGGCGTCAAGGAAGTACGCGGCCACTTCATGCGCGGTGAGCTGGTGGTCTGTGTGGATGAAAACGAACGCGCCCTGGCCAAAGGTCTGGTCAACTACTCAGCGGAAGAAGCCCGCATCCTCGCCGGACAACCCAGTGGACGCATCGAAGAACTCCTGGGCTACATCGAAACCCCGGAGCTGATTCACCGCGACAACCTGGTGGTGGTGTGATGAACAATACCCAACCCAACAACCCTTTGCACGGCATTACCCTGGAGCAGCTGGTTACTGAATTGCAGCAGCACTACGGCTGGGATGGGTTGGCTGCGCGCATCAACATCAACTGCTTTAAAAGTGACCCTTCCATCAAATCCAGCCTGAAGTTCCTGCGCCGCACCCCTTGGGCAAGAGAACAGGTGGAACAGCTCTATATTCGTTTTATCAGCCAACATCGGGCCTGATTCTACTCAAGCTCATGTTCACTGGTGATATGGGGCAGGCTGCTCTAGACTGGAAGATATTATCCAGAAATCAGACAACCACATTCAGGGTAACGTCAGTCTTTGAGAGGCAATGATGCAGGCGATAGAGTTTGAAACTGATATCAAAGAAGGTATTGTCAGGATACCCGCTGAATATCAACACCTTAAAAATGCTCATGCAAAAATTGTTGTGCTGTTTGAAACAACTCAAGTACACGAGAAAGTAGCCAGCCACCCAGCAGGCAAGGCAGTCGACTTTTCTTGTGTTGAGGCTCCCTCAATGACGCCTGAAGATGGCGTGGACTTCCAGAGGAAGCTGCGGGATGAATGGTAATCGCTATCTTCTGGACACCAACATTTTTATTAATGCGATTCACCAGAAAATCAAGCTACCTATTGCACACTATGCCTTTTCTGTCATTACAGAGCTTGAACTGCTGGGTTTTCCCGGATTGAACTCTACTGACGAAGCAGTAATTAAAGCCATACTGCAGCAGCTAACCAGAATAGAGCTGAATGAGCAGATAAGAGCAGAAACCATCCAGATTCGCCGTAGCTCACTAATGAAGCTGCCTGACAGCATCATTTCAGCCTCAGCAATTGTGACTGGAGCCACGCTGGTAACAGATGACATCAAGCTGGCCCAGAAGCATAACAGCTCTGTAATTTCGCTTGATGATCTCTTAAGCCTCTCCTGACCAAACTT
Organism: Marinospirillum sp.; assembly: GCF_044810985.1. Classification (GTDB taxonomy): domain Bacteria; phylum Pseudomonadota; class Gammaproteobacteria; order Pseudomonadales; family Halomonadaceae; genus Marinospirillum. Next base: position 1,973,323 of record NZ_CP085242.1, read on the forward strand.
CTCATCACTTCTTTGTCCTGGGCAACCTGAAACAAGGCAGTAGCCATGACCAGCACCCTGACCGACCAGCTATCCCAACTGCAAGAGGCTTTTTCCGCTGAGCCTTTCCCTGTTCTTGCCACCCGGCTTGATCGACTTAAGCATCTGGAAAAGGCGCTCAAGGCTCATTACCCGAATCTGCTGGATGCGATGAGTGAGGATTTTGGCGGGCGTTCGCGTCAGGAATCCTTGCTGGCGGATGTGATGCCGATCATTTCAGAAATTGCTTTCGTGCGCCGTCGTTTAAAGCGCTGGATGAAGCCGAATAAGCGCAGGGTCGATTGGCTGTATCAACCGGCCAGGGCCCGGGTGATTTATCAGCCGTTGGGGGTGGTGGGTATTATGGTGCCCTGGAATTATCCGCTGCAGTTGGCCCTGTCTCCGCTGATCTCTGCGTTGGCTGCCGGCAACCGGGTGTTTCTCAAGCTTTCGGAATGGACACCCATGACCAATGAGGCATTGATCACCTGCCTGCAGGAGGCGTTTTCGGCGGATGAAGTGCAAGTCGCCACAGGTGAAAAGGAAGTCAGTCAGGCTTTTTCCAGCCTGCCTTTTGATCACCTTTTATTTACCGGCTCCACTGCGGTGGGCAAGCATATCCAGCGCGCAGCAGCTGAAAACCTGACCCCGGTTACGCTGGAGCTGGGTGGTAAATCCCCGGCTCTGCTGGATCAGGATATATCTCTGGAAAAGGCTCTTGATCCCCTGCTGTTCGGCAAAACCCTCAATGCCGGGCAGACCTGCATCGCCCCGGATTATCTGCTTTGCCCTCAAGAACGGCTGGAAGAAGTGATTGCTTACCTGACCCGACGTTTTGCTGAGTTTTATCCACACCTGAAGGACAACCCGGATTACACCTCACTGATTAACAGTCAGCACAAGAAGCGCCTGCTGGGTTTACTGGCAGAAGTCAAAGAGCAGGGCTGCCAAGTTTTGGAACTCAATCCGGCTGATGAAGATCTGAGCGCCAGCAACAAACTGGCTCTGACGCTTTTGATCAATCCGAAACCTCTGGCTCAGGTGATGCAGGAAGAAATTTTCGGGCCTCTTTTGCCCATTATCACTTATCGCGATTTTGAAGAAGCCATCCAGTTTATCCGCCAGCGTCCTCGTCCCTTGGCACTTTATTATCTGGGCACGAATCCGCAGTATCAGCAAGAACTGGAATATCAAACCCACAGCGGCGGTCTGGCAATCAATGAAACCCTGCTGCAGGTTGCCCAGCATGATCTGCCTTTTGGGGGTGTGGGGGCTTCCGGTATGGGGCAATATCATGGCCGTGAAGGCTTTCTGACTTTTTCCAAGGCCAAGGGGGGTGTTTCAACGCCGCCTGTTCAATTCCGCCCGCCTGATCTACCCACCCTATGGACGCTGGATTCATCGCCTGCTGGAACGCTGGTTTATGCGCTGAAGCCGTGATAAAATTCGCCTCCCCCTGAGGGGATTCCAGCTGATTATCAGTTTACGAATTGAAATCAGTATCTTACGATCTTTGCAAGACTCCAAGGAGTTATCGTGGCTAACATCAAATCTGCCAAAAAACGCGCCATTCAATCTGAAAAGCGTCGTCTGCACAACGCCAGCATGCGTTCCACCACTCGCACCAGCATCAAGAAAGTTTTGAAAGCTGTGAAAGCCGGTGACTGGGATCAGGCGATGACTGATTTCCGCGCAGCGCAAAAAGTTATTGACCGTGTTGCTGACAAGGGCGTTTACACCAAAAACTGGGCTGCTCGCACCAAGAGCCGTCTGAATGCCCGCGTTAAGGCACTGAAAGTTTCCTGATCCGGTTTTATTGACCGACCAGGCACATAAAAGCCGGCTTAATGCCGGTTTTTTTGTGGGCATCCATCCGGTAACCTGAGTTCTTTGGCCATGAGCACATCTGACAGCGCAAAACAAACACAAGAACCGGCCCCGAAACAACGTGGAATTCTGGGTTCTGGCCTGGTGGTCAGCGCCATGACGTTTCTGTCGCGCATTCTCGGTCTGGCCAGGGATATTGTCATTGCCACCCTGATCGGGGCCGGGGGTGCTGCGGATGCCTTTTTTGTTGCCTTTAAAATCCCCAATTTTCTGCGCCGTTTGTTTGCTGAAGGAGCTTTCAACCAGGCCTTTATTCCGGTACTTGCCGAATACGCCGAGAACAAAAGCCGGGCTGAAGTCAAACGCCTGAACAATGCAGTGGCCGGTTGTCTTGGCTTGTCACTGGTGGGCTTGAGCAGTCTGGCCGTTCTCGCTGCACCTCTGCTGGTCTGGGTGTTTGCACCGGGTTTTGCCAACGATCCGGAAAAGCAGGCTGTGACCGTAGACCTGCTGAGAATCACTTTCCCCTATTTATTGCTGATTTCCCTGACCGCTTTTGCCGGTAGTATTCTTAATACCTACAACCGCTTTGCCATTCCCGCCTTCACCCCGGTTTTACTGAATGTCAGTCTGATTGCCAGTGCTGTTTTTCTGAGCAGCTGGGCCGGATCTTCTGCTGAAGCTCTGGCCTGGGGGGTATTGATTGCCGGGATTGTACAACTGGCTTTTCAGCTGCCGTTTCTGGCTCGCGAAGGCCTGTTGCCTGTGCCTATTCCCGACTGGAAACACTCAGGTGTGCGGCGGATATTAAAACTCATGGCTCCAGCCTTGTTTGGGGTTTCCGTCAGCCAGATCAATCTCTTACTGGATACCCTGCTGGCTTCTTTCCTCACGGATGGCAGTGTGGGCTGGCTGTATTATGCCGATCGTCTGGTGGAGCTGCCGCTGGGTGTGTTTGGTATTGCCATCGCCACGGTGATTCTGCCTACACTTTCGCGCCAGCATGCCACGGCGGATAAGGAAAAATTCTCCCAGTTGTTGGACTGGGCGGTGCGTATGGTGCTGCTGATTGGCCTGCCTGCGGCACTGGCTCTGGTACTGCTCGCTGAACCCTTGTTAATTACTCTCTTCCAGTATGGAGCCATGACCGCAGTGGATGTGGAAATGTCTGCTCTGGCATTACGGGCCTATGCTCTGGGCCTGCTGGCTTTTATGCTGATCAAGGTATTGGCTCCCGGCTATTTTGCCCGCCAGAATACCCGCACCCCGGTGACCATCGCTATCAAGGCCATGACCGCCAATATGGTGTTCAATCTGATTTTGATCGTGCCTCTGGCCCATGCCGGTCTGGCTCTGGCCACGGCGGCTTCGGCCTTTTTAAATGCCGGTTTACTGGCCCGAGGCCTGCGCAAGGAAGGTGTTCTGCACTGGATGTCCGGCTGGGGGCGCTTTGCTCTGCAAATCAGTTTTGCCCTGGTGCTGATGGTGGGTTTGCTGATCTGGTTCAGCCCTGCAACCTCGATCTGGCTGGAATGGAGTATTACCGAGCGAATACTGCGCCTGGCTCTGCTGGTCATTCTGGGTGGAGGGCTTTATGGCCTGGCCCTGCTGGTTGCCGGTGTTCGCCCCAGGCAGCTTAAACCCACCTCGTAACCCCCGGTAAAAAACAGCTACATTATTTACTTCCTGGTTGGCCGGATCAAAAAAACCGGCCTTCGCTATCAACCCTGATGCTTGATCTTCTAACCTGAAATTTGACTTTACTTTCAGGGAGGAAGCTCTATGTCACTGGAAATACCTACTCAGACCGGCTTCACGCTGATGGAGCTGCTGGTTGCTCTGATACTGACTGCCTTGCTGGCCATTACCGTAGGACAGCACCTGACTTCCAGCCTGCAGATTCGACTCCTCATCCAGCAGGAAGCAGCGGCTGCCCGAGCAGCCGAAGATCTTGCCCTGCAACTGGGCTCAGGAATCTCACCACCCGGCAGCCTGAAAGTCTCCCTGAAAAGCAGCCAGTGCTCACCTGAACACCCCAAAGCCGATTTTGATTTCAGCCTGCTTTGTCAGACCAGCCAGAAACTTCCCGACCTGAAGACAAAACTTATAAGCCAGGAAATTGTGCTGAGTTGGCAAAGCCCGACCGGCCCAAGGGAAATACGGCGACCCACGCAATAGCAGGAGGCCATATGAAAAGGAAAACTTCTGGCTTTACGCTTCTGGAGATGCTGCTGGTCAGTGCTATAGGCAGTCTCTTACTCCTGGCCGCCACCCAAATATTTGCCAGCCTGGTGCATCAACAAGCTGAAGAGTCTGTCTGGCTGCGCCTGGAAGAAAGAGCACGACTAACCGAGCTGGTTTTGAAGCAGGATCTGGCCAGTGGCTACCAACTGCTGGAAGCGGGAGCGGCCACCCATGATTACCCGGATCTCAGGGAAGCCTCCATTCAACTCAGCGATTCTCATATCCAAAAGAGAAGCTTTGCCAGCTTTCGTTCCTCTGACTGGTTGCTGATCAATCGCCAACCTCAAGGTAAAACAGCCGACTACAGTCTCTGGCACGTTGATGAGAAATCCTACGGCAGGGGTCTGGCTCACAAGATTTCCAGCCAGGATAAAGCTGAAACCCTGACCAACTCACAAACCCTGGTTGCTCAGGTTGAATTGCTGCGTTTGCGCTTCTTCAGCCCGGATTCGTCCAGCTGGATAAAAGCTGAGGATTTCAGTGATCCCTGGGAAGAAGTCACAGCCATTCAGTTTGCGGCACTGGTGGTTTCCGATCAGGCACTTGATGGCAAACAAGCCTCCCATTCAATCACCCTCTGGGGCGAAACCCTCAACCCACCTGATGACGGGCATCTCAGAACCCTGGTGCTGGGCAGAGCCAATCTACGGGAGCCAACCCCATGAGACCTTCACGACAGCAAGGGTTTTTACTGTTGCCTCTTCTGGTTTTTGTGCTTCTGGCCATGCTGCTGATCACCCTGGCCAGCCAGGATTTAAGCCGCAGTTATCTCAACCATCAGTTTCAGCTTTATCAGAACTGCCAGACGCTGTTGAAACAACTGGACAGCAACAAAACATCGACCTGTCCTCCCTGCCCTCTGGCACAGGCGTGCTCAGATGATTAACCACCAGAAAGGTATGAATCTGCTGGACATGCTGGTGGCACTGGCAATACTCACCGTGCTGATGGGAGTTGCCTTCCCCGGCTATCAATCCCTGCAGGAAAAACAACGCCAGGCAGCTGAACTGAACCGCCTTCAAGCCATAGTGCAACTGGCTCGCACCCTGGCGACCTTGCACCAACAGGAACTCACTCTTTGCATAACCCAGAATGCCCAGAGCTGCTCCTCTTCCCGGTTGGGTGCAGACCTGTTACTGGTTGATCAAACCCTGAAACCCTTACGCCAATTTCCCGGCAACACTACGAAGATTGCTTTTCCCGATCATGACATCACCCTGCAGCCTTTGCCCCAGAGAAGCTCGGGCGGCACCCTTCTGCCTTGCTCGGGTTTTACCCAGCAGGACGCCAAGGCCGTCACCTTTTCGGTCACGGGTCGCCCCCGCATCAATGATGACCCGCCTTCATCCCTGGTTAATAGCTGCCCCCCTTGAAGCGGGGCGCTGTTCGCTGGCCTTTCACTTCTATATAATCACGGGTTGTCCTCCACTTCTTCAATTGGTCTGGCTAGAGCCTGCATGGAACTGATTCGCGGTATTCACAATCTGCGCACCCAACACCGGGGCTGTGTGGCCACTATCGGTAATTTCGATGGCGTGCACCTGGGCCACCAGAAAATCCTGCAGCAAGTCAGGGAAAAAGCCGCGCAGCTGGGGGAGCCAGCCACTGTGATGGTATTTGAACCCCAGCCACGGGAGTTTTTTGCCGGTGATCAGGCTCCTGCACGTCTGACGCGCTTTCGGGAAAAAGTCGAACGCCTGGCTGAATACGGTGCCGAGCGGATCGTTTGCCTGCAGTTCAATAGTCGTTTGCGCCAGCTGACCGGTGAAGAATTCATCCAGCAAGTCCTTGTGGATGGCCTGGGTGTGCGTCATCTGGTGGTGGGTGATGATTTTCGCTTTGGCTGTGATCGCGCCGGTGATTTTCATCTGCTGGAGAAACTCGGCCCCCGGAAAGGCTTTGGCGTTGAGCACACCCATACCTTTTTGATGGATGAAGAGCGCGTTTCCAGTACCCGCGTCAGAACCACTTTAGCCAGCGCCAATCTGGCCGGTGCTGCCCGTATGCTGGGCCGCCCTTACAAGATTGCCAGCCGTGTCGTGCATGGCCGCAAACTGGGTCGAACCCTGGGTGTACCGACAGCCAATCTATTGCTGGGTATTCGCAAGCCTGCCTTGAACGGTGTTTTCACCGTACTGGCCCGATTGAAAAACGGTGACTTCTGGCCCGGTGTGGCCAATATTGGCCTGCGCCCGACCGTCGATGGCGTTCTACCCGCTCTGGAAGTTCACCTGCATGGCTTCCGGGAAGAAATCTATGCCCAGCCGCTGGAAGTTTTTTTTCTGGCCAAGCTGCGCAATGAAAAGAAATTCAGCGGCCTGGAAGAACTGAAAGAAAACATTGCCCTGGATATTGACCACTCCATTCAGTTCTTTAATCAGGCCCACCCGGATTGGGTGCCCGGTTCGGCCTGGCCGGATCATGAAATCCAGCCACTTCTGGCCACAGCACCCCTGACTTTTCCAGCTAACCAACCTTGATGACACCTGACCATGACTGACAAGAATACGGATCAATACAAAGCAACTCTGAACCTGCCGGAAACCGATTTCCCCATGCGTGGGATGCTGCCCAAACAGGAACCCAAACGCCTGGAAAAATGGCAGCAGATGGATATCTACAGCCGTCTGCGCAAACAGGGCGAAGGTCGCCCCAAGTTTGTGCTGCATGATGGCCCTCCCTATGCCAACGGCAACATTCATATCGGCCATGCCGTCAACAAGATCATCAAGGATTTTATCGTCAAGTCGCGCACTCTGTCCGGCTATGATGCGCCCTATGTACCCGGCTGGGATTGTCACGGCCTGCCGATTGAACACAAGGTGGAAGTCACCCACGGCAAAAACCTGCCTGCCGACAAGGCGCGTGATCTCTGCCGTGATTACGCCAGTGAGCAGATTAAGGGCCAGATGCAGGATTTTGTCCGCCTGGGCGTGATCGGCGACTGGAAAAAACCCTATCGCACCATGGATTTCAGCAATGAAGCCGGTGAAATCCGCGCCCTGGCGGAAATGGTCAAGGGCGGCTATGTCTTCAAGGGCCTCAAGCCGGTTAACTGGTGTTTTGATTGTGGCTCTGCCCTGGCCGAAGCTGAAGTCGAATATGCCGACAAGCAATCCGATGCCGTGGATGTTGCCTTCCCCTGTGAAGATGACACTCGCCTGGCGGAAATTTTTGGCCTGGACACGCTACCCAAGCCTGCCGCCGTGGTCATCTGGACCACCACACCCTGGACCATCCCGGCCAACCAGGCACTGAATATGCATCCGGAATTCACCTACGCTCTGGTGGATGTAGGTGAGCGCCTGCTGGTTCTGGCTGAACCTCTGGTGGAATCCTGCCTGGAACGCTATGAGTTGCAAGGCAAAGTCATTGCCACGGCTCAGGGTGAAGCCTTTGACAAGATCAACTTCCGCCATCCGTTTTACGATCGCCTGTCACCGGTTTACCTGGCCGATTATGTGGAGGCGGAAGTGGGCAGTACCGGCATCGTTCACTCGGCGCCCGCCTATGGTATGGATGACTTCAATACCTGCCGTGCTGAAGGCATGAGCTTTGATGAAATCCGCAGCCCCGTGCAAAGCAATGGGGTCTATGCCGATGACCTGCCTTTCTTCGGCGGCCAGATGATCTGGAAAGCCAACCCGCAGATCGTCGAGAAAATGCAGGAAACCGGCAGCCTTCTGGCGCACAAAAAGATTAAGCACAGCTACATGCACTGCTGGCGGCACAAAACCCCGGTCATCTACCGCGCCACGGCCCAGTGGTTTGTGGGCATGGATCTTCAGGGTGAAGACGGCAAAACGCTGCGTGAAAAAGCTCTGGCCGGTATCGAGCAAACCAAATTCTACCCGGATTGGGGTCAGGCACGCCTGCATTCCATGATTGCCAACCGCCCGGACTGGTGTATCTCGCGCCAGCGCAACTGGGGTGTTCCCCTGCCGTTTTTCCTGCACAAGGCCACCGGCGAATTACATCCCAACACCCTGGAGCTGATGGAAAAAGTCGCCCAGAAGGTTGAAGACGAAGGCATTGATGCCTGGTTCAAGATGCCTGCCGAAGAGCTTTTGGGCAATGAAGCGGCTGATTATGACAAGGCCACGGATACCCTGGATGTCTGGTTTGATTCCGGCACCACCCACTGGCACGTTCTGCGCGGCTCTCACCCCTTGGGGCATGATAAAGGCCCGCGTGCGGATCTTTATCTGGAAGGTTCCGACCAGCACCGCGGCTGGTTCCATTCCTCCCTGCTGACCGGTTGCGCGATTGACGGTCACCCGCCTTATCGCAGCCTTTTGACCCACGGTTTCACTGTGGATGCGCATGGCCGCAAGATGTCCAAGTCGGTGGGTAATGTTGTAGCGCCTCAGGAAGTCATGGACAAACTGGGGGCCGATATCCTGCGCCTCTGGGTGTCCTCAACCGATTATTCCGGGGAAATGGCCGTTTCCGATGACATTCTCAAGCGCACGGCGGATTCCTATCGCCGCATTCGCAACACGGCACGCTTCCTGCTTTCTAACCTGAATGGTTTTGAGCCGCAACGTGATGCCCTGCCTGCCGATGAGCTGCTGGCTCTGGATCGCTGGGCCGTGGATGCCGCTCTGCGCCTGCAAAAACGCATGGAAGAAGCCTATGCCAACTATCGCTTCCTGGATGTCTACCAGCAGGTGCATCATTTCTGCGTCAAGGAACTGGGTGGCTTCTATCTGGATGTCATCAAAGACCGCCAGTACACCATGCAAACCGATTCTCGCGGTCGTCGCTCCTGCCAGACCGCGCTTTATCATATTGCTGAAGCCCTGATCCGCTGGGTGGCTCCCATCCTCTGCTTCACTGCGGAAGAAATCAACGAACACCTGCCCGGTGAGCGCCCTGAATCCATCTTCCTGACCACCTGGTATGACGGCCTCTTTGCCCTGCCCGAAGACAGCAGCAATGATCTGGGCCGTGATTTCTGGGAACAGTTGATGGAAGTGAAGGATGCCGTCAACAAATGCCTGGAAGATGCGCGTAATGAAAAACTGGTCAAGGGTTCGCTGAGCGCAGAAGTGACTCTCTATGCTTCCGATGCCCTGCTGACCGATCTCAAACGTCTGGGTGAAGAACTGCGTTTTGTGCTGCTAACCTCGGAAGTCACTCTCAAGCCCCTGGCTGAAGGTGGCGATGCACGGTCAACCGAGCTGGAAGAACTCAAAGTTGAAGTGGCTGCATCCGAGCACCAGAAGTGCACCCGCTGCTGGCACCACCGTGAAGATGTGGGCAGTCACTCTGACCACCCTGAACTCTGTGGTCGTTGCATCAGCAACCTGCCCGATGGCCCCGGTGAAGATCGCCGCTATGCCTAATGAAAAAAAAGCGCCTAAGCTGAAAGAACTGCTGTCCAGCCTCGCCTGGCAGCAGCGTAACCTGCCCTGGGTGCTGGTGGCTGTGGCCGTTATTGCCCTGGATCTGATCAGCAAGGCCTGGGTCAGCAACAGCCTGGATTACGGCCAGCGTATTGAAGTGCTGCCGGTCTTTGACCTGGTTTTACTGCACAATACCGGCGCAGCCTTCAGTTTTCTGGCCGAAGCCGGAGGTTGGCAAAGGGTTTTCTTTGTCACCCTCGGAGTGATCGCCAGCCTCTTCCTCTGGGGCTGGATGAACCGCCTTAAGCCCAATGAAAAACTCACCGCCCTCGCCCTGGCTCTGATCCTTGGCGGTGCTCTGGGCAACCTGCATGACCGCATCCTTCACGGCTATGTCGTCGATTTCCTCGCCTTTCACTGGAACCACAACTACTTTCCAGCATTCAACATTGCCGATGCCGGAATCAGCGTCGGGGCTGCTCTGATCATCTGGCTGGCGTTTTTTGGGAAGGAAGGGAAGAGAGATTAACGCTTGAATTCAAAGCTGAACTGACGTTTTTTGGGGCTGTTGTACCGAGGCATTGCAGCACCTCCAGTGGTGACTGAAGGTCTCCACTAAAACGGGGTAAGTACAGAAAGCCCGGCAGAGGGTTTGTTTAACCCAGAGCTTTAACTGCCTGACGCACAAAATCCAAAGGTTGCTGATAATAGCCACTACGGACAACTGACTGAACTATCTCGGGATCGACGTCCAGATAGTCATGTACCAGGGCATTTCGTAAACCGATGATTTTTTTCCAGGGCACCTGACTTTCTATCAAGCCAGCACTTTCCAGATACTGAAAGGCTTTCAGCCCTTCATTAATCGTCTGTCCAGTGGACATTTTCGACCAGTGTTTTGCTGCACCTATGGCTGCTTCAATCAATAACTGCAAGCTACGTTCAGCCGCTAACTCTTCAAAACGCGACCAGGATTCTGCTTCTAGTTTTTCTTTGAGCAGGAGTAAGTCCCTTTCACACTCATTGACATGCTCAGTCAGAGAAATCAAATAGCTGGGTGCGACTGGTACCATTTCACGCCATCCTTTGTTGAGTATGTAGATAATCCAATTCCCAGATTGAGAAGATTCTGGATTCAATGGTCATGCGAATTTCAGGTCTTTTATCCACAAGGAGTTTGCCTTCAGAAAGGATACTCCAACCCAGAGGTACAGAGCAGCAGGCCAGGTCAACGATGCTCAGTCCACCTTCTTGCAACTTTGCGGTTTGCTGCCATTCCAGTGCCAGAACTTCAGGCCTTAAGCGCCTTTCCAAAGCATCCGGCTCCCAGGTTGCAAAAATAACCGCCAGATCGTAATCACTCCCAGACCCGGCATCACCACGCGCCCGGGAGCCATAAATCCAGAGTGCAAGAATTCTGGGATCGTCTTCAGCGAACTGAGTCAGAACTGGCAACATGTTAACGATCCTCTTTCAAGCTTTGGCCCGGCAAAAAATCAAGCGGCTGAATGGGTAAGCTGATGAAAGTGTATCCCAGTGGCTTTCATCACCGCAGTGATAGTACGCAGCTTAGGGTTACCCTCTGGGCTTAAAGCTCGATAGAGGCTTTCCCGTGAAATCTTTGCCCTTTTAGCCACCTCAGTCATACCACCCTGAGCCTGAACCAGGTGGCGCAAAGCCATCAAAAAAGCTGCTTCACCACCTTCCTCATCCATTTCATCAAAAGCGGCACGCAGATATTCAATGGCCATTTCTGGGTCATTACGCAGCATTTCAACAACAGCGGTATCATGGCTTTTCATTTACTAGTCCTCTTACGATAATCAGCCAGAAATGCTTTGGCTTGCTCTATATCAGATGCTTGACGCTTTTTGGTACCACCAATCATGAGCATGACCAGCTTGTCTTTAACATGGGTGTAGTAAACTCGGTATCCAGGCCCATAGGTAATACGCATCTCAAAAACACCCCCACCCACTGACTTGCAGTCACCTGCATTTCCTGCTGACAGCCGGTTGATACGAGTAAGAACACGCATTGCGGCACGTACATCTTTCGCTTTCACCTGATCGAGCCATGTCTGAAAAGGGTCATGACCGTCTGCAGTCAAATAGTGAGTAATTTCGATCATGGCAAGAAGTGTAGCTTTAAAGCTACAAATGATCAATCCATATCCGAGTAGAGAAGTAGGTTACTGCCTTCCAGTGTGCATGTTAAAATAAATTCAATCACTCTTCTCACCTTATGGATACCCGCATGAAAGATTTGAAAATCGGTGACGGCACTCAGGTCACCCTGCATTTTGCCTTGCATCTTGAAGACGGTCAGCCGGTGGATTCCACTTTTGACCGTGACCCGGCCACCCTAACGATTGGTGATGGCAATTTGCCCGAGGGTTTTGAAAGCTGTCTTTATGGTCTTCAGGCGGGCCAGAAGGATACCTTTACCGTGCCTCCCGAGAAGGCTTTTGGCCAGCACAACCCCAGCAATATCCAGATGCTTTCACGTTCCGATTTTGCCAATATCGAAGAGCTGGATGTGGGTATGATTCTGGGTTTCACCGACAAGGCCGGTGGCGAATTGCCGGGTGTTGTGGCTGAAATTGATGAGCGTCAGGTCAAGGTGGATTTCAATCATCCTCTGGCAGGGCGAACCCTGACTTTTGAAGTCGAAATTCTTGATGTGGCTCCTGCCTCTGTTCAGTAAACCAGGTTATTTATGACTCAAAGCATCCAGTTGGCCAATCCTCGCGGCTTTTGTGCCGGGGTGGATCGGGCTATCGAAATCGTCAACCGTGCATTGGATGTGTTCGGCCCGCCCATTTATGTTCGGCATGAAGTGGTTCACAACCGTTTTGTGGTGGAAGCCCTGCGAGATCGCGGTGCCCGATTTGTTGATGAGTTGCATGAAGTGCCGGATGATGTGATCGTTATTTTCTCGGCCCATGGTGTTTCCCAGGCCGTGCAGGAAGAGGCGGAAAGGCGCAATCTCAAGGTGTTTGATGCCACCTGCCCGCTGGTCACCAAGGTGCATATGGAAGTTTTGCGCTATGCCCGCCTGGGTCAGGAGTGCATTCTGATAGGTCACGAAGGTCACCCCGAAGTGGAAGGCACCATGGGGCGTTATGATGACCGCCACGGGGGCAAAATCTACCTGGTGGAAAGCGAAGCCGATGCCGCCCGGCTGGAAGTCAAAGACCCGGATCATCTGGCCTATGTCACCCAAACCACCTTATCCATGGACGATACCGCCAAGGTGATCAATGCCCTGCGCGAGCGCTTTCCCAACATCAGCGGGCCGCGCAAGGACGATATCTGTTATGCCACCCAGAACCGTCAGGATGCCGTGAAAACCCTGGCCGAGAACTCGGATCTGGTGCTGGTGGTTGGCAGCCCCAACAGCTCCAATTCCAACCGTCTGCGTGAACTGGCTGAACGCATGGGTGCCAAAGCCTATTTGATTGATGGTGCGGATGATCTGAAAAAAGAATGGCTGAAAGAGGCCCGTCGTATCGGCATTACCGCCGGTGCTTCCGCGCCTGAAGTCCTGGTGAAGGATGTGATTCAACAGCTCAATGACTGGGGAGCCGATCTGCCCGTTGAACTGGAAGGACGCCCTGAAAACATCACCTTCTCCATGCCCAAAGAGCTGCGCCTGACCGAAGTCTAAGCCAGCCAGGAAAAGACCCAGCGGGTCAAAATGACCCGCCTCCTGCCCCTGAAAGCCGAATCCCTCTGCTTTAACCCCCCTTTTCCAGGGCAATTCTCCCACTAACTCCTGGGTTATTTGTGCTTTTTCTCCCGGCTCAAAAGGCACAGGACTTGCTGCTCTTTCCTGAAAACAATTTCAGGAGCCGCCAGTGACTACAGCGACACAGGGTAAACCTTCACTCAACGCCTGGCCCTTATGGGTACTTCTGGAAAAGAAAATCACCCTGTCCAGGGGTTGGGAAAGCATAAGCTGGCAAGTTGCAGAAATCAGTCAGCAGCCTTTGGATAACCCGGAAGCAACCGCTCTGGAGCTGCAGCTTTTCCGTGATGAGCGCAGTGCCTACCGTTTCAATCTCTCCTCTCAGGCACCCAAGGTGTTTGTAATTTGCCGTGAGCTGGACGACCAGGTATGGGTTCCTCACAAGGTCACCGTCTGCCAGGACGTAGCCGCGGATTCCATGGATGCCGGTCAGCCGGTGTTGGATATCCCCATGCCTACTGCGATTCACGCCTGGTTGGAAGCCTTTATGGCGCACCACGGCGAATGGGTGGACCCCAGGGAAGCCAATCGTCGCTTGCGCGGCCAGCCCAAACCAGAGAAAAACACCACTGGAGCCAAACCATGAGTGAAGCCTTTCTTTCACGCTGGTCAAAGCGCAAACAAGGGCAGCCTTTGGATGACGAACTGGAAGCAGCGGAAAATCAACCGCCTGCCCAAACTCCAGATCAGGCTTCAGCCCAGGAAGCGCTTCAGGAAACCCCAGATAAAGAGCTGACCGATGCCGATATGCCGGACCTGGAAAGCCTGGATGACCAGAGTGATGTGTCCATGTTTTTTGCTGAAGGCGTCAGCAGGGCCTTAAAGCAAAAAGCTTTGCAGAAGCTCTTTCACCAACCCGGCTTCAACACCATCAGTGAGCTGGATGAGTATGCTGAGGATTACAGTCAGGTCGTCAGCCTGACCAGTGCAACCGCCGGAAAAATGCGTTCCCTGTTCAAAGACAAACTCGATGAGTGGCTGGAGGAAGAAGACCAGCCCGTTGCAGACACGACTCAACCTGATAATAAAGAAAGCGATGATGATGCCCAAACCTGAAACCAGCAATGCCCTGGCCCGTCAACTGGCCCTGAACAGCCTTCCTCCCAATCTGGCCGCCCAGTCCGGCAGCATGACTTATTCCAGCCAGGGTCACCTGCTGATTATTGGCCCGGAAGATCTGGCTCGATTAACTGCCGAGCAGCTGACGGATCTTAGCTCCATTACTCTTCTGGCTCAGGGTGATATCTCCAGCCAGGATGATGAACATCTGGAAAAGGCCCTGAATGCCGCCCCGGATGCCAAACTGATTTATGCCCCCCTGGTCAGTCTGCAAGGCTGGCTGGGTGCTTTTGAACTTCAGGTGATGGACACGGAAAAACAGGAAAGCTTCAATCCGGCCAAAGCCCTGATCGGCCAGCAGCATTTTGATCTGGTTCTGGATCTGAGCGGCCAGCAACTGATCAGCAGTGAACTGTCACCGCCCGGTTATTACGCTCCGACAGCGGGCTCCACTCAGTTGAATGAGGTAATTGATGAGCTTAGCGGCATGCGTGGCGAGTTTGAAAAACCCACCTACATTCAGGTGAATCATGACATCTGTGCCCATGCCGACCGCGGCAAAACCGGCTGCACCCGCTGTCTGGATGTTTGCCCCGCGGATGCCATCAGCAGCCATAATCACACCCCCACCCATGATTTCATCATTGCAGTGAATGATGCGCTTTGTCACGGTGCCGGCAGCTGCACCACCGCCTGCCCGACGGGTGCGCTCAGTTTCACTTCGCCCCAGCCGCCCAACCGCCTGAGCCAACTGCGCCAGTTGATCAAAAACTATCAGGATGCCGGCGGCACAAAACCTGCCTTGCTGATTTACGGCGAAGAAGCCGCACCGGATCTGAACAGCCTGCCTGATTATGTGCTGCCTTTACCTTTAGAGGAAGCCGCCGGAGTGGGCATGGAAATCTGGTTCTCACTTTTGTGTGCAGGCTGCACTTTTGTCAGCATTCAAATCAGTGACGAAACTCCTGCCAGCCTGGTCACTCTTCTTAACAAGGAAGTCGGCCTGGCCGGGCAACTGCTGGAAACCCTGGGGCACCCTGCTGCACGCATCAATCTGGTTCATTGCAATGCCCTGAACAGCGAACTGGAAGCCCTGGATCAAAAGCTGAGTCGCTGGCATGACCAGCCCGCCACTGATCCCTTTGAATGGGAGGGCAAAAGAGGCACCCTGAATGCCGCGCTGGAGCGCCTTTATGAACAGGCGGAAGCCAGAGAGGAACCTGTATTGCTTTCGGCAACGGCACCCTTTGGTCAGGTCAGCATTCAGGTGGATAACTGCACTCTGTGCATGAGTTGTGTTGCCCTTTGCCCCACGGGAGCTTTGCGGGGAGGCAATGAAACAGCTCCACGCTTGGCTTTTATGGAAGGGGACTGCGTGCAATGTGGCCTTTGTGAAGCCAGTTGCCCGGAAAAAGTCATCACCCTGGAGCCCCGTTTTGTCGCGGCACCCGGTATCCGCCTGGAAGAGCGAATCTTAAAAGAAGAAGAACCCTTTCACTGCATCAGTTGCGGCAAGTCCTTCGGGAATCGCAGCACCATCACCAGCATTATGAAAAAACTGGAAAATCACAGTTATTTCCAAGGCGAAGCTGCCAAACGCCTGCAAATGTGCGAAGACTGTCGCGTACGCGACAGCTATCGTGAACTGGCCGCCGACCCTGAAGCCCAATTGCGCCTCTAAGACTCCAAGGAGATCACCATGCACCAGGAAGACCAGGCTTTACGCGCTGATATTTATGCCCTGCTCGCGGCTCTGCTTCGGGATGCCCCCAACGCCGAGCTGCTGGAATTGTTGCGCACTCTGGAAACCGATCCTCAGCAACAAAATGATCTGCAACTGGGTTGGCAAATGCTGCAAATGGCGGCCCAGCGGGCAACACCCGAGCAGCTGGCCGATGAATACCTGCCCTTGTTTATCGGCATCGGCCAGGGCGAGGTTACCCCCTTTGCCTCCTGGTATCTGACCGGATCGATCATGGAAGCCCCCTTGATAGAGTTACGCCGGGATCTGAAACTGTTGGGTTTTGAGCGCACGGAAGAACACAAGGAACCGGAAGACCATATTGCCGCCTTGTGCGAAGTCATGTCCCTGCTGATTCAACAGGGTGCCAGCGAAGAGCGCCAGGCCACCTTTTTTCACCGTCATCTGGCACCCTGGGCGGAAGCCCTGTGCAAGGATGTTCAACAAGCCGGCAGTGCCGTTTTCTATCAGGCTGTTGCCACTCTGGCCCTGGCTTTCTTTCAGCACGAAAAAATCACCCTGAAGCAAAAACCCGAAGAGCCTCAAGCTGTGAAACTCTTCAGCCCGGCGCATTAGAACGAAACGGCAGTAGCTGGCTGGCTTGCTCCCGGTAGTCAGCCACTGCCGCCCGCTCTCTTTGCAGGAAGTCATCCACAGCGCGGGAAAAGCGTTCATCGTGCAGCCAGTGCAAGGAGTGGGTCAGAACCGGCTCAAACCCCCGGGAAATCTTGTGCTCCCCCTGAGTGCCCGGATCAAAACGCTGCAAACCCTCTGCAATGGCAAACTCAATACCCTGGTAATAACAGGCCTCAAAATGTAGGCAATCCGCCTCCACCAGGGCACCCCAGTAACGCCCATAAAGCGTCTTCTCACCCACAAAAAATAGAGCGCCCGCCACCGCCCGGCCCTGGTGCCAAGCCATAACCAGCATCAGAGCATCGCCCATCGTCTCCAGTAACTGCAAAAAGAAGCTTTGCGTCAGGTAAGGACGCTGCCCTCTCAGGTGATAGGTCATCTGATAAAAAGTATAAAACTGACTCATCATTTCCGGGGTGATGTCTTTACCCTTGAAGCGCTGCAAAGACAAACCCTGATCCGCCACCTTACGTCTTTCACGCCGCACTTCCTTGCGCCTTTTGCTGGTCATGGCAGCCAGAAAAGCCTCAAAATCAGCGTAGTCACGATTCAACCAGTGAAACTGGCAGCCATGGCGTTGCAGTAAAGGCGTGGGCCAGTGCTTACTCACCAGAGCGGTCTGGTCAGTATCAGGAAACAGCAGGTGCCAACCGGAGAGTCTTTCACCGGTTGCTGATTGCTCGGCCAGCAAAACCTGAATGGCATCAGCCAGACAAGCCAGCACCTCTTCCGGTCGGGCATCTTCAGCCATCACCAGACGCGGCCCACCTGCCGGGGTGAAGGGAATGGCACTTAGAAGTTTGGGGTAGTAATCACGACCCATGATTCCGGTTTCAGGATCAGGAAAATGCCGATAGGCCTCCGCCCACTGAAAATCAAAAACATACTCACCCCGGGAGTGATACTTGCGGTAACCCGGCAAAACCGCCACCAGACGATCACCCTCCCAGACTGCAGCATGACAGGGCTGCCAGCCTGTTGCCAGACTGACACAGCCGGTCTCTTCCAATGCCTGCAAAAACTCATAACGCAGAAAAGGGTAAGCCTGACCAACCAGCTGCTGCCAGGATCTTTCAGGAAGATCCTGCAACCTTGGGTGCCAAGTACAAACCATGTTTTGTGCTGTCAACAAAATCGACTGCCTTTTTATTCACTTTTCGCAATCTTAACCGTCCTGCCCAGTGATTGCTCGCTTTCCTGTGATTGGCTGCTAACCTTTATAAGTGCAGCCTTGCTAGGAGGTGCCCCGATGAACGAAGCCATGCTGATTACGATTCAGGATAACTGTCCCTATTGTGGCAGCAATCTGGAGCTGGCAGTGGATACTTCCGCAGGAAGCCAGGAGTACATTGAGGATTGCGAAGTCTGCTGTGCTCCGATCTCTGTAGCCATCCAGGTCGGTATGAATGGTGAGCTGGTGGCTGCAGAAATGAAACGGGATTCTGACTAACCAGCCCTTGCAATCCTGCTGCTCCGTACCCATATTATTAAAGTTCTATCCGATTTTTTAGAGCAAAGGCAGAGACCTTTGTTTTCTTTTATAGCCTTTAGGAGGTTTTGGAATGACTGTACTTGTAACCCGTCAAGCACCTGATTTTGAAGCGGCAGCAGTAAAGGGCGATGGCAGCATCGTTGAAAACTTCAAGTTTTCTGACACCAACGGCAAGTATCGTGTACTTTTCTTCTGGCCACTGGACTTCACCTTTGTCTGCCCTTCAGAAATCATTGCTCACAACAACCGCATGGCCAAGTTCAAGGAACTGGGCGTCGAAGTCATCGGTGTTTCCATTGACAGCCAGTTCACTCACCACGCCTGGCGCAACACCAGCCCTGATCACGGCGGCATCGGTGAAGTTGAATTCACCATGGTGGCTGACGTAAAACACGAAATCACCCGTGCTTATGGCATTGAACATCCTGATGCAGGCGTTGCTCTGCGTGCTTCCTTCCTGATCGATAAAGAAGGCGTGGTTCAGCATCAGATCGTTAACAACCTGCCTCTGGGCCGCAATGTCGATGAAATGGTACGCCTGGTAGAAGCTCTGCAGTTCCACGAAGAACATGGTGAAGTTTGCCCTGCTGGCTGGACTAAAGGCCAAAAAGGCATGAAAGCGGATGCCAAGGGTGTTGCCGATTATCTGGCAGAATCTTCTGAGCAGCTGTAAGACTTAAGGTTGCTTTAAGGCAAGTTGCCGAGCAACGCGTTAGTCTTAAGGGGTCGGCGATCAGTCGGCCCTTTTTATTGACCCTTGTTACCAGGAGCATTCATGAGCACGACCCGCCATAGCAAGCTGATTATTCTCGGTTCCGGCCCGGCAGGCTATACCGCAGCCGTTTACGCAGCGCGCGCCAATCTGCAGCCTCTGTTGATTACCGGCATGCAAATGGGTGGCCAGCTGACCACCACCACGGATGTCGACAACTGGCCGGGGGATGACCAGGGTGTTCAGGGCCCGGAACTCATGGAGCGGATGCGCAAGCATGCCGAGCGTTTTGAAACCGAAGTTCAGTTTGACCACATCAACCAGGTCAACCTGAAAGAGAAACCCTTTACCCTGACCGGCGACCAGGGCACCTACACCTGCGATGCCTTGATCATCTCCACCGGGGCCAGCGCCCAGTATCTGGGTCTACCCAGTGAAGAAGCCTTTATGGGGCGGGGTGTTTCTGCCTGCGCCACCTGTGATGGTTTCTTCTACAAGAATCAGGAAGTGGCTGTCATCGGTGGCGGCAATACCGCAGTTGAAGAGGCGTTGTATCTTTCCAATATCGCCAAGAAGGTCACCCTGGTGCATCGCCGTGACAGCCTGAGATCCGAAAAAATTCTGCAGGATCAGCTTTTTGAAAAGGCCAAAAATGGCAACATTGATATTCTCTGGAATCACCAGTTGAATGAAGTGCTGGGTGATGAGCAGGGAGTCACCGGCTTGAAACTGCAATCCACCACCGATGGCAGTGAAAAACAGCTGCAGGTGATGGGCGTGTTCATTGCCATTGGCCACAAACCCAATACCGACCTGTTTGAAGGCCAACTGGATATGGCAGGCGGATACATCCAGGTGCAATCCGGTCTCAAGGGTAACGCCACAGCCACCAGTGTTCCCGGTGTTTTTGCTGCAGGGGATGTCTGTGACCACATCTACCGCCAAGCCGTCACCTCAGCCGGAACCGGTTGCATGGCTGCCCTGGATGCCGAACGCTATCTGGATGGGCTGTAATTTCAGGTAAAAACCAGCCCAGATATATGGGCTGTAATTTCAGGTAAAAACCAGCCCAGATATATGGGCTGGTTATGATTACATATAATTTTTACTCCTCGATTTTTTTGACATCAACATCATCTTTAGCGACAAGATTAGCACTTGTATCTTGTGGGGAGGGTATAACGCCCATATTTGCCATAGCAGCAAGTTCAGCGCTTTTTTGCTCATAGATAGCATCTGTTTTTCTTTTCATACTTGCTTGAATATCAGCATCGCGCTTCGTTTGAACGTCTCTTTCAATCTTTTTCATCTCATACGAAAGATCATCAATAATTTCTTTAGAGAACTCATCATTATCGGCCATAGACATTACGAATCTAAGCTGTTGCAAGTTGTGATGGCCTGAAACAGCAAAGGTTGAAGTCAATAGGCTGGATCCGAACATATTATAGGTGCTATCGAAATGAAACCCAGTTTCTTCACTTGATGCCTCATGCCGATTCTCTCCCCTATAATTTGTTGATTGCTGAAAAGTTCCATCAGCTTCAAAAAGGATGGCATTTGATTTAAAGAATATTTCAGATCTGAATAAATCAGACATATGGACTGCTGCTTTACCATACCCAGCAACAAGCAGTAAAATAAAAAAGTAAAACACCATTTCTAAATAATAAACGACATATTCTTCCCAGCCTGAAAATGGTGGCTCATGAATAGACGACAAAGCATCTGCTACCAGGAGAAACATTAAAATAAAAGCCAATGCACTAGCCGCGTGTCCAGCCAATGTTATCAAGGTGCGTGCTAGCCCATAAAATTTCCCTTCCGGCGCCTCCAGAACAAGTGGCTGCGTCTCAGCAATGTATTCCATTGAGAATTCCGAATTATTATTGTTAGCAGCTTTGGTATCACAATAACTATTATAAACTCGGTTATCAATATCAAGCTCTCTTCTCGACATCATAACCTTGTTAGTAAGACGAGTGAACAGGGTCTTCGGATGTGCATCAAACCTAAATTCATCATTCAAATGAGTTCTGTCTACGGCGGTAGGAAACAGGTTCAGTCGTGCACTCATCAAAAGAAAAAAAGCAACCACAAGAGATACAATACCAGCAAGAACTACTGCAACCAACGTTACCACTGCATTATTTTCTATAATCAAGCCAAACATACTACTGTACGCAGCGACTTCAGATCCACTTAATCCACTAAAGCTCAAGCTCCATCCCAGCGCCACCAGAATAGGCATGGCTATAGCTATCAGCAACATCTTAAACAGGCTTTTTGCCGATGTGGAGCCATAAGTAAAATTAGCACTATCAAGTGGTTTTTCTGACCTAACCCACAACAAGCCCAAATATAAAGCAAGTAAAACCAGCAGTGTTGATATAGCTGCATCCTTTGCCAACCCATCAACATGTCCAGAAGCAGTTAGTACCTGGAAGCCAAGCACAACAATTCCAAATAAAAGAATAGCAAATAAGGTTTTTGATACTTTAAGGATTAATTTTTGAGAATAATTTCGCAACACAGGAGGAGCTGTCAATAGCCGAGGGAATAAGCTATGGACAATCCGGGGAATCAGGCCTTGTGGTTCAACAAATGTTGGATTTTTTTTGTTTCGAAGCATCTGATAAATTACTGGTGCTGCATAAGCTTTATCAAGATTACTGGGGGCATCACGACCAACATAAAACCGAACAACGCGTGTCAAGCCACCCACTGCTTTTATTATACCAATCAGTAAGAAGCAAGCACCTGCAAAAAAGTAGGCAGCCGTTAGGAGAACACTTTCCTCCATAACCCCAGCAACCTGATAAAACAAGAAGCCTCCAATTACCGCCAATATAATACCAACAACGACTCGTGCAACCCCTTCAAGCTTAAAGGGGTTTTTTATATTGAGTTCCTGTGTACCGTAATCAAATGCCATTTTTTTCACCAAGTTCAGTTATATAATTTGCAACTAACGCTTAACTTTTAAATAAAAAAAGCGCGACCCTTAGCCATGCAACATATTGTTTGATTTTGCAGACTTTTGTTATCAAACTTACTGCTTCCGCATCAGCCCTTGTTTCAATCAAGACCGCCTCCCTCACAACACCAAATTCAGCAAACCATCTCCGAGCCGAATATAAGCTCGACGCTAGAGGGCTACAGCTTCGCAAGGAGCTTTAAGTAAGATAATTGACCAACATCCAATCTTGCCAGCTAAAGAGTGGATTTTATACGAACACGATTGCATTTCCACCCATTAACTGATTTATTTCTGATCTTTCACCCATCCATGCTTTAACCAACTGTTTTAGAAGAATAAATTGTCATGCTCATGCATTCTTGGCATTTCACATCACTTTGATAGTTTCAATCCAGTTGAACAAAGGTAAAGATTAGTGACGATTTTGTCCTGCGCCTCCTCTTTCATGTCAAAACTGATACAAGCCATCCTATATTTACTCACTGTCCAATATTTATTCAACCTAAATTTTGCAATTTTTCTGCTGGTAATCCAGTAACCACTGCATGGCTTCGCTGAGGTCGGCCTGTTTCTGACGGCGGGCCGCAGCGTAGCCCTGATTGAAAACAGCAAAATAGTTTTCCAGAACCTGGGCTGCTTCCTGATCTCCGGCCATTTCCAGTAATTCGATACCGACTTCTGCAGTACACAGGTGGGACTCGGAGGCCGGTTTGCGCAGTTGGTAACGGGTTTTACGACTGCTTCTGACCGGCAGGACGGGCAGATCCTGCAGGTACTCACTCTGACGAAACATTTTGCGGGCCTGCCGCCAGGTGCCATCCAGCAGAATAAAAACCGGTGTTTTTTTCTCATGCCCTTCTCTGGCGGCTGGATAGTTCTGCACCACCCGGTGTTGATAATCCGGCTGGTCGTCCGGGAAGATAATAAAAGGCTGGTAGCGCTCCTCCTTTAACAGCTCAACGAATTCCTGCGGCGGTTTCATGCGCTGCCAAGGGAAAACACGGGTTGAAGGCAGAGTATCGCCGATCAGGCGGGCGGTGTTGGTGGGCTTGTTCACTTCCTCGATATGCATCAGCACCCAGAACTCAGCGTTTGAGTGAGTTTCCGTGCGATAGCGGCAAATGCAGAAATCCCTGGGCATACGACAACCTTCACAGCGGCGGATAAAGCTGCCTCGGGCGGTGAAAGGTCGGCGTGGGTATTCAAAGCGTTCAGGAGATTCAGCAATGCGCCGAACCTCCTGTTCAAATGCAGAAAGGGGTTTGTGGGCTGTATCAGCTGCCATCTTTGACTCTAACTCGTTTCCAGTGGCCGGCAAGGATAGCACCGGAAATGTTGTGCCACACGCTGAAAATCGCACCGGGCAAGGCGGAAGCCACCCCGAAATATTTAGCCGCCAGACCTGCCGCCAATCCGGAATTCTGCATACCCACCTCTATGGCGATGGTACGACATTCACGTTCATCACATTTCAGCAGTTTGGCACCGTAATAACCCGCCGCCAGACCGGTGACATTGTGCAGTATCACCGCCAGCGCCAGCACCGGCCCCAAGCTGGCAATACTGCCCTGATTGAGGCTGACCACGATGGCTATGACCAGGACAACCCCCAGCATGGAGAGGGTCGCCAACCAGATTTCATTCCTGCGCAGAAAGCGCTCCATAAAGCGGTTGATGACCACACCGGCCAACACCGGAAGCAAAACCACCCAGGCGATGGTTTTCATCATGTCGATTACGGGGACATCCAGAGATTGACCCACATAAAGCTGGGTCAAAAGAGGGGTTGCTGCGATGGCAACGAGGGTGGAAAAGAGTGTCATGGTCACAGACAGGGCCACCCTGCCACCGGCCAGATAAACCATGACATTGGAGGCAGTACCGCCTGCCGTGGCACCGACCAGCACCATACCGGCAGTCATTTCAGGGCCCAGCAACAACCCTTTGGACAACAGCCAGGCAACAAGAGGCATAAGCAGAAACTGGATGCCGGTTCCCAGCAGCACCTTGTCCGGGCGTTTGAATACCCGTACAAAGTCGGCCGGCACCAGCGTCAGGCCCATAAAGAACATGATCGCGGCCAGCAAATAGAGAATATAGTCAGCGTAATGATTGAACAGGGGCGGGTGGAAGTAGGCGGCAGCAGCAAAGAGCAGCGCCCAGACCGGAAACATCTGGTTGGTTTTTTTGAGTAGTTTTTTCATTCTCGTCATCCCGTGGCAAGTTGATTCAAGTTGGCCTGCAGCAACCACAAAGCCTGACCGCTGAGGCTGTATTTTCTTTCAAAGGGGGTTAAGGGGTCATCCGTAACCAGAGGCTTGATTTCGGCAGCAATTCCAAAAACCTGAAGGGCCTGCTGCATTTCCTGCAAGTAAAGCAGCCAGTTACTGCGACTTTCCAACAGTCCACCCAAGGCCACCAGGCTGGGGAAAACCGGGTGGCCATGCCAGCGCTGCTTCAGGTCTTTTTTCTTGGGGCAGGGGTTGGGGTAAAGCAAAAAATGGTATTCAGGCTGCCAGCCCGCTGCTTCGGCCAGTCGCCAGAAGTCCGCCAGATCCGCCCGAACCAGAAAGGCATTCTCAGGCAGCTCGCCCAGGTTACGCTGCAAACGATCAGCCGAGCGATCCACACCCAGGACAAAATGTTCAGGAAACTGCCTGGCCAGAGTACGGGTGCTGGCACCCACACCACAGCAGGAATCCAGAATTAACGGGCCACCGTGTGCCTGCCAGGCCGCCTCAGCGGTAGCAAAGGCCTGACGGTTAAAATCAGCAAAGGGCTTTTGGAAGGGGTATTCCCGGTGTTTTTCCACTACCGCCAGGAGGCTTTCATGCACGCCCTGCTGATTGCTGATAACCGCCCGCGAGCAACCTTTGTCAGGCATGCAACAACTCATACAGGTCGCGGAATTGTTGGGTCAGCTTGTGCTTGGGTGCGTAGTGATGCAGAGGTTTGGAGACCTGGTGAGATTCCCGCATTTTTACAGAAGTCGCCAGATGCACAGGCAGTACCGGGTGGCCTTCCGACTTCAGCTCTTCAATCAACTGGCGGGGTAAACGCGCCTGGGCATTGAACTGGTTGACCACGATGCCTTCAATTTCCAAGCCTTCATTGTGGTCTGCTTTGAGTTCATCAATTGCATCCTGCAAAGAGTAAAGGGCCTGTCGGGAAAAGGCATCGCAATCAAAGGGAATCAGGCATTTTTCAGCAGCAATCAAGGCGGAGCGGGAAAAGAAATTCAAGGCAGGCGGGGTATCAATCCAGATTTCCGGGTAGGTCTCACTCAAGCCATCCAGAGCTTCTTTCAGCTTGTAGATTTTATAGCGGGATTCCAGCTTGGCTTCCAGACTTTCCAGCTCGGGGTGTGCTGCCAACACATAGAGATTTTCAAAAGGCGTGGGGTGCACCAGTTCAGCAATGGATTTGCGGCCACCTCCAAGCGTGAGTGACTGCTCGAAGAAGTCAAACATGCTGCCTTCCAGTGCCTGGGCAGGCTGGCCGGACAGGTAATGCGTGCTGTTTCCCTGAGGATCGAGATCGATCACCAGGGTTGGCTGGCCTTTCGCTGCACTGATAGCCGCCAGATTGCAGGCAATACTGCTTTTGCCCACGCCGCCTTTCTGGTTGAACACTACTCTACGCATTCGTTGTCATCTCCAGCTCTAAAATTACCCTGAAATTCATCCGTGTAGATCTTACTAAAAGCCAGGTGGCCTTACTATCATTTATCCGTGTTTGAAATCTCCCTCTTTAGAGGGATAGCTGGCCAGCAGGCAGCCAACCACACTTAGGTAGGCCGATTTCCAATAACAACAAAGTTGAGGTTCCAAGATGAGCTCAGCAACAACCCCTTCCTTTATGGCAGTGACCCACAAGGTGGAAAATCAGCCGCCGTTGCTGGTGAACTACAATAGTTTTCTGCAGGATGCCGCCCTGCAGGAACGCCTCAAGCGTGAGGGCGCCGACTGGGCAAAAGCTGACCTGACCCGCTATGGCAAAATCACCGGTTCAGAAGAAATGATTCAATTGGGGTTTGATGCCAACGAACACCCACCCCAGCTGGAAACCCATGACCGGCGTGGCGAACGAGTCGACCGGGTGCGCTTTCATCCGGCTTATCACCAGCTGATGAATCAAGCGATCCAGGAAGGCTTACAGGCCTCTCCCTGGTCTCATCCCCGGCCCGGTGCTCATGTCGCCCGTGCCGCGAAATACTATCTTCACGCCCAGGTGGAAGCCGCTCACGGCTGCCCTATCACCATGAGTTTTGCGGCCCTGCCCACTCTCCTGAAGCAGAAGGATGTAACCCAGCCCTGGATTGAAAAGCTCTTCAGCCATCAGTACGACCCAGATAATCGGCCTTTTGAGCAAAAAACGGGCATCACTCTGGGCATGGCAATGACTGAAAAGCAGGGTGGCTCGGATGTGCGCAGCAACACCACCCGCGCCTATCCCCTGGGTCAGGAGGGCGCAGGTCAGGCTTATGAGTTGGTGGGTCACAAGTATTTTGTTTCCGCACCCATGAGTGATGGCTTTCTGGTCCTGGCTCAAGCGCCCGGTGGTTTAAGCTGTTTTCTACTGCCGCGTTGGCGGCCGGATGGCAGCAAGAATCCACTGCAAATCCAGCAGCTCAAAAACAAAATGGGCAATGTGGCGAATGCCTCCAGCGAAACCGAACTTCGCGGTGCACTGGCCTGGATGCTGGGTGAAGAAGGCAAGGGCGTTCGCAATATCATTGAAATGGTGTCCATGACCCGTTACGACTGCATGATCGGTTCTTCTGCCGGTATGCGGCAGGCCACCCTTCAGGCTTTGCACCATGCCGCCCACCGTCAGGCCTTCGGCAACCTTCTGAACCGTCAACCCCTGATGCAAAATCTGCTGGCCGACCTGGCCCTGGAAAGTGAAGCGGCCCTGGCCTTTACTCTGCGCCTGTCACGCGCCCTGGATCAAACAGACAACAAGGAAGAGCAGGCATTACTGCGCCTGGCCAGAGCCATTGGCAAATACTGGATCTGCAAGCGCACCCCCAACCATGCTTACGAAGCCATGGAAGTGATAGGCGGCAGTGGTGTCATGGAAAATCACATTATGCCCAGACTTTTCCGGGAGTCCCCGGTCAATTCCATCTGGGAAGGCAGCGGCAACATCCAGTGCCTGGATGTGTTACGAGCCGTGCACAAAGAACCCGCCTGCCTGGATATCTATATGCAAGAAGTGCTGCAGGCCCAGGGTCAGAACAAACAACTGGATTATTTCGTCAAGCAGTTACAGCAGGATTTGCAGGACACGGAGCAATTGGAATATCGCGCCAGAAACCTGGTGGATCGCCTTGCCCTGGCCATGCAAGCCTCCCTCTTGATACGCAGCAGCCCCGGTTATCTGGCCGATGCCTTCTGCGCCAGCCGTCTGACGGCCAGCGCCGGCCTCAACTACGGCAACCTGCCGAAGGGCGTGGACTGCCGTGCCATTATTGACCGGGCCACACCTGGAACTGATTAATCAACCCAGCAGTGTTACCTCTCTACACACTGCCCGATATGTAAAACCTATAGCGTTTGAAAATTCACTCTTAAGGGTGATAGCCCCCGGATAAGAGCAAGACCAGACTTAGAGAACAAAAATCAAACGCCTGTTTAGATACTTTTCTTGCCGGGCAGTTGCATAACAACAAAAGCAAAGAGGTGTACTTATGAGCCGTTCCAATCTCCCCCGCCTGAGCCTGTTGGCCTTGGCTGTCAGCGGGCTTTCCTTTCAGGCCCACGCTGCCAACTTTGAAATGGGCGACTTCCGACTTCAGGTCGACTCCAAAATTTCCGTCGGTTCCAGTTGGCGAGCCGAAGAAAGAAATGATGACTATATTTCCAAAGGTACACTAGGTGCCCAAGGAAAAAGCTCGCCAGCCAATGGCTCGATGGCTCCTGTATCAAGCAGCAACCCTTCTTATCAGGGTAGCCAAACCAATAACACCGATGATGGCAATATGAATTTTGACCAGGGGGATGCCATCTCCCAGGTGGTCACCGGCAGCCATGAACTCAGCCTGAAACATGACCAATGGCGCAATATGGGTGCCAACCTGAGTTTTCGTTACTGGTACGATCATGCCCTGAATGAACAGAGTGGCTCTCCAAATAATGCTGACATGGTGGATGACTGGGAAGACACCACCGCTTACGACGATGCCCAAAGTGGTGTCGAGCTGATGAATGCCTATGTCTGGGGCGAGTTTGATGTCGCTAACCGTCCGGCTCAGCTTGTTTTTGGTCGCCATGTACTCAACTGGGGTGAAAGCACCTTTATCCAGGGCGGGCAAAACGCAGCCAACCCTGTAGATGTTCCAGCTTTGCGCCGTCCCGGTGCTGCCATTCGTGATGCTCTGTTACCGGTCAATATGCTGTCCGGCTCTCTGGCACTGGATGAAATGGGCAACCTCACCCTGGAAGGTTACTATCAGCTGGAATGGGAAAGAACCCGTGCCGATGCCTGCGGCACCTTCTTCTCCAACAATGACTTTGGTGCCGAAGGTTGTGGGCCGGTTTATTTTAATGCAAGTGAAACTGAACAAAACCTGGCGAATGCACAGTTCCAAATGGGCACATCTCTTGGCCCGGCAACAGCCTACTCTGAGCGTGCTCCAGACAAAGAGCCTGATGGCACAGGGCAATATGGTATCGCATTTAAGTGGTATGCAGAGCAATTAAATGGCACTGAATTTGGAGCCTATTTCCAAAATGTACACAGTCGCCTACCTTTGGCCGGAGGCATCCTTCCAGATGTAAACTTTAGTACTAATGGGTCAACTCAATTTGCCCATTATAGTGATCCTGACAATCAGCCAACTCAATACCAAGTTGAGTTTCCTGAAGATCAAAAAATCTTTGGCCTCAGTTATTCAACCCTGCTCCCCTCAGGTACTGCATGGTCAGGAGAATTCACCTATCGTCCGGATACACCGATTCAAATCAACGCCTTTGATGTTTTGGCTCGGGGTATTTCAGCCAATCTTGGCATTAACAGCGAAGCTGAAGCTTTACAAATACTGGGGTCCGGTGATGCTTTCGCACAAAATGCGAAATCAGCTGCTGCCTCTTACCTATATTTACCTTCAGGTGTTCAAGATATTGGAACAGGTGAACAAAAAGGTTACCGTGAATTTGATGTTTATCAATTCCAGTCTACCTTTATTCACGATATCAACCGAGTACTGGCTGCCGACAATCTACGCCTGATTGGTGAAGTTGGCTTTACCTATGTCAATGATCTACCCGATACCAGCGAGATGCGCTTTGGTCGCTCATCCACCTACGGGATTATGGGTGACTCCACTGATAATCCGTCGGATATTAACCCTACTGACTTCAATGCAGATGTGGTTCACGCCGACAATGGCTATGTAACCGAGCTTTCCTGGGGCTATCGCCTTCTTGCTCAGCTGGAGTACAACAACGCCCTGGTGGGTGGTCTCAAGCTCAAGCCCAGCCTGTCCTGGAGTCATGATGTGAGCGGCTACGGCCCTGAACCCGGCAGCCAGTTTTATGAAGGCCGGATGATTATGGGTACGGCTCTGGGCGCTGAGTATATGAACACCTTCTTTGGCAACCTCAGTTACACCTCCTATTTTGATACCGACTACTGGGATCTGGATGACCGGGATTTTGTTAGCCTGAGTGTTGGCATGAATTACTAATCGACCGGCAGACAACAAACAAGAACAAGGTGACTTTTATGAAGAGCATGACAAAACAACATCCACTGAAACTTTCCGGCCTGGCCGCTGCCCTGGTGGCGGCGGGTCTGCTGGCCACCAGCTTGCAGGCTGCCGAACTGGGCGGCAGTGAGCTGACCCCCATGGGCGCTGAGCGGGCCGGCAGCGATGATGGTCGTATTCCTGCGTGGGATGGTGGCTTGCAGGAAGGGCCGGGCAACTGGCGTGAAGGCTACGGCAACCCTTTTGCCGATGAAGAGCCCCTCTATGTGATTACTGCTGACAATTATCAGCAGTATGAAGATCGCCTGGCCCCCGGCCAGATTGCGATGCTGGAAACCTACCCGGATACCTTTCGGATTCCGGTTTACCCCACGCACCGCACTGCGGCTTTTCCGGACAGCGTCTATGCCAAGGTAAAAGAAAACGCCTCGACAGCGCAGCTGGTGGACAATGGCAATGGTGTGGAAAACTTTTCGGAAGTCACTCCCTTTCCCAAGCCGGACTCCGGTGTCGAGCTGGTCTGGAATCACTCCA
Source organism: Marinospirillum sp. (assembly GCF_044810985.1). Taxonomy (GTDB): domain Bacteria; phylum Pseudomonadota; class Gammaproteobacteria; order Pseudomonadales; family Halomonadaceae; genus Marinospirillum. The sequence continues at coordinate 2,003,375 of NZ_CP085242.1, forward strand.
CCCGCTATCGGGGTGAAGGGGCCGAACGTGAAGTGACTCTGGCAACGCCTCAGGCAGATGGCGATTTCACTCCGGTCACCATCAATGAAGAATTCATGTTCATTGCTGACCCGGAAGAAAACACGCTTTTCCATTTCCTGCAGTCCGTTACGGCTCCGGCACGCCTTTCCGGCACCGTCCTGCTGGTTCAGGAAACCATGAACCAGGTAAAAGAACCACGTCGCGCCTGGATTTATAACGCCGGTCAGCGCCGTGTTCGGCGTGCCCCCCAGGTGGCCTACGACGGACCGGGTACAGCCGCTGATGGTCAGCGCACTTCCGATGGCCTGGACGTCTTCAATGGTGCACCTGACCGTTATGAGTGGAAGCTGGTCGGCAAACAGGAAATGTACATTCCCTACAATGCCTACCCGCTGCTCAATACCGATCTGAGCAATGAAGACATCATTCAGGCCGGTCACCTGAACCCTGACCATCTGCGCTATGAGCTGCATCGCGTCTGGAAGGTTGAAGGCACCCTGCGTGACGGTCAGCGCCACATCTACAACAAGCGCGTGATGTACTTTGATGAGGACACCTACCAACTGGCTCATGTCGATCAGTTTGATGGACGCAACAACCTCTGGCGTGTATCCGAAGGTCATACAGTGCAGTTCCACGATGTGGATGTGCCCTGGTACGCTGCGGAAACCATCTATGATCTGGTCAACAACCGTTACATCGTTTCCGGCCTGATCAATGATACCCGTGGCTACAACTGGGATTATGACGCCCGTGCCAGCAGTTTCTCACCTGCTGCACTGCGTCGCTCTGGAGGGCGCTAAGCTCTTTTACCCTTGCTTCAGGGAACCAGCTGCCTTAACTTAAGTGGTTGGTTCAGTTGCAAGGGTCAGTAATGTCCAGATTCAGCACTCAGGCCACCCATCAGGGTGGCCTTTTGGCAGCAAAGCTACAACCACCCCCCTTGCCAGCCAAACAGCTGGCACGCCCCCGTTTGCTGGACACTATCACCGACAACCCCAAACCTTTCTTGCTGCTTGAAGCTCCCACCGGGTATGGCAAAACACTCTTGATACAACAGTGGCTGGCTCACCACCAGGCTGCCTTCTGCTGGCTCAATCTGGATGCCAAGGACAGCGATATCCAGCGCTTTGCTCTGTATCTGATTATGGCACTGCGCCAGTTGCCGGGCACCTCCCCCGACCTGGGTGAAAGCTGTCTGAAGAAATTTGACCAGGCACTCACTGAAGGCTCCGGACTGGATATTGAAGACGGGCTGCTTCCCCTGCTGGCTGAACTCAACACCCAGATCAAACAACCCTGCTGGCTGGTTATTGATCAGGCTCACTGGCTGAATTCTCCTCTGCCAGCCGCCCTGATTGAATGCCTTCTGGATAACCGGCCGGATCAGCTGCGCTTTATTCTTGCCGGACAAAAACAGCCTGCCATTAAACTGGCTCATCTGCAGCTCCAGGATCAACTGCTGCTCTTGAATGCCCGGGATCTTGCTTTCACACCTCTGGAAACCAGCCGCTTCTGCCAAACCATCCACCCGGAAATCACCTGGCGTGAAAAGGCGCAAATCCACCAGAAAACCCAAGGCTGGCCTGCCGCCCTGAAACTGGATGAACAACAGCTAACCCGTTGGATGGAAAACGAGGGACTGGTTCATCCGCCGGGCCAGAAAACGGATGCTTCCGTAAGTACCTGGACATTGCCTGTGTGGCCCCATCCCGAACAGCCTTCAGAGAAAGCTGTTGCTGACCTCTTGACCCGTTTTGCCAGCCTTCACGAAACTGAAATCACGGCACAGCTGCAGACATTGCACCAACTGACCTGGAATCACTGTCTCCTGGGGCAGCCCAAAGCCGCCCGGGGATATAATCGCGAAGCGCGGGAGTTGGCGGCCGCTCAGAGCAATACAGAACTTCTGGCCTGGCTGGATTTGGATCTGGCCTTTCTGGAGATCCACAAGGGGCATCTGCAGCTTGCACGAAAACACCTGTCCTCACAGAGACTGAACAGCCCGGACCTTTCACTTGAATTGCAGGCCATGCAGCAACTGCTTGCAGCAAAAACCAGCTGGCATCAGGGTGAATTGGATCACTGCCTGGAGTTACTGAACACCACGCTTCTGCTCAGCGGTGACTCCCATCCGGAAACCTTCATGCAGGGTTTGCTCTTGCTGGCTGCTGTATTGATACACCAGAGACACACCTCCAGTGCCTTCACCACCCTCGATGAAGCCGAGCAGCTAATATTGACGGAAAAGCTGATTGACCGTGGCTGGCAGGCTGCCATCACTTTACTGAAAACCCGGCTCTGGCTGCAGGAAGGCAAACAGGAACTGGCTTTAACCTGGCTGGCCCAGCTGTCCAACCAATTCCCGGCTCGCACTCCCGTTCAGCTGGAAGTGCATCTGGCCTACAGTCAGGCCTTGCTGCTGAACCACAAGCCCGGTTCAGCACTGAAAATAATAGAATCCTTGTTGAACAAACCATCCGACTATCCGGCAGCTCCGACCTGCCTTCATCTCAAGGTTCAATATGCCCTGGCTCTGGCCGCCAACCGTCAGAAAACCCCGGCTCTTGACCAGCTTCAGGAGACATTGCTTGTAGCTGAACCCGACCAGCACCGTCTGCCTTTCCTTATTGACAACACCCGGCTGGAGCCTTTGCTGGATGAAGTGATTGAGCTGCTGGCTCCCGGTTCTGACCTGTTGCACTTTGCAACCAGCCTCCAGGCATCCGGCCAGCAACCCGGCTCTCGACTTTTTTTACCTTTGATTGACAAGCTGTCGAGCCGCGAACAAGAGGTGCTGCTGTTGGTTGCGGAGGGGCTTTCCAACCAGGAAATCGGGCGGCGTCTGTTTATTTCCCTGCACACCGTGAAAAGCCACTTGAAACACCTCATGAAAAAACTCGGGGTTCGCTCAAGAACCCAGGCCGTCACCCGTGCCCGTGAGCTGCGACTGCTGTAAGACCGCACCCTTGGCATAGCCCGCAATGCTGAGCAGTGTTAAGATACCGGCAACGATTAACATTACTTGGGCTGGGCCAGTGAGCCCGCGTCATAAGTCAGAGGATAAGCTTTTGTCACACCTTCCTGTAATTATCGGCATGGGCGGTGTCAGCCCAGCAGGACGAACCTCCGGTCATCACGCATTTCGCCGCCTGTTGCTGGGCCAACTTCCCGACACACAACAACAGACAACCCTGTTATCCCTGGCCAGCCTGACGGGGCTGGCTTATCGGGTTGCCGATAACCAATGGCGCACCCCGGAAGGCCAGCTCTCCAGCGAGGCACTGGTGGCCCGTTATCGCCAACAGTTGCTGGATTCCAGTCTGATCCGCCGCATCCATCCCGACTGGTTTGATGTGCATGCTCACCCGGCAACCCGCAACCTGGAAATCAAGCCGGGCGAAAGCCCCATCCAGTTCCGGCTGCGTCGTCGTCATCTTCCTGAGCCCTTACCCACGGGGTGGTCTGTAGCGGACCTGCCCGGCAACGAGGTCGAAGTCACGGTTAACCAGCCGTTTGCCGCCATCCTGTCCACGCCCAAGGAAGCACTGGTGCAATCCGCAGGCATGCTGCCCACCGGCTTTAAGCCGGGTGCCCACTATCGCAGTGCCAACCATCCCCGTGCTCTGCAAATGGCCGTCTTTGGTGCTTCTGATCTTCTTGGGCAAATTGGCCTGCCCTGGCAGCAGATTGCCGGTAAAGTCAGTCCTGACCAGATCGGTGTCTTTGCCAGCAACTCTATCGGTCAACTGGATCAGGAAGGCTGGGGCGGTTTACTGCAAAGCCCGGTCACCGGCAAGCGCACCAGCTCCAAACAAATGCCCCTGGGCTACGCCCAGATGACAGCCGATTTCATCAATGCCTATGTCCTGGGTAATATTGGTCAGTCCACGGGTTTGCTGGGCGCCTGTGCGACCTTTTTGTACAACCTGCAGGCCGCCACCAATGCCATACGTTCAGGGCGTTTACGCGTTGCCCTGGTGGGCACGGCTGATGCTCCCGTAACACCGGAGATTATTGAAGGCTTCCGCGCCATGGGTGCTCTGGCCGATGATGCCAGCCTGAAAGCTCTGGATAACCTGGAACAACTGGGCAGTGAACATTATCGACGTGCCTGTCGCCCCTTTGGCAATAACTGTGGCTTCACGATTGCCGAGTCCGGCCAGTTCACCCTGCTGGTTGATGACAGCCTGGCTGTTGAGCTGGGTGCCCAGGTACTGGGCAGTGTGCCGGAAGTTTTTGCCAATGCCGATGGCTACAAGCGCTCCATTTCCGCTCCGGGTATCGGCAATTATCTGACCCTGGCCAAGGCCGCTGCACTGGGCCGCAGTCTTCTGGGTGAAAAGGCTCTGCAGGAACGCAGTTATGTGCATGCGCATGGCACCAGCACCCCCAAAAACCGGGTCACTGAATCCCATGTTCTCAATGAAGTCGCCAAATCCATGGGCATTCAAAGCTGGCCGGTGGCTGCAATCAAGGCTTTTGTGGGGCACTCCCAGGGTACAGCCGGGGGCGACCAGTTCATGGCGGCACTGGGCAACTGGTCTGAAGGCTGGTTACCCGGCATTACCACTGTTCAGGAGGGTTTTGCTAATGACCTCCATGACTCCCATTTGTTCTTGTCCAATCAGCACCGTGAAACCGGAACCCAGGCCATGGATATGGCCCTGATCAACGCCAAGGGCTTTGGAGGCAACAACGCCAGCGCTTTGATGCTGTCACCCAGTGTTACCCAGGCCATGCTGGAAAAACGCCACGGCAAGGCTGCCATGCAAAAACATGCCGGCAAGCTGGAAGAAACCTTGCAGGCCAGTGCTCAGCATGAAGATCGGTTCTTGTCCGGCAGCTTTAAGCTGACCTACCAGTTTGGCGAACAGGTTCTGGAAGGGGAAGAGTTAACCCTGACGGGTGACAGCCTGGAAATACCCGGCTATTCACAAAAGGTTAACCTTAATCTGAGAAACCCTTTCACTGATATGTTTGAATGATTGTTTGATCACTTATTACTTAGGAGCACCCTATGAGCCTGGATCTTTTAAACCAATTAGAAGCCAAAGTACAAACCACGGTTGATGCCTTGAACCAGTTGCGTCAGGAAGTGGAGCAACTCAAGGAAGAAAACACCAGTCTGAAGGAAGAAAAACAAGCCTGGGAAAGTAAGCTGGGTGACCTGCTGAACAAATTCAGCAGCCTGGAAGCAACTGCCCAGGAAACCACCCTGACTTCAGAAGTGACTGCTTCGGACGAGGAAGGCTCTTCTCCAAGCGATACTGGAGAAACCCAGGTCTCCCGTTGGTCTTGATCAGCTAACCAAGCTCCGGGACATGAGTATTGCATCCTCTTTGCCAGTCAGGCTTGTCTGACTGGCATAGTAGTTTTTACGGCGGCCATCCTCCTTAAAGCCTTCCGCCGCATAAAGCGCCAGAGCCGCCTGATTGCTGGCCCTGACTTCCAGCAACAAGCGTTCAGCCTGCTTGTCTTTGGCTTCCTGAAGGGCTTTTTGCAAAAGCAGGCTGGCCAGCCCCTGGCGTCGATAACCCTCTCTTACCAGCAGATAAAGCACTTCAGCTTCCCGGTATCCCCAACCCAGAACCAGACACGCCACCCAGGTTTTTTCATCCTTCAGCAAACCCAGCACCTGATCCTGCTCCAGACTGGACAGCCAGTTGCCTTCAGACCAGGCATGCGGATCACTGGCCGACAACTCCAGCAATTGTGGCAGATGGGTTGTATTCAGGGTCTGGAAAAATAAGGGCTGACCTGCAGAACTCACATCATCACCGGACTACTGGCAAAGCGTGCACGCAAGCCATTGGTTCCGGCCTGTTGCCAGAAAGCCTGTTTGGCCTGGGGATTTTGCAAGAGCTGCTCCAGGGAAGGGGCCGTATAAACATCCGGCAAAGGCAATGCCTGATGAGCCGACAAGAGCTGGCCGGATCTTTCCCCAAACACCAGCACTCCCACAGGCGGACTACGAAACTGGGCTCCGGTCAAAAAAGCCCGCAGGCTCAGGTTAAGCTCCTCTTCATCACCTCGCTCCAGGGGCACACCCGGTAGTGGCCAGGCAAAAGCATGCTGGGAGACGATGCCCAGACCGCCAGGGTAAAGGGCAGCCAAGAGGTTTTGCAGTAAGCGCAGATCCGGCTGGGTCAAAGGCGACTCTTGCAAGCGCTCTATCACCAGCTGCCAGCCATTGGCCAGCAACCAGACATCGGCTACTAGAGGAGGAGTGGTTTCCAGCACTGCAGCAGGTGGAGGCGGCGCTGGTGCTGGCTCAGGCTTGGCTGGTTGAACAGGGTGAGGGTCAGAAGGCGGAGTCTGAGCAGGGGGCTGCTGGTGATTTTGCATTTCCGCCAGCAGCTTTTCCTTGCCACTGACCGGAGCAGCCGCCTCCGGCCAGTCACATTGGTGGCTGGGTGCAGCACCCACCAGACGTTTGCGGGGCACCCAGAGGGTAACCCCCATCGCCTTCAGGGTTGCATAACGCTGTTGGGCTGCTAACGGCTGCATGCCATCTCCAAGAACTTGTTTTTAAACACCTTCTGTCTGGGGATGGGTGCGTTCTGTTTTGTTGGTCAAGGCATTCAAAGCGTTGACATAGGCCTTGGCCGAAGCAATCACGATATCCGTATCCGCCCCCAGGCCATTCACTATGCGCCCGCCTCGTGCCAGACGCACCGTGACTTCACCCTGGGAATCGGTGCCGGAAGTGATGGCATTGACCGAATACAGTTCCAGAGTCGCATGGCTTTCCACAACACTTTCAATCGCCTTGTAAACCGCATCCACGGGGCCGGAGCCTTCGGACTCAGCTTTCAGTTCCTTGCCTTCCACATTCAGCACCAACTGGGCCACAGGTGTTTCACCGGTTTTTGACTGGACTTCTAGGGCTACCAGCTGCACATGTTCGGCTGCGGCAGCAGCACGGGTATCCGTAACCAAAGCCTGCAGATCTTCGTCATAGATCTCGTGCTTTTTATCCGCCAACTGCTTGAACAACTGAAAGGCTGTATTGAGTTCCTGCTCGGTTTCAAAGTTGATGCCCAGTTCCTGCAAGCGGGTACGGAAGGCATTGCGGCCTGAGTGTTTGCCCAGCACGATGGCATTGGTGTGCCAGCCGACGTCCTGGGCTTTCATGATTTCATAGGTTTCACGATGCTTGAGCACACCGTCCTGGTGGATACCGGACTCATGGGCAAAAGCATTTTTGCCCACGATGGCCTTGTTGGGCTGTACCGGAAAACCGGTGACCGTGGAAACCAGGCGCGAAGTCGGCACAATAAACTGCGGATCGATGCCGGTTTCCACATCAAAGGCATCAGCACGGGTGCGTACCGCCATGACAATTTCTTCCAGAGAAGCATTACCAGCGCGCTCACCCAAGCCATTGATGGTGCATTCAATCTGACGCGCCCCGGCTTGCACGGCAGCCAAAGAGTTGGCAACAGCCAGACCCAGGTCATTGTGACAATGCACCGAGAAAATAGCCTTATCGCTGTTGGGCACCCGCTCAATCAACTGGCGGATTTGTTCGGCATAGAGTTCGGGAATGGCATAGCCGACCGTGTCCGGAATGTTGATGGTGGTTGCCCCGGCATCAATGGCCGCTTCAACGATACGGCACAAAAAGTCCAGATCGGAACGCCCGGCATCTTCACAGGAAAACTCCACATCATCAATCAGATTGCGGGCCAGGCTGACAGCCTTCACAGCCTGCTCCAGAACTTCATCCGGCTGCATCTGCAGCTTGTACTTCATATGAATCGGGCTGGTGGCAATAAAGGTGTGAATACGACCCAGAGCAGCAGGCTTCAAGGCTTCGGCAGCGCGCTCGATATCCGCAGGCATGGCCCGTGACAGAGAGCAAATGCGCGATTCCTGAACCGCTTCGGCTACTGCTTTTACTGCCTCAAAATCCCCCTGGCTGGCAATGGCAAAACCCGCTTCAATCACATCCACCCGCATTTTTTCCAGCATTTTGGCAATGCGGACTTTTTCTTCTTTGGTCATGGATGCGCCGGGGCTTTGTTCACCGTCACGCAAGGTGGTATCAAAAATTACCAATTGATCTTTGCTCATTATCTTATCTCCTCAGAGGCACTAACCCACAAACAACAAAGTAGTGCCTGGTTATAAACGATTAGTCAGTTTGAATCGGGATCAGTCTTCTACTGAAGGGTCGGGAACGACCTGGCGATGTTCAGGCTGCTTATAGCAGCTGACTAAGGAGTAGGGCTGGAAGGAGAAGCAGGAGGGCAGCATAAGCAAACAAAGGTGAGGTGTCAGCCACGGGGGCCGCCACTGTTTGAACAGGTGCAGGTCTTCTACTGGGTATCACGTATTTCATTTTTCCAGCCATTAGAACATGAATTGATTTAAGTCACCTCTGACTATAACCAGCCAAACGCGCTTTGCCAAGGGGAGAAAAGAATTCGCTGGCAGGTCAATGTGACAAAAAGCCATTTACGAAAAAAACACCCGGACAAAATGTCCCATCCACTGAAAAGCCGGGGTTTTGGTGTGGACTTACAGCCGCTTTTCTTTCCTTTATTGGTTTTGTTTTCTGGCTCCAGCCTTGCAAGCTTTCTGATGACTCACGATTTATTCCCACAAGATGGATGAGAGAACCATGCAAAATAATAATGCCTCCCCAACGGTACAAGCTGAACGCCGCCGTTTCTTGAAAAGCATGGCCGGTGCCTCCGCTGCAGTCGGTCTGGCAGCAACCGCAGGTAACAGCCTGGCTGCCAGTGATGAACCGGGCGACACCCAAAATGATGATCAGGTTCAGGGTTATCACGAAACTGATCATATTCGCGCCTATTACGCCAGCTGTCGCTAAGCCGAACTCAAGGAGATCCTACCCATGCGTTTAACAAAAAAAGAAAGTGTCAGTGAACAGCAGGAAGGCCTGGGCGTCAGCCGCCGTGGTTTTCTGAAAGGCACCAGTGTGGCTGCCGGTGGTTTGGCCGCTTCGGGGCTGCTCGGCAAGGGCATGATGCAAAAAGCCGAAGCCCAGACCGCCAAATCCTCAGCGCCGGTTGAAGTCAGCCGCACCATTTGCAGCCACTGCTCAGTGGGTTGTGGTGTTTATGCCCACACCCAGGAAGGGGTCTGGACTTACCAGGAACCGGCTTTTGACCACCCCATCAACCGCGGTGCTCATTGTGCCAAGGGTGCAGCTTTGCGCCATCACGGTCATTCCAGCCGTCGCCTGAAATATCCCATGAAGCTTGAGGGCGGCCAGTGGAAAAAACTCTCCTGGGATCAGGCCATCAATGAAATCGGTGACAAGGTCCTGGATATCCGCGAAGAGTCCGGGCCTGACTCCGTATTCTGGCTGGGTTCCGCCAAGTTCAACAATGAACAGGCTTACCTCTTCCGCAAGTTTGCTTCCCTGTGGGGCACCAACAACGTTGATCACCAGGCGCGTATCTGTCACTCCACAACCGTTGCCGGGGTTGCCAACACCTGGGGCTACGGGGCCATGACCAACAGCTACAACGACATGCAGAACAGCAAGTCGATTCTGTTTATCGGTTCCAATGCTGCAGAAGCCCACCCGGTTTCCATGCAGCACACCCTGATTGCCAAGGAACGCAACAACTGCCAGGTGGTGGTGGTTGATCCCCGCTACACCCGCACCGCCGCCAAGGCCAATCATTACACCCGCATCCGCCCCGGTTCTGACGTGGCTTATATCTGGGGTCTGTTGTGGCACATTTTTGAAAATGGCTGGGAAGACAAGGAATACATCAGCCAGCGCGTTTATGGCATGGATGAAATCCGCCGTGAAATCCGGGACTTCCCACCTGAAGTGGTGGAAAACATCACCGGTGTCCCTGAAGCCGAGGTTTACAAGGTTGCCAAGGTTCTCGCGGACAACACCCCCGGCTGTATTGTCTGGTGCATGGGCGGCACCCAGCACACCACCGGCAACAACAATACCCGCGCTTACTGCATTCTGGAGCTGGCTCTGGGCAATGTGGGTAAAAGCGGTGGCGGTGCCAACATCTACCGCGGCCATGACAATGTTCAGGGGGCTACCGACCTGGGTGTGCTTTCCAACACCCTGCCCGGCTACTATGGCCTGGCGGAAGGCTCCTGGAAGCATTGGGCCCGGGTCTGGGAAGTGGATTACGAATGGATTGAAAGCCGCTTTGATCCCCAGGAATATGCGGGCAGCAAACCCATGAATACCACGGGCATTCCGGTTTCCCGCTGGGTGGATGGTGTTCTGGAAGACAAGTCCAACATCACCCAGAAAGACAACATCCGCGCCATGTTCTACTGGGGGCATGCGGTCAACTCGCAAACCCGCGGCCCGGATATGCGCGAGGCGATGAAAAAGCTGGACATGATGGTCATCGTCGACCCCTATCCCACCGTTGCCGCCGTCATGCACGACCGCAGTGATGGCGTTTATCTGCTGCCTGCCTGCACTCAGTTTGAAACCTATGGTTCTGTTACAGCTTCCAACCGTTCCATCCAGTGGCGCAGCAAGGTTATTGAGCCGCATTTCGAGTCCAAGACCGACCACGAAATCATGTACCTCTTTGCCAAGAAGCTGGGCATTGATCAGCAACTGTTCAAAAACATTCAGGTGAATGACAATGAGCCGCTGATTGAAGACATCACCCGGGAATTCAACCGCGGTATGTGGACCATCGGCTACACCGGCCAGAGCCCCGAACGCCTCAAGTATCACCAGCAGAACTGGCATGCCTTTGATTTCACCAGCCTGCGCGGTGTGGGTACCGAGGCCGATGGCGAAGTCTACGGTCTGCCCTGGCCTTGCTGGGGTACTGCCGACATGAAACACCCAGGTTCGCCCATTCTCTACAACACCAGCATTGCCGTGAAAGATGGCGGCATGGGCTTCCGCGCCCGTTTTGGTGTCGAACGTAATGGCGAAACCCTGCTGGCAGAAGGCGGTTCCGCTCCCTTGGGCAATGAAATCGGTGATGGTCACCCCGAGTTTGATCACCAGTTGCTCAAACAGCTGGGCTGGTGGAATGACCTGACGGCTGAAGAAAAACAGGCGGCCGAAGGCAAAAACTGGAAGACCGACCTTTCCGGCGGTATCCAGCGGGTTGCTATCAAGCACGGCTGTGCCCCCTACGGTAATGCCAAGGCCCGTGCTGTGGTCTGGACTTTCCCGGATGCCATTCCCAAGCACCGCGAACCGCTTTACACCACACGTCGCGACCTGGTTGCTGATTATCCCACCTGGGATGACATGGAATCCCTGTTCCGTCTGCCGACTCTCTACAAATCCATTCAGGAAAGAGACACCAGCGATGAATTCCCCATCATTCTGACTTCCGGCCGTCTGGTGGAATACGAAGGGGGTGGTGATGAAACCCGTTCCAACCCCTGGCTGGCGGAGCTTCAGCAACACATGTTTGTGGAAATCAATCCCTACAATGCCAACACTCTGCGTATCAAGGACGGTCAGGATGTCTGGGTTTACGGCCCGGAAGGCGGACGTGCCAAGGTCAAAGCCCAGGTGACCAATCGGGTTGACCGCAATGTGGCCTTCATGCCCTTCCATTTCGGTGGCGAGTTCCAGGGTGAAAACCTGAGAGACCGCTACCCCGAAGGAAGCGCACCCTACATCTCCGGTGAGGCGGCCAACACTGTAACCACCTATGGTTACGACCCCGTCACCCTGATGCAGGAATCCAAGTGTACCGTTTGCCGTATTGAAGCAGCCTGATACCTGAGGAGATAACCATGGCTCGTATGAAATTTTTGTGTGACTCAGAGCGCTGCATCGAATGCAACGGTTGCGTCACGGCCTGTAAAAACGCCAATGAAACCGAATGGGGCATTCAACGCCGTCGCGTCGTGACCCTGGATGATGGGGAAGTCGGCTCTGAAGTCTCGATTTCCGTGGCCTGTATGCATTGCTCGGATGCACCCTGCATGGCCGTCTGCCCCACAGATTGTTTCTACCCCACCGAAGAAGGCCTGATCCTGCACAACAAGGATCTCTGCATCGGTTGTGGCTACTGCCTTTACGCCTGTCCCTTTGGCGCTCCCCAGTTCCCCAAACAGGGTGCTCTGGGTGCGCGTGGCAAGATGGACAAGTGCACCTTCTGTGCCGGTGGCCCTGAAGACGATCCTGCTCTGGAAGAACAGAAGTATGGTGCCAACCGCCTGAAAGACGGCAAGCTGCCTCTTTGTGCAGAAATGTGCTCCACCAAGGCACTTCTGGCCGGGGATGCCCAGGAAGTGGCGGATATTTTCCGCGAAAGGGTGGTTTACCGTGGGCATGAGGATGGCGGCTGGGGTTCCCTGAACAAGGAACCCGGCCTGACCGACCTGGCACAACAAGCCGCTGAACTGGCTACCGACGCAGCGAGAAGCTAACTATGAAAAACTGCAAGCGTAACCCTGGCTGGCTCAGCCTGGTTGCGCTGCTGCTGGTAGGCTGTTTACTCAGCCTGCCCTCAGTGGCTCAGCCAGATCAGAGCCAAACCGCCGATGCCAAGCGCGAGCTGATGCAATCACTCCCCGGTGTCACCGCAGACTACTGGCGTGATGTTGAAGGCGGAAACTCGGGAACCACGGCTTCCAACAGCCCCGGTGCCGATACCCTGATCATGGTGGAAGGTGAAGCCTGGCGTGAATGGCGCAACAACTGGGTCTCACCCGGTGGCCTGATTGCCTTGGGCGGCAGTGCCTTGACCATTCTGCTGTTTTATCTGCTGGTCGGCTCCATCAAGCTGGACAACCCCCGCAGCGGTCGCAAAGTGGAGCGTTGGAAACGCATCGACCGGGCGATTCACTGGTACGTGGCCAGCCTCTTCATCATTCTGGGTTTAACCGGCCTGATGTTGCTCTATGCCAAATGGTTCCTGCAGCCGATTCTGCCCGGTGGTGTCTGGGCGGCCTTCATGACCGCCAGCAAAAACATCCACAACTATCTGGGGCCTCTGTTTGCGCTGGGCTTGCTGGCCATGATCATCAAGTGGATGCGTCACAACTGGCTGACTCTGGTGGATCTCAAGTGGTTTGCCAAAGGCGGCGGTATCATCGGCAAGGCTCATCCTTCTGCAGGCTACCTGAATGGTGGTGAAAAAGCCTGGTTCTGGCTGGTCACTTTTGTGGGCTTAACCGTGGTGATTTCCGGTCTGGTAGTGGATTTCCCCAACTTCGGACAAAGCCGGGAAACCATGCAGACCACACTGCTTATTCACGCCCTTGCCGCGCTTATTCTGATGGCCGCCTCTTTCGGTCACATCTACATCGGCACAGCAGGCACAGAAGGTGCCTTTGAAGGCATGAAAACCGGCTATGTGGATGAAACCTGGGCCAAGCAACACCATGACCTCTGGTATGAAGAAGTCAAAGACCAGGCTATGGATGAAGAGGAATTGCAAGCCTTGAAAACCGGGGAACCTGCTCCAGCTGACGCAAAAAGCTGAATCCAACCGGTTTTCCCTTGGGAGGCTAGTGACCACTAGCTTCCCTTTTTTTATTTGCTGTAGACCGCCAGGCACATGGCTATTTAGGCCTGATATCGCTAGGATATTGGCTGAATACTGTTTTCTTTGGAGAGTGAGTCAATGCAAGCCCTGAATCCACAACAACAAACTGAAATTGAAGCGGCTGCCTTTCGTCGTCTGCTCCAGCACCTGGATGACAACAAGGACGTTCAGAATATCGACCTGATGATTCTGGCCGACTTCTGCCGCAACTGCCTGGCTAAATGGATGATGGCGGCAGCCAAGGAACAGGGCGTGGAAATGGACTACGACGAAGCCAGGGAAAGAGTCTATGGCATGCCCTATTCCGAGTGGAAAGAGCTGTACCAGGAACCTGCCACCCCTGAACAACTGGCTGCTTTTGAAGCCCGTGAAGCCGCTCGTAAAGCCAGAGGGGAAGCCTGATGAGCCGGGTAGAAACACCTCTGAATATTGCTGTGCTGACCCTTTCCGACACCCGCACTCTGGCCGAAGACAAGTCCGGCGATTACCTGGTTTCGGCTCTGGAAGCAGCAGGTCATAACCTGGCTGGGCGCAAAATCATCCCTGATGATATCTACCGGATGCGGGCTGTGGTCAGTGAATGGATTGCCGAGCCGGGCATTCAGGTCATCCTGACCACCGGCGGAACCGGCTTCACCGGCCGCGATTCCACACCCGAAGCCCTGCGACCCTTGTTTGATACCGAAATTGAAGGCTTTGGCGAAACCTTTCGCCAGGTTTCCTATGCTGAAATCGGCTCCTCCACGGTGCAGTCACGCTGCCTGGCAGGTCTGGCCAATTCCACCGCCATCTTCTGTCTGCCCGGCTCGACCGGTGCCTGCAAAACCGGCTGGACTAAAATCCTGGCTGAACAATTGGACAGCAGCCATCGTCCCTGCAACTTTGTCGGCATCCTGTTGCATGGCAAGCAAATTCATTCCTGATCGAGTTGTGTCATGAGCCCACTGCTGCCCCCACAAGATGCCCTGGAAAAAATGCTGGCTGCAATCCAGCCCATCAGCGCCAGCGAAGCCCTGCCTCTGGGCAAATTGGCAGGGCGCATTCTCGCTGAAGACCAGAAGGCCAGCGTTGATGTTCCACCCGCCGATAATTCCGGTATGGATGGCTATGCCTTGCGTCTGGCGGATCAGGGGCAGGCATTGAGAGTTTCCCAGCGCATGGCCGCAGGTCATGCACCCCAGCCACTGGAAACGGGAAGCTGTGCGCGTATTTTCACCGGTGGTGAAATTCCACCAGGCGCTGATTGTGTGGTCATGCAGGAAAAGGTCTCGCTTGATGATCAGGGCAGAGCCGTGATTCCTGAAGGTCTGGAAGCCGGGCAGAATATTCGCCCCAGGGGTCAGGATATTCAGGCTGGCAGCTTGTTGCTGGAAAAGGGCACCCGGCTGGATTATCGCCATCTGGGGCTGCTGGCCAGTGTTGGTCTGGCGGAAGCACCTGTTTTCAGGGCTCCACGTGTGGCTTTGCTGGCCACCGGGGATGAACTGGTCGCCCCCGGCCAACCCCTCAAACCCGGCCAGATATACAATTCCAACCGCCCTTTGCTGACGGGGCTGCTCCAGCAACTGGGAGCTGAAGTCATCGACCTGGGGCCGGTTGCCGATACCCGCGAAGCCACCGAGGCTGCTTTGAGCCAGGCAGCTGAGCAGGCTGACCTTATTTTATCCACAGGGGGTGTTTCCGTCGGTGAGGAAGATCACATCAAACCGGCTGTGGAAAACCTGGGTGAACTCAGCCTCTGGAAACTGGCAATGAAGCCCGGAAAACCGGTTGCTTTTGGAAAAATTGGACAAGCCGCTTTTCTGGGACTCCCCGGCAACCCGGTTTCCGTGTTTGTCGGCAGCCAGGTTTTTCTGCGTCCGCTTCTGGCGCGCCTGGCCGGCAACAGGGAAGACTGGCAGCCCCGGTTGCTGCGCGGGCAAGCCAATTTCAGCATCAAAACCCAAGTCCGCCAGGAGTACCTGCGCGTCCAGGCAGAAAGAAACACCCGTGGAGACTGGCAAATCTTCAGCCACCCCAACCAGAACTCCGGGGTTCTCAGCTCCGTAGTCTGGGCCAATGCCCTGGCCCTGGTACCCCCTGAAACGGAAATCCAACCCGGCGATGAAATTGATTTCTGGTTCTATAGCTAAGTTAGGCCTCGATCAGTGGCAGTCTGATTTCAGCCAGCAGCCCTGATTCACCGTTGCTGCGGCTTTTCAGTTGCAGTTGTCCACCTTCCTGCTGAATCAGGTTGTAGGCGATGGAGAGCCCCAACCCGGTGCCTCCGGTTTCTGCAGAGCGCGAAGCCTCCATCCGATAGAAAGGATCTAAGACCCTCTCTCTTTCTTCGTCCGGGATACCCGGCCCCGAATCTTCCACCCGGATGACCAGTTGCCGATCACTTTTCAGCAGAGTGATTTCGGCTTCACCGGCATATTTAAGGGCATTGTCGATCAGATTCTGCAGGGCACGTCGAACGGCCTGGGGACGCCCTTGGCAGACCAGACGATCACTGCTGTGCAAAATCAGGCTTTCACCCTTTTCCTGGTAGTCTTCAACCAGACTGGCAACCAGGCTGCCCAGATCAAATTTTTTCCTGCTCTCACCACTGCTGCCCCGCACAAAATCCAGCGAGGTCTCTGCCAGATTTTGCATGTTGGCCAGGCTGGCCAGGAGGCGTTGTTTATCCTGTGATTCCGGTAATAATTCCAAGCGTAAGCGCATCTGCGTCAAGGGAGTCCGCAGGTCATGGGACAGGGCGGCCAGAAGATGGGCTCTTTCTTCCAGTTGACGGCCCACTTTTTCCTGCATTCTGTTGAAAGCCTGGATCACCTCACGCAGATCGGAAGGCCCCTTCTCCTGCACAGGTTGGTTTTTTCCCAGACCAAAACTGGCCGCAGCCCCTGCCAGATCTTGCAAGGGACCGGTCAAACGCCGAACCACCAGCCCCACCAGCAAAGCCGCCAGCAACCCGGAAACCAACAGGCTGATCCAGACCCGGACAGGCCAGGGAGGTGAGCTGCGATCATTCACCTGTTGCAGGTTCAGCCAGCCGGGTGCCGAATCCAACTGCAGGCTGGCCTCCATTCGGGGCTGACATCGCCGCCAGTGGCGACGTTTTTCTTCACGACTGGACTCGTGTGAAGGCCTGGAGCAATCAGCTTCCGGTTCCAGCAGGCGCAGATTCAAAGGCAGATCCTGCAGGGGCAGGTTGCGATTCAGGCGAGGGTGGAGGCGATCCGGGTCGTGCGCTTTTTCTGCTGTGACCAGAGGCTCGGTAGCCAAGGTCAATTCAAGAGCCGGGCTGGACAGGGTGTCCAGTAGCTGTTGATGCGCTTCTTTTGGCAAGTGAACCAGGAGATCACGGGTACTGAGCAAGCGCTGAAGCGCATGATGGATACGCACCTCATGGAGCCTTTCGCGCCTTTCATCTGCCAGCAACCAGAAACTGATCAATTGCCCGATCAATAGGATTAAAACCAGCAGGACGATCAACTGACCCGCCAGGCTCTGGGGATACCCGCTTTTGAATGCCGCTTTCATTGAGCTTACCTCCACCCAGAGCCATTAAAACCAGAAAAACTCATAGGACATTAAATCCGATTTTTGTATCAGGAATATCCCAAAGCGGCAAAAAGCTGTTCACGGATCCACTGCATTCTTGGGTCCTGGTGGTAGCGACTGTGCCAATAGAGATAAAAGCTGACCGGGGGCGGCTGCAAAACCTCGGGCAGTTCCCGCAAACACAGGCGGCGCTTGTAGACGACTCTTTCCGCCAGACGCTGGGGCAGGGTGAAAACCAGATCGGTATCTTCACAGAAATCCGCCACTGACATGAAACTGGACAAGCGCAGCATGACCTGACGCTTCAAACCCAGCTGCGCCAGCACCTTGTCCATACTTCCCGGCCCACGACCGGTGATGGACACCAGGCCATGCGCTGCAGCGGCATAGCTTACGGGCGTCAAAGGCTGTTCAACCAGAGGATGGTCTTCAGCCATGACGCACAAAAGCGGCATGGTATCAATCACCCGTCGATGCAGACTGTTCTCGGCCGAAGCCGGTTGCAGGCCACTCAGGCTGAAATGCACTTCATCCCGATCCAGCATGGAAAAGCTGTCCTGTTCCTGGCGTACCGTTTCCAGACGCAACTGGGGAGCAAGGCGACGCAGGTGCTTGACCAGTCCGGGAAAATAAATCGCCAGCTCCAGATCCAGCCCGGTCAGGCGGATCAGGCTGTTGTCCGTTGCCGGATCAAATGCCGGAGGCTGTACCAGATGATCCAGTTGTTGCAGCAGACGACTCAGCTCGACCTGAATAGTCTGGGCACGACTGCTGAGATCATAGCCCTGGGCTGTTCTGACCAGAAGCGGATCGGCTAAACTCTGACGCAGACGAGCCAGGGCACGACTCACTGCAGGCTGGCTCATTTCCAGGCGTTCAGCCGCCCTGGAGACATGCCGTTCCTGCAAGAGGGCTTCCAGAACAGGGAGAAGATTAAGGTCCAAACCTCTTAAATTTATTTCGCGCATAGCGGTTATCACTTCAATGCATTAGACGCATAGATACTAGTCGCGCAAACTCTATTTAGCAATCAGGAGAAAAACGATGCCCTTGACCCAACAACTGACCAATTCCCACAAGCAATACGGCTGGATCAGCATTCTTTTGCATTGGCTGGTTGCTCTGGTCGTCATCGGTCTCTATCCCCTGGGGCTGTATATGGTGGAGCTGGGCTACTATGATCCGGGCTACCGCTTTTACCCTAATCTCCACCGTAGCCTGGGGCTGCTGCTGGCTTTTACCATCCTGGTGCGCCTGGTCTGGAAGCTGCTCAATCCCAACCCACAACTTCTGGTCGACAAAGCCTGGGAGCGTCTGGCCGCAAAAGCAGGCCATCTGTTGCTTTACTTGCTGCTTCTGACCGCAGTGGCATCGGGTTATTTGCTGTCCACTGCTGATGGGCGCAGTATTGAGGTTTTTAACTGGTTCAGTGTTCCAGCAATTCCCTGGCTGGCAACACGCCAGGAAGATCTGGCTGGCAGTGTGCATTTTTATGCCACCACCAGTCTGATAATTCTTGCCGGGCTGCATGCTCTGGCTGCTTTAAAGCACCACTTTATTGATCGCAACCCAACGCTCAAGCGTATGCTGGGCATTCAAACGGAGAAATAAACGATGCAAATCAAATCAGGTTTAAAAGGTCTGGCTCTGGCCACCGCTTTTGCTGCCACCCCCGCACTGGCTGCAGACTATGTTATTGACACCCAGGGTGCTCACGCCTCCATCAACTTCAAAATCAACCACCTGGGCTTCAGCTATGTAGTTGGTCGCTTCAATGACTTTGAAGGCAACTTCACCTGGGACAAGGACAAACCCGAAGACTCCAGCATTGAAGTCACCATCAACCCCGAATCCGTGGACAGCAACCATGCCGAGCGTGACAAGCACGTTCGTTCGGATGACTTTCTGGATGTAAGCCGTTATTCCCAGGCAAAGTTTGTTAGTACGGACTATGAAGATCTGGGAGATGGCAAAGGCGTGGTAACCGGCGACCTGACCCTGATGGGAAAAACCCGCAGCATCGATATTGATGTGGAAAAGGTTGGCGAAGGCCAGGACCCCTGGGACGGCTATCGGGTCGGTTTTGTGGGCACCACCGAATTGAATCTGCCGGAGTTTGGCATCAACTTCAACCTGGGCCCAGCGGCTGAAACCGTTCATATGGATCTGCATATTGAAGGTGTGCGTCAGTAACTAGACCTGCCTGCAATTCCGGGGTTCAACATCCAGCCAGATGGGCTCGTTCAACCCCGGATCACCCCAGCGGCAGTTGCTGACATTGACGCTGGAATAGCGTCGCCGTGCACTGGGCGGGTAGTAACCATACCCTTCATGAATATGCCCAAATACATGCAACTGAAGATCAGGCAAGCGGGGGAGCTGCTCAGCCAGGGCTTCACAGCCAGCATTTTCGCCGGTAAAAGTCCGGTCTCCCAGGCCCTGGGCGGGGCCATGAGTGATCAAGAGCTGAGTGTCTGCGGGAATCTTCGCCCAGCGCTCGGCCAGGGCTCTTCCTCTGGGCAGCATAAAAGCATAATCGAAAAAGCGGGGCGTCCAGGGGCTGCCATGAATCTTGAGCCCTTCCAGAGTCAGGGCGGAATCCTGCAGGTAATGCGCCCAGCCTTTAAACAGAGCCCGGGCATCTTCGGGAAAGTCTTCAAACAGGAGGTCATGGTTACCTGCGATCAAAATCTTGTGGCGATGAGGCTGGGCCTGGAACCAGTCCGAAAATTCCAGGAGTTCATCCCAACTCCCTGCTGAACTGAAATCCCCGGCATGGATCAACACATCACCCTCAGGCAATTGCAACTCCCTGTGGCGTCCATGGGTATCGCTGATCAGAACCAGCCTCATTAATGACTCCCGAACCATAAACTAGGTCACTTTAAATTTGTCCGTTAGCTCCCGCAAAGAACGGACCCGGCTGCGCAGCTCTTGAGTGCGCTGCTGGGAGGTTTCAGCCTGCTCGGACAACTCATCGGAAACACCTTTGATCTTTTCTGTATTGCTGCTGATTTCCGAGGTTACAGCATTCTGCTCTTCAACTGCACTGGCAATCTGGGAAGCCATGTCACTGATTTGGGTGTTGGCCTGATCAATGCTTTGCAAACGTTCACTGGCCTGCTCACTGCCTTTGACGCTTTCTCCAGCCTGGTGGTGACAACTTTTCATTCGGGCCACGGCCTGTTCTGTCGAAGCTTGCAGGGAGTTGATCATTTCCCGGATTTCTTCTGTGGCTGCCTGGGTGCGCTGGGACAGTGAGCGAACCTCGTCTGCAACCACAGCAAAGCCACGTCCATGATCTCCGGCACGAGCCGCTTCTATGGCGGCATTCAGCGCCAGCAGGTTGGTTTGCTCTGCCACCCCCTGGATAGTGACCAGGATACCGGTAATTTCCTGAACCTGCTCATCCACTTCTTCCAGGCTGTGCATACCTAGTGTCAACTGATTGGCCAACTCAGTCGTGGCATCCCGGTTACTTTCCACCAGTCTCAGACCCTCGCGTGTCGAACTGGCTGCTTCCTGGGCCTGAGCAGCGGTATTTTCAGCATTGCCTGCGATTTCACCCGTGGCCGTGGCCATTTCGTGGGCTGCACTGGCCAATTGGGTAATTTCCATCTGCTGATCAGCCAGTTGATCCTGGTTGTTTTGCGCCTGTTTTTGGCTGGTTTGAGCATCCAGGTCAATTTCCCGGGTTAAAGCAGCCACCTGGGTCACCAACTGCTGCAAGCGTTCCACGAAGCGATTGAAAGCGTAACTCATCCTGCCAAATTCATCATCCTTGTCAGCTTCCAGGCGACGGGTTAAGTCAGCTTCTCCTCTGGAGATATTTTCCAGGGCTCCTGCCAGACGTTTCAAGGGCCTGAGCTGGAAGCGAATCAACAGATAAAGCAGCAGACAGCTGGCAGCAATAATCAGAGCCGAGAACAAAGTCACCTGCCAGGCCAGGCTAACCAAGCCGGCTTCTGCTTCGTTGGCATCAACCAACAGCAAAAAAGTCCAGCCCGCTTCCGGCAAGCTAATACTGGAGGCAAACCAGCTGCGCCCCTCATAGGTCACTTCGGTCAATTCACCACTTGCAGGAAGGCTGCTGGCATTGATCTGCTCCAAAGCGTTGGTTTGCAGATAGTCGGTATCAGGGTGGGCCAGAATCTGTTGTTCGTCATCCAGCATCCAGATCTGGGAAGTCCAACGCAGCTGGGTCGCCAGCAAATCTCCGACAATACCGGCTATGCTCAGGTCTCCAGCTAACACCTGGTCGCTATTGACCTCCAGGGGAACCGCCATGGACATGACCAGGCTGCCACTGCCTGCATCAACGTAAGGTGGTGTAATGATCAAATCACCTGCTTCTGTGGCCTGCTGGTACCAGGGGCGGGTGCGGGCATCAAAGTCCGCAGGTAATTCCACGGCCGGGCGGGACTGGATCATTTGTCCCTGATCCGTACCCACATACACCAGCTCAAAACCACCACCCCGGCGCACCAGAGTCAGTGCGTCTTCCCAACTCTCCGGCTCATCAGTCAATTCTCCAGCTGTTGCTTGCATAAGGTCGGACTTACCCTCAATCCAGCTGCTTGCCAGGCTTCGTGTCAGGTTGAGGTTATTGTTCACTTCACTGTGCACCGCCTGGTTGACTTCTCTTTGCAGCAGGTTGCCTGACAGAAAGCTCAATAAAGCCAAAGCCAGCAACAACAGGCCAGCCACGGACAAAAGAAGTTTGTTTTGAAAATTCAATTTCATGGTGATTGCCTTAGAAAGCTCGGAAGCAAATCAATTCTGGAGTTAAAGCTGATTATAAAGTGATAGTTCAATAGCAGTATAAAAACAAAGTAAAAGAGTAGGAATTACCCTTGATTGGCAGAAAGGTCCGCTGTCTTCCACACTGTAGTGCATAACAAACTGGATACCGGAAATTGAAGGAGAACCACATGCAGCATCCTGTTATTGCCGATAACAAGCCAGCAGAAGTTGAACTCAGCCCGGACAAGGAATATTTCTTTTGTGTTTGCGGACGCTCCAGCGACCAGCCTTTTTGTGATGGCTCCCACCAGGAAACCGAAGAATTCCAACCCCTCACTTTCACGCCTGAAGAAGAGGGTACAGCAGTACTTTGTCGCTGCAAACACACCGGAAATGCTCCCTATTGTGATGGCACCCATCAACAATTCAGCCGGGACCAGGTGGGAAGGGAAGGTCCAGGAAAAGCGGAAGAGGAAAACAACCAGGCACCGGAGGCCAGAAACACGCCCGAAGAACCCCGTGTTGAGTTCATTCATCAATTGGCTCGTGAAGGACTGGAGGGTGTCGGTGCACAAGGCCCGGTAGAGGCCATGGGGGTTCCTCGTCATGCCCTGCCTGACTGGGATGATTTGCAATTGCTCACGGCCCAGCTGGCCACCCAGCCTCTGGCCGATGATGCCGAAGTGGATACCCGCCTGGTGGTTGGCCCGGAAGCCAAAAAACCTCTGGAGCTGGATATGCCTTTATTCGTCTCGGATATGAGTTTCGGTGCTCTTTCCCCGGAAGCCAAGCTGGCTCTGGCCCGAGGTGCTGAAATGGCCGGAACCGGTATTTGTTAGGGTGAAGGTGGAATGCTCCCGGAGGAGCAGGAAGCCAACTCCCGCTATTTTTATGAGCTGGCCCCTGCCGAGTTCGGTTTTGATGAACAACTACTGAAAAAAGTTCAGGCCCTGCATTTCAAGGCGGGTCAAGCCGCCAAAACCGGCGTCGGCAGCCATCTGCCCGGCCACAAGAATCAAGGCCGGGTGGCGGAAGTACGTGATCTTTCCGAGGGGGAGCCAGCCATCTCTCCGTCCACTTTCAAAAACCTGCACAGCGTCCGGGATTTTCGCAATTATGCTGACCAGGTACGGGAAATCAGCGGCGGCATTCCCATAGGCTTCAAGCTCAGTGCCAATCATATCGAGGCGGACATCCAGTTTGCTCTGGATGCCGGTGCGGACTACCTGATCCTGGATGGCCGTGGCGGCGGTACCGGGGCAGCACCCACTCTTTTCCGTGACCACATCAGTGTTCCCACCATTCCTGCTTTGGCGCGTGCCCGGCAGTATCTGGACAAACAGCGCGCCAGCGGACGGATCACCCTGATCATGACCGGAGGTCTGCGTACCCCGAGTGACTTTATCAAAGCCCTGGCCTTGGGTGCCGATGGCCTGGCCCTAGCCAACACGGCCATCCAGGCACTGGGCTGTGTGGCTGCCCGTATCTGCAATACCAACAACTGTCCGGCGGGAATCACCACCCAGCGTGAAGACTTGCGGCAAAGATTGGATGTGGATCAGTCTGCTGCTCAGCTCAACCGCTTTCTGGGCTCTTCGGTATCCCTGATGCAACTGATGGCCCGTGCCTGCGGTCACTCAAGCCTGGCTCAGTTCAACCGCAAGGATCTGACCACCTGGCACAGAGACCTGGCACTTCTCAGTGGTGTGGATTATGCCGGACTGCTGAACCCCAGCAACTAACCCGGTAGGGGAAGAAAGGGTTGGGTCGTTCCCTGCAATCGGCTAAGATACCGCCCCTTTCTTCCACAGCTGTTCCTGAAACCACCAAGAGGTTTATTGATGCCCGCCACTTCCACAGCCCTTTCTTATATTCCCGGCCAGCGCTGGATCAGTGACGCCGAAATTGACCTGGGGCTGGGTACGGTTTTACAAAGCGACCGACGCAGTATCACCCTGTTGTTTCCCAGCCAGGGAGAAACCCGTGTTTACTCCACTTCTACCGCACCTCTGACACGGGTTATTTTCAGTGAAGGCGACACCCTGACCCACCAGGATGGCTGGACCATGAAGGTCGAGGACACTCAGGAAGTGGATGGCCTGTTGATCTACCTGGGTCAAAGTGAAGACGGGGAATTCCTGGAAATACCGGAAACCCAGCTCGACCCGGAAATTCGCTTTCAAGGCCCGCGTGAGCGCCTGCTGACCGGTCAGATTGACCGCAACAATGAATACACCCTGCGTGCCCTGAGCCGCCAGGCCCAGACCCAACTGGCCCAAGATCCCCTGCTGGGTCTGCGTGGCCCCCGCGTCGGCTTGGTGCCCCACCAGCTGTATATTGCCCATGAAGTCGGTCAACGTCTGGCACCCAGGGTTCTCCTGGCCGATGAGGTGGGTCTGGGAAAAACCATAGAAGCGGGGATGATTCTGCACCAGCAGTTGATCACCGGGCGGGCTCAGCGTGCCCTGATCCTGGTGCCTTCCAGCCTCTGCCACCAGTGGCTGGTGGAGCTTCTGCGCCGCTTTGGTCTGCCTGTGACCCTGATGGACAAAAGCCGTACCGAAGCCAGCGACACCCCTTTTGCCGATGCCCAGTTGGCCCTGTGCAGTCTGGACTGGCTGGTGGAAGACGATCTGGCCTTCACCCAGGCCCAGGAAGAAAACTGGGATCTGCTGATTATTGATGAAGCCCACCACCTGAGTTGGTCACCCACCGAGGCCAGCCCCGAGTATCTGCGCGTCAAAGAGCTGTCCCAACAGATTCCCGGCCTGCTGCTGCTTACCGCCACCCCCGAACAATCCGGGGAAAGTGGCTTTTTTGCTCAACTGCAACTGCTCGACCCGGCCCGTTATCCCAGCCTGGAAGCCTTTCAGGCCGAGGAAGGCGGTTATCGCATCTGTGCAGAAGCCATCAGTCGGCTGGAACAGCAACTGCCTCTGGAAGACCAGGAACGGGAAGCTCTGCAAAGCCGCCTCAGCCATGACAGCCAGGCTTTACTGGAGCTTCTGGAACACCCGGAAAGCGATGATGAACAAAGAGACGAAGCCCGCCAGCAATTGATCAACCAACTGCTGGATCGCTATGGCACTGGCCGCGTGTTGTTTCGCAACCGTCGCGCCAGCGTACCCGGCTTTCCCGGTCGTGAAGCCCATCCGGTTGGCCTGGACTGCCCTTCCGCTTATCTGGAGTTGCTGGAACAATACACCCAGCCGCATCGCCAGATGATGGCCGAAGCCATGACCGGCACTGCCTGGCCTTTTGCTGCTCTTTATCCCGAACGTCTTTATGCCGCCGGTTCCCAGGATGAAGGCGACTGGTGGCAATTTGACCCACGGGTTGACTGGTTGCTGGAAAAGCTGGAAGAGCTGCAGGATGAAAAGGTGCTGCTAATCTGTGCCAAGGCCGAAACCGCCCTGGAACTCAGCGAAGGCCTGCGCCGCCGTGCCGGTGTGCTGGCCGCCGTTTTTCATGAAGGCATGGATCTGTTTGACCGTGATCGGGCCGCGGCCTGGTTTGCTGAAGAGGAAGACGGTGCACCGCTGCTGATCTGTTCGGAAATTGGCAGTGAAGGCCGCAACTTTCAATTTGCCCATCATCTGGTGCTCTTTGACCTGCCTGCCCACCCTGACTTGCTGGAACAGCGTATCGGTCGTCTGGATCGCATCGGCCAGACCCAAACCATTCAACTTCATCTGCCTTACCTGGAAACCACGGCTCAGGAGGACTGGCTCACCTTCTGTCATGAAGGTCTGGATCAGTTGACCACCCCGCGCCCGGTGGGTGCCAGCCTCTGGACTGAGTTTCAGGAAGAAATCATCCAGCTGCTCAAGGGTGAACTGGCTGTGGACAGCCTGATCCCCCGAATCCAGGATGCGCGGGATGCTGCAGAAATTGAACTGGAAGCCGGTCGTCACCGCCTGCTGGAACTGGCTTCACATCGCCCGGAAGTCAGCGATCAACTGGTCGAACAACTGGCTGAAGCGGATCACGACAAACTGCTGCGCGAATTTCTGGAAGTCGCTCTGGATGTCTATCGCATCCAGAATGAAGACCTGGACGCCCACACCTGGTATCTGAAACCCGGCAAGGAATCCGATACCGCCATCTTCACGGATGTGCACTTTGATATGGAAGAAGGCAACTCCGCCACCTTCCTGCGCGACAAGGCCATGGCCCGGGATGATCTGCATTTTCTGACCTGGGAACACCCCCTGACCCGCAACTGTCTGGAAGCGGCTACCAGCACAGTCAAAGGCAACACGACGGTCGCTCTGCTGAAAAATCCGGCTCTGCCTGCCGGAACCCTGCTGGTGGAAATCTTCTTCTGCCTGCAGCTACCCAGCCAGCATCCCAAACAGGTGGAACGTTATCTACCCCCCCAGAGCCTGCGTCTGTTACTCGATGCCCAGGGCAACAACCTGGCACCCAAGGTGGGCTTCAAGGGACTGTCCAAACAGCTGGTCAAAATGAAAAAAGGGCTGGCCCGGGATATTGTCAAACTGCGCCAGGATCAGCTGCGTAATCTTCTGGATCAGGCGGAATCCCAGGCCAGTGAACAACTGCCTTCCATGCTGGAAAAAGCCCAGCAATTGATGCGCAGCCAGCTTGACCCGGAAATCAGCCGTCTGGAAGCCCTGGCTGAACACAACCCGGCCGTCAGAGACACCGAGATCAACAGCCTTAAAGAACTGCGCCAGCAACTGGATGCCAGCCTCAATGACGCCAGCCTGAAAATGGATGCAGTGCGTGTGGTTGTCGCGGCAGGCAAGGATGACGGCAGCTAAGAATTCGCCCGGCTCTTTTCAGCCGGGCAGATTTCAGCTGTGCTTTTTTTCTTCCAATATTTCAGATGCCAGCTGGAAAGATTTCAAACGCGCGGGGTGGTCATAAATAGCACCGGTAATGATTAACTCATCAACCTGAGTGCGATTCAAAAACTGATCGATCCATTTTGACACTGACTCTTTGGAGCCCACGGCTGTTTCTGCAAGTGCATGATCGACTTGTAATCGCTCAAAAGGAGCAGCCAGGCTGGAAAGATCCTTCACTGGAGCTTTCATCTTGCCGGGTCGACCCTTATGAAGTGCTATAAACTGCTGCTGCACGGAAGTCATCAGATAACGGCCTTCCTCATCGCTATCCGCCGCAAAAACATTGATGGCTGCAGCTGCATAGGGTTTGCTGAGCCAGCGCGAAGGCCGGAAATGTTCACGATAGGTCTGCAAAGCCTGCATCAACATCGAGGGTGCAAAATGCGAAGCAAAGGCATAGGGCAAACCCAGATGAGCGGCTAGCTGAGCTCCAAACAGGCTGGACCCCAGAATCCAGACAGGCACCCGCAGCCCTTCACCTGGAATGGCCAAAACCGCCTGGCCGGGCTGTTTGGGTTCAAAATAGTGCAGCAGCTCCTGCACTTCATTCGGAAAGTCATCGGCACCCGCCGTTTGCTTGCGGCGTAAGGCTCGCATCGTTACACCATCGGTTCCCGGCGCTCGACCCAGCCCCAGGTCAACCCGTCCGGGATAAAGAGAAGCCAGAGTACCAAACTGCTCGGCGATCACCAGCGGTGAATGGTTCGGCAACATCACCCCTCCAGAAGCGATGCGCAGCTTACTGGTTGCTTCGGCAATATAGCCCAGGGCCACTGCGGTGGCCGCACTGGCGATGCCTTCCATGCTGTGATGTTCTGCCATCCAGAAACGGTAATAACCCCATTGTTCGGCATGCACTGCCAGGTCACGAGAATTAAGTAGTGCCTGACGGGCATCGCTGCCTTCAGTGATGGGCGCCAGATCAAGCAGGGAATAGGCTTGCATTTCAACTCCTCAGACCAGAATAGACTTAACAGTCTAGCCTACCCTGCATTAAAAAACCGCCTCTTGGAAGGCCCGGTTAACAAAATTAACACGGCTCCCAAGCAGGCGGCGAAAATATTTCAGGCTTTTGGAGTGACTTACATTCCCAGATAGGCCTCACGCACCTTGTCATTGCTCAGCAGTTCCTTGCCGGTTCCC
This sequence comes from Marinospirillum sp., assembly GCF_044810985.1. GTDB lineage: Bacteria > Pseudomonadota > Gammaproteobacteria > Pseudomonadales > Halomonadaceae > Marinospirillum. The sequence goes on from NZ_CP085242.1 coordinate 2,031,195, forward strand.
TCAACCACGACCTTGCCGGTTTCCAGCACATAGCCGCGATCCGCCAGGGCCAGAGCCTGAGAGGCATTCTGTTCAACCAGAAAGACGGTGATGCCTTCTTTTTTCAGATCCTTGATGGTGTTGAAGATCTCTTCCACGATCAGAGGGGCCAGGCCCATGCTGGGTTCATCCAGCAGCAGCAGCTTGGGTCGGGCCATCAGGGCACGGCCCATGGCCAGCATCTGCTGTTGACCACCGGAAAGCTCACCCGCCAGGTTGTAGCGTTTCTGACGCAGGATCGGGAATTTGCTGTAGATTTTTTCCATATCTTCGGGAATTTCCGAGGAGTTACCCCGACTGTAAGCCCCCAGCAACAGGTTGTCCTGAACACTCATGTCCTTGAACACCTGGCGACCTTCGGGAACCTGAACAATGCCCTGGGCCACTCTTTTGTCACTGGAAACCTTGCCCAGATCCTGACCCTTGTAGATCATCTGGCCTTTGTCGAGGGGTTGCAGCCCGGAAATGGCCATCAGCAGGGTGGATTTACCCGCTCCATTGGCCCCGACCAGAGACACGATCTCGCCACTGTTGATGCTGATATCAACATCATGCAGTACTTCAATCTGACCGTAAGAAGTCACTGCACCCTTGATGGACAACATCTCCTGATGATCATGGTAAGCAGTCACTCGCGATGCGTGAACCACACCCAGACCGCCCAGGTGCTCAGGGGTCATGTTGATGATTTTATGGCGCAACTCGCGGAATTCCTCCCGCACCCGTTCGCCAAACAACGGGTCCTGGGTCTGATCCCGGGCATCGGCAATCATCTCCCAGTCTTCCTGGGAGAGACTTTCGCGGGCTCGGGGAACCACCACACCTTCTTCTTTTTTGATGTGCTTGCGCAGCGCCTGGGTAAAGCGAGTTAAAGCATGACTGAAGGCTTCACGACCGTCCGGCCAGTTGCTCATGCAGTTTTGCAGCAGATCCCGCAACTCCTGCAGACGTTCGTGACCGACACGGTAGCCTTTTTCCAGCTTGCCCAGCAGTTCACTGGTGTCCGGTGCCTTTTCGCGCAGCCGCTTGTAGAGCATGATTTCTGTTGGCTGGCTATGCACCCGCTTGGAGAAGTGCTCGATATAATCAAAAATCGTATTAAACAGCAGCTCATCCGGCTGGTTGGCGTTGATGTTCATATCCTGCTGAAGCTGATCCAGCAGATCAATAATCCGCCACAGACCCTGGTGTTCCTGAACGATGGTGCGTATGACCTGATCACTGCGCGACCGGGCAGGAGCTGCCTGTTGTTCTTCTTGCGTCATAAACCTTGCCTCCGCACTCAGCCGCCCAGATAGGCAGCAATAACATCGGGATTGTTACGAATTTCTTCGGGTGTGCCTTCAGCCAGTTTGCGGCCGTAATTGATCACCAGAACCCGGTCAGAAATCCCCATGACCATTTTCATATCATGCTCGACCAGAACCACGGTAATGCCCTGGGCAGCAATCTTCTGAAGCAATTCTTCCAGTTCTGCCGACTCCACTGCATTCAAACCGGCAGCCGGTTCATCCAGCAAAACCACCTTAGGCTTGGCGGCCAGAGCACGGGCAATTTCCAGACGTTTCAAGGCCCCGTAGGACATGGCACTGGCTTCGGTTTCGATGTAATCACCGCAACCGACAAACTTCATCAGTTCCACGGCATGATCACGGCAATCCTCTTCATCCTTGAGCAGTGCAGGCAGGCGAAACAGGGTGGTGAAGAGATTGCTCTTCAGCTGCAGGTGACGCCCCAGCATGACATTTTCCAGAGCGGTCATGTTCATGCATATCTGCATCTGCTGGAAGGTACGGCACATACCCAGCTCGGCCAGTTTGTTGGGTGGCATCCCGGTGACATCTCGGCCGCCCAGCTTGATTTCACCCTTTGTGGGGGTGTAAAGGCCGGTAATCAGGTTAAACAGGGTGGTTTTACCGGCACCATTGGGGCCAATCACCGAATACACCTGACCTGCATCCACGGAAAAGCTCAGGCCTTCAATGGCATGAACCCCGCCAAAGGCTTTATCCAGGCCTTTGACTTCGATTAACGCACTCATGCCTGGTCCCCCTTTTTCTTGCTCAGCCTGCTGCGAATAAAACGCTGAGTGGTCGGCAGCAAGCCCTTGGGCATAAAGATCATGGTCAGCATCAGAATCAGACCAAACATCATCATTTCGTATTCATGGAAGTCCGCCAGCATTTGCGGCAGCAAGGTCAGTAACACAGCACCCAGAATCACACCGAAGATAGAGCCCATGCCACCCAGCACCACCATGGTGACGAGGATGATGGATTCCATGAAGCCAGCCAGGTCGGGGGTGATAAAACCCTGAAAATGCGCATAGAGACTGCCCATGAGGCTGGCATAAATCGCCGAAATCACAAACACCAGATTCTTGAACCTGGCAGTATCCACACCCACCACGCTGGCCGCCACTTCCGAACCATGCACCGAACGCAGTGCACGACCGATGGGCGAATCAATCAGGTTCTGGGCCAGCCAGACACCCAGAATCAGCAGCACACCCGCCAGCCAGTACCAGGCCAGGGAACCACTGATGGTCATGCCCAGAAAGGAATAGCTGCTGAAGGTACTCAGTTCCCAGCCGAAGATGCTCAATGAAGGTACGGGCATGCCATCCGGGCCACCGGTCAGCCAGCCTTCATTGTTAATGATGATGGCAATAATAAAGCCCAGAGCCAGGGTTGCCATGGACAGGTAATAGCCTTTCAGCCTAAGAATCGGACGCCCGACAATATAAGCCAGCAAACCCACCAGGAGCGCACCCAACAAAAGCGTGATAAAAGGCGGCCAGCCATAGGTGCCGGTCATGATGGCGCTGAAGTAGGCACCAATGCCAAAGAAACCGGCATGCCCCAGACTGATCTGTCCGGCAAAACCCACCAGCAGGTTCAGCCCAACCACCGTCGTGGCATAAATGGCAATCTGGGTCGCCATGTCATAATGAAAGGGGTTATCGAAAAAAACAGGCAATATAAAAATGATAATGGCCAGTAGCAGCAAGCCACTCAAACGGTTATGCAGCATAGACTTCAGCATTACACACGCTCCACAACGCGAGCACCCATCAGACCTCTGGGCATAAAGAAAAGCACCAGAATGATCATGCCGAAGGCCACAGCGTCTTTGTAATCAGAAGAAATATACCCGGCGGTCATGGCTTCCACGACACCCAGCAACAAGCCACCGACAATGGCTCCCATGCCACTGCCCAGGCCGCCCAAGGAGGCAGCAACAAAGCCCTTGAGACCCAGAATGATGCCGATGTCATAAGAAGTGAAAGTGATGGGGGCCACAATAATGCCGGCAATCGAACCCAGTACGGCTGACAGCAGGAAAGCCAGCATCAGCACCATTTCTGTTCTGATACCCACCAGACGGGCTGCAACCTTATTCATGGAAGTCGCCAGAATCGCCTTACCGATCATGGTACGGGTAAAGAAGAGCACCAGGGCAACCACCAGGACTGCGGCCACACCCAGAACCCAGAACGTCTGGGTACTGACCACGGCACCACCGATATTCACCGGCTCGTTACCGCTGAAATTGGGCATGGAGTGATAACCACGGCCCCAGACCAGTTGCGCGATACCGCGAATAAAAATGGCAGCCCCGATAGTGATGATAATCAGGGTCACCGGATCAGCCTGCTTGGCCGGGGCAATCGCAAAACGCTGCAGGGCAATACCCATGACAGCAGCCAGCAAGATGGCGCCGAGCATGGCAACCGGTAACGGAAATCCTAGTCCTATCAGGGAAACAGTAGCCATACCACCGATCATCAAGAACTCACCCTGAGCAAAATTAATGACATGGCTGGCGTTATAGATCAGGGTAAAACCCAAGGCTATCAGAGCGTAGGTCGCACCGATGGTAATACCTGTAAACAGGTACTGTAAAAATTCTGCAAACATGGTTAAAGTCCCGTCAGGCAAGGGCCAGGAGCAGGTGCCTGTTAAAGACACCTGTCCAGAACCAAAAGGAAGGGGTTAGGATTTATTCAATCAGCTTCCAGTCACCGTCAACCACTTCCAGAATACGGAAGGAATCCGCATTCAAGCCGTTATGATCTTCGGGTGACATATTGTAAGTACCGGTGACGCCCACGTGGCCCTGAATGCTTTCCAGTGCCTTACGAACCGCTTCACGGTCTGTAGAACCGGCTTTTTCAAGCGCAGCAACAGCCAGCTGCAAGCCATCGTAAGCATAGGCACCAAAGGTGGAAACCGACTCATCCCAGCGAGCTTCATAGGCTTCTTTGTAAGCTTGAACCACAGGTTTCTGGGGATCATCTTCGGGCAGCGAATCAGGCACCAACAGTGGCGAGGCAGGCAGACGCAGGCCTTCAGCAGAATCACCGGCCAGATCCAGGAAGCTGTTGGAAGCGACACCGTGAGACTGGTAGAAAGGACGATCAATACCCAGCTGGGCATAGTTGCGCGTCACGATGGCAGGACTTTGTCCGAAACCAAAGTTGAACACGGCCTCGACTTCGGAGTTGTTACGGATACCGGTCAACTGGGCGGTCATATCGGTATCGGATGGGCTGTAGGTGACATCTTCCAGCACTTCGATGCCCATACCTTCGGCCATTTCCAGAGTCTGCTCACGACCGGAGCGACCAAAACCGCCGGTACCGGAAATCAAGCCGATTTTGCTGATGCCGCGCTCTTTCATATCCATCATGACACGTTCAGCAGCCATGCGGTCAGACTGAGGCACCTTGAAAACCCATTTTTTGACCGGGTCAGCGATAACCACTGCACCAGCCAGTGACAGGAAAGGCGTTTGCGACTGCTCAATCAGTGGAACCGCTGCCATGGTTGCACCCGTGGTACTGCCACCGACGATGATATCCACACGGTCAGAGCGGACCAGACGACTGGCATAGTTGCGAGCAGAGGAAGCACTGCCTTCATCATCATAATGAATCAGTTCCAGCTGACGCCCCAGAACACCGCCATCTTCGTTGATTTTATCAACGTACATGCGCAATGTTTTCAGCTCGGGATCACCCAGAAAGGAGGCCGGGCCTGTAACGGAAAGGAAAGAACCGATTTTAATGGTTTCCGCAGCCTGGGCACCGGTGAAAATACCCGCTGCCAGAGTTACGGCCAGTAAGCCTGTACGGCGCAAGAGTTTTTTACTCATTGTTTTTGTACTCCAAGGTTGGGGCAGTGGCTGCCCTCGTTTATTGTTGTTGCAAAAAAAGCAAAACAGATCTGCATACCTGTTACGCAAAACCTGTATCACTTAGGCTATCAGTATAGCTGAGCTTCTGAACATGAAAAGCCCGAACTGTCAACTGGAAGCCAGGGACTCCCGACTCGATTCGCCATCAAAAGTGACACATTTGATGAGCTAGATCAAAAACTATTGTATCATAACCTTGATGTCAACCTGTTTCCTTGCTCAGCTTGGCGAAAAAAACAACAACAACTGAGGCGATTAAGCACAAAACCCTTGATCCAAAGGGCTTTACCTGAGGGTTTACAACCGGATAATAGCCCTTCGTGTTTTTTCACCTCACCCAACACTGAATCCAATTCTATGGCCGCAAAAAATCAGCTGGACCTTTTGGTCAGCAATTTCCAGCAAAAACGCCCGCTGCGTGCTGGCTCACTCATTATCACCGCTTATGGTGATGCCATCGTCCCGCGGGGCGGTACCGTCTGGCTGGGCAGCCTGATGAAGCTGCTGGAACCCGTGGGAGTCAGCGAACGCCTGGTGCGTACTTCTGTCTTCCGGCTGACCCGTGAATCCTGGCTCCAGGCCGAGAAAGTCGGGCGCTGCAGTTACTATAGCCTGACTGGCCCCGGCCTGCGCCGCTTTGAGCAGGCTTTCCGTCAGGTCTACAACATGGCAACCGAGGAGTGGATCGGTAACTGGTGCCTGGTGTTTCTGTCACAGCTGGACAACGGCAAACGCCGCAGTATCAAGGAAGAACTGGAGTGGATGGGGTTTGGCAGTCTAGCTCCGGGCGTGATGGCCCACCCGCGCATGGAAAAAAGCGAACTTCTCCCCCTCCTTCAGGAAAGAGATGCCCTGGATGAAACCATTGTCATGCAAAGTGAACCCCAGGAGCTGCTGACCTCCAAGGCGCTGCGACTTCAGGTCAAGGAAAGCTGGAACCTGAATCTTCTCGGTGAACGCTATGACAACTTCCTGAATCAGTTTCGCCCCCTCTGGAATGAACTCAAGATTGAAGACAGCCTCTCCCCTGAAGACTGCTTCATTGCCCGTACCCTGCTGATCCATGAGTATCGTAAAGTGTTGCTGCGTGATCCGCTTCTTCCGGATGAGTTGTTGCCGGGCGACTGGGAAGGGCGCAGTGCCCGGCTTTTGTGCCGCAATCTTTACCGGCGCATTTATGCCCGCGCTGAAGAGTGGCTGGATGTGACCCTGGAAAATGCTTCAGGACCCTTGCCAGCACCGGCCCCGAATTTTTATCGGCGCTTTGGCGGCCTCGACTAAAGCCTAAAAGCGATACAGAAAAATGACTAAAATCAACAAAACGTTGTCATTTCGCTCTAGTCTTTACGACTTTCGTTGAGTATAGTCACTCGCATCCGACTTCCTCCCGACTCTCAAAAATTATAATTGAGGCAAGTCTTATGCTTTCATTCGTGCGCAACATCTCCATTCGCTACAAGCTGCTTCTGCTTGTGGTTCCCCCGCTCCTGGGTATGCTGGCCTATGCAGGCCTGAGCACCCGCAATGACCTGCAGCTCTACTCCAGTCTTCAGCAACAACAGCAGCTGGCTCAGGCACGCGATCAGTTGAACCGGGTCTTTTCCAGTTTTAACCAGACACGCCATGACGTTATCCTCGGGGAATCAACGGATTCCAAGCTACTTGAGGAGTTGCGCCAGTTGGACAGCCAGGCCCAGGGGCTGTCTTCCGAATTGCAAACCTCACTGGAAGGCAGCCTGGATCTGGCCCAGGGCCTGCTGAACAGTGAACCACAGCTCGACACCCTTCTGGATCAGGGCAGCAGCCTCAACCGCTTGGCCCGACGTCTGGAATTGTTTTCCACCCAGCTTGCCGGTCAGGCCGGTGGCATCACCACCCGCTGGCACTCGGCTCATCACGCCTTGATGCAGGCCATCAGCCGCATCCATGAAGAGCAGTTGCTACTCGGCCTGGCTTTTCAGGAAACCTACTTCCCGGACGGTGCCTACCCACGCTTCATTCGCTTGCTGAGCGAACAGAATGTTTTCCTCAACACTTATAACAACCACCTTCAGAATGCTCCGGATTTACGTCTGGACAACTGGATGGATAGTGAAACTTACCAACAGGTGCAGGAAGTCCGCCGCACTTCTGAACAGATTTATCTGGATGGCAACTTTGGCCTCAGTATTTCCGGCGGTAACTGGCAGGAGCTCAGTGCCGCGCTTTTGGAAGTGCCCGAGAGCTTGCAGCGTGAAGTCCTCGACACCCTGACCCTCAGAGTTCAGGTGGAGCTGGATTCAGCCCGCCAGCGCCTGATTCTGGTGGGTTCTTCCAATGTTTTTCTGGTGTTGCTGGGTATTCTGATCGCCTGGTTCATCTATCGTCAGATCAGTCAACCGACCCTGCAGTTAACCCGCAGCATGGAGGGCGTTGCCAAGGATCTGGATTTGACCCGCAAGCTGTCCCTCAGCGGCAAGGATGAAACAGCCCAGGCAGCCAAGGCATTTGACCAGATGCTGGGGCAGGTGCGCCAATTGCTGGAAGAGGTCATCAAGGCCACCGGCGAAGTCGCCACCAGCTCCAACCTGGGCAAACGCGTGGCCAGCAGTCTGGAACAACAGGTGGGGCAGGGCCAGGGAAGTCTTGAGTCCATGCTGACCAGTGTTGAAGAACTGCACACAGCCATTCACGAAGTGGCCCGCAATGCCGAAACCAGCCAGCAGACCTCACAGGATGCCAGTCGTCTGGCAGCCGGTGGCAGTGAGCTGGTCGCCACTTTACAGACTCACAACCAGTCACTGGAAGAAAGCCTGAGAGCCTCCGGCTCGAAAGTCACTGAACTGGCCGAACACAGCGAAAAGATCAACAACATCCTGGAAGTCATCAACGACATCGCCGAACAAACCAACCTGCTGGCGTTGAACGCAGCCATAGAAGCCGCCCGCGCTGGCGATGCCGGAAGAGGCTTTGCGGTGGTGGCGGATGAAGTGAGGTCTCTGGCCGGTCGCTCGCGTGAAGCCACCGTGGAAATCAGCCAATTGCTGGAAAACAACCAGCTGGCTGCCAAAGAAGCCGTCAGCCGTATGGACTCCAGCCTGGCCCAGGCCGACGAGGTCAGCCATTACCTGGAACAGGCCGGACAATCCCTGCAGGAAATCAATTCGGCAGTGGAAGGCATTCACACCGCCAACGTGGAAACCGCTTCAGCAGCCAACCAGCAAAGAGCAACCGCTGACCAGCTCAGTGATAGCGCCCGCCAGATGAATGCCCTCTATCAGGAAACCGGACGCGAAGTGGAAGAACTGGAAAACAACAGCAACAGCCTGGAGCAGCTTCTGCAAAGCCTGGATCGGCAGCTTAAGCGCTTCAAGACCTGATAGAGGTATCATTTTTTGTACTGAAAATGGCGACTGTACGTGAATTGGGAGTATATTTTTAACCACCAGGAACTCCCAAATTCACGTAGGAGCGCGAAAAATTCTCAAGAAACTAAAGTTCCTAAGTTTTCTACAGCCTGAGTGCCCGCAGCACGCGCGAATTTGTAATGAAGGCGAAGCCGGAACAGAAAAGCCGTCGCTTTGCCTGCTATTATTATGTCTCGACTGCCTCATACTCGACTTTTTAAGAACTCGTAAACAAACGAACCAATCACAGAGCCGGTTATACCAAGCATTAACGCAAACACACTAGATATAACAAGTGCCGCAATTGGGTGCCTTTTAACGTGACCGATTAATCTGAAATATAAATCTTTTTTGATGCGTTTGATATCACTTTGGGTATTTTCAATATCGGACTTCGATACTCTTTCCTGCTTCAATCTCTCCTGACATTCATCACATATTTGCGGCTTATGGCAAGAAGCGACTAAATCTGTTTTTATGCCATTCATGTCAAATAGGCACCCACGCGTCTCATCGTGGGTAAAACCTGGTGCGTCATCAAAATCAGGGATTGTGTTTCCCGCACGCCTAAATAAAAGTGTGTACGCATAAAGTAAACGATAAACAACATTTTCTAACGGAATATTGTAGTGATCGAGGATGTCTTTGATTTGATGGAAGGTAAATACAATTTGATTATTACCTAGCCGTCTCGAATACCAGTTGTCCTCAACAGGAACGTTTACAATAGCGATCATGAAATCAGCATTAAACTGATTTGGGATCTGTCCTTTTACTGCATTGTCTGAGAACTCCCAATCAAAACCATCGGAGTCACAACGAAGTGCATAATTGTCGATATCTTCGACAACCTCGAAAGTCTTAGATGACCAACTTTTTATTTTCTTGGGTTGGAACTCTAAAGGCAAGTGTCCTATAGATACCAGCTTGATCCTAACTTTGCTCATAAACTTCCTTATAGAAACATAACGAGCCTGTAGAATAACCTCTTTTCAGCCAGCTTTCCCTACCAACAGCTCGTTCTCTGTTGTTCATTTTTGAGTTGCCGGTTTTGGTCGGCAACCCTTACTTTATTCTGTGTTTCTGGCCTTTTCAGGCTTTGACCTTTGTAAGCTGGTCATCATGGTGCTTCCAGAACCCTATTTCGAGACCGATTTAACCCCACCCCTGCTGCTTTATTGAACCAGCTTGCCATAGTGAGCCAGCTTTTCAATGTTGTGGATCAGGCAATAGAGAAGCAATTCAGTCCTTTGCAGTCAACCAGTTTATGACAGTTGCGCCAGTTGGCTTACCCACTGATTGAAGCGTGGGCATTGCTCACGAACTTCAGCCAGTGAATCTTGTAGAATAACAGGGCCGTGCAGTTTTTTATCGTAGGCGGGAACCTGGGCTTTGATGCGGCGTGACGGGCAGGTGTCATAACCATCGTTCACTTGTTCCGCCCCACCATACTGCTTCGTAAGCTGCTCCAGGGTTTGCTTTAATCCGGCAACACCCAGGGTTTTCTCCGCTGCATCGGGTGCAGCCAATACCAGGGCTTCGAACTCATACTGTTGCACATAGGGAATCAGTCGTTGCTGACTTTCTGGTTCAACCAGCTCTAATATTGCTGCTTCCAGGGTTTCAACTTTACCTGGAGGGCGTTTGTGAAAGCCATAGTAGTCGTAAAAGGTCGTGACACGATCAAACTGCTTCAGCAGGGCTCGAAGTTCTTTGCCAATACGCTCCAGAGAGACCCGTCCACGCAAGCCCACTGGGCTGGCATAGATTTGGTAATCAGTCGCACCTTCTACACTGATACCTAATCGCATCATCAGGGAGTGCCTCCCAACAGGTTTTTCTCCCAAAGATCACCCAGATGATAATCTTCCAGCCAGGCTGCTAAACGATCCGAGTCAATCTTGTTGAAGGTGGAGTGGTTTTCCCTGTGTTCAACAATAATCAGTTGTTCTGCTTCGAACTCATTGGCCAGGGTGACCGACTGAGTGGATATAATCACCTGGGTTCGTTCGCTGGCCGAACGCAACATGGATGCCAGTAACTGAATAGCATAAGGGTGCAAACCAAGCTCGGGTTCATCCAGCAAGATGATTGAGGGCAGCTCAGGCTGAAGCAGCAAAGTGGTCAGACAAATAAATCTCAGGGTGCCGTCAGAAAGGGAGTGGGCATCAAAGTAGGCATCATTACCCTTGTGTTTCCAGCGCAGCCTTATCCTGGTTGAGTTGTAGCGATCAGGAGCAAGAATAAAATCCTGAAAGAAGGGGGCAGCACGCTGGACGGTATTGATAATCCTTTGATAGGCATCAGGAGCGTGTTGCTGAATCCCGTAAAGGAAGGCTGCCAGGTTTTCACCCTGCTCTCTTAGCTGCTCTGAATCCTCAACTTCGCAGGGTTGTTTCACCCCGGCACTGCTACTGGTGTCATGGAAGTGGTAAACCTTCCAATCTTGAAGATACCCGGCAATTCGACCTTCGGCGGTTGCATCAGAAGCGCGAGGCAAACCGGATTCATCCGAACCGGGCGTTGAAAGTGATGTGGAATCACAAGCATCCGTCTTGAAGACCAGACGGCCATCATTGGTTGGTATCAGCTCGAAATCATAGGTATGTGCGTTAAAAGCCAGGGAGGCTTGCAATGAGGGGGTATGTTTGCGGCCAAAGTGCAGCAAGGCCTCGGCCCCACCCTGTTCAGCCACGAACAACTGCAAGTCTTTTTGCTGGAGCTTGTGCATGAAGCGGAAAAAATTGATGAAATTGGACTTGCCCGCCCCATTTGGCCCAATCAAAACATTGAGGCTGCTCAGTTTCAGGTCTATCGACTGAATAGACCGGAAACCGTTGAGTTTGATTTGATCCAAATGGCCTGACGTAGACATGGTTCACCTATGAGAAATAGCGCCCTTCTGATCCAGGGTAAGGTGAGATAATTTTACAGGGTGCTGGAACAAAAGAAAGGTAGGCTTGCATGAGACCCTACCTTTTTATGGATTTAACCCAGCTTAAAGCCACTAACCAGCTCTTTAAGCTTCTCGGCCCTCCCTGCCAGGCTCTGGTTAACCTGTTCGGTTTCTTCCACAGCCTGAGCACTCTGGTCAGCCAGTTGATTGATCCGCATCATGCTGGCACTGATGTCTTCAGCTACGGAGCTTTGTTCCCTGGCGGCCTGTTCGATCTGCATGCCTCTTTCGGTTACCTGGCGTACACTCTGATTAATCGCATCCAGGGCTTCACCGGCTGCCCTGGCCTGGTCGGCACAGCTTTCGGCCTCTTCACTGCCCTGGACAATGGCCGCTGAAACATCAGCCGCTGCTGACTGGACTTCAGCAATAATCCGATCGATTTTTCCGGTGGCATCCTGGGTGCGGGTGGCCAACAGGCGAACTTCATCCGCCACTACCGCAAACCCGCGTCCCTGTTCACCGGCTCGGGCGGCTTCTATGGCCGCATTCAACGCCAAGAGGTTGGTTTGCTCGGCAATTTCGCTAATGGTGCTGATGACCTGGCCAATATTTCGGCTGCCGTCATCCAGACGTTCGATGACTTCCAGCAAACCGTGCATGCGAACAGCGAGCTTGCCAATCGCCTGGGTGGTTTCTTCGACCACCTGCTGGCCCTTGTTCGTCTGTTGCTGGGTTTGTTCTGCTGCGGCCAGGGTTGCGCCAGCATGTTCAGACACCTCACTGGAAGAAGCGGCCATTTCAGTGGTGGCTGAGGCCACCTGATCGGTTTCACTTTTTTGCTGCAAAGCCATGCGCGCACTTTGCTGGCTGGCATTCAGCACCTGGTTGGTGGATGCCGCCAGATCCTGAGAGGTTGCCGCGACTTCCCGCAGAACACTGCTGAGTGCCGCAGAATTGCGATTAAAAGCGGAAAACAGCTGACCCAGTTCATTTTTCTCACTGGCCTGCAAACGGAGACTCAGGTCTTTATCAGCCTTTGCCAGACGACCGGCATTGGTAGTCAGGGGGTTCACAACACTGCGCTGCATGACATGAGCAAAAAACAACACCATCAGCACGCCGATCAGGGCCAAAACACCAATACTCAAAGCCAGCTGCCAGAACTGAGCGCTGACGTCATCTATATAAATGCCGGTGCCGATCAGCCAGCCCCACTCCGGGTCGGCGGTCACATAAGAAAGTTTGGTGTAGCGCTCTTCAGTCACTCCACCGCCGGACAGGGGCTTGGGCCACTGGTATTCCACAAAACCCGAGCCGTAGCGTTTGACGGTTTCCACAAAAGCAGTAAACAAATTGGCTTGATCGAGAGTTTGCTGCTGGTCACCCGCCTGGTTTCGCATCAGGGTGGCATGTTCAAAACGATCACCATCCAGCAGCTGTCCGTCCAAAGCAGGAACGGTAGGGTGCATGACCATTTTGGGTATGGGGTCGCCCAGATCATTAACCCAAATATATTCGGTTGTGTCGTAGCGAAGGTTACGCAGTGTGGCCAGGGCTTCCTGCTGAGCCTGGGATCGGCTCAACTGCCCCTCCGCTTCCAGAGTTTGATAGCGGTCGACAACCCCCAGAGCCAGATCAACGACACCGATGACCTGCTTTTCTTTTTCCTGGATGAGAGTTGAATTCAAGGACTGAAGGGCGACACCGGCCATGAGAACAAAACCGATCAGGGAGATCAGGGGAATGATCTTGAGGCGCAGCCCCAGGCTGTAGATATTAAACATCCTGTTATTCCTTCTTTATTGTTGTTATCTGTACCTTTTGCAGGCATCAGCTACCGGGCAGGAAAGAAGGTGAAGACCGGCTTTCCTTGTCCGGGTTTAAGGGCATTTTAGTGAAAACTTCTGTTAATAGCTATGCAGAAACGCCTGATTAACGATTATTGAAATCCGGCTTGCGCTTCTCGACAAACGCTCGCATACCTTCGCTGCGATCTTGAAAGGCAAAACTGCTCTGGAAAGCGCGGCGTTCAAAGCGCAGCCCTGCACTCAGGGTGGTTTCAAAGGCCTGATCCACAGCTTCCCGAATCATCATCGTCACCGGGCGTGACTGGGCCGCTATGCTGGTTGCTGTTTTCAGGGCTTCTTCAAACAGTTCTGCAACCGGCAGGATGCGACTCACCAGGCCAGCGCGTTCGGCTTCTTCCGCTTCCAGCATGCGTCCGGTCAGACACATTTCCATGGCTTTGGCCTTGCCCAGGGCACGGGTCAGGCGCTGAGTGCCACCGGCACCCGGCATGGTGGCCAGCTTGATTTCCGGTTGTCCGAAGCGGGCGGTATCACTGGCCAGAATAAAATCACAGGCCATGGCCAGCTCACAACCACCGCCCAGTGCCATGCCGGATACAGCAGCAATCATGGGTTTGCGACGGGATTCCATGACTTCCCAGCCGTCACCTTTCAAGTAGGGAAAATCTGACTTGAAAAGATCGGCATATTCTTTGGATGCCATTTCAGAAATATCTGCACCAGCGGCAAAGACCTTTTCACTGCCTTTGATCAGAATACAACCAATCGCTTCATCTTCTTCAAAAGCCTTCACGGCCTGGCCGACTTCACTGATCAAAGCAATCGACAGGGCGTTGTGTACTTTGGGGCGGTTGAGGGTAATCACACCCACCGCAGCTTGGGTTTCAACCAGAATATTTTCGTAAGACATGGGATTTCTCTTATTTCTTGGGCGCATGCAGAGGCTGGCTGGTGCCTGCTTCGACCTGAGGGCGATTCGGTTCGACTTCGGTCAAAGGCTCGCACTCTTCCAGGCTGGCATGGCAGCGTTCGGTCAGGCGTTGGTATTCCTGCGTGCCTTCCTGCTTCCATTTGATTTCATCAGCAGACAGTTGGCGATGCACCTTGGCCGGTGAACCGATAATCAGGGATTCGGGTTCGCAGGTGAAGCCTGCTTTCACGAAAGCCGTTGCTGCCACGATTGAGCGGGGTGCAATACGCGCACCATCCATCACCACGGCATTCATCCCCACCAGGGCATCTTCTTCGATCACACAGCCGTGCAGAATAGCGCCATGGCCGATGTGCCCGTCTTTTTCTATCACCGCATCCATTCCCGGAAAGGCGTGCATGACGCAGGTGTCCTGCACATTGCAGCCTTCCTTGAGGACAATACGACCGAAGTCACCACGCAGGCAGGCATGGGGGCCGACATAGCAGTCAGGGCCGACTTCAACATCACCAATCAACACGGCGGTTGGGTGCACATAAGCTGTGGGATGAATAACCGGCACCACCCCTTCTATTTTATAGCAGGGCATGACTCACTCCTTGGAATTACTCTAGGCAATTATCCGGGTGCAAGGACTACTTGTCAGGACGCGTAAATACTTCCCTGTAAGCTCTGGCTGCAACTTCCTGTTGCAGACAGCCTGACATAGCAGCCTCTTGCACCCTCTACGTATTAGTCGCGGCAAGGCAGTAGCGACTTTACCTGATGAGCCTTAAACGTGCCGACGACTCTGCACGACAACAAAACGACTGGCGACAAAGGCCGTGTCGGTCAGGGAGGCATTGGCCGCTGGGTTGCCACCGGTGGCGTGAAAGTCACTGAAGGCCGCAGACTGGTTGACGAAGACACCGCCGTCCAGGTTGTTGGACAAGGCCACCTTGACATCCATGGCCAGTTCTTCCGCTTCTTCCAGACGCTTGGCATCCGTGGAGTAGAAGCCAAGAGTAATCGCACCCTGTTCATGCAGAACTTCACGCGCTAGACGAATGGAATCATCGGTGTTTTCTGTGGCAACCAGGAAGGAAACCGGGCCAAAGCGCTCTTCGGAGTAGGTGGCCTTGTCCTTGCCATCCACTTTCAGAATCAAGGGCGTGTGAATGCGGGCATCAGGGAACTGGGCATGTTCGCGTTTTTCACTGTCCAGAACGATTTCACCCAGCTTGCGGCATTCATCAATGCGGGCTTCCGTCGCTTCCGACTGGATGGCGCCCAGCACCATGCAGGCACGATCGTTGTCGGACAGGAACTTGCTGGTTGCCGTTGCCAGAGCCTGGGCAAATTCATCAAAGCTGATCTTGCCTTCGGGGGTGTTGATGCCGTCTTTGGGTACGTAGATGGCCTGGGTGGTGGTGCACATCTGGCCGGAGTAGAGGCTCAGGGTGAAGGCCAGGTTTTTGGTGACGGCCTTGAGGTCGGAAACACTGTCGATAATGATGGAGTTGACCCCGGATTTTTCCGTAAACACCCGAGCCTGGCGGGCATTATCTTCCAGCCAGTTACCAAAGGCGCTGGAGCCGGTAAAGTCAATCACCTTGACCTGGGGGTTCAGCGCCAGTTCCTTGGTGACCGGTTCTGCAGAGGTGTCCGGTACCAGGCTGACCAGACAGGTCGGCAGGCCTGCTTCTTTCAAGACTTCCTGAGCGACTTTGACCGTCAGGGCCGCAGGCAGGATTGAACCTGGGTGTGGCTTGACGATGACCGGGTTGCCGGTTGCCAGACTGGCAAAAAGGCCGGGGTAGGTGTTCCAGGTCGGGAAGGTGGAGCAGCCGACAACCAGAGCAATGCCACGAGGTACGATATGGAATTTCTTTTCCATGACCAGTGGGTCCATTTTGCCCTGGGGCTTTTCCCAGCGTGCGGTTTCAGGGATACCCTTCATGGCATCCCAGGCATAGGCCACTGCTTCCAGACCGCGATCCTGGGCATGAGGTGCACCAGCCTGGAACGCCATCATCAGGCCCTGGCCACTGGTGTGCATCACGGCCTGACCCATCAAGGGGCTCATGTCATTCAGACGCTGCAGAATTTCGGCACAAACACCAACACGACCTTCGGCACCGGCATCACGCCACTGTGGCAGGGCAGCCTGCATTGTCTCAATCAGGGCATTCAGATCCGGCTGGTCATAGCTGGTGCCCAGATCAAAACCATAAGGGGAGCGCTCGCCGGTGATTTTCTTGGTGCTTTTGACGCTGTCCAATTCAAAAGGCTGATCGCACAGGGCTTTGAAATCAGAACTGGCCGATTTCACCTTCTCTTCCGGGTATTTTTTCATGTTCTCAGAGAAGGGAGACCAGTATTCGCGGGTATGCAAAACCTCAACCGCCTTGTCGAGAAGGGGCTGATGGCGCTCAAAAAGGGCGCGGGGGGTCGTAGCTGACATGGGGAAGCCTCCAAAAGTATTCAGTTTAGAATAAAAATTGAATCTTCGCTTTCCACGCCAACATGGCAACAACAATTCAGATCAAGACCTGCTTTTTGTATCATATTCATGCTGCAAAGCAAAGCAACAAGGCCTTTTAAAGCCCTCTGAAGCGGAAAAAATGTGACCGGGGCGTTTTCAGGTTTTGCGCACTAAGTGCCTAATCTTTCATCAAATAGCCCGCAATATTGTGCCAATTCAACAACTTGCACTTCATGACTATCCGGCCAGGCAAAAAGCGATACACAAATTTGAAATTATTTTCTTGATGAGTGTCAAATTTTAGATATACTCCAAGTCAGATCTTCGCCCCCGCCAACTGGTGGAACAATTAAGACAAGACAAGGCGAAACTGAAATAAAACAACAAAGGTTGCTTATGCCGCAAAACCTGCTCCTCAAGGGGCCGGACAAGGGTGTGCGCATCATCACCCTGCATCGTCCCGAAGCCCTCAATGCCCTGAACACTGCCCTCCTGGGTGAACTGGCCGCCGAACTCCAGGCTGCTGATGCCGACCCGGAAACCCGTGCCGTGGTGCTGACTGGTAGCGAAAAAGCCTTTGCTGCCGGTGCCGACATCAAAGAAATGGCCGCCCGTGATCTGGTGGGCATTCTTGAAGACCCCCGTTTGCAATCCTGGCAGAGCATTTCCCGATTCAGTAAGCCGATTATAGCGGCCGTCAACGGCTTTTGCCTGGGTGGTGGCTGCGAACTGGCCATGCATGCCGATCTGATGATCGCCGGGGAAAATGCCCGTTTCGGTCAACCGGAAATCAATCTGGGGATCATGCCGGGTGCTGGCGGCACGCAAAGACTGCGCCGTGCAGTCGGTCCGGCCTTGACCATGCAGATGGTGCTGACCGGCGAACCCATTTCCGCACAACGCGCACTGGAAGCAGGCCTGATCAGTGAAGTCTGCCAGCCCGAACTGACCGTCGAACGCGCCGTGCAGCTGGCCGAAATCATTGCCAGCAAAGCCCCCATCGCCGTACGCCTGGCCAAGGAAGCCGTCCACAAAGCTGGGGATACCGACCTGGCCAGCGGCCTGCGTTTTGAACGCCATGCCTTTACCCTGCTGGCCGGAACCCAGGATCGCCAGGAGGGTTTGAATGCCTTCCAGGAAAAACGCAAACCCCACTTCAAGGGTTGTTGATTTTCACTTCATTCTAATAAGAACAGGATATTGCCATGACCCAACCCAGCATTCTTCTTGAAATTGATCAGGGTGTTGCCCTGTTGACTTTGAATCGCCCGGATAGCCTGAACAGCTTTAATGCAGAGATGCATGCGGAAATCCGTTCAGCCATCAGCCAGGTTCGCAAAAATGCTGAAGTTCGCGCCCTGGTGATTACCGGTTCCGGGCGTGGCTTCTGTGCCGGTCAGGATCTTTCCGACCGCAATGTTGCCCCAGGTGCAGAAGCACCTGATCTGGGTGAATCCATTGAAAAGCGCTACAACCCTCTGTTGCGCTCCATCCGTGAATTGCCGATGCCGGTGATCTGTGCGGTCAATGGCGTGGCAGCCGGTGCCGGTGCCAATATTGCCCTGGCCTGTGACATTACCCTTGCGGCCAAATCCGCCAGCTTTATTCAGGCCTTCTGCAAGATCGGTCTGATCCCGGATTCCGGCGGCACCTGGTCGCTTCCCCATCTGGTGGGCATGGCTCGTGCCAAGGGCATGGCACTGCTGGGTGACAAGATCAAGGCCGAACAGGCGGAAAGCTGGGGGATGATCTGGCGTTGCGTGGAAGATGACCAGTTGATGGAAGAAGCCATGCAGCTGGCCCGTCATCTGGCCACTCAGCCCACCAAGGGTCTGGCGCTGATCAAGCGCGCCCTGCATGCCAGCACCAACAATACCTTTGATCAACAGCTGGATCTGGAACGTGATCTGCAGCGTCTGGCCGGACGCACAGACGACTACCGTGAAGGTGTAGGCGCTTTCATGGAAAAACGCACACCGAATTTCAAAGGCCAATAATCATGCAAGCACTGGATACACAAATCAAAATTGCCGTTGTGGGTGCCGGAGCCATGGGCTCGGGTATTGCCCAGGTTGCTGCCCAGGCCGGTCATGAAGTTTTTCTTTTTGACCAGAGCGCTGAAGCTGTGGAAAAAGGCAAGGCCGGTATTGCCAAACAACTGCAACGCCGCGTGGATAAAGGCAAGATGCAACAGGCCGATGCCGATGCCATCGTCAACCGTGTTTTACCCGCCAGCCAACTCAGTGAGCTGGCCCCTGCCGGCCTGGTGATTGAAGCCATCGTGGAAAACCTGGAAATCAAACAAAAGGTTTTCGGTGAGCTGGAAGACATCTGTGGTGACCAGGTCATCCTCGCCACCAACACCTCTTCACTTTCCGTGACGGCTCTGGGTTCTTCCCTCAAGCGTCCCGAGCGGCTGGTGGGCATGCACTTCTTTAACCCGGCTCCCGTCATGGCCCTGGTGGAAGTGATTCATGGCCTGGCAACCGACAAGCAGGTCGCCGAGCAGATTCATGCAACGGCGTCCGCCTGGGGCAAAAAGCCGGTTTTTGCCACCTCCACGCCCGGCTTTATCGTCAACCGCGTGGCACGCCCTTTTTATGCCGAAAGCCTGCGCCTGATGCTGGAACAGTCCGCCGACCCGGCCACCCTGGATGCTTTGCTGCGCGAAGCAGGCAACTTCCGCATGGGGCCTTTCGAGCTGACTGACCTGATCGGCCATGACGTCAACTATGCCGTCACCTGCTCGGTCTTTGATTCCTACTATGGCGATTTTCGTTTCCAGCCGTCCCTGATTCAAAAGTCTCTGGTGGATGCCGGTCGTCTGGGCCGTAAATCCGGCCAGGGTTTTTATTCCTATGCTGAAGGGGCCGAACGCCCGGAACCGGCCACGGCAAAAAGCTATAGCAGCGATGAAAAACATTTGATCGTCGAAGGCGACCTGGGTATTGCTCAGGGCCTGGTCGAGCGTTGCCGGGAAACCGGGCTGGAAGTGATTGAACGTGAAGGCCACGGCCTGCTGCGCTTTGGTCAGGCCACTCTGGCGCTGACCGATGGTCGCATGGCCACTGAGCGCAGCGTGACTGATGGCCTGCACAATCTGGTGCTTTTTGATCTGGCTCGGGATTACCGCTCAGCCACCCGCCTGGCCCTGGCCACCGCGGAACAAACCGACATCCAGGCGACGGAAGATGCCATTGCTCTGCTGCAGATGCTGGGCATCCAGGTCAGCCTGATTGCTGATGCTCCCGGACTGGTGGTGATGCGTACCCTGGCCATGCTCGCCAATGAAGGTGCAGATGCCGTGCACCAGGGTGTTGCCAGTGCTGCGGATGTGGATCTGGCCATGAAAGCAGGCCTGAACTATCCCGAAGGCCCGCTGGCCTGGAGTGACCAGCTAGGTTCGGGTGTGATTCATCAGGTGCTGACCCACCTGCAAAGCAGTTACAACGAAGACCGCTACCGGCCTTCACTGCTGCTGCGCCGAAACACCTTTGCCAAAACCGGTTTTTTCACGGAAAGCTGAGAAACCAGCCAGGAAAGCAGGTCAAAGCGAAGTAAAGGAGGAGCCTTCAGGCGGGGGACATGAGCGTGACCTGCTTCCTGGCTGGCTAAGCTGCAAGGTAAACGGCTCATAGCGAAACCTGCTTTCTGGCAATTGAGCAAACCAAAGAATCTTTGTAAAGAGAACAATAAATGATGACCACTGAACTCACCCCACAACAACTGGCCGAAGCCTGTACGGATGCGATGTTCTCCCGCGACCAGGCCAGTCAGCAACTGGGGATGCAAATCCAATCCGTCGCCCCTGGCAAAGCCGTACTCACCATGACCATTGATGAGCGCATGATCCAGGGACACGGCAACTGCCATGGCGGCTACCTTTTCACCCTGGCGGATTCCGCCTTCGCCTTTTCCTGCAACACCTACGACAAGGCAACCGTGGCTTCGGGCTGCAGCATTGAATACATGCGCCCCGCCCGGCTCGGTGATCAGCTGACAGCCACGGCTAAAGAAGTTTCCCGTGGCAGCCGCACCGGTGTTTACGACATCACCATCACCAACCAGGACGGTAAAAAGGTTGCCCTTTTCCGTGGCAAATCCTATGAAGTCAGCGGCAGTGTACGCCGCCTGGAGGAAAACTCATGAAAGACCTGACCAACGCCTACATTATTGATGCCGTTCGCACCCCGGTAGGCCGCTACGGTGGAGTCCTTTCCAGCGTGCGCGCTGATGATCTGGGCGCGCTGCCGATCAAGGCTTTGATGGAACGTCACTCTGAACTGGACTGGTCACAGGTGGATGATGTGATCTACGGCTGTGCCAACCAGGCCGGTGAAGACAACCGAGACGTGGCACGCATGTCGGCATTGCTGGCTGGCCTGCCCACCAGCGTACCCGGCAGCACCGTCAACCGCTTGTGCGGCTCCGGCATGGATGCAGTGGGTACAGCTGCCCGTGCCCTGCGTACCGGTGAAACCGACTTGATGCTGGCTGGTGGCGTGGAATCCATGTCCCGTGCACCTTTTGTCATGGGCAAGGCGGAAACGGCTTTCAGTCGTCAGGCTGAAATCCACGACACCACCATTGGCTGGCGTTTCGTCAACCCGCTGATGAAAAAACAGTACGGCATTGATTCCATGCCGGAAACGGCGGAAAACGTCGCTGAAGATTTCAAAATCTCCCGCGAAGATCAGGATGCCTTTGCTTTGCGCAGCCAGGAAAGAACCGCTGCCGCCCAGGCCAATGGTCGCCTGGCCGAAGAAATCATTCCGGTCACCATCCCGCGCCGCAAGCAGGAGCCTCTGGTCGTTGATAAAGACGAGCACCCGCGTCTGACCAGCCTGGAAAAGCTGGCTGGCCTGCCCACGCCTTTTCGTGAAAACGGCAGCGTCACCCCCGGCAACGCCTCCGGCGTCAATGATGGTGCCTGTGCCCTGCTGCTGGCCAGTGATGACGGTGTGAAAAAATACGGCCTCAAACCACGCGCCCGCGTCGTTGCCATGGCTACCGCTGGTGTTGAGCCTCGCATCATGGGGATCGGCCCTGCACCCGCCAGCCGCAAGGTACTGGAAAAAGCGGGTCTGAAGCTGGAAGACATGGATGTGATCGAACTCAACGAAGCCTTTGCTGCCCAGGCCCTGGCGGTACTGCGTGACCTGGGTTTGCCGGATGATGCGGCTCACGTCAATCCCAATGGTGGCGCCATTTCTCTGGGTCACCCACTGGGCATGAGTGGCGCACGCCTGATCACCACCGCCCTGCACGAACTGGAAAAACGCCATCGTGAAGGCCAGAAAGCTCAATACGCCCTCTGCACCATGTGCATCGGCGTCGGTCAGGGGATCGCCCTGATCATTGAACGCGTTTAACAAGATAAAAATAACAGGATTACCACCATGACTTTACCTCTACAAAAACTCGGCAAGCTTGACCCCTTGGAAACCGCCAGTCTGGATGAGTTGCGCAGTGTGCAGCTGCAGCGCCTGCGCTGGAGTCTGAGCCACGCTTATACCAATGTGCCTTTTTATCGCAAGGCGTTTGATGACAAGGGCATTCATCCCCTGGAAATCAACAGCCTGGAAGACCTTGCCAAGGTGCCTTTCACCACCAAAGCCGATCTGCGAGACAACTACCCCTACGGGATGTTTGCCACGCCCATGCGTGATGTGGTGCGGATTCATGCGTCCAGCGGCACCACCGGCAAGCCCACGGTTGTGGGTTACACCAAAAACGATATCGACACCTGGGCAACCGTTGTGGCCCGCTCTATCCGCGCAGCAGGTGGCCATGCCGGTGACAAGGTGCATGTGGCCTATGGCTACGGTCTCTTCACCGGCGGTCTGGGCGCTCACTATGGTGCCGAAAAACTGGGCTGTACCGTAATTCCCATGTCCGGCGGCCAGACCGAAAAACAGGTTCAGCTGATTCAGGATTTTGAGCCTGACATCATCATGGTCACACCTTCCTACATGCTGAATATTGCCGATGAGCTGGATCGCCAGGGCGTTGATCCACACAAGCTGCCACTACGCATTGGTATCTTCGGTGCCGAGCCCTGGACGGATTCCATGCGTAAAGAGCTGGAAGACCGCCTGGGCATCCAGGCTCTGGACATTTACGGCCTGTCTGAAGTCATGGGCCCAGGTGTCGGCCAGGAATGTGTGGAAACCAAAGATGGCCCCACCATCTGGGAAGATCATTTCTATCCGGAAATCATTGACCCGGCCAGTGGTGAAGTTCTGCCGGATGGTGAGTACGGTGAGTTGGTGTTCACTTCTCTGACCAAGGAAGCTCTGCCGATCCTGCGCTACCGCACCCGTGACCTGACCCGCCTGCTGCCCGGCACGGCTCGCCCCATGCGCCGCATTGACAAGATCACCGGCCGCAGCGATGACATGCTGATCATTCGCGGCGTGAATGTCTTCCCCACCCAGATTGAAGAGCAGATTCTCAAAGTGTCACAGCTTGCACCTCACTATGAGATTGAAGTGTATCGTGATGGCAATCTGGACTGTGTGGAAGTCAGAACCGAACTGAAACCCGATGCAGGCTCCACCGATGCCGAAGGTCGTCAGAAGCTGGCCAAGGATCTGCAGCATCACATCAAATCCTACATCGGTATCAGCACCCGTATAGAGGTTTGTGAACCGGGCCGCCTGGCTCGCTCCGAAGGCAAGGCCAAACGGGTTTTCGACCGTCGCTAAAAGCTTTTGGAATTCTTTCTCCACCCCTTCTGCCCTGCTTAATGCAGGGTTTTTTTTGGCCTGAAAAACCAGTTTTTATTGACTTATATCAAGAAACCACATGATACATAATCTTAAACATTGATAGTTTTTTGCGTGTCATATACAAAGACAGGGTGGCTGTAAAACAGCCATCAAAACACCAAGCAATGCTTACAAAAACAACAAGCCAAAGAGGTCACAGAACATGGCTAAGAATGAGCAACTCGCCAAAACCATGGAATTTCCGCCAGAGACACCGCAGCCGAATGTTTATCCGCTGTCCTGGCACTCGGGAACCGAGAAAATGGAAGAAGTTTGGGACGCTGCCCAGCGTGAAAACTGGGACCCCAAAGAACTGCCCTGGGATACTCTGGACGTGGATTCCTACTCCTGGGAAGAGCGCGAAGCCATCGCTTACTGGTGGACGCTGCTGTCCGTCTTTGATGCTTCTGCCCCCCCTGTTTTTGCTGAAGCCTTCATCAAGACTTATGAAGTCCACGAGGAAGATGCTGTACGTCGCTGCTTCTTCTCGGTCACCCGCGATGAGCAAAACCATGAACAGATGTGTGGTCTGGCCATCACCAAATTCCTGGAGCATCCAGATCCCCTGACTTACGAGCCCAAAACCGAACTGGGCAAGCGTCTGCAGAAAAATGCCAAGTGGCTTTACTACAATGGCGGCCGCTACTGGAATGGCTACAAGCAGGCTGTTCCCAAGTACTCCCTGGCCGTTCTGTTCAGCTCCTTTTTGATGGGTGAAATTGCTGCTGCCACCATCTTCAAGCAGATGCACGACAACAGCCGTGAACTCGTGTTCAAGGAAGCTTTCAAAAACATCGGTCGTGATGAAGGTCGTCACATGGCGATTTGTATGGCTCTGATGGAGCGCGACTACCCAGGCCTGGAAGATGAAGACCGCGCCATGGTCACCAAGCAAATCCGTGCCGGTTACCTTTTCCTGTCTGCGGTTCTTTTCGAGCCTCCCATGGAATTCTGGGACCTGCCCGACGACTTCATTGAATGCCAGCGTGAAGCTGAAGAAGTGGCCCGCGGCGCCGGCTTTGGTGTGCCCAGCTATGACTCCAAGAAGGAAAACTGGCGCAATGCCATGCTGAACCTGAAGGGTGTGCTGGATCGCTACAACATTCCTTTCCCTGCCATCCCTGAAGTGGGCATCAGCGGTGAAGAAGTGTCTGACGTGGACATGCAGGACATTATTCCTGTCTTCTAAAGCGCAGTGACAAGAGGGGTCACGATGGCTAACCCTGTCGTGACCCTTTGCTGTTCCAACAGCCTTTAACCGTCTTCCTCCAAACAACCTCAGCAAGAGGCAGGTTATGCAAAAAATCCTCCTTCACCCCTCCGGCAAGGAAGTTGAGTGCAAACCGGGCGATACCGTTCTGGCCGCTCTGGAAAACTCCGGCTATGCCCTGCCCAACAACTGCCGTGCCGGTGCCTGCGGTGAATGCAAAGTCAAAGTGGTGTCCGGGCAGTTTGACCAGGGCATGGTTCTGGATATGGCCCTCAGTCAGGAAGACCGCCGCGAAGGCTATGGCCTCATGTGTATGGCCAAACCCATTTCCGAAGAGCTGGTGATTGAATGGGGCACGGATGATGCCAAGCCCAAGCTTTTCCCGCCCCGTGAAAACCAGCGCTACATGATCACCGAAATAACCCAGTGTACCCCACGCATCAAACAGCTGCGTCTGCGTCCGCTGGCGGCACCGATGCGTTTCTGGCCCGGCCAGTACGTCACTCTGGGTGACCCGCGTGCCGGAGCACCCGAGCGCTGCTACTCGATCGCCAATGCTCCACGCCCTGATGGTGAACTGGTCTTGCAAGTCACCCAGGTGGAAGATGGCAAAACCAGCAACTGGGTTCACAGTCAGTTGGAAGTGGGCAGCATGGTCAAGCTCAATGGCCCCTATGGCACCTTTATCGGTGATCCGGCCATGGAGACACCGGTGCTCTGCCTGGCCGCCGGTTCCGGTCTGGCCCCGATACTATCCCTGGCTGAAGCCGCGTTACGCCGCAATTACCGCAAGCCTGTCACCTTGATCTTCTCGGCCCGCACCGAAGCGGATCTCTATGAACTGGGCAGCATGAAATACTGGGAAGCCAAGCATCGCAACTTCAACTACAAGCCCACCCTGACTGAAGAACAGAAAGAAGGCTATTTGCACGGTATCATTCCCGATGTACTGCCCGAGCAGTTTAAAGACCTCTCCGAGCACAGCATTTTCATTTCCGGCAGCCCTGCCTTTGTGAATGCCTGTATGGAAGCGGTCAAGAAGCTGGGCGCCACGGATGAAATGATCCATACCGAAGGTTATTTTGACCAGGCCCAGCCTCAAACGGCACCGGCCAGTCATCTGGTTTCCTGATCTTCAAACACCTCTCATCTTTAGTGTTTTCAGCCCGGTCATTTTGGCCGGGCTTTTTTTCTGGTTACTCATCTCAAGCTTCCAACTTCTGCCATTTTTTTGTATCACATCATTTCTTTGATTTCTATCAAAGAAGCTACCACACCTTCATTGACGCGCATCAATGAACTTTTTTTCACTTTTTTAGCCTAAAATAACGTGATACACAAAATCAGTGGTTGCTATTCCTTTAAGTATCATATAAAACTAGCAGCCTACTCAGAAAAACCATCTGGGTTACCTATACCTATAAGAAACGCGAGCCAAGCCCTGGAGGCCGATTATGTATGCTCAACTCGTAGAAACCGGCGTAAAACACATTAAGACCCTGGAAGAAATGACGCCTGAAGAGCGCGACTTTCAGGAAAAAGTCGATGCAGAGGTCAAGATAGAGCCCAAAAACTGGATGCCAGATGCCTATCGCAAAACCCTGGTTCGTCAGATTTCCCAGCATGCTCATTCCGAAGTGGTTGGCATGCTGCCCGAGGGCAACTGGGTGACCCGTGCTCCAACCCTCAAGCGCAAACTCCAGCTGATGGCAAAAATTCAGGATGAAGCCGGACATGGCCTTTACCTCTACAGCGCTATGGAAACCCTGGGCGCCAGCCGTGATGAAGAGATTGAAAAACTTCACCAGGGCAAAGCCAAATACTCCAGCATCTTCAACTATCCCACCCTGAACTGGGCGGATATGGGTGCCGTCGGCTGGCTGGTCGATGGTGCTGCCATCGTCAATCAGGTGGTTCTGCAGCGCACCTCTTACGGCCCCTATTCGCGTGCCATGGTTCGCATCTGTAAAGAAGAAAGCTTCCACCAGCGCCAGGGTTACGAAATTCTGTTAACCATGATGCGTGAAGGGACTCAGGCACAGAAGGATATGGTTCAGGATGCCATCAACCGTCTCTGGTGGCCTTCGCTGATGATGTTCGGTCCTTCCGACGACCAGTCACCCAATTCCCAGCAATCCATGGCCTGGAAAATCAAGCGCAAGAGCAATGATGAGCTGCGCCAGATGTTTATTGACCAGACCGTGCCACAGCTGGAGTTCCTGGGCTGCACTGCACCGGACCCGGATCTCAAGTGGAACGAAGAAACCGGTCATTATGATTTCGGTGAAATCGACTGGCAGGAATTTTATGACGTCCTGAAGGGCAATGGCCCTTGCAATCACGAGCGGATTGCCACTCGCAAAAAAGCAATCGACGAAGGCACCTGGGTTCGCCAGGCCGCAAAAGCCTACGCCGAGAAACAACAACAAAAACAGCAGAACGCTGCTTAATTTTTCTGGAGATAATTTATGTCTGAATGGCCACTCTTTGAAGTTTTCGTACGCAGCAAGCACGGCTTGAACCACAAACACGTGGGCAGCGTGCATGCCGCCGATTCCCGCATGGCACTGGAAAATGCCCGCGACCTCTACACCCGTCGCAATGAAGGCGTCAGCATCTGGGTCGTGCCTTCCAACAACATCACTGCCTCTTCGCCTGATGAGAAGGAGCCTTTGTTCGATCCTTCCCATGACAAGGTTTACCGTCATGCCTCCTTCTACAAGCTTCCTGACGAAGTCAACCAGATGTAAGGAGTCCTGTTATGGATCAGCAACAAGCTTTACAAGACTACCTGCTGCGCCTGGGCGACTCGACCATGATTCTGGGTCAGCGCCTTTGCGAGCTGTGCGGCAAGGCACCGGCCGTTGAAGAAGAAATGGCCCTGATGAACGTGGCTTTGGATTTGGTCGGCCAGGCCCGCAACTGGTACGAATATGCTGCGGAGCTGGAAGGCGAAGGTCGCACGGCCGATGACCTGGCTTTCCTGCGTGATGCTCACCAGTACCGCAACCTGCTGATGGTCGAGCAGCCTAATGGTGACTATGCCGTCACCATGGCACGCCAGTTCTTCTTTGATACCTGGCACTACTTCACTCTGCGCAGCCTCTCCGAGTCCAAAGACGAGCGGATTGCCGGTATTGCGGCCAAGGCCCTGAAAGAAGTGACCTATCACCTGCGCCGCTCTTCCGAGTGGGTCAAGCGTCTGGGTGATGGCACCGAAGAAAGCCATCAGCGCATGCAGGCAGCCTGTGATCTGCTCTGGCGCTTTACCGGCGAACTGGTCACCGCGGATGAAGTCGATGAAACCCTGGAAGCTGCGGGCATCGCACCCAACAACGAGCAACTGGCCAGTGACTGGAAAGGCCTGGTCAAGGAAGTTCTGAGCGCAGCAACAATCGAACAGCAACCGGACGATGCCTGGATGTACCTGGGCGGTAAAAAAGGCGTTCACACCGAACACCTGGGCTTCATCCTGGCAGAAATGCAGTTCTTGCCGAGGGCTTATCCCGATGCCAAGGTCTGGTAGCCAAGCACCGCAGCCTGCTGGCGTTCCCGGTTTTGCCGAAGAACTGCTGGCCAGTGACCGCGTACCCGGCAATGCTTCCGGCGAACCTCTCAGCGAGGCCCAGCTCTGGGACTTGCTGGAGGAAGTCAAAGACCCGGAAGTGCCTGTGGTCAGTGTGGTCGAACTGGGTATCGTGCGCCGCCTGCAATGGGAAGGGGATGAACTGCGTGTTGAGGTCACCCCAACCTATTCCGGCTGTCCGGCAACCGAGCTGATTGAGCAGATGATCGAGCAGGCTCTTCAGCAAGCGGGGGTTCGCAAACTGCAGGTGGTCAGTGTTCTGACTCCGGCCTGGACCACGGACTGGATCACCGAAACCGGCCGTGAAAAGTTGCGGGCTTATGGCATAGCACCGCCTCAGGGCAGCGCCAGCAAAATGTCCCTGCTGGGGCATGCCGAGCAGATTGTTTGCCCTCACTGTGGCAGTGAGCACACCAGGCAGATCAGCGAGTTTGGATCAACGGCTTGCAAGGCGCTTTATCAGTGCCAGGAGTGTCAGGAGCCTTTTGATTATTTCAAGTGCATCTGAAACCAGCTACCTAAGGTTGCGAGCCGGAAGCAACACTTGCTCAAGCATGCCTGCTACCGGCGCGTTCGGCTTTCCTGCCTCAAGCGCCGCGCTGCGCAATCCATGCTGCGCTAACCGCAGGCAAACTTGACGTGTTGCCCAACTGAGATAAGCAAGCAGCACTGAGATGCTTGCCAGCAAAACAACTATTTTAACGAGATAACTATGAGCCAATTTCATTCCTTGACCGTAAAAGAGGTCAAACCTGAAACACGTGATGCCGTGTCCCTGGCGTTTGAACTGCCTGAAAGTCTGAAAAATGACTTTCAATTTGCCCAGGGCCAGTATCTGACTCTGCGAAAAGAAATCGACGGGGAAGAGGTTCGCCGCAACTATTCCATCTGCAGCTCAGTCAAGGATGGTGAATTGCGTGTGGCTGTCAAAAAAGTACCCGGTGGTCGCTTTTCGACCTTTGCCAACGAACAGCTGGCTGCCGGTGAAAAACTGGAAGTCATGCCTCCACAGGGCAACTTCTACACCCAGCTGGACCCGGAGCGTGAAGGCAGCTACCTGGCCGTGGCAGCAGGCAGTGGCATTACGCCCATTCTGTCGATCATCAAAACCACGCTGGAAACCGAACCCAAGAGCGAGTTCACCCTGTTTTACGGCAACCGCGCCACAGGTTCGACTCTTTTCCGTGAAGAGCTGGAAGACCTGAAAAACCGTTACATGGATCGTTTCAATCTGGTGTTTGTCTTTACTCGCGAACAACAGGATATCGAGCTGTACAACGGCCGCATCGACAGCAGCAAGTGTGATGCCCTGTTTGATCACTGGCTGAATGCCAAAGAACTCACTGCAGCCTTCCTTTGCGGTCCGCAGGCGATGACCGAAACCGTGCGTGAATCGCTGGAGCGTCACGGTCTGGATAAAGACAAGGTTCACTACGAACTCTTCACCCCTGCCGGTGGCGCACCCGTTGCCCGCAAGGATCGAGCCGAAGTTACGGTGGACCCTTCCGCCGTCAGCAAGATTACGGTGATTTCCGACGGCCGTACTCTGGAATTTGATCTGACCCGTGACACCCAGAGCATTCTGGATGCCGGTAACGAAGAAGGGGCTGACCTGCCTTTCTCCTGCAAGGCTGGTGTCTGCTCCACCTGTCGTGCCAAGGTGATTGAAGGGGAAGTGGAGATGGATGCCAACCATGCCCTGGAAGACTACGAAATCGAAGCCGGTTACGTCCTCTCCTGCCAGTGCTACCCGATTTCTGACAAGGTCATCCTTGACTACGATCAGTAATCACCCCGGCCAGGGAAGGCCATCCCCGTCAGTTAAATATCCTCTCCAACGCCTGATCCAGCTTCGGATAACGAAACTCAAACCCCGCTTCTTCCAGGCGCTGGGGTTGCATGCGGTCGCTCACCAAAAGCAGTTCAGCCATTTCCCCGAACATGATTTTGAGTAGCGGGGCAGGCATGGGCATAAATGCCGGGCGTTTGAGTGCCCTGCCCAATGCCTGGGTGAAGTCCCTGTTTCTGACCGGGTGCGGCGCACTGGCATTGAACACGCCAGTTTGCTTGTTTTCCACCAGCCAGGCATAGATTCTGGCCATATCCTCACGGTGAATCCAGGGAAACCAGTGTTGACCGGAACCCAGAGGGCCACCCAGTCCCAGCTTAAAAGCAGGCAGCATTTTCGCCAGGGAACCACCGCCCTGATCCAAC
This sequence comes from Marinospirillum sp., assembly GCF_044810985.1. Lineage (GTDB taxonomy): Bacteria > Pseudomonadota > Gammaproteobacteria > Pseudomonadales > Halomonadaceae > Marinospirillum. The sequence goes on from NZ_CP085242.1 coordinate 2,061,701, forward strand.
ACCACTCCGGTGCGCACCAGACAAACACGAATGCCCTGTTCTTCGGCCCGCAAGGCTTCTGCTTCCCAGGCTGCACAAAGGTCGTGGGTGAAACCCGGCTCAGGTGGCGTGTCTTCTGTGATAATTCGGTCGCCCTGTTCGCCGTAGTAACCCACAGCCGAAGCCGACACCAACACCTGGGGCGGCGAGTTCTGGGTAATCATCCATTTCACCAGTTGCCGGGTTGTTTCCACACGCGAATTGACCAGTCGCTTTTTGCGTTCTTCACTCCAGCGTTTATCGGCAATTCCGGCACCGGCCAGATTGATCACGGCCTCAATGGAGTCTTTTTCCAGCTCCTGCAGTTGGTTAACGAATTCCTTGACACCTTCCGGCAGTCGGGGCTTGAGCTGACGGGTCAAGAGCACCACCTGATGCCCCTGCTGCAACAAAAGCGGGCATAAAGCCTGGCCGATAAAACCTGTGCCACCTGTAACCAGTACACGCATCTTGCACCTCCAATAATTTATACGCTATCTATACAATACTTGAACAAAACAGATAAGGCTACTAAGATAGCTTTATCTACCACTCTAGCTCACCGGAAAAGAAAGTGACGATGACTTCAGCTGCAATCGCAATTATTGGTGCCGGACTGGCTGGACTGACCTGTGCAAGGGAACTGACTCAGGCAGGCAGACGTGTCACTGTTTTTGAAAAAGCCCGCGGCCCTGGTGGGCGTCTATCCAGTCGTCGCCAACTGAACAGCACTTTTGATCTGGGAGCCCAGGCATTAACCGCTCAGCATTCTGACTTTGCCAAACAGCTGCGGGTGTGGGAAACAGAAGGCTGCCTGCAACCCTGGAAAGGCGCTGGAACCCTACCCTCCTGGGTCGGCAGCCCGAGAATGAGTGCCTTGACCCGGCATTACAGCAAGGGGTTGAACCTGGTGACCGCCACCTGTATCAGCCACTTACAGGCCACTGAGGATCAGCAATGGTCTCTGGTCGATACCACCGGCAAAATCTGGGGGCCTTTCACCCAGGTGGTGCTGGCCACACCCGCCAACCAGGCCCTGCCCTTGATTGACCAGGCTTCAGGCAGCCTGAAGCGACAACTCAGTCAGGTGAAGGAAGATCCTGTCTGGGTGGCCTATTTTGCTTTGCAGTCCACTTCTCTGCCGACAGCCAATTGCCTGCAACCGGCCAGCAGTTATTTGCGTCGCGCCACTCTATTGAATAGCAAACCCGGCCAGGAATCGGAGCTTCAACGCTGGGTGGTGGAAGCCACGCCCCGGTGGAGTCAAGAGCACCTGGATTTGCCCAAAGGGGAGGCGGCCCGGCGTTTATTCAACATCTGGGCGAATGACATGGCCACCGAGCTACCCTCTCATCCGCAGCTGTTGGATGCTCACCGCTGGCTTTATGGCTCAGTCTCCACTCACCTGCAACAGGGTTTTCTGGAAGATGCAGAGCAGCAACTCTTTGTTTGTGGCGACTTCTGCCGAGGCTCCACGGCCGAAGCAGCCTGGCAGTCAGGCCATGAGTTGGCACAGGCCTTGCGAAAGACTATACAATAGTTATACCCTTGGCTATTGACGGGATCAATCAATACACAGGTAATTACCATGATGTCAGCCGAAGTGGAAGAACAGAGCGCCAGCCCACTTTACCCGATACGCGAAGTGTCACGTCTCACCGGTGTGAATACCGTGACCTTGCGGGCCTGGGAAAGACGTTATGGCCTTATTTGTCCACAGCGAACGCCGAAAGGCCATCGCCTGTATTCGGCTGAAGACATAGAAACCATTCGCCGCGTTCTGCAATGGCTGGACAAGGGTGTCGCGGTCAGCCAGGTGGGAGACCTGCTGGATCAGACACCCCAGACCTCCCTGGAAAGTTCAACAGAAGGTGACTGGGATCAGGTGATCAGCGAGCTGCAACGCAACCTCACCCAGCAGGATGAAGAACAGCTCGACCAACTCTACAGCCAGCTTTTTTCCAGCTGGTCGGGCAGCCAGTTGGTCAAAAACCTGCTGTCACCCCTGGTCGCACAGCTGCCGGATGACTCTGCCTCGGCTGCTCTGCTGGCCCGCTATTTACGCAGCTGTGTGGGAGCCCGCTTGCATCATCGTCGCCCCACCCTAGCTGGCCCCAAGCTCTTGCTTCTCCCACTCAGTACGCCCCGGACAATAGACTGGTCTCTCTTGTTTGCCCTGCAAAGTCTGGCAGATCTGGACTTTCGGGTTTTCTGGCTGGATACGCCCTTAAGCAGCGATGAAGCCATTCACCTGATCCAGCAACAGCGACCCCGTTTGATCCTCACCACCAATCCCCAGCAGGTGGATGCCTCCAAACTAGTGGCTTTTTGTGAGAAGCAGCCCTTGCCTGTGGCCCACCTGGGAGAGACTGCCGATCCTCTGCTGCCCCAGATGCAATGGCTGGATTCCAGACAGCTGCATCAGTTGCTTCAGAACAAAGACCAGGACCACTGATGCCCGCCACCCTCGTCTGGTATCGGGCTGACCTGCGCAGCCATGATAACCCGGCGCTTGTGGAAGCCTGTCGGGCAGCAAGCACCCAAGGAAAAGCCGTTATTGCGGTTTTTCTTGTCACGCCGCAGCAGTGGCTGGAGCACGGCCTGGGCAGTAATCAGGCGCATTTTTTATTGCGCAACCTTGAGAGTCTCAGCCAGCAGCTGAATGCGCTGAACATTCCCCTGAAGTTTCTTGAAACCCCGGACTTTCAGGGCGTGCCCCAAAAGCTGACCGATTTCTGTGCCCAACACCAGATCAGTGATGTTTATTGCAACCAGCAGTATGAATGGAATGAACGTCAGCGGGATCGAGCCGTTGCGCAAAAACTGTCTGAATCCGGGGCTCAGCTTCACACCTTTACCGATCAGGTTATTTTTTCACCCGGACAACTACTCACTGGCAAAGGGGATTACTACACGGTTTTCACACCCTTTTATCGCAACTGGATCAGCCAACTGAGCAGTGCGCAGCTACAACCCTTGCCCCCACCGGCAAAACAGTTTCCCGGCCCGATAAAGCCCGACCCTCTTCCTGAGTTGCCCGACTTCCCCACACCAGAACAGCCTCTGCAGAAGCTCTGGGCTGCCGGTGAAAATACGGCTTTGCAAGCCCTGAATGAATTCTGTGAAGAAGGACTGAGGGACTATGCCAGCCTGCGCGACCAGCCAGCTTTGAAAGGCACCAGTGGCTTATCGGCCTGGCTGGCTCTGGGTGTGCTGTCACCCCGCCAATGCCTGACCGCGGCTTGGCAGGCCAGTGAGGGCCGCATAATGGACAAGAACACCGGAGCCGGTGTCTGGGTTTCCGAACTGGTCTGGCGCGAGTTTTACCGGCACCTGCTGGTTGGCTTTCCGCGCATCAGTCACGGCAAAGCCTTCAAACCAGAGACGGAAAAGCTGGCCTGGCGCTCTCTGGAGCAACCTGAAGTCCAGCAGCAGTTTCAAGCCTGGCAAGAAGGCCAAACCGGCTTTCCCCTGGTGGATGCCGCCATGCGCCAGCTCAACCAGACCGGCTGGATGCACAACCGCCTGCGCATGCTCACTGCCATGTTTTTAAGCAAACATCTGTTGATCGACTGGCGGTTGGGTGAGGCTTATTTTGCTGAAAAGCTGGTCGACTGGGATCTGGCCGCCAACAACGGTGGCTGGCAATGGGCGGCTTCCACAGGCACCGATGCCGTACCCTATTTTCGCCTTTTTAATCCTTACAGCCAGTCCCAACGCTTTGACCCGGAAGGTGAGTTTATCCGCCGCTGGGTGCCGGAGCTGAAACACCTCAACAGCAAACAGATCCACCAACCCCCTGTGGATAAAACAGATCTGTTTGCTGAATCCAGCTATCCCCAACCCATTATTGACCTTAAAGCGGCGCGGGAAAGAGTCATGCAGGCTTTTCAGGCCATCAAGAACTAGGCTCAGGAGCCTACTTCTGCGCTGCGATTTTTTCTTTCAGCTCTGCCGGGGCAATAAACACATCTTTTTTGCCCAGACGAACTTTGCGTAACAGACCATAAGGCTCCACCAGGGTCATGAGGTCAGTCCGGGCTGTCTGATAAACCACGCCCTGGGCCTGCTGATGCTCCTTGATGGTGTATTCATGCCCCGGATTCTTGAGTGCATGCTCCAGCAATGCCAACTGCCTGGGATTCAATCGACCCTGCAAGGAGGAACCTATAAGCACTTCTTCCGATTCACGTAAGGCCCGTACCTTTTCAGCCAACCAGGCATGCAGATCGGTAACCGCCTGCTGGATCACATTCAATTGGTGATCCAGGAAGTAGGTCAAATCCATTTCATCGGTTTCAGTGTAAAGGTAGGCTTTCATGTACTGACTGGGTGCCTGCTTGATCACCCTGGAAATGGAAACATACTCCATCAACCAATAGTTGTTCCTGGCCATGACCCAATAAAACAAGGCCCTGGCTGTACGCCCGTTCCCATCAACAAACGGATGATCATAGCCGATCATGAAATGCACAATAATGGCACGCACTACCGGCGGAATATACTCACCCTCGGCCTCGCCTTCAGCATTGGCAAAAACACATAAGGCCTTCAACCTGGCTTCCAGCTCAGCAGCAACAGGGGGCACGTGCAAAAGCTGATCATCCTTTGAGAAAACACAGATATCATCCGCTGATGACCTGAAATGACCGGCTTTATCCTGATCATCCACTTCCAACGTTCCTTCAGTCAGAATACGATGCAGCTCAAAAACCAGCGAGGGCGTCAGGGGTTCTTCACGGTACTCCCGGATAAAACGCATGGCACGGTAGTTATTGACGATCATCTGCTCAGAGTGATCGCGGGGTGTTCGACCACTACGCAGCAATTCTCTGGCGACCCGCCGAGTCGTAGATGCACCTTCCAACTGACTGGAGCTGATCGACTCTTCCATTAAGCTACTGATCAGATACTGTTGCCGGGTTTTAGGATCACGCACTCGCGCATCCCCTTCAATGGACCCGGTAGCTTGCTCGCTAATCCATAGAATCTTCTGCATCAAGGTTTCAGGAATACAGAAGACCAGAGGGCTTCCAGCTTTGTCTTTTAATGGAATCGAGCGATACAAACGCTTTCGGGTCTGCTTGATTGCGGCCCAGTAAACCTCGGGAGTCATGCCTTCGGGTGGCACCAGATGCCTCAACTTGTCCCAGTGCAGATAGCGACCTTTCATGTCACCAGGCCCCAGTGGTTGAGTCACCAATTGCATGAGTTGAGGCCCGGTCAGGGCCGGAAGCAAAACCTCAAGATCAGGAGGCGTGAGAGGTAATTTCATAAGATAAAACACCTTTATACTAATAATTCTGAAATTAGTATAAAGGTGTACTCTTTGCTTTTCTACTAAAATCAATCAAATTAGTAGCAAAGCCAGCTCGAAGACAGTCAAGCCTTCTTGACGAACTCTGATTTGAGTTTCATCGCACCCACCCCGTCAATTTTGCAATCGATGTCATGATCGCCATCCACCAGGCGGATATTCTTGACCTTGGTGCCGACCTTCACCACTGATGAAGAACCCTTGATTTTCAGATCCTTGATGACCGTCACACTATCGCCATCCTGCAGTGGATTGCCATGGGCATCGGTGATTTTTGCTGTGTCTTCGTCGTCGGCAACAGCGGCGGCATCCTGTGACCACTCATGAGCACATTCCGGGCAGACATACTGGATGCCATCGTGATAAGTGAATTCAGATCCGCATTCGGGACAGGGAGGGAGAGTGCTCATAAAGTCAGCCTTGTGGTTGAGTGGTTGGTCAGTCACTACGCAGGTAGATTCTGCTGGTTGTGTTGAAAAAGGGATCGCCAGTAATGGTTTTCATTGGAAAGAATTTTCGTGGCCGCTTCCACCAACTCCCTTAACTGTTGGGTTCTTTGCCAGTTGGATGCTCGGGCGGACAGGTGCTCATGCAATTCAAAAGCTTCCTTGAGGGTGGTCAATTCCCTCCAGACCTGGGCGGCCATGGAAGAAACGCGAACCACCTCGTTCTGGCTGAGAATGCCATGTATTGCTGCACCCCAGGCTGGAAAAAAACCCGTAAAAATCAGAATGGCTGGCAGGGTAAAGAAAAAATGCACCGTCACCGCCACAAAAGTCAGGGTAAAAAGACCAAAAGCCAGGCGGTGCAGGTAGGTGTGTTCATGGTGCAGGTGGTGGTAACTGTTGTGGTAGTAGTGGCGATGCTCTTCCAGCACCGCCCGAACGTATTGCAGTATTTCGGTGTTGTGTGCCGTCAGGGTATAAAAAGGTTGGCCGCTGGCACTGCGAGGCAGACCTTCGGCAACCAACACCCTTTGCAGAATCCAGGCTTCAGCTGACTTGAGCTGGATTTCCCGGCGTCCTCTATCCACCACCGGTTCCCAGACCGGAGTTGAGTAGCTGGAAGGCAAAACCATCAGAGGATAACCCAGACGCAGATAGCGCACCTGTTCGGCAATAAAACGAAAGCTCATCCAGTGACCATGAAAATTGCGAAAGCGTGACTGGAGTACGCGGCGCACAATAAAGTGCAGAAGGATGAATTCCAGCAAGACCCAGATAAAGGGCACGCCACTACTGGGTGCAGGCCAGAGGTGAATGGCACCGGCCACGGCACAGAAAACCGCAAAGGCGGCGGCATAGTAGATCAGCCAGATATCATCACGATAACGCGTGGAAAAAACCCGGGCCTGGGTGTCAGACCAGTTGAAGACCTCTTCCAGATCGGGCTCTTTAATCGGGTTGGGGGCATCCGTCAGGCCTTCCGAACTGATGCCCTGATAGCCCTGATTGCAGGGCGGCTGGAACAGGGACTTGATGGCGGAACCCAGATCCAGTTTGGCGAGGCTGGAAAAGAACCCATGAGCACGGTTGATTGCCCGTTCCTGGCGAGTGTAACGACGAACCTCGGTGTGCAGCATCTCCACAAGCCGCAGCGGCTGACTTTTCTGGGGTGGATTCAGCATGATATTCAGCCACAGCCAACTGCCCTTGATCCACTCCATAACCGGCAAGGGACGTTCTGCCACCTGTTTGCGCCAGCCCTGCAGATAGCACCACCAGAAAACCCATTGCAGGAAATAGCGAGTCACTGAACGCTGGCGTTCAATCCGCTTCAGCAGGGCAACTTCCGGGTTGTTTTCCTGCAGCGCAGATTGAAAGGGAGCCAACAACACTTCCATCCACTGATGCAGCCGCTGGTGGGTGACAGGAGCCTCCAGGGGCAGTTCATCAAAAACCTGCAAAAGCAGGTCTGCATTGCACCCCAGCACTTGAATTTCCGTGATCCAGGCATCCGTAAGCCGCTGCATATCCAGCCAGAAAAGCCGGGGTTCCAGTCTATCAGTGGGCAAATAAAGGATGCAGACGGGTGTTCGACGCAGCAAAGCCTCACGAATCATCAAGGAGGTGCCGCTTTGCAGCCCTCCGGGTTCTTCACCATCCCAGACAGCCACCAGCAGATCACTGAAACTCAACCCCAGGCGATCTCTGAGACGGTATTCGCTCTCCCTGAGATCTTCTTCTCCCTCAGCAGGCTGCATTTGCATGGCAACCCCGCGGGCAGCTTCGGGAGAATCCACCGCTTCCTGGCTGGCACGGGGCAGAAGGTAGTCCAGTTCGTACCGGCAGGGCCTGGCCAGACCCGCAGCCAAGGCATCCGTACCGGTTGCCGATCCGGTAATGAGCCGACTTCGCGGTTGGGTATCGGCATAAATACCCGCTGCTGCGGAAAAAGCCTGTTCTGCCGATTCCCGCAACTGGATCAGCAGTTGTTGCATCTTTTCATGCAAGGCCACCTGGCGTGCAACAGCTTGCTCAGGAGCCATGCCTTCCGGTTCCAGGCGCTGCTGCCGATGCCCCGCCACCAGCACGCTGAAAACGGGGAGCAGCGCAGGTGCCTGAGCTTTATGCAACTCCTTCATTAGGAATCAGAGACCGGCATCCGCTTTCAGTGCTGCAACCTTGTCGATTTTTTCCCAGGGGAAAGCGGTGAAGTTTTCGGTAAATTCCTTGCCTTCGGTATCGGTCCAGGAATAGCTGCTTTCAAAAGGCTCACGACCAAAGTGACCATAAGCGGCCGTCAGCTGATACATGGGATGCAGCAGATCCAGCATCCGGGTAATGGCATAGGGGCGCAGATCAAAATGCTGACGCACCAGTTGAATGATTTTGGCGTCACTGATCTTGCCGGTGCCAAAGGTGTTCACGGAAACCGAAGTCGGCTCAGCCACACCAATGGCGTAGGAAACCTGGATTTCACAACGCTCGGCCAGACCAGCCGCAACGATGTTCTTCGCCACATAACGACCGGCATAGGCAGCGGAGCGATCCACCTTGGAAGGATCCTTGCCGGAGAAGGCACCGCCACCGTGACGTGCCATGCCGCCATAGGTGTCAACGATGATTTTGCGCCCGGTCAGACCACAGTCACCCACCGGGCCACCAATCACAAACTTGCCGGTGGGGTTGATATGGAACCGGGTGTCCTTGTGCAACAGCTCGGCAGGCAGTGTTTGTTTGACGATCAGCTCCATTACCGCTTCTTTCAGATCCTTCTGCGATACTTCGGGGTTGTGTTGGGTCGAGAGGACAACTGCATCAATACCCACCACCTTGCCGTTTTCATAACGACAGGTGACCTGACTCTTGGCATCCGGGCGCAACCAGTTGAGCTGACCGCTTTTGCGGACTTCGGCCTGACGCTCAACCAGACGGTGCGCAAAAGTGATGGGGGCAGGCATGAGGACATCGGTTTCATTGGAGGCATAGCCAAACATCAGGCCCTGGTCACCGGCCCCCTGATCTTCGGGTTTCTGGCGATCCACACCCTGGGCAATATCCACCGACTGCTTGCCGATGATGTTGATCACCCCGCAGGTGTCGCCGTCATAGCCGACATCGGATGAGGTGTAACCGATATCCTTGATCACGCCCCGCACCAGATCTTCCAGATCCACCCAGGCATTGGTGGTGATTTCGCCACCCACCACGGCCACACCGGTTTTCACCAGGGTTTCACAGGCCACACGGGCATGCTTGTCACGGGCCAGCAGGGCATCCAGCACCGCATCAGAAATCTGATCGGCCAGTTTGTCGGGATGACCTTCGGAAACAGATTCGGATGTAAACAAGGAATATTCGCTCATAACCGCCTACAACTCCTGATTGCTTTTAAAATATTGCAACCATTCTACCCAGCCGGGGCAAGGCTTGCACAGGAAAAAACCACATGAACTTGAGTAACCCTTTATCTCCTGAGAGTTAAGGGTCGTAACCAGTCGTGGGTTTATTCGCCTTAAAGTCACACTTTTTATACAGCTTTAAACTGTAAGGCTATAAACATCCCACTAGAATACCCCTTAAATAATCAAGGAGAAGTATCCATGCAAAGACATCTACGTATCGCTCAAGAACAGTGGCAAGCCTTCATTAACGATCTGGAATTTTTTCCCCGGGAAGGCACCGCCAAACTGGAAAGCCTGAACAAGCAGACCTGTCCCAAATGCCCGAATCACCTGATCATTCAGGATGGCCTGGTGCAGAGAACCCTGGGAACTGGCGAAACCATCAAGGAATCGGTTAAGTCTTACCTGCTGCGCTGGCGTCATCGACTTCCTGCCAGAATGCACTTTCATCATTAATGGGTGCTGGAATTTGCTACTCAGGAGAAGATGCGGGAAAATAGCGCACTATTTTAAAGGAGCCTCTGATTAACGTAATGAGCGCAGGTTAGGCAAGGCGAAATTGAACGAAAAAGCGGAGTTTACAGCTAGTAAATGAGCATTTTGAGGACAATTTCAACACAGCATAAGCAAGCGCAATAGTTATCAGAGGTTTCTTAACCCCTGCAGAGCAAAAAAACCTAGGTGAGGAGAGCAACACCCATGACTTCACGTTTTGATCGTGCCAATGCCATACGTGCGCTGGCCATGGACGCCGTGCAAAAAGCCAAATCCGGCCACCCCGGCGCACCCATGGGCATGGCAGACATCGCCGAAGTGCTGTGGAATGACTACCTGAAACACAACCCACAGAATCCTGAATGGGCTGACCGCGACCGCTTTGTGCTCTCCAATGGTCATGGCTCCATGCTGATTTATTCCCTGCTGCATCTGACCGGTTACGATCTTTCAATTGAAGACCTGAAAAACTTCCGTCAGCTGCACAGCAAAACTCCAGGCCACCCTGAATACGGCTACACCCCAGGCGTGGAAACCACAACCGGCCCTCTGGGTCAGGGTCTGGCCAATGCCGTGGGCATGGCGCTGGCCGAGAAAACCCTGGCCGCCCAGTTCAACCGCCCCGGTCACAAAATCGTTGACCACCACACCTACACCTTTATGGGTGATGGCTGCCTGATGGAAGGCATTTCCCATGAAGTCAGCTCTTTGGCCGGTACGTTGGGTCTGGGCAAACTGATTGCCTTTTATGACGACAACGGCATCTCCATTGACGGTGAAGTGGATGGCTGGTTCACCGACAACACCGCCCAGCGTTTTGAAGCCTATGGCTGGCAGGTACTGAAGGTTGACGGTCACAAGCCGGATGAAATCAAGGCCGCGATTGAAACCGCCCGTCAGGACGAAGAACGTCCTTCCATGATTATCTGTAAAACCGTGATCGGTTTTGGTTCCCCCAACAAGGGTGGCAAGGAAGACTGCCACGGTGCTCCGCTGGGTGATGATGAAGTGGCTCTGACCCGCAAGGAACTCGGCTGGAATCACGAACCTTTTGAAATTCCAGAAGACATCGCGGCTGAATGGAATGCTCAGGAAAAAGGCCAGCAAGCCGAACAAAGCTGGAAGCAGCGTTTTGAGGCCTACCAGCAAGCCCACCCGGAGCTGGCGGCTGAATACCAGCGCCGCATCCAGGGTGACCTGCCTGCCAACTTTGCGGAAAAAACCAGCCAATACATCAAAGACCTGCAGGAAAAAGGCGAAACCGTCGCCAGCCGCAAGGCCAGTCAGAATGTCCTCAATGAACTGGCCCCGGAACTGCCCGAACTGCTGGGTGGCTCTGCCGACCTGGCTCCATCCAACCTGACTTTCTGGAAAGGTGCCCAGGCGATTACCCGTGACGACTTCTCCGGCAACTACATCCATTATGGTGTGCGGGAATTCGGCATGGCGGCCATCATCAATGGTGTCGCCCTGCACGGTGGCTTCATTCCCTACGGTGCCACCTTCCTGATCTTCATGGAATACGCTCGTAACGCCCTGCGCATGGCTGCGCTGATGAAGCAGCAACACATTGAAGTCTTCACCCATGACTCCATCGGCCTGGGTGAAGATGGCCCCACCCACCAACCGATTGAACAACTCGCCAACCTGCGCGGCACCCCCAACATGAGTGTCTGGCGTCCTGCCGATGGCGTGGAAACCGCCGTCGCCTGGAAATCCGCTCTGGAACGCAAAGACGGCCCCACCGCGCTGATCTTCTCGCGTCAGGGTCTGCCTCACCAGGAGCGCAGTGACGAACAGCTGGCTGATATTGCCCGTGGCGGCTACATCCTCAAGGATTGTGACGGTGAACCCGAAGCCCTGCTGATTGCCACCGGCTCAGAAATCAGCCTGGCCATGCGCGCAGCAGAACAGCTGACTGCAAAAGGCAAGAAAATCCGTGTGGTCAGCCTGCCCTCCAGTGATGTTTTCGAACAGCAGGATGCAGCCTACCGTCAGCAGGTACTGCCTGCCGAAGTCGGCACCCGCATTGCCATCGAAGCTTCCCACAAGGACTGGTGGTACAAGTACGTCGGCCTGGAAGGTGCAGTCATCGGCATGGACACCTTCGGTGAATCCGCACCCGCCGGACAGCTTTTCGAGGAATTCGGCTTCACCGTGGACAATGTGGTCAACACCGTTGAAGAACTGCTGGAAAATATTGACGACTGAGGCTTGAATTAAAGCCAGTCGTAGCAATAAAAAGCGGAGCCTTGGGCTGAATGCCAGAGGCTCCGCTTTTTTGGCTCAAAAAGTGAGCCGATTAGGGTAATTATTCGGCTCATAAGCCACTACCCAAGACGCACGCCTGCTAAATATGGATAATGGCCGCCATCAGCCTTTCGGCTCTCATTTTTACCCACGCAGGCTCCCCTCATGGAAATCAAGGTTAATTTTCTCGACAAGCTTCGGCTTGAAGCCCAGTTTGATGACTTCACCGTCGTGGCCGATCAGCCGATTCGTTATAAGGGTGACGGCTCTGCGCCCAGCCCTTTTGATTATTTTCTGGCTTCTTCGGCCTTGTGTGCGGCTTATTTCGTCAAGGTTTACTGCAACGCACGCGATATTCCCACCGAGAATATTCGTCTGTCGCAGAATAATATTGTTGATCCGGAAAACCGCTACAACCAGATTTTCAAGATTCAGGTCGAGCTGCCCGAAGACCTGTCGGACAAGGATCGTCAGGGCATTCTGCGTTCGATTGAGCGTTGCACGGTCAAGAAGGTGGTGCAAACCGGCCCGGAATTCCAGATCGAAACCGTCAAGAATCTGGATGAAGATGCTCAGGCCTTGTTGATGGCTGCACCTCAGGGTGACGCCCAGACCTGGATTGAAGGCAAGGATCGGCCGCTGGAAGAAACCATCGCCCGGATGTCGAAGTTGCTGGCAGATCTGGGCATGAAGATTGAAATTGCTTCCTGGCGCAATATCGTGCCCAACGTCTGGTCGTTGCATGTGCGGGATGCGGCTTCGCCCATGTGTTTCACCAATGGCAAGGGTTCCAGCAAGGAAGCGGCGCTCTGCTCGGCGCTGGGTGAGTTTATCGAGCGCCTGAACTGCAACTTCTTTTATAACGATCAGTTTTTCGGGGAAGACATCGCCAACAGCGATTTTGTCCACTACCCCAATGAGCGCTGGTTTCAGCCCGGCGCCGACGGCGAGTTGCCTGCTGAGCTTCTGGATGAGCATTGCCTGTCCATCTATAACCCGGAGGGTGAGCTGCTGGGCACGCATCTGTATGACACCAATTCCGGGCGCAGGGATCGCGGCATCTGTTCCCTGCCTTATGTGCGTCAGTCCGATGGCGAGACGGTTTATTTTCCTTCTAACCTGATCGAAAACCTTTACCTGAGCAATGGCATGAGTGCGGGCAATACTCTGGCGGAAGCCCAGGTGCAGTGCCTGTCGGAAATCTTCGAGCGGGCGGTGAAAAAAGAGATTATCGAAAACGAGCTGACTTTGCCGGATGTGCCGGACAGGGTTCTGGCTCAATACCCCGGCATTCAGGCCGGTATCCAGGCACTGGAAGACCAGGGCTTTCCGGTGCTGGTCAAGGATGCTTCGCTGGGTGGTCAGTTTCCGGTGATGTGCGTCACCCTGATAAATCCACGAACCGGCGGTGTCTTTGCCTCCTTTGGTGCCCACCCCAGTTTTCAGGTGGCGCTGGAGCGCAGCCTGACCGAGCTGCTGCAAGGCCGTAGTTTTGAGGGGCTGAATGACCTGCCACCGCCAACTTTTAATAGCATGGAAGTCAGCGAACCCAACAACTTTGTTGAGCACTTTATTGATTCCAGCGGGGTCGTTTCCTGGCGTTTCTTCAGCAGCCAGGCAGATTACGATTTTTGCGAATGGGATTTTTCAGGAAACAATGAACAAGAAGCCGCCACTCTATTTGGCATTCTGGAAGAGCTTGGTTACGAAACTTATATGGCGGTTTATGAAGACCTGGGCGCCCCCGTGTGCCGGATTCTGGTGCCCGGCTATTCAGAAATCTACCCGGTGGATGACCTGATCTGGGACAACACCAATCAGGCACTGAATTACCGCGAAGACCTTCTTAACCTGCACCGTTTAAACGATGAACAACTGATCGATCTGCTGGAGCGTCTGGAAGAAAGCCAGCTCGATCTTTATATGGATATTGTCACCCTGATCGGCATTGAATTTGATGACAACACCCCCTGGGGCCAACTGACGATTCTGGAATTGAAACTGCTGATTCAACTGGCACTGGGGCAACATGAAGAAGCCCTGGAAGGCGTGGAAACCTTTCTGCAATTCAATACCAACACGGTGGAGCGCGGCCTGTTTTATCGGGCTGTTCAGGCCGTGCTGGAAATCACCCTGGATGAGGAGCTGCAACTGGAGCACTTTCTGCACAACCTGGGGCGCATGTATGGTCAGGAAACCCTGCAGGCGGCTGTTGGCTCTGTTACAGGAGAGGTTCGTTTTTACGGCCTGACCCCGACCAACCTGCAACTGGAAGGGCTGGATCGCCATCAGCGCCTGATCGACAGCTACAAAAAACTGCATGCGGCACGGGCAGCCAACACTTCCCACTAAAGAGGTTTGCGACTTCCCGCCGGATGCGGGAAAATAGGCGTTTGCAGACACGATTTCACTCATTCACTTGGGAAAGGCGTTTACCCTCTTATGCCCCAGCCGCCGCGTTTGGCAATCAATGGTTATGGCCGTATCGGCCAATGCATTCTGCGTGCTTTTATCGAGCGTCAGGATTGCCGGGGCCTGGAGTTGGTGGCGCTGAATGAGCTGTCCGATCTGGAAACCGTGGCCTATCTGACCCGCTATGACACTATTCATGGCCGCTTTCCCGGTCAGGTGACCACCCGCGACTCGCAGTTATTGATCAATGATCAACCGGTCAATATTTTCTCCCATTCAGAGCCGGAAGACCTGCCCTGGCAGCAGCTGGGCATTGATTTGTTGCTGGAATGCTCAGGCAGTTTCAAGGATCGCGCCACGGCGGAACGCCATCTCCAGGCCGGTGCCGGCAAGTTGCTGTTTTCCCAGCCTGCCGAGGCGGATGTGGATGCCACCATTATTTACGGCATCAACCAGCAGGAGCTGAGTCCTGATCAGCAGGTCATTTCCGCCGGTTCCTGCACCACCAATTGTGTGGTTCCGGTTTTGAAACTGCTGGACGAAACCTTTGGCATTGAACACGGCACCACCACCACCATCCATTCTGCCATGAATGATCAGCCGGTCAGTGATGCCTATCACCAGAACAATCTGCGCCTGACCCGCTCGGCCATGGCTTCCATCATTCCTGTGGATACCGGCCTGGCGCGTGGTGTCAGCCGTCTGTTACCGCATCTGGATGGCCGCCTGGAAAGCCTGCATCTGCGCGTTCCCACTTTGAATGTTTCAGCGATGGATATGACTCTTTGCCTTCAGCGCGACACCAGCGTGAGTGAAATCAACCAATTGCTCCAGCAGGCCAGCCTGGGCCCTTTAAAGGGAATTCTGGGCTATACCGAAGAGCCTCATGCTTCGGTGGATTTCAACCATGACCCCCACTCTGCCATTATTGATGCCACCCAGACCCGGGTTTCCGGCAAACGTCTGGTCAAGCTTCTATGCTGGTTTGATAACGAATGGGGCTTTGCCAACCGGATGCTGGATATTGCCATTCACTGGCTGAACACAACCCCTTCCAAACACTGATAAAAAGATAGAGGATCACCCATGCAAGTCACCAAGATGACCGATCTGGATTTGAAAGGTAAGCGCGTATTGATTCGTGAAGATCTGAACGTGCCCGTCAAGGAAGGCAAAGTCACTTCCGATGCCCGCATCCGCGCCAGTCTGCCCACCATCAAGGCTGCTCAGGAAGCAGGAGCCAGAGTGTTGCTGATGTCTCACCTGGGTCGCCCTGAAGAAGGGGTTGTGGATGAAAAGAATTCCCTCGCCCCAGTGGCCGAGCACCTTTCCGGTTTGCTGGGCAAGGATGTTCGGCTGGTGAAAGACTACCTGGGTGGAGCAGAAGTGGCCGAAGGCGAAGTCGTGCTGCTGGAAAATGTACGCTTCAACAAGGGTGAAAAGAAAGATACCGAAGAACTGTCGAAAAAATACGCTGCTCTTTGTGATATTTACGTGATGGATGCCTTCGGCACTGCTCACCGCGCCCAAGCCTCCACTCATGGCGTAGCGCGTTTTGCTCCCGTTGCCTGCGCTGGCCCCTTGCTAGCTGCTGAACTGGAAGCCCTGGAAAAAGCCCTGGCCAAACCGGCTCGCCCCCTGGTGGCCATTGTCGGTGGCTCCAAGGTTTCCACCAAGCTGGAAGTGCTCAACTCCCTGTCCGACAAATGCGACCAGCTGATTGTCGGCGGCGGCATTGCCAATACCTTCCTGGCCGCAGCGGGCAAACCTGTCGGCAAATCTCTGTACGAAGCCGATTTGCTGGATCAGGCCAAAGCTCTGCTCAACAAAGTGGATATTCCACTGCCTTCTGATGTCATAGTCGCCAAGGAGTTTTCTGAAAATGCCGAAGCCACCATCAAGTCAGCCGATGAGGTAGCCGAAGACGAGATGATTCTGGATATCGGCCCCCAATCCGCGGCCACCTTGGCTGCCCTGCTGAAGGATGCAGGCACCATCCTCTGGAACGGCCCTGTGGGTGTTTTTGAAATCCAGCAATTCAGCAGCGGCACCCAGGTGCTTTCCAAAGCCATTGCTGAAAGCGAAGGTTTCTCAATTGCCGGTGGGGGTGATACCCTTGCCGCCATAGACAAGTACGGCATTGCCGACCAGGTTTCCTATATCTCCACCGGGGGCGGTGCCTTCCTGGAATATGTTGAAGGCAAGGTGTTGCCTGCTGTCGCAGCCCTGGAAGCCGCAGCCAGGAAATAATTATTTAATTAAGTAATCAACCAAAAAGGTAATCAATCATGGCCCTGATCTCCATGCGCCAACTGCTGGACCACGCCGCTGAACACGGCTATGGCGTTCCGGCTTTTAACGTCAACAATTTGGAACAGATGCGCGCCATCATGGAAGCAGCCAACCGCACGGACTCTCCAGTGATTGTTCAAGCCTCTGCCGGTGCCCGCAAATACGCCGGGGCGCCCTTCCTGCGCCACCTGATCCTGGCTGCCATCGAAGAATTTCCGCATATTCCCGTGTGCATGCATCAGGATCACGGCACCAGCCCCAGTGTCTGCCAGCGCTCCATCCAACTCGGCTTCAGTTCCGTGATGATGGACGGCTCTCTGGACGTGGATGGCAAAACACCGACCAGCTACGAATACAATGTCGAGGTTACACGTCGTACGGTAGAAATGGCCCATGCCTGCGGTGTTTCCGTGGAAGGTGAGCTGGGTTGCCTGGGCAGCCTGGAAACCGGCCAGGCCGGTGAAGAAGACGGTATCGGTGCGGAAGGTACGTTAAGCCACGAACAGATGCTGACTGATCCTGAGGAAGCCGCGGATTTCGTCAAGAAAACCGGCGTGGATGCCCTGGCGATTGCCATCGGCACCAGCCACGGGGCTTACAAATTCACCAAGCCACCCACGGGTGACACCCTGGCGATCAGCCGTATCAAGGAAATCCATGCCCGCATTCCGCACACCCACCTGGTGATGCACGGTTCTTCATCCGTTCCCCAGGAGTGGCTGGAAATCATCAATGAACACGGCGGCCAGATTCCTGAAACCTACGGCGTGCCGGTTGAGGAAATCGTTGAAGGCATCAAGCACGGGGTTCGCAAGGTCAACATCGACACGGACCTGCGTCTTGCCTCTACCGGGGCTGTGCGTCGCTTCCTAGCGGAAAACCCGGCTGAATTTGATCCACGCAAATACCTGAAAGCTTCCCAGCATGCCATGGCCGAAGTCTGCATCAATCGCTATGAAGCCTTCGGTACTGCCGGCCATGCCAGCAAACTGCGTGCTCTGAGCCTGGATGAAATGACCGAACGCTACCTGAGTGGCGAACTGGAACCCCGCATCAACTGATACCCCTCTCCAGGCATCTGATCTGGGTGTCTGGTTGTTTCTTATCAGGCTGTCTGCAACAGGAAGTTGCAGCCGACCCACAGGGAAGTGGGAAGTGCAGAGATTCATCAGGAATGAATTCTGCCGGAGCTTATAAAGCAGTACCGGATACCCGGCGGCACATCACACGCCTTATTCCCTTGTCCTACAAAGCTCTGCCGGCATCCACAGGCTTTGTATGATGTAGGTTTTGAATTCGGGTGTGTAATCCTGCTGATCCAGCGCCACCTGCATGCACTTGAGCCAGGCATCTCTTTCAGCCGGGCCGATATCCAGATGAGCATGCGCCTGGGGAATCACGATGGGCCCGTACTTGTCCCGGTAACGAATCGGGCCACCCAGCCAACCACACAGAAACAGGCTCAACTTGTCTTCCAGTTCGCTGAGGTCTTCCTTGTGCATGGCTCGGATGGTCGCCGCTTCGGGCAGCTCATCCATGGCCCGGTAAAAGGCTTTGCAGAGTTGGCGAATACCCGCCTCGCCACCCGCCGCCTGATAGGAAACATCCTCTTCGCCAAAGTAGCGCTGGGAAAGAGGATCAAGAATTTTTTGGGGTTTTGTCGGAGGCATTGAGCAACTCGATTAATTCATTCAAGGGAACGGGATAACCAATATAATAACCCTGGCCGATGTGACAACCGGCTTTTTCCAACAGATCTCTCTGCATTTGTGTTTCCACCCCTTCGGCCACCACCTTCATGCCCAGGCCCTTACCCAGTCCAATGACTGCAGAAATAATACTGGTATTGCTTTCACTGGAGTTGAGGTCACTGACAAAGGTCTGGTCAATTTTCAGGGTGTTGACGGGGAAATTGCGCAGGTAAGCCATGGAGGAATAGCCGGTTCCGAAATCATCAATCGCCAGGCGCACACCCAGTTCTCTCAGGCTGTGCATAGTAGCGATGGCCTCATCGACTTTATCCACGACCATGCTTTCGGTAATTTCCAGCTCCACCTGCTGTGGCTGAATGCCGGTTTCCGCCAGAGCTTCCGCGACCATGGCACTCAGGCCCGGACGATGAAACTGACGCATGGAGAGGTTGACCGCAACCTGCAGTGGGTAGCCAACAGCCTGGCTGGCCAGAACGGCATCGCTCAGGGCCTGAAAAAGTATCCAGCGACCCAGCGGGTTGATCATGCCGGTGTCTTCCGCCAAAGGAATAAACTCACCGGGCGTGATCATTCCTTCGTCTGTTGGCCAGCGAATCAGGGCTTCCATACCGGTAATCTGACCGCTGTTCAAATCCTGCTTGGGCTGGTAATGGAGGACAAAATCCTTATTGGCTATGGCATTGCGCATCCGTGCTTCCATACGCACGCGTTTGGCACTGCTGATATTGAGGTCTTCAGCAAAGAAGCGATAACCGCCCTTGCCTTCTTTTTTGACTTTTTTCAATGCCGATTCCGCGCATTGCAAAAGTGCATCTTCGTTATCGGCATTGTCCGGGTAAACAGCCAGGCCCAGACTGGCGGAAATATAAATCTCTTCATCGCCGACATAAAAGGGCGCTTCCAGGCAGCTTAACAGACGTTCGGCTACAATACCGGCATCATCCGGCCTTCTCAGCTCACTTAAGATAAAGGAAAAGTCATCGCCACCCATGCGTGAAATCAGGTCGGCATCCCGTTCCTGGCGGTGTTCCTGACGCGCCAGCAAGTCGGTGCGCCGGATTCCACCCTGCAGGCGTTGTGATATTTCCACCAGCAGCTTGTCACCTGCGGAAAAGCCAAAGGCGTCATTAATGATTTTAAAGCGATCCAGATTCAGCAACACCAGGCCGGTGCGTGAATGGTGGCGATTGGAAATATTGAATTCATGCCCCAGGCGATCGCGAAACAGAATGCGATTGGGGAGATCCGTCAGGGGATCATAATGGGTCAGGCGTTCCAGCTCGGCGGTGCTGTGCAGTTGCTCCGACAAATCACTGAAGAGGGCAAAAAAGTTCTGAACCCGGCCCTCAGCATCTTTAATGGCTTCCAGACTCAGATGCTGCAAATAGGCGGTACCATCGCGACGATAATCCCAGAGCTCGCCTTCCCAGATTCCGTTTTGCTCCAGACCCTCCCAGACTTTGCGATAAAAGTCCGGGTTATAGCGACCCGAATGATTCAAGTCGGTTGTTTGTCCCAGAGCCTGCTGAGCACTAATGCCCGTCAGTTTCTGGTAAGCCGGATTGACATAAACAATCCGTTTGTCAGCATCCGTGATCACCAGAGCATGGCGAATCCGGTTGGCCAGTGCCGCCAACAAAGGGTTGCTCATGGTTTCCATTGCATTGAATTCCTGCTGTCCAGCACTCATGACCCACTCCCTTTTCATCCTTTTAACAAGGTATTAAATTAACAGCTATTGCTTGCCCTGTCATTGACTCTGACTCTCCGGGTTGGATTCCAGCTCTTGGCGCAACTGGGCGATTTTTTCGTCCTTGCGCTGCCAGATGTCGCCAATCCAGGCATGAAACTCTTTGCGGAACTCCCGGTCCTCCTGATAATCGCCTTCACACATACGGGCCGGTAAAGGTTGGTGTTCAAGATCAATAATGACCTGACCCACCTGACCGCTGAGCAGCTCCCAAAAGGTGGGCGGCCTTTTGCCCGGATAAACCAGGGTGACATCCAGAAGACTGTCCAGCTGATGCCCCATGGCTTTGAGAGTGAAAGCCACTCCCCCGGATTTGGGCTTCAACAGGTAGCGGTAAGGTGAGTTCTGTCTGGCGTGTTTGGCGGGCGTAAAACGCGTACCTTCCAGATAGTTGACCAGGGAAACCGGACGCCCCTGAAGGCGATCACAGGCCTTGCGGGTGATCTCCAGATCTTTGCCCCGCAAATGCGGCTTCTTGGCCAGTTGTTCTTTGCTAAAACGGCGCATGAAGGGGTATTCCAGTGCCCACCAGGCCAACCCCAGAAAGGGAACATAGAGAAGCTCACGTTTCAGGAAAAAGGTAAAGAAGGGTGCCTTGCCATGAATGGCTGCAATCAGAGCGGGGATGTCCACCCAGGTCTGATGATTGCTGATCACCAGCACCGACTGGCTGCGGCTGAGCTGCTGCTGACCTCTTACATCCCAATAGGTCGGGGTTAAATGGCGAAAAATCCAGACATTGATGCTCGCCCAGGTGCTGGCAATCCAGCGCACTGCTTCAAAACAGTGATCCCGGACCCAGGCCAGGGGAATCAACAGCTTCAGCAGTGCAAAAAACATCATGGGAACCAGACCCACCAGAGTGTTTAATAACAACAGGGTAGAGGTCATGAGTCCAGTCAGCAGGTGTCGCATCTTTAGCCTCGAGGCGTTATTCTGATTGATTAAGAAATTGATAAAAAGCAGCTAGTCCCTACCCAAAATATGTTACTTTTGAGGAGTCGTGATGGCATCTTTACAAGACCAACTCAGCGGCCTGGTCTATTCTACCGAGCAAGGCGACCTCTGTCCCGCTTGTCGCGAAGCAAAAGCGGACTGTCGCTGTGATGAAATTGCTGACAACCAGCGTCTGGCAGAGCTTGATGGCATAGTGCGCATTCGCCGCGAGACCGCCGGTCGCAAGGGCAAGGGAGTCACCACCATCAGTGGCATTCCTCTCCCTGAGGCAGAACTGAAAAAACTGGCTGCCAGCCTTAAAAAACGCTGCGGAACCGGTGGTGCTTTGAAAGATCATGTTATAGAAATTCAGGGCGACCAGCGTGAAACCCTGCGAACTTTGCTGGAGGCCCAGGGCTTCAAGGTCAAACTGGCCGGTGGTTAGTTGTCTTTAAAACAATAAGAGAGCAAGCGTGAAAGTCAAAATTCTTCTGGTATCCCTCATTATCGGCCTGTCGGGTTTTATTCTCACCCAGGCAACCGGGCAGATCCTGGCCTCGCAACTGCCAGCACGCTTTTTTGAGGAGTATGGTGCGGTGATGCTGGTCATTGACCCTGAGTCCGGCCAGATACGTGAAGCCAATCAGGCCGCAGCCGAGTTCTATGGCTACAACATTGACGAACTGCAAAGCATGAAAATTCAGGAGATCAATGCTCTCGACCCTGAAGATGTTGCTCTGGAAAGGCAACTAGCCCACCAGGAAGATCGTAATTATTTTGTTTTTCCGCACCGCACTGCCAAGGGTGAAATCCGCACGGTGGAAGTACACTCCTGGCCCATGAAAACTGATGAAGGTGAAACCCTTCTTTTTTCCGTAATCATTGATATTACCGGCAAGAAAATTGCTGAAGCCAGCATTATTGAATACAAGGATCGCCTGGAGCAACTGGCCGAGCAGCGTTACCAGGCCCTTGCCGAATCCCAGAAGCGCAACTTTCAACTGATGTGGATGGCCATCGCCACCCAGCTTCTGGTGATTTCTTTACTGATCTGGAACATCCTAAACCGCCGCAGGGCCGAGAAAAAGCTTCAGGATCAGACCACCATGCTGGAAGCTTTGCTCAACTCGATTCCCGACCTGATTTTCTTCAAGGACAAAAATGGCAACTACCTGGGCTGCAATGAACAATTTGCGCACTATGTGGGCAAAGAGCCTGAAGATATTCTTGGCAGCTCCGACTATCAGCTGTTTGAAGACAAACACGCCAAAGCTTTTCACCAGACGGACACCCAGGTTCTGGCCAATCGCCAGGTCGTGCACACCGAAGAATGGACTCGTTTCCCGGATGGCAGTGACCGCTTGCTGGATAAACTGAAAGCACCTCTGGTAAACAGCAAGCAGGAATTCATGGGTGTACTGGGTATCAGCCGGGACATTACCGAGCGCCATGAGAATGAACAGCGCATCAAGTTTCTGGCTTATTTTGACCCCCTGACCAACCTGCCCAACCGCTATCTGTTTCAGGAAAAGTTTGCAGCAACTGTCCGTGAGCTTGAAGGCAACACCTCACTTGCCGCTCTGGTGATCATCGACCTGGATCACTTCAAAAACATCAATGATGCCAGGGGGCACTCCACAGGTGACCAACTTCTGATTGCCCTGGCCCATCGCCTGACCGACCTGCTGAACGACCATGAAGCTCTGGCTCGTTTTGGTGGCGATGAATTCGTGCTTCTGTTGGTTGACTGGGAGGCGAACAGTCGGGATCAGGCCGAACAAAATCTGCGCGAGCGTCTGGAGCTTTTCCAGGCGGCCCTGGCCCAACCACTGCAACTGCCAGACAGTGGTGAATTTCTGCTCAGTAGCAGTCTGGGTGCGGCCTTTTTCAGTAGCAACAAGAGCAGCTTCAACGCCCTGTTGAAAGAAGCCGATATTGCCCTTTATGCTGCCAAGGAAGCCGGACGCAGCACCTGGCGGAGCTTTGAACCCAGTATGCAGGCCCAGGTCGAGGATCGCTTCGAGCTGGAAGGTGAGCTGCGCAAAGCCCTGGAGCTGGAACAGTTTCAACTTTATCTGCAACCCAAAACCAACCGTGACGGTGTGATTTACGGCAGTGAATCCCTGGTGCGCTGGGCTCATCCGGAAAAAGGCATCGTACCCCCGGACGCCTTCATCCCCCTGGCTGAAGATACGGGACTGATTCTTCCTCTGGGTGAGTGGGTACTCAAGCAAACCCTGCTGTTAATGCCCAAGCACCCGGAACTCTACTTTGCCGTCAACATCAGCCCGCGCCAGTTCCGCAGCCCGGACTTTGTCGACCGGGTACGCAGCCTGCTGGATGAAACCGGGGCCAACCCCAGGCACTTGACCCTGGAAGTGACCGAAGGCCTTTTGATTACTGATTTCACTCAGTCATCGCGGCGCATGATCAAACTCCAGGATCTGGGCGTCAGTTTTTCAATTGATGATTTTGGCACTGGCTATTCTTCACTTTCCTATCTGAAAAAGCTGCCGATCAATGAGCTGAAGATCGACCGCTCTTTCGTCAAGGATTTACCCGATGATTCGAGTGATGCCTTGCTGGTGGAAACCATGATGGCGGTGGCTCACCATCTGGATTTGTCGGTGGTGGCCGAGGGTGTGGAAACGGCGGAACAGCGTGACTTCCTCCACTCCCTGGGTTGCAACCTTCATCAGGGTTATTTCTACGGCAAGCCTGAACCAGCTGAACAGCTACTGGCGCGTTTGAAGGGTTAAGATAAATATTGCACCAGATCGGATAACGGCTCACTTTTGCAACCCAGCCTGCTTTTCACTGCGTTCGGCTTTCCTGCCTCAAGCAGTGCGCTTCGCTTTCCCTGCTGCGCTTGACGCAGACCAGGTTGCCGTGAGCCTTCCCGGCAAACCACAGAAAAACCTCTTAATCCAGTGGAGTCAGGGGTGCAAATCCCAATACCAGCCATTTCTCCCCGGCAGAATCAAAGTTGATCAGCAGGCGGGTGCGGTCTCCTTCGCCTTCGGCATGCAGGATGATGCCTTCCCCAAATTTCTTATGGGCCACTCTTTGTCCGACATGTAAGCCCGAGCTATCAGCCGATCCACCCGGATTAAGCGGATTACCGGCTCCGCCAATCCGGCCTGCAGGTCGCGGGCGGCTGGATGGTGTCTGCATGGGGCGGCTGACCGCAGCCCGCAAACGCACTTCTTCCAGAAGCTCTCGCGGCAGTTCGGTTAAAAAGCGTGATGGCCTGCAGAAAAGATCCCGCCCGTACATGCGACGGTTTTCAGCATAGGTGAGATACAGGGTTTGCATGGCACGGGTAATCCCGACGTAGCAAAGGCGGCGCTCTTCTTCCAGGCGATCCGCGCCTTCTTCCATCGCCATCTGGTGGGGAAACAGCCCTTCTTCCATTCCGGCCAGAAACACCAACGGAAACTCCAGACCCTTGGCGGTATGCAGAGTCATCAACTGCACGGCATCCTGATTTTCTTCGGCCTGGTTATCGCCGGCATCCAAACTGGCCTCGGTGAGAAACACAGCCAGGGCTTCGCGACCTTCCAGGTTCACCACCTCTTCATTCTGCTCTTCCAGAGGCAGCACCGGCTCATACTGTTGGACGGCAGAAACCAGTTCTTTGAGGTTTTCCACACGAGCCTGGCCTTTCTCGCCTTTTTCTCTGGCATGAAAATCAATCAGACCGGATTTTTCGATCACGGTGTCCACGGCTTCATGCAGAGTCAGGCTGAGGGTTTCTTCATCCAGGCTTTCAATCAGTTCCATAAAGCTGCGCACATTGCTGGCCCCGCGACCGGTCAACAAACTCTTGGCCAGCATATCCAGGGCCGCATCCCAAAGTCCGGTGCCTTCATCACGGGCATAAGCGCGCAGCTTTTCCAGGGTCGTGTTGCCTATGCCTCGGGTCGGCGTATTGATGACCCGTTCAAAGGCGGCATCATCCTGACGGTTAACCAGGAGGCGCAGATAACCCAGGGCATTCTTGATTTCCAGACGCTCATAAAAACGCTGGCCGCCGTAGACTTTATAGGGAACACCCTGGCGCAACAGAGCTTCTTCCAAGGTGCGTGACTGGGCATTGGAGCGATACAAAAGCGCACACTCACTGCGCAGGCCACCGTCCCGTACGTGCTGCTGGATGATGTCCACCATGAAGCGGGCTTCATCCTGTTCATTGAAGGCGGCATAAACCCGGATGGGGTCACCGGCCTTGTCGTCCGTCCACAGCGACTTGCCCAGGCGACCGGCATTGTTTTTGATCAGGGCGTTGGCTGCATCCAGAATGGTGGAGGTGGAGCGGTAGTTTTGCTCCAGACGCAAGAGTTCGGCATCCGGGTAATCCCGGGTGAAGTTCTGGATGTTTTCTATCTTGGCGCCACGCCAGCCATAGATGGACTGATCATCATCGCCCACGGCCATGATCCGACCTTCACTACCACGCAGCAGTCTCAACCAGGCATATTGCAAGCCATTGGTGTCCTGAAACTCATCCACCAGCAGGTGGGAAAAACGCTGGCGGTAGTGGTTCAACAACGGCTGGTTGTCTCTTAACAGTTCCAGGGCACGCAGCAGCAGTTCGGCAAAATCCACAAGGCCCTGACGCTGACAGATTTCTTCGTAGACCTGATACAGTTCCTGCATTTTGCGCTCAAATTCACCGCGCGGCAGGATGTTCGCTGCTCTCAGCCCTTCATCCTTGTGGCTGTTGATAAAGGCCTGCAGTTGTTTGGGCGGGTATTTTTCACTGTCGACCCCCAGGTCTTTCTGGATGCGCTTGATCAAACGCAGCTGGTCATCCGAATCCAGAATCTGGAAGTATTCCGGCAGCCGGGCTTCGCGCCAGTGAGTGCGCAGCAGGCGATGGGAAAGGCCATGAAAGGTGCCCACCCACATGGATCTCAAGCTCATGCCCAGCAGGCTTTCCAGGCGCAGGCGCATTTCCTTGGCCGCTTTGTTAGTAAAAGTAACGGCCAGGATTTCATAGGGTGACAGGCCATCATTGCGAATCAGCCAGGCTATTCTCTGCACCAGAACCCGGGTTTTGCCACTGCCTGCCCCGGCCAACACCAGCAGATCCTGGGGCGGTGCCGACACCACCTCGGCCTGGGCAGGATTTAAGTCTTTCAACAGGGGCGAATCGAGCAATGAGGGCATGGTTTAAGCCTGAACCTTAGATGGAAATGTTAGTTACTTTGAACAAAATAATAACATAGTCTGGATAGCCAGCCTGCCCTGAGTCTGTTATATATCGGGGTCTGGTGACAGCCAATTACAATAAATCACCCAGCAGAGACATCACGAGACTATGGACACCCAGCAAGACTTTCTGGCGGAACGCCTGGTTTCATCCTACAAGGATGCTGATCTTTTTTACCGCATCTCCTTGCTTGCTGCCAGTTTAACGCTTCCACTGCTATGGAGTGTTCTTCCCGGCAGTCTTTGGTTGCCTGCCTGGTGGGCGGGCATGGCTCTGCTGTTTGCGGGTGGCAAGGCTCGCTATCTTCTTTTGCAGGAAAAAGGCAGCTCATCCGAAAAAAATCTGGCTTTTTTACGCCTGGGGGCACTTTTAACCGGTTTCTGGTGGGCTCTTCTGCTAGGCTGGTCGTTGCCCTGGTTAAACGAAAGCCCTGCCGCCATAGGGCTTACTTTTGCCCTCTGGTTTGCCACGCTGATTATTGCCACCAGTATCTATGTGCACTTCATCAGTGTGGGGTTGCTCTTTGCGTTGCCCGGTGTTGTCGTCATTCTGGCTATGTCACTGGTCAGCAAACAATGGCTTCCTTCTCTGCTGCTGGCAGCTCCACTCCTTGCGTTGCTGGGCAATGCCTGGCACAACAAGCAGTTACTGAAAAGCCTGCACCAGGGGCACCAGCAAATCCTGACCCTCAACCAAAAATTACAAAGGCAACAAGCCAACCTGGAACAGGATGTCATGAGTAGAACCCAAGACCTGCAAGTAGAAATAGACCGTCACCAGAAAACCACCGAGGAACTGGAACATCAGCGCCAGCGGATCAGTCAGGCCATTGAAGCCAGCCGCCTGGGGTTGTGGGACTGGGATCTGACCACGGATTCCATCTACCACTCCCACTTTGAGCAGATTTTTGGCTATGCCGAAGATGAAATTCCGCATTTCATGGGGCACCTTAAACCTCTGGTGCACCCTGATGACTATCCACAAATGCGCCGCACCCTGCTGGAGGCCCTTAAAGGCCATTCCGAGCATTATCAGTGCCGCTTCCGCATCCGTCACAAATCAGGGAAGTGGCGCTGGCTTGAAGATCATGGCGAAGTGGTGGAGCGCCATGAGGCAACCGGCAAAGCACAGCGCATGTTGGGCACCCGGCGTGATATCACCGAAGAGCAGGAAAAGGATGACTATCTGCAGTTGGCCTGGCGGGCTTTTGAGGCCTCAGGCGAAGCCACTTATATCGTTGATTCCGACAGTCGGGTGATTTTTATCAACCAGGCCTTTGTGGACATCACCGGTTATTCCCGCCAGGAAGTGATGGAGCAGAATTTCTGGGAACTCCCGTGTTTTTCCCAGTACACCAAAACCTACCAGGGTATTTCCCGCAGCCTGCGCCGTGAAGGACGCTGGGAGGGAGAACTCACCCAACAGCGCCGCAATGGCGACAGCTACCCGCAATGGCTTAGGGTCATGCGGGTAACCAGTGGCTTCAAGCAGGAAGCCTATACCATCGGTATCTTCTCGGATCTGACCGACAAGAAAGAAGTGGAAGCCCGCCTGACCTATCTGGCTGAATATGATGAGCTGACCGGTCTGGCCAATCGCAGCCAGTTTTATGATCGCCTGCATCAGGCTCTGGCCGAAGCCCGCATCAAAGGCCAGGAGCTGGCTTTGGCCGTCTTTGATATTGACCGCTTCAAGGCCTACAACAATTCCCTGGGCCATCATGCGGGGGATCAGCTGTTACGCAAGGTGGCCGGACGCATCAGCGAAATCCTGCCCGATGCCATTATTCTGGCTCGCACCGGCGGCAACGAGTTTGCCATCCTGCTGAGTGCCGATGAACATCAGGCCCTGATCACCCTGGAAGAACTTCAGGAAAAACTGCATTTTCCTTTTTATATTGATCAACAGGAATTGCGCCTCACCATCAGCGGTGGTCTGAGCTGTTATCCAGAGCACACGCATGAACTCCAGGTCATGATCAACCAGGCCGACCAGGCCCGACTCAAAGCCAAAGCGGTGGGTGGCAATCGTATTCAGGTTTATAATGAAGACATTCGGCAGAGCAGTCTTGAGCAGCTTCGCCTGGAGCAGGATCTTCGCAAAGCGCTGGAACAGGATCAGATTCAGGTTCATTTCCAGCCCAAACTCAACCTCCATACCGGTAAGCTCAATAGCGCCGAGGCTCTGGCCCGTTGGCACCACCCGGAACAGGGAGCCATTCCACCCTCCATCTTTATCCCCCTGGCCGAGCGCACCGGTTTGATCAACCAACTGGGCAGCGCCGTTTTACGCGCCTCCTGCCAGCAAGCAGCGGCCTGGTATCAGGCCGGTTACAACATCCAGGTGGCTGTGAATATTGCCGCCCAACAGGTGGAAAGTGGCCATCTGGTGGAAGAGGTCAGTATTTTGCTTGAAGAATTCAGTCTGCCTTCCCGGTTCTTGCAGCTGGAACTGACGGAAAGCACTCTGATGGAGGATGCAGAATCAGCCACCCTGGAAATGCAAAGCCTCAGAGCCAGAGGCATATCCCTGGCCATTGATGATTTTGGCACCGGTTATTCTTCCCTGAGCTATCTCCAGCATTTCCCTCTGGATGTCCTGAAAATCGACCGCAGCTTCTTGATGTCGGACAACGCCCAAACCACCGAAGGCACCCTGACCCGCGCCATTATTGCCCTGGGGCATGGCCTGGGCATGCAGGTGGTTGCCGAAGGAGTCGAAGAGAAAGAGCAACTGGGTGCCCTGAAACAACTGGGCTGTGATTACGCTCAGGGCTATGTCATCAGCAGACCCATACCCGCAGATGAGTTCACCCAGTTATTGAAACAGCAGTCGGCGCAATCGTTGATTTGAGCGTTTCTAGCGGAGACGGTCGGGCAGGCGTAACCCCTGCAAACTGCGCTTAACGGCTTGCAAGTGCTCCATCAGTTTGGGCCCGCGCATTTTGGCAACCCCCACGGCCAGCACATCAATCACCACCAGATGGACGATGCGTGAGCTCATGGGCGTGTAGATTTCCGTGTCCTCGGGTACATCCATGTATAAAGGCAGGGTGACCATATCCGCCAGGGGCGAGCCGGAAGGGCACAGCCCGATCACACTGGCACCGGCTTCCTTGGCCAGTTGCACACTCTGCATCAAAGCCTTGGTGCGCCCGGTCTGGGAAATGGCGACAACAACATCCCCGGCGGTCAGGGTGACTGCCGACATATTCTGCATATGCGGATCGGAATAGGCTGCTGTGGACATCTGCAAACGGAAAAACTTGTGCTGGGCATCCACGGCCACCGCTCCAGAAGCCCCAAAACCATAAAACTCCACCCGGTTGGCACTGGTCAGCAGTTGAATGGCTTCCTGCAAATGGCTTGTATCCATCTTGTCCCTGACCTGCAGCAGCACCCCGATGGTTGAGTCAAAAATACTGCGCGAGAACTCAGCAACGGTATCCCCATCGTTCATGGAAAACTGGGTAAAGCTGCCATCGGTAGCCAGAATCTGGGCCAGGCGCAGCTTGAAGTCCTGAAAACCATCGCAACCCAGAGCCCGACAAAAGCGTACCACCGTCGGTTCACTGACATGCGCTTCTGTCGCAAGATCGACAATTCGCATGTGAATCACTTCATTGGGGTTTTTCAGTACATAGTTGCCCACCTTCTGCTCTGAGCGGCGGAAGGTATCCAGGGTTTTGCGCAGATGTTCCAGAATATTGATCACGGCATTTCAATCTTTTAATGACTTTATGGCTCTATTCTACCCGCGACAGCCACTCAGCATGAACCCATTTTTACATCTAAAGTCAAAAGACTTGCCTAAAACGGTCATCTTGGCGTAAAAAATGCACTGTAGCCTTGGTGTTGCTGACCCGTGTCAGTTACCTGGAGTACTTCTGAGAGGAGAGTCCTTATGCGTCATCATCCATCAGTCGATCAGGTTAAAGCCGATATCCTGAGCGTTTTCAAAAGTATAACGGAAGTGGAAGCAGAGCAGCGGCAAAAAAGCGAAGCTGAACGCCTGCGCCGGGCCCGACAAACCATTGAAGAGCTGCATGAACAAAAGCTGCTGCGTGAAGAGCTCAGTAATGGCTGGGATCTGGAGCTTCACTAGAAAGTCACTGATTAACTATTGCACTTGGTGATGCTGCGTTAAAATTGTTCTCAAAATGCTCATTTACAGCATGTAAACTCTGCTTTTTCGATCAATTTTGCTCGCGACCTGCATGGATGCAGGAAGTGCAGAAATTCATCAGGAATGAATTCTGCCCTGACCTGCGCTCATAACGTGAATCAGAGGCTTTCGGCTATGACAGGGAACTTCACAGGCTGCTTGAAGTTTAATAAGCTGATTTAAAACTTTGTGCACAGCTATGTAAGGAACCTGCCTTGTCGAACTCTCGAAATCTGGCGCTGTTATCGCGTCACGGTATTTTACTGACCCTGATTGGCTCTCTGGGCATCGTGCTGGCCGCTTTGGCCTATGAGCAAGTGACGGGGCTTTTACCCTGCCATTTGTGCTGGTTGCAGAGAGGCGTGTTTATCGGTCTGGCTGCCTTGAGCCTGATCGCCCTCTTGCTGCAAAAATACCGATTGCTGCTCTGGCCTCTGGTAGCCCTTTTTGCCCTCTTCAGCATAACGGGAATCGGGGTTGCCCTGCGTCACCTCTACATCAAAATGAACCCTGAAACCGTCAGTTGCGGCATGGATGTGGAAACCCTGCTGGATTTCTTTCCTCTTCAGGAAGCTATTACTCAGATGCTGATTGGCAGTTCCGATTGTGCGCAACAGGCTGATTTTCTGGGCCTGCCCCTGCCTTCCTGGAGCCTGGCCGGTTACCTCTTGCTGGGCAGTCTGGCCATCTACTCACTGCTGTCTTCCCGCCGGGCCTAAAAAAACCCCGGCTTTAAAGCCGGGGACAAAGGCCATCTAGCCCGAGGAGACTATTCAAAAGTACGGGGCTTCAGGACATTCCAGGGCTTCAGGAAATCTTTTTCACCGACATTGTCATGGTCACCCAGCAGACGACCCTGCTTTTCCACACCATAGTAGCCGTGCTTGTGGAAGGTGTCGGAATACTTGGCGCGGGTTTCCTTGACATCACCGGTGTAGCGGGGGTCCTGGGGGCGCTCATGGCTGTTTATGTACTCGGCAATATCCCAGGATTCCTGCACACTCATGCTGTAGGGCTGCCCCAGTGGCATGTTGTTGCGGATAAAACCGGCCAGGGTGAAGTGGCGAATAATCCCGGCACCCCAGTTGTAGGAAAGATCACCCCAGACAGCCGGGAAGTGGGCTTCACCTTCAACCCTCATACCGCTGCCATCACTGGAATGGCAGATAGCACAGTTGTCTTCATAAAGTGCCTGACCACGCTCATAGGAAGGTTCCTCTTCCGGTTTTTCAATGGGATAACCCCGCCCATAGTAGTCACCCAATTGGTAGATGGGCACGCCTTTAGCCAACCAGCGGTGATAGGCCGTCAGGGCAATCATATCATCGCTGCCATATTCGGGTGACTGACCATTCATGGAGTAACCAAAACAACCGGCAATGCGCTCTTCCAGGTTATTGACATGCTGGTTTTTGGGGCGAAAATTTGGCAACACCACGGCTGCGCGCCAAACCGGTGCAGCAAAGGGCAGACGACCCTCCCCCATATGACAACTGGAGCAATTCATGTCGTTAAAGACATTTTTGCCCCGCAGTTGCTGGGTATTCATGAACAAATCATAGCCACGCCGAATGACGCGCTTGAGTTCAGGGTGCATTTTTGCTTCTTCCAGATCCTGCATGGTGGGCGGGGTGTGCACCAACTGGCCTTCTTGGGGCTCAGGGATATTGACGGGGAAACGCAGCTCTTGTTCTGCGTGGAGAGGGAGGGCCACAAGTCCGACCAGAACACCACCCAGAATCACTTTTAACCTTGAATTTTTCATGGGGCTTCTCCCTTACTGGGCGGGTTGAGTGGCAAGCCAGGCAGAAACAGCCTGGATGTCACGATCGTTCATGCGTTCCGCAATCGCGGCCATCAAGTGCAGGGGGTCATTATCCCGGTTCTGGGACTGCCAGTCCTTCAGCGTTTGCTGCAGGTAACCCGCGTGCTGTCCGGCAATGCCTGGAAAGTCAGGGCCAGCCCCCTGGTTACCCGGCCCGTGACAGGACGAGCAGGGAACGATGTAACGATCCCAGTCACCCTGGGTGGCCAGGTGCTCACCCCAGGCCAGCAGCTCTTCATCAACCTGATCGCCACCCTGTCCGGGTGTAACAGGCAACTGGCTGTAATAAACAGCCACATCCTTGATCTGCTGGTCATCCAGCATTCCCGCAAAAGGCTGCATGGTTGCATTGACGCGATGGCCTTCCTGGAAATCCTGCATCTGTTTGTAGATGTATTCAGCCTTCTGCCCGGCAAGGCGAGGCCAGGACTCACCGTCCGGGTTGTTCATGCCACTGCCATCGGCCTGATGGCAGGCTGTACAAACCGCAGCAGCAGCCTGGCCCCGCTCGGCATCACCCTCCAGCGCCCAGACTGGAAAGCTGGAACTCAGGCTCAATGCCAGGACTGTCAGTGCTTTTTTATTGAAGTTTTGCATAAGCGTTTCCCTCATGGTTGTTCCTGCTTTTGCAGTTCAAACAACCCTACAATTTTGGGGTTTTTGCAGGTATTGGGGAAATTACCAAAAGCACTAAAGGTTTCTTTAGGAGGGGTGAATCAGGGGAGAGTAGAGCTGAACCATTTCGGCCAGGGATTTGACGCCCAGCTTTTGAATCAGGTGATGTCGATGCACATCCACGGTTTTCGGACTGATATGCAGACGATCCGCCATCTGCTTGCCCGGCAGACCTTCCAGCAAAAGCTCCAAAACCTGACGTTCCCTGTGAGTCAGGCTAACCAGTTTTAGTTCCAAAGATTTTTTCTTCTCCACTTCCTGTAATTGTTTATGATGCTCAGCAACCGCTTTGTTGATGACTTCCAGCAACAACTGATCATTGTAGGGTTTTTCAAAGAAATCATAGGCACCGGATTTAAGTGCCCTGACCGCCATGGCAACATCAGCATGGCCGGTCAATAAAATCACCGGCAAGTGCAGCTCTTTTTCCTTGAGCAATTCCAACAACTCCAACCCCGTCATACCGGGCATTCGTACATCCAACAGCAGGCAGCCGGGGCGGGAATCCAGGGAAGATACAGCAATATCCAGAAATTCCCAGGGGGAGCTGAAAGCCTTCACCTGCAAGTCAATGGACTCCAACAGCCAGCACAGAGACTCCCGAACCTGAGCATCATCATCAAGAATCCATATCAGCGGTTGCTGCATGAGTTCGTTCCTTTTATTGACTTGGCTTGTGTCGCATTTTAGCTGCAAAAGTGTACAGAGGCAGCCTCAACCGCGCCAGAACACCTCCTTGGGGCTGATTTTCCAGGGTCAGTTGCCCCTGATGAGCAGTGGCCAGACTTAGACTCAGCTTCAAACCCAGTCCCATGCCCTGCTCCTTGGTGGTAAAAAAGGGTGTGAACAGGTGATTGAGCGCTTCAGTACTCAGACCTTCCCCGCAATCCGCGACCTGGAACTCCAGATAGCCTTCCAAAAGCTGACAGCCCACCTGTAACCGGCGTTCGGCTGAACTGTTATCGTGCATCGCATCCACTGCATTCGCCAGCAGGTTGATCAGAATCTGCAGAAGCTGGACGGGGTTGCCTCGAATGCGTGGCAAGTCGCTGGAGTAGTCACGAATGACGGTAACAGCTTCTTGCCGGAAATGGGCTTCCATAAACTCCAGAGCTTCTTCCATTAGGGTCAGGGGTTCCAGCTCCTGCCATTCAGGACTTTCCTTGCGTAGAAAACTGCGTAAATTTTTAATGGTGGCGGCGGCCTGTTCGGCCTGACGAACAATTTTTCCCATGGCTTTTTGAAGCTGCTGGGCCTGGGGCAACTGCTGTGCGCCGGGCTGTTGCAGGTAGCGTTCACTGCCCCGGGCATAGTTGATAATGGCGGTGAGGGGTTGGTTCAATTCGTGGGCCAATCCAGCCGTCAGCTCACCCATCAGGGCAAAACGTGAAAGATGAATCATTTCCTGCTGTTTCTGCCGGGCTGTAATCTCTGCTGCCTTGAGTTCCTGGGTTTTTTTGCGAATCAGGTAGCCTGCTCGTAAATCATGGCCGAAAACAGCCAGCACCAGCAGCAAGGCGGCCAACAGCCAGTAACGATGCTGCTGCACAAAAGCCAGGACGGGGTTTTTGGGAAAGTCGGCAAAAGGCCCCAGCCGCAGGCGTTCAAAAAGCTCATAAACCGGCTGATAAGAAAGCGGGGCCGTCCACTGGTAGCCATCCACTTCCCCCTTCTGAGGGTAACT
Organism: Marinospirillum sp.; assembly: GCF_044810985.1. Lineage (GTDB taxonomy): Bacteria > Pseudomonadota > Gammaproteobacteria > Pseudomonadales > Halomonadaceae > Marinospirillum. The sequence goes on from NZ_CP085242.1 coordinate 2,096,293, forward strand.
GGACAAGAGGGCCAGGGTCACTTGTCTGGCCAGCTCGGGGTTGGTGGAACCCAGTCTCAAAAAGGGCCAGTCAGGATAGAGACGACTGGAATGCAGACAGGGGTAATCGGCCTGCTTTTGTTCAGCCACGACCCGATATGCCGACAGCTCCACAGCCCCCGCCTCTGCCAAGCTTTCCAGCAAACAACTGCGCAGCACGACAGCATCAACCCGGCCTGCATCCAACCAACCCAATAACTGTTCCATGGGAAAGCCACTGAACTGCAGGGAAGCCAACTCTTCCTGCCAAGGGAAATCAGCCTGCTCCAGGGCATCCTGAACCAGTTGGAAACCACCAAAAGCATCCGGGCTGACGGCTGCCAGGCGTTGACCGCGCAAATCCTGCCAGTCATTCAATTCCCCACGGCTGGACAGTGCCACAACCACCGAGCCAATGGCCTGCTGAGGTGGGTCCACACTTGGGTTCTGTAAGCTGGCCAGAGGGGCCAGCAAATAACGGCTGGACAAGTCCACATAATGCCCCGGATTGGTCAGCACAAAATCCAGCTCCTGACCCGCAATGGCCTGCTCCAGTTCCTGCAGATCCAACCAGTGAACTTTCAGGTGGTATTCGGGCAGTTGTTCTTCCAGAGCCTGCAAGGTTGTTTGCCAGCCCTGCTGCAGTGAAGGGGCATCGCGCCAGGCCAACACACCCAGGTGCACTCTGGAAGAAGGGTTTTCCGCCAGAAGCCCCATGCTGAAAAACACACAGAAAAGTACAAGCGACCCCTTGAAAATGGAAGTTTTCAACTCTATTTAATCCTTAAGGAAAGTAAGACTTAAGCATTATTTCCTGCAACCAAGTGTTCAATTGAGGAGGTTACTATGGAACTCGACAAACTGAACCCCTGGAACTGGTTTAAGCACGAAGAAGTCAACAAGGGTGAAGGCCCTGTACCGGTCAAACGCGAAGACCACCCGGTCAGTCGGGGGCATTCCGGCTTCCCTGGCGATATCTGGCAACTGCACAGGGAGATGGATCGTCTTTTTGACGAGACTTTCAAAGGTCTCGGCTGGCCTTCTTTTTCCAAAGCTGGCAGAGAGAGGGGAGGCAGTCTGGCCTTCACGCCCAAGCTGGATGTCGCCAGTGCCGAGAAGGAGTACACCATTACCCTGGAAGCTCCCGGACTGGAAGAAAAGGATATTCAGCTGGACTTACAGGATCATACCCTGTTTATCCGTGGGGAAAAACGCCAGGAAAATGAAGAAAAGGACAAGCACTTCTATCGTATTGAACGTAGCTTTGGCCAATTCCAGCGAGTATTGGAGTTGCCTCAGGATGTGGACACAGAGGCAATTCAGGCCAAGATGAACAAAGGGGTACTGACCTTGAGCCTGCCCCGCAAGGAAGCAGACGGACAACCCCAACCCAGGAAGATTGAAATTCAGTCTTAAACCAGCAGGCGGCCTCTTGAGGCCGCCTTTTTGTTGAACGATCTACAAATTGGCAAAGAAAACCACGATCACTCCCAAAGGGGCAAGGTAGCGCACGATCAGGTTCCAGAGACTGAAGTCATAAACATCCAGCCCCAACTCTTTGCGCACATCTTCCTTGTCCAAACGCCAGGCCAGGAAAAGAATCACACCCAGGCCGGTGAGAGGCAGGAAGAATTTACTGGTCAGGGTATCCAGCAGATCAAAGACATTCAGTCCCAGAATCAGGAACTCGCTCAGAACATTGAAGGACAAGAGCGCCAGCACACCCAGTGCCCAAGCTGCCACACCGGCCACCAGAGTTGAACCAGCGCGTCCCAGAGGACTTCTTTCTTCCACAAACTCCACCACCGGCTCCAGCAGAGAAATGGCAGAAGTCACTGCAGCAAAGGTCAGCAGCAGAAAGAAAGCCAGCCCCACCAACCAGCCAGCGGCAATATTGCCAAAGGCCACCGGAAGCGTGACAAAAATCAGGCCCGGCCCTTCACCCAGATCCAGACCTTCGGCAAATACAATGGGGAAGATCGCCAGACCGGCGGCCAGGGCAATCACCGTATCCATGATGACCACCGTCCGCGCAGACTTGAGAAGATTGACCTCTTCACCCAGATAAGAGCCGTAAGCCATCATGATGCCCATGCCCAGTGACAGAGTGAAAAAGGCGTGACCCAGAGCGGCCAGCACAATACCACCATTCACCTGGGACCATTGAGCCCTGAACATGAATTCCAGAGCCTGACCAAAACCGCCGGTGGTCATGCCATAAAAGACCAGGAATACCAGAAGAACACCCAATGCCGGCATTAACAGGGTGGCTGCTTTCTCCAGGCCCCGGGTCACGCCTCGGGCAACAATGCCAACGGTAATCAGCATAAACAAACTGTGCCAGAAAATCAGAGTAGCCGGGCTGGCCAGAAGACCACTAAAAATAGCGCCAATACCCTCTGCATCCTGACCGCTGAAACTTCCGGTCAGCGCATCCTTGATGTAGGCCAGGGACCAGCCACCAATCACACTGTAGAAAGATAAAATCAGGAAGGCACCCAGTACGCCGCCCAGGCCCACCAGCACCCAGAGCCTGCTGCTGCCACTGACCGAGGCCACTTCCTGCATGGTATTGATGGGGTTTTTCTGACCACGACGACCCAGCAGCCATTCGCTGACCAGAATCGGCAGACCAATCAGAAAAATGCAGGCCAGATAGATGAAGACAAAAGCAGCACCACCGCTTTCGCCGACCATATAGGGGAATTTCCAGATATTACCCAAACCCACGGCAGAGCCGGTTGCGGCCAGGACAAAACCCATGCGTGAAGACCACTGCGCATGGGCCTGTTTTACTGAAGACATAAACACCTCGTTTGACCCCTGGTTTTGTTGTTTGAAGGCTGTCAGATAGCGACACCGTCCCACAGCCAATCATCAGCAAAACCTTCCTGCTTCCCCGGGGTCACAGGAAACAGAAATGTCAGGCAGGATCACTGCTGCTAACAGGGGCGATGCCGGAAGGTAAGCCAGCTCGCAAGCCTTTTCCAGGGCGGGGATATCCCGTCCATACATGTGTTTGAAAAGGCTGATGGGAGCATTTTCCCAGAATTATGCCGCGAGGTCACCTGAAGTTGTGGTGAAGGTGCGACTTTCCGGTCAAGCGTCTGGTAAACTGGGCGATAAAATTGCTGTAATTTTTACTGGAGCCAGACCCTCATGACCCAACCGCACTCTTTATCATCCGGTGGACGCTTTAATGAACCCACGGATGCCTTTGTCGAAGCTTTTACGGCTTCGGTCAACTTTGATCAGCGCCTCTACAGCCAGGATATCCAGGGCTCGATTGCGCATGCCACCATGCTGGCCAAAGTGGGTGTACTGACGGATATAGAAAAAGATGCCATTGTTCAGGGCCTCCAGGAAATCCGTGAAGAAATCGAGCGCGGTGAATTCAACTGGTCGGTGGCCCAGGAAGATGTCCATATGAACATCGAGGCGGCGCTAACAGCAAAAATCGGCATTACCGGCAAAAAGCTGCACACCGGGCGTTCACGCAATGACCAGGTGGCCACGGATGTGCGCCTGTATCTGCGGGATGAAATGCAGCTGGTTGCCGGGGAATTGACGCGCCTGCAAAAAGGCCTGATTGCCCTGGCCGAAGCGGAAGCTGACACCATCATGCCCGGCTTCACCCATCTGCAGACCGCGCAACCGGTCACCTTTGGTCATCATCTGCTGGCCTGGAATGAAATGCTGCAGCGTGATTATGAGCGCCTGATGGATGCCCGCAAGCGGGTCAATATTTCCCCTCTGGGTGCAGCGGCACTGGCCGGTACCACCTATCCGATTGACCGCCTGCAAACCGCCGAGCTGCTGGGCTTTGATCGGCCTACAGAAAATTCTCTGGATTCAGTTTCGGATCGTGACTTTGCCATTGAATTCTGCAGCTTTGCCAGCCTGCTGCTGATGCACTTGTCACGCATGAGTGAAGAGCTGGTTCTCTGGACCAGCGCCCAGTTCAACTTTATTGATCTGCCAGATCGCTTCTGCACTGGCAGTTCCATCATGCCGCAAAAGAAAAATCCGGATGTGCCCGAGCTGGTGCGCGGCAAGACCGGTCGTGTTTACGGGCATCTGATGAGTCTGCTGACGCTGATGAAATCCCAGCCTCTGGCTTACAACAAGGACAATCAGGAAGACAAGGAACCCCTGTTTGATACTCTGGATACCGTTCAGGGCTGCCTGCGTGCTTTTGCCGACATGGTTCCTGCTCTGGAACCCAAGCGCGAAGTGATGCGTGAAGCGGCACGGCGTGGCTTTGCCACCGCAACCGATCTGGCCGATTACCTGGTACGCAAGGGTCTGGCCTTCCGCGATGCCCACGAAGTGGTGGGTCAGTCTGTGGCCTATGGTGTGGCTGAAGGCAAGGATCTTTCGGAAATGTCCTTGGGCGAACTGCAGCAGTTTTCCGATTCCATCAGTGAGGATGTGTTTGATGTCCTGACTCTGGATGGCTCAGTGGCGGCCCGCAACCACCTGGGTGGCACCGCTCCTGAGCAGGTCAGAGCCGCAGCTCAGCGTGCCCGGATCTTGCTGCGTCAGCGGGGTTAGCACCATGCGGATTCCAGAATTCAAAAAGGGCTTGCTGTTATTGCTCGTCCTGGGGCTGTTGCTCTCCGGCTGTGGCCAAAGGGGTGACCTTTATCTGCCCGAACCGGAACAAGAGTTCACTTCCAATTTTTGATAAGGCAAAGCTGTTATGGACTTTTTCAACTATCAGAACAACCAGCTTTTTGCTGAAGACGTTAGCGTCAAAGACCTGGCTGACGAGCTGGGAACGCCTCTGTATGTGTATTCCCGAGCCACTCTGGAAAGGCACTTCCAGGCCTATTCCCAGCCCCTGGCTGGCCAGCCGCATTTGATCTGTTACGCCGTCAAGGCCAACTCCAACCTGGCTGTGTTGAATCTGCTGGCGCGCCTGGGTGCTGGCTTTGATATCGTCTCGGTCGGTGAGCTGGAAAGAGTTCTGGCTGCTGGTGGCGATCCGGCACGTATTGTTTTTTCCGGCGTCGGCAAACAAGCCCATGAAATGCGTCGCGCCCTGGAAGTGGGCATCAAGTGTTTCAATGTCGAATCCGTGCCGGAGCTTGAACGCCTGGAGCGAATTGCCGAAGAAATGGCTGTCACAGCCCCGGTTTCCCTGCGGGTCAACCCGGATGTCGACCCCAAGACCCACCCCTATATTTCCACGGGTCTGAAAGCCAATAAATTCGGTATCGGTTTTGAGCTGGCCCGGGAGGTTTATCGTCAGGCTTCCAATATGCAGCATCTGGAAGTCGTTGGTGTGGACTGTCATATCGGCTCCCAGATCACCCAGATTGACCCTTTTCTGGATGCCCTGGATCGCCTGCTGGTACTCATCGATCAGCTTGCTGAAGACGGTATCCAGCTCCAGCATCTGGATCTGGGTGGCGGTCTGGGCGTGCGTTACAGTGATGAAACACCGCCCTTGCCATCGGCCTATGTGGAAGCCCTGCGCAAACGCCTTGCAGATCGCAGCTATGAGCTTATTTTCGAGCCAGGACGCGCCATTGCCGCTAATGCCGGTATCCTGGTGACCCGTGTGGAGTATCTGAAAGAAGGCCAGGAAAAGCATTTTGCCATCGTGGATGCCGCCATGAATGACCTGCTGCGCCCGGCTCTTTATGATGCCTGGCAGGATATAATTCCGGTGGTACCGCGCAGTGATCACCCTAGCCGTATCTGGGATGTGGTGGGCCCGGTTTGTGAAACCGGCGACTTTCTGGGCAAGGATCGTGAGCTGGCGCTGGAGCCGGGAGATCTTCTGGCTGTGCGTTCGGCAGGGGCCTACGGCTTTGCCATGGCATCCAACTACAACAGCCGCAACCGCCCCGCAGAAGTCATGGTGGACGGCAACAACTGGCACCTGGTTCGCCAGCGTGAAAACTATGAACAGCAGATGGCAGGTGAATTCACCCTGCCACAGCAGTGAGACACCCCATGTTGCTTCATTTCACCAAAATGCATGGCCTGGGCAATGATTTCATGATGGTTGATCTGATCAGCCAGAGGGCCCGGCTGCGCACCGAGCAGATCCGCCGTCTGGCCGATCGTCATTTTGGTATTGGCTTTGACCAGTTGCTGACCGTTGAAGCTCCGACCCGGCCCGATGCTGATTTCCGTTATCGCATCTACAATGCAGATGGCTCCGAAGTTGAAAACTGCGGCAATGGTGCCCGCTGCTTTGCTGCTTTTGTGCGTGATCGCAAACTGACCAGCCAAACCACTTTGCAAGTCGAAACAGCAGGTGGACCCTTGACCCTTCAGGTCAGGGATGATGGCCAGGTTACGGTCAACATGGGCGTGCCGCGCCTGGAGCCGGAGCAAATTCCTTTTCAGGCAGAACGCCAGGCCAAGGCGTATTCTTTGCAGTTGGATCAGGAAAACTACCTGATTGGTGCTGTTTCCATGGGCAACCCTCACGCTGTATTGCGGGTTGAAAATGTGGATAACGCCGAAGTTGAGCGCCTGGGGCCACTGATTGAGCACCACCCGCGTTTCCCCAATCGCGTCAATGTCGGCTTTTTGCAGGTACAGAATCCCCGTCAGGCACGTCTGCGGGTTTTTGAAAGAGGGGTCGGAGAAACCCTGGCCTGTGGAACCGGGGCCTGTGCCGCCATGGTCAGCGGCCGACTGCAAGGCTGGTTGGATGCCTTTGTTGATATGCAACTGCTGGGCGGCCATCTGCAACTGGAGTGGCAGGGTGAAGGCCAGCCGGTGATGATGACCGGCCCGGTAAAGAAAGTCTTTGAAGGACAGGTTTACTTATGATTGATGCTGACACAGTTGCCGACTGGCTCAAGAACCATCCGGACTTTTTCCAGGGGCGTGAAGACCTGCTCTGCCAGATGCAGCTGGAGCATCCCTGCGGGTCTGCAGAATCGCTGCTGACCTACCAGTTGCAACGCCTCCGACATCAGGTGGCCGATCAGGAAGAGCGCTATCAGCAACTGCTTGCCAATGCCCGTGACAATGAAAAACGCCTGCGCAGAATCGAGCGACTCTTGATCAACCTTCTGGAAACTGAAACCGCCGAAGAACTGGTCACGGTTCTCTCGGAAAGACTCCGCGAAGACTTTCAGCTGCCTTATCTGCGTTTCTGGAGCTACACCAACCTGAACAGCCTGCAAAGAGCCAGTGAAGAACTCCAGCAGCAGCAGCAGGCTTTGCTCAACCAGCAGCAGGCCTGCTGTCTGAGCCTGGAAGAAGACACTACAGAAATTCTGGGTCTGGAGGGTTTTGATGCCCAATCAGCCGCCATCTGCCTGCTGAGTCATACCCGTCCTCTGGGACTGATGGTTCTGGCTCACCCCGACCCCTTGCACTTTCGTTACCATCAGGACACGTTGTTTGTGGAATACCTCGGCAGTATCGTCAGTCGTCTGTTGGCGAAGGATCGTCGGGGGTTTCCGACTCAACAAGCACTGGGTTAGACCAGTCCAGCCAGGTGTCCAGCTGGGACCAGGCTTCAGCCCGACCATCTCCCTTCAGGGATGAGAAAAGCTGTACCGTAACCTGGCCCGGCAAGGTTTCCAGCTCTTTGCGCACGGCGATCAACTGATTTTTGGCTGGACCCCGCTTCAGCTTGTCGGCTTTGGTCAATAAGATATGCACAGGCAGCATGCGACCGGCGGCCACTTCCAGAAGCTGGCAATCAAAGTCCGTAAGCGGGTGACGCACATCCATCATGACCACCAATCCTTGCAGACACTGACGCTCACTGATGTAAGCACCCAGGTGCTTACCCCATTCGCGGCGCAGGGCATCTGGAACCTTGGCATAGCCATAGCCCGGCAGATCCACCAAACGGCGGTGGTTGTCCAGGCTGAAGAAGTTGATCAGCTGGGTGCGCCCCGGTGTTTTACTGGTTCGGGCCAGGCGGGCACTGGTGAGACAATTTAACGCACTTGATTTACCGGCATTGGAACGGCCCGCAAAAGCTATCTCTATCCCTTCATCCGGAGGGCATTCTTTCAGGCCGGGGGCACTGATCAAAAAGCTGGCCTGGGCGAAATGTGCAGGCTGCGGCTGAAGCCTGGCTTTCTTCTCAGGTTCATAAATAATTTTTTGTTGCGGCTTTTTCTTCTTGGTTGGGCGCATAAATAACCACTTGCAGGCAAATTAAACAGAAGGGATAAGGTGACTGGCATTCCAGTTAGCGCAAGGCTTAGCTATAATGCGGGAACTTTACGGTGATAGTCTATCACTGGACGTCCGTAGGTGCGATCAGCACCAACAGAGCTGGAGTCTTTTGCCAGCCACCGGGCGGCAGCTTCCCAAGACTAGCAAATGATGAGACTGGACGAACGATGAAAAAACTATTAATTGGCTTGACCCTTGCAATCAGCACTGCTGGTTTCGTACATGCCGCTGATCCTGCAGCCGGTGAAGAAAAAGCAGCCACCTGTGCCTCCTGTCATGGTGATGACGGCATCAGCTCCGTGGGCCAGTGGCCCAACCTGGCCGGGCAGCATGCCAGCTACCTGGAAAAACAAATGCTGGATATCCGTGATGGCCGTCGCGAAGTCCCTGAAATGGTAGGGATCATTGATGATATGAGTGACGAAGACCTGCGTGATATTGCTGCTTTTTATGCTGAACAGTCTGCCAATGTTGGCCAGGCCAAAGAAGAGCTGGCTGTGCGGGGCCGTGACCTCTACCGTGCCGGTGACATTGCCAAGGGCATTCCCGCCTGTACCGCCTGTCACATGCCCAACGGCAAGGGCAACAGCCCTGCCGCCTTCCCTGCTGTCTCCGGCCAGCACACCACCTACACCATCAACCAGTTAAATGACTTCCGCAGTGGCGAAAGGGATAATGACCCCAGCGCCATGATGCGTACCATTGCTGAAAAAATGTCGGACTCAGAAATCGAAGCCGTCGCTGAATACATGTTCGGCCTGCACGGAACCAACCGCTGAGGCTATCGATTGCAAAGGGGCCTCTGGCCCCTTTTTGTTTCATCAGGAGAAAATTATGACTCTATTGCGTACCGGCTTGCTGCTGCTTCTGGTCAGCCTTTCCGGAAATCTGCTGGCTGATGGTTACAAAACACTCGATGACCGGGTCAGGCCTCAGGTGAATTCTGATAAAATTGAAGTCACTGCAATTTTTTCCTATACCTGCCCCTATTGCTACCAGCTGGAACCTCAGTTGCAAACCTGGTCTGAAAGCCTGCCGGATGACGTGGAAGTGGTTCACCTTCCTGCGGCCTTCAATGCCCAGTGGGAGCACCTGGCACGGGCCTACTACATCCTGGATGCTCTGGATATGACCGAGCAGGCGCATATGGCACTTTTTGACCGAATTCATCAGGACAACGCCAATCTGGGCAGCGAACGTGCTTTGCGCAACTTTTTTGCTGACTTCGGCGTGTCCGGGGAAGAAGTTGATCAGCTCTATTCCAGCTTTGGTGTTGAAAGCCGGGTCAAGCAGGATACAGCGCGTCTTCGCAACTACAAAGTAACCGGCGTCCCTGCCCTGGTTATTGATGGGCAGTACGTGGTGGACGGCAATTCTGCCGGGAGCCTTGGTAATATGCTGAAGGTGGCCGACGACTTGATTGCCCAGGTCAGAGCCAATCGTTAAACCCACTGCTTCAAGTTACAGGTTGAAACGGACAAAGACGCGACTAGCCTCTATTATGGCTACATCTCTCTTGATTAGGACACAGTGGCTTTAACTGTGAATAGCTCAGACGATTTGCCTGGACAGATGCCAGCCTCCCCAGGTTCGGCTCAACAACCTGAATCCATGACTTCAAGGCAGGAATCCGCCGAAGAAGAAGTCAAGGAAAGTCGTGCTGCGCGTGAACGCGAACGTCAGCAATGGGAAGAAGAAGAGCGCCAGCGTAAAATCGATGAGCGCCAGCAGGCCGAGAAAGAAAGGCTGGAAGCAGAAAGACGCAGCCTTTATGCCGAGCTTGAAGGCATGGATTATGACCTGCTCTCGCTGGTCGATTACCCGACGGATCATGAAATCTACGCTGCCAAGCGTGCACGCACCCTCTGGTTCATTGCACTGGGTTCGGCTCTGTTCCTATTCCTGGCCAGCCTGTTAAGCCTCACCAGTCCCTGGGTGGGCGGCATTGCCGGGGGTATTGCTTTTGTCCTCTGGCTTACTCATGGCGCAGGGATGATGTCCTATTTTCCCTCCCTGAATCGCTACCCCATGCTGGTCAACCAGCGCAAAAAACTCAAGCGTGAATTGATTGAATACATTCGCAATATTGAAGGCCGACTGGGCTACATCCACCGCATTTACCCTCTGGTGGAGTTCAACCCCCGACTGGGTACACGCCGTTTCAAGCGTCTGGCACTGATGTCCAAAGAGCACACTCTCCTGGCCAACCTACGCACCCTTCAGGACACCAAAAGCTACTATGAGTTTATGGTTGAAGCACTGAAGGCATATCAGGAGCTGCTGCAAAAAGAGAAAGAGGACGCTTTTGTGCAATCCATGGACTTTGATCCCGATGTGCTGGAAGAGCAGGCCCAGGAACATGAAGAACAGAAAAATGAGCCTGAAGAGCCAGCAGAGCAGGAAAAACAAGCGGCCAGTCAGGATAACCCCTCCCTTATCCCGCCCAAAAATTAAAGGGGTTTCAAACCCACTTTAATGATCGTATCGCCCTCAACCTTGACCACCACCCAGTGAATACCATGCCAGTCCATCTGGTCACCCACGACCGGGTGGCCGCCAAAGCGGCGGGTCAGAAACTCACCCAGCGACAACTCAGCCTGATCCGCGCTGATGGTTAGACCGTAAAGATCTGCCACATCCCGAAGCGGAGCACTGCCATCCAGGGTAAAGTCACCAAAGAAGCTGCGTGCTTTTTCTTTTTTCGGTGCCGGTTCCTCATTGAACATTTTATTGAATACCGGCAGGTCGGCATCGCGGCCAATAATGCAAAGCAGATCCCCCTGTTGTAATTGCGTACTACCCGAAGGATGGATCAGCTGCTTGTCACGAAAAAGCGCCCCTATTCTTGCCCCGGATGGAAACCGCAAACGCCTTAACTCCACCCCTTCGAGGGTTTCGCTCTTCACTCTGTATACAAAGGCTTCGTAATCATCTTCCGGGAAAATGCCCAGCAGACTGCGCTGTTTGGGGGCAAATTCCGGTGGCACCTCAACTTTCAGGCGCTTGGCCATCCACGGCAGGCTGGCACCCTGGATGAACAGGGAAATAAGCACGACGTGAAAGGCAATGTTGAAGTAAAGAGCGGCATTTTCAGTGCCGGCAATCACCGGGAAAATAGCCAGAACGATAGGAACCGCACCCCTCAGCCCCACCCAGGAAATGAATCCCAGCTCCCGGATATTAAATTTGAAAAATGGCAGCAGGCACAAGAGCACAGCCAGGGGTCGGGCGATAAATATCAGGCCCAGTGCCAGCAGGGTTGCAGGAAAGGCTATGGCCAGCATTTCATGAGGCGTCACCAACAAGCCCAGAATCAGGAAGAGACCGATCTGACTGAGCCAGGCCAGCCCATCGTGTACCGGGAGGATGTGCTGCAACTGAGGACTGCGACTGTTGCCCAGCAGGACACCAGCAAGATAAATCGCCAGAAAGCCACTTCCACCCAAGAGGTTGGTGGCCGCAAATAACCCCAAACCACCACCCGTGACCAACAGGGGGTAAAGCCCTGTCGGCAAACTGACGCCCTTCAGGATGCGCGAAAAAAGCCAGCCTGCAGCCAGACCCAGAGGCAGTCCCAAACCAAACTGTTTGATAAACAACCAGACAGCATCCCAGGGAGTGGCCGTATCCTGGGTCAGCAGCGTGATCAGGGTGATGGTCAGGAAAATCGCCATGGGATCATTGGTGCCGGACTCGATTTCCAGGGTGGCACTCACCCTTTCGTTCAGGTGTACCCCCTTGCCACCCAGCATGGAAAAAACCGCTGCAGCATCCGTAGACCCGACGATGGCTCCCACCAGCAGGCCCTGAAGCAGGGAGAGATCAAACAGCAACATCGCCAGCAGCCCCGTCAGGCTGCTGGTAACCACCACACCCAGGGTGGCCAGAGACAAGGCGGGACGCAAACCCACCCGAAAGGTTTTCATCCGGGTTCGCATCCCACCATCCAGCAGAATAATCGCCAGGGCCAGATGACCAATCGTGTAAGCCACCTCAAAATTGGCAAAATCCAGACCGCCCAAGCCATCTTCACCGGCCAGCATGCCGATACCCAAAAAAACAAACAGCAAAGGCATGCCCACCCGTGCCGAAATCACACTGGCAAGGATACTCAGACACAGGAGTGCCGAGGCGATCAGAAAGATTGAATTTATATTATCCACAGAGGCAGTTCATCAGGTGACCAGGATGCTTCTATTCTCGCATAAAAGCATCCTGGTAAAGCAGTGGGTTTACGGGGGCACATCCTGGTGTGGTATTAAACAACCAGAGTGGGGCATTTGGCATGACTGGCCACTTTCTGGGAAACACTGCCCAGAAAATAACCTTCCACATCGCCATTGGTGCCGCGTGAGCCCATGACAATCAGATCAACATCCTTGTTTTTGGCAAACTTCACGATGGCCTTGGAGGGGCGGCCACCCTTGACGAAGGCCCGAACATTTTCTGAGCCCTGATCCTTGGCGAGCAGCTTGGCGTGTTCCGCCACCTGCTTGGCATATTCCTGCAAGGCACTGTCAGGAATCTGGATGTTCTCCGGCCGCACCATGGAAAGAGAGGCTTCAAACAGGCTGTGGTGTTTATAAACGCACAAGAGCAAAAGCTCGGCACCCGTCAGTTTTTGCAACTCCACGGCTTTTTGCAAAGCAGCCAGTGCCCCTTCAGAGCCATCCACAGGCACCAGTATTTTTTTAAACATGTCTCACTCTCCTTGATTTAGGAAAGGGGGTTACCCGCTTCCAGCCCCTAGCTCGGATAAGCCAGGTCTCTTAAAAACAAAGCAATCTGGGGGAAGATGATAATCAGGGCTGTCGCCATAATCAGCATGAACACAAAAGGTGGCGTGCCCCTGATCACTTCCCAGTAGGGACGTTTGAAGATGGCTATGGCGGTGAAAATATCACAGCCAAAAGGTGGTGTGGCCGAGCCCACGGCAACCATCAGGGTAATCAACACCCCGACCAGCACCGGATCCAGACCTGTAGCGGCTATCGCCGGAGTGAAAATAGGCGTCAGAACCAGAATAACCACAATAGGGTCAACAAACATACAGGCAATGAAAAAAGCCACGGCAATGGTAATCAAGACACCGGCCCCGTTCATTTCACTGATGCCTACCGCACCCAGAACGGCCTGGGGAATCTGGGCAAAGGAAATAATCCAGGAAAAACCATTGCCCACAGCCACCAGAATAAAGACCACAGCAGTTATCAAGCCGGTTGACTTGGCAATTCGGTAGATATCCGCCATTTTTAACGAGCGGAAGACCACAAACTCCAGCAGCACTGCATAGAGTACACAAACGGCTGCCGCCTCGGTGGGGCTGAAAATACCACCGTAGATACCGCCAACAATAATAACCGGAAAGCCCAGCGGCCAGAGCGCCTGCTGAACAGAATTCAAACGTTCTTTCCAGGTAGATTTGGGCTCAGTGGGCACCTTGTTGATATAGGCATAGGCAATGCAATAGAGGGAAAAGAGGGTAAGAATCAGAAGACCCGGACCAATACCGGCGATAAATAATTCGCCAATGGAAGTACCGGAAATAACCCCATAGATAATCATGCCGATACTGGGAGGTATCAGGAAAGCAATGTCACTGGAATTGATAATCAACGCCAGGGCAAAAGAGTCTTTATAACCGGCTTCGAGCATCTTGGGACGCAGTGGCGAACCCACAGCAACCACCGTTGCCTGGGTCGAACCCGAAACAGCACCAAAAAGCGTACAGGAGGCCGCCGTACTGACAGCCAAGCCACCTTTAATGTGCCCGATAAACGCCATCACCATATTAATCAGGCGATTCGCTGACTGACCCCGGGTCATGATATCTGCAGCCAGGATGAACATGGGAACAGCAATCAGGGCTGCCGGACGTATACCACCCAACATCTGCTGGATAAAGGTATCCATCTGCCCGAAACCATCGAACATCATAAAAAAACCAATCAAAGCACCGATGGTCAGGGGAATCATCATTGGAAAACCCAGCATCAACAGCAGCACCATGGCTGCAAACATGATCATTCCCATTGTTATACCTCGGTCTCAGTTTCTTCGTAACCATCCAGTACACTGGTGGACAGGTAGACATCACGCGAGAAGATATTCTTGATGCCGGTCATAAAGTACTGGATGGCAGTGACCACCAGCCCTATGGGCACCCAGATATAGATCCAGAAAAGCGGCAGGCCCAGGGTCGGCAGAATCCGCCCACGATCATAAATGCTGTAGATATATTCCACGGCAAACCAGGTCAGAAACAACATCACTGCAGAAGTGAAAAAAGCCATGAAAATCATCAGATAACGACGCACTTCTGTCGGGAAGGCATCATACAGGGCCGACATGCGGATATGGCGCCCATGCCGGGCAGCGTAACCAATACCGGCAAAGGTGATCATCACAATCAGAATCCGGTTCAGCTCCCCGGAAAAATGCAGACTTTCCCCAAACACAAAGCGTCCCACAACATTGGCAGTGGTATTAACAGCCATCAGCAGCACACCCAAAGCCAGGATCACGGCCTCCACCTTGCTAATACCATTATCAATCTTGCCTAGAAAACCGGGCAGGGCAGACTCGCTGGAGGAAGGAAGATCATCCTGCATACTTGTTTTCTCCTCTGTGACAGGCCTTCCCTGGCCTTGAAAGAATCACTGTCCTGCGTTTATTCGCCGGATACAGCTTCCAGATCAGCTTTGAACTGCTCCAGCAGCTCTTTACCGCTTTCACCGGTCATTTCAATGAATTCCTCTTCTACCTGAGGGGCACGATCCATGAAAGCCTGGCGCTCTTCTTCAGTCAGGCGGGTCACCGTGACTTCATCACTGGCTTCCTGGATTTCTTTGAGTTTTTCTTCACTCAGGCCTCTGATGTGTTCAATGATTTCCTCAAAAGCATAATCAGCAGCTTCTTGCACCAGTTGCTGGTCTTCCTCGGAAAGGCCTTCATAGAATTCCTGGTTGGCCATGGTGGCCGTGGTGAACCAGCCGTGACCGGTGTAGATCAGGTTGGGAGAAACTTCATAAAGACCACCGGACTCAATCCAGAAGATGGGGTTTTCCTGACCCTGGATGATATTGGTCTGCAGGGCTCCATAGACTTCACCCCAGGGCAAAGGAGTGGGTGTGGCACCAAAGGCTTCATAGGTTTCAGAAAGAAGCGGATTGGTCATGGTGCGGATTTTCTTGCCGTCAAAATCTTCGGGTGTGCGCACGGGTTCATCCGCAGTCACCACCATTTCACCTTCAGGGTACATCTTCAGCAGTTCCAGGCCCTGTTCAGCATAGAGCTCGGGGAACATTTCATTGATGGCCTTGCTGGATCTGAAGAACTCAATGACAGTTTCTTCATCGGTTGGCAAGAGGTAGGGTACGAAAAAGATCTGGGCTTCAGGGATCAGGGAGCCGGTAAAGCCGGGAGACTGGTTCACAAACTGCAGAATGCCTTCCTGGGTTTGTTCCATGATGTCATCCGATTCACCCAGCTCGCCAAAGCGGAAAACTTCCAGGGTATGAGCAGAGTTGTCTTCAATATATTCCTTGAATTTATGCGCAAATACATCCTGTACATCGCCTTCATATTCTTCGTGGGCATAGCGCCAGTTTTGACCTTCGGGCTCCGCAGCTGCATTACTAGTGGAGTTGGCTTCTTCCGAATCACTGCCGCAACCGACCATTGAGGCCATCAAAACACCGGCAACTGCCGTGCCTAGCACTTTTTTCAACATCATTGCTGTTATCCTCGTTGCTTGGTTCAGCCGAGTAAAACATCCCGGCCAGGGGTCTTACACTTTTCTCAGTCATTTCAGAATGGCAAAGGAAATTATAGATATCAAGGCTTTTGATTATTTTTTATTATGCCAATAAAAGCATATTTGTATTTTTTTAAGAGGCAAATTCATGAAAGCTTTGCTGCAGCGCGTCAAACATGCAAGGGTAAGGGTGGATGAACAAGTGGTCGGAGAAATTGGCCCGGGTCTGCTGGTTTTTCTGGGGGTGGATAAACCGGACACCCCAGAAGTGGCTGATAAATTACTGGATAAGCTCCTCGGCTATCGTGTATTTGCTGACGAACAGGATAAAATGAATCTGAGTCTTGAGGCTATTCAGGGTGAGCTGTTGATTGTCTCCCAGTTCACTCTATCGGCCAGCACCCGAAAGGGCCTGAGACCCAGTTTTTCATCGGCAGCCACTCCCGATCAGGGTGAATTACTCTATAATCATTTTCTGGACTCTGCGCGTCGACGTCTTGCCAGGGTGGCCAGTGGTCAATTTGCCGCCAATATGCAGGTGGAGCTGGTGAATGATGGCCCGGTAACTTTTATGCTGGAAATCAACAGCTGAAATCTTGAGGAGAAAACATCTTGAGCGATGCCAAGCGCAAACCCGTTGCTCTGGTGACCGGCGGGGCCCAGGGTATTGGACGTGCCATTACCGGTGCTCTGTTGCAGCAGGGCTGGCAGGTCATGATGGCGGATATCGATGGTGAGGCGGGTACCGAATGCATCCACAGGTATGACAGTCTGGGCAAAGTGGCTTTTCAGCCCGTCGATATTTCCCAGGAAGACCAGGTTCGCCAACTGATGCAGGCAACGCAGGAAGAGCTGGGGCCCATTTCCTTACTGGTCAACAATGCCGGACTCTCCAGCCCCTTCACCGGTGCTCTGGAAGATCTGGATTTATCCACCTGGCAACGCTATCTGGATGTCAATCTCACGGGTGTATTTCTGTGCTGCAAGCATGCTGCCAACCAGTTGCGAGAAACCCAGGGCAGCATCATCAATCTGGCTTCAACCCGTGCCTTGCAGTCGGAACCGGATACCGAGGCTTACTCAGCCAGTAAGGGGGGTGTGCTGGCCCTGACCCATGCCCTGGCCATGAGCCTGGGGCCTGATGTCAGGGTCAACTCCATCAGCCCCGGCTGGATTGAAGTGGGTGACTGGCAAAAAACCAGTTCCAGCTTCCAGCCTTTTCATTCCGATGAGGATCATGAGCAACACCCGGTCGGGCGCATCGGCAAACCCGACGATATTGCCGGCCTGGTGCTCTGGCTGGCCTCCGACCTGGCTGGCTTTGTCACGGGGCAAAACTTTGTGGTCGATGGAGGCATGAGCCGCAAGATGGTTTACAAAGCTGACTGACAAGCCTGATTAAAGACCCAGCTCTGCGGTTTTCTCATCCAGCTCTTCGCTGGCTTCCAGCCACTGCATTTCCAGCTCATCCAAAGCCTGCTGCTGACTGCCCTGGTCTTTCAGCAGGCTTTGCAGTTCTTCCTTGCGACTGGAGTCACTGTAAAGTTCAGCATCAGCCAGAGCTTGTTCGGTTTTTTCCAGCGCCTGACGTGCCTTTTCCAGCTTGCCCTCCAGCTGGTTGATTTGTTTTTTCAGAGGTTTCAGCTGCTCTCTCAGGCGGGCGGCTTCCTTGCGATCCAGCTTCTTGTTTACTGGGGCAGCAACAGGCTGGGGCTCTTTTTTCTCGTCTTTTTCTTCCTTGCGCAGGTTGGCCTGACGATCTTTCAGCCAACGGGCGTAGGCATCCAGATCACCATCAAACTCTTCCACTCGGCCATCCGCAATCAGCCAGAAATCATCCAC
This sequence comes from Marinospirillum sp., assembly GCF_044810985.1. Lineage (GTDB taxonomy): Bacteria > Pseudomonadota > Gammaproteobacteria > Pseudomonadales > Halomonadaceae > Marinospirillum. Next base: position 2,114,075 of record NZ_CP085242.1, read on the forward strand.
AGTATTCTTCAAAAGATGACGATCATGCGAAACCACCAGCACAGCCCCGGAAAAAGCCTGCAAGGCCAGGGTCAGAGCATGGCGCATTTCCAGATCCAGGTGGTTGGTCGGCTCATCCAGAAGCAGCAGATTGGGCTTGTGCCAGGCAATGATCGCCAGGGCCAGCCGTGCTTTTTCACCGCCGGAAAAACGCCCCACGCTGGCCAGCGCCTCATCACCATTGAAACCGAAACCACCCAGAAAATTGCGCAGCTCCTGCTCCCTGGCCTTGGGCGACAAACGCTGCAGGTGCAACAGGGGTGAGGCCTGGGTGTCCAGAGCTTCCAGTTGATGCTGGGCAAAATAACCAATATAGAGGTGTTCCCCTTCCACGCGCTGACCACTGACCAGGGGCAGATCACCCACCAGACTTTTAATCAGGGTGGATTTACCGGCCCCATTGGGGCCCAAGAGACCGATACGCTGATCAGGATGCAGGGTGAAGCCCACATCACTTAAAACCGGGTCACCGGAATAGCCCAGCTGCCCTTCACGCATCACCAGCAGGGGATCAGAGGTTTTATCGGCTTCGGGAAAGCTGAAATGAAAAGGGGAATCCACATGCGCCGGGGCAATTTTTTCCATACGCTCCAGAGCCTTGATTCGGCTTTGCGCCTGTTTGGCCTTGGTGGCCTTGGCTTTGAAACGGCGGATAAAGTCTTCCATGTGCGCGACTTCACGCTGCTGCTTTTCGAACATGGATTGCTGCTGGGCCAGGCGTTCAGCACGCTGTCTTTCAAACGCCGAATAACCACCCTTGTAGAGATTGAGCTGACGCTGCTCCAGGTGCAGCAGGTGAGTCACAACCCGATCCAGAAAATCCCGGTCGTGGGAGATCAAAAGCAGGGTGCCGGGGTAATTTCTCAGCCAGCCTTCCAGCCAGAGGGTGGCATCCAGATCCAGGTGGTTGGTGGGCTCATCCAGAAGCAACAGATCCGAGGGCATAAAGAGGGTGCGAGCCAGATTCAAACGAATGCGCCAGCCCCCGGAAAAGCTGTTCACCGGGTTATAAAAAGTCTCTTCTGCAAACCCCAGGCCTGCCAGCAGTTGCTCTGCTTCGGCTTTTTTGGAGTAACCCTGTAAAAGATCATATTCGCCATGCAATTCTGCCAGGCGATGGTTGTCACCTTCTGCTTCGGCTTTCTGCAGGCCCAGCTCAACCTGTTTTAACTCCTGGTGACCGTCGAGGACGTAATCCAGAGCCGGCTGGGTCAATTCCGTGATTTCCTGCTCCAGGTGGGCAATGCGATCATAACCGGACATTTGCAGCTCACCCCCTTCTGGGGTAAGTTGACCTAATAAGAGCTTGAATAATGATGACTTGCCCGCACCATTAGCCCCGGTCAGACCCACCTTCCAGCCCGAGTGCAAGCTGACGCTGGCATCTTCCAACAGCCGAAGTTGGCCACGTTGAAGGGTTAAATTGCGAAATGTCATCATAAATTTACTGCTCCCGATTGACGTTCCTCTGGAAGGACTGAAAAATGCTGCTGCATGATAACCCTTTCTGGCGCTTTTCGCTGAGTCTCTATCAACTCCAGCGTATAAAAGCCGCCTGCCTTCAGCTGCAAGATGAAAGCGGTGCCAACATCAACCTGATTTTCTTTGCTCTCTGGGTTTCCCGGCAGCAACTGCGCTTCAGCCCCGACTGGCAGCAGGCCTTCCAGCAGCTGGAAAACTGGCACCAGGATTACACCCTGCCTTTGCGCCGCCAGAGAAGTGAACTTAAACTGCTCGCAGAGAGGGCCGACCGGCATGAAAACGGTCCCTTGCATCAAATGCGTGAGCACATCGTCAAGGCCGAGCTTCTGGCTGAACAGCAGGAACAGGCGGTGCTTTATTATTATTATCAGGAACGCAAAGGCCTGATCCCTTGTGAGGATCGGCAAGCCGCACTGATTGAAAATCTGACCTACTGCATTGATGACCCCACGCGGGTGGATAACGAGCCTCTGAAAGTCTTGCTCGCCGTTATGCTGGAAGAGCAGGAGGTGGAAGTGGCCTGCATCAAGCTGCGTGAACAAATTGAAAAGCGTTTTTTACGTCAATAGTGAACTTCTATAGTATTCCATAACCTAAAATCATCATAAATAATGACCTACCAAGGAGTAAGCATGTTGAAACCCCTGAGCCAATTTGTACTGGCGACCTCCCTAAGCCTGACACTGGCCGTGCCAGCCACCCTGATGGCGGCTCCAAGCACAGAAGAAGAGCGCATTGGCTACAGCCTGGGCATCATGGTAGGGCGTCAATTGCAACAGGATGTTCGTGATCTGGATATTGACAGCTTCACCGAAGCTTTAGAGGACATCTATGCAGGCAAAGAGCCGCAACTGGATGACGAAGAAATTGCCGGCGTTCTGGAAAACCTGCAACAGCAACTCATGCAGCAGGCTGAACAGGAATCTGAAGCCAGCGCCAGCGAAAATCTCGCCAAAGGGCAAACCTTTCTGAAAGAGAACGCCGAAAAAGACGGTATTGAAGAAACCGAGAGTGGCCTGCAGTACAAGGTGATTTCTCAAGGTGAAGGTGACAAGCCATCCGCCGATTCTACCGTCAAGGTACACTATGAAGGCTCCTTGATTGATGGCACTGTTTTTGACAGCTCTTATGAGCGGGGTGAACCCGTCAGCTTCCAGGTCAACCAGGTCATTCAGGGCTGGCAGGAAGCTTTGCAGCTGATGCCTGAAGGCAGTGAATGGGAACTCTACATTCCAGCCGACCTGGCCTATGGGAAGGCGGGTGCCGGTGGTGCCATTGGCCCCAATGAAACCCTGATTTTCAAGGTTGAACTCCAGGAAATTCAGGAGTAGACCTGACTTAGGATCGACCTAAAAAACCCCCCGGTTGCCAGCAACCGGGGGGTTTTGTTTGAAGTCTAAGCCGGATTCAGGGCTTCATATCCTCAAAAAACTTCTTCACGCCATCAAACCAGTTGTTTTTCTTGGGTGAGTGTTTCTCAGCCTGAGTCCCTTCATGGAATTCACGCAGCAAATCTTTTTGCGATTCGCTCAGATTTACCGGTGTTTCCAGAACCACCCGACACAAAAGGTCGCCTCTGGGGCCGCCTCGAACCGGTTTGACCCCCTTGCCCCGCAAACGAAAAAGTTTGCCGGTCTGGGTTTCTGCAGGAATCTTCAGTTTCACGCGTCCATCCAGAGTGGGAACATCCAACTCCCCACCCAGAGTGGCATCCACGAAGCTGACCGGCACTTCGCAGTAAAGGTTGGCACCGTCGCGCTCAAAAATGGGATGAGGGCGAACATTGACCTGGACATACAGGTCGCCTGCCGGGCCACCCATGCGACCGGCTTCACCTTCACCGGAGAGACGAATCCGATCCCCGGTATCAACACCGGCAGGAATTTTGACTTCCAGGGTCTTGGAGTTCTGAACCCGACCTTCACCATGGCATTTCTTGCAGGGGTTCTTGATCACCTGGCCAGCACCATGACAGGTCGGGCAGGTTTGCTGAATGGCAAAAAAGCCCTGCTGCATGCGTACCTGACCCATACCGTTACAGGTACCGCAGGTTTCCGCCTTGCCATCCTCTGAACCGCTGCCGCTGCAGGCACCGCATTCTTCCAGGGTGGGAACCTTGATCTTGACCGAAGTGCCTCTGACCGCATCTTCCAGATCCAGGTCGAGCTGATAGCGCAGATCCGAACCGCGCTGGGCACCACCCCGACCGCCGCGAGCACCGCCGCCGCCACCGAAGATATCGCCGAACATATCACCGAAAATATCGCTGAAGTTACCGGCACCACCCTGGAAGCCACCAGCGCCCCCGCCCATTTGCGGATCGACACCGGCATGGCCAAAGCGGTCATAAGCGGCTCGCTTCTCTTCGTCGGCAAGCACTTCGTAAGCTTCTGTTGCTTCTTTGAATTTATCAACTGCCTCGGGGTCATCCGAGTTGCGATCCGGGTGGTATTTCATCGCCAGACGACGGTAGGCTTTTTTGATGGCCTTTTCGTCGGCGTCGCGTTCGACCCCCAGGATTTCGTAATAATCACGTTTTGCCATGGTTTCTAGTCACCGCCCGTTTTTGTCCGCCCGTAGGTAAAAAACCAACGCGGGCTCTAAGTCCCGCGTTGGCTGGTTGCTGAAGCTTAAAGCAAGGGACGCTTACTTCTTGTCGTCTTTCACTTCTTCAAACTCAGCATCGACTGCATCATCCGGGCCTTTGCCAGCGTCTTCCGACTGACCGCCTTCGGCACCCGGCTGAGCCTCGCCACCCTGTTCGGCATAGAGCTTCTGAGCCAGACCACCGGATGCTTCGGTCAGAGCCTGAGTCTTGGCTTCGATCTGATCCTTGTCATCCGACTTGAGGGCCTCTTCCAGTTCGGTAATCGCCTTTTCAATGGCTTCTTTTTCACTTTCTTCGGCTTTGTCGCCAACATCCGCCAGAGTCTTGCGGGTTGCGTGAATCATGCCATCGGCTTGGTTACGGGCCTGGACCAGCTCTTCAAACTTCTTGTCTTCTTCAGCGTGAGCTTCGGCATCGCGTTCCATCTGTTCGATTTCTTCATCGGTCAGACCGGAAGACGCCTTGATGACGATGGACTGCTCTTTACCAGTGGCCTTGTCTTTGGCAGACACGTTGAGAATACCGTTGGCATCCAGGTCAAAGGTCACTTCGATCTGGGGCACACCGCGTGGAGAGGGCGGAATATCGGCTAGATCAAAACGACCCAGTGACTTGTTCTGAGCTGCCTGTTTGCGCTCACCCTGAAGCACGTGAATGGTTACGGCACCCTGGTTGTCTTCCGCTGTGGAAAAGACCTGGGATTTCTTGGTCGGGATGGTGGTGTTCTTCTCGATCAGAGAAGTCATCACGCCACCCATGGTTTCAATACCCAGAGTCAGCGGGGTTACGTCCAGCAGCAGAACATCCTTCACGTCACCGGCAAGAACGGCACCCTGGATGGCAGCACCCACGGCAACGGCTTCGTCAGGGTTCACGTCTTTACGGGCATCCTTACCGAAGAATTCAGCAACCTTGGCCTGAACCTGCGGCATCCGGGTCTGACCACCGACCAGGATGACATCATCAATTTCAGATGCCGATACACCGGCATCTTTCAGAGCGGTGCGGCAAGGAGCCAGTGAACGCTCAACCAGTTCTTCCACCAGGGCTTCCAGTTTGGCACGGCTCACCTTGACGTTCAGGTGTTTGGGGCCTGACTGGTCAGCAGTCACGTAAGGCAGATTCACCTCAGTTTGCTGACTGGCTGAAAGTTCAATCTTGGCTTTTTCCGCAGCTTCTTTCAGACGCTGCATGGCCAGAGGATCACCTTTCAGGTCAATACCACTGTCTTTCTTGAATTCATCAACCAGATAGTCAATCAGGCGCAGGTCGAAATCTTCACCGCCCAGGAAGGTGTCACCATTGGTGGCCAAGACTTCAAACTGGGTTTCGCCATCAACATCGGCCACTTCGATAATGGAAATATCGAAAGTACCGCCACCCAGGTCATAAACCGCAATGGTTTTGTCACCGCGTGACTTGTCCATGCCGTAAGCCAGAGCGGCAGCGGTTGGCTCGTTGATGATGCGCTTGACTTCCAGACCGGCAATGCGCCCGGCATCTTTGGTGGCCTGACGCTGGCTGTCATTGAAGTAGGCAGGCACGGTGATGACCGCTTCGGTGACTTCTTCGCCCAGGTAGTCTTCTGCTGTTTTCTTCATTTTCTTGAGGACTTCAGCAGAAATCTGGGGAGGTGCCATCTTCTTGCCTTTCACTTCAACCCAGGCATCGTTGTTGTCGGCCTTGACGATCTTGTAAGGCACCATTTTGATGTCTTTCTGCACAACGTCTTCATCAAACTGGCGGCCAATCAGGCGCTTAACCGCATAAAGCGTGTTGTGTGGGTTGGTGACAGCCTGACGTTTGGCACTCTGCCCAACCAGGATTTCACCTTCTTCGGTGTAAGCGATGATGGAGGGTGTGGTACGACCCCCTTCACCATTTTCAATAACCTTGGGTTTGTCACCATCCAGGACGGCAACACAAGAGTTGGTTGTACCCAAGTCAATACCAATAATGCGACCCATAATTTAATCTCCAAAATTCGGTTTTAAAAAGTAGCTGCTTGCTTTTGCTGGCGTCTGCTTACGTTATTTGTTCGCAGCGGCTCAATTTCAAGCGGTCTCGTCAATTTTTTTTGAGCTGCCACCAGTGGTCACGACAACCATCGCCGGGCGCAGCAGCCTGCCATTCAGGGTGTAGCCTTTTTGCAGTACATCCATGACCGAGTTGGCGGGCAACTCGGGGTTGGGCACCATGCTCATGGCTTCATGGTACTGGGGATCGAAGGTTTTCCCCATCGGATCAACCTGACTGATATTGAATTTGCCCAGTACATCCTGGAAAAGTTTGAGAGTCATTTCGACCCCTTCTTTCTGAGACTCTTCCACTTCGCCCAGTGCCTCTGTTGCTTTTTCCAGGCTGTCGGCTACCGGCAAAAGCTCTCTGGCAAATTTTTCCAGGGCAAACTTGTGCGCCTTTTCCACATCAGCTTCTGCTCTGCGCCGCACATTCTGAGCTTCAGCTGCAGCGCGCAGCATGTGATCCTTGGTGTCATTCAGCTCCTGCTGCAGGCTCTCAACCTGAGCGGCCAACCCGGCAATCTCTTCTTCCGGGCTAACTTCTGAAACAGTATCCGCTTCTGTTGCCTGGGTGGCTTCGACTTCATCCTGTTGCTGCTTGAGCTCCTCATCTTTGCTCATATCTCACTCCGGTAAGCGGGGCGAATCAGCGCCGCCCGATAAAAATCAGTTAACAACCTGTAAGGGGTGACTACCTAAATAGGGACGACTTGGGTCAGTTTCAAGGCAAACCGGAAATTTAATCCCATAACTTGCTACTCGTTGCCAGCTGAGGTATAAGTTTTACTGTATAAAACATCAGGGGAGGCGCTATGCTTATCAACCTAAGTATTCAGCAACTGGCCATCGTTGAACAGCTGGAACTGGAATTTCGGCCCGGCATGACGGTGATCACCGGCGAAACCGGGGCAGGCAAGTCAATTTTGCTGCAGGCCCTGGGCCTGGCGCTGGGTGATCGCGCCGACAGCGACAGCGTTCGCTTTGGTGCCAAGCGTGCTGAAATCACCGCCTCCTTTGATTTGACTGCTTTGCCCGAAGCCAGAAACTGGCTGGAATCCCATGAACTGGACAGTGATGAGTGCTTTCTGCGCCGCAGCCTGCTGGCCAATGGTCGCTCCAAAGCCTGGATCAATGGCCAACCCTGCCCGGTTCAGCATTTGAAGGAGCTGGGCGAGCTGCTGCTGGATATCCACGGCCAGCATGCCCACCAATCTTTATTGCGCAAGGACACCCATTTGCCTCTGCTGGACAGCTACGCAGGCTTAAGAAACGATGCCGAAAAGCTGGCCGACCACTATCGCACCTGGAAACAGGCTCACAAGCGTCTGGAGAATCTGCGCCAGCAGGATGATGCCCAGCGCGCCCGCATTCAATTATTGCGCTACCAGGTTGAAGAGCTGGATCAGTTGGCCCTGAGTGAGCAGGAACTGGCGGAACTGGAAGCCGAGCAGAAAGAACTCGCCAATGCGGAAAATCTGATTCAGACCAGTCAGCAGGCCCTTAATTGCTGTGATCAGGAAGAGGGTGCCGCCCTGCAACAGGTCAACCAGGCTCTGCAACTGCTGGGCAATCTCAACACGCCTGCACTGGAAGCCGTCAAGGGTCTGCTGGGTGATGCCCAGATTCAGCTGCAGGAAGCCAGCCATGACCTGGAAGTGTATCTCAGCAAAATTGAAATCGACCCGGCACGCCTGGAGTGGGTGGAAGAGCGCCTGAACAGCATCTACCAGACTGCCCGCAAGCATCATCTGCCCCCGGAAGAGCTGCCTCAGCATCATCAGCAATTACGCACCGAGCTGGAGGAACTGGATGCCGGAGAAGGCAGCCTCGACCAACTGACCCAGGAGCTGGAAGAACTGACTGCAGCCTTCCGAACCCAGGCAGAGGAACTGAGCCAGAAACGCCGCCAGGCTGCAGAAGAGCTGGAGTCCGCCATAGACCAGCAGCTGTCGTACCTGGGCATGGAAAAAAGTCAGTTCAAGGTCAGCTTTCAGCCCCTTCAGGGATTACACCCTCAGGGTCAGGATGAAATTGAGTTTTTGATTGCTCCCAACCCCGGACAACCCCCCAAACCCCTGGTTCGTATTGCTTCCGGGGGCGAGTTGTCACGCATCAGTCTAGCTATTCAGGTGGTTACCGCAGCCACCAGCAGCATTCCAACCCTGGTGTTTGATGAGGTGGATGTGGGTATTTCCGGTGCCGTCGCAGAAATTGTCGGCAGAATGCTCAAACAGCTTGCCGAGCGCGGCCAGATCCTTTGTGTCACCCATTTGCCCCAGGTTGCGGCTCAAGGAGACCAGCATCTGCATATTCACAAAAAAACGGAAGATGAAAACACCCAGACCCACATGCAACTGCTGGATGAACAGGGTCGGGTGACCGAGCTGGCCCGAATGCTGGGAGGGATCAAGCTGTCGGATTCAACTTTGGCTCATGCCCGGGAGATGCTCCAGGAAAGCCGCCACTAAAGCGGCCTTCCTGATCCAGGGTTTAGGGAGCCTCTGATTTACGTCACGAGCGCAGTAGTTAATCAGAGGTTTCTTAGCGCCTTTTCTTGACGTAAAGAACCAGGGCGTGATCGACCAGATCCAGACCCTGCTCTTCAGCGAGCTGATGCTGGCGTTTTTCAATTTCCGCATCGTAAAACTCGATAACTTCCCCGGTATCGACATTCACCATGTGATCATGGTGATCGGCTTTGGACAGCTCAAAAACGGCATGTCCACCATCAAAGTTATGCTTGTCAACAAGACCGGCTGCCTCGAACTGGGTCAAAACTCGATACACCGTAGCCAGGCCAACATCTTCGCCGGACTCAATCAGGGTTTTGTAGACATCCTCAGCACTCAGATGGTCATCCGACAGTCGCTCCAGCACCTGTAGAATCTTGATTCTGGGCAGGGTTACTTTCAGGCCTGCCTTTCTTAATTCCTGATTTTCGTCAGCCATTGGAACTCTCTATGCTAAAGTGATCAGAATTCTTCGCAGTAGTGCAAAGTTTTGAGTATCATTCACTGCCTCTATTATTCACTGAAGCGGATCAGAGTTAAACCCATTTGTTATGAAAAAACCCACTAAAATACTCACCTATGCACTTCTGGCGCTCCTGATTACGGGTTGCAGCTGGCTGGGGCCTTATAAACGCGATATTCAACAGGGCAACCTGCTGGATGACGAGGCCCTGGATCAGCTGGAAGTGGGCATGCGACCCGATCAGGTGAAGTACCTTTTGGGCAGTCCGCTACTCACGCCGCTGGGCAATGACCGCCAGTGGGATTATGTTTATCAGGTACGCAGTGGCCAGCAACTCAAGGCCCGCAAAAGAGTCAGCCTGGTTTTTGAGCCGGGTGAAGACGACCGTTTGCAGGTAGCCAGCATCAACGTCAAGGAAAACCAGGTGAATGTGGAGTCACTGGATGAGCTGATACCCAGTGCTGATGAAGGTATACCAGCCACGGACACTACACCGGCTCAGCCTCGCCAGCCAGACCCCCAGCAAAGAGAACCCGGCCAAACGCCCGGCGGCCCACGCGGTGGCCTTTAACTCTTTTCGGCCCGCTTGGCACGGGCTGCCTTGGGATCAGCAATCAGGGGGCGATAAATTTCCACTCGATCGCCCTGCTTGACCGGCTGTTCATCCGGCTTGGCAACCAGCTTGCCAAAAATTCCCAGTTTGGCCTGGCTGATATCCAAGCCGGGGAAAAAAGCTTGCATACCGGACATCTCGGCCGCCTGACGCACACTGGTTCCTTCCGGCACCTGCAGTTTCAGCAGTTTCTGTTTTTCAGGCAGACCATAAGCCACTTCGATTTCAGGCATTTTTTCCATAGACCTCATCGGCACGTTTGACAAAAGCATCGACCTGACTAGCCGCCATTTGCGAAAACAAGGGGGTCAGGGCTTTGGAAACCACCTTGCCGGCAATTTCAAACTCCAGCTCAAAGTTCACCTTACAGGCCTTCTCGGACAGCGGCTGAAAATACCAGTGGCCTTCCAGTTTTTTGAAAGGCCCTTCCACCAGGGATAAGTCGATACGCTCGGGATCAAACAACTCATTGCGGGTGGTGAAGCGATACTTCATGCCCGCTTTGGAAAGCTCCAGCTCACCAATCAAATAATCATCTTTTCGCTCAATCAGTCGTGCATCACTGCAACCGGGAAGGAATTTCGGGTAAGATTCACAGTCATTGACCAACTCGAACATTTCTTTTGCCGAGTGCATGACCAAAGCCGAACGGCTGATACGGCTCATATTTAGTCTCCAGTTCACAGCTGCTGTGCCAGGGATTCTAACATGAGCCAGATTTTCTGCAGACTTTCTCGGACACCTTAGGATTATTAATCAGGATTCGCCTATTTATGGGTAAAAAATCTAAAAAACAGCCGGACAGCAATACCATTGCCGTTAACCGCAAAGCCAGACACGAATACCACATCGAAGAAACCTTTGAAGCGGGTCTGGTTTTGGCTGGCTGGGAAGTGAAAAGCTTACGGGCCGGCAAATGCCAGCTCACGGACACTTACATTCTCATCAAGGATGAAGAGGCCTTCCTGTTGGGCTCTCACATCACACCGCTGAACACCGCCTCCACGCATGTGGTGGCTGATCCAACGCGCACCCGCAAGCTGCTGTTGCACAAAAAAGAAATTGCCCGCCTGGTGGGCAAGATCAATCAGAAAGGCTTCACTTGCGTCCCCCTGTCTCTTTATTGGAAGGGCAACAAGGTCAAGTGTAAGCTGGCTCTGGTGAAGGGCAAGCAACTGCATGACAAGCGGGCCGCTGACAAGGATCAGGACTGGCAGCGCCAGAAAGGCCGCATCCTGCGTGAACAAAACAAATAATCCAGGAACTTTTTAAGTTGCTTGTGGTTTAACTGTTTGACTGTGTTAAAATGCAGTCACACATTACGGGGACGTCCTGGCTTCGACGCCGGTAGCGAAACCTGAGGTGCATGCCGAGAGTGAAGTGGCTCTCGTAAATCAATCGCTTCAATTGTTATAGTCGCAAACGACGACTCTTACGCTCTAGCCGCGTAGGCTACTCCTGAAGCCATGTTGCCTATCGCAGGTGGACGGAGATTATGAGCGCAGCCAGATAGGATCGCAGCAAAGATCGCCTTCGTCGGCGCTGTTAAACTCAAATCGAAGGATCGCTGAAGGGTATCCTGTTCGTCGGAGACCCGACAGTTAAAACAAATGACGAAACTAAGCATGTAGATCCAAGGGCAGAGTGTCGGCGGACGCGGGTTCAACTCCCGCCGTCTCCACCAAATTCTGACAAAAAAGCTCTGATTATTCAGGGCTTTTTTTGTGCCTGACTTTCCAGGATACCACTTGGGATACCTGTGATCCCACTCAAAGCACCCTGCAATATCCATTCAGCAAAGGCAATTCTGAGTGTTTGCAACCCATACCTGCAAATCTTGAATCAGGCCGGTTGTATATATATATCAAAGCAGGTGCCCTCACCCGGCTGACTGCTGACCTGAACGCTGCCACCCAACTGTTGGGTGATGATGTTATAGAGGATATGTAGCCCCAGTCCAGTGCCGCCATTACCCCGCTTAGTGGTGAAGAAGGGGTCAAAAATCTTTTCCAGTGAGTCTGCAGGAATACCCTTGCCATTGTCGGTAAATCGCAAATGCAATTCGCCCTTATCATCCTGGCTGACAGCAATTTCTATCACCCCCGACTGATCCGGCTCGAAAGCATGCAGTAACGCATTCATAACCAGATTGGTCAGTACCTGGGAAAATGGACCTGCATGGGTGGTGATAAAGAGATTTTCAGGGCAGTCCAGCTCAATACGGATGGGCCGGGTTTTCATTTGCGGGCGCAGACTCAGCAAGGTCTCTTCAATGTATTGGCGTACATTGAGCTGGGTGAGTTCATCGGTGGATTGATCCACTGCCACCCGTTTAAAGCTGTGCACCAGATCCGCAGCCCGTTGCAGATTGCCCAGCAACATCCGACAGCTTTCTTCCACCAGGGCAAGAAACTGCTCGAGATCCGAGCGCTTCATCTGGTTGTCGCTAAACAGCTGTTTGAAACTGGTTGCTCTTTCATCCAGATGACTGGCTGCCGTTACCGCAATTCCTACAGGCGTGTTAATTTCGTGGGACACGCCCGCCACCAGCGACCCCAATGCCGCCATCTTTTCAGATTCGATCAGTTGCTTTTGTGCTGCCTGCACTGTTTCCAGGGCATTTTCCAGGCGTGTTCTTTCTGCGGCCAGCTCGGCTGTACGATCACGCACTCGGGCTTCCAGTCCCTCGTTTAATTCCTGAAGCTGATGGTTTTTGACTTCAATCCTGCGTACAAGGCTGGCCAGGTTGGCGACCATGTGTTTGATGGAAAGTGACAGGATGTCTTTTTCACTCTTGGGAGGCGGGCAGTCCACGCCCAGTTCGCCGTGGGAGATACGGTTCAGCAATTCAATTCGCTCTTCCAGGTCATCCAGCAGGGTATTAAACGAAGCGGCCACATCACCGGCCTCGGTACCAAACTCCACATCCACGCGGCGGGAATAATCCCCTTCACTGACAATGCGCTGCATGGTGTTGACCGTATCAATCCAGGTCATGCGCACACCATGTTCGGCCACATTCAAGCCGATCAGCTCATTTTCAAGCGATACCCGCAAATGGTTGCGACGCTTAAGCAACCAGAACACTGGCAACGAAATCAGCACCGACCAGAAAATGGCTGCCGCCACCCCGAGCAGCTGCACCCCAAGCTGAGTGAGCACCGCACCGGTGGCCAACTGGTCTGCAGCCACAAAGAGTGGGAAAACCAGGGTGCCACCTATACCGGCGATGCCATGTACGGGAATGCCTCCTACGGGGTCATCGATTTGCAGACGCAGCAGCAGGAGTTCACCGTAGTAGACCAGAACACCACCCAGAGCTCCGATCAACACAGCGGCTCCCGGAGTGACCAAATCAGCACTGGCGGTGACCGCGACCAGCCCACCAAGAATACCGTTGAGTGTTCTGGTCACTGAAATGGTTTTACCGTGCGTGAGGGTGATTACGAAGGCACTTCCGCCGCCAGCCGCCCCTGCCAGTACGGTGTTCATGACAATAGTCGCCACACTGCCATCGGCAACCAGTGCGCTGCCACCATTAAACCCAAACCAACCGAACCAAAGTAGAAAAACCCCCAGAGTAACCAGGGTGAGATTGAAATGCGGAATCTCTATTGCTTCGCCGTTGTCAGCAAAACGCCCATAACGTGCACCCAGCATCTGGGTTCCAACCAGGCCCACGGTGGCTCCGACCAGGTGCACCACAGTCGAGCCTGCAAAATCCATGAACCCCAGCTTGGCCAACCAGCCGTCATCGTGCCAGCTCCAGTGGCCGAATACCGGATAGATCAGAGTAGTCAGCACTACCGAGATGGCCGCATAGCCTCGAAAACTCATGCGCTCGGACACGCAACCACTGACGATGGTGGCGGCGGTGGCGGCAAACATCAGCTGAAAGACAAAGAGAGCATGGTCGTAATCACTGGAAAAGCCATCCAGCATCATTCCCTGCCAGCCAAAAAGACCCACTTGACTGGCACCGAACATCAAACCAAAACCCACCAGCCAGAAGGACAGGGCACCTGCTATAAAATCGACCACGTTTTTCATGGCAATGTTGACGGAGTTCTTTGCCCGCACAAAACCAGTTTCCAGCATGGTGAAACCGGCCTGCATCATGAAAACCATGAAAGCTGCAATCAGAATCCAGATAAGGTCAAGATTTTCCTGCATGGCTCAGGCTCCTGCCGGTTGTGAATCGGCAAGCTGCCGGCGAATGGCTGCAAACTCATCAAAGTGCGCCAAAAACAGGTCAATAAGCTGGGGGTCAAAATGGGTGCCCCGCTCCCCGGCAAAATGCTCCCTAATCTGCTCCAGGGGCCAGGCTTTTTTGTAAACACGATCCATGGAAAGGGCATCAAACACATCTGCAATCGCAGCTATGCGGCCATAAAAGTGGATTTGCTCACCCGCAAGGCCATTGGGATAACCCTTGCCGTCATAGCGTTCGTGATGATCACGGGCAATGATGGAAGCTGTTCGCAGCATGGGGCGTTCGGAATCGGCAAACAACTGATGCCCAGCCTGGGAGTGGCCTTTCATCACCTCAAACTCTTCAGCCGTTAATCGGCCTGGCTTGTTGAGAATCTCATCGGGCACACTGACTTTTCCAATATCATGCAAGGTTGCCGCTTGCGCCAGCAACTCGGCCTCCTCTTCGTCAATACCGGCCAGTTCGGCCAGGTGGCGACAGTAGGCTGCGACCCGGTGAATATGGTTTCCAGTTTCCTTGGAGCGGGTTTCGGCCACTGATGCCAGGCGATGGACGATTTCCCTTAGGGTGGATTCAATCTCTTGGTTCAGGCGCACGTTGCCAAACGCAACGGCCACATTGGAACAGAACACCTCCAGCAGAGTGCGGTCAACCTCGTCCAGTGAGTGCTGGGCCTCCATATAAATCATGTTCTTATGGCGCTGACTGTCTTCAAAGTAGATGACCATCCGTTCCGGTTCGAACAGACTTTCACGCCGCATCAGAGCGGTTTCCAGGAAGGCCATGATCTCAGGAGCCACCACCTCGGGTGCAGGTTTTTGACCCAGACCTTCAAAATGACCGGCACCGGCCAACAAGTAGAGGCTTTCTGCCTCGCTACCGCTCACAAAGCAACTGCTGCAATAAAAAGCATCCCGCTGCATCCCCAGCAACGATACCAGTTGGGTCAGCACGCCCTGAACGAATTTTTCCATGGAGAGAATTTCAAAGAGGCTTGATGAGGCTTCAATGATCTTTTCCAGACCACGGCGATTTTGCTGGATGGTGTCCAGGTCGCGGAAGGAACGCAGGCTTGCCACTGCAGTGGTAAAAAGTTTCTGGCTGGTCAGTTCAGTTTTTGTTTTGTAGTCGTTGATGTCGTAATCCAGTATTACCCGACGCTCTGGAGCCTGACCGGGCTGGCCGGTACGCAACACTATGCGGGTCATGTTGTTTTTAGCCTCATCTCGCACATGACGTGCCACCTGAAGCCCAGCATCATCGGTTTCCATCACCACATCCAGAAACATCAGGGCAGTATCCGGGTGCTGGCTGATCAATTGTTTGGCTTCGGCACCCGAGTGGGCGCTGAGGAACTCCAGGCTACGGCCATCAAACACGAAATCACACAAAGCCAGCCGGGTGATACTGTGAACTTCCGGTTCATCATCAACAATCAGCACCTTCCAAGGTACATGGGTGGTGGAGTCTTCGCTGGCTAGGCTGTCATCCTCCTCGGCAAAAAGCAATTCATCGCTCATACAGCTACTCCCTGTGAGGGTATGAGGTTTTTCAAGAAACGTTATTGGCTCGCTAGCAAATCCCATGCCATATAAAAATTGGGTGAATTCAACCACCATCCCCGCAGGAGCAGTTCTTTTTTTCTTGTCAATAACCCTACATTTAGTAAGGCTTTGTCTTACATGCAACACCACCGTACGGCCAACTCCTGAGCCTCTTCATTCAAAACCAGAAACAAAAAACATATTCACTTCATAAATACTCCTCACTAAGAGGTGGCACCAAACTTGCCATAGCCCAGTTGAATAAAAAATCAAAAAAGGGACTCTCTATGAAACTTCCTGCCTTCGCTCTGCTGTTACTTTTTGCCCTACCTGTACATGCTGAAAACAACAGTCTTGCTGATCTCCAGGGTAAGCTGGACATGATCTGGATTGCGGTTGCCCTGTGTCTGGTGTTGTTCATGCAGGCCGGTTTTACCGGCTTGGAATCCGGCCTGGTCAGGGCCAAAAACAGCATCAATGTTGCCATCAAAAATGTCACTGACCTGATTTTTTCCATCGCCGGTTTCTGGGTGGTGGGCTTTGGCATCATGTTCGGTTCTTCCCTTTGGGGGCTGATGGGTACCGACAGCTTTATGCTGCAGGGCAATGATGAGCCTTTCGGATTGATCTTTTTTGCTTTCCAGGCTGTTTTTGCAGGTACAGCCGTGACCATCATGTCCGGTGCTGTGGCGGAAAGAGTCAAGTTCCATGCCTATCTGGTGATTGCGGTAGTCATCGGTGCCCTGATCTATCCGGTTGTCGGGCACTGGATCTGGGGCGGGGCCTATCTGACCGGGGAAGATGGCTGGCTTGCAGCCATGGGATTCATGGACTTTGCCGGCTCCACAGTAGTGCACTCTGTGGGTGGCTGGATGGGGCTGGCAGGCATAATGCTACTGGGGCCACGCATTGGTCGCTTTGATGCCGATGGAAAACCCCGCAATATTCCCGGCTGTAATGTTGCCATGGCTTCCATCGGTGTGCTGATACTCTGGTTTGGCTGGTTCGGATTCAATGGTGGCAGTACGCTGGAAGCTTCAACCGATATTGCCCATATTCTGCTGAACACCATGTTGGCAGGGGCTTTCGGGGGCTTGGCCTGCTTTTTTATCTCCATGTTCATTCACAAGGTTCCGGTCGTTGAGCGTATCCTCAATGGTATTCTGGGCGGCCTGGTCGGAGTTACAGCAGGTGCTAATATTTTAACCCCTGGGGGTGCCGTGCTGATTGGCCTGAGCAGTGGCTGTCTGGTGTATTTTGCCGAGTGGCTACTGCTTTATGTTTTCAAACTGGATGACCCCGTAGGTGCAATCGCCGTGCACGGTTTCGGTGGTGCCTGGGGCACCCTGGCTTTGGCTGTTTTGGCGCCTGCAGAGCGCCTTGCAACTGGCGACCCCATAAGCCAGCTATGGATTCAGTTTATCGGTGTTGCAGCCACGTTTGCCTGGACTCTGGCTGCTGGCCTGATCCTTTTTTATCTACTCAAAAAATTCAACAAACTGCGGGTGCCACCGGATCAGGAATTAAAGGGGTTGAATATTTCCGAGCATGGTGCCCGTATGGCCTGGTTGGACACCATGGAAACCATTCGGGAAATTGTCGACAAGGGTGATTTGTCGAAACGTGTGGAGGTGGAAATCGGTACGGAAATGGGCGAGGTCGCAGAAAGCTTCAATCAATTGCTGGAAGAGCTGGAAGAAAAAACCCGACTGGCCCGTGCCGTCTCCAAGGGTGACCTCTCCTGCAGTCTGCGCCCAAAAAGCAGTGAGGATCACCTGGGTCATGCTATTGCTGACATGGTGACCAACCTGAGCCAGGTAGTAACCCAGGTACAGGGTTCTGCTGCCAATATCCAGGAATATGCCGAGTATCTGGGCAGCTCCAGCAATCAACTCAACCAGGCCAATGAAGCTCTCACTTCCAGCATTACCCAGGTTCAGACCCATGTTGAGGAAACCAACAATGCAGCCCGGCAAATGGAAGACAAGGCCAAACAGGGCTGTCAGTTCATAGAGGGCAATATTGCCAGCATGAACAATGTCGGTGAGGCACTCAGCCAGATGCTGCATACCATCAGCAAGCTGGACAGCAGTTCACGCAACATCAGTGAAATTATTCAGACCATTGGGGAAATTTCTGACCAAACCAATCTTCTGGCTCTCAATGCTGCCATTGAGGCTGCTCGGGCAGGGGAACATGGCCGTGGTTTTGCAGTGGTAGCGGACGAGGTTCGCAGTCTGGCAGAGCGGACCCTGGGAGCCACTCGGGAAATCGTTGCCCTGGTTGATGAGATCGTCAAGGATACCCAGGAGGCTGTGCATTCCAGTGAAGAAAGCAGCCATTTAACCAGGGAGGTAACCCAGGTTGCCGAACAGACCATTGACTCCATCAGTAGCATCAAAAATTCGGTTGAAGGGGTGCTCAAGCGTATGCAGGCCATTGCCGCCAGTGTGAGTCTGCAAGCCAACCATAGCAAAGAATCGGTCGTTTCCGCTGAGCAGATCAACTCAATTGCTGAACAGATGTTGGATCATGCCGACGGCCTCACTGCCAGTGTCGGTTTCTTCAAGCTGGATACCCGGCCAACTGATTCCCTCAAAACTGCAAAGCCGGTTACACCCGGAAGGAACCCACGACCTCACTCAGCTGATCCGTTTGCTGTTTAAGGGTAGCCGCCAGTTCATTCAGGCTTTTGGAAGAATCGTTACTTTCAGCGGAGTAATCAGCAATTGACTGCAGGTTCTGGTTGATTTCAGCCACCACGTTGGTCTGTTCTTCTGTTGCGGTGGCCGTTTGCAGTGACATGTTGCTGATTTCTTCCACTGCCTGCTGAATGCTGGCAAAGGCTTGGGCCGATTTTTCCACATCGGTTACGGTTGTCTCCACCAGTTTCAGGCCCTGGCGAATCGCAGTGACGGATTCATCGGCACCGGTCTGCAGGGTTTCTATTTTCTGGCGGATATCTTCAGTGGAGCTTTGTGTCTGGCTCGCCAAGGCTCTGACTTCTTCCGCCACCACGGCAAAACCACGACCCTGATCACCGGCCCGGGCCGCTTCGATCGCAGCATTAAGGGCCAGAAGGTTGGTTTGTTCGGCAATGCCTTTAATCACATCCAGCACACTGCCCACACTTTCGGCTTCTTCTGCCAGACGGCTTATCGCGGTGGACGAAGAATCCAGTTGATCGGCCAGCTGTTTGACCCGTTCACTGGATTGCTGAGAGATATCCACACCCTGGCTCACCGAGGTGCTGGCACCGCTGGCGGATTCAGCACCACTGTTGGAGTTGTTGGCAATTTCTCTGGCTGCCGAGTGCATCTCCTCCATGGCCACAACCACCTGATCTACCGTTTGCTGCTGCTGTTCGGTCAGCTCAATATTGGAGGCGGCGGTATCGTGCAAGAGGCGGGTGCGTTTGACCACTTCATCATTCACGGTCTTGACCACGGAAATGGACTGGTGCAGCTTTTCCATGACCTGGTTAAAAGCAGCAGCCACCTGGCCCAGTTCATCTTTGGAGCTGACCTGAATACGTGCGGTCAGATCCCCTTCACCCTGAGCCACATCCCGCATCCGGTTGCGCAGAAATTCAATCGGCCCCACCAGCAGTTTGGGGGCCAGGATGCCCGCCAGTAAAAAGGCCAGAATAAGCACCAGCAGCTGCACCAGTTGCATGAAGGTTTGCTGGTCTGTTGTGCTCGCGGCTTCTGTAGAGGAGGCCTGGGCCAGTTCATCAATACGTTCACCCAGCTCATTCAGAAATTCTCTGGGAGCCTCAAACAAGGCTTGCTGTTCTTGCCGGTCAGGGTTGGCTATCAGTTCCTGGGTATGCTCCTGCCAGGTCGTCATCAGGGTCTGATATTCACTGGCCGCCGAAGTGGAAGCTTGTTCACCCAACAGCTCAATGGCGGTCAGACCGCGATCCAGGGCTTGCTGGTAATTCTCCTCAATATCCTGTTGCAGTGCCTCCCTGTTCCCGGCACTGGCTTCCTGCTGCAACTGACGCAGAGCCACCAGGTTCTGGTAGAGATCCCGGTCTGCGTTAAGTACAGCTGAAATGGCCGGAAAATACTGCTCATCAAAACTTTTCACCTGGGTGGAGATGCTGTTCATGGCAAGGTAGGAGGTAACACTCATAAAGAGTATCAGCAAAGCAGCCAAGCCCAAGGGTATTCTGATTTTGGTGCGCAGCGACCAGTCTTTGATTGTTTTCATTGTTTTATCTCCTTTTACCCATCAGGTTAGGCAACTCCCAGAATGAAAGCCAGTCAAAGAGGCTGTACGTATAGGCTTATTGATTGCTATCAGGCAGTTGCAGAATATTGATCCAGTAGTCACCCAGGCTTTTAATCACCTGAATGAACTGATCAATATCAATTGGCTTGGTGATGTAACCTGAGGCCCCCATGTCATAACAGCTTTCAATGTCCTTCTCGGCATCTGAGGTGGTCAGCACTACCACCGGAAAGCGTTTGAGTTCAGGGTCGGCCTTGACTGCAGCAAGGAATTCCCGGCCATTCATTCTGGGCATATTGAGGTCAAGGAGAATCAGGCCGGGGGTAGGGGCGGTTGTAAAAGGAGGCTGCTTTTTTAAATAAGCCAGGGCTTCGCGCCCATCCACAACCAGATCCAGTGCGATATCCAGCTGACTTTCCTGGAAAGCCAAACGCACCAAATGGGCATCCGCAGGCTCATCTTCCACCAGCAGTACCTTAAGTGCCGCCTCAGAGGTCTGGGTTTTAGTCATGCGTCCACTCATTGTTATGCTTTTTCCCTAAAATTATACATACTGTTACTCAATGTTAGTCTTTACTGCAGTGAAATCAAGTCATTCCTTGCCCGGCGCTCTCCGCATCTTATGATACAATCAGGCTTTGATTTTTCCAGGTAATCCTTAACTATGCGTGTACTGTTTCTTTCTGACTATCAGGCCTTGTTTCAGGCATTGGAGGAAGAGGCACAGCGTTACTCCGGCCTGGACATCCAGTGCACTGATTCCCAGACGCAACCACTGGCACTCCCGGATTTTGACTTTCTGCTTCTGGCTCCTCTGGGGACAGGCGGTGAAGTTAGCTGTCTGCCTGATGCCAACAACCTGCAGTTCTGGCTGGAAGCCCTGCCGCAACTGGTTGAGCTTTGTACTTCACGCAATGCCGGTCTATTGCTGGTTTCATCCGACCTGGTTTTCATGCCTGAACAACAGGCCGTGAGCGAGCTGGATCAGCCCGAAAACAGCAGCAAGCTGGCCCAGCAACTTCTCGCTCTGGAAAGCCAGGCTGCCCGCTGTCATCAGCATATTATACTAAGAATACCGCCTTTGCTGAGCAGTGCTCCCGATGGCGGTCTTGCTCATCTGATCAGCTGCTGCAAAGAGCACCAGGCCCCTGAAGATATTGATTATCGTGGCTTGCAGTCTCTGCATGACCTGGCCAGGGTTCTTCTGGGCATGGCATTGCAACTGGATTCCGGTGCCCAGGCGACCGGTGTTTATCACTATGCGGGCAGCGAGCCGGTCAGTCAAACCGAGCTGATGCACACGCTTGCACGCCAGCTGGGTACAGCGCCTTACCCGGCAGACCATTCAGGAACCAATCGTCACGGTATGAATACCCAACATCTGCTGGAGACTTTCGGCGTTCATCCCCGAGCCTGGCGCGCCAGCTTACCAGCTTTACTGGAGGAGCTGAATGAACTCACAACCAACCAGCACTAAAACACCGGCCAGCCGTTATATCCGTAAACCCCGTCCCCTGGGGAGCCTGGCTTTTTATTGTGGCTATTTTTTTGCCCTGCTGTTCATCGGTGCTCCCCTGGCGCTGCTGGTCTGGCCGCTGCCCGCAAAACAACGCTTCAGACTGCTCAATCTGCACAGTCGCTTTGTCATTCAGTGGCTTCGCCTCACCTGCGGTATAAGGTATGACTTTGAAGGTCTGGACAATCTCCCCGAGGGTGCTTTTGTTCTGGTGGCCAATCATCAAAGCGAATGGGAGACCATGTATCTGCAAACCCTGAAACCACCGATTTGCACGGTTCTCAAAAAAGAATTGCTGAAAATTCCGGTCTTTGGCTGGGGCCTTCGCCTTTTACGCCCGATCCCTCTGGATCGCAGCCAACCTGCCAAGATGATTCGGGTTGTTCTCAAGGTAGGGGCAGAAAGAATTCAGGAAGGGATTTCGGTGCTTATTTTTCCTGAAGGCACCCGAGTGGCACCCGGAAAAAGCAAACCCTTCAGCAAAAGTGCGGCCATGATCGCCTGTCGGGCTGGCGTACCTCTTGTACCCATTGCCCACAATGCCGGGGAGCATTGGAGTTCTTCGGACTGGATCAAGCATTCCGGCGTGTTGAGCATGCGCATTGGCAAGCCCATCACCACTGAAGGCAAGAGGGCCGATCAGGTCACACGCGAAGCTCAGGAATGGATTGAGGGCCAACTGGCCGAAATATCAGCGATACCTCGGCCAGCGACCCTGCCGCAGGAAGATTAACCCTGGTAACGCTGGAACACCAGGCAGGCGTTGGTGCCGCCAAAACCAAAGCTGTTGGACAGAACACGATTCAACTGTACGCCTTCACGGGCTTTGCCGGTCACGATGTCAAAACCTTCTGCTGCTTCATCCAGCTCGTCAACATTGGCTGAAGCGGCAATAAAGTCGTTTTCCATCATCAACAGGGAGTAAATCGCTTCCTGCACACCGGTGGCCCCCAGGGAGTGACCGGTCAGGGATTTGGTGGAACTCATTGCCGGAGTCTGGTCGCCAAAGACTTCACGAATGGCTTTCAGCTCAGCAACATCGCCCACAGGTGTGGAAGTACCGTGGGTGTTGATGTAGTCAATGCTGCCGTCCAGGTTTTGCATGGCTTGCTGCATGCAACGGGCTGCACCTTCACCAGAAGGCGCGACCATGTCATAGCCATCGGAAGTGGCGCCATAGCCGACCAGCTCACCGTAAATTTTCGCACCACGAGCCTTGGCATGCTCCAGCTCTTCCAGAACCAGCATACCGCCGCCACCGGCAATGACAAAGCCATCGCGGGTCTTGTCATAGGGGCGCGAAGCCTTGTCAGGCGTATCGTTGTAACTGGTGGTCAAGGCACCCATGGCATCAAACAGGCAGGACAGGGTCCAGTGCTCTTCTTCGCCGCCACCGGCAAAGACCACATCCTGTTTGCCCAGCTGGATCATTTCCATGGCATTGCCAATGCAATGAGCTGAAGTCGCACAAGCGGAAGAAATGGAGTAGTTGACACCCTTGATTTTGAAGGGCGTGGCCAAACAGGCGGAAACGGTGCTGCCCATGGTGCGGGTGACACGATAGGGCCCCACACGGCGCAGGCCTTTTTCACGCAGGACATCAGCAGCCTCAACCTGGTTGGCAGATGAAGCACCGCCGGAACCGGCAATCAAACCGGTGCGTACATTGGAGACCTGGTCTTCGCTCAACCCGGAATCGGCAATGGCCTGCTGCATGGACAAATAAGCAAAGGCGGCCGCGTCACCCATAAAGCGTTTGAGTTTGCGATCCACCAGCTCATCCAGATTCAGGTCAATTGTGCCAGCAACCTGGCTGCGAAAACCCTTGTCTGCATAATCCTGTTTGAACTTGATGCCGGAACGCCCAACTTGCAAAGATTCCAAAACACTCTGTTTGTCTGCGCCCAGGCAGGAAATAACGCCCAGGCCTGTAACAACTACTCGTCTCATTGATTTGCCCTCTTTTAGAATCCACTGGTGCTGGTAAACAGCCCTACACGCAGATCCTTGGCTTCATAGATTTTACGGCCATCCACTTCCATGATGCCATCAGCAATGCCCAATACCAGTTTACGGTTCATGGTGCGTTTAATATCAATTTTGTAGGTAACCAGCTTGGCTTCGGGGAGCACTTGACCGGTAAACTTGACTTCGCCACTACCCAGCGCACGACCGCGGCCGGGGTTGCCCTGCCAGCCCAGGTAAAAGCCCACCAGCTGCCACATGGCATCCAGACCCAAACAGCCTGGCATCACTGGATCACCGGGGAAGTGGCATGCAAAAAACCAGAGATCAGGATGAATATCCAGTTCCGCGACAATGTGGCCTTTACCGTAAGCGCCCCCATCGGCCTTGATTTCCACAATACGGTCCATCATCAGCATGTTGGGAACAGGTAGCTGGGCGTTGCCGGGGCCAAAGAGTTTGCCATGGCCGCAATCCAGCAGTTCTTCATAAGTGTAGGAGCTTTGTTGAGTCACTGAGTCCATCCGCTAGTAGGTTATGTTAAGGTCAGATTTGTAGTTTTAATCAAGGCTAGTTTACTGCCTTGAACCCCAGTTTGCATCTACCTGCTGAGCAACACCTTGCCTGCCTGGACGAAAACCCCATAAAAATGCGATGCTTAACTTTTGAGGTTCGGTCTTGACAGGCTCGCCTGTAGCATTGTGTATTTTTTGGTTGCAAGACTTAACCAACACAGGCAGCTTGACACTGATATAATCATACCTTATTTACTCCACTTGCTCACGCCACTGCTTCCATCTGGCAAGCAGCCAATCCACAGTAGCCAGCAATTATGAAAACAAATTTACCCGTAACGGACAAAGAAGTCTCCCTGTCAGCAGGAGACCGCTTGGTATCAACGACAGACCTGAAAGGCATTACCCGTTACGCCAATGAAGATTTCCAACGCATCAGTGGGTTCTCAGCAGAAGAGCTGGTTGGCAAAAACCACAACCTGGTACGCCATCCGGACATGCCACCTCTGGCGTTTGCCGACCTCTGGCAGCGCCTGAAAAAAGGCGAGTCCTGGATGGGCGTGGTTAAAAACCGTTGCAAGAATGGTGACTTCTATTGGGTGGATGCTTATGTGTCACCCATTTTTGAAGGTGAAGAGCATGTTGGCTATCAGTCGGTTCGCGTCAGGGCAGGCAGCAAACTGGTGGATCGCGCCCAGCAAACCTACCGTGACATCAACAGTGGTAAACAAAAAGCACCCAAACCCCGCTGGTCAGCCTACGGCCTGCTCCTGGGCATGGTGCTGGCACAAATTCTTTCCACACTTCTGATTCTGTATCTTGTGGACAGCCGAACCCTGGCCGGTTTTCTGGTCGGCTGTGCTGGACTGGGCATTCTGGGTGCCTCGGCCTGGTTTCTCAATCCCCTTAAAAACATCTACGGCAAGGCACTCAGCATTATCGACAACCCGGTTGCCCAGCAAGTCTACAGTGGCAACATGAGTGAATTCGGTGCCCTGGATCTGGCCATGCGCATGCAGGAAGCCCAACTGAGAACGGTCATCGGGCGCATTGAAGATGCCAGTCGAACCCTCAATGAAGTGGCCACCACAACGGATCAGGCCATGCACGATGCCGAAGGCGGGGTGCGCGAACAGGAAGGCCACATTGACCAGCTGGCGGGTATGGCAGAACAACTGGCAGGCAGCATCCATGAGCTGGAACAAAACATGCATGGCATCAATACCGCCAGCCAGGAAATGAACGCGGAAACCCAGCGCGGCCAAACCAGCGTGGAAGAAAGCGTCAACAGTGTCCGGCGTATGGCTGAAAGGTTTGAAACGGCCGTCGAGCGTATTGAAACCCTGCGCAGTGATGCCGAAGCCATCAGTGAAAGCATTGGCTCCATCACTGATATTGCCGATCAAACCAACCTTCTGGCACTCAATGCGGCCATTGAAGCAGCCAGGGCTGGCGAGTCCGGTCGCGGCTTTGCCGTGGTGGCTGATGCCGTCCGGCAACTGGCGGGCAGCACCCAGGAAGTGACGGAAACCATCACCCAGCGTATTGAAGCCATTCGCAAAAATATTGGTGTCGCGATTGAGCAGGTACTGGCCAGTCGTGAAGACAGTCAGCAAACAGTAGAACAGATAGAAACGGCAGGCAGTGTGCTCAGCAGTCTGACGCAGGCTGCCGATGAGGTGCTGGGGGCCAGCCAGAGAGTTGCTGCTGCTATCGAGCAGCAGGTGACTGCCAGCGACAGTGTTGTGGACAGCCTGGCCCAGGTCAGGGATCTGGCCCACAGTACCCGCAGCAGGGCTGAAGACACCTCACGAAGTGCCGACAACCTGACGGATCAGGTCAGGCAAATGCATTCTCTGGCAAGAGCCTTCGGGCGTAGGTAATTTTTTATGTGGCAGGCGTCTTTCCCCATTATTCTGTTAATAGCCTTTCCTCTGCTGGCTGTTGGCTTTGCTTTGGGCGTGGGGTATCGAAAGCGCAAGTACAAGAATCGCAAGGTCATTTTTCGGCTACTCAAACAGGTTTTTGATCACACCCATGATGGTGTCACCATCACCGACCCCAGGGGCACCATTATCGCCGTCAACAAGACCTTCACCCAGGTCACCGGCTATAGTGAAGCTGAGGTTCTCGGGGAAAACCCGCGCATCCTCAGTTCGGGCTACCATGATGCCGAGTTTTACGAGAACTACTGGCAAACCCTGATGCGTGAGGGCATCTGGCAGGGTGAAATCTGGAACCGTCGCAAGGATGGGGAGGTTTATCTGGAATGGCTGACCTGCAAGGCCGTGAAAGACCCGGATGGTGAAGTCACCCATTATGTTGCCATCTTCACCGATATCACCGAACACCGCCGCCAGGAAGCACGTCTGGAACATGCCACCGAGCATGATCGCCTGACCGGTCTGCCCAATACGGCCAACACCCTGAGAGAACTTTCCCGCCAGATACCCAATTTGCAAAAGCGTTGGTGCCTGATGCTGGTGGATATCGACAACTTCCGGCTGGTGAATGCCAGCTATGGTTTTGCCGTGGGTGACCAGCTTCTGAGCAGCCTTGCCCGGCGCCTCAAGGAATGCACCCAGGGCCTGGTTGCCCGCCACTCTGCGGATGTTTTCATCTGTGCCCTGCCGCTGACCTCAGGGGATGATGAAGGTGAAAGAGGTGCAATGATCAACCGCGCCAAAAAGTACCTGAGCAAGCCTTTTTCCATCAAGGGCCGCTTAATGGAGTTCAGCTTTTCCATAGGCACCAGCACCTGGCAGGATGCCAGTCAATCCGTCAATGAACTGCTTCAGGAAGCCGAGCTGGCCCTGCATGCCGCCAAATCCAGAGGGGCGGGACAGATCCGCCACTTCACTGAAGACCTGCGTGAAGACAGAAACCCCCTGATTTTGTTGCAAGGCCTGCGGGAGGCCCTGTCCAACAATGAACTCAGTCTTAATTTCCAGCCTTTGGTGGCTTCCGGCTCCCGCCGTATTCATGCCCTGGAGGTTCTGTTGCGCTGGGATCACCCCACTCTGGGTCGCATTCCCCCTGACCAGTTTATCCCCCTGGCCGAGCGTCATGGCCTGATGGAACCCCTGGGCCAGTGGATTCTGGAGCAATCCCTGAAACACTATGCCGAATGGCAGCAACAGGGCATTGCCCCCAGTCGCATTGCCGTGAATGTTTCCCCGCTGGAATTTCAGGCCGAAAATTTCGTAGACAATCTTTTTTCCCTGCTGAAAAAACACAAACTGAATCACGAAATTCTGGAACTGGAACTCACCGAAGGTGTGTTCGTCCAGCGTGACAAGGAAACCCTGGATCGTCTGGATGCCCTGTCCTCTTCAGGCATTCATCTGGCCATCGATGATTTTGGCACCGGTTACTCCTCCCTGGCTTACCTGAAACACCTGCCGATCAACCAGCTGAAACTGGATCGCACCTTTATTCGCAGCCTGCCCGCCAATGAGGCGGATCGGGCCATTGTCGAATCCACTCTGGCGCTCTGTCGTGGCTTGAAAATGACCGTGGTTGCCGAAGGTGTGGAAGAGGAAGCCCAAGCTGATTACCTGGCACGCAAGGGCTGTGACCTGCTGCAGGGTTATTATTTCGGGCGGCCTACTGATGCTGATGAAACCACCGAGCGCCTGATACAAAACAAAGTACAAGTAGCCAGGGTTTCCTGAACATCAGTCAGCCGCCTTGAACTGGCCAACCAGGTTGGCCCTGCGGTTGCCGGGACGCGCCAGGAGCAACTGGCTGGTGCCGATGGCTCTTTCCATAAAAGCCCCTTCACAGTAGCAGAGATAATACTCCCACATACGCACAAAACGCTGGTCGTAGCCCAGTTCCTTAACCGCCTCCAGCTCCTGCAAATAACGCAGCCGCCAGTCATTCAGAGTGCGGGCATAATGATCACCGATTTCCTCCAGGTGCAACAGATTCATATCCGTCTGGCGCGCCAAGTGTTCCAGCAGAACCCTGTGACTGGGCAAAAAACCACCGGGAAAGATGTGCTTCTTGATAAAGTCCACCTGCTTGAGCGCTTCCTTGTAGCGCTGATCAGGCACGGTAATCGCCTGAACTAGCGCCAGCCCATCCGGCTTGAGGCGCTCCTCCAGGGTTTTCAGGTAAATCGGCAGATACTGGTGACCCACCGCCTCAATCATTTCAATGGACACCAGCTTGTCATACTGGCCGCTCAAATCCCGGTAGTCGTCAAACAGAAGAGTGACTCTATCTTCCAGACCTTCTTCAGCCACCCTTTTTTGCGCGTGCTGCAACTGCTCGCGGGAAATCGTGGTAGTGGTCACCCGGCAGCCATAGTGCTTGGCGGCATAAATCGCCATACCGCCCCAACCTGTGCCTATCTCCAGCAGGTGATCCTGCGGCTGTAAATCCAGTTTCTGGCAGATACGTTCCAGCTTATAACCCGAGGCCTCTTCCAGAGTGGCTTCTGCATTCGGGTAAAGGGCACTGGAATACATCTTGTGTTCTTTATCCAGAAACAGCCGGAAGAAATCATTACCCAGATCATAATGGGCACTGATGTTGCGTCGGGAACCCTCGCGGCTATTGCGATTCAGGAAGTGCGCCAGGCGATTCAGGGGAGCGCCCAGCTGCTTGAACGGGTGATCCAGACGCTTGTTCAGCTCTTCAAGATTGCGCCCCATAATCCGGGTCAGCAACACCAGATTGCTGCAACTCCAGCGCCCCTCCATATAGGCTTCAGCAGCGGCCAAGGTGCCACCGAGAGTCACTTCCCGCCACATCTGGCGGTCATGAAAGCGCACGACAACAGACATCTCAGCATCCGGCTGACCCAGTAGCCAAACCCCATCGGGGTCATGGATGTGAATACTGGCTCCATGAAGCCTGGCCATCCCGCGTAAAGCCATCTTTCTGAACAGACGGGTCGTCCAGCCTGCCCGATCTTCCGTGGTTAGAAATTTTTCAGCTTTCATGCGTTACACTCCTTTTTTGCCAGGATGAGCATAAACCGGGTTTTCTTTCAGCCACAGGCGCAAGGCTTCAAAATGAATCCCTGCGATCACCTTCAAAGTCATCCAGGGGTGACGAAGCAAAAGGCGGTTAATGGAGGTTCCCAGATCATCTCGCCGTTTTAAAAGCAGGGTGGAGTCAAAGGGCACGTGACCATCCTTGTCCTGATTTTCCATATGCATCACCAACTGCTGGCCAGGTGTGGTGAACTGCCAGAGATAATCCTGATCCATGGGATTGAAAGGTGAAACATGCATCTGCTTGGCCAGACGCGCGGAATGCTTGTGGCTTTGCGGATCACAGGAAACAATATAAGGCTGGCGTTCCTGCCAGGGCAGGTTGGAGACATCACCAACAACCGCCTGCAACTCTCCACTTTCATTGAAACAATAATAGAGGCTGATGGGGTTGAAGCAGATGCCACCATAGCGCAGGTGGGTCAGCAGAAAAACCTCACCTTGGGGGCGTTGGCCTGTCTGCTGTTCAACCTGATCCAATACGGCCTCTTTCAGGGGCAGGGAATGGGGGCGTAAATAGTCTTCGCGCCGAAAACGCACCCAGCGCCAGCGCCGACCACTGCGGGTGAAAGGCAGCTGCTCCAGTTCATCCAGGTTCAGCCAGCACATAAAAAGCTTGAAGGTGAATTCATGACGCGCCGGACTGAAACGCCGGTGCCTCAAGGTGCCGGTGTAAAAACGGCTGCTCAAGTTGGTTTTTTCCATCAGAGCGTCACCCCCAGTTTTTCAGTTACGGCCAGGGCGCTGGCCACCCCATCTTCATGAAAACCGTTACGGCACCAGGCTCCACAAAACCAGGTATGACGTTCACCATTCATCTGCTGAATGCCCTGCTGAGCCTGGATGCCCTCCAGAGTGAACACCGGGTGGGCATAACGATAACGCCCCAACACCTTTTCAGAGTCAATCATGGGGCTGTCATTCAGGGTCACACAGAAGGCGGTATCCTGCAGCTCCGGCTCAGCTTCCAGGCGCTGCAAACGACTCATGTTGTAAGTCAGACTGACCAGGGACTGATCGTCTTCCCCCGGCTGCAGCCGTGCCGGGTCACGCCGCCGGTAATTCCAGCTGGCCCAGGCACGGGGGCTGCGCGGCAGCAGGCGGGTATCTGTGTGCAGCACCACATCATTCATCCGGTAGGGTAGCTGCGCCAGCAGATGCTGTTCTTCATCACTGGCATCCTTCAACAAGGCCAGCGCCTGATCACTGTGGCAAGCCAGAACCAACTCATCAAACACCTCTTCGCCGTGGCTGGAAACCACTCTAACGCCCTCTTCCTGCCGATATACTGCGGTAACCGGAGTGGACAAGCGTATTCCTTCAGCAAAAGGGGCCGTCAGGGGCGCAATATAAGCGCGACTGCCGCCCTGAATCACTCGCCACTGGGGACGATTTTTAACGCTCAAGAGTCCATGATTTTTGAAAAAACGCACAAAAAACAGCACGGGAAACTCGCGCATGGCAGCGATTCCCGAAGACCAGATGGCCGCCCCCATGGGCACCAGATAATCCTGCATAAAGGCCTGACCGTAAGCCTTGCGCTCCAGATAGGCACCCAGGGTTTCACCTTCGGATAGGAGACCGGCTTGCAGCTCCTGGGGCGCTTCCTGGTTAAAGCGCAGAATATCCCGAATCATCCCCAGAAAACGCGGGCTGAACAGGTTGCGACGCTGGGCAAACAGAGTGTTGAGATTGTTGCCATTATATTCCAGGCCGGAGACTTCACAGCTGACCGAGAAACTCATCTCCGTGGCCAGTGAAGGCACGCCCAGTTGCTCCAAAAGCTTGATGAAATTCGGGTAGGTCCAGTCATTGAAGACAATAAAGCCGGTATCCAGGGCCCAGGTGCGCCCCTTGAACTCGACTTCTTGGGTGGCCGTATGCCCACCCAAGCGCTCTTCTGCCTCAAAAAGTGTCACCTGGTATTTGCGCGACAACAGATGGGCGGCCGTCATACCGGCAATACCGGAACCCACCACAGCAATTGATTTCTGGCTGTTCATTCAGCGCACCATCCTCTGAGTCAAACGGGTACGAAGGAAAAAGGGCAGGCGTCCCAACCTGCGAACCACCTCCACAAAAAAACGGGGAACACGAATTTCCGGCTGGCCTTTTCTCAGGCCCTTGATGATCTGTCGGGCTGCTTCCTCAGCTGAAATCCGCATCGGCATAGGAAAATCATTCTTATCGCTCAAGGGTGTTTTCACAAAGCCCGGATACACCACCGATACGCCAACCCCCTGAGCGGCCAGATCCACACGCAGACTCTCCATGAAATAACTCACTGCGGCTTTGGAAGCTCCATAGGCTTCGGCTCTGGGCAGCGGTGTGTAAGCAGCCGAGCTGGCAATAGCAACCAGATAAGGGTTTGCAGACTTTTCCAGCAGTGGCTGAACAGCCTCCAGGGAATACACCAGGCCCATGAAATTGGTATCCATGACCCGTTTGATCAGTGCCGAATCCACCCGCCCTTGCTCCAGGTACTCACAGGTGCCTGCATTGAGTAGGACCATGTCCAGACCGCCCAGCTTTTCCTCAATCCTTTGGGCCACAGCCTGCAAGGCTTCAGGATCAGTCACATCCGCAGGGGCCACCTGAATGCGGCTGTAACGACGGGCCAGGTCTTCAAGACTGGAGGCTGACCGGGCCGTGATCACCAAGCGATGACCGGCCTGTGCCAGCTGTTCCGCCAACGCCAGACCGATGCCCGAACCGGCACCGGTAATCCAGATACGACTTGCGGCTTGCAACTGCTGCATGATCTTCACTCCCACACAGCAGCGCTACTCAACTAGCCTGCCATGCGCTTTTTCAGGGCTGCTATCACACTTCTCAGAAGAGGTAGCTGTTCCCAGAGCATTTGTCCGCCATCAAAGAAATCTCTGTGGCAAACCACCTTGTTGTCCTGCCAGTCCAGGCGACTGGCCCCTTCAACCCGAACCGGATTACCGGAATTGATACGTGGATGCCGGTAAGTCATCACCCAACTGCACCAGACCCGGTCACCCACAATATCCGGCTCGGAAAACTCAAATCCTATCTCAGTGACCCGAGCATAAAGCCGATCAAAGTAAGCAATCAGCTGCTCCAAACCCTCAACCTGATGCAGGGGGTCGGTAAAACTCACCTGCTTTGCATAATATTGATCCAGGTTCTTAGTAGAATTCTTGTCTAACTTTTGATAAAAGTCAAAGAATTCTTGTACTCTTGCTTTACAGAGCATGGACAAACTCCTTTGTGAAAGGTTTCAAGGCAGGTTGATCAGGCTTATTTTTCTTCCACCAGCGGCCAGGTCAGTTCGCTGATTTTCTCATTGCCGTCCCAGCTTTCCAGTTTGACCGGGAAACCCCAGAGGCTATAGAGGTGACGCAACACTTCCTGGGTGGGTTCACCGAGGTTACGGCGGTTGTGACGCACGTGCCTGAGGGTCAGGCTGCGGTCACCGCGCAGGTGGGCTTCCCAGACCTGGATATTGGGTTCTCTTAAGCTCAGGTTGTACTGGGCCGCCAGGGCCGAGCGTACCGCCCGATAGCCGGATTCATCATGGATGGAGCTGATTTCAATCTGGTTGTCTCTATCATCATCCACCACGGCAAAAAGGTGAAAATCGCGGATCACCTTGGGGGAAAGAAACTGCTGGATAAAGGATTCATCCTTGAAGTCGCGCATCGCCCAGTGCAGGGTTTCCAGCCAGTCCTGACCGGCAATATCCGGGAACCATTCCCGGTCTTCCTGAGTGGGGTTCTGGCAGATGCGCTTGATGTCCGTATAAATGGCAAACCCCAGGGCATAGGGGTTGATGCCTGAATAGTGGGGGCTGTCGTAATCCGGCTGCATCACCACGCTGGTGTGGGACTGTAAAAATTCCAGCATAAAGCCTTCATCCACCAGGCCTTCATCATAGAGGTCATGCATCAGAGTGTAATGCCAGAAGGTGGCCCAGCCTTCGTTCATTACCTGGGTCTGGCGTTGTGGATAAAAATACTGGGCAATCTTGCGCACAATACGCACCAACTCTCTTTGCCAGGGTTCCAGCAAGGGGGCATGCTTTTCGACAAAATACAGCAGGTTTTCCTGAGGCTCTTCAGGAAAGCGCGGTGGCCGGCTGGTTGACTCTTCCTGGCTGGTACCGGTGTTAGGCAGGGTGCGCCAGAGGTCATTGACCTGCTGTTGCAGAATGGCCTCTCTTTCCTGCTGACGTTCCCGCTCTTCCTGAGCGGATAGAGGCCGGGGACGCTTGTAGCGATCCACACCGTGACTTTGCAGGGCATGGCAGGCATCCAGCAGGGTTTCCACGGCATCAATGCCATAACGCTCTTCGCATTCACTGACGTACTGGCGGGCAAACACCAGGTAATCAATGATGCCTTCGGCATCCGTCCAGGTGCGGAACAGGTAGTTGTTCTTGAAAAAGGAATTATGGCCGTAGCTGGCATGCGCCATCACCAACACCTGCATCATCAGGGTGTTTTCTTCCATCAGATAGGCAATGCAGGGGTTGGAGTTGATCACCAGCTCATAGGCCAGGCCCATTTGGCCTCGTTTGTAGGCCTGCTGTACCTTCAGAAAGTGTTTGCCGTAGGACCAGTGGTGATAACCCACCGGCATGCCGGTGGCGGCATAGGCATCCATCATTTGTTCGCTGGAAATAACTTCAATCTGATTGGGGTAGGTATCCAGCCCATAGCTTGCGGCCAGGCGGGCAATTTCCTTTTCATAGTCCTGCAGCAGATCAAAAGTCCATTCACTGCCTCTGGCCAGGGGTTCACGTTGGCTCATGACTGCCCCTCCTTCTGAAAGAGTTCGCGGAATACCGGGTAGATTTCACTGGGCTCATAAAACTGGCGCATGGCAAAGCGGTCGGGGAAGGTGGACTGGATCTCGGAATAGGACTCCCAGAGCGCCTGATGAGCATGCGGCGTGATTTCCACATAGGCGAAATAGCTGACCCGAGGCAGCAGTTTGTTGCGCATCCAGTCCGCACAGACCCCGGAATCATCGTCCCAGTTATCGCCATCGGAAGCCTGGGCAATGTAAGCATTCCAGCGGCTTGCGGGGTAACGGGCTTCGAGAATGCTGCTTGCCAGTTTCAAGGCACTGGAAACGATGGTGCCCCCGGTTTCTCGCGAGTAGAAAAACTCCTCTTCACCCACTTCTTTTGCCGTGGTGTGGTGGCGAATAAACACCAGCTCGACTTTTTTATAGTTACGCTCAAGAAAAAGATACAAAAGCAGAAAGAAACGCTTGGCCAGCTCCTTGTGGCGTTCGGTCATGGAACCGGAAACATCCATGATACAAATCATCACTGCCTGGGTTGCAGGCACAGGCTGCTGTTTCATGTGGCGATAGCGCAGGTCTTCATCATCCAGGTAGGGAATGGCAGCCAGGCGCTTTTGCAGTTGTTCAACCGCTTCCTTGAGCTCACGGATTCTCAGGGGATTACGCAGCGTCTGATCCTTGGATTCTTCTTCAGCCAACGCCTCTTCACATTCACGCAGTTCACGCTTGCTACCGGCCCCCATCGCCAAGCGCCGGGCATAAGCCGAACGCATGGAGCGCACCACATGCAAACGCGAAGGTGTGCCCTGGCGCACGATGCCCCCATGCACGGGGCGGGTTTCATCGGTTTCCGTGAGTTCCTTGCGAACCAGATTGGGCAATTCCAGATCATCAAACAGAAAATCCATGAATTCATCACGGGTCAGGGTAAAGGCAAACTCATCTTCGCCGCTGCCATCCTGGCCAGCGCCCTGACCTCCTGAGCCGCCGCCTCCACCGCCACCGGGTGGCCGGTCAATACGGTCGCCCTGGCGAAACTGCTTGTTGCCCGGATGCACCATATCCTTGCGACCCGCCTTGCCCTGCTGGAAAACGGGTTCACTGATGTCCCGATCAGGGATACTGACTTCCTCGCCCCTTTCCATATCCGTGATGGAGCGTTTTTTTACGGCTTCGTTGACCGCACGCCGGATATGCTTGCGGTAGCGCCGTAAAAACCTCTGGCGATTAACCGCACTTTTGTTTTTTGCATTGGAGCGCCGGTCGATGAAATAGCCCATGCTCACCTCACTTGGTGGCCAGAATTACTGGGATTTGCGTACCCGCAGATACCACTCTGACAAGAGGCGTACCTGTTTTTCGGTATAACCCCGTTCTTTCATGCGATCGACAAAGTCTTCATGTTTTTGCTGATCCGAAGTGGAAGCCTTGGCATTGAAGGAAATCACCGGCAGCAACTCTTCAGTATTGGCAAACATCTTGTGTTCGATCACGCTGCGCAGTTTTTCATAGCTCTGCCAACTGGGATTCTTGCCGTTATTCTGGGCGCGAGCACGCAACACAAAGTTGACCACCTCATGGCGAAAGTCTTTGGGGTTGGAAATTCCGGCCGGTTTTTCGATTTTTTCCAGCTCTTCATTGAGTGCCTGGCGATCCAGCATTTCCCCGGTTTCCGGATCACGAAATTCCTGATCCTGAATCCAGAAATCGGCATAGGTAACATAGCGGTCAAAGATGTTCTGACCATACTCGCTGTAGGATTCCAGGTAAGCGGTCTGGATTTCCTTGCCGATGAAATCGACATAACGCGGTGCCAACCATTCCTTGATAAAACTCAGGTAGCGGTCATGGACTTCATCCGGGAATTGCTGCTGTTCGATTTGTTGCTCCAGAACATACATCAGGTGCACCGGGTTGGCGGCTGTTTCCGTGGAATCAAAGTTGAAAACCCGCGATAGGATCTTGAAGGCAAAGCGGGTGGACAAGCCATCCATGCCTTCATTGACCCCGGCTGCATCCCGATACTCCTGAATGGATTTGGCCTTGGGGTCGGTATCTTTCAGGTTTTCACCATCATAAACGCGCATTTTTGAATAAACATTGGAGTTTTCCGGCTCCTTCAAACGTGAAAGAACCGAAAACTGCGCCAGCATCTTCAGGGTGTCCGGGGCACAGGGAGCTTCGGACAGGGAAGAGTTTTCCAACAGTTTTTTGTAGATGTTGATTTCTTCCGAGACCCGCAGGCAGTAGGGCACCTTGACGATATACACCCGGTCCAGAAAGGCTTCATTGTTGCGATTATTGCGGAAGGTCTGCCATTCCGATTCATTGGAGTGGGCCAGCACGATGCCTTCAAAGGGAATCGCACCCATGCCTTCAGTGGGGTTGTAGTTACCTTCCTGGGTTGCGGTCAGCAGTGGATGCAACACCTTGATGGGTGCCTTAAACATTTCCACAAACTCCAGCAGCCCCTGATTGGCATGGCAAAGGCCACCAGAAAAGCTGTAGGCATCCGGGTCATCCTGGGCATAATGCTCCAGTTTACGAATATCCACCTTGCCAACCAGGGCGGAAATATCCTGGTTGTTTTCATCACCCGGTTCGGTTTTGGCCAGAGCCACCTGATTAAGCCGGGAAGGATAGAGACGAACCACTTCAAACTGGCTGATATCACCGCCAAACTCTTCCAGACGTTTGGCGGCCCAGGGGGAAGGAATGGCTTTCAGATAACGCCGGGGGATGCCGTATTCTTCTTCCAGCAGTTGACCGTCTTCTTCCGGGTCAAACAGCCCCAGAGGGGATTCATAAACCGGAGAACCCTTGATGGCATAAAAAGGCTGATGCTCCATCAGCAGTTTCAGCCGCTCAGCCAGTGAGGACTTGCCACCGCCCACTGGCCCCAACAGGTACAGGATTTGTTTACGCTCTTCCAGCCCTTGGGCGGCATGCCGGAAATAGGAAACGATCTGCTCGATGGCCTCTTCCATGCCGTAAAACTCCGGAAAGGCCGGATAACGACGGATCACCTTGTTCATGAAAATGCGGGAGAGGCGGGGGTCCTTGGCGGTATCAATAACTTCCGGTTCACCAATCGCCAGCAGCATGCGTTCGGCTGCAGTGGCATAGGCACTGGGCTCCTTACGGCAGAGTTGCAGGTAATCCTGCAGGCTCATGCTCTCCTGCTGAACCCTTTCATAACGGCTTTGTACACGGTCAAAAATACTCATGGCGTCACCCCCTTTGCAAAACCTGTCCCTGCTCGAAGCAGGAATGCCTTACTTCCAGCATAGACAAAAGTTAGGAAAAAGAGTGCCTTTGGTTTGCAACGGATGACCGCATTAAAGTTAATTATTGCTGCCGATGGCGTGCCAATCCATCAATCGCTTCAATCAACTCCTGGCTGCAAAGCTCTGTTCTTGCCATGGCCTCCACGATGGCCTCACGCTCGGCAATGCCCTTTTCTGTATAAAGCTGCAGGGCCTCATGGATGCTCTCCTGGACGCGCTGCTCCTGTTCCTTGATGCGTGCAAAACCGGGCAGCTGTGCCATTTTTGTGCCTTCCGTTCTGGCAATCCAGCGCTGAATACGATCCTGCTCTTCTGCTTCCAGGTCATGAGTGCGCTCAGTCGAGTTCAGGCCCGCATAGCCCTGTTGCTTGGCAATGATATGATCCACTTTCAACAGGGAGGCAAAGCTCTGGTCCTTGATAAATTCCACCTGGTCCAGAGTGGTGTCCGCATCTTCGGCCACTTCTGCAAAACGCTGCTGAAAACCTTCCACTTCTTTGGAGATGTGCTCAGCCAGAGTATTGCTTTCGCGGGCACCTTCCAGGGAATGTTCCACCTGCTGACTGAAGTTTTCCAGAATCTGGCTGACACTCTGGGCTGCTTCCTTGGTTTTATTGGAAAGCTGTTTGACTTCATCGGCCACCACAGCAAAGCCACGCCCCTGTTCACCGGCACGGGCGGCTTCAATGGAGGCATTGAGAGCCAGCAGGCTGGTCTGGTCGGAAATATCAGTGATCGCCTGCAGAGCTTTGGAAACGGACTCGCTCTGTTGATCCAGTTCTTCCACGGTGGCGCTGACTTGGGCCACACTGATCGTAATTTTCTCCAACAACCCACCCAGTTGTTCGGCACTTTTCTGGCTGGTGCGTGCATTACCCGCATTTTTATTGGAGCTTTCGGCAATACCGGCCATAAGCTCACTGATTTGTTTTAAATCCTGTTGGCTCAGCTCCAGATTGGAACGCAGGTTTTTGGTATTCAGCTCATGCAATTGGGAGGACAGGCGGTTTTGCTCGGTAAAGGTTTTATTGGCCTGCATGGCTTCAATCGACTGGTTGATGCTGTCCAGGGAGCGAGCAAATTCACCGGGCATCCCCTTGGAGAGGGTCTGACGCGAATAATCCCCCTGGGAAACCGCACCAAAAGCGGAGTTGACCTCCTTAAAATAGCTTTCAATCAGATCCAGAAAATCATTCAGATCCCAGCTGACCTTGCCCACTTCCCCCAAGCCTTCAGTATTGGTAATCCGGTGATGCATCTCACCCACGCGGGCTTTTTGCAGTGACTGATCAATCAAGGCCAGAGTGATCAGCGGCTTGCGGGAATAGCGCCAGGCATAAAGGGTAAAACCCAGAGCCAGCACCGAAGGCAGCCAGATCCACAACCAGTGGCTGGTAAAAAGAACAACGATCGCGGTTGCCATCACCAGAAGATTAAAAACAATACAAGCAATCAGAAACTTGCCACTGAGAAAAGGCGAGCCCTTGGAGCGGTGATGGGCGAGTTGTGCTTTGTACATGGCCTTACTCCGGTAACTCTTCAAGCTGATTGATCAAATCCATATAACTGATCCCCTGCTGCTCCACCTGTGCGATCAACCACTGCATGGAAGCTTCAGGAGCCTTGCTGGGTGTTTCCTGAGCTTCGATGGCCCGCATCTGCCGATACCAGTCACTTACCTGAGCCACGGCCGCAAAATTGGGCCTTCTACGCACGGAAAAATAACCGGCCAGGCTGGAGTCGGACATGTAATCCGGGGTGATATTGGCAAAAACCCAGTAATAACCACCATCAGCGGTTCTATTTTTGACATAGCCAAAAAATTCCTGCCCGGCATAAAGGGTTTTCCACAAAAAACGGAAGACACCGCGGGGCATGTCGTCATGACGAATCAGGTTGTGAGGCTTGCCCAGAAGTTCAGGCTCAGAATAACCAGCAATTTCCATAAAGCGCCGGTTGGCATAGGTGATACGCCCTTTGGGATCTGTTTTGCTGACAATCAAATCATCTTCATCCAGCCTGATTTCCACTTCACTTGCCATGGAGCTTTACTCCTTCATAGTAAATTACCGGCATCAATGCAGTGTAGCCTTCCAGACAAAAGCCTGCGCGTGCAATAAGCTGTTAAAAATTAACATAAATCAACAAAACACTAGATAAGCATCTTCTGATATAAAGAAGTGTTTGTTATCCACAACCCATCCAAGTATTTTATCCCCCTCTTTCCACAAACTTATCCACAGACAAAAAGGTTTCTTAGGTGATTCCCAGGGGATGTGGAGCCTGGTTAACACTCATCAACAGGCTAATGCCCAGCAACAGAATAGCCAGACCGCCCAGGCCACCCAACAGCAGGGCCAGCCAGGTCAGGGCATGACCTTGCAAACCCAGAAGGCGATAAGCCAGATCACGGGTTTTAACAGCCAGGGTGGCCAGAAACATCACGGTCAGGGAAGTACCAATGGCCATGGTCATCACCGCAGCCACACCCATCCACCAGAGTCCCAGCAGGTTGGCAACCACCAGCACCAGTACGGCACCCGAGCAAGGCCGCAGGCCAATGGACAAGAGCAAGCCGGAGGTTTGCAACAAACTTTTGCCCTCGGTTTGTTCAGGAGCAAGATGGTGAGCCTTGCCACAGGAGGGGCAGACTTGTGGACTCTTGCCTGGAGAAGCGGTTTCCAGGGGTTTCAAGCTTACAAAGTCCTGTTGGAGCTTCTGCTTGGCGATCGGGTATTGCAGAATCGGGGCAGGGGTGTAGCGCAGCTTCCAGAGACGATGCAGAGCTGTAACCAGCAAACCCAGCCCCAGCAAGGCAATTGCAGCAAAGCTGGCCATTTCCACATAAACCACACTGGCAAAGGCTTCACGCGCCAGGCGACCCAGAAGGTGCACCAGAAGGGTGACCAGCAGAATGGCTGTAACCCCCTGCAAAAGAGCGGCAATAAAGGATAAAAACAGCCCTCTCCTGAGCTTCTCCGGCTGGGTCACCAGATAGGCGGTCAATACAGCTTTACCGTGCCCCGGTCCGGCCGCATGAAAGACTCCATACAGAAAGCTGAGCAGCAACAGGGCCCAGGCATTATTCCAGGTGACCTGCTCACTCAGCTTTTCCATAGCATCGGCAAGGCTGCGGTGAAACTCCCTTTGCTTTTGCATAATCCAGAAGTTGAACTGCTGCCAAGTCGTGCTCTGGGTTTCTTGTTGTTCAGCCTCGTCTTGCTCCTGCACTTCAGGTGCTCTTTCGGGCGTTCCGGGCAGGGGGGAGGCCAGACTGACACCGGGCAGTAACAGAAGCAGGCAATAAAACAGAAGAGGCTTCATGGTCGGCAGTCTAGGTTGACAGTTTCGGCAAAATGCTCACCCAGCTGGGGGTCTTCAGGCTTTTCATCTTTATCAAGCGCCATGGCTTTTGCAACCAAATCACCGGGAGGGCTGGGTTCCTGAACATCCACTTCACAGCTTGCAGGCAGCTGCTGTGTATCCAGTTCATTCCCGGCAGCATGCAGAATTTCAATATAATAGGAGGGATCATAAACCTGATACTGCAATCGCTCATCCTGCAGGGTAACGGGGTTTTGTAAGGGCAGAACAAAGCTGAACTCAATCCTGCGGCCCACCTGCATCAGGTTATACTCGGTCACCGGCTCAAAACCCTGGCGTTTGCCAGCCACCGTGACCTGCGTAAAAAAATCAAAATTCTCCAGATTCTGGACCACTTCAAGCGCCAGTTGATCCAAACGCTGATCCAGCTCGTCTTCAGGCCCGCCTTTTTCCAGTTCTTCAATCAGTACCAGACTGTAAAAAGGATCAAAGCGCCAAGCCTGGCGCAGGCCTGTAATCTGGCCCTGTTCATTGACCTGAGGACTGACCCGCAAATCAATCCAGACATGCGGGTGAGCCTGAATACTGCCGGTAAAAAGCAAGAGCGCAAGGAGCAAAAAGCAGTGGCGAAACAGCATGGGTCAACAAACCTGATCAGAATGAAAGCCTATAAATTGCCAGAATATGACCGGTATGGCCAGCTAGGGTTCCAAAGCTGAAAGCAGAGTCTCAAGATTGTGGCGTAGCATTTCAAGGTAGGTGCCTGCCTCTTCCTCTTTTGAGGAAAGAGCATCCGAATAAAGGGTGCCACCCAGCTTGGCGCCTGTCTCTCTTTGCAGTTGCTCCACTAGGCGGGTATCACCGATATTCTCCATAAACACAGCGGTTACCTCGCGATCACGAATCTGGCGAACCAAAGCCGCCATTTCCGAGGCTGAAGGCTCTGAAGCCGTACTGACTCCCTGGGGCGCAACAATAGTCAGGCCATAGGCATCCGCCAGATAGCCAAAAGCATCATGAGGTGTCATGACGATGCGAC
This sequence comes from Marinospirillum sp., assembly GCF_044810985.1. GTDB lineage: Bacteria > Pseudomonadota > Gammaproteobacteria > Pseudomonadales > Halomonadaceae > Marinospirillum. The sequence continues at coordinate 2,155,235 of NZ_CP085242.1, forward strand.
GATCATCCGGCAGGGCATCAAAACGCGCTTTCATAGCCGAATGCAGTTCCTGCATCTGGGCCTGATAGTTTTCAGCTCTTTGCTGATAGTAGGCTTTACCCTCGGGATCAACCTTGATCAGACCGGCAAGAAGGTTGTCCACATAAACCTGGGCCTGAACAAGGCTCTGCCAGGCATGGGGATCATAGCTGCCATGACCGTGGTCGTGGTCGTGGTCGTGGTCGTCAGGCTCATCGTGATCATCACGGGAAGCCATGGTTATTTTTTCAATGCCCTGAGTGGCTATGACCCGCTCACCCTGATAGCCACTGGCTTCCAGAAGCCGATCCACCCAGCCATTGAAACTCAGGCCGTTTTCCATGACCAGATCCGCTGTAGCCAGAGTGCGTGAATCCGAAGGCCGTGGCTGGTAAACATGTGCGTCTTCATTGGCGGCAACCAGGGTCGTTACTTCCACTCGTTCCCCACCCACCACCTGGGCCATGTCTTGCAAAATACTGAAGGTGGTGACGACCTTCAGGGGCTCATTGCCTTGTTCGGCCAGGGCAGAAGCCCCACTCAGGGTTACAACACCAGCCAGCAACCAACCCAGAGGCTTTTTAAAAACCATGTTTGTCTCCGTTATAGACTAGGACTTCAAATGTTTGCCGGGGTGAACCCAGCGTTTCAGGAGGCCATCACGACCCATGAACAGTGAAAACACATGCAGAATGCCCAGCACCAGAATAATGGCTGGCCCGGTGGGCAAATCTCCGTGCCAGGACAGCAGCAAACCACCCCAGGAGCCCAGCAAACCCAACCCGACAGCGACAAACAACAACTGATCCAGTTGCCGTGCCCAGAAACGCGCTGCAGTAGCGGGCAAAATCATGATCCCCACGGCCATCAGGGTTCCCAGGGCCTGGAAGCCAGCCACCAGATTCAGAACCACCAGGGCCAGAAAAACCAGGTGGGTTGGTGTCCCTATGCGGCTTTGTCTGTTCAGAAAGCCGGGGTCCAGGCATTCCAGAACCAAAGGCCTCAAAAAAACCGCCAGAAGCAACAGGGTGACGGTCGCTATTGCCGCCAAGAGCAACAGAGCTTCATTGTTCAGAGCCAAAACACTGCCGAACAGCAGGTGCAGCAGGTCAATATTGCGGCTTTGAGTGGATACCAGCAGCACCCCCAAAGCCAGGGAAACCAGGTAAAAAACCGCCAAATTGGCGTCCTCTTTAAGCACGGTGATTCTCGCCAGACCTCCGGCCAGAAGAGCAACGATCCAGCCTGCAACCAGCCCTCCCAGAGTCATGGCCCCCAGCGAGAGACCCGCCACCATATAACCCAGAGCTGCACCGGGCAGAATGGCATGGGCAATGGCATCACCCGTCAGACTCATACGACGCAGCATCAAAAACACACCCACAGGTGTGGCACTGATGCTCAGAGCAATACAACCCACCAGAGCCCGGCGCATAAAACCAAATTCAAAAAAAGGGGCCAGCAAAACCTGATAAAGAACATCCAGCATCAGTGAGGCTCCTTGATATCGGCCTCACAAATGGCCGCCAGAGGGTCAAAAGGCGCTTGCATGCGTCTGGCTCTCTCCAGGTTTTCTTCAGTCAACACCTCTTCTGTCGGCCCCAAAGCCAGGGCATCTCTGGCCAGCAACAGCGTTTTTGGAAAATGCTCACGTACCTGACGCAAATCATGCAACACCGCTATCACGGTGCGCCCTTCGCGGTTCCAGGTATGAATCAGTTTCAGCAAATCCGCTGTCGTCTGTTCATCCACGGCAGCAAAGGGTTCATCCAGCAGCAGCAGCTCGGCATCCTCCAACAACAAGCGGGCAAAGAGTATTCTTTGCAGCTGTCCCCCGGAGAGTGAATCCAGAGAGCGCCTTTCAAACCCCTCCATACCCACCTGAGCCAGAGCCTTGTCCACCGCTTTGCGTTGCTGGCGGCTCACGGCTGAAAAAGCGCCCAGTCGCGGCCAGTGCCCCAGACTGACAAAATCCGCAACCCGCAGCGGGAAATCCAGATTCAATCCGGAACGTTGCGGCAAATACGCCAGACTGGGCTTGCCACTGGGCCAGCTAATCCTGCCGCCCAGCGGTCGCAATTCATTCATCAACCCCTTCAGAAGGGTTGATTTGCCCGCACCATTGGGGCCCACCAGGGCCAAGAGATCACCCGTCTGTATTTCCCCCTGCAGGTGGTGGACAGCCGGGTGTCGCTCATAACCCAGGGTCAGGTTTTCAAAAAAGAGTAACGCTTGCCGCTTTTGCATAACCACCTAACCCATTGCCCAGAGCACGAGAAACCACAAAACAACCAGTACCGGCAGTAGTGCCAGCAGGCGAACCAGAATGCCCTGCTGCAGCAAGGAAATATAATTGAGTCTCATCTCAACCTCATAATGTTATAACATAACAAAAACATCTGCAAAAAAATACGAAAGATTGAATGACATCATTGTTCTTCGCTCTTCCGGTTTTCATTCTCATCACTTTCCAGCTCACCCTGGCTGGGGGCATCCCCCAGCATCACACCCAACCAGCGAGTTGAGGGAGCATGTTCCAGCGCCAGCTTGACGATCATGGTCAGAGGGATCGACAAAAACATACCCACAGCCCCAAACATCCAGCCCCAGAGGATCAGAGACAGGAAGACCACCAGAGGTGACAATCCCAGCCCCTTACCCATAAAGCGCGGCTCCACCAGATTGCCCATCAACACATTGACGACCAGATAGCCGCTGGCAACCAGCAGGGCATCAGGCACGCCCAGCTGAACCACTGCCAGAAGCACCGCAGGAATAGCCGCCAGAATCGAACCGACGTTGGGGATAAAATTCATCAGCAGGGCAATCAGGCCCCAGAGCAGGAAAAAGTCCAGACCCAGAAACCAGGTCCAGCCGGCAATCAGTGTCCCGGTCACCAGACTGACGGTGGTTTTGATGGCCAGGTACTTGTTGACCTGGCGAATGAAGTCGCTGGCATTGCGCAGGGATTTCTCGGCATCCGGCAGGGCCAGGCGCAGTTTTTTCGACAGGGTCGCTTCTTCCAGCAACAGGAAGACCACAATAAACAGCATCAGCAAGAGGTTGGTCAGCAGGGCACCCAGATTACTCAACGCCCGGCCCACCCAGTCCATCAACTGAGAGGGATTAAAGTGTTCCAGCAGCTGGTCGCGGTTAACCGGTGCCCCCAACCTTTCCAGCCAGGGTAAAAGCCCCACCATTTCTGCTTCCAGGCGGTTCTGGTATTCCGGGAGACGTATGATGAAATTATCGATGGCACTGCCGACAAAAAGCCCCAACAGCCCTCCGAAAACCACCAGAAAGGTCATGATGATCAGGATGGCCACAACGGGCGGCACCTTTTTGGAGGTCATGAAATGCAGGGGAGGCGTGCAGATGATGCCGATAAAAATAGCCAGAAGAAAAGGCAGAATTATGGTTTCAGCAGCCTTGAGTCCGGCCAGGATAACCACCAGGGCTGCCAGTCCGACCAACCAGTTGAGGCCGGATGTCGGCAATTTGATGTTGTCTGACATGATTGAGCACTATACCCGGAAGCAAAAAGGCCAGTTTACTCTATTCTGCCTTACAGCTACACAGCCCCGGGGAAAGATGAATCAGTTTTTCTGCAGCTCCTTTTTCAGCTCTTTGACTCTTTCCAGGCCTTTCTTGCGCTGAGCGTAGATGACATCCAGCTTGATTTGCAGTTCATCCTTTTCCTCTTCCTGTTTCGCAGACAGCTTTTGCAATTCCCCTTTCAGCTTTCTTTCTTTTTTCTTGAGTTCTTTCAAAACCTTGCGGATGGAATTGATTTCCTTGAACTGGGTTTTTCTGTCGGCATCCAGAAATTCATTGAGACTTGCCATGAGTTTCTTCAGTTTCATGGTTCTACTCCTGTTTCCTTGGCTTCATCATCAACCAGCTGCCTGATTTCCTGTCGATCCAGAGTCAGCTGGTCAGAGTTGTCTTCCAGCTTGGGCAACAAGAGGGTATGCACGGCATCAATCAGGTTTCTGCTGATATCACTGACATAGGATTCATCATTCATGATGGAGGTCGCCACTCTGGCCTCAATACGACGATGACGAATCATTTCATCCAGATCATCAATCAGCTGACGACTGGACTTCTCCAGAGACACCCTAAGCGCATCCAGTGACAAAGCGGTGACATCTTCTGGGTTGGCTTGGAGGAGTTGACGCAATTCGCGCAACAGACGCGCCAGTTGCAGACGTATCAGGTCGTAGCGTTCGCGGATGGCCGGATTGCCTGACAGCCCATGGCGGCTGAGGTTTTTATGCAGGTGCTTCATTCCCTTTACGGCTTCCACCAGATTGCGGCTGGCCTGGCGCAGAATATAAAGGTCTTCACTGGCACTTTGCGTGGATTCACCAGCCTGGGCCTTGGCAATGAAGTCGACAATATCACTGTGCAGGCTTTTTATTTTTTCCTCGTAATAATCATCAACATCCACTGGAAAAATCTTGCGGGTGTATTTGACTTCCTCACTGAGAGAAGCCTTTGAATCGATGACGGAACGCTTCAGGCTTACACCATGCGCCAGCAGGCCATAGGCGTTGTCAAACAGGTGCTTCACTTCCTTGCGCACGGCATTGACGGCTGTTTCCGGTGTTTCCAGAGCTTCCGGATAAAGATACTGGGGAACTTCGGCAGATTTTTTCTGATAGGTGATCCGCGTCACCAGCAGGTTGGACAGGGGCTTCACAAAAGGGGCCAGCAGGCACACACCCAGGACATTGAAGAGACTGTGAAAAAGAGCCAGCTTCAGCAAATAATCCTGATCCCCGATGCCAAGCAGGAAAGCCCCCCGATCAACCAGCCAGGCCAGTTGGCCGATAAAGGCAATCGCCACCGTAGCCGTCAGAACATTGAAAAGCACGTGGGAAGCCGCCAGACGCTTGCCACCCAGGTTGGATGCAAAGGCACCCAGGATAATCGTCACTGTGCTGCCCAGGTTGGCCCCGATGGCCAGAGCCAAAGCGTTTTCATAATTCACTTGACCGGCTGAAAGGGCAGTGATGATAATCAGCAGGCTGGCATGACTGGACTGCATGATGACCGTAATCAGCATACCGATCAGGGTATAAACCACCAGGCCCAAAAAGCCGGGCAGCGCATAGGCGCTCAGGTCAAAATTGCCCTGAAAGGCATCAAAGCCTTCCTTCATGTAGTGGATGCCCAGAAACAGAAAGGCAAAACCCAGCAGCAGATTGCCAAAACCCTTCAGGGCTTTGCTTTTCTGCATGATCAACACCATGCCGAAAATCAGACCCGGCATGGCATAGGCCGCTATATCCACTTTCAGGCCCAGACCGGCAATCAGCCAAGCCCCCGTGGTGGTGCCGATATTGGCCCCCATGATGATGCCAATACCCGCTGCCAGAGTGATCATTTCGGCACTGACAAAGGAAACGGTAATCAGGGAGACCAGCGAGCTGGATTGCATGGCTGTGGTGCTGAGCATGCCGAAGGTGAGGCTTTTCCACAAACGATCGGTGGATTTGCGCAGCAGGGTTTCCAGGGTGCCGCCAGTAAAGGTTTTGAAGCCTTCTTCCAGGCACAGCATGCCAAACATGAAAAGAGCAACCCCGGCTGCAATTCCCATGAAATCAGAACTGGCCCAGAGGGCATAACCCAGCAGGAGCAGTACCAGAGGCAGGGTGAATCTTTTCAACATCAGCTCAGCATCCTTGTAGTTCTTGTTATCGAGTTGACTCACTCACTGTCGAGGAACAACTTGGGCTCCACACGAGCCGTATTCAGGCTCATCGTCCAGTGTAGATGAGGGCCGGTGGATCGACCAGTGGTGCCTACCTGGCCAATGACCTGACCCGCTTCTACCCGGTCACCGATTTGCAGATCCACAAACTCATGCATATGGCAGTACATACTGGTCATGCCCTGGCCATGGTCAATCACCAGGGTTTTGCCATTAAAAAAGTAATGGTTTTTTGCCACGACCTTGCCGGGTAAAGCGGCCTGGATAGGCGTTCCCTGGGGTGCGGCAATATCCAGCCCCGAATGTGGGTTGCGGGGTTCGCCATTGAACACCCGGCGAAAACCAAACAGGCTGGAATAACGACCTTCCAGAGGCTTGACCACTTTTTCCGGCAGGGGCTCAGAGACAGGGCGAAAGTGATTCATGGCTCCCCTGAGTTCAGGCAGCTCTCGCCTGTATCGGGCCAGATCTTCATCCGAGAGGGCAACGTATTCATAGTCCACGTCCAGATGCTGGGCCGGGTACTCCTTGTTGCTCACGCTGAAATCCAGGGCCAGATCACCATCCCGGGTTCGCCAGTAGGCTTGGGTGTCGCCAGGCTTCTGACTGAGAGGAATGCCAACCCAGGCGTACCAGCTGCCATTTTTACGGGCCGTATAAACACGCTCTTCCTGGAAATAGACATGCGGCGGGGCCTCACTGCGTTGCGGCACTTCCAGTATCGCAATCCCTCCGGGAACCCTGGATTCGCGGGGCCAGAACTCAGCTTGAACCTGGCTGGCAGAAAACAGCAGGATCAGGCAGATCAACAGCAGGCGTGGAGTCGACAACATAAATTTTCTCGGTTGTTAAAAGATTAACAGCATCGCACTAGCCCGTGCGCTGGGTACTGCTGTGTTGAACGCGGCAATCCAGTTCACCTGTGGCCAGTTGTACCTGTATTCGATCACCAGGGCCAACTTCTTCTGCCGAACGCAAAACCTGACCCTCTTGATTCCTGGCCAGGGCATAACCGCGTGCCAGGGTTTGCAGGGGACTGATTGCCTGCAAACGGGTCGCCAGGTTCTGCAGCTTTTCCTGCCGATGGCTCAGGCTTTGCTCGCAGGCTCTGGCAGTGCGCTGCTTCAGCTCAGCCAGTCTTTGCTGATGACGGGCCACCTGACGCTGGGGAGAGGTGGCCTGCAAGCGCCCTTGCAAACCCGTGAGTTGCAGGCGTATCTGCTCCAGGCGTCTTTGTGGCTGCTGGGCGATCAAACGCTGGTAAAGCCGGGTCAGAGTCTGGGTTCGGGCTTCCAGAACTCTTTGCGGATTTGCCGCTCTGAGCGACAGGCTGTCCAGATGCTGCTGCTCACGCCGCAAATAACTGGCCATGGCATGACTGAATCGACCTGACAGGGAATTGAGCTGTTCCATCAGGGTTTCTGCATCAGGGCTGACCGCTTCGGCAGCCGCCGAAGGTGTCGGTGCTCTCAGATCACTGACAAAATCCACCAGCGAAAAATCCGTTTCATGCCCCACACCGGTCACCACCGGCATGCCACTGGCCGCCACCATTCTTGCCAGGGTTTCATCATTAAACGCCTGCAGGTCTTCCAGACTGCCGCCGCCGCGTGCCAGAAGCAGCACTTGTGGCTGACCATGATACTGGGCCTGCGCCAGAGCACGACGCAAGGCCGCTGGCGCTTCAGCTCCCTGCACCTGAGCCGGGTAAAGCAAGACCTCAGCCAGGGGCCAGCGACGTTTGAGTACTTGCAGGATATCGCGCAAAGCCGCGCCCTGCTCGGAAGTCACCACCCCGATTCTTTGCGGAAAGGCCGGCAGTGAGCGTTTGTGTTCCGGGTTGAAAAGCCCTTCGGCCTGCAGCTTTTTTTTCAGGGCTTCCAGCCGCGCCAGCAGATCCCCTTCACCACTCAGACGCAACTCCTGAACCAGCAGCTGATACTGCCCCCGACCTTCATAAAGACTGACCTGGCCGCGCAACTGCAACTGATCGCCATTCTTGGGCTGATGCAGCGCCAGCTGATTGCGACCGGCAAACATGACACAGCTGACCTGGGCGCGGGCATCCTTGAGGGTGAAGTACCAGTGCCCCACGGCGGACGCCATGAAGTTGGACACTTCGCCCTCCACCCAGACCTGGGCCAGGCCCTGCTCCAGTAAAGCTTTGGCTTTACCGTTCAGCTGGCTGACACTCAAGCTGGCTGTCAGCTTGCTATCATCGCCGGCCTGAAAAAAAGATTGTGGCATTTCCGCTTACAGACCTATGAAACGCGCCACCGGCATACCGGCAGCCTGGGCCAGAATACCCACCAGCACATTGGACAGCAGGTTGATGCCCAGAAAAACAAAGATGGGGGAGAGATCCAGCCCACCCAGGCTGGGGATGAACTTGCGCACCGGTGCCAGCAAAGGTTCAATCAACTGATACACCAGCAGTGCACCGGGATGACTGGCCTGGGGGGCCACCCAGCTGAGGATGATGGAAATGATCAGGGCAAAGAAGTACAGATCCAGAATGGTTTTGACAACCCCGGCGACACCCCCGACCAAAACACTGCCGATGCCTGCGGGCTGCCCGCTGATCTGCAAGGCCAGAAAAATGCCCAGGGCTTTTAACAGCACGGCCAGCAGCAAACTGGCCGAATCCAGCCGCCCCATGGGACGCAAAACCGCCTGCATCGGCAGTACAACCGGATTGGTTGCTTTGACGATGCCCTGGGTAATCGGATTGAAGTAATCGGCCTTACTCAGGTGCATCAAAAAACGCAGCACCACGATAAACGTCGCCAGGTGAAACAGCAGTTGTATAAAAGAAGCCATTCCCGAACCCATACCCATAAATATCTCCGCTTGTTGAAATCATTCTGGTTATTCTACGTCAGCCAGGCCAGAAGGTCAGTTAATACCCGGCTTATTGCGTGCCCTTGAGCTCTTCCGCCAGCTCCTGTGCGCGTCGGGCAGCAGCCTGGGCCGCTTCTTCCACCAGTTTACGCAGCCCCTGATCTTCAAAGCTCTGGATGGCCTGAGCCGTGGTGCCCCCCGGCGAAGTCACCTTCGCCCTGAGTTGTGCCGGGCTGTCTTCTGTTCCCAGAAGCATTTTACCGGCCCCAAAAGCGGTATTTTCAGCCAGCTTCAAGGCCATATCCGCAGGCAGGCCCAGTTTTTCCCCAGCGGCGGCCAGAGCCTCCGTAAACAGGAAATAATAAGCCGGACCGGAACCCGATACGGCGGTCACCGCTTCCAGCAGGCTTTCTTCTTCCACCCAGAAGGCCTGACCCACGGCTTCACTGATTTGCTGCACCCAGCCACGCTGCTCTTCATTAACTTCAGGTGTGGCAAACAGGCCCGCCACCCCGGCCCCCAACAGGGAAGGCGTGTTGGGCATGGAACGCACCAGAGGCAACTTACCGCCCAGCCAGGTCTGCAGGGTGTCACAGGTCAGGCCGGCAGCAATGCTGACCACCAGGGGTTTATGGGTCTGGAAGCTGGACTGCAAAGGCTTGAGTACCTGCTGCATCATCTGGGGCTTGACGGCCAGAACCACCACCTGGGCTTCAGCAATGGCCTGAGTATTGTCGGTCGTGGTGTTGATGCCGGTTTCTTCTGCCAGGGCTTTCAGCTTTTCTGCACCGGGATCAGCGGCCCAGATTTTACTGGCCGGATAGCCCTGTTGAAGCAGCCCACGCAAGATAGCACCGGCCATATTGCCGGCACCGATAAAAGCCACACTGGGCGTCGATTTGTTTTGCATTGATTCAGCCTTCTGTTTTAAAGAGGTTTTATTGACGGGCACCAAAAATCGCCGTACCGATACGAACCAGGGTACTCCCTTCGGCAATGGCTGCTTCCAGATCGCCACTCATGCCCATCGACAGGGTATCCAGGCGGGCAGCAGGAAAGGCTGCCTGCAGACGTTTTTGCAAGGCAGCCATCTGGGCAAAAGTTGCCCGTTGTTGCTGGTAATCATCAGTTGCGGCCGGAATGCACATCAGGCCACGCAACTCCAGATGTGGCAAAACCATGACCTGTTCCGCCAGTACCAGGGCATCGCTGGCAGCAACCCCTGACTTGCTGGCTTCATCACTGATATTGACCTGAATCAGCACCTGCAAAGGCGGCAGCTTTTCCGGGCGTTGTTCACTCAGCCGCCGGGCCACCTTGAAACGATCCAGAGTGTGCACCCAGGCAAAATTCTCGGCCAGATCACGGGTTTTATTGGATTGAATGGGGCCAATAAAATGCCATTCCAGATCCAGGTCGGCCAATTCCTGTTGCTTTTGCAGGCCTTCCTGCAGGTAGTTTTCCCCAAAAGCCTTTTGGCCGGTAGCCGCAGCTTCGCGAATGGCCGCTGCTGGCTGCTTTTTACTCACCGCCAGAATTTTGACCTGTATTGGGTTTCTAGCAAACTTATGACAGGCTTGCTCTACCTGTTGGCGAACCTTTGCGATATGCTGGGCAATTACTGATTGCAACATCTTGTATACCTTATTTGATTCACCGCTTCTCCCCTGCCAGGGAATTCAGTCAGAGGTCAGTTGATGGATATTACCGAATTGCTCGCCTTCTGCGCAAAGCAGAACGCCTCCGACCTGCATCTTTCTGCAGATCTGCCCCCGATGATCCGGGTTGATGGCGATATTCGCCGCGTCAATGTGCCGCCCATGGATCACAAGGAAGTTCACGCGCTGGTTTATGACATCATGAATGACAAGCAGCGCCGTGACTACGAAGAGTTCATGGAAGTGGATTTTTCCTTTGAGCTTCCGGGTCTGGCCCGCTTCCGGGTCAATGCCTTCAATCACAACCGCGGTGCCGGTGCCGTTTTTCGCCTGATTCCTTCCAAGGTTTTGACTTTGGACGAGCTGGGCATGGGCGATATTTTTCGCAACCTCTCCATGCTGCCCCGTGGCCTGGTACTGATCACAGGGCCCACCGGTTCGGGCAAGTCGACCACCCTGGCGGCAATGATTGATTTTGTGAACGAGCGCAAAAATGCCCACATCCTCACCATTGAAGACCCCATTGAATTTGTCCACGAATCCAAGAAATGCCTGATCAACCAGCGTGAGATTCACCGTGACACCCTGGGCTTTTCCGAAGCCTTGCGCTCGGCCCTGCGCGAAGACCCGGACATCATTCTGGTCGGTGAGATGCGGGATCTGGAAACCATCCGTCTGGCACTGACAGCCGCAGAAACCGGCCACCTGGTATTTGGCACCCTGCACACCACCAGTGCCGCCAAAACCATTGACCGGATCGTGGACGTCTTCCCGGCAGAGGAAAAATCCATGGTGCGCTCCATGCTTTCTGAATCCCTGCAGGGGGTAATTTCCCAGATGCTGCTCAAGAAGGAGGGCGGGGGTCGTGTTGCCGCCCATGAAATCATGATCGGCACTGCAGCTATTCGTAACCTGATTCGTGAAGACAAGATTGCCCAGATGTACTCAGCCATCCAGACAGGGGCCACTCACGGCATGCAGACCATGGATCAGTCTCTGAAACAGCTGCTGACCAAGGGTTTGATCAGCAAAGAAGTTGCGCGTGAAAAAGCCAAACAACCGGAAAGTTTTTAAGCCATGAAATTTACTGACTTCCTCAAACAGATGGCCGAACGCAAGGGTTCGGACTTGTTCATCACCACCGGCATGATGCCTTCCATGAAGGTGGACGGACAGCTGACACCTCTCACCGAGCAAAAACTCTCACCCGACCAGGCTCGGGAACTGGTGTTTGGCGTCATGAACCAGGAGCAGAAGGATGAATTCCGTAGCAACAAGGAGTGCAACTTTGCCATCAGCGCACCCGGCATAGGCCGTTTCCGGGTCAGTGCTTTTTATCAGCGCAACCAGGTGGGCATGGTACTGCGCCGTATCGAGTTTGATATTCCCCAACTGGACACTCTGCGCCTGCCGGAAATCATCAAGGATCTGGCCATGACCAAGCGTGGCCTCATCCTGTTTGTGGGGGCCACGGGAACCGGTAAATCCACCTCCCTGGCATCCATGATTCAGTACCGCAATGAAAACGCCCGGGGTCACATCATCAGCATTGAAGACCCTATTGAATTTATTCACCCCCACAAGCAAAGCATCGTCACCCAGCGTGAAGTGGGTATTGATACCGAAAGCTTTGAGGTGGCCCTGAAAAACACCCTGCGCCAAGCACCGGATGTGATCATGATCGGGGAGGTGCGTAACCGCCAGACCATGGAATACGCCCTGGCTTTTGCGGAAACCGGCCACCTTTGTTTGGCCACACTGCATGCCAATAACGCAGACCAGGCCCTGGAGCGGGTGATTAATTTTTTCCCCCAGGAAAGCCACAACCAGGTATTCATGGATCTCTCCCTGAATCTGCGTGGCATCGTTGCCCAGCAACTCTTGCCCACAGTGGATGGCAAGGGGCGCAGAGCAGCCATTGAGGTTCTGCTGAATACGCCACTGGTCAAGGATATGGTTCGCAAGGGGGATGTGCATCAACTCAAATCCCTGATGAAGAAATCCCGGGAATCCGGCATGCAGACTTTTGATCAGGCTTTGTTTGATCTCTACAACCAGGGTGAAATCAGTGAGGAGGATGCTCTGCAGCATGCCGACTCACCCAATGACCTGCGCCTGATGATCAAGCTGGGCAGTGCCGAAGCGGGCAGTAGCTCGGCAGCCTTTGACAAGGCCGCCAGTAAGTTCAGCCTGGAGGATGACTAGGCAGGGGCAGCTCCGGCAGCTGGCGGTGCATGCCCTGCATGGCCAGCTGATTGAAATAGCGGCTTTTATTTTCATCCCCAAGGGCCGCATACAGTCGGCTCATTTCCGCACAAACCTGGTCTTTGGGTTCCAGCCTTTGGCTGGCCTGAAAATATTCCAGCGCCTTGCCCCATAAACCCAGCTGTTGACTGATCCGGGCCAGAGCATGCAGAAGCACGGCGTCATTGGGTCTTTCCTGCAGCCATTTTTCAGCTTCCAGCAGCCGCCGCTTGGGTTCTGCCTCTAGCGGTAAAACACCATACTCGGCAATCAATCGGGGTGACCAGTGATCTCTGAGCGTGCGTTTCAGCAGCTGTTCCGCTTCAGCGTAACGCTGCTGTTTGATCAGCACCCGACTGTAGGCAAGAACCAGCTCATCTTCCGCTTTTAAACGGCCCGGCAGGGTTTCCCAGAGTTCCTTGATGGCTTTAAAGCCGCCCTCGGAGGTGGAAGAGGAACGCAAAAGTTCATCAAAGCGCCGCAGGTAAACCTCGCGCTCCAGTAATTCCAGCTCTTTGCCGGAACAAATCTGGTACTTGCGAAACTCTGGCAAGAGCTGCATCAAAGGCTTCCAGTCAGCCAGAGCATAGTGGACTTCTTTCAGTTGCCTCAGTACCAAGGGGTGGTTGGGTACCTTCTGGTGCAGGCGTACCAGGGTGGCCAGGGCCTGTTCATAGTGGCCATGATCCAACTGGATACGGGCCTGACTGAAATCAACGGCCAGACTGGCATCCGGCGTGGATTCAGCAGCCGCCTTGAGAAGATTCTCAGCTGTTTCCTCACGTCCTTCATAGTGGGCGGCCTGAGCGGCAGCCAGATAGTTGATCAGGGGGGCACCGGAATTTTTTGCTGACTTGGCAAGCAGTTTTCTGGCCCGGCGCCAACGACCCTCCGCCAGATCCACCAGACCCTTGACGGTGAGTTTCAAGGCCCGCTGGGCCCGGTTGCGCTTATGGCGATCCTTGAGGCCCGCCAGAGGGTGGCTGAGCCAGCCCAGGAGATTGAACAACCAAGCTGCCGCCAGCCAACTCACCAGAAGTATCACCAGCCCCGTCCAGAAAGACATTTCAATGCTGGTTTTGCCATCGGGAAGCACCAGCAGCAGATAGCCGGTGCCCTTCAGTAGTTGTTGCCCCGCCAGTACGGCCAGGGCCAGTATCAGGAGTATAAACAGACCACGCTTTATCATTCTGCCCCCTCCTGAGAATCAGTGCTAGCTTCCTTGTTTTCTTCAAGCAGGGGCAGGAGACGACCGTAGCGTTCGGCAATAAAAGTCTGCAGTTGATCCAGGCTGCCTTCCACCTTGGGCAGTTGCTGTTCAACCGGCTCCGCCTGAAGCTCGGTCACTCGGCTCAGAAAGCTCTGGTTGCCCTCCGCTTCCAGATCAAAAGCCTGCAAACGGGCCACCACTCTTTCCAGACTCTGCTGATAAAGATTTTCCTTGGCTCTCAAGGCTGCCCAGGAGGTCTGCTGTAAAAGACTGCTGATCTGGTGCCGTAAAGCCAGTTCATCCTCGGCAAAAGGCAGAGGTTCAATTGGCAGCTCACGTTTTTTGATCACCACCAGGCTTTTGATTTCCTGCCACAGGTTCCAGTACCAGGGCTGACTGGACTCCTGGCGGGTTGCTTCTTTCAGATCCAGGGAGGGAGCCGGGGTGAGGGGTTGTACTTGCAGGGTCAGCGCCTTGTCTGCCAAACCCTGTAACTCCATGGCCAGGGAAACACGATCCAGAGGACGCAGCTCTTCCAGTTCGGCAATATTTTCCTGAAGTTCCTGGCGTATAGCCAGCGTTCCGGGCACCTCGGCCGCTTTCAACCGCTGTTCGGCTGTTTTGAACAGAGTCAGGGCACCGGTGACATCCTCTTCCAATTGCAGGCGCTGGTTGGCCAGGCGTAGCAGATATTCCACTTCGGCCAGCTGCCAGTCTTTGGGTTTGGGTTCACTGGCTTTCAGCAGATCATCATGCAATTCCTGAAACTGCTGCTGGTGTTGCCTGACATTTTCCTGATAAGTGGCGAGCTTTTCTGCTTGTTGCTGCTGATTGCTTTGTATTGCATCCAGGGCTTGCAGGCTGCCTTTTAACTGCTCCACTGCTTCCTGATCCGGCTTGCTGTTGATTGCCTGGTTCATTTGTCCCAGTTGAGCTTCCAGTTGCCGGGATTTATCGTGACCCAGCCAGGCCAGAGTGGCGGTGCCTGCCAAGGCAATCAGGGTCAGCAGCAGAAGCAGTAACAGCAATCCTTTGGATGACCTGGCGGCGCTGGGCTCTGTCTTTTGTTCTTCTTGTGAAGCAGCTGCAGCGGATTCTTCGGGAAGGTGATCCGGCTTTTCCTGTGGGTCTTCTGTCTGGTTGTTGTCTTCGGTTTTATTCTGGTCAGACATGCTGTTTCCTCTTGATTAGCTGCCACCCGGAAAATGCTTGATCAGTGCTTCAAGCACTGCTTGGGGACCGGCACCCTGGCTGTTGATTACCTGAGCAAAGCCTGCTTCCCTGGCCTGGGTAACCAGGCGCTCACTGGGCAGCAGCAGATGGAGGTGATGATTACTTCCATCTGTAAACTCTATATATTGTTGCAGGGCTTCGCCACTACTGATCACGATGACCTGCCAAGCTTGCGATTTTAACCCTTGGATTTGCTTCTGGCTCAACCGAGGTTTGATGCGGGAATAGAGCTCCAGAGTCTGGATAGAAGCTCCACGTGAAACCAGGGTGTCATGAAGGAGTTTACGGCCCCCCTGGCCTTTGACCAGCAGCAGTTTTTGTCCGCTCAGCTCCTGCAGCTCGGGTAGCTGCAAAAGATCCTCGCTCTTATCACCCCTGGCCGGATAATTCACGCTCAGGCCTTGATCTTCCAGCTTTCGGGCAGTGCCCGCTCCGACACTGAACCAGTCCACTCCCACCGGCCATTGTGGCCAGTAATCATCCAGCCTTTGCAGCAGCTGATCAGCCGCTGTGGGACTGATAACCACCACCTTTTGATAATGATCCAGGTCGATCAGGGCCTGTCGTTGCTGGGGTGGCAACTCCAGTGGCTCTATGTCCAGAAGAGGGATATTCTCAACCTCTGCTCCAGCCTGAATCAAAGGCTCAACCAGGGGAGAGGCCAGATTTTCCGGCCGGGTGGTGAGAACTTTCAAGCCTTCAGGAAGCTGTTGCACTAGGAAACCTTGAAGCCATAAACTTTTTCCAGGATATCCCCTGCACCCTGCTTGAGCAGATCTTCGGCCACCTGGATACCCAAGGCTTCAGGGTCACTGGCTAGCCCGCGGGCTTCAGAGCGCAGCACCCGCCCGCCTTCTGGTTCACCCACCAGCGCCCGCAACCAGAGCTGATCACCTTCGAGCAAGGCATAACCGCCAATCGGCACCTGACACCCGCCCTTGAGACGGGTATTCATGGCCCGTTCTGCCAGTACACAGGTGGTGGATTCGGCATGCACCAAAGGAGCCACCAATTCAGCGGCCAGAGAATCATCACTGCGCAACTCAATACCCAAAGCCCCCTGTCCACAGGCAGGCAGGCTGACTTCTGCAGGCAGTTCCTGGCGGATACGTTCAGCCAGGCCCATACGCTGTAAGCCGGAGGTCGCCAGAATGATGGCATCATAGTCACCGGCATCCAGTTTACCCAGGCGGGTTTGCAGGTTGCCACGCAGCCAGTTAACGGTCAGGTCCGGGCGATTGGAAAGAATCTGACAGCCCCGTCGCAAACTGGACGTCCCGATTATTTTGCCGGCAGGCACTTCATCCAGGCTGTTATAGGTATTGGAAACAAAGGCATCCGTGGGGGCATGACGTTCCATTATCGGGCCCAGGTAAAGACCTTCAGGAAACTCCATGGGCACATCTTTCATGGAGTGCACGGCAATATCGGCTTCACCGGAAAGCATGCTGGCTTCCAGTTCTTTAACAAAAAGCCCCTTGCCACCAATCTTGGCCAAGGGGGTATCCAGAATCTTGTCACCCTGGGTTTTGATGGGTACCAGCAAAACCTCAAGACCCGGATGCAGCTCTTCCAGCCGGGCTTTAACATGTTCTGCCTGCCAGAGAGCCAGAGGACTGCGGCGGGTTGCTATACGAATTCGTGACACAAGAACTCCAGATTTTCAGGTTTCAAAAATTATTCAACAGTGACTGATTTGGCCAGATTCCGCGGCTGGTCGACATCCGTGCCCTTGAGTACCGCGACATGGTAGGAAAGCAGCTGCAAGGGCAGGGTGTAGATGATCGGTGCCAGGAGTTCGTGAACTTCGGGCAGGTGAACCACCTTCATGCCTTCTTCCGGTTTCAGCAGGGTGACCGGGTCAGCAAAAACATAGAGTTCGCCCCCTCTGGCCCGCACTTCCTGGAGGTTGGACTTGAGTTTATCCACAAGGTCATCCGGTGGGGCCACGGCAATCACCGGCATGTCTTTATCCACCAGCGCCAGGGGGCCGTGTTTCAGCTCACCGGCTGGATAGGCTTCAGCATGGATGTAGGAAATTTCCTTGAGCTTGAGTGCGCCTTCCAGGGCAATGGGGAAGTGGCTGCCCCGCCCGAGAAACAGAGCATGATGTTTTTCCGCAAAATCTTCGGCCAGTTTTTCAATTTCCCCGTCCAGCTTGAGGGTTTCTTCAGCCAACCTGGGCAGGTGCCGCAAGGCTTCAACTATTTCTGCTTCCAGTGGATCATCGGATTCACTGCCCTGATGCAGGCAAGCGCGACGCAAAGCCAGGGTCAAAAGCAGCAGGGCAGTCAACTGGGTGGTGAAGGCTTTGGTGGAGGCCACACCGATTTCCGGCCCAGCCTGGGTCATTAAACTCAGATCGGATTCGCGCACCAGAGAAGAGCCGGGGACGTTACAGATGGCCAGGCTGGCCAGATAACCGGCCTCTTTGGCAAAACGCAAAGCAGCCAGGGTGTCTGCTGTTTCCCCGGACTGGGAGAGGGTGACAAACAGGCAGTTGTCCGCCACCACCACATCCCGGTAGCGGTATTCGCTGGCGACTTCCACCTGGCAGGGCAGGCCCGCCAGCTTTTCGATCCAGTAGCGGGCAACCATCCCGGCATGATAACTGGTGCCGCAGGCAATAATCTGTACCTGCTTGACCTGGGGAAGCAACTCCATGGCCGCACTGCCCAAAGCCTGAGGAAGCACCCGGCGATCGGAAAGACGCCCTTCCAGAGTGGCTGCCAGAACGGCGGGTTGTTCATGAATTTCCTTGAGCATGAAGTGCTTGTAGTCGCCTTTTTCAGCGGCCTGATTGCCATGCTCCCACTGGCAGACTTCGCGTTCAACGGCTTCACCCTGGGCATTGATAATCTGGTGCTCTTCCAGGCTCAGGCAAGCCAGATCGCCCTCTTCCAGATAAATAAAGCGATCCGTTACCTGTAAAAGAGCCAGTGGGTCAGAGGCACAAAAATGCTCGCCCATACCCACACCAATCACCAGTGGGCTGCCTTTACGGGCACAAACCAGCACTTCAGGCTGGCTTTGATGAATCACCGCCAGGGCAAAGGCACCTTCCAGCTGCTGAATGGCTTGACGCACCGCCTGGGTCAGATCTCCGGTTTGCTGGTAAAGCTGATGCACCAGATGGGCCACCACTTCAGTGTCTGTTTCCGAGGTGAATTGATAACCAGCCTGGCTGAGTTGCTCTTTCAGATTGAGGTAATTTTCAATAATTCCGTTATGCACCAGTGCCAGTTCATCGCTGGAAAGGTGGGGGTGGGCATTGCTTTCACTGGGCACACCATGAGTCGCCCAACGGGTATGAGCGACACCCAGGTGGCCCTTCATGGGCTGATCTTCCAGGCAGGCTTCAACCTGCGCGACCTTACCCTGGGCGCGCCGACGCTGCAGTTGACCCTGGCTATCAATGACAGCCAGGCCAGCCGAGTCATAGCCACGATATTCCAAACGCTTCAAGCCTTCCAGCAGGATGCCGGTGACATTGCGTTCAGCGATGGCCGCTACAATTCCGCACATACTGAGTTTCCTTTATTCGGTGGTTTTCTTGGCAGGGCGAGGCCAGTTGTTTTTTTGCAGCTGTTTGGCACGGGTCACTGCCAGAGCATGATCAGCCACATCCCGGGCAATGGTGGATCCAGCCCCCACGGTGGCCCCTGCACCTATGTGCACCGGCGCCACCAAGCTGGAATTGGAACCAATAAAAGCACCAGCACCAATTTGGGTGGTGTGTTTGTTGACCCCATCATAGTTGCAGGTGATGGTTCCTGCACCAATATTGGCGTGTTCACCCACCCAGGTATCACCAATGTAACTAAGGTGGTTGACCTTGGCACCCTGACCCAGGTGGGCTTTTTTGGTTTCCACGAAATTGCCGACCTTGGCCAGGTTTTCCAGGTGAGTGCCGGGGCGCAAGCGGGCAAAAGGACCTACTTGATTGTTGCCATCCAGGTCACAGTCTTCGAGTACTGAGTGAGAAGCAATTTTGACATCCGGCCCAACACGAACATTTTTCAGGACACAATAGGGGCCGATCTCCACACCTTCCGCCAGTTCAACCCGGCCTTCAAAAACACAGCCCACATCAATGAACACATCACGTGCAGTGTTCAGCTCGCCGCGCACATCAATTCGGTCAGGATCAGCCAGAGTGACACCCGCCAGCATCAGTTCCTGGGCCTGGTTAGTTTGAAAAGCACGCTCCAGTGCGGCCAGTTGCAGGCGATTATTGACGCCCTCCACTTCTTCGCGGCGAGCGGGCTGCACACTGGCAATGCGGGTTTTTTCCCGGTAAGCCAGATCAATAATATCGGTCAGATAGTATTCACCCTGGGCATTGTCATTGGATAATTGCGGGAGCCAGCGACGCAACTGTTTGGAAGTCACTGCCAGAATTCCGGTATTCACTTCGGTGATCAGAAGTTGTTCCGCTGAAGCGTCTTTTTGTTCAACAATGGCAGACACCTCACCGGCCTCGTCACGCAGAATACGCCCGTAACCCTGAGGGTCGGACAAGTCCACGGTTAACAACCCCATCTGCTGGTCGCTGACCTGCTCCAGAAGTTGCTCGAGAGTTTCCTTGCGAATCAGGGGCACATCACCGTAAAGAATCAGAACCCGGCTGTCTTCCATGAGGGAGGGTACGGCCTGATCAACAGCATGTCCGGTGCCCAGTTGTTCTTCCTGAACCACAAAGTCGACATCATCCGCCATCAGGGTGTCTCGCACCTGGTCAGCACCGTGACCGATCACCAGATGAATTTTTTCCGCAGCCAAGGCGCGAGCGGTATCCGCAACGTGCCCGGCCAGGGGCTTGCCTGCCAGACGGTGTAAGACCTTGGGCAGAGCTGAGCGCATACGGGTTCCCTGACCCGCGGCAAGAATAATGACTTCCAGTGACATGCTTACCTCGTGCAGTTGTATCCAGCTTTAAAAATCAAACGCCACCAATTTTCAGTATTGAGCTGGCAATACCAAAGTAAATCAAAACCCCGATGATATCGGCAATTGAAGTCACCAGAGGGGCACTGGCGGTGGCCGGGTCCCAGCCCAGTTTATTCAAAACAAAAGGCAGGCTCATACCGATCATGCTGCCCACAATTACGATGGCCAGCATACTGTAGGCAACCACCTGGGCAATATCCACACCACCGCGCCACAAACCGATACCGGCAATGGCTGCAGCCATGGTCAAACCCAGAGACACAGAAACCAGCAGTTCGCGACCCAAAAGCTTGCCCCAGTCCCTGGCACCAACATCACCCGTCGCCAGACCCCGAATCATCAGGGTGGAGGCCTGGGAGCCGGCATTCCCTCCACTGGCCACCAGCAGAGGAAGAAAGAATACCAGCACCACATAGGTTTCTATGGTTTCTTCATAAAAAGCGATACCGGCACCGGACAGGATGTTGGCAAACACCAGCAACACCAGCCAGTTGATCCTGCGTTTGTATAGATTGAAGATGCTCGCCTTACCAAAGCTTTCATCCAGAGGCCCCACCGAAGCCCCCTTGTGAATATCTTCGGTGGCCTCCTGTTCGGCAACATCCATAGCATCATCATAGGTGACAATACCCACCAGACGATCTTCATTATCCAGAACCGGCAAGGCCAGAATATCGTAACGACTGATCTTGCGGGCGGCTTCTTCCTGGGCTTCGTGGACATTAATGCTGACCACTTCACCGGTCATCAGTTGCTCCAGGGTCGCACCGGGTTTGGCCAGTATCAGTTGCCGCAGGGAAACTGTGCCCACCAATTTCTGTTCGCTGTCGAGTATATAAATTTGATAGATGGTTTCGGCATTGGGAGCTGTCTGACGGACAATTTCCAGGGCTCTGGTTACCGTCACACCATCAGGCACAGTGACATAATCACTGGTCATCACTGCACCGGTAGTGCCTTCTTCATAACTCGCCAAGCGACGCAAATCTTCCCTTTCTTCCTTGGCCAGGCGGCGCAGGACGGCCTGCTGGCGATCTTCACTCAGCAGGTTAAACAGGTCAGCCCTTTCATCCGAGTTCATCCGGGTGAAGAGTTGCGTCAGACCCATTTCCGACATTTGTTCCGCGATTTCGGATTGTCTGCCGGGCTCCAGATAGGCAAAAGCATCCGCACGCTGCTCAAGGGGCAGGTGCGTCAAAAGTTTGAGTGTATCTTCCGGGGTTTCATGAACGACAAATTCAGCCAGATCCGCTGGCTGAAGTTCGGCAATCAGTTGTTCAATAATCAAGGTATCGTCCTTGATTATTGCCTCATGCAGTGCTGAAGCGAGTTCTTGATAAGTCATTCAGCCCCCCGAGCTACCTGTCGTTTAAGGATTCAGTATTTTATCAGTCAATTCACGGCCCAGATGTTCTTGCATGGCTTCGGAGAGCCAGGTTTCCCAGGTATCCTCGTTGCGGCTGATCAACAACACCTTGATGTCTTCTCGCCGGGCAGTCTCCAGGCTTTCTTCCACACCCATGACCATAAAGGCCGTGGCCCAGGCATCAGCCACAGCATTGCTGGGGTGCTGAACTGTAACTGAAGCCAGATTGTGATCAATCGGCCACCCGGTTTTGGGATGAATAGTATGCGATAGACGACGTCCTTCCACTTCATAGTAATTGCGATAATCACCCGAAGTGGCAATGGAGGCATCAACCAGAGGAAGAATATGATGGGCTTGTTGAAGGTTACCCTCAGGAACTTCCACACCAATGCGCCAGGGCTGCTCTGGCTTACGCTCCCCCCCAACGATCAGTTCACCGCCAATATCCACCAGATAGTTCTCCACACCCTGGGATTCCAGCCAGGCAGCAACCCGGTCAACAGCATAACCCTTGGCAACAGCGGACAGATCAATATAAAAATCTTTCAGGCGCCGCGCCTGCTGCTTGTCCGCATCCAGCTCCAGATTTTGATAGCCGGCATTGCCCAGACGCTCTTTCAGCTCCTGAGTATCCGGGATTTCTTCCGGTCTATGTTCAGGGCCAAAACTCCAAAGATTCACCAGGCCCCCCACTGTCACATCAAAAGCACCGGAGCTGGCTTGGGAAACCCTCTGACTAATTTCCAGAACTTCAAACAGCTCCTCGGAAAGAGGCAGCCATTCCCCCACTTCCTGTCGGTTGAGTTGATTGAGCTCTGAGTCTTCCCGGTAAGTGGACATGCTTGCATCCACCGCTTGCAATTCACGCTGGATACCGGCTTCCAGCTGTTCAGCTTGTTGTTCGGACCAGTCATCGGGAAAGGTGGCCAGCCAGAAGGTGCCGAATATCTGCCCCTGGAAACGCAAAGGTTTGGTTTCTTCCTGTTGGCTGCAAGCCGACAGCAACAGAAAGACAAGGAGGAAAACCGTCAATTGCAAAGCTTTCATAAAATCACCAGAAAAAATACAGCAGAAGGATACCTAACAGGACTCGGTAGGCAACAAAAGGCTGCATACCCAGACGTTGAATAAATACCAGAAAATAATGGATACACAAGTAAGCACTGATGCCTGAAAGCAAGGCCCCCCAGAAAAGGGCCTGCCAGTCGACCGGATGGTCACTTTCCACTAATCCCAGAATTTCCAGCATACCGGCCAGGGTTATAACCGGGATGGACAACAAAAAAGAAAAACGCGCAGCGGCTTCACGACTTAGGCCCATCAGCAAGGCCGCCGTAATGGTGATTCCCGAACGTGAAGTCCCCGGAATCAGTGCCAGTGCCTGAGCCAGAGCAATGAAGAGGACATCCTTCCAGGTCATCTGGTTTTCTGTGCGTGCACCCTTATTTCCCCAGTCAGCATAGGCCAACAGCAAGCCAAAACCTATCAGGCTGAAAGCCATGACCACAGGACTGCGTAGTTCACTGGCAATCCAGCTGTTCAAGGTGATTCCGGCCAGACCAACCGGGATGGTAGCAAAAATGACGGCCCAGGCCAGCCTGGCATCTTCATTCAACTGACGGGTTTGCAGTGAACGCCCCCAGCCAAGAGTCATTCTGACCAGGTCATGACGAAAATAGAGGACAACAGCTGACAGGGTGCCAACATGAAGGGCAACATCAAACGCCAGTCCCTGGTCTGTCCAGGAAGTGACCACAGGCACCAGAATAAGGTGGGCTGAGCTGGAAATGGGCAGAAATTCGGTCAGTCCCTGAACCAGAGACAAGACAAGGAGTTGCAGCCAATCCATTTGACAATACCTGTGTAGAAAAAGTGGATACCACGACAAAAGGCGGCACTAGGCCGCCTTTTTACTGCAGTTTCCTGCAAACTGAGCCAAGAGGTAAGAACCTATTTGCCCAGCTTTTTTCGTAGTTGCTGAATGGTTTGAAGCTGTGCTGACGCCTGAGCAAGCATGGAGGCCGCCTGAGCGTACTCCATCTCTGCGCCCTGATCGGCCATAGCACGCTGAGCTGCTTCAATAGCTTCCTTGGCGGCAGCTTCATCCAGGTTATCAGCACGTTCAGCAGAATCTGCAAGAACGGTTACTGTACCCGGCTGCACTTCCAGAAAGCCACTGGAAACATAAATCAGCTCTTCTTCGCCACCCTGCTTTTTGACCTTGACAGTGCCTGGTTTCAGTTCGGTCAGTAGAGGAGCGTGGCCGGGCAAAATGCCCAGCTCACCCTGCACACCTGACGCCACAAGAATTTCGGCTCGGCCATCAAACAGTTTCTTTTCAGCACTGACGATATTGCAATGCAAAGTCATAGCCATGGGTTCCCCCTGGGTTATCCCGTCAGACTTACTTCATGTCCTTGGCTTTTTCAACCGCTTCTTCAATAGAGCCAACCATGTAGAATGCCTGCTCTGGAAGATGGTCGTAATCACCATTCAGGATACCCTGGAAACCACGGATGGTATCTTTCAGGGAGACGTATTTACCGGGAGCACCGGTGAATACTTCTGCCACGAAGAAAGGCTGGGACAGGAAGCGCTGAATTTTACGAGCGCGGGCTACTGCCTGCTTGTCTTCTTCGGACAGTTCATCCATACCCAAAATGGCAATGATGTCTTTCAGTTCTTTATAACGCTGCAGAACTGTCTGTACACCGCGTGCCGTCTCATAATGCTCGGTACCGATAACCAGTGGATCCAGCTGACGAGAAGTGGAGTCCAGAGGGTCAACAGCCGGGTAAATACCCAGAGAAGCGATATCACGAGACAATACCACGGTCGCATCCAGGTGCGAGAAGGTGGTTGCTGGTGAAGGATCGGTCAAGTCATCCGCAGGTACGTAAACGGCCTGTACGGAAGTGATCGAACCTGTCTTGGTGGAGGTGATACGCTCCTGCAAAACACCCATCTCTTCCGCCAGGGTAGGCTGATAACCTACAGCAGAAGGCATACGACCCAGCAGGGCTGATACTTCGGTACCCGCCAGGGTGTAACGATAGATGTTATCCACGAAGAAGAGGACATCACGACCTTCATCGCGGAATTTCTCCGCCATGGTCAGACCGGTCAGGGCCACGCGCAGACGGTTGCCGGGAGGCTCGTTCATCTGACCGTAAACCAGGGATACCTTGTCCAGTACGTTGGAGTCCTTCATCTCGTGATAGAAGTCGTTACCTTCACGAGTACGCTCACCGACACCGGCAAATACGGAGAAACCGCTGTGCTCGATGGCGATGTTACGAATCAACTCCATCATGTTGACGGTTTTACCCACACCGGCACCACCGAAGAGGCCGACCTTACCACCCTTGGCGAAAGGACAAACCAGATCGATAACCTTGATGCCCGTTTCCAGCAGTTCTACAGAGCTGGACTGTTCATCATAGCTGGGTGCTTTGCGGTGGATACCCCAACGCTCTTCTTCACCGATAGGACCGGCTTCGTCAATTGGGCGACCCAGTACATCCATGATGCGACCCAGAGTCTGGGTGCCCACAGGAACTGAAATGGGTGCCTTGGTGTTATTGGCCACCAGGCCACGCTTGAGGCCCTCAGTGGAGCCCATAGCAATGCAGCGTACGGTGCCGTCACCGAGCTGCTGCTGTACTTCAAGAATCATTTCGCTACCGTCGACGGTCAGGGCGTCATAGACGTTAGGTACGTCTGCCCGGTCAAATTCTACGTCGATAACGGCACCGATGATCTGTACGATACGTCCGCTACTCATCTTGGTTCCTCTCAAACCTGCAAATGAAACCTGCTACCCTCATCAGATGGCTGCAGCCCCGCCGACTATTTCGGCGATTTCCTGAGTGATTGCTGCCTGACGCGCTTTATTGTAAACAAGCTGCAATTCATCAATAAATTCGCCCGCATTGTCGGTTGCACTTTTCATGGCAACCATACGTGCCGACTGCTCACAGGCAATGTTTTCAACTACAGCCTGGTAAACCTGGGACTCGATGTACCTGACCAGCAAGTTATCCAAAAGATACTTGGCATCAGGTTCATAAAGATAATCCCAACCGCTTACCTTGCTCTGGTCTTGTTCAGCTGTTTCAGCTTCCAGGGGTAACAGCTGCTGGACGAGCGGCTTTTGAGACATGGTATTAACGAACTCGTTATACACCACAAATAGCCGATCGATCTTACCTTCTTCATAGGCATCCAGCATGACCTTGACACTCCCGACCAGTTCACTGGCTTTGGGGGCATCGCCCAGCCCGCTCTTGGCTGCTACCAGATTGCCGCCGTAACGACGGAAAAAAGTACTCGCCTTGCTGCCGATGGTGCATACATCAATTTCTGCACCTTTATCCTGCCAGGTCATGATGTCTTTCAGGGCTGCCTTGAACAGGTTAATGTTCAGACCACCACAAAGACCACGATCCGAAGACACGATAATATAGCCTACCCGCTTAACATCACGCTCTTGCATATAAGCATGCTTGTACTCGGGGGTTGACTCAGCAATGTGACTGACTACTTTTCTGATCTGGTTAGCATAAGGGTGGCTGGCGGCCATGCGATCCTGAGCTCTACGCATTTTAGACGCAGCAACCATTTGCATGGCGCTGGTAATTTTCTGCGTATTTTTAATACTCCCGATCTGGGAGCGGATCTCTTTTCCGACTGCCATACGCTTTCGCCTTCTTAGCCAACAAGTGGCAGAGTCAGGGAAGTATTCCTCTCTGACTCCATCCACTTACCAGGACTGGGTGGCCTTAAACTGCTCAACAGCAGATTTGAGGGCCGCTTCGATCTCTTTACTGAAATCGCCCGTTTCGTTGATCTGTTTCATCAGATCAGCTTGCTCACTGTTCATGTAGCTGTGCAGAGCCTTTTCAAAAGGCAGGATTTCACTGACCTTGAGATCATTCAGAAATTCATTTTCTGCAGCGAACAGGGAAACACCCATCTCAGCAATGCTCATGGGGCTGTACTGGTTTTGTTTCATCAACTCAGTAACACGCTGACCATGCTCAAGCTGTTTACGGGTCGCTTCATCCAGGTCAGAAGCAAACTGGGAGAAAGCTGCCAGTTCACGATACTGAGCCAGAGCCAGACGGATACCGCCACCCAGCTTCTTGATGATCTTGGTCTGGGCAGAACCACCCACACGCGATACCGAAACACCAGCGTTCATTGCAGGACGGATACCGGCATTGAACTGGGCACTTTCCACAAAGATCTGACCGTCAGTGATGGAAATAACGTTGGTCGGTACGAAAGCCGAAACGTCACCACCCTGGGTTTCAATGATCGGCAGGGCCGTCAGAGAACCGGTCTGGCCTTTGACTTTGCCATCGGTGAACTTCTCAACAAACTCGGCGTTAACGCGGGATGCACGCTCCAGCAGACGCGAGTGAAGATAGAAAACATCACCAGGATAGGCTTCACGACCAGGAGGACGCTTGAGCAGCAGGGAAATCTGGCGATACGCCCAGGCCTGCTTGGTCAGGTCATCATAAACAATCAGGGCGTCCTGACCGCGGTCACGGAAGTATTCACCCATGGTGCAACCCGCATAAGGAGCCACGAACTGCAGAGCAGCGGCTTCCGAAGCTGAGGCAACCACCACGATGGTGTGAGCCAGAGCATCATGCTCTTCCAGCTTGCGAACCACGTTGGCAATGGTGGACTGCTTCTGGCCCACGGCAACGTAGATACACTTAACACCGGAGTTTTTCTGGTTGATGATGGCATCCACAGCAATGGCTGTTTTACCAATCTGACGGTCACCGATGATCAGCTCACGCTGACCACGACCGATCGGCACCATGGCATCCACAGCTTTATAGCCGGTCTGCATGGGCTGATCAACGCCCTGACGCCAGATAACACCGGGTGCCACTTTTTCTACGGCATCCGTTTCTTTGGCATCAATCGGGCCTTTGCCATCAATAGGATTACCCAGGGCATCGACGACGCGACCCAGGAGTTCTTCACCAACTGGAACTTCAAGAATACGACCTGTACAGCGAGCGGTCTGGCCTTCAGCCAGTCCGAGGTAATCGCCGAGTACGACCACGCCTACAGAGTCACGTTCCAGGTTCAGGGCCATACCAAAAGCGCCCTGTTCAAATTCAATCATTTCGCCATACATGACATCGCCGAGGCCGTGAACTTTCACGATACCGTCAGCCACGCTCACGATGGTGCCCTCGTTTTGGGCTTTCGAAGTGACATCCAAGTTACCGATGCGCTTCTTGATAATGTCACTGATCTCGGATGGATTCAGTTGCTGCATGCCTTGTCCCTCAAAATCAGGATTTCAATGACTCGGCCAGTTTCGCGAGCTTGCCGCGAATCGAGCCATCGATCACCAGGTCACCGGTGCGAATTACAACACCGCCTATGAGACGCTTGTCGATAACTACCTTGAGGCTAACCTCACGGTCGAGTCGCTTGCGCAGTGCATCTACCAACAGCTGTTGCTGTTCAGCATTGATTTCAAAAGCAGAGGTGATTTCAGCTTCAACTGATTTTTCCTGTTCTGCCTTGAATGCCTCGTAGATTTCGGCAATTACCGGAATCAGGGGTAAACGATCTTTTTCACTCAGTAACAGGATAAAATTACGGCCCTTGTCATCGATTTTTGCTTTGCAAATCTCGACCAGAATTTCCGCTTTATCCTGATTACCCAATGAAGGGTTTTTCAGTAGCTGAGCAACTTCCTGATTGGAAGCTGCTTCCGCAACTAACCCCAGCATTGCTGACCAGTCAGCCAGCTTGCCTTCACTTAATGCAAACTCAAAGGCGGCCTTCGCATAAGGCCTGGCGAGTGTGTTCTTGTCAGCCATCGGACACCTCGCTTAAAGTTGTTTGGCGAGTTTGTCGACCAGCTCGCTATGTGCCTTCTCATCAACTGAGCTTTCGAGGATTTTTTCAGCACCCTCAAGGATCAGGTTCGACATCTGATCGCGCAGTTCATCCTTGGCACGGTTGACCTCTTGACTGATTTCACCCTTTGCAGCTTCAACCAGGCGTTCGCCTTCAGTTTTAGCCTGCTCTTTGGCTTCTTCAATCAAAAGCGTAGCCCGTTTGTTGGCCTGCTCCAGAATCTGGGCAGACTGATCCTTGGCTTCGCGCAGTGTCTGGCTGGCTTTTTCTTGTGCCAGTTCCAGATCACGCTGAGCGCGGCTGGCTGAATCCAGACCTTCCGCTATCTTTTTCTGACGTTCGCGCATGGCTTCGGCTATGGGGGGCCAAACATACTTCATGCAGAACCAGACAAAGAGAGCGAAGGCTATCGACTGACCCAGAATGGTCAAATTCATATTCATAGCGCTGTACCTTTTGCCTTTTCGTTGCGGTGGTTAGTAAAGCAAAGGCCGGGGAAACCCGACCTCAAGCTAAAGCAACCTTAACCGGCGACTACGAAAATCAGGTACATCGCGATACCTACACCGATCATCGGTACGGCATCCAGCAGACCAGCCATCAGGAAGGTCTTGGTTTGCAACTGGGCGCCCAGTTCAGGCTGGCGTGCTGTGGATTCCAGCAGCTTGCCACCCAGCAAAGCAAAACCAATGCCAGTGCCCAGTGCACCCAGACCGATCATCAGTGATGCAGCAATGTAAATGAGTTCCATGAGTTACTCCTAAGTTACTAAGGTTGGTTGAAGGTGAGTTAAGGTTAAGTTTACTGCTAAAGTTCACCCTCCTGCACTTCAGGTGCAGAAGGGCAGGTTACTGCTTAATGATCTTCGTGGGCTGCACTCAGATAAACAATGGTCAGCACCATGAAGATAAAGGCCTGCAAAGGAATGACCAGCAGGTGGAAAACGGCCCAGATCCACTGCATCCCCAGACCCAGAATACCCATGATCCAGCCAGCGCCAAAAGTCAGGGCGATCAGGATAAAAACCACTTCACCGGCGTACATGTTACCGAACAGACGCAGTGCCAGGCTGATGGGCTTGGTCACCAGACCGATCAATTCCAGAACCAAGTTGACCGGAATGAACAACCAGTGATTGAAAGGGGTGAAGGAAAGCTCCTTGGTAAAACCGCCAATACCCTTGACTTTGACACTGTAGAAGATAATCAGCAGGAAAACACCCAGTGACATACCAAAAGTGGCATTGGGGTCAGCAGTAGGTACTATTTTGAAGTAGTTGACCAGGCCGGTAGCCATCGCCAGCTCAGGAATCCAATCCACAGGCAGCCACTTGAGGCTGTTCATCAGGAATATCCAGACAAAAATAGTCAGTGCCAGAGGTGCTATCAGGGGGTTTCTGCCATGAAAGGTTTCCTTGACCAGGTTATCGACAAAATCCATTGTCATTTCCACAAAGTTCTGCAAGCTACCTGGCACACCGCTGGTGACAGAATTGGCTGCTTTTTTGAAGATAAACAGGAAAAAAAGACCACTCAGAATTGACCAAAGCATAGTATCAACATGGATCGCCATAAAGCCCATTTCATTGGCTTGACTGCTTTTTTCAGCCAGCATCCATCCCATCTCAGGGTGTTTGCCAAAGGTCAGGTTTGAAAGGTGGTGCTGTATATACTCTACAGGTGTATCTGCCATGATCAGCCTCGATCTGTTGGGCGGTTGACTTTCATCTGCATCAGCCAGGGTGCCAGCCAATGTACCGAAAGTACCGCTATGTAAGCACATAAAAGGGAAATTGGGTTTGAAGGTTGCACTCCGACAAAAATCAGAGCAAAGAGAACAACGGTCAAACCAAACTTTAAAGTGGCACCGACCAACAGCAGCAATACGGTGTCATTAATGCGTCTTGCGCCTCGATACCAGTAAGCAAACAAACTGAAAACACTCTGGGGAATCAAGACAAGCATTCCACCCAGCAGCGCTGAAAAGCCACTGTCCGGCCAGAAAATTTCGGCTATCAAAGCGACCAGCAGGCTGACCAATCCTTGAGTCATCAGGAGCCTTTTGACGGGCGGAAGGGGTAAAGCTGCCATTTACCTCAGGTATCCTGTCGCTGGATTGTTTTTAGTTGCTGCTTTTTAAACCTGTGGGATTATAGAGATTTAACCAGTCCGCTTCAAGGAGAACCCGTACTGATAGCGGCCTTCTCATACCAAGGTGTTACTTCAGGTGCCGCAGGATTCCATCCAGCTCAGCCAGACTGGTGTAGCGAATTTCCAGTTTCCCCTTGCCCTTGGGGGAGTGCTGTATTTTCACCGCTGCCCCGAGGCTTGCCTGCAATTGCTGTTCCAGGCGGCGGATATCAGGATCCTGGGGGGCCTTGGCAGGTGCTGCTTCCGGGGTTTCCAGAAGTTTGCGCACCAAGGCTTCCGTTTGACGAACCGACATGCCCTTGGCAACAACCTGACGAGCAGCCTCCAGCTGTTTGTTTTCATCCAGACTCAAGAGTGCCCGCGCGTGACCCATTTCCAGGTCACCATGTTCCAACAGGCGTCTTACATCTTTATGAAGGTTCAACAACCTCAGCAAATTGGTAATCGAGCTGCGTGATTTACCAACTGCTTCAGCCACCTGTTGCTGGGTCAGTTCAAATTCTTTCTGTAAGCGCTGCAAAGCAAGTGCTTCTTCCAGAGGATTGAGGTCTTCGCGCTGCAGGTTTTCAATCAGGGCCAGGGCAATCACATCACGGTCGCTGACATCCCGAACCAGAGCCGGTATGAATTCCAGTTCAGCCAACTGGGCCGCACGCCAGCGTCTTTCCCCGGCAATAATTTCAAATTCGGTTCCTGTAGGGCGAACCACCACCGGCTGCATGATGCCTTGCTGGCGAATGGAAGCGGCCAGCTCTTCCAGAGCTTCAGGGTGCATATCCCGGCGCGGCTGATAGCGCCCAGGCCGGAGTTTCTCAATGGGCAGCTTTTTCAGTTCACCTTCCACCGCCTGCCTGGGTGTCATTTCCGGAGCAGAGGCAGTATTTGCGTCCACTTCCGCCGGTTCCGGGTTGGCAGCCCCCAGAAGAGCATCCAGTCCCCGTCCCAAACCACGTTTTTTTGCTGGAGTCATAATCTGTAATAAATTGAATTATTGGGTTTTGGCGCTGGATCTGCGCAGGATTTCTCCAGCCAAGGCAAGATAAGCCAGGCTGCCCTTGGATTTTGCATCATAAGTCAGTACGGGCATGCCATAACTGGGTGCTTCGGCAAGCCGGACATTACGCGGAATCACGGTACCAAAAACCTGATCCTTAAAATAATCGGTCAACTGCATGGAAACATCCCGCGTCAAACTGTTGCGGGGATCATACATGGTGCGCAGGATGCCCGTCACTTCCAAACCGGGATTGACCGAACCGGCCACACGTTTGAGGGTTTCCAGAAGAGAAGTCAAACCTTCCAGTGCATAGTATTCACACTGTACAGGAACCAGAACACCTCTGGCGGCCGTCAAGGCATTAATGGTCAGAAGATTCAGGGAGGGTGGGCAGTCGATCAGGATAAAATCATATTCATGCTTGATGGGTTCCAGAGCTTCTGCCAGGCGTCTTTCCCTGCGTGACTGATCAATCAGGTTGACCTCGGCACCGGCCAGATCAACGTTGGCAGGTAAAAGATCGTAGGCTGCTGGGTCGGTGGTGAGGCGGGCCGAAGCAATATCGGTATCCCCCATCAACACATCATAAACAGAAAGTTTGAGGTCTTTTTTGTTGATTCCACTGCCCAGGGTGGCATGCCCTTGAGGATCCATGTCCACCAGCAATACCTTGCGCTTGGTGGCAACCAGTGAGGCTGCCAGGTTGACACAGGTGGTGGTTTTTCCGACCCCGCCTTTTTGGTTGGTCACTGCATAAATCTTGGTCACAGCTTTATCCTTTTTCTGTTTGCCTTTGAAGTATCAACAGATGACGCTGCCCCTCCTGACCGGGTACTTCCAGAGCGTGGCTTGTCAACAAGCCAAAACCCTTGGGTAATTCTTGCAACTCCTGGTGGGGATATTGTCCTTTCATGGCCAGCCAGCGTGCATCATCGGTTGCCAGAGATGATGTCAGATTCACAAAGTCCTTCAGACTAGCAAAGGCTCGACTGACCAACTGTTGGCTTCTTGTAGCCGGATGAAAGTTTTCCACACGGGTTTGATGGACTTCAAGATTGTCCAGGCCCAGCGCTGCCTTGACCTGAAATTGAAAGCGCGTTTTTTTTCCGTTGGAATCCAGTGAGTTAACCTGTAAATCTGGGCAAAGAATGGCCAAGGGAATTCCGGGAAGACCGGCACCTGAACCCACATCCGTAATCTCAGGCTGTTTAACATAAGGCAGCAAGGCCAGGCTGTCCAGCAGGTGACGTTTGACCATTTGCAGAGGATCGCGCACCGCCGTCAAATTATAGGCCTGATTCCATTTGATCAGTAGCAGCAAATAATCCAGTAGCTGCTGCTTCTGCTGGGAGGTGGCAGCCACCTCCAGCGATTGCAGGCCTTGATCAAGGTGAGTTTGCAAGTCTTGGGGTAGTGTCATGCCTGTTTTGCCACCAATTCTCTTTTTTTCAAATGAATCAACAGCATGGATATGGCTGCAGGCGTCACACCAGGAATACGTCCAGCCTGGGCCAGGGTGGCTGGCTTGACCTGGGTGAGTTTGTTCTTCATTTCATTGGACAAACCATCCACCCGTGAATAATCCAGATCCAAAGGCAGAGCCGTTGCTTCCTGTTTGCGTACTTTTTCAATTTCCGCAGCCTGGCGATCAATATAACCAGCGTATTTGACCTGGATCTGTACCTGCTCCTGAACCTGGGGATCCGTTGGCAAATCACCGCTGGCCAGACCTGCAAGATCCTGATAATTCAACTCAGGACGTTTAAGCAGATCCAAAAGAGCCGCCTCCCGATTCAAAGGCTGAGCCAGTTTACTCTTGAGTTGTTCACTGGCTGCGGTGTTGGGGTGAATCCAGGTGTCCTTGAGTCGCTCTTTTTCCTGTTCAATAGCATCCCGCTTGCGGCTGAATGCTTCCCAGTGGAAATCATCAATCAGCCCCAACTCCCGGCCCTTTTCGGTCAGTCTGAGATCGGCATTATCTTCGCGCAGAAGAAGACGGTATTCAGCCCGCGACGTGAACATGCGATAAGGTTCGGAGGTACCCAGGGTAATCAGATCATCCACCAGAACCCCCAGATAGGCTTCATCCCGGCGCGGACACCAGGCTGCCTTGTCCTGGCAACGCAGGGCAGCATTGCTTCCAGCCAACAGGCCCTGAGCAGCAGCTTCTTCGTAACCGGTGGTGCCGTTGATCTGTCCGGCAAAAAACAGGTTGTGGATTACTTTGGTTTCCAGGCTCGGCAGCAGGCCTTGTGGATTAAAATAATCATATTCTATGGCGTAACCAGGGCGGGTGATATGTGCCTGCTCCATACCCTGGATGGAACGCACCAGTTCCAGCTGCACATCAAAGGGCAGTGATGTGGAAATCCCATTGGGATAAAGTTCATGGGTTTTCAGGCCTTCGGGCTCAACAAAAACCTGATGGCTGTTCTTGTCGGCAAAACGATGAATCTTGTCTTCGATTGACGGACAGTAGCGTGGGCCTATTCCTTCAATGATCCCGGAATACATGGGAGAACGATCCAGGTTGTTGCGAATGATGTCATGGGTGCGCGCATTGGTGTGGGCAATATAGCAGCTGACCTGTTCAGGATGCTGCTCTGCCTTGCCCAGAAAAGACATGACCGGCAGTGGAGTATCACCCGGCTGGGCTTCCATTTTCGAAAAATCCACACTGCGCGCATCGATGCGTGGCGGAGTCCCGGTTTTCAGACGTCCGACGGGCAATTGCAACTCCCGTAAGCGGGCAGCCAATGACTGGGCAGGAGGGTCGCCAGCACGACCACCGGAATAACTCTGCATGCCAATGTGGATCTGCCCACCCAGAAAAGTACCTGTGGTCAAGACCACCGTTTGGGCATGAAAACGCAAGCCGGATTGGGTCACGACGCCTGTGACCTGATCCTTGGCAACGATCAGATCGTCTGCAGCCTGCTGGAATATTTGCAGGTTGGGTTGGTTTTCAAGGATTTCCCGTATGGCAGCCTTGTAGAGAATCCGGTCGGCCTGGGCACGCGTGGCGCGAACAGCTGGGCCTTTGCGTGAATTCAGGACACGAAATTGTATCCCGGCCTGATCCGTTGCCCTGGCCATGGCACCTCCGAGGGCATCCACCTCCCTGACCAGGTGACTTTTGCCAATCCCGCCGATGGCAGGGTTACAGGACATTTGCCCCAGGGTTTCAATGTTGTGAGTCAGCAATAAAGTCTGACAGCCCATACGTGCAGCAGCCAAAGCGGCTTCCGTTCCTGCG
Source organism: Marinospirillum sp. (assembly GCF_044810985.1). Lineage (GTDB taxonomy): Bacteria > Pseudomonadota > Gammaproteobacteria > Pseudomonadales > Halomonadaceae > Marinospirillum. The sequence goes on from NZ_CP085242.1 coordinate 2,189,780, forward strand.
TGGCCACCGCCAATTACCAGAACATCAAAGCGGGAAGGATAATCCACAGGTGCACCTCAAGACGAGCTAATAGCGGGAAAGCGGCCCAGTATAACGCCTAAAGCTTCGGACTACAGCCTTTTCCTTCACCAACAATAACAGTAATAAGAGTTATAGAACTTCTTTTATTACTGTTATTATTAGTGTGGACAGTTTCTGTGGATAACCCTCTGAAAAGCACGGCTACAAAGCTTTTCAGATTTGAATAAGTTTGCGGACAGGCACTGTAGTAAGGCTGTAGAACCAGCTTGTAGCCTGTGTATAAACAAGCTACTAGTCCACAGGCTAATTTTATACCCGGTTTAGTACCCTCTTATTTCCCGGCTTGTTTGCCTGCTTATACACAGAGTTTTTTTACTTCCCGATGCAGAATTCGCCAAAAATCTTGCCGAGAAGATCATCAGCAGTAAATTCCCCGGTGATTTCTCCCAGAGCTTCCTGAGCCAAACGTAAATCTTCAGCAAGAAGTTCACCGGCCCCCAGTTCTTCCAGCTGATTTTTCCCTTGAGTAATGATGGTTTCAGCACGTTTCAGGGCCTCCAGATGTCTGCGCCTTGCAGAAAAACCCCCTTCAGTGGTGGCTTGGTAGCCCATGACCTCTTTCAGGTGCTCCTTCAATTTATCCACACCCTGTTGTTGCTTGGCAGAAATACGCAAAACCGGAGGGGATGTGGATAAATCACTGGTCTCCTTTTCACCACTTAAATCGATCTTGTTACGTACCAGGGTCAACCTTTCCGGATGGGGCAAACGCTGGACAAACTCCGGCCAGATCTGTTCGGGATCGAGACTGGAAACAGTCTGGGAATCAACCAGTAAAAGGATGCGATCCGCCTTTTCAATTTCTGCCCAGGCTCTTTCCACACCCAGCTTTTCCACAAGATCTTCAGTGTCCCGTAAACCGGCTGTATCGATAATGTGCAAAGGCATGCCATCCAGGTGAATGTGTTCTTTCAAGACATCCCGAGTGGTACCGGCGATATCTGTCACCAAGGCTCTGTCATGTCCGGCCAGCAGATTCAAAAGACTGGATTTTCCGGCATTGGGGCGACCGGCAAGAACGACATTCATGCCTTCACGCATTAAACAGCCTTGTCGGGCTTCCCTGGCGATCTGATCCAGTTCGGTCAGCAAACCCTGGAGTTGCTGGCTGACATGTCCATCACTGATAAAATCAATTTCTTCTTCGGGAAAATCAATCGCGGCCTCCACATACATTCGTAAGTGAATGAGTCGCTCGACTAGCTGGTGAATGCGATCTGAAAAAGCCCCTTGCAAAGATCTGAGTGCGTTATCCGCGGCCTGTTGGGATGAGGCTTCAATCAGATCGGCCAAGGCTTCCGCCTGAGCCAGGTCGAGCTTGTCATTCAAAAAAGCTCTTTGGCTGAATTCACCGGGTTGAGCAAGACGCGCACCGGCCGACACAAGATTGCTGACCAGGCGATCCAATAGAATCGGCCCGCCGTGACCCTGGAATTCCAGAACATCCTCACCCGTAAATGAATGAGGGCCGGGGAAGTAGATGGCAATGCCTTCATCAATTACCTGCCCCTTGAGGTCATAGAAGGGGCCATAGTGGGCATAGCGTGGCTTCAGGGAGCGCTGGAGAAGCTGTTCGGCCATTTGCTGGCAGAGGGGGCCGGATACACGAACGATGCCCACACCACCACGGCCGGGAGCTGTTGCCAAAGCGACAATGGTTTCCTGAGAGCTCATAACTTTTCCTCTTAAATAGCAAAACCCCCTCACTGGGAGGGGGTTGAAGAGTTAACTTATCCACATGGGGAAAGCTTTTAACTTTTCGATGCTTCTTTTGTTTTGTCTTCTTTTTCTATCTTGTTGGTAATGTACCACTGCTGAAGAATCGACAAGATATTGTTGACCAACCAGTAGAGAACCAGACCTGCCGGGAACCAGAGGAAGAAAAAGGTAAAGACGACTGGTAGCATCTTCATGATTTTCGCCTGCATGGGATCTGGAGGTGTCGGATTCAGCCTCTGCTGCAGGAACATGGTCAGACCCATCAGAATCGGCAAGACGAAGTAGGGGTCTTTCATCGATAGGTCAGTAATCCACAGCATAAAGGGCGAATGCCGCAGTTCTACTGATTCCATCAGCATCCAGTAGAGGGCAATGAAAACCGGCATCTGTACCAGAATTGGTAAACACCCACCCAGTGGATTGATCTTTTCCTTTTTATAAAGCTCCATCATCTGCTGGGAAAGTTTCTGGCGATCATCACCGCATTCTTCCTTGATGCGTGTCATCTTGGGAGCAACACGGCGCATGTTGGCCATGGAGCGGTAGGCGGTGGCCGATAATTTGTAAAACAAGGCCTTGATGACCACGGTGACCAGAATGATGGCCACACCCCAGTTAGCAACAAAACCATGGAACCAGTCAAGCAACCAGAAAAGTGGCTGGGCAATAAACCACAACCAGCCATAGTCAACGGTCAGTTCCAGATTGGGCGCAGCTTCTTCCATTTCACCCTGATACTTGGGACCCAGAAACAGGTCGGCGTTCAGAGTCAGGCTGGAATCCGGTGCCAGATTTTGTTCACTTCCCTTGAAGCCGGCAATATTGTTGCCTGAGCCATCCGTACGGGTACTGAAAAAGCTGGTCTGATTCTGGGGTGGAATCCAGGCACTGATAAAATAGTGCTGGAGCATGGCAACCCAGCCACCTTCAGAATAATTCTGAAAACCACTGTCCTGAATGTCATCAAAATCGACTTTTTCGTAACGGGTTTCCTGAGTAGAAAAAGCTGCACCCAGATAGGCTTTCATACCCATGGACTCACCCTGGCTGGGATCGGGGGAGTTATCGCGTTTGATCAGGCCAATGAAGCTGGGTTTGACCGTGTTTTCAGAGTTGTTGACCAGCTCATATTCCACTCCAACCTCATAGCTGCCTCGCTGGAAAGTGAAGACTTTGGCAATTTCAATGCCGTTCACTTCACCCTTGAGACGTACCTGCAGCTGTTCTTCACTCTCATCGAGCTGATATTCATAGCTTTCCGGTTCCAGTTGAATCCGTCGCTCATTACCCAAGCCGGAGACATCACTCTGGATGACATAGTGGCGTTGCGCGTTGTTCTGGAGAAGAACAAAAGGATTATCGGAATCCACCTGGGTTTTGTGCTCCAGCAAAGCAGCATAAACCAGATCACCACCGCGGGGATTGATGCGCACATCCAGAGTATCGGTGACAACCTTGATCAGATTTGTGGAATCATTTTCTGCTTCAGAGGGAGCAGCAGTTTCCAGCTCAGGAGCACTGCGATCCGATAATTCCAGATTAGCATCAGCTTCATCCCGGTCAGTGCTGGGAGACGTTGATTCTTGATATGATTCGGGTGCCTGAACTACTTCTTCCGGTTGGGAATAGTCTTTATTCCACTGAATCATCAGCAGATAGGCGACTATCGCCAGGGAAGAAAAGAGCACAATGCGTTTTACGTCCATGGGGTCACTGCCGCTTTATTTTGTTGAAAGGTGGACAGACGTTTTGCTTAAACGTCTATTGAGTTGTTGCCAGGTTTTGTCCAGATTTTGACTGATCTCTTCAGGGCTGGTCTGGCCTGCTCCCTTGATCGCAAGGACAATGATGTCTACAGACGGGAGCTGATGCTGGTTAAGGCGAAAGGACTCACGAAATCTTCGCTTGTACCTGTTACGCATTACGGCCAGCTTGATGTGTTTTTTACCGATTACAAACCCCAGGCGGGTGTGATCCTGTCGGCCTGGTGCAGCCAGCAGAAGAAATCCCTGGCAATAGGTTTTGCAAACAGAGTTTTCAAACACATAACGGAAATCCCCGGCATTGAGGAGTCTCAATTTCCGGGGAAAACCGTAAGACGTCATAACGAAACGAACGCTTAGGCGCTGATACGCTGACGACCTTTGGCACGACGGCGAGCCAATACAGCACGGCCATTTTTGGTAGCCATGCGGGCACGAAAACCGTGGTTGCGTTTGCGTTTTAAAACACTGGGTTGAAATGTACGTTTCATGGTTTTTGCTTTCCACAGGGTGAAGATGGATTGAAGGATCCCCGCGGGTCAATTTTCCCCCAGAGAATCTTTACTCATACAAGAGCGGGGATTTTAGAGAATTCTTGGCTGGAGCGCAATTTTTCTCTTGTTTTTTATCAGGCGTCCCCATCCACAATAACGACTATAAGAGTAGTTAAGAAGTTCTTTTACTACTGTTATTATTAGGTAGGATAAAATCTGTGAAAAAGCCAGTATTCCTAATCAATATCAATATCTTAGAGACTGGATAACTGGTCTTGTAGGGAGTGATTAGCAAGGGGTTAAGTCCTGTTCAGGCTGTGCATAAAACAGCATCTTATCCACATCACTTCTTTTCCACGCTTTTCTACCAGGGTTTTCCTTGTCTTACCCGACCCCTTGTCCACAGCAAAAAAAGTGACGTTTTTGCAGCTGCAGTCATGATGAGTGGAATCTTGGCTTCTCTACCTGAATTCAAGTCTCCTTCTGCTGTGGATAACTGCAGGTTGAAAAGGTAGAATGGCCTGATTCAATCTAGGAGTGAGCCAGTGTCAGTTGATGAGTTATGGTTGCAATGTACTGCAACCCTGGAAGAAGAAATTCCTGCGCAGCAGTTTGCAACCTGGATTAAGCCTTTGCAGGCTGAAATTCAGGGTCGCAAGCTTCATCTCCTTGCACCCAATCGCTTTGTTCTCCAGTGGGTTTCAGACAAGTATCTGAATAGAATACAAAAACTGGTCGAAGAAAAATCACAGGGTCAGTTGCCTCATGTCGTTTTGGGTGTGGGCAGCCGTAAGCCCGCCCAATTGACCAATCGGGCGGCACCGGTTCAGGCGTCCAGTACTCAGGAAATGCAGACACCCACACGCCCCCCGGTGGATTATCAATCCACCCTTTATGATCTCTCAGATGAAATCGGTGAAGAGGTTCCTGAGAAGGTGGTTGCTGAAAAAAGTCAGCCAACCCAAACAGCCGGTCCAGCAAAAAAACCGCCCAGATCCAAGGTTCAGGTTGAAGGGGCGATTAAACACCCTTCGACGCTGAATCCTATGCATACGTTTGACACCCTGGTGGAAGGTAAGTCCAACCAGTTGGCCAAAGCGGCTTCCTTTCAGGTGGCTGAGAACCCTGGAGGGGCCTATAACCCGCTGTTCATTTATGGTGGTGTGGGGCTGGGTAAAACCCACCTGATGCATGCGGTGGGTCATCAGATCCTCAAGCAGAATCCCAATGCCAAGGTGGTTTATCTCAATTCCGAGCGTTTTGTTCAGGATATGGTCAAGGCCCTGCAATTGAACGCGATCAATGAGTTCAAGCGCTACTACCGTAATCTGGATGCTTTGCTGATTGATGATATTCAGTTTTTTGTCGGCAAGGATCGTTCCCAGGAGGAATTTTTTCACACCTTCAATTCACTCCTGGAAGGTGGACAACAGATCATCCTCACCTCAGATCGCTACCCCAAGGAAATTGGTGTTGAAGAGCGTTTGAAAAGTCGTTTTGGTTGGGGTCTGACGGTGGCCATAGAACCACCCGAACTGGAATTGCGGGTGGCCATCCTGATGAAAAAAGCCGAGATTGCCCGTGTGGATCTGCCCCAGGAAGTGGCCTTTTTCATTGCCCAGAAAATTCGTTCTCATGTGCGTGATCTTGAGGGCGCCTTGAATCGTGTGATTGCGGATTCGCGCTTTAAGGGCCAACCCATCAGCGTGGAGCTGGTTAGGGAATCTCTCAAGGATTTGTTTGCCGTTCAGGACAAGCAGGTGGGTGTGGATAACATACAAAGAACTGTGGCTGAGTATTACAAGATCAAGATTGCCGACCTGCATTCCAAACGCCGCAATCGCTCCATTGCGCGCCCGCGGCAAATGGCCATGGCACTTGCCAAGGAACTGACCAACCATTCTTTGCCGGAAATAGGAGATGCCTTTGGTGGCCGCGATCACACCACAGTACTTCATGCCTGCCGCAAGATTGTTTCCCTGCAGGATGAAAGCCCGGATATTCGTGAAGACTGGAAAAACCTCCTCCGACTACTGACCAGCTAAGAAGGCTAAAAACATGAAGTTTACTGTTGCTCGTGAAACCCTTTTGCGCCCCCTTTCTATATTGGCCGGTGTGGTTGCCCGTCGTCACACCCTGCCTATTCTTTCCCACATCAAAATCGATGCCAATGAGCAGGGCCTGACACTCACGGGTTCGGATCTTGAAGTGGAGTTGATGTGGCACGTGGGTCTGGAGCACCTATCTTCGCCCGGGAGCATCACGGTTCCTGCGAAGAAACTTTCCGATATCTGTAAATCTCTGGCTGAAGGCTCCATCCTGGATTTTGAATTGTCAGAGCATCGTGCGGTTGTGAAATCCGGTCGCAGCCGTTTTGTACTGGCCACTTTACCTTCTTCGGAATTCCCAGGCATTCAGCCCAGCCAGGTGGTGCAGCAAGTCAGCATTCCTCAGCGTGAACTGCTCAATCTTATTCACCGTAATGAGTTTGCAATGGCCAAGCAGGATGTGCGCTATTACCTGAATGGCATGTACTTTGAGCTGCAAAGTGGGCGTTTGCGTGCCGTTGCGACCGATGGGCACCGTCTGTCCCTGGCCAATGCCTCCGTAGAAGGTGGAGAAGAAGAGCCGGTCATCATGATCGTGCCTGCCAAAGCGGTCCATGAGTTGGCCAAACTGCTGGATAATATTGAAGAACCCGTCAGCCTGATTTTCGGCGAGCAGCATTTTCAGGTGAACACCGGCAGCTCCACTTTTGTTTCCAAGCATATTGAAGGGCGTTACCCGGACTACGAAAGAGTCATCCCCAGGCAGGGTGACAAACTGGTGGTTTGTGATCGTCTGGAGCTGCGGCAAATGTTGTCGCGGATATCCATTCTGGCCAATGAAAAGTTCCAGGGTATTCGTTTAAACTTGTCTCCCGGTACGCTGAGTGTTACGGCCAATAACCCAGAACAGGAGCAGGCAGAAGAATCCATGGAGATCAACTACCAGGGCGACAACCTGGAGATCGGTTTTAATGTGGGTTATCTGATCGATGTCATGGATAACATTGGTGAGAATATTGAGCAGATTCAACTGGCCCTCTCCGACCCTGCATCCAGTGCTCTGATCCAGGCTGCAGGGGGTGGTGAAGCTCTTTATGTAGTCATGCCCATGCGACTTTAACCGTTCATTGATTTATGGCTATTCAGCGGCTGACGTTGCAAAATTTTCGCAATCTTGAAAAAGTGGATCTGCAACCAGCCGCCGGACTCAACCTGATCTATGGTGAAAACGGTAGTGGCAAAACCTCTTTGCTGGAAGCCATTTATCTCTTGAGTCTGGTGCGTTCCTTCCGCAGCAAGAAACTCAAGAATCTCATTTCACATACGGATACCCGTTTCACTGTCTTTGCTCAGTTGGTTGATGATGAAGGTCACCTGTTGCCTCTTGGCATTCAACGCGAGCAAAGCAGTGATGAGACAGAAATTCTTTTACGCGGCCAGCGCCCTGCCAGCATTGCTGAATTAACAGCCCACCTTCCAGTCCAGCTGATCAACCCGGATGCCTTTCGTTTGCTGGAAGGCGGCCCCAGAGAAAGACGCCAGTTTCTGGATTGGGGAGCGTTTCACGTGGAACCTCGGTTTATTTATGCCTGGCAGAGGTTCCAGAGAGCGCTCAAACAGCGCAACAGCCTGCTCAGGCATGCTAGAATAGATCCTTTGCAGCTGGAGCTCTGGGAGAAGGAGATAGCAGCTACAGGGGAGGAGGTGACCCTCTACAGGGAAACCTATCTGAAGCAGTTGAAACCCTTGTTTGTAAAGCTGCTCTCCAGACTCTCGAATATCGAAGGTTTTCGTCTGCATTTTCTGCGTGGCTGGGATAAAAACCTGCCTTTGCTGGATAATTTGCAATCCAGTCGCCAAAAAGATAGTGAACAGGGTTTCACCCAAACCGGGCCACAAAGAGCCGATTTGCGCGTGACAATTGATGGCAGATCGGCGATTGAAGTTTTGTCCAGAGGTCAGCAAAAGCTGGTGGTTTCTGCATTGAAACTGGCTCAGGGTGAACTTCTGGCTAGCAGTGGCAATAAGCGCTGTATTTATTTGATTGATGATTTACCTGCAGAATTGGATCGATATCATCGCGAGGTTTTCTGTCGTGTCCTGGAAGAACAGGACAGTCAGGTTTTTATAACCAGTGTTGATGAGGCCGCCCTGCAGGTTGCTTGGAAAGAACCGGAAAAAATTCTTTGGTTTCACGTGGAACAAGGGCAAATCAGCCTAAAAACCTGACGGGGCTAATTTTTAGCTGCAATGATCGGGTTCGAATGGGGAGTAGGTAATGAGCGAAAGTAATTCCTATAATTCATCCAGTATCAAGGTACTGAAAGGTCTGGATGCCGTACGCAAGCGCCCAGGCATGTATATAGGTGATACCGATGATGGGACCGGCTTGCACCACATGGTGTTTGAGCTGGTGGACAACTCAATTGATGAAGCCCTGGCCGGTTACTGCAGTGAGATCAAGGTTATTATTCACCCTGATGAATCAGTCAGCGTCACCGATGATGGCAGGGGTGTGCCGGTTGATATTCATGAAGAGGAAGGGGTGTCAGCCGCCGAAGTGATCATGACGGTGCTGCATGCTGGCGGTAAATTTGATGACAATACCTACAAGGTTTCCGGCGGTCTTCATGGTGTGGGTGTCTCCGTGGTTAATGCCCTGTCGGAAGAGCTGACATTGACCGTCTGGCGTAAAGGCCAGGTGCATGAACAGGTTTACCACCATGGGGTGCCAGATGGTCCCCTGGGCATCGTGGGTAAAACGGAAAAAAGCGGGACCCTGGTTCGCTTCAAGCCTTCAGCGGAAACCTTCAATAATATTGAATTCCACTTTGATATCCTTGCCAAACGCCTGCGCGAGCTTTCTTTCCTGAACTCAGGCGTGCGTATTGTCCTTCAGGATGAGCGCAATGCCCGGGAAGAAGTCTTTCACTATGAAGGTGGCTTGAAAGCCTTTGTGGATCACCTGAACACCAACAAAACCACTTTGGGCAAGACTTTTTACTTCTCGACCCAGCGTGAAGATGGCACGGGTGTGGAAGTGGCCATGCAGTGGAATGATGGTTTTTCAGAAAATATTTTCTGCTATACCAACAATATTCCCCAGCGTGATGGCGGGACTCATCTGGCCGGCTTTCGTGCTGCCCTGACCCGCATGCTCAACCAATACATTGAACACGAGGGTATTGCCAAAAAGGCCAAGGTCAGCACCACCGGCGATGATGCGCGGGAAGGTTTGACGGCTATCATTTCCGTCAAGGTGCCGGATCCCAAGTTTTCTTCCCAGACCAAAGACAAGCTGGTTTCCTCGGAAGTCAAAACAGCGGTTGAACAGGAAATGTCACGTTCTTTTGGGGAATACCTGCAGGAATTCCCGCAGGAAGCCAAGGCCATCGTCAACAAGATGATCGATGCTGCCCGTGCCCGCGAAGCAGCCCGCAAAGCCCGTGACATGACCCGGCGGAAAGGGGCTCTGGATATTGCCGGTTTGCCCGGTAAGCTGGCAGATTGCCAGGAAAAGGATCCGGCACTTTCTGAACTCTATCTGGTGGAGGGTGACTCTGCCGGTGGCTCGGCGAAGCAGGGCCGGGATCGCAAAACCCAGGCTATTTTGCCGCTGAAAGGTAAAATCCTGAATGTGGAAAAAGCCCGCTTTGACAAAATGCTCTCTTCAGCCGAAGTCGGAACTCTGATTACAGCCCTGGGCTGTGGCATCGGTCGTGAAGAATTCAATGCCGACAAGCTGCGCTATCATTCGATTATCATCATGACGGATGCCGATGTGGATGGCTCTCACATCCGCACCCTGCTGCTGACTTTCTTCTTTCGTCAGATGATGGAGTTGATTGAAAGAGGGCATGTGTTTATTGCCCAGCCACCTCTCTACAAGATCAAGCGTGGCAAGCAGGAACAATATCTGAAGGATGAAGCGGCCCTGGTTGAGCACCTGACCCAGAATGCCCTGGAAGGCGCTGCTCTTTATGTTAATCCGGAAGCACCTGCCCTGGCTGGTCCGGGCTTGCAGAAACTGGTGGAAGACTACCGGGGAGTGACCCATCGTATTGAACGGCTTTCCCAGATTTATCCGGAATTTGTTCTGGAACAGATGATTGATGCGCCCAGCTTGACTTTTGACGATCTGCAGAATGAAGCCCGTGTTCGCGACTGGATCACTGAATTGGAAGAGTTGGTGGTGAAAGCTGCCAGTGATACCACCCAGGTCAGAATGCGCATTGAAGTGGATCACGAGCGGGGCCTATTCCTGCCTGCAGCGGAAGTCATTGCTCACGGTGTGCCCAGTGAATACGTGTTTGGCATTGATTTCTTCAAGTCAGGTGATTACAAGGCCATGAGAAGCCTGGGTGAGCAGCTGGAAGGCTTGCTGGAAGAGGGGGCCTATGTTGCCAGGGGCGAGAAGAAAAAGCCCGTCAAGCGCTTTGTGGAAGCCCTAAACTGGTTGATGGCGGAAGCCAAGCGGGGTGTCAGCGTACAGCGCTACAAGGGGCTGGGGGAAATGAACCCGGATCAGCTTTGGGATACCACCATGAACCCTGAAACTCGCCGGATGCTGAGGGTGTCCATTGAGGATGCAGTTGCTGCGGACATGATGTTCAATACACTGATGGGCGATGAAGTGGAACCGCGCCGTCACTTTATTGAAAGTAATGCTTTGTCAGTGGCCAACCTCGACGTCTAATCAATGATTAACTACTGCGCTTGGTGATGCTGCGTTACTGGTGACCTACATGGATGTAGGAAGTGCAGAAATTCATCGGGATTGAATTCTGCCCTGACCTGCGCTCATGACGTTAATCACGTACAGATAACCCCTGGCTGCTCTTAAATGAGTAACCAGGGGTTAATCGGCAAGGAGCTGATCCGCCAGCTCTGCCAAATTCTCAACAATTCTTACACCTTCCAGACCTTCTCCGGCAGCCAGGGTTTTCTCACCCTTGCCAGTGCGGACCAGTACCGCCTGTTTGCAGCCTGCAGCCTGTCCGGCCTGAAGGTCGCGCAAGGAATCACCCACCATGATGGCTTCATCCAAATCCAGGTTTAATGCCCAGCTGATTTGCTGCAGTAAACCGGGCTTGGGTTTACGACAGTCACAGCCATCATCGGGGCCATGAGGACACCAGGCAATATGATGCAAATCGCCGCCAACAGCCTGAAGCTCATGTAAAAGCTTGCTGTGCATGGCATCCAGGTCGGCCTGGGTAAACTTGCCCCGGGCAAGTCCGGATTGATTGGTGGCAATAGCCAGAATCCAACCAGCCTTGTAGAGCCGGGCCAGGGCATCGATTGAGCCAGGTAGAGGAATGAACTCGTCGGCATTTTTAACGAAGGCATCCGAGTCCTGATTGATAACCCCGTCGCGATCCAGAATCAGTAGTTTGGTCATGGCAGAAAAAGCTTATAAAAAAGGGGAGCGACTGCTCCCCGGACAGGTTTAGTGTTGTAATTGGGCAATATCGGCCGTATGCAGGAACAGGGACTGCAGGGAAGCCAGCAAAGCCAGACGGTTGTTTCTGATCGCTTCATCCTCAGCCATCACCATGACCTGATCGAAGAAACGATCCACTGGCTCGCGCAGTTCTGCTAGTTTATTCAGGGCAGCCTGATAATCACCCTGAGCGTAGTGGGGCGCCACATCAATATCCTTGACGGCCAGCTGTTCAGCCAGATGAATTTCTGCAGGTTCGCTCAGCAGGGACTTGTTGATTTCCGGGGAAACCGGTGCGGACTGCTTGCTGAGAAGGTTGCTCACCCGCTTGTTGGCAGCCGCCAGAGCCTGGGCTTCGGGCAGTTTGTTGAAACTGGCCACAGCCTGAACCCGACGATCGAAATCATAAGGGTGGGTGACACCCCGGCTACGCACAGCCAGGAAGACGCCAGTGGCAATATCCTGAGCCTGATACCAGGCGCGAAAGCGATCCAGCATATAGCTGAGCAGCTCTGTTTCCACCTCAGTGGCCTTGGGAAGCTGTGCATGCTGAGCCAGGGCCAGTTGAATCAGTTCACGCAAATCCAGATCCAGCTTCTTGTTGACCAGAATATTGAGAACACCCAGGGTGGCACGGCGCAGGGCAAAAGGATCTTTAACCCCGGTGGGTTTCTGGCCGATACCAAAAATACCGGTGAGAGTATCCAGACGATCGGCCAGAGCCAGGCAAATCCCGGTGTGAGTTTCTGGTAATTGGTCACTGGCATGGCGTGGCAGGTAGTGTTCACGAATGGCCTGGCAAACTTCTGGATCTTCACCATCATTCAAGGCATAGGCTTCACCCATCAGCCCCTGAAGTTCGGGAAACTCCAGAACCATCTCGGTATTCAGATCACATTTGGCAAGCTGGGCCGCTCTTTGTACCTTGTCAGGTGTCGCCTGGATACGTTGGGCAATTTCTCCAGCCAGAGCCGTAACCCGGCGTGTCTTGTCAGCCAGGCTACCCAGCTGCTTTTGAAAAACCACCTTTTCCAGACCGGCACTGCGAGAGGACAAAGGAGTTTTCTTGTCCACTTCAAAAAAGAAAGCAGCATCACCCAGGCGGGGGCGAATCACCCGTTCATTACCCTGAATAATGGCGGAGGGGTCTCGGCTTTCAATATTGCTGATGGTAATAAACAGTGGCAGCAAGGCTCCCTTGTCATCGACCAGATGGAAGTATTTCTGGTGAGCCTTCATGGAAGAAATCAGGCAGGCATCGGGCACTTCCAGAAACCTTTCCTCAAAGCTGCCGGTCAGGGCAACCGGCCATTCCACCAGACCCGTCACCTCATCCAGGAGGTTGTCATCAATGACCGCTTGGCCTTTACGACTGGCCGCCTGAGCAAGGACTTGCTCACGAATCATTTCGCGGCGTTGGGAAAAGTCGGCAACCACTTTGGCTGCTTTCAGGGCCGGCAGATAATCATTGGGTTGCGACAGCTGGATGGCTTCAGGAGCATGAAAACGGTGACCATAGGTGATGCGGTCGCTTTGCAGTCCCAGAATTTCTGCGGGAACCACTTCCTGACCATGCAGTAAAACCAGCCAGTGTACCGGGCGGGAAAATTCAATGCGGCTGGAACCCCAACGCATACGCTTGGGTACAGGGAGGGAATGCACGGCCTGAGTCAGAATTTCCGGTAACAAGGCGGCAGTGGCCTGGCCGGGTTGGGTGCTGCGATAGATCAACCAGCTGCCCTTGTCGGTTTCCAGAGTTTCCAGCTGGTCAAGCTCTACACCGCAGGAGCGTGCAAAACCCTGCAAAGCCTTGGTGGGTTCCCCATCCTTGTAAGCGGCCTTGACCGCAGGCCCTTTACGTTCGATGGCCTGATCGGGTTGTTCGCTGGCCAGTGCCCTGACAAGAACAGCCAGGCGCCGGGGGGTGGCATAAACTTCAATATCCCCGAAAGGAATGCCTGCTTGTTTCAGACCTTCCTCCAGGGAGGCTTGCAGAGCTTGCGACAAGGGGTTCAGGAGTGTGGGGGGCAGTTCTTCACAACCCAGTTCAAACAGAAAATCAGCAGCTGACATCAGGCTTTCTCCTCTTCTGAAGCCAGTACTTCCTGGCGCAAGTGTTCAGGGGCCAGGGGGAAGCCCAGGGCTTTACGGGAATTGAAATAAGCCAGGGCCACTTCACGAGCCAGCGTCCGGACTCTCAGAATAAAACGCTGGCGTTCAGTGACGGAAATGGCGTGGCGGGCATCCAGCAGGTTGAAAGTATGTGAAGCCTTGAGAACCTGCTCATAGGCAGGCAGGGCCAATCCGGCTTCCAGCAGTTTGTTGCACTCTTTTTCACAGTGATCAAACCAGCCGAAAAGAGCTTCGACATCGGCGTGCTCAAAGTTATAGGCACTTTGTTCTTTTTCATTCTGCAGCCAGACATCACCATAGGTAACGGGTTCACCGCTGGGGTCCAGAGTCCAGACCAGGTCATAAACACTGTCCACACCCTGCAGGTACATGGCGATACGTTCCAGGCCATAGGTGATTTCCCCGGTTACTGGATAACACTCAATACCCCCGGCCTGCTGGAAATAGGTGAACTGGGTGACTTCCATACCATTCAGCCAGACTTCCCAACCCAGACCCCAGGCACCCAGGGTGGGTGACTCCCAGTTGTCTTCCACAAAACGGATATCATGCACCAGAGGATCAATGCCCAGGGCTTTCAAGGAACCCAGGTAGCGCTCCTGGATATCGGCGGGAGAGGGTTTCATCACCACCTGAAACTGGTAGTAGTGCTGCAGGCGATTGGGATTTTCCCCGTAACGGCCATCGGTGGGACGGCGGGAAGGCTGAACGTAAGCTGAGTTCCAGGTTTCCGGGCCCAGGGAGCGCAAGAAGGTGGCCGGGTGAAAAGTACCCGCCCCGACTTCCATATCCAGTGGCTGCAGGACGACACAGCCCTGATCGGCCCAGTATTGCTGCAGAGCCAGTATCAGGCCCTGGAAAGTTGCGACGTCTGGCGTAGACGGGTTCATGGTAGGCTGCCCTTGCGTTAAATGAATGGTCAACGAATGGGCAGGAATTATACCTTATCCTCTTTTGGCTTTCAGGTTCTTAATCAGGGCCTGATACACCGCCAGATGCTTGAGGGCAATTTTATCCGGGGTGACTTCCTTGAGCTCACGGTTGGCATCACGGGTCAGGCGGGTGCGCAGCTGGGTGGAGTTGTAGAGCACCTTGATCATTTCTTCCAGTGAGCTGATGTCGCCTTTTTTGAAGAGCAGGCCATTGCTGCGATGGCTGATCAATTCCGCAAAACCGGAAACCTTGCTGGCAATCACCGGTATATGAAAGCTCATGGCCTGAAGGATGCCTGTGCAGGAGTCGGCCCGGTTGGCCGGGTCAACAAACAGATTCATGATGGAAAAATAATCACCGGGATGCTTGGGTTCACCCACCCAGTCAATATTCTCGCGATCCTTGTATTTTTTCTTGAGGTGCTGATAATCCGGCCCTTCCCCAAGAATGACAAAAATCATGTTGGGAAAGTCAGCCTGCATCTGCTCGGCACATTTGATCAGGTGTTGCTGACCCCCGGCCTTTTGATCAATGCGCCCCCAATGACCGATGACAAAGCGACCCTGGTAGTGGCTGCGCAGTTCGGTCATTTTCATGGGGTTGGTGTCGAGTGTAATGGCGGCATCGGGAATGCGTTTGACAGGACTGTAAGCTTTTTCACGCATGGCCAGTTCGGCGGAATAGGAGGTTACCAGTACCGCCTGCACCTGTTTGAGCAGGCTGCTGGTCAACTGCTCTGTGGATTCGGCATCCGCCTGGTGCCAACTCAACATCCAGGGTGTTCCCCGAAGCTTGAGCTGCCAGCGTGCCCAGTTGGCTGCAGCCAGGTCGTGAGCATGTACCAGACCCGATCTGGGAACCTTGAAATGGCCATTGAAGCGACTGCGTACGGGAACCAGATGCAGGCTTCGCAGGTGGCTAAGTCGATTGTAGAGTACAGAACCGGCTTTGCAGACCACCTGTTGTTTTATTTTCTTTTCCGCCAGCGTACGGATCAGCAGTTCAACCTGCTGAGTCTGGGCATCATAGTGATCACTTAAGCAAACTTGTATCAAGCGCATGGGAGAGCCTTTCCTTTGCAGCTTTCAATGGACCAGTGGTCAGTTTGGCAGTAACTCACTTTAAATGCAGTGAAAAGAATAGGGTTTTTTGCAAAAAGGTGTTTCTGGCTTTACCCCGCCTGGTAGCCTTGCAGCAGCCAGGTTTGCCAGGCTGTTGCTTTTTGTTTGTCGAGTTTGACGAAAGCCCGGTGCAAACGAAACAGGTTGTCAGTGGCAATGCTCGTGTCGGGCTGTAAAAGCAGGCAGCGATCAAAATCAATCAGCCAGATTGCCAGGCTTTCGGGCTGGATCAGAATATTGCGGGGATTCAGATCGGTATGATTCAATCCCGCCTGATGAAAACGCTTGATGACTCTGGCCGCAGCTTGCAAAGCCTGTTTTTGCTGCTCTTCGGAGGCATCTGGCAGATAGTCGGCCAGTGGCAGTGCATCGGGAATCCGTGCGGTTATCAGATCAGCCCGGTAACCCAGTCCCAGGCGTTTTACTCCTGCAGCCAGGGGTTTGGGAACTGGCAGGCCCAGATCATAAAGCTGCTGGGTCAGGTGCATTTCCCGCCAGGCGCGACTGGCTTCCAGGCCTTGCCAGAGGTAAAGGTCCTTGATGAATTTACCCGGCAGGCCACCCCGGTGGTAATGCCGCCACACAGCTTCACCGGCCGGTGTTTTTAGAAAAACACTGGTGCCCCGACCCGGTGCGCCTCCCAGGACAGCTTTGTGTTCTTGCCAGTACTCCAGAGTGAACCAGCCTGCATGAATTTGTGGGATGTGTTCAGGGTCATATAGAATAAACTGCCCCTGATCTTCTACTTGCCGGAAACTTGCCATGTCATCTCAGTTTTCTAACCCATCCCAGCAACCCGTGCGGGATTTGTGTATTTTGCGCCTGTCTGCTCTGGGTGATGTCTGCAATCTGGTTCCCAGTGTCAGAGCGCTGCAGAAAGCCTACCCGGATATTCGGATCACCTGGGTTATTGGCAGCGCTGAGTATAGCCTATTGAAGGGCCTGGAAGGCGTGGAGTTTCTGGTTTACAACAAAAAGACCGGCCTGAAAGGCATGCGAGTACTGAGACAGAAACTGATGGCCGCACGCAAAGGCAAGCCTTTTGATGTTCTTCTGCATATGCAGGCTGCCTTGCGGGCCAGCGTCTTGTCGCGTTTTATTCCAGCTCAGCGACGCCTAGGTTTTGACAAGGCACGCGCCAAGGATTTTCAAAGCTGGTTTGTGAATGAGCAGATAGCAGCGCATCCCCATCAGCATGTTGGCGAAGGTTTTCTGGATTTTGTTCGTCACCTGGGCGTGGAGCCGGGTGAGCTGCAATGGAATATTCCCTTGTCAGACACGGACATAGAGGAAGCCGCCAAATGGCAGCCGGAACAACAGGAGTATCTGTTGCTCAGCCCCTGCTCCAGTAACCGCGCACGCAACTGGCGCAACTGGTCGAATGAGGGCTATGCCGCCCTGATCGACTATGCCAACGATAAATACGGACTCATGACCGTGATGACCGGGGGGAATACACCTCTGGAGTTGCAGACTTTTGCAGAGATCAATCAGCGGGTCAAAACACCCGTGGTCAATGCCGTGGGCCAGACGTCTTTGAAAACCCTGCTTGGTTTGATTAAAGATGCCCGCTTGGTGGTGGCACCTGATTCCGGGCCGATTCATATGGCCGTGGCTATGCAAACACCCCCACTGGGGCTTTATGCCACCTCCAACCCGGATCGAACCGGGCCCTGGCTGGGTCGAGAATACGTAGCCAATCGCTACCCGGAGGCTGTCCGCAAATTCCTCGGCAAGGAAGTCGAGGAGGTTGGCTGGGGTCAGAGAGTTCGGGATCCAGCCGCTCTGGATCTGATTACTCTGGATGAGGTAAAAGAACGCCTGGACAGGATCATGACCGATAACCCAAAGTTAGGAAATAATGAATGAAAATTAATCTGGCCGCTTTCGAACAAGCCAGGGTGCTGGTCGCCGGGGATGTCATGCTGGATCGCTACTGGCAGGGGGCAACTTCGCGTATTTCCCCGGAAGCCCCTGTGCCAGTGGTTCAGGTTCAGCAAACCGATGACCGACCTGGGGGCGCCGCGAATGTCGCCTTGAACCTGGTAAGCCTGGGGGCCTCTTCCAGTCTGGCGGGAATAGTCGGGCAGGATGAAAATGCCCGCCTGCTGGAAACCAAACTGCAACAATCCGGAGTTCAGACCCGCTTTCATCCTTCCAGCAAGCATCCCACCATCACCAAACTCAGGGTGATGAGTCGCAACCAGCAACTGATCCGTCTGGATTTTGAAGAGCAACTGGACACAGAAGCGGGCTTTACCCAGGCTTTTAAACAAGGCTTGGCGGAAACAGATTTGGTCATTTTATCCGATTACGCCAAGGGGACGCTTCAGGAAGTACAAAGCCTGATCCAGGAAGCCCGGAAGATGGGCAAAAAGGTACTCATTGATCCCAAGGGCAAGGATTTCAGTATTTACCGTCAGGCGACGCTGCTGACGCCCAACCTGGGTGAACTGGAAGCCGTGGTGGGCAGCTGTCAGGCCGAAGCCGATCTGGAACGCAAAGGTGAAGCTTTGCGTCAGGAACTGGAGCTGGAAGCCTTGCTGGTGACCCGCAGTGAAAAGGGCATGACCCTGTTACGGGCCGGGCATTCACCCCTGCATTTGCCCACTCGGGCCCAGGAAATTTTTGATGTCACGGGTGCCGGTGATACCGTGATTGCCGTACTGGGGCTGGCGCTGGCTTCCGGGCATGATTACCCCGAGGCCATGATGCTGGCCAACCTGGCCGCAGGTCTGGTGGTGGCCAAGCCGGGAACCGCCACCGTCAGTGTCGCGGAAATCTACACGGCCCTGCACAGTGAAAAGCTGATTGAATACGGCGTCCTTCCAGTAGCTACCCTGGTGGAAGCCGTGCAGGCAGCCCAGGCCAGAGGTGAAAAGGTGGTGATGACCAATGGTTGCTTTGATCTTTTGCATGCCGGTCATGTTGCCTATCTGGAAGAAGCCCGCAAGCTGGGTGACCGCCTGATCGTGGCTGTGAATTCCGATGCCTCGGTGAGTCGCCTGAAAGGAGCTGACCGCCCCATCAATCCTCTCGACCGGCGTATGCGAGTCCTGGCTGGTCTGCAAGCTGTGGATTGGGTGGTGCCTTTTGCAGAAGACACACCGGCTGAGTTGATTGCCCAGGTGGTACCTGACCTGCTGGTCAAGGGGGGTGACTATCAACCGGAAGAGATTGCCGGTGCCGAAACCGTGCTTAAGGCCGGTGGCGAGGTCAAGGTGCTCAATTTTGTGGATGGTGTTTCCACCACCGCCATCGTCAAATCCATTCTGGACAAACGCTGATGTCTGCCTGGCCACGCTATCTTTATTCAGGTCTTTTGGCCTTGTTGTCACCGTTGGCGAAAAAACGCCTGGAACGGGAGCGAGTCAATGAGCTTTCCGAGCGTCAGCGTGCCGGGCATATTTCTCCCAGCAAAAAAGAGGTTATCTGGGCGCACTGTGCCTCTGTAGGCGAGGTTCTGGCTGCCGAACCCCTGTTGAAACAACTACAGGACAGGCACCCTGACAAGCAGCTGGTGGTGACCACCATGACAGCCACAGGTGCTGCCCAGGTCAAACAAAGGCTGCCCGAAGCCAGACACTACCTGCTGCCCCTGGATTTACCCTGGAACAGTGATCGTTTTATCCACACCCTCAAGCCCAGACTGGCACTGATTTTTGAAACCGAAATCTGGCCCAACCTGATCCACAGCTGCAAGAAAATGCAGGTGCCGGTGATGATTGCCAATGGTCGCTTGTCGGAAAAGGCGTTTAAATCCTATCGCAAAATCCGACCTCTGGTGGCCGCAGCCCTGAGCGAGGTGGAGTTGATCGCTGCAAAATCGGATGCAGATGCCCAGCGTTTTATCCAGTTGGGTTTCCCTGCAGAACGCATGCAGGTGACGGGTAGCATCAAATACGACCTGCAACCTCCCGAAGACCTCCAGGATCAGGCGGATGTCTTGAGAAACACCTGGGGCCCCAGGCCGGTCTGGATTGCAGCCAGTACCCATGAAGGTGAAGACGGCCTCTTGCTGGAAGCCCATCAGAAGCTTCTGGAAACCAGCCCCGAGGCTTTGTTGCTGCTGGTGCCTCGCCACCCACAGCGTTTTGATGCCGTTGCCGAGCAGATCAAGGCAGAGGGTTTTTCTTTCAGTCGGCGCAGCCTGGAACAACCGGTGCATCGCCAGACCCAGGTTTATCTTTGCGATACGCTGGGAGAAATGCTGTTGTTTTATGCTACAGCCGATATTGCTTTTGTTGCTGGCAGTCTGGTGCCTATCGGTGGGCATAACCTGCTGGAACCAGCGGCTCTGAAGACCCCGATCATTACCGGGCCGCATCTGAAAAACTTTGCCGACATTGCCGAACTGCTCAGGCAGGCAGGGGGGCTGCGGGAAATTCAGGAATCCAGTGAGTTGCCGGATCAGCTCATGCAACTGTTTGAAAATCCGGCTCAGGGTCAGCAATTGACGCAGGCAGCTTTTGAGGTGGTCAAGGCCAATCGCGGGGCTTTGGCCAAACAGCTGCAGTTGGCGGAAACCTTTCTGAAGGATTAGCCGTCATCCAGACGGGTGCCCAGGAGTCCAACTTCTGCTAAGCTGAAGATTCAAACACTTGTTTGCCATCTTCCTTCAGGAGCTTCTAATGCTGACTTTGCACCATCTGGAAAAAT
Source organism: Marinospirillum sp. (assembly GCF_044810985.1). GTDB lineage: Bacteria > Pseudomonadota > Gammaproteobacteria > Pseudomonadales > Halomonadaceae > Marinospirillum. The sequence goes on from NZ_CP085242.1 coordinate 2,210,174, forward strand.
CCCGTTCTCACCGTATTGTCTGGCTTCTGGAATTGCTGGAACTGGATTACACGATCAAAACCTATCAGCGTGATCCCAAAACTTTGCTGGCTCCGGCTGAACTCAAACAGGTGCATCCCTTGGGCAAGTCACCAATACTCAGCGATGATGAGCTGGTGGTGGCCGAATCCGGTGCCATTATTGAATACTTATTGCAACGCTATGGGCAAGGGCGTTTACAGCCTGCCGCAAAGGATATTCACAGCTGGGTGAATTATCGCTACTGGCTGCATTATGCCGAAGGCTCCTTGATGCCTTTACTCTTGATGAAACTGGTTTTCACGCAAATCCCCAAACAACCCATGCCGTTTTTTGTAAAACCGGTGGCCAAGGGAATCAGTGGCAAGGTCATGCAAAGATTGGTGGACCCCAACCTGACAACCCACCTGGCGTTCCTTGAGCAGCAATTAGAGGGTAAAACCTGGTTGCTGGGTGATTGGCTGAGTGCGGCCGATGTGCAGATGAGCTTCCCCATGCAGGCTCTGGCAGCACGTAGCGACTTGACGGAGTATCCACGAATTGCTGCTTATGTGCAGCGGATCGAAGAGGAACCGGCCTGGCAGAGAGTGGTCAGCAAGGCCGGGAAGCTGGAGCTGCCTGCTTAGACCTTTGCAGTCAGGCGTTTAACCCCGTCCTTGCAGCCCAGCAAAAGCACATCAGCAGGGCGCTGGGCAAAGATGCCATTACAGACAACACCGGCAATGTCATTGATTCTGGACTCCAGTTTTAAAGGATCATCGAGAAGGAAGTTGTAGCAGTCGATAATCCAGTTGCCATTGTCGGTTTTTACATTTTCCCGCCACTGGGGGTCGGCACCCAGCTTGACCAACTCCCGGCCCAGGTGGCTGCGTGCCATGGGCAGGACTTCCACGGGTAAAGGGAAATCACCCAGAACATCCACCAGCTTGCTTTCATCGGCAATGCAGATGAATTTTCTGCTGCAGGCAGCAACAATCTTTTCCCGGGTCAGAGCGGCACCGCCACCCTTGATCATCTGCAGGCGATTGTTGATTTCATCAGCACCATCAATGTAAACATCCAGAATACCGGAAGCATTGAGATCATAGACCGGAATACCGTGGGCTTTCAGGCGCTCAGCAGTGGCTTCGGAGCTGGCAACAGCACCATCAAAATCCATTTTCACCTTGGCCAGCTCATCAATAAAGTAATTGGCAGTGGAGCCAGTGCCCACACCGATAATACTGTCCTTATGCAGGTCATTGCGTATTTCTTCCAGGGCGGCCTTGGCTACAGCTTGTTTGAGTTCATCTTGGGTCATATTGAATCCAGGTATTTAGAGTGAGTCTTCATGAAGGTTTAAAGCAGTATAGCAATTTACAGCTGCGAACTACGACTGGACGATTTGACATCATCAGGCCACAATGTGCGGTTATTTCCCCAGGAATTGAGGCTGCACCCTATTATGCTTGAACACTACGTCAAGAAAATCCTACAGGCGCGGGTTTATGATGCCGCACTGGAAACACCCTTGTCTGAAGCTCGTTTTATGTCCAAACGCTTGAAAAACCAGATCTGGATCAAGCGTGAAGACCTTCAGCCCGTGTTTTCCTTCAAAATCCGTGGTGCCTTCAACAAGATGGCGCAGCTGACGCAGGAAGAAAAGGACAAGGGTGTTATCGCAGCTTCAGCGGGCAATCATGCCCAGGGGCTGGCCATGGCAGCCAAGCTGATGGGGGTCAAGGCGGTTATTGTCATGCCGCGCATTACCCCGGACATCAAGGTCCAGGCAGTCAGAGCCCGAGGCGGCAAAGTGATACTCAAAGGGGATGCTTTTGGAGAAGCCCTGGAGCATGCCCTGCAACTGGTTGAAGAAAAAGGTTACACCTATATTCCTCCTTACGATGACCCGGATGTAATTGCCGGTCAGGGCACCATCGGCATGGAAATTCTGCACCAGCATCCGGACCCCATTCACGCCATCTTTGTGCCTGTTGGGGGCGGCGGTCTGATTGCCGGGGTGGCGGCCTATGTGAAATACCTGCGCCCGGATATCAAGGTGATCGGGGTGGAAGCAGAGGATTCAGCCTGCTTGGATGCAGCCATGAAAAATGGTTATCGGGTCAAACTGGAACAGGTGGGTATTTTTGCCGAAGGGGTGGCTGTCGCCCAGATTGGTGAAGAGCCTTTCAAGGTGTGCAAGGACTATGTAGATGACGTCATTACCGTCACCACCGATGAAATCTGTGCTGCGGTCAAGGATATTTTCGAGGATACCCGGGCCGTGGCCGAACCTTCCGGTGCCCTTTCCCTGGCGGGTCTGAAAAAGTATGTGGAGGCTACGGGCGTCAGCGACTCTACCCTGATTTGTATCAACTCGGGAGCCAATACCAATTTTGACCGCTTGCAGCATATTGCCGAACGCACGGAACTGGGTGAAAAACGCGAAGCCATCCTGGCCGTGGGCATTCCCGAGCGTCCGGGAAGTTTCAAGAATTTCTGCAAAGTCATTGGCCGTCGGCGCATGGTCACGGAATTCAACTACCGCTTTTCCGACCCGGATCAGGCACAAATCTATGTGGGTGTTCAGGTCAAGCCGGATGACAATGACCGCGAAGAATTGATTCTGGCTCTTCAGGAAGCCGAGTATCCCGTTGTGGATCTCACGGACAATGAGCTGGCCAAGCTGCATATTCGCCACCTCGGCGGGGGTAGGACTTCCACGCAAACCAACGAGGAAATCTATCGCTTCGAGTTTCCCGAACGTCCCGGTGCTTTGCTCAATTTCCTGAATCACCTCGGACACGACTGGAATATTTCCCTGTTTCATTATCGCAATCATGGTGCCGCTTACGGCAGGGTTCTGGTTGGCTTCCAGGTGGCCCAGGAAAATCGCACCCAGGTGGAAGAGTATCTGGATAAAATCAGCTATCGTTACTGGCGGGAAACAGAAAATCCAGCTTATCGACTGTTTTTATGAATTGAAGAACTTGTTAAGGATCTTGAAAAGAGATAAATTTAATAGACCTTGAATTGATTAAGGCCTAACCAATTCACCAGGGGACGGTGAAAGGAGTTATACAATGAAAAAGAAACCTGATGTATTGGTCATACTGGTGCTTGTGTTTCTGGCGGGCCTGGTGATTACCAGCTTTATTTAATTTCTGCCCGTGGCAAGAAAACCCTCGGGGGTTGCGATACCGTTGAGGGGCACATCCCAGGCTGCTTGGGGTAAATCCACTACTTCCTGGCAGTTGTGTGCAAGACCGATCAGCAAAGGTCGCCTGGGGCGGCTTTTGCTGACATCAAAAGTACGATCATAAAAACCACCTCCCATACCCAGACGCCCTCCCTGCCTGTCAAAGCCCACCAGGGGCAAAAGAACCCGATCAACCGCCCAAGGCTGAATTTGCCGGGATCCGTCTAGACCGTAGCCTTTTAACCTGGGTTCCAGTATGCCGAAACGGTTTTTTACCAGCGGTGTCTGGCCGGGAATCCAGCGGACAAACCACAGAAGCCTGGGCTGGAAAGGATGCAAGACCGGTAGGTAGACTTTTTTATGCAAAGCTGCAGCCATTCTGGCCAAAGGCTCAGGGCTTAACTCGCCATCATTGGCCAGATAGACCACCAGGGTTTTTGCCTGAATAAACCAGGTTTGCTGGCGCAGTTGATGGGCCAGTTGCCAGGCAGCCTGTTGCTGCTGTGCTTTGGACAGTGAACGTCTTCTGGCACGCAATGTTTGGCGGAGTTGCTGACGCTCTTGTTGTGCAGGTGTTGGCATAGGCAGGAAGAGTAAAGCCCCAGAGTGCCGCTGTTGTCGTGGCCCTTGAACCCTAAAGTTCAAGGTGGAGGCAACCGGTCTACCGAAGGCTTTCCGCTGCATGGCGGACTTGCTCACGGGTAGAGCCAGGCGGCGTCCTGTTTATCAATCATAGGCTCGAGGACGTGAGCAACTGGCGTACACCCCAGGGTTGATTTCAGTTTAACAAAAAATGAAGGATTTATGGTAGTTTTCGTGACTCTTGCTGGCTATCCAGTTCTTCCAGTGCGGAGTCCAGCTTCTGGGTCAGGCGCGTGATCAGCACTTCATGGTTGTGATTTGTATCATCACGCTGGAGCATTTCGTTGGTAATATTGAGAGCAGCCATAATCGAAAGGCGTTCCATGCTGAGAATTTTACCGGCCCGGCGAATTTCCGACATTTTCTGGTTGAGATGGCGTGCCGCACGCAAGAGGTCGTCCTGCTCATGAGGTGGGCAGGCAATCAGGTATTTACGGTCTAACAAAGTTATTTCAGTGGTATTCTTGTCACTGCTCATGCGAACGGCTCCGAAGCCTGATAATGCAAGCCTGTACTATAGACCTGCACTTTTTAGCGGTCAATTGTAAAGATCGTTGGTAAGTGCTTACCTTTACATATAAAAGTTAACCAATATTAAATAGATGAGATATCCATGTCTTCCGATGTAGAAAACAATGCCGCCATCAGCTTTGAAACCCTGGCCAATTTCTGTCTCAAACACCGCTGCTTTCAATCGCCTTCCCTGTTTCATGGGGTTCTGACCGGTCAGCTGTGTGGTCAGGAGCGTCTGCCCAGGGAGCAGTGGCTGGCCCTTTTTGCGCAACTGCTGGGTGAGCAAACCCAACTGCAGGATGAAGACAGCAAACTGGCTTTGGAGTTACTGGACCAAACACTGGAACAACTGGGTGCCGGGCATCTGGAATTTGAACCCTTGTTGCCGGATGAGCTTTATGAGGTGGAGGAAAGGTTTGCCGGTCTGGTGAAATGGGTGCAGGGTTTTCTCAAGTCCCTCAAAGCCACCCAGATCAGCCATAAAGAATTGACCGCAGAAGCCAGGGAAGGTTTGCAGGATCTGGAAAAAATTGTCGAGATGGGTGATGCAACCCCGGCAGCAACAGAGGACAATGAAAAGGATCTGATCGAACTGACTGAGTTTGTGCGCCTCTTGGCAATGATGCTCTATCTGGAGCTGCATCCCGGTCAGCCCAAGGTTGAAAAGCCTCAGTCAGGTTCCACCCTGCATTAATGGGAGTCACTATGTCCTATCAGCCATTTCACCAGCGCCGCCAGGAACTTCTGGAACAGCTTCCCGACAAAGGCCTGGCCCTGATCCCGGCTGCCTCTGAAGTCACCCGCAGCCGCGATACCGAATACCCTTTTCACCAGGCCAGTGATTTCTGGTATCTCACCGGTTTTACCGAGCCGGATGGCTTGCTGGTTTTAATGAAGGGACGCAGTGAAGGTGAAAGCCTGATCTTTACTCTGCCCAAGGACCCAGCCATGGAAGTCTGGACCGGCATCCGTCTCGGGCAGGAAGAAGCCGTACCCAGGCTGGGAGTGGATCAGGCCTTTAGCCTGACAGAAGTCGATGAACAGCTGATTGAACTGATTGGTGAAGCCAGTGAAGTCTGGTTGCCGCTGGAAGACCTCAAGCTTTATCAGCGCTATCTGGGTTGGCGCCAGGGTGTCAGAAGCAAAAGAAAACGCTCCGCCACTCTGCCCGACAGGCTGGTGGATGTGGCAGCACAACTGGCTGAAATGCGCCTGATCAAATCTGCGGATGAAGTTGATCTGATGCGCCAAGCGGCGCAAATTTCCGCGGATGCCCACTGCCGGGCCATGAAGGCTTGCCGCCCCGGCATGTATGAATACCAGCTTCAGGCCGAACTGGAACACGAGTTTGCCTTTCAGGGTGCTGCGGCCCCGGCCTATGCCAGCATTGTTGGGGCCGGTGCCAATGCCTGCGTGCTGCACTACATTGCCAATCAAAGCCAAATGCAGAGCGGTGACCTGGTCTTGATTGATGCCGGAGCTGAATACCAGGGCTATGCTGGTGATATCACGCGTACCTTTCCGGTGAACGGGCAGTTTACCCCGCCCCAGAAACAGCTTTATGAGCTGGTGCTCAAGGCCAATCAGGAAGCCATTAAACTGACGTGCCCTGGCACCACCCTGGAAGCCATTCATCATGCGGTGTTACGCATCCTGACTCAGGGTTTGCTGGATTTGGGGATTCTTTCTGGAGACCTGGAACAGCTCATCGAAGATGGGGCCTTCAAACCCTATTTTATGCATGGCACCAGTCACTGGCTGGGTCTGGATGTGCATGATGTCGGTTGCTATCGGCTGCATGGAGAAGCCCGACCCCTAAAGCCGGGCATGGTGCTGACGATTGAGCCCGGCCTTTATTTTGCGCCGGATCGTGACGAGGTGGACCCCAGTTGGCGGGGTATCGGTATCCGCATTGAAGATGATGTCCTGGTGACCCCGGAGGGCTGTGAGGTATTCAGCCGGGGGGTGCCGAAAACCGTGGCTGAGCTGGAAGCCCTGATGGGAGACGAGGATGCAGCAAACACTTGAAACCGATATTGCCATTGTCGGAGGGGGGCTGGTGGGAGCCAGTCTGGCTCTGGCCCTGCAGCCTCTGGTGAAGCGTGAAGGCTTGAAAATCACCCTGCTGGAAAGCCATCCGCCTTCGGAGCAGCAACCGGATGTGCAATGGCAGCCCAGTTTTGATGCCCGCTCCTCGGCTCTTTCCTGGGGCACTCGCTTGATTTACGAGCAACTGGGTTTATGGGAAAACCTCAAGGCTCATGCGTACCCGATCAAACATATTCATGTTTCCGATCGTGGTTACCTGGGTTCAACCCAGCTGAATCATCAGGAACAGCAGGTCGAAGCCCTGGGCTATGTGGTGCCCAATGCCTGGCTGGGACGTACTCTCTGGGAAGGGCTTCAGCAGGCAGGCTCGGATTCGGTTAACGTTTTGGCTCCGGCCCAGATAGAACGCCTGAGTTTTCCACAGCCCGAGGCGGCGGAGCTGACCGGTCAGCTGGACGGCCAGGCCATCAAACTCAAAGCCCGGCTGGTGGTGCTGGCTGATGGTGGCCGTTCGGGCTTGAAAAAACAGCTGGGTATTGCCGATGACGAGCATGACTACCAGCAGACGGCTCTGGTGGCCAATGTCCGCATGTCCCGCCCACACCAGGGCTGGGCTTATGAGCGGTTTGCCGAAGATGGTCCCATGGCTTTGTTGCCCCTGCAGGGTCGGGATATGGCACTGGTCTGGACACGACCGGGGAGTGAGGCCCAGGCTCTGGTGGAATTGCCGGAAGCTGAATTTATCCAGGCCATCCAGAAAAGTTTTGGCAATCGCGCCGGGCGCTTTGAACAGGTGGGTGAACGTTTTGCCTATCCGCTGAAAAAGATCAGAGCCAAAGAGCAGGTTCGACGTAATCTGGTGGTATTGGGCAATGCCGCGCATTATCTGCACCCGGTTGCCGGCCAGGGTTATAACCTGGCCATCCGTGGCGTGACCAGCCTGGCCGATAGCCTGTTGAATTCAGCTCTTCAAGCCCGCAATCAGGGGCAAGCCTTTCATCCTGGGGAGCTACCGGCTTTGCAGGCCTGGCAGGCACAGCGTATGCCGGATCAGGATGCAATCGTGGGTTTCAGTCATACTTTGATCCATCTGTTTGCCAACAACCTGCCACTGCTGGGGCATGCCCGGGCTGCTGGCTTGATCGGTTTGAATCTCTTCTCTCCAGCCCGACGTTGGCTGGTCAAAAAAGCCATGGGACTGGAGGTTTGATATGCAACAATTTGATCTGGTGATAGTCGGTGGTGGTATGACCGGCCTGGCCCTGGCTGCCGGTCTGGCTGACACGCCTTTGCAGATAGCCATTATAGAAGCAGCTGAGCAGCCACCTGCCTGGCAGCCGGAAAAGATGGAAATCCGAGTCAGTGCTCTTTCTGAAGCCAGCAAGCAGTTACTGGACAAGCTGGGTGCCTGGGAAGAGATGCTGAAGTTAAGGGTCAACCCTTATCAGGGCATGGTGGTCTGGGACAGTGAAGGCACCGCCGAAGTGGCTTTCAATGCCCGCGAGGCGGGCGTCAAAGACCTGGGTTATCTGGTGGAAAACTCGGTGACCCAGCTGGGCTTGCTGGAAGCGGTGAAGCAACAGGCCAACCTTCACTGGTTTCGGGGCGTTAAACCTGTTGCCATGAGTGAGCCGGTGGATGGCACAGGACAGCGGGAGCTGACCCTCAGTGACGGTGAAAAGCTGCAGGCCGGGCTGGTGGTGGCTGCCGATGGGGCTCATTCCTGGCTGCGTCAGCAGGGCGACTTTGCCACCCGTGAATGGGATTACAACCACCATGCCCTGGTCACCAGTGTGCGTATGGAAAACTCCCATGAAAATGCCGCCTGGCAGCGTTTTCATGCTTCCGGCCCGCTGGCCTTTTTACCCCTGAACCGGGACGGTGATGACCACTGGTGCTCGATTGTCTGGTCCACCAGCCCTGAACAGGCTGCAGAATTACTGGCCCTGGATGAAGAAACCTTCAATCAGCGCCTGACTTCGGCTTTTGAAGGTCGCCTGGGTAAAGTCCTGGTCAGTGAAGAGCGTGGGGTTTATCCGCTGCGTCAGCGCCATGCCGTGGATTATGTCAAACCCGGTCTGGCTTTGATGGGTGATGCGGCTCACACCATTCATCCTCTGGCCGGGCAGGGGGTCAATCTGGGTTTTCTGGATGTGGCGACCTTAACCCAGGTTATCCACCAGGCAGCCCAAAAGCGACAGCCTCTTGGTAGTCTGTCGGTGCTGAAAGCCTATCAGCACAAGCGCAAGCCGGATAACCTGGCCATGATGGCCCTGATGGAAAGCTTCAAGCGCCTGTTTGCCACCCGCGCCCTGCCGGTTTTGTTGTTGCGCAATCTGGGCATGAAAATGGTGAACTCCCAGCCCTGGGTCAAACGCCAACTGATTGCCCAGGCGCTGGGGGTGAGAGTTCTGGCTAAACCCTGAAGATTACTCCGCTGCCTGCGGGCTACCTTTGCGGTTGGTTTCTGAAAAGATATTGAGGCCCTTCAGCAGATTGAGGGCTTCATTGACCGCGTAATCATCAGGCGAAGTGAGCTTGGATTCGGATGTGTTTTCAGGCTGTTTCTGTTGGCCCTGCAAATGGCCTTCCAGGTCGGCTTCCCGCGGTGTGCTGCGTTCTGATACCGGAGTGATGCGGGCATTGATCACTTCGATGTCAGGATGAATGCCGTCGGCCTGAATGGAGCGCCCCTTGGGGGTGTAATAAAGTGCCGTGGTCATTTTCAGGGCACGATCATTGTAAAGAGGTAGTACCGTCTGTACGGAGCCTTTGCCGAAGCTGGGCGTGCCCATGATCAGGGCGCGGCGGTGATCCTGCAGGGCTCCGGCCAGAATTTCCGAGGCAGAAGCCGACCCCGAATTGATCAGAACTACAATCGGGATGCCCTGCAAGGCATCACCGGGGCTGGCATCAAAGCGCATTTCCGTATCCGGCAAGCGTCCTTCGGTATACACAATCAGGCCGCTATCCAGAAAGACATCACTGACATCCGCTGCAGCCTGGAGCACACCGCCGGGATTGTTGCGCAGATCCAGCACCAGGCCTTGCAGATCCCCCTCATTGTTTTCCCGGAGTGTTTCCAGGGCTTGCAGGGTTTCTTCCCCACTACGGGTCTGGAACTGGCTGATGCGCAGATAGCCGTAGTCTTTTTCCAGCAACTCCTGGCGGACACTGGCGGTGCGTATCAAATCACGGGTGAGTTCAACCTCAAAGGGCTGGCCGGAGGCTTCCCGTAGAATGGTGAGGGTGATATCGGTACCGGGCTCACCCCGCATCATCTCGATGGCACGATCAATGCTCAGCTCCCGGGTTGAAGTGCCATTGATGCGGATAATCAGATCCAGGGGCTGAATACCGGCTCGTGAAGCCGGGGTGTCATCAATGGGGCTGATGACTCGGATGTAGCCATCCTCAATACCGATTTCAATACCCAGGCCACCAAACTCCCCTTGCGTGGATTCCCGCAGTTCCTTGAAAGCCTCGGGCTCCAGGTAGTCGGAATGAGGGTCCAGACCTGAAAGCATGCCACGAATGGCATTTTCCAGCAGGGTCTTGTCATCCACTTCATGAACATAGGCTTGCTTGATGCGCTCATAGACTTCGGCAAAGCTGCGCAGTTCATCCAGGGGCAGCTCATTGCCCGGCAGGGTCAGCGGATAATCCAGAGACTGGGCATCCGGGGTTTCAGCCTGAAGTGGAAGGGTGAAAGCCAGCAGGAGACCGGCCAGGCCCAGGCGGCGATAGGGGGTGGCCTTATCAGGATTTTTGGCGTGCATCTTCTGCTTCTCCAATTTCATTGTTAGCGGCCTGCGATCCAGGTGATGGGGTCAAGAGGTTCACCCTGGCGGCGTATTTCAAAATACAGGGCGGTACGCTGCTGCCCCCCTGTGGCACCGGCCGTGGCTATGACATCACCGGCATTCACCCAGTCACCCGTCTGGCGGCGCAAGGTCTGGTTGTGTCCATAGAGGCTCATGTAGCCATCGCCGTGATCAATAATGGCAAGAAAACCAAAGCCTCGCATCCAGTCAGCAAAGACGATGCGTCCGCCATGGATGGCCTTGATTTCATCACCATTTTTGGCCTGAATGGTGAGGCCTCGGCTGACCAGGCGGGTGTTTTTTTCACGGCTGCCAAAAGCACTGAGTACGCGACCCTGCAAAGGCCAGGGCAGATTGCCACGCATATCGGGGAAGGGTCGGGCATCCCTGGGTGGTGGCAGTTTGACAATGGCTTCTGTCACTGCTTCAAGCAACTCTTCCAGACGTTTCTGGTCGGCCTGAAGTTTGTGCAGCTCATCGTCTCTGTCAGCAATTTCCCGGCTGAGTTCATTGACCAGTACTTGCCGCTGGTTTTGTTCGGCCAGCAGCTCGCGGCGTCTTTCCTGCAGAGAGAGGCGCACTTTTTCCAGGGCCTGACCGCGGGTAATGATTTCTGACTGCACCTGATCCAGTTGCTGGGCTATGGCCAGATACTGTTCAATTCTCTGGGTGCGTTCCTTGTTGATGTAGTCATAGTAGCGCAGCAGGCGGGCAACACGATCCGGCTCCTGCTGGTTAAGCAGAACTTTCAGGTATTCCTGGCGACCCATGGAGTAAGCCGCACGTATCTGCTGGCGCAAAAAACCGGACTGCTGGTCGAGCTGTTCCTGAAGGTCTTGCTGCTCATTGCGCAAGCGCCGCATTCTTTGTTCCAGCTCTTGGGCTTCATTGGTGTTTTTCTCGATCCGGGTGACCAACTGACCGATTTGTGTTTCGGTCTTTCTGAGTTGGTTTTGCAGATCCGATTGCTCACCTCTGGCTTCCGTCAACCAGCCACGCAGCTCGGAAATATCCTGCTTTAATTCCTTTAACTGGCGCTCACTGACTTCTTCATTGGCAAAAACTCCGCCCGCCGTCAGCAGAAAGCCAAAAACAAATCCAGTCAGAAAAGCAGGGAAACGCATCTTCACTCGACAAACTCAACCAGGGCCTGACCGGTCATTTCAGACGGCTGGGGCAAACCCATGGCTTTCAGCAGGGTGGGAGCCAGATCACAAAGGCGTCCACCGTCAAGAAGCCGGGCTTTTTTACCCTTGGGCGGCAGGTAGATCAAAGGCACCGGAAAGGTGGTATGCGCGGTTTGTGCCTGACCGGTTTTGGCATCCAGCATCAGTTCGGCATTGCCGTGATCCGCCGTGATAAAACACTGGCCGTTGACTTCCTCCAGGGCGGCGATGACCTTGCCGATACAGATATCAAGTGCCTCGATCGCCTTCACGGCAGCGTCAAAATCGCCGGTATGTCCCACCATGTCGCCATTGGCATAGTTGCAGATGATGGCATCGTATTCCCCGGACTTGATGGCAGCCACCAGTTTGTCAGTGACTTCCGGGGCACTCATTTCTGGCTGCTGGTCATAGGTGGCCACTTGGGGTGAAGGCACCAGAATACGGGTTTCCCCTTCAAAAGCTTCTTCACGGCCACCGGAAAAGAAAAAAGTCACATGGGCATATTTTTCGGTTTCAGCAATGCGCAGCTGGGTTTTGCCCTGAGCGGCCAGGTATTCGCCCAGTGTATTGCTCAGGTCTTCAGGTGGGAAAGCGGTTGTCGCCGGAATATCGGCGGCGTAACGGGTCAACATCACAAAGTCAGCCAGACGCGGCCAGGCTCGACGGGCAAAGCCCTGGAAGTCCGGCTCCACAAAGGCACGGGTGATCTCCCGGGCACGGTCGGCACGGAAGTTCATGAAAATGACCGCATCACCATCTTCTATCTGGCAGACCTGGCCATCTGGCTGAATGGCCGTGGCGGCGACAAATTCATCGTTTTCGCCGCGTTCATAAGCGGCCTGCAATCCTTCCAGGGCAGAGCTGGCAAAGTGTTCGCCCTGCCCGAGGGTGAGCAGGTTATAGGCTTTTTCAACCCTGTCCCAGCGGTTATCCCGATCCATGGCGTAGTAACGACCCACCAGGCTGGCAATACGACCCCGGCCCAGTTCGGCAAATTTGGCTTCCATGGCCTGGATGGAAGCCTCGGCACTGCGGGGTGGGGTATCACGCCCATCCAGAAAAGCATGCAGGTAAACTTGCCGGGCGCCCTTTTTGACCGCCATTTCAGCGGCAGCAAAGAGATGCTCTTCATGACTGTGGACGCCACCGGGAGAAAGCAGCCCCAGCAGGTGAACCGCCCCCTTGTTGTGGATGGCTTTATCCACGGCCTGGTTCAGGTTGGGGTTATCGTAAAAACTGCCGTCGGCGATGGCCTGGGTGACCCGGGTGAAATCCTGGTAAACAATACGTCCGGCTCCCATATTCATATGGCCCACTTCCGAATTGCCCATTTGCCCATCGGGCAGCCCCACCTTCATACCGTCCGTAAAAATCTGGGTGTTGGGCAGCTCAGCCCGCAATCTGTCCATCACAGGTGTTGAGGCATGATGGATGGCATTGTTGTCTGAAGCTGGATTGTCACCATAACCATCCAGAATGATCAGGGCTGCAGGTGTGCGTTGGGTCTTCATGATGGAAAAATAACTCTTGGTTTAGGCTGCAAAGTATAAATTTCGACCATGATAGCTTTACAAAGCGCAAATCACCATCCCGCAGGTGTCAGCGAAGCCTCTCTGGTGTATCCTTGAGCGTTAAATTTCCACCTGGCACTAACACAAGAGATCCGAGATGTTTGAACAAATAATCGAGTTTGCCCTGAACAACCCCTTGTTGGTGGGTGTTTTTATCCTCCTACTGCTCCTGGTGATTTTCAATGAAACCCGCGGCACAGCCAAGGGTGTGGATACCGCAGAAGCAGTACGCCTGATGAACCGGGATGAGGCTGTGGCTCTGGATATCCGGGATCGCAAGGATTTCAATGCCGGCCATATCACCGGTGCCGTGCATATTCCCATGAACAGCTTGGACAGCCGCATGCATGAGCTGGATAAGCATAAGGATAAAAAAATCCTGGTGGTCTGCAAAATGGGTAACTCAGCCAATATGGCGGTATCCAAACTGCAAAAGGCCGGTTTCCAGGAAGCCATGCGTCTGAAAGGCGGCATGATGCAGTGGCAGACCGACTCCATGCCAGTGGTCAAAAAGTAAAAAGCTCCAGATCAGCTATTGCGCTTGGTGATGCCGCGTTAAAATTGCTCTCAAAATGCTCATTTACTTGTATGTAAACTCCGCTTTTTCGATCAATTTTGCCTTGCCTGACCTGCGCTCATGACACTGATCAGAAGCTTTTAAAGTATTCATTGTCAAAATTTTAGGAAAAAACCATGAGTGAAGCGACTAAACCAGAATTTGCCCTGCAACGTATTTACCTGAGCGATGTTTCCTTTGAAGCGCCCAACAGTCCTGAAGTTTTTATGATGAATGAAAAGCCTCAGGTGGACGTCAAGCTGGATACCAAAAACCGTAAGGTGAACGGCGAGCTTTATGAAGTGACGGTGAAGATAACGGCTCAGGTCACTTTCGGAGAAAAAACCGCCTTTCTGGCTGAAGTTCAGCAAAGTGGTGCTTTCCGTGTGGTGGGTATTGAGGGCGACAACCTGGATCACACCCTGGGCGCTTTTTGCCCCAACATCCTTTTCCCTTATGCCCGTGAAGCCGTTGATGGCCTGGTGGTGAAAGGCGGCTTCCCACCGCTGATGATTGCCCCGGTTAACTTTGAAGCAATTTATGCCGAGCGCAAACAGCGCGAAGCCCAGAAAGCTGAGCAGCCTACCCAGCAGTAGCATGCGCCGCTTTTATTCCCCTCAGCCCCTGGCGGCCAGTCGCGTCACTCTGGATGGGCAGGTGGTTCGACATATGGTTCAGGTGCTGAGGATGCAGCCCGGCGATGAGCTGGAGCTTTTTGACGGCCAGGCCAGCTTCAGGGCACGGTTGTTGGAAACCAGTAAAAAACAGGCTCATCTGGAGTTGCTGGAAAAGCTGCCCGAGCTGGCTGTTTCACCCCTGAACACCCATCTCGGCCAGGCTATCTCCAAGGGTGATCGCATGGACTGGGTGATTCAGAAAGCAACCGAGTTGGGTGTGAATGCCATCACCCCGCTTTATACCCAGCAGGGCGATGTGCGCCTCAAGGGTGAACGGGAAGCCAAAAAGCTTAATCACTGGCAGCAAATTGCCATCAGTGCCTGCGAGCAGTGTGGCCGTACTGACCTGCCCGAAATCCACGCACCCCGGACCCTGGCTGTCTGGTTGCAGGAACGTCAGGAAGACCTGAAACTTACCCTGCACCCAGGTGGGCACAATGCTGCGCTTGCTGATCGACAGGTCAGCTCGGCAGCCCTGCTGATCGGCCCGGAAGGTGGACTCAGTGAGATGGAAGTGAACTTAACCCAGGAGGCAGGCTTCTTACCTTTGAGTTTGGGCCCCAGGGTGCTGAGAACCGAAACAGCTCCGGTCGTTGCCTTGTCTTTATTACAACACTGGTGGGGCGATTTTTAAGCCCTGCTTTCAGGGAGTCAAATATGTCGCAGGCTGAACAAGTGATTATCGGTGTGGTGATGGACCCTATTGCGGACATCACCTACAAAAAAGACACCACCCTGGCCTTATTGCTGGCTGCAAAAAAGCGCGGCTGGCAGATCAAATACATGCACATCGAAGACCTTTACCTGCGTCAGGGTAAACCTCATGGCCACATGACCGACCTGGATGTTTTTGCCGACCCTGAACACTGGTATGAACTGGGGGAAGCAAAAAACCAGCCTCTGGCCGACCTGGATATTCTGCTGATGCGCCAGGACCCTCCTTTCAACTTGGAGTTTCTGACCTCCACCTGGTTGCTGGAAGCGGCGGAAAAAGAAGGCGTACTGGTGGTCAATAAACCCCAGAGCCTTCGTGACTGCAACGAAAAACTCTTTGCCCAGGAATTTCCCGACTGCTGCCCGCCCACTCTGGTGGCCAGCCAGACCCAGTTGATTCGTGAATTTCACCAGGAGCACGGGGATATTATCCTCAAGCCCCTGGATGGCATGGGTGGTATGGGGGTGTTTCGCGTCAAGCAGGATGGCCTCAATCTAGGCACCATCATTGAACAGCTGACCGAAATGGGAAAGCGCCAGATCATGGTGCAAAAATACCTGCCGGAAATCAAAGCGGGCGATACCCGCATTCTGCTGATCGACGGCGAACCGGTTCCCTATGGCCTGGCCCGTATTCCTGTTGCCGGTGAGACCCGTGGTAACCTCGCCGCCGGAGGCAGTGGTGTGGCGCGCAAGCTGACAGATCGAGACTACTGGCTGGTCAAGCAGATTGCTCCCACCCTGAAGGCCAAGGGGCTGATTTTTGTTGGCCTGGATGTCATCGGGGACTACTTTACCGAAATCAACGTGACCAGCCCGACCTGTGTACGTGAACTGGATGCCCAGTGTGATCTGGACATTGGCGGTCAGTTGATGGCGCATCTGGCTGAACGCCTGGGCCGAGGCTGAATACGGCGGCCCCAGGTTATGCCGACCCCCTTCTGGAAAAAGCTGCTGCAGCCCGGTCGACCCTTTCTGTGGGCTTTGTTGCTGGCGTTGCTGGTTCACCTGAGCCTGCTGCTCTACCGCCCGGCTTTTCTGCAACCTGAAGAGGATTTACAAAAAAGCTACCAGCAAGCCACCGAAATTCTTCTGGAAGATTTTGACGCCCCGACCCCGGAAGAGGAAGCTGTGCCAGAGCCAGAGCCAGAGCCAGAGCCAGAGCCAGAGCCAGAGCCAGAGCCAGAGCCAGAGCCAGAGCCAGAGCCAGAGCCAGAGCCAGAACCAGAACCAGAACCAGAACAGCCTAGCGGTAGTCTGATTGCCCGTAGCCGGGAAATGGCACGCCTGGAAGCTGAGCTGAGTAGCCAGCAGCAGGCCTGGAACCAAAGGCCCAAGGTGCGTCGGATCAGCACGACCAGTGAGATGAGCAGCGAAGAAGCCCTTTATCTGCAGCAGTGGGAAAAAAGAGTCGAGAGAATCGGTAATCTCAATTACCCGGAGGCAGCCAGGCAAAAGGAACTGAGTGGACGCCTCAGGCTTCTGGTGTCCATCAATGCTGACGGCAGTATCCGCGAAGCCCAGCTGCTGACCAGCTCCGGTCACCAGCTTCTGGATACGGCAGCGCTGGATATCCTTAATCTGGCGGCTCCCTTTGCCCCTCTGCCAGAGAGTGTTCGGGAGAAAGCCGATGTTCTGGAAATCGTTCGTACCTGGCGTTTTGGCAGCAGCTGGCGGGCCAATTAGGCTTTCATTCCGCGTATAATTTGGCCAGAATCGGGTCAACCTGACAAAGAGAGAAATCTGTGACCAGTTTGCGAGACAATTTTCTATTAGCCATGCCCCAGTTGAGCGATCCACATTTCAGTGGCTCGCTGACCTACCTGTGTGAGCAGGGCAGCAAGGGCGCTCTGGGTCTGATCGTCAATAAACCCATGGAGCTGATTTTTTCTGAATTGATGGAACAGATGCAGCTGCCGGGTGAATTCTGCAAGCAGGCTCATCAGCCCATCTACCGGGGTGGGCCGGTGCATACCGATCGTGGCTTTGTGCTGCATACCGGCAAGGCCGACTGGAAAGCATCCATGCCGATCAGTGATCAGCTGACCTTAACCACCTCGGTGGATATCCTGGAGGCTTTGGCTGTTGATGAAGGGCCGGAAGATTTTCTGATTGCTCTGGGTTGTGCCGCCTGGGAAGAGGGCCAGTTGGAAAGCGAACTCAAGGATAATGCCTGGCTGACCTGTCCGGCCTGGCAGCAGGCTCTGTTTGAACTGCCCGCTGATCAGCGCCTGGACGCGGCTGCATCCAGCCTGGGCATTCAACTGGATTTGGTCAGTGGTCAGGTGGGACATGCCTGATGTTTCCCGCCCCAGGGTGCTGCTGGCTTTTGACTTCGGCAGCAAGCGCCATGGTGTTGCCCTGGGCAATGAAATGACAGCAACGGCCAATCCACTGGATGTTATTCCTGCCAAAGACGGCATTCCTGCCTGGCAGCTTCTGGATGCTCTGGTGGCTGACTGGCAGCCGGATGCTTTTCTGGTTGGCCTGCCCCTGGAAGAGGATGGTTCCCCGACACCTCTGAGCCAAAGAGCCACCAAGTTTGCCCGGCGCCTGTTTGGTCGTTATGGCAAAAGCTGCTACGGGATGGATGAAAGGGGTACCACCAAAGCAGCCAAGCGCCTGGTCAAGCTGGATGGGCACAAGGGCAATTATCGTCTGGACCCGGTGGATAGCCTTGCAGCAGCGTTTATCCTACAGGCCTGGTTGGATGTGAACCGGCAGCCGGAAGAGGCGGGAGAAGCTGCGCGCTTTCTGGAGCCTATTGCCGGGCCTCAGGTCAGGGGTAAACAAGCATCCTTTAAGGAGTGACGAGTTAATGACAAATGCACAAGTGGAACTGCCCCAGCTCAGCCCTTTGGTTGACCGTCTGGCTGCTTCCTTACTGGCCAGAGTGAAAGAACAAGAGTTACAAAATCCCTTGCTGGTGGGTATCCACACGGGCGGTTACTGGGTGGCTGAAGCCTTGCGCAAGAAAATGCAGGTCAATTGGCCACTGGGTGGGCTGGATATTTCCTTTTATCGGGATGACTTCACCAAAAAGGGTTTGAATCCCCGAGTTAAGCCTTCCAACCTGCCTTTTGCCACGGAAGATCAGCACCTGATTCTGGTTGATGATGTGCTCATGTCCGGGCGCACCATTCGCGCTGCCATGAACGAGCTTTTTGATTACGGCAGACCGGCCTCCATCACCCTGGTGACCCTGCTGTCCTTGCCGGGCCGGGAGCTTCCCATCCAGCCGGATTTGCTGGGTCAGGAGCTGCACTTGGCCAGGGGGCAAAGGGTTAAGCTTTCCGGGCCAGACCCCTTGGAACTCAACTTGATCCATGTGAAGGAGGAGGGTTCAGCATGAGCTACCCCAGCAATCCCCGTGATGTGCAGCTGACTGCCGATGGCCAGCTCAAACATTTTCTAAGCATCAGCGGTCTGCCCAAAGCCCTGCTCACGGAAATCCTGGACACGGCGGAATCCTTTGCCAATATGGGCGAGCAGTCGGTAAAAAAAGTACCCCTGCTGCGTGGCAAGACTCTGGTCAACCTCTTCTTTGAAAACTCCACCCGCACCCGTGCCACTTTCGAGCTGGCGGCCAAGCGGCTGTCGGCGGATGTGCTCAATCTGGACATCAAAACTTCGTCCACCGCCAAGGGCGAAACCCTGATGGACACCCTGCAGAACATGGAAGCCATGCACGCGGATCTCTTTGTCGTGCGTCATGCCGATTCCGGGGCGGCCCACTTTATTGCCAGCCAGGTGACGCCCAGGGTAGCCATCATCAATGCCGGTGACGGTCGCCATGCTCACCCCACCCAGGCGATGTTGGATATGTTCACCATACGTCGGCATAAAGGAGCTTTTGAGGGGCTTAAAGTGGCGATTGTCGGTGATATTCTGCATTCACGGGTGGCGCGCTCCCAGATACGCGCCCTGAATACGCTGGGTGTGGAGGAAGTGCGGCTGGTGGCCCCCAATACCTTGTTGCCGGTGGGTATCGAAGAGCTGGGCGTCAAAATCTATACCTCCATGCAGGAAGGCATCAAGGATGTTGATGTAGTGATCATGCTGCGCCTGCAAAAAGAACGCATGACCGGTGCGCTGCTGCCTTCAGAATCGGAATACTATCGCCTTTATGGTCTGACTACTGAAAAACTGGCCTATGCTCATCCTGAAGCCATAGTCATGCACCCTGGTCCCATCAACCGGGGTGTGGAAATAGAGTCAGCCGTAGCCGATGGTTCACGTTCGGTGATTTTGCAGCAGGTCGGTTATGGTATTGCCATTCGTATGGCTGTCATGAGTATGGCAGTTAGTGGGCAAACGCAGGAAAGGGCACAGATTTCATGAGACTCACAATTTCCGGTGGCCGTGTTATTGATCCGGCCCAAAATCTCGATCAAAAACTGGATGTCCACTTGCAGGATGGCTGTATTCTCAAGCTGGGTACTGCACCTGCTGATTTTATCGCTGATCAGACTCTGGATGCCAGCGGCTTGCTTGTCAGCCCCGGCTTTATCGATTTGTCCTGCCACCTGCGCGAACCCGGCCCCAGCTACAAGGGCAACATCGCCAGTGAAACCCAGGCTGCCCTGGCGGGTGGTTTCACCAGCGTCTGTGCACGGCCGGATACCCAGCCGCCATTGGACAGTCCAGCAGTCGTTCGGGTGGTTCGGGAAAAAGCCGAAGCCGTGGGCCAGGTACGGGTTCTGCCGGTGGGTGCCTTGACCCAGGGTCTGGAAGGCCAGTTGCTAACCAATCTCTCCGGTTTGCAAGCGGCCGGTTGCGTGGCTTTCAGCAACCTGCGAGCTGCCATTCAGGATAATCTGGTACTGCGTCGTTGCATGGAATATGCAGCTACCTTTGATTTGCTGCTGGTTGTCTACCCTGAAGAATCCAGCCTGGCGGCCGGTGGCTGCGCTCATGAGGGTGCCATGGCATCCCAGCTGGGGCTGCAGGGCATACCGGAAACTGCCGAGACCCTGGCAGTTGCCCAGAACCTTTTGTTAATTGAACAAACCGGAATCCGTGCCCATTTCAGCCACCTCTCGTCAGCTCGAGCCTTGCAACTGGTGTCCGAAGCCCGGCGGCGGGGATTGCCCGTGAGTGCCGATGTGGCCGTCAGTCATCTGTTGTACACAGATCGCCAACTGGAAGACTTTGACAGCAACTTCCATCTGGAGCCACCTCTGCGCAGTGAAACGGATCGTCAGGCCTTAATCCAGGGTTTGGCCCGGGGTGAACTCCAGGCGGTATCCAGTGGTCACCTGCCCCATGAACAGGCCGCCAAGATGGCCCCTTTTGCTGCATCAGAACCCGGTATCAGCAGCCTGGAAACTCTTTTGCCACAGCTGTTGTCTCTGGTGGAAGAAAATCTGTTGGATTATTCAGCGATGCTGGCCAGCCTGACTTCCGGCCCGGCGGCTGTTTTGGGTGAGAAGCTGGGCAGCCTGAAACCCGGCATGCCTGCTGATCTGACCCTGTTTAACCCGGAAAAAACCTGGCTGCTCAATGAGCAAAGCAGCTATTCCGCTGGTCACAATACACCCTGCTGGAACCGGGAATTAAAAGGCCGTGTCATGGCGACTCTGGTGGGAGGCGAGCTGCGTTACTCGATTCTTGGTGATCCATTAACCACTCAAGCGAAGAAGGCTGTTAAAGCATGAGTCAGAAAAAAGACCCCTTCATGCCCAGGCTTCTGGGCCAGGACTGGCAAAGACCTCTGGGTAAGATTGTTTGTGTCGGGCGTAATTATGCCGAGCATGCGGCTGAGCTGAACAACCCGGTGCCTGCCCAGCCTTTGTTGTTCATGAAACCGGCAACGGCAGCCGTGCAACTGAGCAAAACACTGCAGCTACCAGGTGATCGCGGTCCGGTGCATTATGAAACCGAGCTGGCGCTCTTGATCGGCAAGCCTCTAAGTAAAGCAACTCCGGATGAAGTCTTGCCAGCCATTGCCGGGGTCGGCCTGGCTCTGGATCTGACATTGCGTGAGCTACAGTCGCAATTGAAACAAAAAGGGCACCCCTGGGAGTTGGCCAAGGCCTGGGATGGAGCTTGTCCCCTGACAGATTTCGTACCCGCCCGGCAGGTTGAAAACTGGCAGGAGCTGGAGCTGTCCCTGGCAATCAACGGGGAAGAAAGGCAAAGAGGGAAGGCCAGCCAGATGCTGACCCCGATTCCGGAGTTGCTCAGTTATATCAGCCAGCACTTTACCCTGTTACCGGGTGACCTGGTGATTACTGGCACTCCCAGTGGAGTGGGTGAGCTGGCCGCTGGTGATCAGCTGGAGCTGCAGCTAACCGGTTTGTTAACTAGCAAAATAAGGATTGCCAAATAGCTCTTGCGCTTAAGGCGATTTGGCAGGAAACTTGCTTGTTTGTAGTACTATTAATACCGGATTAAATTTTTTGGCTATTTTTCCCATGAAGGTTTAGGCTGAAAATTAGTCTATTTTAGGAGCAAGGGGATATGCTAGAAGCGAGTTTGGTCAAAGAGCTGAGTCGTTATCGAACATTACCGGACAAGTTGCGCTTTCTGGGTGTGCGTATTCGCCAGAAAAACACCCAGGTGGAGCGTTTTTCGGTTGCTCTCTACCAGCCGACCACCGACAAGGTAAGAACCTTCTTTACCACCAGCCCCACCCAGGAAGCCATCAGCCACTATGATTTTCCTTTGGTCGAAGCCTGGTCGCTTCGTCAGATTGCCCTGCAGCGTCATCCCAGGGTAATCAATGATCTCACCCAGTTGGTACCACCCCAACAAACCGGCAAGGTTAACCCTCATACCCAGAAGCTGGTCGAGCAGGGCTGGCGAGCCAGTTTCACATCCCCGCTTTTGTGTGGTGATGAACTCATGGGCTTTGTGTTTTTCAACTCCCATACCGCCTATACCTTTCGGGGTGACCTGCTTTATGAATTGGAACTCTATAGCCAGTTGATCGCGCAATTGATTTATCAGGATCATGCGGCCATACGCACTCTGACGGCTGCCGTTCGTTCAACCATGGCCCTGTGTGCCGGTCGTGATCCGGAAACCGGTGGGCATCTGGAACGCATGGCGCAGTATGCACAATTGATTGCCGCCAACCTGGAACCAAAATGGACTTTCAGTGATCGTCAGATACAACACATGCTTTTGTTTGCACCTCTGCATGATCTGGGCAAACTGGCCGTACCGGATCGAATTCTGCTGAAAAAAGGCAAGCTGACCCAGGAAGAGTTCAGGGAAATGCAGAACCATACCACCCGGGGCATTGAGTTACTGGATAATGTGGTTCGCACCCACGGTCTGGAAAATTTGCCGGATGTGCAGATGCTGAAAAACATCGTGCTCTATCACCACGAGAAAATGGATGGTTCAGGTTACCCCCATGGGTTGAGTGGAGAAATGATCCCGATTGAAGCCCGCATTATTGCCGTGGCTGATGTTTTTGATGCTCTCACCAGTGAGCGCCCCTACAAGAAAGCCTGGCCTGTTTCTGTGGCTCTGGAAGAGTTGCAGCGCATAGCGGGTTCGCACCTGGATGCTGACTGTGTGGAAGCTCTACTCAGTCAGCAGCAACAGGTTGAGTCGATTCTGGAGCAGCTGCAGTCCGATGTCGTGGAAGCCTGAAAGGCTTATTCAAGGTAGGTGTAGCCACTCAGGCCTTCTTCAAACAGCTGCAGGAAGCGCCCTTTTTCCTCGGGGTTGAGCTGGCTGAAGTTTAACTGCTCGCGCAGGGCCTGAAGCAGTTCACCGGGATTGAAATTGACATAACCCAGCACCCGGTCAACCGTATCACCCTTGATGATGTTTTCCAGCTGGGGTTTGCCGTCATCATCCAGAACCACATCCACCGAATCCGTGTCCCCAAAAAGGTTGTGCAGATCCCCCAGAATTTCCTGGTAGGCTCCGGTCAGGAAAAAGCCCAGCAGTTTTTCTTCATCTTCAGACCATTCGGGCAAGGGCAGGGTGGTTTCCAACCCCTGGCCATCGACATACTGATCAATGCGGCCGTCCGAGTCACAGGTAATGTCCTGAATGACTCCACGACGTGTGGGAGGCTTATCCAGGCCGGTCAGAGGCAGAACAGGAAAAACCTGTTTGATGCCCCACACATCCGGCAGGGACTGAAAAAGGGAAAAATTCACAAACAGCTTGTCGGCCAGCTTCTCGTTCAATTCGTCATGAATTTCCCGATGCGCACGATTGCTGAAACTCAAAAGCTGTTGGATACGAGCCAGGGTGCAGGTGTAAAGCCGCTCGGCCAGCGCCCGGCCACGCAGATCCAGCAGACCGTGCACATAGAGATCCTGAGCTTCGGACAAGGCCTGAACCACATCATGCCAGGTTTCCACCAGCGAACGCTCATCCAGTTGGTCACCGACCTGCTCAAAAGCTCTCCAGAGTTCGTGAAGCACGGGGGCCGCCTCTTCATCAGGGGCATCAGGAGGGGTCAGGTCGGGTTGCTCCAGGTCAATCACATTGGTGATTAGCACCGCATGGTGGGCGGTTAATGCCCGCCCCGATTCACTGATCAGATGCGGGTGGGGAAGCTGGTTGGCTTCACAGACCTGGTGCAGGGCATGCACCACATTATTGGCATACTCCTCCATGGAGTAGTTGATCGAGCAAACACTGCGCGAGCGGGTTCCTTCGTAGTCCACGCCCAGGCCACCACCGACATCCACCACCTTGATGGGGGCATCCAGAGCCAGCAGTTCCTGATAAAAACGTCCACATTCTTTTAAACCACGCTGGATATCCCGGATGTTGGCAATCTGTGAACCCAGATGAAAGTGCAGTAATTGCAGGCAATCCAGAGAACCGGCCGCTCGCAACTGTTCAACCATGGCCAGTATCTGGCTGGCCGCCAGCCCGAACTTGGATTTTTCACCCCCGGAATCCTGCCAGTGACCTTTGCCCAGAGAGGACAGACGGGCACGAACACCCAGCCTGGGTTTGACGCCCAGCTCACGGGCCTCCTTGAGTACCAGGGCCACTTCCGAGGGTTTTTCAACCACGATATACACTTGGTGCCCCAGGCGTTCACCCATCAAGGCCAAACGTATGTATTCACTGTCCTTGTAGCCATTGCAGACCAGCGTGGAAGGGTGCCTGGCCGACAAAGCCAGTACGGCCAGCAATTCCGGTTTGCTGCCCGCTTCCAGGCCCACCCTGGCTTCGGCACGAGCCTGGCTTTCCAGCAATTCTTCCACAACGCGGCGCTGCTGATTGACCTTGATGGGATAAACCGCAGTATAGCCGCCCTGATAGCCATGGTTTTCCATGGCACGATCAAAAGCTGCACAGAGGCGGTTGACTCGATCCTGCAAAATATCTGGAAAACGAACCAAGACCGGCAGGGCCAGGCCCGCAGAGCGCATCTCTTCAACCAGATGGGTCAGATCCAACTGCTGCTGGCGTGTCGAAGAGGGCTGCACCTGCACGCGCCCCTGGGCATTGACAGCGAAGTAGCCGCTGCCCCAATGCCGGATGTTATAAACTCGGTTGGCGTCTTGTCCCTGGGGCAGGCTCATGAACAACTTCCTTATACAGCGTCTTTGCCGGTTTCACCGGTACGGATACGAATGACTTCATCCAGTGGTGAGACAAAAATCTTGCCGTCCCCGATCTTGCCGGTGTTGGCCACCTTGACGATGGCATCGATGACCTGTTCCAACTGGGCATCATCGACAGCAATTTCCAGTTTGACCTTGGGCAGGAAATCAACCACATATTCTGCGCCCCGGTAGAGTTCGGTGTGGCCCTTCTGGCGGCCAAAGCCTTTGACTTCGGTGACGGTAATGCCTTGAACACCCATCTCGGACAGGGCTTCACGGACGTCGTCCAGCTTGAACGGCTTGATGATGGCAGTAACCAGTTTCATTGTTTTCTCCTCGCTTGGGCGGTTATTTACCTAAGGATAAAGGTTTAACGAAAAAAAGGGCACCCCAAAGGGTGCCCAAACTTCCATGCTCACCTGTTACAGTCAATCAAATCCTGCTTATTTAGCGCCTTTGGTGAATTCTGGGTAGGCTTCCAGGCCACATTCAGCCAGATCCACACCGGCATACTCTTCTTCTTCACTGACACGCACACCCATGATGGCCTTGATGATGAACCAGACAATCAGGCTGGCAATGAAGACCCAGGCAAAGATACCCAGAACACCGATGATTTGTGCAGCAAAGCTGGCATCACCATTGGTCAGGGGAACCGCCAGAACACCCCAGATACCCACAACACCGTGAACCGAGATGGCACCGACGGGGTCATCCAGGCGCAGCTTGTCCAGGAAGACAATGGAGAGGACAACAATCACACCACCGATGGCACCGATCAGGGCAGCACCCTGGCCTGTGGGTGACAGGGGGTCGGCAGTGATGGCCACCAGACCGGCCAGAGCACCGTTCAGGGCCATGGTCAGATCCGCCTTCTTGAACCAAAGCTTGGAGAAAATCAGGGCAGCAATCACACCACCAGCCGCAGCAGCATTGGTGTTGACGAAGACCTGGGCAACATTGTTGGCGGAATCAATATCCGACATCTTCAATTCGGAACCACCGTTGAAGCCAAACCAGCCCATCCACAGGATGAAGGTACCCAGAGTGGCCAGCGGCATGTTGGCACCGGGAATGGCATGCACTTCACCGTTGGGGCCATATTTGCCTTTACGGGCACCCAGAACCAGAACGCCAGCCAGGGCAGCAGCAGCACCCGCCAGGTGAACGATACCGGAACCGGCATAATCGGAATAACCGACTTCAGCCAACCAGCCGCCGCCCCAGGTCCAGAAACCGGAAACAGGGTAGATCACTGCAGTCAGTACCACGGCAAAGGCCAGGAAAGCCCAGAGCTTCATACGTTCAGCAACGGCACCGGAGACAATCGACATGGCAGTGGCCACGAAGACGACCTGGAAGAAGTAGTCTGAGCGCATGGAGTAATAAGGAGCATCATCACCACCGGCCAGAACGGCATCCGTGGCATTTTCTGCACCAATCAGAAAGCCCAGGCTGGGGAAGATGCCACCAGCAGGACTGGAGTACATGATGTAGTAGCCTACAAACAGGTACATGGTGCAGGCAATCGCAAACAGAGCGACGTTTTTGGTCAGGATTTCTGCGGTATTTTTGGAACGAACCAAGCCAGCTTCCAGCATGGAAAAGCCAGCGGCCATCCACATGACCAGCACACCACAGATCAGAAAGTAAAAAGTATCAATTGCGTAAGTAATATGAAGAATGTCTTCCATCGTAATTTCCTCAGTTGGTCAGCCGGTTACACCGCGTCGTTGCCACGTTCGCCAGTGCGGATTCGGATGGCTTCATCGACAGGAGATACGAAGATCTTGCCATCGCCGATCTTGCCCGTGTTGGCAGCGCCAATAATGGCCTCGACAACACTTTCCACGCGTTCATCATCAATGGCGACTTCGATCTTTACCTTGGGCAGGAAGTCAACCACGTACTCTGCACCTCGGTAGAGCTCGGTGTGACCTTTTTGGCGACCAAAGCCTTTGACCTCAGTCACGGTTATTCCCTGTATGCCTATCTCTGATAGGGCTTCCCGAACATCATCCAGTTTGAAGGGTTTGATAATGGCTGTTACCAGTTTCATGCCTGTATCCTCTCAGCCGGGTTCTCGATGGTGCTACAAGGTGCAGCACCGATTAAGCTTCATCCGGTATAAAGCAGTGGTTGTGCCATAAAATATATTCTTCAATATAAACAGCAAGATAGGTTTTTGTGCTGGCTTGGCAGGGGCCTTTCTCGGGCAAGAGTTCGGCAATAAAGGCACCATTATGGCGCAGGGCACTGCTCTTGCCTGGTGCACAAAACCCGGCTGCCAAAATGGGGCGATATGCTAAGCTAGTGGCAGAGGAGAAATCACATGGTTAATTCAGAAGCAGTACAGCGTTTGACTCAGGAACTCAGTAGCCGCTTAAGCTCGGTCAGGCAATCGGCCACCAACTCATCGGCGGTAAAAAGCCTGGTTCAGGAGGCCGTAGCCAAACTGGATCTGGTGACTCGTGAAGACTATGATCGGCTTTTGCAGATTCACCAGCGTACACGTCAGAAGGTTGATGAGCTGGCGCGACGCCTGGATGAACTGGAGGCCGAACAAAAAAACGGCTGAGCAAGCGTTTCCAACGTACAGGGAGGTTGTGATGAGCCTGGCACTGGTGAAAACCCGAGCAATCCTGGGTCTGGAAGCCCCGGAAGTGAGAGTTGAAGTGCATCTGGCCAATGGCCTGCCCGCCTTTAATCTGGTGGGTTTGCCGGAAGCGGCCGTGAAGGAAAGTCGAGACCGGGTTCGCAGTGCCCTGCTGACTGCTGGTTTTGAGTTTCCCAGCCGCCGTATCACGGTCAACCTGTCACCGGCTGATCTGCCCAAAGAAGGTGGACGCTTTGATCTGCCGATTGCTCTGGGCATTTTGGCTGCCTCCGGTCAGATTTCCCAGTCCAGTCTGGATGCCCATGAGTTTATCGGTGAGCTGGCGCTGAATGGTGAGCTACGCCCCGTCAAGGGAGTTCTGCCCACGGCTTTGGCGGTTGCCCGGAAACAGGGCAGCCTGCTTTTGGCAGCTGAGAATGCTGCCGAAGCGGCTCTGGTCAGCCAGTTGCAAGTCAAGGCCGCCCGGCATCTTCTGGAGATATCGGCTTTTTTACTGGGGCAGCAGGAGCTGCCTCTGGCCTTGCCGGAGCTTCCCGAATCAACAAGCCAGACCTCTTTTCCAGATTTAAGCACTGTCAAGGGTCAGGCGGCTGCCAAACGAGCGCTGGAAGTGGCTGCTGCGGGGGGGCATAATCTTTTATTGACCGGCCCGCCCGGCTCCGGAAAAACCCTGCTTGCCAGTTGCCTGCCAGGCTTGCTGCCCGAGCTGGATGAAGAGGAGGCGCTGGAGGTTGCTGCCATCCAGTCGATTTGTCAGGGGTTTCAGGTCAGCCAGTGGCGACAGAGACCTTTTCGTTCTCCGCACCACTCCAGTTCTGCTGTGGCCCTGGTGGGTGGTGGCAGCAACCCCCGGCCTGGAGAAATCAGTCTGGCTCATCAGGGTGTGCTTTTCATGGATGAGCTGCCGGAGTTTCCGCGCCGGGTTCTGGAGGTTTTGCGGGAGCCTTTGGAGTCCGGGGAGATTCATTTGGCCAGGGCGGCGCACAGGGCAACCTATCCGGCCAACTTTCTGCTGGTGGCGGCCATGAATCCCTGTCCCTGCGGGCACCTGGGTGACCCTCATCAGGCCTGCAGCTGTTCGCCGGGGCAAATCAGTCGCTACCAGGGGCGCCTGTCCGGCCCCTTGCTGGATCGGATTGATTTGCATCTGGAGGTGCCTGCCCTGCCTCCAGAGGATCTCTGGAAACCGGCTTCGGGTGAAAGCACTCTTTCGGTGCGTGAGCGGGTGATCAAAGCCAGGCAGCAACAAAAGCAAAGAGCCGCTAAACTGAATTCGCAATTAACGGCGGCAGAGCTTGAAGAGCAGGTGCCACTGAAGCCGGAACTTAAACAGCTGCTCAGTCAGGCCATGCACAAAATGAATCTGTCAGCCAGGGCTGCACACCGGGTTCTCAAGGTGGCTTTAACGCTTGCCGACCTTGAAGGTTCACGCAGGCTTGAGCGAAATCATTTACTGGAAGCCCTGGGCTACCGAAAATAAGGATTTCCAAGGACATTATGCTGTTTCCTAAACTTGATCAATTGGCGACCCCTGAGGTGATTAGCCTGCCGGACACAGCCAGTGTGCAGTCAGCACTCAAGCTGATGAAAGAGCACCGGATACGTGCGCTGGTGGTGGTTAGCTGCAAAGGCTACAAGCTTCTGCATGCCCGGGATCTGGTCAGCTTTCATCTGCAGGGCATTGATTTTTCCGTACCCCTGGCGCAAGTACACTTGCCGTTGGCCCCCCAGCTTTTGCCGGACTCGGATGTGGACGAAGCCATCCGTCTGATCGGTGTTCATCAGGTGGAGCAATTGTGCCTGGTGGATGACGAAGGCAAGCTGCAGGGAATCGTCAGCTACACGGATCTGGTGCAAAGTCTGGATCCTGAACTGCTGGCAGAAAGCCAGAGTCTGGGTGAGCTGCTGCGCGGGGTTCAGGTTCTGCAGGTGAACAAGGAAATGCCGGCCAGAGTGGTTCTTTCCCTGATGCAGCAACAGCAAGTCAGTACCGCCCTGATCAGTGAAGAATGCATCCCCTTGGGCATAGTGACGCAAACGGATGTGATCCACCTTCTGGAAGCGGGCGATGACCTGATCCGGCCAGTGGAACAAGTCATGTCGAGTCCGGTATTCACCCTGCCAGCCAGTATCAGCATCCAGCACGCCCTGGCTTCAATCCGCGAGAAACGTTTCAAGCGCCTGGTGGTGGTTGATGACAGCAATCGGGTGGTTGGATTGATCAGCCAGCAGGATCTGCTGAGTATTTATTACAATCAATGGTTTGGTCTGCTCAAGCAGCAGCAGGAAGAACTTACCCAGGCCAACCAGGAGCTTTTGCAGCGTAACCAGTTGCTGTCTCTGGTGTTGGATGAGATCAACCATGCCGTACTGGTTATCCAGTCCAACAACCAGGTGATGTTCAGCAACCAGGTGGCGGAGCAGCTACTGGGTTACAGCCCCTCGGCCCTGTTGGACACCCGCCTGGATCAACTCCTGGCGGGCAGTGCCAGGTCGTCTGAGTTGCAGGAGTTTTATGAGCGCCTGCGCCTGGGACTGCAAGCCAGTGTCCAATGTGAGCTGCTGCTGGATTCCGGTTCCAGCCAATCAATGAAGGTTCAAGCCAAACCCCTGCTGGCAGGGGAAGACCCCCTGGTATTGATTACTTTTATCCCCAAACCGGACAAGAACTATCTGCAGCAGTTGAATTAACACCAGGGAATCACCGGTTTTTTGATCTGTCTCTTGTTACCTTGCCTGGCTCTGTAGCACAATCAAGGCATTACAAAAAAATAACAGGATGCATACCCTTGTTGAATCAGCTGAAGTCGTTTTTACAAACCCTGAGGGGCTTTGTTTTCTCTGCCATTATGCTTGTGACCCTGGTGGTTTTTCTGGGCGTCACCCTGGCGGCTTCCCTTTTGTATGAGAATATTATTTCCCGCCAGGCTGAGCAGACTTCCCAGGCTTTGGCTGAACAAACCTTTAACTCCATGTTCCAGGTCATGCGCCAGGGCTGGACACGCCAGCAACTGGATACCTTTCTGGATGGAACAGCGGATGCGTTTTCGGATAGCCCCTATCAGGTGGAAATCTACCGTGGCCGTGTAGTGGAGGAACTTTTTGGAAGCATTGGGCAACCACAAACCGACAGCGCCATAGAGCGGGTTTTTGCCGGCAGCGGTGAGCAGGTTATTCATGATTCCGGCCTGGTGCGCCGGGTTTTTCCCATGCAGGCCAGGGATGAATGTCTGAGCTGCCATGTCAACGCTGAAGCAGGTGATGTGCTGGGTGTGATTGATATTCAGCAGGATTTGAACCCCATTACGGCAGAAATGCGCCGCAACTATATTGCCCTCTTTTTGGGCTTTGGCTTCTTGGTTTTTATCCTGGCCGCGGCCATTACCGGCTATGTGGCCCGACGTATCAACCGTTCGACCCAGAACTTCAAGCAGCGCCTGGAGCAGGTCAACTCGGTTAAGGACTTCAAGCAGCTGGACATCAGCCAGGGCCAATTTGAGTTCACCGAACTCAATCAGGCCTTTACCGGTGTCAATTACCTGGTTGAGCAGCTCAAGGATGTGGCTGTGGACAAGGATATTCTTGAATTTGAAATCCGCCTGCTGGAAAAATTCATCATCACCTCGGATATCGTGCGCGACTGGCGGGAATTCATCAAAGACCTGCTGATCGATATCAATACCATTCTCGAAGCCCACTCCCTGGTGACGGTTTTTCAGGTTGAGGATGAAGGCTATGAGCTGGAGATTTTCTGGCGGTATCAGGTGACCGAAGAAACCCGTGCCCAGTTTGAAAAAGTGGTTCGCCAGCAACTGGAAAAAAGCACCCATTTCCACAGGGAGGCACCGATTCTGGGGATCATCCATCATATTGCCGACCCCAGTATTGAAGAGCACGCCACCCAGGCGGAATTGACTTTGCAGGATATTGATCTGCAAACCAAATCCCTGCTACTGGAAACGCCCAAGATCGGCGGTGTTGTTGGCATCGGTGTGCAATCGGAAATTGCCCGGGACCCCATCCGGCATATGGTGATTGGCAGTATCCTGACCACACTGCTCAACCTGGTCGGTTCGGTGAAAGCCATCTACAAGTACACCAAGGATCTGGAATACTACGCCACGCGCGACCCCCTGACCGGTCTCTACAACCAGCGGCTGTTCCGGGAGCTTTTAGGTTATGAGATTGGCCGTTCCCAGAGGCATAAGAACAGTTTTGGTCTGGTCATGCTGGATCTGGACAACTTCAAGAACGTCAATGACCGCTATGGACATGCCTTTGGTGACCAGTTTTTACAGGCTTTTGCCAAGACTCTGGAAGAAGCGGTCCGACCCGGCGATATTCTGGCACGTTATGGCGGTGATGAATTTGTTCTGGTGCTGCCGGAAGCCGGTGAGGAGCAGGCTCACAGTGTGGCTCAGCGGATTACCCAGCATCTGGAAAAACTCTCCCTGATTACTCCGGAAGGCAATAAAGTTCGGGCGACCAGCTCAATCGGGATTGCCATCTATCCCACCCACAGCCAAAACCCGGCTGATCTTTTTGTCATGGCCGACAACATGATGTACAAGGCCAAACGCAGTGGTAAAAATGCCATTGCTGTACCGGATGAAAATGAAGTGGCCGAAGTCTTTCGGGAAGTCGGCGAGAAAAATGAAATGATACTGAATGCGCTGGAAGAAAGGCGCATTGTGCCCTATTTCCAGCCCATCATTGATCTCAAAACCGGTGAAATTGCCATTCACGAACTCCTGATGCGAATTCGTGAAAATGACCAGATTATTTCCGCCTATGAGTTTATTGATGTTGCCGAAAAAATCGGTGTGGTCCACAAGATGGATTATCAACTGATTGAAAAGGCTTTTGAGCAGATTGAAGAGCAGGGGTATCAGGGGCAAATCTTTATCAATCTGTCACCGCGATCCCTGATCATCGGTGAATTCATCACCCGAGTGCATGCCCTGGCGCGTGCTCATAATATGGAAACGGAAAGGGTGGTTTTCGAGCTGACGGAAAGGGAAACCGTCAGCAATATGGCATTACTGGAAAAATTTGTTCTCGACCTGAAAATGGAAGGCTTCAATTTTGCGATTGATGATTTTGGTTCGGGTTTCTCTTCCTACCACTACATCAAGCACTTCCCGATTGATGTCATCAAGATCGAGGGGGAGTTCATCCGCAACATGCTCCAGGATGACAAATACATGGCTTTTGTGAAGAGTATTGTCACCCTGGCCCAGAACCTGGGCATGAAAACCATTGCCGAGTTTGTTGAGGATGAAAAGGTGCTGCAAGCCATCTGTGACCTGGGCATTGATTATGCCCAAGGCTTTTTTGTGGGTCGCCCCAGTCAGGAACTGGTCAGCAGCGACCCAAGGATGGAGGCTTTCTTCAACAAGTCTTAGCGTAGGTTGTTGAGGATATTCAGCGAAGGTGCAGCCTGGTTGAGGGTGTAGAAATGAATGCCCGGTGCACCGCCATCCAGCAGCTGCTGGCACAGTCTGCTGATCACTTCTTCACCAAACTGTTGAATGGACTCGCTGTCATCGCCGTAGGCTTCCAGCTGTTTGCGGATGTAGCGGGGAATTTCAGCGCCACAGGCATCCGAGAAACGTGCCAGTTTGGTGTAGTTGGTGATGGGCATGATTCCGGGAATGACCGGAATATCCACACCCAAGGCTCTGACCCTGTCCATAAAGTAAAAATAGGCATCGGCATTGAAAAAGTACTGGGTAATGGCGCTGTCGGCACCGGCTTGGCACTTGCGCACAAAGTTTTCCAGATCGGCTTCAAAGCTGGGGGCCTGAGGATGGGCTTCCGGGTAGGCGGCCACCTCGATGATGAAATCCTGCCCGAATTCCTCGCGGATAAAACTGACCAGTTCATTGGCAAAGCGCAACTCACCCCCCATCCCCATACCCGATGGCAGATCGCCACGCAAGGCCACCAACCGCTTAATGTTGTTTTCTTTGTAGGTGTTCAGAAGGCTTCTAAGCTCCTCGCGACTGGCCCCGATACAGGACATGTGAGGGGCTGCATCGACACCGCTTTCCCGTAAAGCCAAGACCGTTTGCAGAGTACCATCCTGGGTTGAGCCGCCCGCGCCATAGGTGACGGAGAAAAAATCAGGCTGGGCTTTGGCCAACTGATCGCGCACCCCCAGAAGTTTGTCCTGGCCTGCCTGGGTTTTAGGCGGGAAAAATTCAAAGCTGATGGGAATGCTGAGATGTGACATGGGTAAAGATCCACCGATAAATGAAAGCCAACCAGCTTACTCTGTTGGCTCTATGAATAAAATGCTTGCAGGCTGAAAGTTTTTGCCAGTCAACATGAATAGAATTCATCCACTTTGTTTGCGGCCCAGGAGGGTGGCCAGCCAGATGCCGGTAAAGATAAAGGCAATCCCCGCCCAGTGAAAAGTCTCCAAGCGCTCGGCCAGAAACACGCTGGCGAGAAGTATGCCCCACACCGGAATCAGATGAATAAAGTAGCCTGCCCGGTTCGGTGTCAGAATCTCCACCCCCTTGTTCCAGAACAAAAAGGCGGCAATGGACGCAAAAAGAGCGACATAGCCAATACTCAAAAGACTGGTTTTGTTGAACGTCAGGGTGCGCTCCAGTACCCAGTGTTCATGCAAATAAAAGGGTGTTAAAAACAGCCAGCCCAGTACCACGGTCAGGCCAAAAAAAGCCATGCCGGGCAAACCGGCAGGACGACGACACAGCAGGGCTGAATAAAGTGCCCAACTGATGACGGCACTGAGAATCCAAAGATTGCCGCTGCCTGTACCCAGTTGGGTCAGTAAATCCAGGGGAGAACCTTTGCTGACCAACACCCAGATGCCCACCAGAGACACCAGCATGCCCGCTATTTGCAATTGATTGACTCTTTCTTTGTAAAGCACCCAGGAAAACCCCAAAATAAAAACCGGGCAGGCTGAGAGAAGAAGGATGGCATTACTGGCAGGCAGGCTTTGCAGACCCAGATAAACCAGGGTATTGAAACCGGTGACCCCGAGTAAGGACATCAGGGCCAGCAGCTTCCAGTTGTCCAGCAATACCGACCTGGCTTGCCACAAAGGCCGGATGACAAAGGGCAGAATAATAACCAGGGCAACCAGCCAGCGCCACCAAGCCAGGGCAATAGGCGGGATGTCGGCGTGAACAGCCCGGCCAACCACAAAATTGCCCCCCCAGAAAAGGGTGGTCAGTACCAAAAGCAGATAAGCCAGCCATTCCGACTTTTTAATGCTTGATTGTGAAGACATGAGCGGAGCACCGAATCAGAGATGACAAAGCGCCATCTTGAGTGTTTTGCTCAAGAATATCATGTATTCTTGCCCACTTATGAGGAAATTCAAGCACAGGAAAAGTGCGTCAGCTAATCTACTACCTACTGATAATTATAAGAGGGCTACAAAGTGCAGGCTATAGCGCTGATCGTCCGTATTATTAGCCGGTTCAACATCCTGATCGGGCACTTTTTTTCCTGGTTTTCCCTGGGTATCGTGCTGGTTTGCTTTACGGTTGTTGTGCTGCGCTACGTGTTTTCTTCAGGAGCTATCTGGTTACAGGACCTTTACGTCTGGCTGAATGCCATGATGTTTATGGGAATCGCAGGCTTTGCTCTTTTCAACAACTCCCATGTCCGGGTGGATATTTTTTACCGCCCTGCCTCGCGCCGACACAAGGCCAGGGTCGACATGTTTGGCAGTCTCTTCTTTGTTGCACCCTTTGCTTTTGTGCTGGTTTACTGGAGTCTTCCCTATATACAACGCTCCTGGCAGTTTATGGAAGGCTCCTCGAATTTTGGCGGGATGCCGGGGCTTTACGTTGTTAAAAGCTTTGTTCTGGTGTTTGCTTTTGTAGTGGCCATCCAGGCTCTGGCGATGTTCCTGCGGGGCGTTCTGGTGCTGATGGATAAAGAGCATCTGCTGCCGGAAGAATACCGTTACCAGGAGGACCAGTAGATTATGGATTATCAAGTGGTCGGTGAAATTCTTTCGGTCATGATGTTTTTTGGCATTATTGGCGTCTTGATGCTGGGCTATCCCGTGGCTTTTTCCCTGGCAGGGGTTTCTCTGGCTTTTGCCGGTGTGGGTTACCTGCTGGGTGCTTTTGACCCCTCCAACCTGAGCGGCCTGGCTTCCCGCTATATTGGCGTCATGCTCAATGAGGTTTTGGTGGCGGTGCCCCTGTTCATTTTTATGGGGATGATGCTGGAGCGCTCGGGTATCGCCGAGAAGCTGCTGATCACCATGGGGCGTCTGTTTGGCACTCTGCGTGGTGGTCTGGGGCTTTCGGTGATCGTGGTGGGTGCTCTTCTGGCTGCCTCCACAGGTATTGTCGGGGCCACCGTGGTGACCATGGGCCTGCTGTCGCTGCCAGCCATGATGCGCGCCGGTTACGATCCACGTCTGGCCAGTGGTGTTATTTGTGCTTCCGGCACGCTGGGGCAGATTATCCCCCCTTCAACCGTTCTGATTTTCATGGGGGACATGCTGTCCGGTATCAATGCGCGTGTACAGATGGACATGGGCAACTTTGCACCCACCCCGGTCTCCGTGGGTGATCTTTTTGCCGGTGCCTTCCTGCCCGGTCTGATGCTGGTTGGTCTGTATATGCTGTGGATGGTCATCAAGGCCGTCAGAGATCCGCAAAGCTGTCCTGCATTGGTGATTACCGATGAAGACAGGCGCAACCTGGGCCGGGATATTCTGACCAGCCTGGTGCCCCCTTTAATGCTGATTCTTGCGGTTTTGGGTTCCATTCTGACCGGTGTAGCCACCCCGACCGAATCAGCCTCAGTGGGTGCCGTGGGGGCGATGCTCCTGGCAGCTTTGCGCAAGAAGCTGACTCTGACCAGTCTGCGTCAGGTGATGTTGGCAACGGCCAATACCACCACCATGATTTTCATCATTCTGTTGGGCGCTTCGGTGTTCTCGCTGGTGTTCAGGATGCTGGGCGGTGAAGAACTGGTGAATGACTTTCTCAACAGTCTGCCGGGCGGCAAGCTGGGTGCGATTGTCTTCGTGATGCTCTTGATGTTCTTCCTGGGCTTCATTCTGGACACTTTTGAAATCATCTTTATTGTTTTGCCGATTACCGCACCGGTACTCTTGATGATGGGCGTTGATCCGGTCTGGCTGGGGGTGATGGTGGCTGTGAATCTGCAAACCAGTTTCCTGACTCCGCCCTTCGGGTTCTCGCTCTTCTACTTGCGAGGGGTGGCCCCTGGGTCGGTCTCGACGCGCATGATCTATGAAGGTGTTCTGCCGTTTGTGGTTCTGCAGTTGGTCGCCATAGGCTTGCTGGTGGCTTTCCCCGGTATCGTCACCTGGTTACCGGAATTGCTTTACGGCAGCTAGGCAGACAACCCTGCAATAAAAAAGCCCCGCTCAATCGAGCGGGGCTTTGGCGTTAAGGTTGCAGGAAGGGCTTAGCTGTACTTGATGTACTTCTCACGGGCCAGACCGAACTTCTGATCCACCAGCTCGGTACGTGTACGCAGCAGGTTGAAGTTTTTCACATAACTCTGGGCTGTTTCACGAGTCAGCGGATCCTTGTGCTCTCTCAGCTCATTGATGATGTCCATGGCGGCATTGGCACCGGCTTCCAGAAGGTCTTCCGGGAAGGTGCGCAGGTTGACACCATGCTCTTCAACCAGTTTCTTCAGCGCGACAGGGTCATTGGCGTAGAAGTCGGAAGCCACCTGGTCGTATTCCGCCTGACAGGCAATTTCCACAATTTCCTGAAGGTGCTTGGGCAGCTCCGAGAACTTGGACTTGTTGACCACCAGCTCGGTCGCCAGGCCTGGCTCATTGAAGCTAGGCAGGTAGTATTCTTTGCAGATCTGGTGGAAACCCAGAGCCAGGTCGTTATAGGGCCCCACAAACTCAGCGGCATCCAGGGAGCCGGATTGCAAAGCCTGATAAATTTCCCCGGCTGCCATGTTGACCACATTGGCGCCCATGCGGCTCCAGACTTCCCCGCCCAGGCCGGGAGTGCGGAAGTTGATACCCTGAACATCATCCAGGCTCTTGATTTCCGAGCGGAACCAGCCCCCGGCCTGAGTGCCGGTGTCACCGGACAAAAAGCCTTTGACGCCGAACTGGTCATAAACCTTGTCCCAGATTTCCTGACCGCCCATGTAACGAACCCAAGCGGACAGCTCGCGGGAAGTCATACCATAAGGCACCCCGGTGAAGAAGGAGGTTGCCGGGCTTTTGTTTTGCCAGTAATAGGCAGCACCGTGACTCATTTCAGCCGAGCCTTCAATAACCGCATCAAAAGACTGCAGGGGCGGCACCAGCTCACCTGCGGAGTAGACCTTGATGGTCAGTTCACCACCGGACATGGCGGTAATCCGGTCGGCCAGGCGCTGGGCACCCACACCCAGGCCGGGAAAGTTGCGTGGCCAGGTTGTGACCATACGCCAGGTTTTGCGGTTTTGGGCAATAGCGGGTGCAGCAACACTGGCCGTGGCAGCAGCACCGGCACCCAGAGCTGCGTTCTGGATAAATTTGCGGCGTCCTGGATTGAGTTCTTTATTTTTCATGTTGGGAAAGCTCCGAATCTTGATTTTTCTTATTAAGTGATACGGTCTGCTGTTTAGCATCCCTGGCACGAATGAATTAAAATGCCACGCTTGCCAGCAGCCTGGTTAAATACTACACACAAAATCGGCTCCAATAACAGTAAAAAATCATTTTCCAATCAATTGAGGTAGATCAATGAGTGAAGAAATCCCGGATGCCCAGGATCCAGAGATGTTGCGCCAGAAGCTGGCCCTGGAAACCGCACCGATTGCCTGGCGTGAACTGGAGCGTTTCCATGCCCGGGGTGTTGTGGTTCAGGCAGCTGAAACCCTGGATCTGGTGGAAGTGGGTTATCAGCTGACACAGGACAATAAGTCGCAGGTGGAGCAGTGGATGCAGGCCGGTGAGCTGGGTTCGGTGGCGGATGCTGATGCTCGTGACTGGCATGCAAGCAACCGGGAAGTCTGGGCCCTGGTGATTGCCCCCTGGGTGTTGATACAAAAAGACAAGCCTGCATGAAGAGCGTTTTTGCTGCTGAAGATTATCATCCCCCCACGCAACCCTGGCTGGATCTTCTTTACCAGGATGAATGGCTGGCCGTGATCAACAAGCCTGCTGGCCTGCTTTCCAACCCAGGGCGAGACCCTGGATTAAGCGACAGTGTGGCCAGTCGCATCAAAAGTCTTTCCCCTTACGCTGAGTTGGTGCACCGGCTGGATATGGACACCTCAGGGGTGCTTTTGCTGGCGCTGCGCAAGAAAACGGAAAGTGCTCTCAAGACTCAGTTTCAGGAACGTCAAACCCGAAAAGTGTATCTGGCCCGGGTCTGGGGGCAGCCACCGGAGCCGGAAGGCGAAATTGACCTGCCCCTGATTTGTGACTGGCCCAACCGCCCCTTGCAGAAAGTCTGCCATCAAGAGGGCAAGCCATCCCTGACTCGTTACCGGCTGCTGGAGCAGGATCAGCAAACCAGTCTGTTGGAACTCTACCCGGTCACGGGCCGCTCTCATCAGTTGCGGGTTCATCTGCAGTCTCTGGGTTGTCCCATTCTGGGTGACCGTTTTTATGCCACCGGCCCGGCCCTGGAGGCCAGTGACCGCCTGATGCTGCATGCCCGGCAGCTTACTTTTACGCACCCTGAATCCGGGGTGGAGATGAGCATCACGGCCCCTTGTTCGTTTTTCTCCTCCTGATGCCGCTCATCAAAAAAGCCGGAGGCTGAAGGCCCCCGGCTTTGTTCAATGCTGCAGAACCTGCTCAGTGTTTGCTGGTTCTGGCCTTTTTCGCCCGCCAGATACCCTTTTCCACCTCCACCAGCAGCAAGACCACCAGCCCATAAGCCAGCATCATGCCCCAGTGATAAAGCTCCAGAGGAGCACTCTGGAAGAGCAGGTTCATTAGTGGCGTATAGATAAAAGCCAACTGGGCAAGCAGCATGGCGCCGATACCGGCCCAGATCCAGAGGTTGGAAAACATGGGCGTCTGGAACAGGCTTACAGTCAGCGAGCGGCAGTTGAAGAGATAAACACTCTGCACCACCACAAAGAGAGTAACCGCCAGGGTGCGTGCGACTTCCTCGGTTTCACCCTGAATCAGGGCCCACTGGAAAAGCCCAAAGGCACCAATCAGCAGCAGGGTACTGACCGAGAAGATACGACCAATCATTTCCAGGGTGAGAATCGAGGAATCCGGTTCACGGGGCATGCGCTTCATGATGCCGGGCTCCTTGGGTTCAAAGGCCAGCATCAGCCCCAGAAACACGGCCGTGGTCATGTTCAACCAGAGGGCCTGGACGGGAAGAACCGGCAGGGTGGCCCCGATCAGTATGGCAACCATAATCACCATGCCCTGACCCAGATTGGTGGGCAGTATCCAGGTGATGAATTTCACCAGGTTGTCAAAGACGTTGCGGCCTTCTTCAACCGCACCTTCAATGGTGGCGAAGTTGTCATCGGTCAGCACCATGTCGGCGGCTTCCTTGGAGACCTCGGTGCCGGCAATACCCATGGCGACACCGATATCGGCTTTTTTCAGGGCCGGTGCATCATTGACGCCATCACCCGTCATGGCCACCACATGCTTTTTGGCCTGCAGGGCGGTGACCAGTTTGAGCTTTTGCTCGGGAGCGACACGGGCAAACACTGAAACCTTCTCAACCACTCTGAGAAGCTCATGGTCGCTCATCTCAGACAGTTCACGTCCGGTGAGCACCCGGTGCTCATCGGCATCCGGGTCAGGATTGCTGATACCGATTTGCTGGGCAATGGCGCGGGCGGTTAAAGCATGGTCGCCGGTGATCATCTTCACGGCAATACCAGCTTTCTGGCAGGCCTCCACCGCGCGGATGGCTTCCTGGCGGGGTGGGTCGATCATGGCCTGCAAACCGACAAAGGTGAGCTGCTCGGCGTCCTCCTGGCTCAGGAAGCGATCAAAGGTTGTTTCATCCGTGGGTACTTTTTGAATGGCCAGGCACAGAACGCGCAGCCCCTGGGCAGCAAATTTGTCGGCCATGGCCGTGATTTTGTCGCGATCCAGGTCAATCAGGTTGCCATTCTCATCCTGGGCATCCTTGCAGCGAATCAGGGTTCGTTCCAGGGAGCCTTTGAGAACAATGGCGTTATGCTCGGCATCGTATTGATGCAGAGTGGCCATGTACTGGCGGTCGGATTCAAAAGGAATGGCATCCAGGCGTTCATGCTTTTTCAGCAGATCTTCCTTGTCCAGCCCCGCTTTCAGGGCCGAAGTAATCAGCGCACCTTCGGTGGGGTCACCCTGAACCTTCCAGAAGCCCTCTTCGTCAATCAACTCAGAATCATTATTGATCAGACCGGCGAGCAGGCAGGCTTTCAGCCCTTCAGGAAGCTGATCCAGCGTCTGGTCATCCGCATTCCTGACTTCACCTTCAGGAACATAACCGCTACCGGTCAGGCTGTATTCTTGGTCACCTGCAAAAAGCTTTTGCACCGTCATCTGGTTTTCAGTCAGGGTGCCGGTTTTATCGGAGCAGATAATGGTGGTGGAACCCAGGGTTTCCACAGCGGGTAGCTTGCGTACTATGGCATTGCGAATCGCCATGCGGCGCACACCGATGGCCAGGGTGATGGTCACCACTGCAGGCAGGCCTTCGGGTATGGCAGCAACGGCCAGAGCCACAGCCGCCATGAAGGTTTCCACCCAGTTCTGACCGTGCATCAGACCCACGAAGAAGGTGATACCTGCCAGCACCAGAATCACATAAAGGAGGATTTTACTGAAAGCATGAATTTTCTGGGTCAGAGGTGTGTCCAGGCTGACCGCTTCGGAAATCATGTGGGCGATTTTGCCGGTTTCCGTGTCATCGCCAGTGCCGCTGACCACCCCCATGCCGGAGCCATAGGTCACCAGGGTTCCCGCAAAAGTCATATTAACCCGGTCAGCGAGTACTGTGTCCTTGTCGAGCTCGGCTCTTTCTTTTTGCACAGCAACGGACTCACCGGTCAGGGCTGATTCATCGATTTGCAGGTCACGGTTTTTGAACAGGCGCATGTCCGCAGGCACCTTGTCGCCGGAAGCCAGCTGGACGATATCACCGGGAACCAGTTGTGTGGCGGGCACGGTCATTTTTTTGCCGCCGCGGA
The DNA here is from genome assembly GCF_044810985.1 of Marinospirillum sp. Classification (GTDB taxonomy): domain Bacteria; phylum Pseudomonadota; class Gammaproteobacteria; order Pseudomonadales; family Halomonadaceae; genus Marinospirillum. The sequence goes on from NZ_CP085242.1 coordinate 2,251,392, forward strand.
TGACGGTGGCACTGGCCGACATCATTTTTTTCAGGGAGTTGATCGCCTCTTCGGCCTTGGCTTCCTGCAGATAACCGATGATGGCATTAATCATCACCACGCCGAAGATCACCCCGGAGTCGACATATTCCTGGAGGAAAAAGGTAACGGCGGTGGCAACCAGCAGTATATAAATAAGGGGGTTGTGAAACTGCAGCAAAAAACGTTTGATGGGGGATATGGGCTTTTGTGCGGTGATGCTGTTTTCACCAAACAACCTGATCCTTTCTTCTACTTCCTGCTCTGACAAGCCTTCATGATGATCACTTTTCAAGGCTTCAAATACATCTTCTTCGGCGAGATGGTGCCAAAGATCTTTCGGTAAGTCTTTCACGGCTATCCTCCATTTGCGCTGCACAAAATCAATCCTACCACACTCAATGAAGGGTTGAAGTGATATTTGCAAGGCAAGAAAAAGCCCGCCATTCCCGGAGGCTGGCGGGCTGGAATCAGCCTGAAAGCTTAGTAGCGGTAGGCATCCGTCTTGAAGGGGCCTTGCTGGGGTACGCCCAGATATTTGGCCTGTTCTGAGGTCAGTTGGGTGACCACGCCACCGAAGCCCTGCACCATATAGCGGGCGACTTCTTCATCCAGCTCTTTGGGCAGAACTTCCAGGGTGATCTTTTGTGCTTTCTGCTCAGCAGGCAGGTTGCCAAAGTCACCCTTGAAGAGGTGGATCTGAGCCAGTACCTGGTTGGCAAAGGAGCCATCCATGATGCGGCTGGGGTGGCCGGTGGCATTGCCTAGGTTGACCAGACGACCTTCAGAGAGAAGAATCAAATAGTCATTGCTGGCTTCGTCAAACTGACCCGGCTTGCCGTCACGGAAGATTTTGTGAACCTGGGGTTTGATTTCCTGCCAGGCCCAGTTTTCACGGGTGTAGGCCGTATCGATCTCATTGTCGAAATGGCCGATGTTGCAGACCACGGCTCCCTTTTTCAAAGCTTTCATCATCGGGGCGTCACAGACGTGGACGTTGCCTGTGGTGGTCACCAGCAGATCAATTTTACCCAGAAGGGTTTTATCGACACCGTCATCTCTGCCGGTATTTTTGCCATTGATGTAGGGGGAAACCACTTCGTAGCCATCCATGCAGGCTTGCATGGCACAGATGGGATCGACTTCAGTGACCTTGACGATCATGCCTTCCTGACGCAAGGAAGCAGCAGAACCTTTGCCGACATCACCATAGCCAATGACCAGTGCCTGTTTACCAGACAGCAGGTGATCGGTGGCGCGCTTGATGGCATCGTTCAGGCTGTGGCGGCAGCCGTACTTGTTGTCATTCTTGGATTTGGTGACGGCATCATTGACGTTAATGGCAGGTACTTTCAGGGTGCCGGCTTCCAGCATTTCCAGCAAGCGGTGAACACCCGTGGTGGTTTCTTCGGAAATACCGTGGATGTTATCCAGCAGCTCCGGGTATTCCTTGTGCAGAATTTCGGTCAGGTCACCGCCGTCATCCAGAACCATATTGGGTGTCCAGCCATCTTTACCTTCAATAGTCTGTTTGATGCACCAGAGGTATTCTTCCTCGGTTTCACCCTTCCAGGCAAAAACCGGAATACCGGCAGCAGCAATGGCGGCGGCAGCATGATCCTGGGTGGAGAAAATATTGCAGGAAGACCAGCGCACTTCAGCACCCAGATCAATCAGAGTTTCAATCAGCACGCCCGTCTGGATGGTCATGTGAATACAACCGGCAATACGGGCACCTTTCAATGGCTGTTCCGCATGGTACTTTTTGCGAATGGTCATCAGCGCAGGCATTTCGCTTTCCGCGATATGCAGCTCCTTGCGGCCCCAGTCGGCCAGGTTGATATCAGCAACCTTGAAATCATTAAAAGCGGTCATAGACACTCCGTTTAACAGTTAAGTTGAACGGGCGCCGTTGAATCTTGTTTCCTGCTTTGAGCCTGACAGACATGAAGCTGCTGCAGCGCCCCTCAAAACAGGGAAGGGTGGCAGTCATCAAGGACTGCGCGGGAAAGATTATAACTTAGCAAGTGCCTGAATGCAGGCTCTGCCGGTGAATTTTTCTGGAGGCTACAAAGCGGGAATTTCATCGCCAATGCATTGATCAAACACTTTGCTCAGCGCCCTGTAATCGCAGGCTACTGCATTGATGTTTGCCTGAATCCATTCGGCGGGATCAACTTTCCACCAGTTGATTTGGTAGCCGGTATTGATAATGAGATGCTCAAACATCAGTCGCTGGGCCCGGCCATTACCTTCACGAAAAGGGTGAATTACGTTCAAGTCACCATAGTATTCGGAAACAGCATCCACGAGGTCTGCCCGACTTAGATCTTCCAGCCAATGAGCACTCGATAAGCTCAGAAAAAGCTTGTTAGCTTCAGGTTCAATACGTTGCACGTTACAAAAGCGTGTACCGCCCTTGGCTAGATCAATGGTGCGAATCTTGCCCGCCCAGCTATAGATGTCTCTGAACAGCTGGCGATGAATGTTCTGGAGGTAGAGGAGGTCGTAAGGCGGTAGAGTGAAACTGATTTCACTGGCTGCAATGGTAGTCAGCTCACGTTCCACATCAGCAAGTTCCTGTTCATCGCTCAGTGCCAGACGATTCTTCAGGGTATGAGTGTTTGGGTAACAATAGGGGTCTTGCCCCGTGCCGTATTTATCCAGACTCAGGGCTTCACCTTCCCGTAACGTCGAAGAATTTCTTCCCGGGAGGTCAGGGTCTGACTCGCATCTTCGGGTTGTGTCTGGTATCCCTCCAGGCGCAGACTGGCCGCAAAGTTGGAGCGACGGGTCTGAGCGAAATAGGCTTTTTTAGCCTCGGTGCTTAATGCTTTCACATCATTACTCCCGGAACTGTATGAAACTGCTCCACGATCAGAAGATGCCTGACCGTTAAAGCTGTTGCAGTATTGCCTGTTTAATTATAACTCACGACCACCAGTGTTGCAGTCAGCCGCGTTTGATCAGCTGTCTCGCTGATAAATCAGGTCCCAGACACCATGCCCGAGTTTCTCGCCACGTTGTTCAAACTTGGTCAGGGGGCGGGTTTCCGGCCGGGGTACAAAGTCGCCTTCACTGGCGGTGTTGCTGTAGCCGGGTGCGGCGTTCATGACGTCACGCATGTGTTCGGCATAGGCTGCCCAGTCGGTGGCCTGGTGAAAGCGCCCACCGATTTTGAGTTTCCTGCGCACGATTTCCACAAAAGGCGGCTGTACGATCCGGCGTTTGTGGTGTTTTTTCTTCGGCCAGGGGTCGGGAAAGAAGAGCTGGAAGAGATCAATGGATTCATCCGGGAAACACCGGTTGAGCACTTCCACGGCATCATCACGGTAAACCCTGAGATTATCCAGATTCAGGTCTCCGGCTTCACACAAAAGCTTGCCGACACCGGGCAGATGCACTTCGATGCCGATGAAGTCATGATCCGGCAGAGCCTGCAGTTGTTCCAGCAGGGAATTGCCCATGCCAAAACCCACTTCCACAACTAGAGGGGCCTGACGGCCAAAAACTTCTGCCGGATTGATGCGTCCATCTTCCAGATTGAGGCCGTAATGCGGCAGAAAATCATCCACTCCCCTTTGCTGGGCTGCGGTCATGCGGCCCTGGCGCAATACAAAACTGCGAATGCGCTTGTCGTGAATGGCATCATCGGCCCGGTCGTGTTGCTTGTCTTGCTGCTGGGTGGTGCTCATGAATGAATCAGTCCTTCCAGAGGTGAGCTGGCGCTGGCATAGGCTTTTTTCGGCATGCGACCGGCCAGGAAGGCTTCACGCCCGGCTTCTATGGCTTTTTTCATGGCACTGGCCATCAACACGGGGTTTTTCGCATGGGCAATGGCGGTGTTCATCAACACACCTTCGCAGCCCATTTCCATGGCCAGGGCAGCATCAGAAGCGGTGCCGACACCGGCATCCACCAGAACAGGCACCTGGGCATCTTCCATGATCAGACGGATGTTATGGGGGTTGAGAATACCCAGACCGGAACCGATCAAAGAGCCCAGAGGCATAATGGCAATGCAGCCCATCTGTTCCAGCTCTTTGGCCGCAATGGGGTCGTCATTGCAATACACCATGACTTCAAAACCTTCGGCAATCAGCTTTTCGGTGGCGGCAAAGGTTTCGCGCATGTTTGGATACAGCGTCTTCTGGTCGCCTAGCACTTCCAGCTTGACCAGGTTATGGCCATCCAGTAGCTCACGGGCCAGCATGCAGGTGCGCACGGCCTCTTTGGCGTTATAGCAGCCAGCGGTATTGGGCAGCAGGGTGTAGCGATCCGGGGAAATGACATCCAGCAGATTGGGTTCATCCGGATTCTGGCCGATATTGGTCCGGCGCACGGCAACCGTGACGATTTCTGCACCGCTGGCGGCTATGGCTTCGCCGGTTTCCTGCAGGTCTTTGTACTTGCCGGTTCCCACCAGCAGGCGTGAGGAAAATTCCCGCGTGCCGATTTTGAAAGTGTCTTTTGTGGTCATGCCTGCTCCTGAAATTAACCGCCGCCTATGGCGTGAACAATTTCCACCCGATCACCGGCTTGCAGTGGCTGGGTGGCATGGCGGCTTTTGGGAATGATTTCTTCATTGACTTCAACGGCCAGGCGCTTGCCGACCAGTTGCAGTTGTTCGAGGAGTTCAGCCACGCTCTGGCCTTCTTCAAGCTGATGGGTTGCCCCGTTCAGTGTGATTTGCATGCGATCCTCCAGTTTTCGGCTCTATTCTACCGGATTTTTCCAAGGCTGTTATCCTCTTGTGTTTTCGATTTGGGGTGAGGTGGCCTTTGGTTAAAGATCAGAAGAAAGCGGTTTTCTTTGCACTGGGTGCGGTGGCTTGCTGGTCAACGGTTGCGACGGCTTTCAAGTTGACCCTGGCGTATTTTTCCGTGTTGCAACTCCTGCTGGTGGCAACGGGCTGCTCAGTGATCCTCTTGCTGTTGCTCCTCTGGCGTCAGCAAAAGTTGCCTCTGCTGGGTTATTGGTTCAGGCAGAAGCCGGGATTTTTTCTGCTGTCCGGCTTGATGAACCCACTGCTCTACTATCTGTTGCTGCTTTATGCCTATGATCTCTTGCCGGGACAGCAGGCTCAGACCTTGAATTATACCTGGGCAATTACTCTCAGCCTCTTGTCCGTACCTTTTCTGGGCCAGGTGATTCGCAAGCAGGATTGGCTGGCGATTATTCTGGGCTATCTGGGTGCTGCGGTGATTGCCACCCGTGGCGATTTGCTGGGTCTGAGTTTTGTCAGTGGCTGGGGTGTTTTGTTGGCTCTGGCTTCGACACTGGTCTGGTCGGCCTACTGGATCATCAACACCCGCAATCAGGCTGACCCCCTGGTGGCCCTGACCCTGAATTTCATTCTGGCTTTGCCATTGATTGCCCTGGCAACCTGGATCGGATCAGACTTTCAGCTGGTGGCTTGGCAAGGCTGGCTGGGCGCGATTTATCTGGGGCTGTTTGAGATGGGGTTTGCTTTTGTGATGTGGTTGCTGGCCATGCAGTATGCAGAAAGCACAGCCAGAATCTCCAACCTGATTTTTATTTCCCCTTTTGTATCCCTGGTTTTGCTGTATTTTCTGGTGGGTGAACCGATTTATCCGGCCACCCTGATCGGGTTGGTAATGATTATCCTGGCACTGATGATTCAGCAGTACAAGGGGGCCAAAAAACCTATTTAGCCGGAGGAACCGAATAACTGGCCACGACGTGAGCCACCAGGGTTTCTGTATCCCCTTCACTGTAAAGCTCCACCTCGCCGATGATCAGGCGTTTACCCTGTTTCAGCAATCGGGCCTTGGCCATCAGGGCCTTGTCCGATTTGGGTTTGTTGAGAAAGTGGCAGGTAAAGTCGGTGGTCACGGCCAGGGCAACCGGGCCGATTTTTGAGAGCAGGGCAACATAGAGAGCCACATCAGCCAGAGCCATCATGGTCGGACCGGATACAGTTCCACCGGGGCGCAGGTGGCTGGTGTCCACGGGCAGGCGCAGCAGGCTGTAGTCTTCTTCCACCTGGCTGACTTCACCCAGGTATTGCGGAAACTCCTGTTCCAGAAAAGCAATCATCTCTTTGCGGTTCATTTTCAGACTGCTGCTCATTTCAGACCCTCTTGTGTTGAATGCATGCAGAAAATTATGCAGCAGTGACAAGGTCTTGTAAGTAATTTCCGGTATTCGTGCGTGACTCGTGGGTTTTATTGCTGGTTCGGCTCCAGATTTGCGATTAAGATGCCGGGGCTTTCTCCTTTCCCTGAGGTTCATCACTTTGAAACTGATTTCCTTTGACGCCCTGCGTACTTTGGGACTGCCGGGTGTGCGCTACATCAAACCCGACCGCATGTATGACCACCTGGATGAAATCAGGGATGCCGACTGGCTGTTGTTTCCCGAATACTGGCAGATCAATACCCTGCTGTATGGCTTGAAGAAAAAAATCTTCCCCAGCCCGGCCAGCTATTATCTGGGTCATAATAAGGTGGAGCAGACGAGGGTTTTCAAGGCGATTTGCCCGGAACATCTTCCGCAAACAGCCATTCACGGCAGCTCGCGTTCGGCCTTGCAGGAGATTCTCGATACCTTTGATTTTCCCCTGGTCGCCAAAGCCATCAAAAGCTCTCGGGGTGAAGGCGTTGCCCTGCTCGAAACAGAAATGGAGCTTTTTGACTGGGCGGCCAATCAGGACACCCTGTATATTCAGGAGAAGCTGGATATTGACCGGGATCTGCGTGTGGTCTGGGTCGCTGGAGAAATCCTGGATGCCTATTGGCGCATTGCCCCTGAAGGTGGCTTTTTGAACAATATCTCCCAGGGAGGGCGGGTGAGCCGGGAAGCGATACCTGAAGTGGCGTTGGATCTGGTCAGAAAGCTGGCCACCCAACTTGATATTGATCATGGCGGGTTTGATCTGGCCCTGGTGGATGGTTGGCCCTATCTGTTTGAGTTCAATCGCCTGTTTGGCAGCCAGGGCATGCTGGTAGGGCAGATTAGTTTCAGTGAGGTGCTTCTGCGGCACTTGAGTCAGGTCGCCGGGGTTTCAGCTGTTTCTTAGATTGCTGATCTGGCCGCTCATTTCCTGGGCGACATCCACGGCATAGTTGTCGGTCATGCCACCAATGAAGTCCAGCGCCCTGCGGTAACTCTGGTAAAGAGGCCAGTCCTCTTCCGGCATGTTTTCGCCAATCAGGGCCAGAACTCGCTGGTGCTTGAAGCTCAAGGCGCCGGGCTGATGATGACGGGCATTGCAGGCTTCGCAGAAGGTTTCCAGGAGAGTGCCGAGGGTGGTGTAGGCTCCAATTTCCAGCTTGGCCTTGCGTTGGTTGTGAAAGATGCGATCCCGGGCGAGGATTTTGGCCTGTCCAATTCCCTGGGCGATGGCCGGTGGACAGACATCAATCAAATCCTGTGCAAAACGACCTTCCAGCAGTTCGTCCTGATGCTGAACAAAAGCGGCAATCACGGCCTCCACCATCTTTTCCATAGCCTGTCCCCTGAGAGCAGCAATGCGGCGCCGACGCGAGGCATTCGCCAGTTGGGAAAAATCCTGGGGCTGTCCGCCACCAATACTTTCCAATATCTCAGCCACTTCCTGATAACCCAGAATTTCCATTTCCAGACCATCCTCCAGATCCAGCAGGGCATAGCAGATGTCATCGGCTGCTTCGACCAGATAAACCAGGGGGTGGCGCGCCCAGCACCAATCTGCGGTCTGGATCAGTCCCAGGTGTTCAGCTGTTTGCTGGAGTTGGTGTTTTTCGGTTTGGAAGGCGGAAAACTTACCTTTAGGGCCAGCATGTTCAACTGTCCAGGGGTATTTGAGCATGGCTCCCAGAGTGGCATGGGTCAGGCGCATGCCACCTGAGAACTGGTTGTATTCAATCTGGGTGACGACCCGAAAACCCTGGGCATTGCCTTCAAAGGTCAGCAAATCCTGGCGTTCATTGCCACTCAGGCCTTGCAAAAGTCCACGCGATTCAGCCTGCTGAAACCAGTCACGAATGGCGTATTCACCGGCATGGCCAAAGGGCGGGTTGCCGATATCATGGGCCAGACAGGCAGCCTGAACAATCACGCCCAGATCCGCCGCTGTAATCCAGCCGGGGAGCCGGTCTTTCAGATTTTCACCGGCCAGCATGCCCAGGCTGCGACCAACACAGGCAACTTCCAGAGAATGAGTCAGGCGGGTATGGATGTGATCATTGTTAACCAGGGGGTGAACCTGGGTTTTGCGCCCCAGGCGGCGAAAAGAGCCGGAAAAGATAATCCGGTCATGGTCTTTGTGAAAAGGGCTGCGTCCAGGCTCTTCACGGGAAGAGCGGCGGCTGCCCAGTCGACTGGGACTGAGCAGTTGCTGCCAGTTCATCCTGAAGTGTGCAGGCATCAAACCGCCTTAGAAATTCAGGCGAAAGCCAACATGCAGGCTGTCTTCCAGAGTGTCATCAAAGCCCTGTTCCGTTTCCAGGTGCAGATAACGATAGCCCAGGAAAATATCGGTATTCTGGATGGCCCGATAGGCAACCCGGAAGCCGGCTTCATAAAGCTGCTCTGTATCACCAAAGCTGGTTACCTTGGGCGCAAACCAGCCATAACCGCCCAGAGAAACATGGGGAGCACCGGGCACGATATGGTAAAAAAGCCCGCCCACAGCTACGGCAGCTCCTGCTGTGTCGGCAGGAGCATCATAGGCATAGAGACGCGCACCGACCCCGGCACGGTACGTCTGATTGTCCGTTTCCACACCCTGGAAACCTGCGGTGGCCACTACAGAAGAATCAGCATCCTGGTGTTCGGTGTAAAGAGCACCAAAATTGACGTGCAGGTTATTGGCCCCACTGACCGGCTTGTCAAATTCAAACTGGATGGTTTCATTATTCAGGTTGGCTTCAATCGACCCGGGAGCCAGACTGAAGGCTGCGACCTGAGTGGAAAGTCCCAGTAACAACAGGGTTGCTACACTACTTAGTTTTTTAACCAGCATTTTGGAAATCCTTTGGTGAAGAAAATAAAAACAGTTTACTTAAACCCCGTAGGTACGGCGATAATTTTCAATGGCATGAGCATAAGACTGCAAGTCTGAATGCGCGTTCAAGTATTCAAAAATGTTATTCAGAGTAATGATGCTGGCAACGGGAATGCCCAGATCCTGTTCCACCTCCTGGATGGCTGAGCGTTCACCCTGCCCGCGTTCCTGGCGATCCAGAGCAATGACCACCCCGGCCACCTGGGCACCAGCCTCTTTTATCTGTGGCAAGACTTCACGGATTGCCGTGCCCGCTGTAATCACATCATCAATCAGCAGCACTTTTTTACCCTGAAGGTCGGCACCCACCAGTTGACCGCCCTCGCCGTGAGCCTTGGCTTCTTTGCGGTTGAAGGCAAAAGGGGTGGGGCGCTGGTATTCACTGGCCAAAGTGCTGGCTGCTGCAGCGGCCAAGGGTATACCCTTGTAGGCAGGGCCAAAAAGGACATCAAAGTCCAGTTCAGCGCGTTGAATGGCCTCTGCATAACAGTGGCCCAGCTTGACCAGGGCTTCACCGGTATTGAAAAGACCGGCATTGAAAAAATAAGGACTCACTCGACCGGACTTGAGAGTGAATTCACCAAAGCGTAAAACCTGTTGTTGTATGGCAAAATCAATAAAGTCTTGTTGATAATCAAGCACAGCAATTCCCCTAAAGTATTAAGGTCAGGTATCATACACCCTAAATAAACGTGTAACCACGCAGGAACGGGAACTACTCACGTATGAAAGTGATCACCCTGAATGTTGGCGGAATCAAACAAGCCGTAGAAAAAGGTTTCCTCGAATGGCTCCAGGAGCAGGATGCAGATGTGGTTTGCGTCCAGGATGTGCGCACCAAGGCCTACAAGCTGGGTGATGCAATCGAGCGTCCGGAGGGTTGGGAAGGTTATTTCTTTGATGCCGAGCAGGATGATTTTGCCGGTACCGGCATTTATTGCCGAACCATGCCCAAGGCCATCATGACCGGTCTGGGTTTTGAGCTGGCTGACCGTGAAGGTCGTTTTATCCAGGCGGATTTCGATAAGGTCAGCGTCTGCAGCTTTCAGATGCCCTCGGGAATCAATCCGGCGGAAAAAAAGCAGTTTATGGAGCAGTTTCTGGAATATTTGACCAAGCTGCGCCGCAAACGCCGTGAATACATTATTTGCGGTTCCTGGAATATTGCCCACAAAACTCTGGATCTGGCCAATTGGCAGGATAACCAACTGAGTATCGGTTTTCGTCCCGAAGAGCGTGCCTGGATGGATCAGGTCTTTGGACCGCTGGGCTATATCGATGCTTTTCGTGAGGTGAACCGTGATGCGGACCAGTATTCCTTCTGGCCCAGCATGGAACTCGACAGGGGCAGGCAGGAAGGCTGGCGTCTGGACTACCAGGTGGTGGGGCCCAACCTGCGCCGCAACATCAAAAAGGCCTGGATTGATCCTAGCGTTAAGTTTTCAGCGCATGCTCCCGTCTATGTGGAGTATGAACTCTAAACTGGAAGCTTCCTGAAGAAAGCCGGGCAAGCCCGGCTTTTTTGACTTCAGGTGTTTTCCAGCGCTTTCTTCTGCAAGGCCACCAGCTCTTCGCAGCCTTTTTCAGCCAGAGCCATCATGGCATTCATCTCCTCACGCGAGAAAGGCTGGCCTTCAGCGGTGCCCTGAACTTCAATGAACTGGCCGCTTTCGGTCATCACCACATTCATATCGGTTTCACAGGCTGAGTCCTCGGCATAATCCAGATCTAAAACCGGTTCGCCTTTGTAAATACCCACGGAAACCGAAGCAATGTATTGTTTGAAAGGGTCGCTTTTCAGCAGCTTCTGCAATTGCAGGCTGCGCAGGGCATCCACCAGGGCCACACAGGCACCGGTGATGGAAGCGGTGCGCGTGCCGCCATCGGCCTGAATAACATCACAATCCAGGGTGATGGTGTATTCACCGAGTTTTTTCAGATCCACAGCCGAGCGCAAGGAGCGACCAATCAGACGCTGGATTTCCAGAGTGCGGCCACCCTGTTTGCCGCGAGTGGCTTCACGGTTGTTGCGAGAATGGGTGGCACGCGGCAACATACCGTATTCAGCCGTCAGCCAGCCCTGGTTCTTGCCACGCAGCCAACGCGGTACGCCTTTTTCGACACTGGCCGTACAGATCACCTGAGTATTTCCAAAGCACACCAGTACAGAGCCTTCGGCATGACTGGTAAAATGACGGGTCAGGGTGATTTCTCGGGTCTGGTCGGGGGTTCTTCCGCTGGGTCGCATGGGTTCTACCTAAAGCCTTGAATGAATGAACTGCGCATTATACACACTAAGGATTCAACATGATTGCCAGCATGACCGCCTTTGCACGTCGTGAAACCCATCTGCCCTGGGGCAGCCTGAGTTGGGAAATCCGTTCCGTGAACCAGCGCTATCTGGAGCCTTCTTTCCGCCTGCCGGAAAGCCTGCGCAATCAGGAAACCACCCTGCGTCATCGTCTCAAACAAAAACTGGCGCGCGGCAAACTCGACCTCACTCTGAAATTCTATCCAACCGATGACAACCAGGAGCTGGTTTTAAATGAGCCCCTGCTGGAAAAGCTGGTGACGAGTGCCGAAAAAGTGTGCAGCAAAATGGCCAAGGCTGCACCTCTTGATCCGCTGAAACTGCTGGAATGGCCGGGTGTGATTCAGGCCAGCGAAACCGATGAAGAAGAAGTTCAAGCCCAGGTGCTGGCGCTCTTTGATCAGGCGCTGGACGATCTGCAGGCCCACCGTTTGCGGGAAGGTGAAGCCCTGGCCGCGATGCTGGAAGAACGCCTGGTTCAAATCACCACCCATCTGCAAAACGCCCAGGCTTATTTGCCCGCTGCTCTGGAAGCCTGGCGCACCTCTGTTCTGGAAAAAGCAGCCAAATTGCAGGTCGAGGTTGACCCCCAGCGTCTGGAACAGGAAGTCGTACTGCTGGCGCAAAAACAGGATGTCGCCGAAGAGCTGGATCGCCTCGAAGCCCATGTCACCGAAGTGCGTCGTGCACTAAAAACAAAAGGGCCTGTGGGTCGTCGCCTGGATTTCCTGATGCAGGAAATGAACCGCGAAGCCAACACCCTGGGTTCTAAAGCCATGAACCTCGACATGACACAGGTTTCCGTGGAATTGAAAGTCCTGATCGAGCAAATGCGCGAGCAGATCCAGAATATTGAGTGAAACCCACTGAGTTGTTTTGGCTCAACTTCATGCCGCCTTGGCCAACTCCAAAACCGGCCCGTCCAGCAATTCCATCAAGTCAGCAAAATACCCCTTTGAGTGAGCCGGAGTGTTCGGGTCGGAGGTGATGGCAACCGCCAGTTTGTGTTCAGGGTGGGCTGCGATGGTCTGACCCCCATAACCCCGTGCCATGACGTAGCCACTTGTGGAAATAAACCAGCCGTAGCCATAGTCGAGGCCGGAATAGGGTGACTGGGTCCGGGGAATCATGGAGGCATGAATCCAGTCTTCGGGAATGACCTGCTGTCCTTCAAAACGGCCCTCGTCACGCATGAGTTGTGCAACAGCAAGCATCGCTCTGGGGGTCAGGGCCATGCCATTGCCGCCCAGATAATAACCTTGTGGATCACGTACCCAGGGTGGGATTCTAAATCCCAGTGGATCGCCCAGACGCTCTCTGGCGAGCTGTAAAAGGCTTTGCCCGGAAGCCTCGGTAAGAACGGCACCCAGAATATGGCTGGTGCCGGTGGAATAGACCATACGCTGGCCTGGCTCAGCCACTTGAGGCCGGGTCAGGGCATTGGCAATCCAGTTGGGTGAGTTCACCCAGGCACCATAACGGGGGCCGGATGTTCCTTCGAGTCCAGCCTGAAGAGTGACCAGATCTTGCAGGGTTATTTTATCCACACCCTCAGTTGCATCTGCCGGAATCAGTTTGGGAGCGACCTGGACCAGGCGGCGATCCACTGATGCGATTTCATCTCTGGCAATGCAGCTTCCCAGCAGCAGGGCGACCAGGCTTTTCGAGCAGGACTTGATATAAGCAAAAGAATCCAGCCCCGGCCCTCTGGGAGCCTGAGCATAGATGACCTGATCACCCAACTGAACCTGAATGGAATGCAGCCGGGTCAGTGAACGAATCACTCGATCAAGCGCAGGCTGGCTGTGCCCGAAGGCGGAAGGCAAAAAAGGCAAAGCCAGACCGGAAAGAGCGAGCTGGTTAAAAGTGCGACGAGAGATCATGGTTTTGCCTCTTGGATTCAATGAAGTCGTGGACGGCATTGAGAGAGTAGTACATCTGCTGGATACCCCAACAAAAAACCGCCCCTCGGGGCGGCAAGCACAGCAATTGACTCTCGCGTAAACTACGGCAGATTAACCGGCTGCAGCCGCTTCCTGCTTGCGTTCTTCCGGTGACGGGGTGCGGATCAGGTGGTCGAAAGCACTCAAGGCAGCTGTCGAACCAGCCCCCATGGCAATGATGATTTGCTTGTAGGGAACCGTTGTGGCATCACCGGCAGCAAAAACACCGGGCATATTGGTGGCGCCACGATTATCAATTTCAATTTCCCCGAAGCGACTGAGTTCCAGGTCGGAGCCCTTCAGCCATTCGGTGTTGGGCACCAGGCCGATCTGGACAAAAATGCCGGCCACATCCAGTTGCTTGCTTTCGCCACTGCTGCGATCTGTGTAATTCAGGCCGACCGCTTTCTGGCCATCACCGCGCACTTCAGTGGTCATGGCATGGGTGATGATTTCCACGTTCTTCATGGAGCGCGCCTTGGTTTGCAGCACCTGGTCGGCTTTCAGGGTGTCGCCGAATTCCAGCACGGTCACGGATTCCACGATGCCCGCCAGATCAATGGCGGCTTCAATGCCTGAGTTACCGCCACCAATCACGGCCACCTTCTTGCCCTTGAACAAAGGGCCGTCACAGTGGGGGCAGTAGGCCACGCCCTTGCCACGGTATTCCTGCTCACCGGGCACCTTCATTTCCTTCCAGCGAGCACCCGTGGCGAGGATGACACTGCGGGTTTTCAGGGTGGCACCGCTTTCCAGTCCGATTTCAATATATTCGCCCTGCTTGAGGCTGGAGGCCTTTTGTTCAGTGACGATGTCCACATCATAGTCTTTGACGTGCTGTTCCAGATTGGCAACCAGTTTGGGGCCTTCGGTGTAGGGCACTGAGATGAAGTTTTCAATGCCGACGGTGTCCATTACCTGACCGCCGAAGCGCTCGGCAACCACGCCGGTACGAATACCTTTGCGCGCAGCATAGATGGCTGCGGAAGCACCGGCAGGGCCACCGCCCACGACCAGAACTTCATAAGGCTCGCGTTCATTCAATTCGGCAGCCTTGCGCTCGGCACCGCCGGTATCCAGCTTGTTGACGATTTCATTCAGGGTCATGCGGCCCTGGCCGAAGTGTTCACCATTCAGATAAACAGAAGGCACGGCCATGATCTGTTTTTCTTCCACTTCATCCTGGAAGAGAGCGCCATCCACCATCTGGTGAGTGATGTTGGGGTTGATGGTGGCCATTAAATTCAATGCCTGAACCACATCGGGGCAGTTCTGGCAGGACAGCGAAATAAAAGTTTCAAAATGGTACTCGCCGGGCAGATTACGGATTTGCTCGATCAATTCCGGTTCGGCCTTGGAAGGGTGTCCACCTGCCTGCAGCAGAGCCAGTACCAAAGAGGTAAATTCGTGGCCCATGGGAATGCCCGCAAAACTGACGCGGGGGGACTGGCCTTCAGCGGCTATCGCCAGACTGGGTGTGCGCTGGGCAGAGCCCTTTTCCTTGAGGCTGATTTTGGAAGACAGCTCGGCAATTTCTGCGGCCAGCTCCTGTAATTCGGGTGCTTTGGGTTCACCGTTACTGGACACGCTCAGCTCAATCGGGGTGACGATCTTCTGTAGATAAGTGTCCAGTTGCTGCTTGAGATTGGCATCTAACATGGTGCGTGTCCTTTGGTGACAAACATTAAGTAGGGTCTTGCGGAGTCCCGCCAGCCCGAAGGCTGACGGGTGGGGTCGGCTTTAGATCTTGCCAACCAGGTCCAGAGATGGAGTCAGAGTGGCATCGCCTTCTTTCCACTTGGCAGGGCAAACTTCGCCGGGGTGGTTGCGCACGTACTGAGCGGCTTTCACCTTGCGCAGCAGGTCGTCAGCATCACGGCCAATGCCTTCAGCAGTGACTTCCATCGCCTGAATGACGCCATCCGGGTCGATCAGGAAGGTGGCGCGGTCAGCCAGGCCAGCACCTTCGCGCATCACGCCGAAGTTGTTGGTGATGTTGCCGGACTGATCGCCAACCATGTAGTAGTTGATCTTGCCGATGGTGTCGGAAGAGCTGTGCCAGGCTTTGTGGGTAAAGTGGGTGTCAGTGGACACAGAAAAAACTTCCACGCCCAGCTTTTGCAGTTCTTCGTACTTGTCAGCCACGTCGCCCAGCTCGGTGGGGCAAACAAAAGTAAAGTCGGCTGGGTAGAAGAAGAAAACAGACCACTTGCCTTTGACATCGGCTTCACTGATTTCCACGAATTCACCCTGTTTGAAAGCAGTGGCATTGAAGGGTTTGATCTCGGTATTGATTGCTTGTGGCATCTTAATAAACTCCTTGAGTTTAAGTGGGTTGATGAATCTTTATTGCTTTGACAGGGTTTATACTAGGGTCTGATGCCAGATACTGGAAATTGATTAAATCCAATAGTGCAATTGGAAATACCTATTGAGTCGCAGCCATGCCAAGAGGCAGGTAAACTGGCGGGCTTTCCAACACTTGCTCAATGTCTACAGGGAGTCTGCCATGTCGCAGCCAAAAGGCCGTTTGTATATTCTTTCCGCCCCTTCAGGTGCTGGCAAAACCAGTTTGGTTGCTGCCCTGCTGGAGAAACTGCCCAAGCTGGAAGTTTCCGTGTCGCATACCACCCGTGCGCCCCGTCCCGGCGAAGAAGACGGGGTCAATTATCACTTTGTCAGTAAAGCAGAGTTCCAGAAGCTGGTGGATGAAGGTGCTTTTTTCGAGTCGGCTGAGGTGTTCGGCAATTACTACGGCACTTCTCAGCAGGCCGTGGCGCAGCGCATGGCGGCCGGGGTGGATGTGATCCTGGAAATTGACTGGCAGGGTGCCCAGCAGGTGCGCAGAAAAATGCCGGAGGCCATTAGTGTTTTTATCCTGCCGCCCTCCCAGGAAGCATTGCGCGAGCGTCTGAACAACCGCGGGCAGGACAGTGAAGCAATCATTGAGGGGCGTATGCAGCAGGCCATTAGTGAGATGAGTCATTACCCGGAATATGACTATCTGCTGGTCAATGATGATTTCCAGCAGGCACTGAACGAACTGCAGGCCATTTTTATTACGCAAAGGCTGACCCTGGACAGTCAACAGCAAAGCCAGGCTGGTCTTCTGGAAAATCTTTTAAAATAAACTGCCTCTTGTTGTGAGGCCTTGCGCTCCGCTACAATGGTGGGTCTGGTAAAACCTTCCCACTGCTATTGTCAGGTGTCACTCCATGGCTCGTGTAACTGTTGAAGATTGTCTTGAAAACGTAGAAAACCGCTTTGAACTGGTGATGGTTGCGACCCGTCGCGCACGACAGCTCACTCTGGGCGGCAAAGACCCCCACGTCGCCTGGGAAGGCGATAAGGCAACCGTGGTTGCCTTGCGTGAAATTGCTGAAGGCCATACCGATGTATCCATTCTTGATGAGGCTGAAGTAAAGGCTCTCGAGGCACAGGAAGAACTCCAGCAGCAGGACTACTGATTTCATGCTGCTTATTGCCCGCCTGTATTCCAGTCTTAACACCTGAAGGTGGGTAATGAACACGATTGAAGATCTTTGTGATCGTTTGAAGGGCTATCTGCCAGCTGGTGAAATCCAGCAGGTCAGGCGAGCCTATTATTACGCAGAGCAGGCGCATGATGGACAGCGCCGCAGCTCTGGCGAACCCTATGTGACCCACCCCCTGGCCGTAGCCACCATCCTGGCCAATCTGCACCTGGATCACCAGGCACTGATTGCAGCCCTTTTGCATGATGTGATTGAAGACACCGGTGTCAACAAGGAAGCCGTGGCGCGCCAGTTTGGTGAGCCGGTTGCCGAGCTGGTGGACGGGGTCTCCAAGCTCACCCAGATCAAGTTTGAATCCAAAGCCGAGGCCCAGGCCGAAAACTTTCGCAAAATGGTGCTGGCCATGGCGGAAGATATTCGCGTCATCATCGTCAAACTGGCCGACCGTCTGCACAACATGCGCACCCTGGGTGCCTTGAAGCGTGAGAAGAAGCGGCGTATTGCCAAGGAAACCCTGGATATCTATGCGCCGATTGCCAATCGCCTGGGGATCAATACCCTGCGTCTGGAGCTGGAGGATTTAAGCTTTCAGGCCATCTACCCCATGCGTTATGAACGCCTGCGCAAGGCCGTACTGAGTGTGCGCGGGCATCGCAAGGAAATCGTCAAACAGATACAGCAGCGCCTGCAGGAAAGGTTGGAAAGTGAAGGCCTTCACGGGCGGGTGATTGGCCGTGAAAAAAACCTCTTGTCCTTGTATGACAAGATGAAAAACCAGCGCAAATCTTTCAGCGAAATCATGGATGTCTATGCTTTTCGGGTTCTGACGGACAGTGTGGACGACTGCTATCGTGCTTTGGGCACTGTTCACAATACCTACAAGCCGGTTCCGGGTCGCTTCAAGGATTATGTGGCCATCCCCAAGGCCAATGGTTACCAGTCCCTGCATACCACCCTGTTTGGCCTGAGTGGCATGCCAATTGAAGTTCAGATCCGCACCCGGGAAATGGAAGCCATGGCCAACAATGGCGTAGCGGCCCACTGGCTGTACAAGGCCGGTCAGACGGATCGCCCCATTGCCGAAGGCAGCCATGCCCGCGCCCGCCAATGGGTTAAAGGCCTGCTGGAAATGCAGCAGCGCGCCGGGGATTCCCTGGAATTCATTGAGCACGTCAAGGTGGATCTCTTCCCTGACGAGATTTATGTCTTCACTCCCACCGGGGAAATTATGGAGCTGCCCAAAGGCTCCACGCCGGTGGATTTTGCCTATGCCGTGCACACGGATGTCGGTAATAGCTGTGTTGCCTGCCGGATTGATCGCAAGCTGGCTCCTCTTTCCGCAAAAATCCAGAGCGGCCAGACGGTGGAAATTATTACCGCCCCCGGTGCCCGCCCCAATCTGGCCTGGCTGTCTTTTGTCACCACGGGCAAAGCCCGTTCGGCCATACGCCATTACATCAAACAACAGCAGCGCAGCGAATCTGAAGCTCTGGGCAAACGCCTGCTGGAAAAAGCCCTGGCGCAATTTGATGTGCGTTTTGACGAGTTGCCGGAAGAGCGAATCAATCTGCTTCTGGAAGAGATGGAAGTGGCCAGTCAGCAGGAATTGCTGGAGGCCATAGGACTGGGTAAACGCATGGCTTACATGGTGGCCAGACGTCTGCTGGATACGGAGGCGCTGGGCAAGGAAACATCCGATGAAAGCAATATGATCATTCATGGCACTGAAGGTATGGTGGTCAGCTTTGCCCGTTGTTGCCGCCCGATTCCCGGTGATGCTATTCGCGGTCATATCAGCTTCGGCAGTGGTATCGTGGTCCATCGCGATAACTGCAAAAACCTTCAGGACATTCGTGACAATCCCGATAAATGCGTGGCCTTGAGCTGGGCGGAAGTGACCTCAGGGGATTTCAGCGTCAATCTGAAACTGGAAATTGAAGATCAGCGCGGCATCATTGCCCGTATTGCCACCCTGGTTACCGATATGGATGCCAATCTGGAGCGCATCAGTGTTGATGAAAGGGATGCGCGCTTATCCACCCTGACCCTGGAATTGCTGGTCAAGGATCGGATCCATCTGGCGCGGGTCATGAAAAAACTGCGTCTGATACCGGAAGTGAACCGGGTTGTGCGTTTACGATGATTTTAAAAATGAGGAGTAGCACATGAGTAATCGAGCAGTGATCAATACGGAACAGGCACCTGAAGCTATCGGCACCTATTCCCAGGCGGTCAAAGTGGGCAATACCGTTTATCTGTCCGGCCAGATCCCTCTGGTACCTGAAACCATGGAAGTGGTTGCCGGTGACTTTGAAGCCCAGGCCATCCAGGTTTTTGAAAACCTCAAGGCGGTTTGTGAAGCGGCTGGTGGCAGCATGGATGAAGTCGTCAAGGTCAATCTTTATCTGACCGATCTGGCCAATTTTGCTACCGTGAATGAAGTCATGGCCCGTTATTTCAGCAAACCTTACCCTGCACGTGCTGCCGTTCAGGTTGCTGCTTTGCCCAAAGCCGTGGAATTTGAAGCCGAAGGTGTCATGGTGATCGGGGACTAGTGGCGAGCATGAAAAAACTCTGGATCGCCCTCCTCCTTCTGGCGGCCAGCTCCACGGCAACAGCCGAGCTGGTGGAAGGCAGTCAATACTGGCGCACAGCCGTTGCTGTAACCCTGCTGACGACTCTGGCCACCAACCCCATGGAGGCGGATCGTGTGCTGGTGGAATCCGGGCAAGGGGAAGAGGTGAGCGCCCACCGCGTAGCCTGGCGTTGGCATTGGAAGGATCTGCATGAAGGCGACTGGCTGAACATTCAGCTGCACGGTCAGCTGGCGCTGGAATATTGGCAGGGTCAGCGGCAGGACGGGGTTCTGGATAGAAACAATCTACTGGTACTGACGCCGGTTTTCCGCCTGGAGCCGGCTCTGAGCTGGCTGCCTTATCTGGAAACGTCGATTGGTGCCACCTTCATGTCAGCCAGTCGCTTTCCGGCCAGCCAGCATGAGTTTGGTCAGAATTTTCAGTTTGAAGACACCCTGGCCCTGGGCTGGCAATGGGGTGAGCGTGACCAGTGGGATCTGGCCCTGCGCTACCGGCATTATTCCAACAATGGCATGTCCGAACAAAACAACGGCATCGACTTTAACACCCTGTCAATCAGCTATCTTTACTGAAATCCGCGGCTGTCATCATGTGGCCGAGCTTGTTGGTTTTGGTCTCCAGGTACCCGGCATTGTGAGGATTCATTCCGGTGGTGATGGGTAGCCTTTCCGCAACAAGCAAACCGTAATTTTCCAGGGCAGCCACCTTGCGTGGATTGTTGGTCATCAGGCGCACCGAGGTGATCTGCAAATGCTCAAGCATGGGGATCAGCATGGAGTAGTCGCGCAGATCAGCCGCAAACCCCAGTTGTTCATTGGCTTCCACGGTATCGGCGCCAGCATCCTGCAGATGATAAGCCCGGATTTTATTCAGCAAACCAATTCCGCGACCTTCCTGACGCAGATAAAGCAGGGCACCCCGGCCTTCTTCGGCGATTCGTTTCAGGGCCTCCTGCAGCTGGAAACCGCAATCACAACGCAAGGAAAACAGGGCATCCCCAGTCAGGCACTCAGAATGAACACGAGCCAGAACCGACTGGTCGTTGTTGAATTCACCCAGGGTCAAAGCCAAATGCTCTTTTCCGGTTTCAGTGTCTTCAAAACCGTGCATTGTAAAAGTGGCCCAGGGTGTGGGCAGACGGGAAGAAGCAACAAAGCGCAGGGTCACAAGTCTGTATCTCTCAGCTAGTCAAAATTAATTCTGACTATTCTACTAGGTTGCTGGGCAATCGGCAGCAGCTGTTACAAGTTTTTATCCAGATACCTGCCCTGAGCACCATCAGCAGGCTACAATGGGGCCAGTGATTTCCTGGTGCCTTTGATTGTTGCAAAGGCTTTAATGATTTGTTGTCTTGGGACGTCTTATGACCGAACTGAAAAATGACCGTTTTCTCCGTGCCCTGGCCCGTCAGCCCGTGGATAGAACCCCTGTCTGGATGATGCGCCAGGCTGGACGCTACCTGCCTGAGTATCTGGCGACCCGCAAGCAGGCCGGTTCTTTCATGGATTTATGCCGTAACACGGATCTGGCCTGTGAAGTGACGCTGCAGCCGTTGGAGCGTTTTGATCTGGATGCCGCGATTCTTTTTTCCGACATCCTGACCATCCCGGATGCCATGGGATTGGGCCTGTATTTTGTGGCCGGGGAAGGCCCCAAGTTCCGCAAGACAGTGCGCACTGCTGCCGAAGTGGAGGCCCTGCCGATTCCCGATGTGGAAAAGGATCTGGACTATGTCATGAATGCGGTCAGTCGCATCCACAAAGAACTGAATGGTCGTGTGCCCCTGATTGGCTTTACCGGCAGCCCCTGGACGCTGGCGACCTATATGACCGAAGGTGAGGGCAGCCGTGAATACCGTCATGCCAAGGCCATGCTTTATGGTCAGCCGGATGTCATGCACCAGTTGCTTGATAAGCTGGCGCAAACGGTGACGGCTTATCTGAATGCGCAGATCCGCGCCGGTGCTCAGGCCGTCCAGATCTTTGATTCCTGGGGTGGCAGTCTTTCCACTCCCGCTTATCTGGAATTCTCGCTGAGATACATGGAACAAATCATCCATGGTTTGATCCGGGATAACCAGGGCCGCAAGGTGCCCGTGATCCTGTTTACCAAGGGCGGCGGTCAATGGCTGGAACATCAGGCTGCAACCGGGGCTGATGCTCTGGGTCTGGACTGGACGACCGAGCTGAGCAGTGCCCGTGCCCGTGTCGGCAACCGCGTGGCCCTGCAGGGCAACTTTGATCCCAGCGCACTTTTTGCACCGCCTGCGGCCATACGTGCTGAAGTTGGGCGCATTCTGGACAGTTACGGTCCTGGGTCAGGGCATGTTTTCAACCTGGGGCATGGTATTAACCAGCACGTGAACCCGGATCATGCCAAGGCATTGATTGATGCGGTTCATGAATTGAGCGAACCGATGCATAAGGCGTACAACAAGGATTAGACTTTCCGCATGGGTTACTCTTTGTTATGGTTGAGTAACTGAAGTTTTGCGTGACGCGTTCACATATCTGGAGGTGAAGATGTTGGCCAAGAGTGATACCCGGTTACAGGATCTGGCAGATGAAGCCAGAAAAGGGCTGGCTCTGCCCAGACTAACGGCTGATTTCCTGGACACGTTTATCGGCGTGACCTTGGCTGACAACCCTGCGTATTATAAAGACACCCATCATTGGCAGAGTGATTTTAATGGGCTGTGTCTTAAAAACCTCTTTGCGATCAGTCAGGCGCAGCAGGATATGTGGGCTCCTTTCGGGGTGCCCAGAGAATTTTTCACCGGCTGGATGAAACCTCTGGTCAAGGCAACCCAGGAAGCAGTTGCCCAGGGTCGTGATCCTGATGCTGTTGCAGTACGCGGGCATCGGATTGAGTCCGCCTACGCCAGTCGCTTGCGCACTATGGTTATAGCTCTGACCTCAGAAGTAGATGCCAGTGATGAAGAAAAGGCGGAGAAAAAGGATTATCTGACCCGTAAAGAGACCAAACTGGTTTTTGATCGCAAACAATGCGACCGGGTCTGCGAAACCCCGGCGGGCCAGACCTGGCTGCTGGGGCAATTGGCCAGTCTTCAGGCGCTGGAATGGCAGTATCCCAGTTATGGTCAGACCCGCTTGAGGGCCATGAAGAAGCTCTTAAGGTCTCTGTTGCAGGTCATCACTGGTGAACCTCTGAGCGAATTGCGTCGCAATCCTTACCGTAAAACCTCACCGGAAGGTACGCGCTTGCAGTCAGACGAAGAATATCTGCAGGACTGTGAGCTAAGGTTGCTGGCGCTGCTAGCCCATGATGCTTTTGATATTCGGCGTTTTGCCCTGGAGTCACCCAATGCCAGGCTGGGTGCCTGTGAGTGGCAGACTTTGCCGGGTTCTGAGGTCTATTCAGTGCGTTTGCGCCATTATCCGCGACCTGAAGGGGTCAAAGCCAATGGCAAAACCCTGTATATGGTCAGCCCGATGATTAATCGCTGTGAGATTTTCGACCTGGCTCCGGGCAAGTCCGTTGTTGAAGGTATGCTGCAGCTGGGTTATGACGTCTACATGGTGGATTATGGCAACCCCGGCCCGGATCAGAGTCATCTGGGACTCAGCTTTTATGGCAAGACGGTGCACGATAAATACCTGGACATGATTATTGATCGTCACCCGGAACAGCAAATTGAGGTCATGGCCTACTGCATGGGCGGCACCCTGTTCATGCCCTACCTGGCACGGCGCATAGAAGAAGCCGAGCTGGATGGCAAGGAGGTCAAGATTCGTCAGGTCGCCTTGATGACGACACCGATCCACTTTGATGATGACACCAGCGGCCATAAACCCATGCGCGATCTGATTCGTGAGCATTATGACCCCGCTATCATGCAGGCCTTTTACGGCACCAGCAATCTGCCGCCTCAAACCATAGAATCAGGCATGCATGCCATCCAGCCCGGCGTTGCCTTTAATGTCGCTGAAGGTTTTTATGCCCGTGCCAATTTCCACGGTGCCATAGATGATGCTGCCCCTTTCCTGCACTGGCTGAATTCGGGAACCCGCTTTCCAACCGTCGCCCACAAGGAGTGGATTGAAAAAATCTTCATGGGTAATGAAATCTGGGAAGGTCGTTATTGTCTGCCTTCCAGCCAAAAGAAACTGGATGGCAAACCGGTCAAGATGGATGCTTTGAATACGGCCGATATAGCCATCTTTGACTATCGCGGCCAACGCGACCCCATAGCCCCTGTGGGCTCCTGCCTGAGCAGTGAACGCTGGGGCAGTACCCGTGAAAACATTCAGATGACCCGCGGTGGCCTGAATCGCACCATCGAGAAAAACATTGGCCATATCTTCGTGGTCAGCCAGAAACTTCTGGGTGAGTACCTGGAAACCGTGGCCGACTTTTTGAAGGATGAGCCACCCCGGCATCAACCCAAATCAACGGCAGCGAAAAAAGTGCCACCCGCCAAGACCGGGGCTCGTAAAAGAACGCCGGTCAAGAAGGCTGGCGACTCAGGCTCGCAAACCCAGTAGGCATTACTGTTTAGGCACTCGACCCAGCAGGTAAAACTCCTCGTTGGGTGGAGTGCCCGTCAGGGAAACCATACGATTGGAGAGCCCAAAGAAGGCGGTGATGGCTCCGATGTCCCAGATATCATCCAGGGTAAAGCCTACCGCTTTCAGTTTTTCCTTCCACTCCTCGTTCAGCTCGCCAGCCTCCATGCCGATATGGAAAG
The DNA here is from genome assembly GCF_044810985.1 of Marinospirillum sp. Classification (GTDB taxonomy): domain Bacteria; phylum Pseudomonadota; class Gammaproteobacteria; order Pseudomonadales; family Halomonadaceae; genus Marinospirillum. The sequence goes on from NZ_CP085242.1 coordinate 2,275,473, forward strand.
CAAAATCCAGCATAACCCGGTGGCGTTCATTGATGGGCGAAGTGCGGTGATTGACTGCCAACTGGTCAGCCAATAGCGGATTTTTGCTGTAAATTCGCAAAATCGCACCATGCGCGACAACGCAATACAAACAGCGGTTGCGGGCGCTGGTGGCAACCACAATCATTTCCTTTTCCGCCGGGGTCAGCGTATCCGAGTCCCTTTCCATCAGCGCATCGTGATAGGCAAAGAAAGCCCGAAATTCTGCGGGTCGCTTGGCCAGCATCAGAAACACATTGGGCACAAAACCGGCTTTTTCCTGTACCTCCACAATGGCTTCCTGAATATCCTGGGGTAGATCCTTGATCTGTGACTCTGCGGGTAAATCAAAATGCGGGCTGAGTTCTGTCATGGGGAGTACCTTTTATTGTTATTGGATTCGTTGGCTTGGCTTTTATGGCCTTTTGACAAGGAGCTCTTTGTCGGGACGCGTGAATACTTCCCTGTAAGCTCTGGTTGCAACTTCCTGTTGCAAACAGCCCGTCAAATAACCCCTTGTCCGGCCATGCGAGCTGAGCGTATCTCCTTTAGATTGGAGTCAAGGAGTAAGGAAGGCAAGTATAAAAAATGCCCTGTCAGTCACAAGGCTGAGCAGGGCATGGGAGAGCTATAAAATATAAGCTTAGCTGGCGGCTTTCAGGGCCTGTTCCAGGTCGGCAATCAGATCGTCAATATGCTCGATACCTACAGACAGGCGCACCATGTCGGCGGAAACACCGGCACTGGCCAGTTCTTTTTCATTCAACTGGCGGTGGGTAGTGGCTGCCGGAATGGATGAGCAGCTTTTGGCATCGCCGATGTTGACCAGGCGGGTAAAGAGTTGCAGGGCATCGTAGAAACGAACACCAGCTTCTATGCCGCCTTTGATACCAAAGCTGAGAATGCCGGAAGCCTGACCTGCCATGTATTTTTGCGCCAGGGCATGATCCTTGTGATCCGACAGACCTGCGTAGTTGACCCAGCTGATCTGAGGATGGTTTTTCAGGTAGTCGGCCACTTTTTGGGTGTTTTCGCAGATGCGTTCAATACGCAGCGCCAGGGTTTCCAGACCCTGCAGCAGGTTCCAGGCGGCCTGTGCGGAAAGAGCCGCACCCATGTTGCGCAGGGGTACGACCCGGGCACGGGCGATAAAGGCCGCATCACCGACATCACGGGTGTAGACCACGCCGTGATAGGAAACATCCGGCTCGTTCAGTTGTGGGAAGCGTTCAGCATGCTTGGCCCAGGGGAATTTGCCCGAATCCACGATCACACCGCCCACGGTGGTGCCATGCCCACCCATGTATTTGGTGGCGGAATGGATGACAATATCCGCACCCTGTTCAATGGGGCGCCAGAGGAAAGGGGTGGCAACAGTGTTGTCCACAATGACCGGCACGCCATTACGGTGGGCTACTTCGACCAGTTTTTCCATATCCACAATGCTGCCCGAAGGGTTGCCAATGGATTCGCAAAAAACGGCCTTGGTTTTGTCATCAATCAGTTTTTCAATACCGGCAAAATCATCTTTGTCGGCAAACCTGACCTCAATGCCCTGTTGCGGTAGAGTGTGGGCAAAGAGATTGTAAGTGCCACCGTAAAGCTCGCTGATGGAAACGATGTTGTCCCCGGCAGCCGCGATGGTTTGAATCGCGTAGGTGATAGCCGCCATGCCGGAAGCCACAGCCAGACCGGCCAGACCACCTTCCAAAGCGGTAACCCTTTGTTCCAGAACCGCGCAGGTGGGGTTCATAATGCGAGAGTAGATGTTGCCCTCAACCTTCAAATCAAAAAGGTCGGCAGCATGCTGGGCATTATCGAAACTGAAGGAAGTGGTCTGGTGAATAGGTACAGCCACGGCATGCTGGTCATCCGGTTGGTAGCCATGGTGCAAGGCAAGGGTTTCGCGCTTCATGGAAGTTGTCCTCTTTATTTTACAGGGTTTTCATTTGGTTATAATGATGACCTTTTTTATAACTGTCAATGGTGTTGAAGACTTTAGTCATGGCCAAACAAAAAACAGCTTTTGTCTGCATTGAATGCGGTGCTGAGTACAGCAAGTGGCAGGGGCAGTGTGCTGCCTGCAAACAATGGAACACGGTTCAGGAGGTTCGCCTGGGCGCTGCCACTTCACGTACTCCCGCAACTGCGGCAAGAACCGGTTTTGCCGGGGGTTTGTCGCATAAAGTGCAGGATCTTTCCGAAATAGGCCTTCAGGATCTGCCGCGCTTTTCCACTACCTTTAATGAGTTTGACCGGGTGCTGGGCGGTGGTCTGGTGCCTGGTTCTGCCGTGCTCTTGGGTGGTCATCCCGGTGCTGGCAAATCAACCCTGCTGTTGCAAACGGCCTGTAAGCTGGCGCAGTTGATGAAAGTGCTTTATGTCACCGGTGAGGAGTCTCTGCAGCAGGTGGCTTTGCGTGCTCAGCGTTTGGGCTTGCCGACTCAGGGATTGAAAATGCTGGCAGAAACCAGTGTGGAAAACCTGCTGGCCGTGGCGGAAGTGGAAAAACCCCAGGTGCTGATCGTGGATTCCATTCAAACCATGCAGCTGGAGGATCTGCAATCGGCACCGGGTGGCGTGGCTCAGGTGCGTGAGTCGGCCGCTTATTTAATCCGCTTTGCCAAGCAAACCCACACGGTATTGTTTCTGGTCGGGCATGTCACCAAGGATGGCTCTCTGGCCGGGCCCAAGGTGCTGGAGCATATGATTGATGCCTCATTGCTGCTGGAAGGGGATGGTGACTCGCGATTTCGTACCCTGCGTGGGCAGAAAAATCGTTTCGGTGCCGTCAATGAGTTGGGGGTTTTTGCTATGCTGGAAACAGGCTTGAAAGAAGTCAAAAATCCTTCGGCCATTTTTCTGTCCCGTGATGACGAGCCGGCAGCAGGCAGTGTGGTCATGGCAACCTGGGAAGGAACCCGGCCCCTGCTGGTTGAAGTCCAGGCGCTGGTGGATGAATCGGCTCTGGGCAATCCACGCCGGGTGGCGGTGGGCCTGGATACCAACCGCCTGTCTCTGCTGTTGGCGGTGTTGCATCGCCATGGTGGTATTTTCACAGGCGATCAGGATGTCTTTTTGAATGTGGTGGGCGGCGTCAAGGTTCTGGAAACCGGCGCTGATCTGGCCGCCTTGATGGCGATCGTTTCTTCACTGCGCAATCAGCCCCTGCCGCATGAGTTGATGGTGATTGGTGAGGTGGGACTTTCCGGTGAAATTCGGCCGGTGCCCAGTGGCCAGGAGCGCATCAAGGAAGCTGCTAAACATGGCTTTCGTAAAGCCATTGTGCCCAAGGGTAACGTGCCCAGAGAAACCCTGCCCGGCATGGAAGTGATTGGAGTCACCCGCTTGAGTGAAGCACTCGAAGCCCTTTAGTCAGGATAATCTCATGTTGAAACGCGTTCAGGATCGAATTTATACACTGAAAAGTAGACTTAAACCTGAAAGCTGGTGCAGGGCTCCAGAACTTTGAGGCTGGTGGTTTTGAGCTGGATTTTTTCCAGCTCTCCGCGAATTTCTATCTGCTGGCTGGGCTTCAGATGAGACAGCCAGACCTCATGAGGGGCGGGATTCAGGCTATTGACCAGATCCTTGACCATCACCGGGGTGAGGTGTTTGGAAACCTTGCCCAGCTCCAGCAGACGATCGGGAAAAGCACACTCAGTCATGAGAACGTCCAGTTGTCCAAGGCGGTTGAGCGTTTCGATGACTGCATCCCCGTAAGTGGTATCTCCGGTAAAAGCCAGGGTTCTTCCGGTATCGCTTTGCAGGTGATAACCGCAGGTTGGTACTATGTGTTCAACTGGGAAAGGAGTGTAGGTAATGCCCTGGATGCTGATCGGCTGCCAGGGCTGGATTTCATTGAAAGCAACCACGGGATGTTCGGCACTGGGCAGGGTGGAAAAATCAGGCCAGATTTTCCAGTTAAAAATATGCTCTTGCAGGGTTGTGATGACTTCAGGCAGGGCGTACACCTGAATGGGTTTTTTGATGAACTCGAACAGATTGTCGATCAGCAAGGGTAGAAAACAGATGTGATCCAGATGTGAATGGGTCAGAAAAATAGTGTCTATTTTCAGCAGTTCATGCTGTGTCAGATTGCCAAGGCCGCTGCCGCAATCCAGCAGGGTATGCTCGTTAACCCGATAACAAGTGGTTTGCTGGCCTAGCCCCATCCCGCCGCTACAACCAAGAATTTCTACCTTCACAGCTGCTGCTCCTTGCTTCAAGCCTGGGATACAGAAGCAAGACGTAACCCAGGCAGATTATCAACGTCCACTTCATCGATTTGCTCATCACGAAGATGTTTCTTAGCGTAATCAAGGTAGACCTTTTTGTAAACAAATGCTGCATATAAATCCGGATCAAGATGGTTATCCTCGACCATTCTGCCCATAATGGTCAAGGCCAGCGAGAGGGGCATGGGTTTTTTATAGGGTCTTTCGTGGGCTGTCAGGGCCTCGAATACATCAGCAATCCCCATGATGCGAGCCGGAATCGACATTTCATCACGCTTCAGGCCGCGTGGATAACCCTTGCCATCCATGCGTTCATGGTGACCCCCAGCATATTCAGGCACACGCTGCAGGTGACGGGGGAAGGGCAGTTGCTCAAGCATGTTGAGCGTATGCACCATATGGCCTTCCATGATTTTGCGCTCATCGTTGTTCAGGGTGCCCTTGCGAATGGACAGGTTCATAACTTCGTCATCATTGAGCAACCGGTGCTCTTTCTCCTTTAAATCCACCCAGCTTTTCTCGCCCAGCGATTCCACACGGGCAATCAGCTCATCCGCCATGAATTCGCCGCCAGTATTGGCTCCCTGTAGGAAAGCCAGATCATCGGCCAGTTGCTGATCCGCTTCCTGATAGTAGGTTTGGCGTTCCTGGCTTAACTCCTGGCCCTGGCGGACGGCTGCCAATTCTTCCTGGAGCTTTTCGATTTCCAGGTCGCGACGCAGAATCTCAAAGCGGTCAGTGACCCAGTCAATACGGTCAACAATGGTTTCCAGCTTGGTGGATTTTTCCATGACATGGTGAGGGGTGACCACCTTGCCGCAGTCGTGCAGCCAAGCTGCTGTTTTCAACTCATACATGTCCTCTTCAGACATGTAAAATTCTTCAATGCCGGGGAATTTGGAGCCACTGGTGGCCTCGGCCAGCATCAGGGTGGCATCCGGAACGCGGCGGCAGTGGGCCCCTGTATGGGCTGACTTGGAGTCGATCGCGCTGGCGATGACCTGGGTGAAGCTGTCAAACAGGGTGCGCAGCTCATCAATCAGACGGCGGTTGGTCAGGGCGATGGCAGCCTGGGAAGCCAGGGACTCGGCAATATCCTGGTCGCTGTCATCAAAAATAGTGGGCTCTCCCGAGCTGTCCAGCTTGTTGAGCAGCTGCAGGGCGGCAATAACCTCGCCCTCATGGTTGCGCAGGGGAACGGTCAAAAAGGATTTTGAGCGGTAACCGGTTTTTTCATCAAAGGCACGGGTGCCGGAAAAATCAAAGCCTTCTTCATGGTAGGCATCGGCAATACGGGCTGTTTTTTTGTTAAGGACTGACCAGGCCACGATCATGCGCTCATTGGGTCGGCCATCTTCCAGATGCAAAGGGATCAGCGGGAAGTTGTCACCAACAGGCGCGCCGCTGCCACCCAAATGGATGTTAAGCTTGTCATTCTGAACCATCACAAAGCGCAGGGACTGACCGTCCGGTTCGACCATGTAGAGGGTGCCTGCATCGGCATGGGTCAGCTCACGGGCGCTGCCCAGTATCATCTCCAGCAGTTGGTTCTGGTCGCTTTGCGCAGACAGGGCGATGCCAATGGCATTCAGCCTGCGAATGCGCTCATAGCTGGGATTGGAATGAGTTGCAGATGACATTGAAAACCTCTACATGGAAAGCGAAATGGTATAGATACTAGCAAACTTCCCGTGAGCCAGTGTGACCTGGTTCACATTTAGCGGGAACCATTTGTTTTTCAGTATAATAATGGCAGAAAACAGCCAAGTGTAAACTTCTGAGAGGAAAATATGATCAAGGTTGCAGTAATGGGCGCTGCCGGGCGAATGGGCAAGGCATTGATTCAGGCGATCAACGAAGATTCCGAGACGGAGCTGACCGCAGGTATCCTCGAGCCTTCTTCCACGCTGGTGGGCGCGGATCTGGGTGAGCTGGCAGGAGTCGGTAAACTGGGTGTGCTGGCTTCGGCCAGTGTTGAGGAGTCACTGGATGCTTTCGAGGTTCTGATTGATTTCACAACCCCGCAAACAACTCTGGCCAATGCCGCTCTCTGTGCCCGTTCCGGCAAGCAGTTGATTGTCGGAACCACCGGGCTGAATGATGAGCAAAAAGCACAACTGGTCGCAGCAGGCCAACAAACCCCAATCGTTTTTGCGCCCAATATGAGCGTTGGCGTGAACCTCTGCTTCAAGCTGCTGGAAATGGCGGCCCAGGCACTGGGCGATGATTATGATGTGGAGATCGTTGAAGCCCACCACCGCCACAAAGTGGATGCTCCATCAGGAACAGCCCTGGGTATGGGTGAAGCGGTGGCCAAGGCATTGGGTCGGGATTTGCAGGAAGTGGCCGTTTACGGTCGCGAAGGCCATACCGGTGCCAGAGACCCCAAAACCATCGGTTTTGCGACGATGCGTGTGGGGGATGTTGTCGGGGATCACACTGTGGTTTTTGGTACTGAAGGTGAGCGGGTGGAAATTACCCACAAGGCTTCCAGCCGCATGACCTTTGCCAAGGGTGCGGTGCGAGCATGCAAATGGCTCCAGAGCAAGCCTGCTTCACTTTACAGCATGCAGGATGTGCTGAACCTGAAGTAAGCAGAGGCCGGCTCATGACTTCAGACCTGAATTTTTCCAGGGACGGTAAACCGCTTTCCGATTCCGAAAAGGAAAAGATACGTCTGGAGCATGAGGCGGCGCGCCTGTTTATGCGGCTCTATGAAAGCTGTTATCAAGTGCCTATCCGGCATATCTGGCATAACGAACCCACAAAGCCGGATGTCTCCTGCTACCTGAACAAGGAAAAGCTTGATCTGGAGATTGCCCACCTCTACGGCAGTGAAGTGGAAGCCATGCTGGTGCTGGGTCGCAACCTGGGTGAAGCCACCTTGCGCTACCTGAATGAACTGGCTGCAACACCTCCTCATGAGCGCCTCTTGACTGCACTTAACCGTCTTTTGGCGAACAAGGCAGAAAAAAACTATCACTCCGAGAAGGTCTGGCTGGTCATTCGCAATGCCAACCCCCTCTGGCGCAAAGAAAACTTTGTACAACGCATGGATGCGATCCACCTGCCGGAAAACCACCCTTTTGAAGAGGTCTGGGTGGTGGCTGACTTTAGCGGGGAAAGTGGCCTGGTCAGGATTTATCCCGCCCCTTGAACCCAGGGTTCTCCAGGAATATTTCTGGACACCTGGCATCGGAAAGCGCTAAAATCATGGAAATAAGCGCCCGCATTCAGGTGGGCAGTCACAAGGCTCCAAGCTGGCCTTGAAAATCAGATCAACAGATTAAAGCGGGATGGACATTTTTGTTCATCTCGCTTTTTTGCAACCCAAATTCAGCTCGGGTGTTTGAAGAAGCCTGGGCTGTAGCCTGCGATGGGAGGAGGCAGTTTTGACCAGACCCGCTATTCTGGCACTAGAAGATGGTAGTATTTTCCGCGGCACTGCAATCGGAGCAGACGGCCAGGCAGTCGGTGAAGTGGTGTTCAACACAGCCATGACCGGTTACCAGGAAATTCTGACTGACCCTTCGTACACTCGGCAACTTGTGACCCTGACTTACCCCCATATCGGCAATACCGGCATCAACTCGGAAGATATCGAGTCGGCATCCCTGGGCGCAGCAGGGCTGATTATCCGTGATCTCCCCCTGGTTGCCAGCAACTTTCGCAGTGAACAATCCCTGAGCGAGTATTTACAGGCCAACCAGCTAGTGGCGATTGGTGATATTGATACCCGCCGCTTGACTCGTATTCTGCGGGATAAAGGCTCCCAGAATGGCTGCATCCTGGCCGGAGCTGATGCCACGGGCGAAGCCGCCGAACAAAAAGCACTGGCCGCAGCCCAGGCTTTTCCAGGGCTGAAGGGCATGGATCTGGCCAAGGAAGTCACCACCTCGACCGTCAGTAACTGGACTCAGAGCGAATGGGTCTTGGGTGAAGGTTATGCCCAGGTGGATGAAGCCAGCCAGCCTTATCATGTTGTGGCCTACGACTATGGCGTCAAATTCAATATCCTGCGCATGCTGGCCAGTCGCGGTTGCCGGATCACTCTGGTGCCTGCACAGACGCCTGCTGCTGAAGTGCTGGCTATGAATCCCGATGGTGTCTTTCTTTCCAATGGCCCCGGTGATCCCGAACCCTGTGACTATGCCATTAAAGCCATTGCCGAGATTCTGGAAACCGATGTCCCTGTCTTTGGCATCTGCCTGGGCCATCAGTTGCTGGCGCTGGCCTCGGGTGCCAAGTCGGTGAAAATGCCTCATGGGCACCATGGTGCCAACCATCCGGTTCAGGATCTGGATACCGGCCTGGTCATGATTACCAGTCAGAACCATGGTTTTGCTGTGGATGAAACCAGTCTGCCCGCCAACCTGCGCGCCACGCATAAATCCCTGTTTGACGGCACTTTGCAGGGTGTCGAACGTACCGATAAAGCAGCCTTCAGTTTTCAGGGGCACCCGGAAGCCAGCCCTGGACCTCGGGATGTAGCTCCCTTGTTTGATCGCTTTATCAAAATGATCCAAGCACGTAAAAACCAGTCAGCCTGAACCCGTCGGACAAAGAGACAGTCATGCCAAAACGCACAGATATTCAAAGCATTCTTATTTTAGGCGCTGGCCCCATCGTTATCGGCCAGGCCTGCGAGTTCGACTATTCCGGTGCCCAGGCCTGTAAGGCTCTGCGTGAGGAAGGCTACCGGGTCATTCTGGTCAACTCCAACCCGGCCACCATCATGACCGACCCGGTGATGGCCGATGCCACCTACATTGAGCCCATCCTTTGGGACGTGGTGGAAAAGATCATTGAAAAAGAACGCCCAGATGCCGTTCTGCCGACCATGGGCGGTCAGACCGCGCTTAATTGTGCGCTGGATCTGGAGAAGCACGGGGTTCTGGAAAAATACGGTGTGGAAATGATCGGTGCCAATGCCGATACCATCGACAAAGCCGAAGACCGTGACCGTTTTGATAAGGCCATGAAAAAAATCGGCCTGGAATGCCCCAAGGCCTCCATGGCGCACAGCATGGAAGAAGCCTGGCAGGTTCAGGCCGAACTGGGTTTCCCCTGCATTATCCGCCCTTCCTTTACCATGGGTGGCTCCGGTGGTGGGATTGCCTACAACAAGGAAGAGTTTGAGGAAATCTGCCTGCGCGGTCTGGATTTGTCACCCACCAAGGAGCTGCTGATTGATGAATCCCTGATCGGTTGGAAAGAATATGAAATGGAAGTGGTGCGCGACAAGAACGACAACTGCATTATTGTCTGCGCGATTGAAAACTTCGATGCCATGGGTGTGCATACCGGCGACTCCATCACTGTGGCTCCGGCCCAGACGCTGACCGATAAAGAATACCAGATCATGCGTGATGCCTCCCTGGCGGTGCTGCGTGAAATCGGTGTGGAAACCGGCGGCTCCAACGTCCAGTTTGGCATCAACCCGGACACGGGCCGCATGGTGGTGATTGAAATGAATCCCCGTGTCAGTCGTTCTTCGGCCCTGGCCTCCAAGGCCACAGGCTTCCCGATTGCCAAGATCGCGGCCAAACTGGCCGTGGGTTACACTCTGGATGAGTTGCAGAATGACATTACCGGTGGTGCCACTCCCGCGTCTTTCGAGCCTTCTATTGATTACGTGGTCACCAAGATTCCCCGCTTCACCTTTGAGAAATTCCCCCAGGCCAATGATCGCCTGACCACTCAGATGAAATCCGTGGGTGAAGTCATGGCCATCGGTCGTACCTTCCAGGAGTCGCTGCAAAAAGCCCTCCGCGGTCTGGAAGTGGGTGCCAATGGCCTGGATCCCAAGATTGAAAAATGGGATGACGAAGCCAAGAACCTGCTCAAGCGCGAGCTTCTGAACCCTGGCTGTGATCGTATCTGGTACATCGGTGATGCCTTCCGTTTGGGTATGGATTTGGAAGAGGTTTTCCGCCTCACCAATGTCGATCGCTGGTATCTGGTGCAGCTGCAGGAATTGATTGACTTGGAAAGCCAGGTGGCGAAAACCGCCTTTGGTGATCTGGACGCGGCTCTGGTTTATCGCCTCAAGCGCAAGGGTTTCTCCGATGCGCGTCTGGCCCAGCTTCTGGGTGTTTCCGAAGCCTCCTTCCGCAAACTGCGTCACCAACTGAACATTCGTCCCACCTACAAGCGTGTGGACACCTGCGCGGCAGAATTTTCCACCAGCACTGCTTACATGTACTCCAGCTATGAAGAAGAGTGTGAAGCCGAACCTTCCTCGCGTGACAAGATCATGGTGCTGGGTGGTGGCCCCAACCGCATCGGTCAGGGTATCGAATTTGATTACTGCTGTGTTCATGCCGCCTTTGCCATGCGCGATGACGGCTATGAAACTATCATGGTCAACTGCAACCCGGAAACTGTGTCCACCGACTATGACACCTCGGATCGCCTTTATTTTGAACCGGTGACCCTGGAAGATGTTCTGGAAATTGTGCACAAAGAGCAGCCAAAAGGTGTGATTGTCCAGTTTGGTGGCCAGACGCCGCTGAAGCTGGCGCGGGATCTGGAAGCCGCCGGTGTGCCCATTATCGGTACCACCCCGGATGCCATTGACCGGGCTGAAGATCGTGAACGCTTCCAGCAGATGATTGAGAAGCTGAACCTCAAGCAGCCACCCAACTCCACAGCACGCAGCTTTGATGATGCCCTGGCCAAGGCAGCCGCCATTGGTTATCCGCTGGTGGTGCGCCCTTCCTATGTACTGGGTGGACGGGCCATGGAAATTGTTTACGGCCCGGATGAGCTGGAACGCTACATGACCAGTGCGGTGAAGGTCTCCAATGACAGCCCGGTTCTGCTGGATCACTTTCTGAATGCAGCGATTGAAATTGATGTGGATGCCGTTAGTGACGGTAAAGACGTCGTGATCGGTGGCATCATGCAGCATATTGAACAGGCCGGGGTGCATTCCGGCGATTCTGCCTGCTCTTTGCCGCCCTATTCGCTGCCTGCTGAAGTTCAGGATCAGATGCGGGTGATGATTGCCCAAATGGCACGCGAGCTGGGCGTTATCGGTCTGATGAATGTGCAGTTGGCCTGGCAGGATGATGAAATCTACATTATCGAGGTGAACCCCCGCGCTTCGCGCACCGTGCCCTTTGTCTCCAAGTGCATCGGCACCTCACTGGCCCAGGTGGCAGCGCGCTGCATGGCCGGAACCAGCTTGAAGGATCAGGGTTTCGAGAAGGAAATTATTCCTCCCTTTTACAGTGTTAAAGAAGCCGTCTTCCCCTTCAATAAATTCCAGGGCGTTGACCCGATTCTGGGCCCGGAAATGAAATCCACCGGTGAAGTCATGGGCAGTGGCACCACCTTTGCAGAAGCTTTTCTCAAGGCCCAGTTGGGTGCCGGTGAGAAAATGCCCAAGGCTGGCGGCAAGGCTTTCCTGTCTGTGCGTGAAGCCGACAAAAAAGCCATCGTGGGTGTAGCCGCTTCCCTGACCAAGCTGGGCTATAATCTGGTGGCCACCAGCGGTACAGCGGCGGCACTGAAAAAAGCCGGGTATGAGGCGGAAGTGGTCAACAAGGTGGCTGAAGGCCGGCCGCATATCGTCGACAAGGTTAAAAATGATGAAATTGTTTATATCATTAATACCACCGAAGGTCGTCAGGCGATTGCCGACTCATCCGGAATCCGCCGTGCTGCACTTCAGCACAAGGTACCTTATACCACGACTCTGGCCGGTGCCCAGGCTCTTTGCCAGGCCCTGGAGTACGGCATGAATATCAGTGTTCGTCGCCTACAGAATTTGCACGCAGGAGAAGTATGATGCAGAAAAGCCCCATGACGGTGCAGGGTGAAAAGCGCCTGCGAGAAGAACTCGAAGAATTGAAAACGGTAAAGCGCCCGAAGGTGATTGAAGCGATTGCTGAAGCACGCGAGCATGGTGATCTTAAAGAAAATGCCGAATACCATGCGGCACGTGAAGAACAGGGCTTCATTGAAGGCCGCATTCAGGAAATCGAAAGCAAACTGGGTAATGCCCAGGTGATTGATATTGCCCAGCTTCCCAAAACCGGCAAGGTGGTTTTTGGGGTGACCGTTGAGCTGACCAACCTGGATACGGATGAAGAAGTCCGTTACACCATCGTCGGTGAAGATGAAGCCGATCTGAAGGTGAACAAGATTTCTTTTACCTCACCGATAGCCCGCGCCCTGATTGGCAAAGAAGAGGGTGATGTTGCCGTGGTCAAGACTCCACGGGGTGAAGTTGAATATGAAGTTAGTGATGTGATTTACGGCAATTGAGCTGTCAGGCTGACGCTGAAACCACCCTGCCCAACCAGGCCGGGTGGTTTTTTGTGTTCAAGGAGGCTGAAGGTTTTACTGATCCAGGCTGTTGCGCAGGATATTGGACAGTTTGGGGTTGGGTTTTCTGGCCGGGCGGTAGTAGAGGCCGATTTTGCCAATGACCTGAACTACTTCAGCGCCGAGCTTGTTTGCCAGTTGTTCAATCAGTTCGGCTCGCTCGTCTCTTTCGCCAACCACGAAACGTACCTTAATCAACTCGTGATCTTCCAGAGCACGCTCGGCTTCCTTGATCACGCCTGCAGACAGGCCATCATCACTCACCAGAACAACGGGGTTCAGGGAATGGCCGATGGCTCTGAGTTCTTTCTTTTGTGCGCCTTTAAGGCTCATGTTAATCTACTCTGTTTCTGGTCAAAGGTGGGTGCTACCCGCTGCTGGCTATTCTAGTCCTTGTAGGCGTTGGGGTCACCCCCTGGCTTTCTGCAACACGAATATTTTGAGGTATCAGTGGCTCGCTCCAAAACCAGTGCCGCCTGGCTGAAAGAACATGTCGATGACTACTGGGTGCAACAGGCCCAGAAAGATGGCTACCGATCCCGCGCCGCTTATAAGCTTGCGGAAATCGATGACAAGGACAAGCTGCTCAAGCCGGGCATGACCGTAATCGATTTGGGGAGTGCCCCGGGAGGCTGGTCACAACTGGCTGCAGCCCGCCTTCAGGGCAAGGGAAAAATCCTGGCTTCGGACCTACTTCCCATGGATGCCCTGGCTGATGTCGAGTTTATTCAGGGGGACTTTACCGAAGACTCGGTGCTGGATGAGTTGCTGGCCGCCATGAATAATCAGCAGGCCGACCTTGTTATTTCCGATATGGCCCCCAACCTCAGTGGCATGAATGCCATTGATCAGCCGAAAGCCATGTATCTGGTGGAGCTGGCTCTGGATTTGGCACAGCAGGTGCTCAGGCCGGGTGGTGATTATCTGGCCAAAGTTTTTCAGGGTGAAGGCTATGATGACTACCTGAAGCTTTTACGCGAGAACTTCAAACAGGTACTGACCCGTAAACCCAAGGCCTCTCGTGCACGTTCACGCGAGGTCTATCTGCTAGCCAAAGGCTTCAAGGGATGACCCGCAAGCAGGTATAAAATAAATTGCTTTAATACAAAAGATAAATGGAACGAGACGGACTTTTGTTCGGTCTCACCTACGAATTCCTGTAGTATAAAGGGTAAACGATTACCCGGCAGGCAAGATCAAACAAGAGGGCGTTGCCTTGAACGATATGGCCAAAAATCTGATTCTGTGGCTGATCATCGCTGCAGTTTTATTAACCGTATTCAACAATTTCAATGTTGAAGAGCAGACTAATAACCTGGATTACTCGCGCTTTGTAAAAGAAGTTCAGCAGGGTCAGGTCAGTAAAGTCACCATTGATGGCTTCGACATTGAAGGTGTGCGCAGTGATGGCAGCCATTTCCAGACTGTTCGTCCTGCTGCTGAAGATCCCAAATTGATGGATGATCTGCTCAGCAACAACGTGGAGGTTGAAGGGCGCAAGCCGGAAGGTCAGAGCATCTGGATGCGCCTGCTGATTGCCAGTTTCCCGATTCTTCTGATACTCGCGATCTTTGTTTTCTTCATGCGACAGATGCAGGGCGGTGGTGGTGCCGGTGGCCGTGGTGGCCCCATGAGTTTTGGCAAATCCAAGGCACGCCTGCTTTCCCAGGATCAGATCAAAACCACTTTCACTGATGTGGCCGGGTGTGATGAAGCCAAGGAAGATGTCAAGGAACTGGTCGATTTCCTGAAAGATCCCGGCAAATTCCAGCGCCTGGGTGGCAAGATCCCTCGCGGTGTGCTGATGGTGGGCAGTCCCGGTACCGGTAAAACTCTGCTGGCCAAAGCCGTTGCCGGTGAAGCCAAGGTGCCTTTTTTCACTATTTCCGGCTCCGACTTTGTGGAAATGTTCGTGGGTGTGGGTGCATCCCGTGTGCGTGACATGTTCGAGCAGGCCAAAAAGCAGTCACCCTGCATTATCTTCATTGATGAGATTGATGCAGTAGGCCGTCAACGTGGTGCCGGTATGGGCGGTGGTCACGATGAGCGTGAACAGACCCTGAACCAGCTGCTGGTGGAGATGGACGGCTTTGATCCCAATGACGGTGTCATTGTTATTGCTGCCACCAACCGTCCGGATGTGCTGGATTCGGCTCTGCTGCGTCCAGGGCGTTTTGACCGCCAGGTTGTGGTGGCCTTGCCGGATATCCGCGGTCGCGAACAGATTCTGGATGTACACATGCGCAAGGTGCCCCTGGCTGATGACGTCAAGCCTTCCCTGATTGCACGGGGTACACCCGGCTTCTCGGGTGCGGATCTGGCCAACCTGGTCAATGAGGCTGCGCTGTTCGCCGCTCGTACCAATCGTCGCCTGGTGGGCATGGAAGAGTTTGAAAAAGCCAAAGACAAGATCATGATGGGTGCTGAGCGCAAATCCATGGTCATGACCGAAAAAGACAAGATCATGACGGCTTACCATGAAGCCGGGCACGCCATTCTGGGCCGACTGCTACCTGCTCATGACCCGGTTTACAAGGTGTCAATCATTCCTCGCGGCCGGGCGCTGGGTGTCACCATGTTCCTGCCGGAAGAGGATCGCGTTTCCTACAGCAAGCGCTATCTGCTGAGTCGAATCACCTCAGCTTACGGTGGGCGCATTGCTGAGGACATGTTCTACGGTGCAGACTGGGTTTCCACCGGTGCCCAGAATGATATCCAGCAGGCCACCAAGATGGCCCGCAACATGGTCACCAAGTGGGGCTTGTCAGAAAAAGCCGGTCCGGTTCTTTACAGTGAAGATGAAGGAGAAATCTTTGCCGGTGCCGGTCAGGGTGGCGGTCCTAAATCGCACGTCAGTGAAGAAACAGCGGAGCTTCTGGATGCAGAAATCCGCAAGATTCTGGATGACTGCTACGCTGAGGCAACACGCTTGCTGGAGGAAAACCGCGACAAGATGGAGCTGATGAAGGATGCCCTGATGGAGTATGAGACCATTGATGCTCATCAGATCGACCAGATCATGAAGGGCGAAGTTCCTGATCCTCCCAAAGACTGGGAAGATGGCGATGGCGGTGCCTCGGCAGATTCCACCCCGGAAGAGCCTGCAGATGATGATGCAGCCGATGACCAGGAGGAGCCGGAACGCAAACCGGATGATCCCCTGGGTGGTTCGGTGCATTAAATCGAAACTCCGAAAACCCCGCCAAGCGGGGTTTTTTATCGTCAAGTATCAAGGAAATTTGCATGTTGGCAGAGACTAGAGAGCTGCAGGGCATTCGCTGCAACTTGCAGCTGAAGCGTCCGCATATCATGGGTATCGTCAACCTCACCCCGGATTCCTTTTCTGACGGTGGTTGTTTTCAAGAGACTGACAAAGCGGTGGCTCAAGCGTTGAAGCTGGAACAGGAAGGTGCAACCCTCCTGGATCTGGGGGGCGAATCAACCCGTCCCGGAGCCGCTCCGGTCAGTGCTCAGGAGGAAATGGATCGAGTTCTGCCTGTGCTGGAAGCTTTGCGGCGTCAGACTTCGGCCTGGATATCCATCGACACCAGTACGCCACAATTGATGACCGAAGCTGCAAAACTGGGCGCTGATTTGATCAATGATGTGCGTGCCTTGCAGCGTCCGGGTGCGGTTGAGGCTGTAGCTGCTGCGGGCCTTCCCGTGTGCCTGATGCACATGCAGGGTGAACCGGGCTCCATGCAGAAGCAGCCGGTCTATACCGACCTGCTGGGAAGTATTAGCAGCTTTCTGCAGGATCGGGTCAGGGCTTGTCGAGAGGCTGGGATTGAGGCGGAGAAGATTCTGCTGGACCCGGGATTTGGCTTCGGCAAAACTCTCAAGCATAATCTGCTGCTTTTGAAGCAGCTGGATCAATTACTGGATCTGGGCTATCCATTGCTTGCGGGCATGTCGCGTAAGCGTATGCTGGGTGAGATCACCGGGCGGGAAGTGGATCAACGCGAAGCGGCCAGTATTGCTGCACACTTACTGGCTGCACAAAAAGGGGCCAGAATACTTCGCGTGCACGATGTGGCTGGCCTCAAGGATGCACTGGATGTCTGGCAAGCAAGCCTTAACGAAGAACAAGAAGCAGGATAAATGCATGGCAAGACAATACTTTGGTACTGACGGAATTCGCGGGCGTGTTGGAGAACATCCGATCACGGCAGACTTTATTCTGAAGCTCGGCTGGGCCGCCGGTAAGGTGTTTGCCAAGCAGGGCAAGAAGCGCATCCTGATTGGCAAGGATACCCGCTTGTCCGGTTACATGCTGGAATCCGCGCTGGAAGCCGGGTTGTCAGCGGCTGGAGTGGATGTTTACTTGCTGGGGCCCATGCCCACACCGGGTATTGCTTATCTCACCCAGACCTTTCATGCCGATGCGGGTATTGTCATCAGTGCCTCGCACAATCCTTTTGAAGACAACGGCATCAAGTTCTTTTCCTGCAGCGGTGAAAAACTTCCGGATGAAACGGAGCTGGAAATTGAATCCTGGCTGGATCGGCCGCTGGAAACGGTGGCACCGGCCTTGCTGGGCAAGGCCAGGCGGATCGATGATGCCGCAGGGCGCTATATTGAATTCTGTAAAAACACCCTGCCTTTCAGTGCCAGTCTGGCTGGATTGAAAATGGTCGTGGATTGCGCCCATGGGGCGACCTACCACATTGCACCCGAAGTCTTTACCGAGCTGGGTGCCGAGGTGATAGCGATCGGTGCCAATCCGGATGGCTTGAATATCAACAAGGAGTTTGGTTCAACCAAGCCCCTGGCGCTGCAATCCAAGGTGGTTGAGGTTGGGGCTGACCTGGGTGTTGCTTTTGATGGCGATGGTGATCGTCTGATCATGGCCACTCAAACAGGCAGGCTGGTGGATGGTGATGAGCTGTTGTACATCCTGGCCAGACACCTTAAGGAAAAAGGTGAGCTGACCGGCGGAGTGGTTGGCACTCTGATGACCAATCTGGGTATTGAGTTGGCATTTAAAGAGCTGGACATTCCTTTTGTTCGGGCTCAGGTAGGCGACCGCTATGTCATGGCCGAACTACAAAGCCGTGGTTGGCTGCTGGGTGGCGAGGGTTCCGGGCATCTGATTTGTCGGCAGGTGCAGTCCACTGGGGATGGCATAGTCGCAGCCTTGCAGGTGCTTCATGCTCTGAGTGTAAGTGATATGCAACTGGACACCTACTTGCAAGGCATTGCCAAAATGCCCCAGGCACTGGTCAATGTCCGTACCACAGCCAACAAGGATGCCCTCTTGCGTCACCCTCAGATCATGCAAAAAATCACAGAGGTTGAAGAAAGACTGCAAGGCCGGGGCAGGGTGCTTCTGCGCCCTTCTGGAACGGAACCCCTGCTGAGAGTCATGGTTGAAGGTGAGCAGGAAGAAGAGGTGCAGATGCTTGCAGAAGACATTGCAGAGCTGGTGACGCAGATTGCCGGTTGAGGTTGAACCCTCTTTTATAATAGAATCCCCGCCCTCGAACTGCCTTGGTGAATGATGTTATGAGACAAAAGCTGGTTGCAGGTAACTGGAAAATGAATGGCAGTCTGGATCTTGTTGAATCCTTGCTGGATCGTATCAGCAAGACGGGCCATCTGCCCTGCCAGCTGCTGGTTTGTCCTCCGTTTCCCTACTTGTACCCGGCAGCCCGGAAACTTGCCGGCAGCGGCGTGGCTTTGGGGGCGCAGGATTGTGCTGCCACTGCTGAAGGGGCCTACACAGGTGAAGTGGCGGCAGGCATGCTGGCCGACCTGGGTGTGAGTCACGTGTTGCTGGGCCATTCCGAGCGTCGCCAGTACCAAAATGAAGACGATGCCCTGGTGTTGGCAAAAGTGCGCCAGGCACTCAGTCAGGATCTGTGCCCGATTGTCTGCGTGGGGGAAACCCTGGAACAGAGGGAGGCGGGTCGGACTGAAGCGGTTGTGCTGGAACAGGTCAAGGCAGTGGCCGGTGAATTGTCGGCTGAGGATTTTCAGCGGGTGGTGTTTGCCTATGAACCGGTTTGGGCAATAGGTACAGGTTTAAGCGCTTCTCCCGAGCAGGCGCAAGAAGTTCATGCCCTGATACGCAACGCATTGCGGGCAGTAAATCCAGAGTGGGCTGAGAAGACTCAGCTCCTCTACGGTGGTAGCGTCAAGGCCGAAAATGCGGCATCTTTGTTTGCGATGCCGGATATCGACGGCGGGTTGATTGGTGGTGCATCTCTGGATGCCGACCAGTTTTTAGCAATAGGACACGCAGCGAGTTAATAAACTATGCAAAGTTTGGTTTTAGGTTTACACGTACTGCTGGCCATAGGTGTCGTGGTACTCATACTTCTGCAGCAGGGTAAAGGCGCAGAAGCCGGGGCTTCTTTTGGTGGTGGTGCCTCCAACACGGTGTTTGGCAGTCTGGGTCCGATAGGCTTTATGGGTAAAATGACTTCCATCCTGGCTGCAGGCTTTTTTGCAACCAGTCTGCTGTTGGCTTATATGGCCACTCAGCAAAATGCGCCGGATCAAGGTCTGCCTTCGGAAGAAGTTATTGAAGAATACAGCCGTGAGCAGCTGCCATTACTGGATGACGAGCCGCAACGCCGCCAGGAAGACTAGTTTTTTTCAGTTAAGGGGTTGCCAAGCTGGGGTCGCCCCTCTATCATTTGCCCGCCTTGAATGACTTGCTTGTTCATCCGGGTGAAAGCAGTAAAGCCGAAGTGGTGGAATTGGTAGACACGCCATCTTGAGGGGGTGGTGGCCTTTTGGTCGTGCGGGTTCAAGTCCCGCCTTCGGCACCAAGAACACAAGAGTTAAGTTGACCTGGATTAACTCTATCTGTATAGTACCTTCCTCTGATGCGGGGTGGAGCAGCCTGGTAGCTCGTCGGGCTCATAACCCGAAGGTCGTCGGTTCAAATCCGGCCCCCGCTACCAAGATTTTATCGAAAGCCCCTTTTTTAAGGGGCTTTTTGTTAGGTCGAAAAAGTCTTCGCGCTGACGGTGCATTACAACCATCCTTCGAAGTTTTCCGGCCTGGTGATCATCCAACTGCCGAGGCAGTAAGCTGGAGCTTTTCCGTGGCAAGTAAAGATAAACTACTTGAACAGCTCATTGAGCCTGTTGTTCAGTCGCTGGACTTTGAGTTCTGGGGGCTTGAATTTGGTGGTCGCGGTCGACATACCCTTTTGCGCGTCTATATTGATAGTGATAAGGGCATCACGGTTGATGACTGTGCGCAGGTCAGTCGCCAGATCAGTGCGCTCATGGATGTAGAAGATCCCATTGCCAGCGAATACACCCTGGAGGTTTCTTCCCCCGGGATGGATCGGCCCCTATTCCGGCTTGAGCATTATCAGCAATGTGCAGGCGAACAGGTGCAGATCAAATTAAGATTGCCCTACGAAGGTCAGCGTAAATTTTCTGGCCTGCTCAAGGGTGTTG
Organism: Marinospirillum sp.; assembly: GCF_044810985.1. Classification (GTDB taxonomy): domain Bacteria; phylum Pseudomonadota; class Gammaproteobacteria; order Pseudomonadales; family Halomonadaceae; genus Marinospirillum. The sequence goes on from NZ_CP085242.1 coordinate 2,295,481, forward strand.
AAGAAGATGAGGTCATCATCCAGGTGGATGATGAAGAGTTTTGTTTTCCACTGGAAACGATTGATCAGGCAAGAGTCAAACCTACCCTGAATCAGCAGAAGAAAAACCAGGGATAGTTTTCAAGAGGCCAAGGCATGAGTAAAGAAATACTTTTAGTGGTGGATGCCGTCTCCAACGAAAAAGGTGTACCCAAGGACACCATTTTCGAGGCGATCGAAGCAGCACTTGCCAGCGCAACCAAAAAGCGCTTTATGGAAGAAGGCGTGGATATTCGTGTCAGTATTGATCGTAAAACCGGCGAGTATGACTCCTTCCGTCGCTGGACAGTCGTGGATGATGAAGACTTTACCGATCCTGACTGCGAAATACCCGCTTCTGATGCCAAGGAACAAGGGCTGGTTGTCGGTGATGTCCGCGAAGAAATGATTGAATCGATCGAGTTTGGCCGCATTGCTGCCCAGACCGCCAAACAGGTGATCGTGCAGAAAGTCCGCGAAGCCGAACGCGCAGAAGTTGTACGCCAATACCTTGAACAACAGGGCCAGCTGGTTTCAGGCCTGGTCAAGAAAACCACCCGTGATGGTGTGATCGTTGATCTGGGTGGCAATGCTGAAGCTTATCTGTCCCGCCATGAAATGATCCCCGGCGAAAAATTCCGTATGAATGATCGCGTCCGGGCGATCCTGCTGGAAGTGAACCCCAATAATCGTGGCCCGCAACTGATTCTCTCGCGCACCTGCCCGGAAATGATCATTGAGCTGTTCAAGATTGAAGTGCCGGAAATTTCCGAGCAGTTGATTGAAATTCGTGGTGCGGCACGTGATCCCGGCTCACGTGCCAAGATCGCGGTTAAAACCAATGATCGCAGAATAGATCCTGTGGGTGCCTGTGTGGGTATGCGTGGCTCCCGCGTTCAGGCGGTATCAACAGAACTTCACAATGAACGGGTTGATATCGTGCTATGGGACGACAATCCCGCACAGCTGGTTATCAATGCCATGGCTCCGGCCGATGTCGCTTCCATTATCGTGGATGAAGACACCCATTCCATGGACGTAGCGGTTGCTGAAGACAATCTGGCCCAGGCCATCGGCCGCAGTGGCCAGAACGTCAAGCTGGCCCGTGAACTGACTGGCTGGCGTCTGAATGTCATGACTGAAGAAGAAGCTCATGGCAAGCAGGAACAGGAAATGGACAATGTCATCCAGTTCTTCATTCAGCATTTGGATGTCGATGAAGACCTGGCACGACTGCTGGTTGAAGAAGGTTTTACAGGGCTGGAAGAAGTGGCCTATGTCCCGATTGAAGAGTTCCTGGAAATTGAAGGTTTAGATGAAGACCTGGTAAATGAGCTCCGTCGTCGTGCCAAGGATGAGCTGTTGACCCTGGAGATAGCTTCTGAAGAAGCCCTGGCAGAAGCCAGGCCTGATGAAGCCCTGCTGAACCTGGATGGCATGGACAGAGCTTTGGCCTCTGTTCTGGCCGGCAGGAAAATTACCACCCTTGATGATCTCGCCGAGCAATCCATTGACGACCTTATGGATATCGAGGCTATGACCGAAGAGCGAGCGGGTAAATTAATCATGGCTGCCCGCGCTCACTGGTTTGAAGATGAGGCTTGAGCGCACCGGGTCGTAGTTAGAGGAGATGGATAATGGCAGAAACAAGTGTTAAAGAATTTGCAGATGCGATCGGTAAACCCGTGGATCGTCTGATTGAACAGATGCAAGAAGCCGGTCTGCCGCACAAGAGTGCAGACCAGAAGGTATCCGAGCAGGACAAAGAAAAACTGCTAGGCTTTCTTAAACGTAATTCCGGTGGCGGTGAGCCCACGCGCATCACCATGACGCGCAAAACCACTCAACAGCTGAAAACCGATGGCCGTAAAAGCGTGAATGTTGAAGTGCGCAAAAAGCGTACCTTCGTGAAACGCAGTGAAGTTGAAAACACCGCGGATAAAGAACAGCAGGCGGCAGAAGACGCCAAGCGCCAGGCCAGTGAAGCGGAAGCCTTGCAAAAAGCCGAGGCAGAAGTTGAAGCCAAGCGCAAAGCCGTTGAGCAGGAACGTCGTGAAGCGGAAGAAGCAGCGCGCAAGCAACTGGAAGCCGAAGAAGCTGCACGCCGCGCCCAACAGGAAAACAAACAAAAGGATGCTCCTGGTCCTGAAGATGCTGAAGCTCAGAAGGTTTCTGAAGCGGAAAAAGAGCGTCGCAAACAGGAAGAAAAACGTCGCGCTGAACAGGCCCGTAAGGCTCGAGCCAACCCTGTGGTCGTCGGTGCGGATGAAACACCCGGAGAAGAACCGGAGGTTGAATTGCCCAAAAATGCCAAGGTTAGCGAAGATAAGCCAAAGAACACCAAGCCGGGCAATCGCAAATCTGCTGGTGGTCGCAAAGGCGGCAAGCGTGATGATGATTTTGAAGATCGTCGTCTGAGCCGTCGTGGTGGCAAAGATGAAAAACGCAAAGGCGGACGCCGCAATGCGGGCTCTGCAGGTCCCAAGAAGCATGGTTTTGAAAAGCCGACGGCTCCAATCAAGCGTGAAGTCCTGATTCCTGAAAGCATTACCGTGGCTGAACTGGCCGATCGCATGGCCATCAAGGGTGCGGAAGTCATCAAGGTCATGTTCAAGATGGGGGCCATGGCCACCATCAACCAGGTGATTGATCAGGACACCGCTTCGATTGTGGTTGAAGAAATGGGCCATACGCCCAAGCTTCAGAAAGAAAATGCCATCGAAGACGAAGTGCTGGAAAATATCAGCTACGAAGGTGAAGCCATTACCCGTGCACCGGTCGTGACCGTCATGGGTCATGTTGACCATGGTAAAACCTCGCTGCTTGACTATATCCGCCGTGCCAAGGTGGCCGATGCCGAAGCGGGTGGTATCACCCAGCATATTGGTGCCTATCACGTTGAAACCAGCGATAACAACATGGTGACCTTCCTGGATACACCGGGTCACGCGGCCTTTACAGCCATGCGTGCCCGGGGTGCCAAGGCCACCGACGTGGTTATTCTGGTGGTTGCAGCGGATGACGGGGTTATGCCGCAAACCATTGAGGCTGTACAGCATTCCAAGGCGGCAGGTGTTCCGCTGGTGGTTGCGGTCAACAAGATCGACAAGGAAGGCGCTGATCCCGACCGCATCAAGACTGAACTCTCCCAGCATGAAGTGATCCCCGAAGACTGGGGTGGCGACACACCTTTCGTGCATGTTTCCGCCAAGGCGGGCATGGGTGTTGACGATCTGCTGGAAGCGGTACTGCTGCAATCGGAAATGCTGGAGCTGACAGCGGTTCCCGAAGCACCCGGCAAGGGTGTGGTCGTGGAGTCCCGTCTGGATAAAGGCCGCGGTTCTGTTGCCACGGTTCTGGTTCAGAACGGCACCCTGAGAAAAGGCGACATCGTTCTGGCCGGTCTCAACTATGGTCGCGTGCGTGCCCTGATTGATGAAAATGGCAAGCAGGTCGATTCCGCTGGCCCCTCCATTCCTGTGGAGATTCTGGGTCTGGATGGCACGCCGGAGGCAGGCGATGAATTCACCGTGGTCAAGGATGAGAAAAAGGCGCGTGAAGTAGCCTTGTTCCGTCAGGGTAAATTCCGCGAGGTCAAACTGGCCCGCCAGCAGAAAGCCAAACTGGAAAATGTCTTCAACCAGATGGAACAGGGTAAAACCGCCAGCGTTAACATCATTCTCAAATCCGATGTTCGCGGTTCAGTGGAAGCCATCATTGGCGCTCTGAAAGACCTGGAAACCGATGAGGTCAAGGTCAATGTGGTGTCGGCTGGTGTGGGTGGTATTACTGAAACCGATGCCAACCTGGCGCTGGCTTCCGATGCCATTCTGCTGGGCTTCAATGTCCGTGCCGATGCGGCAGCCAAAGCCATTATTGAGCGTGAAGACATTGATCTGCGCTATTACAGCATTATCTATGAGCTGATCGAGCAGGTTAAGCAGGCCATGTCCGGCAAGCTGGCACCTGAATATCGTGAAGATATCGTGGGTATCGCCGAAGTGCGCGATGTTTTCCGTTCGCCCAAGTTCGGTCAGGTTGCTGGCTGCATGGTGGTGGAAGGCACTGTCTTCCGTAACAAGAGAATCCGTGTTCTTCGTGATAACGTGGTTATTTATGAAGGTGAACTGGAATCCCTGCGCCGCTTTAAAGACGATGCTGCCGAAGTGCGTAACGGCATGGAATGCGGTATCGGCGTCAAGAACTACAATGACGTCAAAGTCGGCGACAAAATTGAAGTCTTCGACAAGATCAAGGTTGAGCGCAGTCTGTAACCGGATCTGAATACTTCAAGCGCGGCAGCCTCCTTCTGAATTTCAGGAGTGAGGCTGTTTGCTTTTACGGCCCTTATCTCGAATAGCAAGAGGCTAGCATGAAAGAATTTAGCCGTACTGATCGAATTGCTGACCAGATTCAACGCGAACTGGCAGTCATGATCCAGCGTGAAGTCAAGGATCCCCGGCTGGATGCCATGATCACCGTGAGTGGCGTCAAGGTCAGCAAAGATCTGGGATATGCCGATGTGTATGTGACTGTTCTGGGCAAGGAAGACAAGCAGGAAATCATTCAGGAGAACCTTGCCATCTTGAAGCATGCGGCTGGGTTTCTGAGAGGTCGGATCGGGCAGAGCATCAAGTTGCGCGTCGTACCCCAGTTGCGTTTTCATTACGATGAAAGTGTACAACGGGGACAGCAGTTGAGCAGCCTGATTGAAAAGGCGGTTGCCGAAGACCGTAAACGTCACTCACGCGATGAAGACTGAACAGCGGCATGCAAAGAAAAACACCAAGACGCCGCATTGATGGTGTACTGCTACTGGATAAACCTCTGGGCTGGAGCAGCAACCGTGCCCTGCAGAAAGTGCGTTGGCTGCTGAAAGCCAAAAAAGGTGGTCACACGGGTAACCTGGACCCTCTGGCGAGCGGTGTTCTGCCCCTTTGCTTTGGTGATGCCACCAAGTTTGCACAATTTGGACTTGAGGCTGATAAAGCCTATGTGACCCGAATTCAACTGGGTGAGCAAAGAGATACCGGCGATGCGGAAGGAGCAGTGGTGGCCACAGCAACCTTGCCGCAGCTGACAGAAGAGAAAATCCTCAAGCAATTGGAAGCTTTCAGAGGTGAGCAGGAACAGGTGCCGCCCATGTACTCGGCTCTCAAGCATCAGGGTAAAAAACTCTATGAGCTGGCTCGCGAAGGCAAAGAGATAGAACGCAAGCCGCGCCGTATTTTTCTGAGCCACTTGAAGTTGCTGGATTGGGGTGCAGATTTTCTGGATATTCAGGTGCATTGTTCCAAGGGCACCTATATCCGGGTGCTGGGCGAAGACCTGGCGCTTGCCTTGGGAAGCCTGGGTTACCTGGCTTCGTTACGGCGGATTCAGTCCGGTCCCTTTACAGAAGACCAGCTGGTGAGTCTGGCTGAACTGGAAGAAATCTGGGAAGCAGAAGGTGAGCTTGCCCTGGAAGCCACACTGCATCCTGTTGATCTGCTTTTGGAGCACCTGCCCAGTTATGCGCTCAACCAGGAGCAGACTTATGCTCTGACGCATGGTCAGTCGGCTAAGTTACTGGACTCCAGCCTGGGAATCGGGGAGAATGTGCGCCTCTATAGCCCCGAGGAGCAATTCATTGGCCTGGGTGAAGTTCGTTCTGCGAGTGAATCAACTCTGGAAATGGCCCCCAAAAAGATGTGCTCAAGCGGCTAAAGAATTGCTATCAGGCCTGCTGTAACGTCGCACGGCAGTGCCCCAGTAACCAAGCGACCGTGGAGTAAGAAAATGCTGACTGCTGAACAAAAAGCTGAGATTGTAAAAGACTATGCACGTGCCGAGGGCGATACCGGCTCTCCTGAAGTGCAGGTTGCTCTGTTGACTTTTGACATCAACAAGCTGCAAGAACACTTTAAAGACAACAAAAAAGATCACCATAGCCGTCGTGGTTTGATCCGTAAGGTCAACCAGCGTCGCAAGCTGCTGGACTACCTGAAAGGCAAAGACATGAGCCGTTACGGTGATCTGATCAAGCGCCTGGGTCTGCGTCGCTAAGACACAACTGCCCTCAGTGCTGCCGAGCCCCGCCTGAAACCTTCAGGCGGGGCTTTTTATTATTTGCACTCGGCAACACTTTGTTTGTCATTCAAGGCAGCGTATGATAGACGGGCTAATTAATGGCGATAAAAATTGAAATCAAAGGAAATATCTGTGACTCCTGTAGCTAAAACGAAAACCTTCCAATATGGTCAACATCAAGTAACTCTGGAAACCGGGCGTCTGGCCCGCCAGGCGACGGGTGCCGTATTGGTGAGTATTGAAAACACCAGTGTACTTTGCACTGTTGTTGCAAAAAAAGACGTCAACCCTGACCAGGACTTTTTTCCACTGGCAGTTTTTTACCAGGAAAAAACCTATGCAGTCGGTAAAATCCCCGGCGGCTTCTTCAAGCGTGAAGGCCGCCCCACTGAAAAAGAAACGCTGACTTCACGCCTGATTGACCGCCCTATTCGTCCTCTGTTTCCTGCTGGCTTCAAAAATGAAGTTCAGGTTATTTGTGCTGTTGTATCCGCGGAACGTGGCGAGAATGCGGATATCGCAGCCATGTTGGGTGCCTCGGCTGCCCTGTCGATTTCCGGTGTGCCTTTCAATGGCCCTCTGGCGGCAGCCCGAGTGGGTTACACGGATGCCAACGGCTATATGCTCAACCCCAATGCCACAGAACTGGAAAACTCACGCCTGGATATGGTCGTGGCCGGTACGGAAGCGGCTGTACTCATGGTTGAATCCGAAGCCAAAGAACTGAGTGAAGACCAGATGCTGGGTGGTGTGCTCTATGCCCATGACCAGATGCAGACGGCCATCCAGGCGATCAAGGAATTTGCGGCTGAAAACACCAGGCCCTCGTGGGATTGGCAGCCAGCCCCCAAGGATACCAAGACAGAAGCCCTGGTTAAGCCGCTGGCCGAAAGCCTGATTAAAGAGGCTTACCAGATTACCGACAAGATGCAGCGTTACACCAAGCTGGATGAAGCCAAAAAATCCATCATAGAGCAACTGGTGACCGATGCTGAAGATGCGCCCAGCAAAGACGAAGTGAAGTCGGTATTTGCCAAGCTGGAAAAAGACATCGTTCGCAATAATGTACTGGATGGCTCGCCACGCATTGATGGCCGCGATCTGACAACAGTTCGTCCGCTGACCATTGAAGTGGGTGTACTACCTAAAGTTCACGGTTCGGCATTGTTTACTCGCGGTGAAACCCAGGCACTGGTCGTCACCACTCTGGGTACCAGTCGGGATGCGCAAATCATTGAGAACCTGGAAGGCGAATATCGCGATAGCTTCCTGTTCCACTACAACTTCCCTCCTTACAGTGTTGGTGAAGCGGGCTTCATGGGTGGCCCCAAGCGTCGCGAGATCGGTCATGGTCGTCTGGCCAAGCGCGGTGTAGCGGCCATGATGCCAGCTGAAGAGGACTTCCCTTACACCATTCGCGTGGTTTCCGAGATCACTGAATCCAATGGCTCCAGTTCCATGGCTTCGGTATGTGGTTCCTCTCTGGCGCTGATGGATGCCGGTGTGCCCCTGAAAGCTCCGGTTGCGGGTATTGCCATGGGTCTGGTTAAAGACGGTGAACGCTATGCTGTTTTGACCGATATTCTGGGCGATGAAGATCACCTGGGTGACATGGACTTTAAAGTGGCCGGTTCCGAGCAGGGTGTAACAGCACTGCAAATGGACATCAAGATCGAAGGCATCAACGAAGAGATCATGGAAAAGGCTTTGCTTCAGGCCAACCAGGCGCGTCTGGACATCCTCAAGCAGATGAACGAAGTATTGCCCGCTGCGCGTACTGAAGTTTCAGATAATGCGCCCACCATGACCAGTCTGAAAATTGATCCTGAAAAGATCCGTGATGTAATTGGTAAGGGTGGTGCAACCATCCGCAGTATCACCGAACGCACGGGTGCTTCCATTGATATCGAAGATACGGGTGAGATCAAGGTCTATGCCGATACTCAGGAAGCGGCCAAAGCAGCCATTGATATCATTCTGGGTTTGACCGCTGTTGCGGAAATCGACAAGGTTTACATGGGCAAGGTGGCTCGTCTGGCCGATTTCGGGGCATTTGTTACTTTCCTGCCCGGTCAGGATGGTCTGGTTCATATTTCCCAGATCGACAACAAGCGTGTTGAGGCCGTCAAGGATTACCTGAGCGAAGGTCAGGACGTACTCGTCAAGGTCATCGATATTGATAACCGCAATCGCGTTAAGCTGTCGATCAAGGAAGTCAGCGAAGACGACCGCAAGGCTTATGCTGCTGAAAATCCCGAAGGGTAAGCAGTAGTTTGCATGACATAAAAAACCCAGCCGAAAGGCTGGGTTTTTTTGTTTCAGTGGTTGGTCTCTTAGCGCTCAATGGCCAGAGCAACGCCCTGCCCACCACCAATACACAGGGTGGCCAGGCCTTTCTTGGCATCGCGCTTGTTCATTTCATGCACCAGCGTGACCAGGACACGACAGCCGGAAGCACCAATGGGATGGCCCAGAGCGATGGCCCCGCCATTGACGTTGACTTTTTCGGTATCCCAACCCAGTTGACGGTTGACGCTCAGAGCCTGGGCGGCAAAGGCTTCATTGGCTTCCACCAGATCAAGCTCATCAATCTCCCAGCCTGCTTTTTTCAGGCAAAGTTGGGTGGCGGGGATAGGGCCGGTGCCCATGATTTTGGGATCTACCCCTGCAGAAGAGTAAGCCTTGATGCGGGCAAGAATCGGCAGGCCCAGCTCCTCGGCTTTTTTGGCCGTACACAGGAGTACTGCAGCAGCACCATCATTGATGGATGAAGCATTACCTGCCGTTACGGTGCCATCCTTCTTAAAAGCGGGACGCATGCCGCCCAGTTTTTCTGCTGTTACCTCACGTGGTCCCTCATCGGTATCAAAGATAATCGGATCACCCTTGCGCTGGGGAATACTGACAGGGAAGATCTCATCCTTGAAACGGCCTTCCTTAACAGCCTTGGAAGCCTTGTTCTGGGAAGCAGCAGCAAAAGCATCCTGATCTTCACGGCTGATATTGAACTTTTCTACAATGTTTTCGGTAGTGATGCCCATATGGTAATCATTGAAAGCATCCCAAAGACCATCCACGATCATGGTGTCCTTGGCGGTCCAGTCACCCATGCGTTGACCATTACGGGAATTGGGCAGGATGTGCGGGGCCTGGCTCATGTTTTCCTGGCCACCAGCAATAATCATTTCGGCATCACCACAACGCAGTGCCTGAGTGGCCAGGTGCAGAGCCTTGAGGCCGGAACCACACACCTTGTTGATGGTCATGGCCGGTGTGGTTTCCGGGAGCCCCGCATGAATGGAGGCCTGACGAGCCGGATTCTGGCCACAGCCTGCAGCCAGCACCTGGCCGAGAATGACTTCATCAATCTGATCAGCAGCAACCCCTGACTTTTCCAATAGGCCCTTGATGACAGTCGCACCCAGCAAATGCGGTGCGACTCCTGCCAGGGAGCCACCAAAAGTACCAATAGCGGTGCGACCCGCTGCTACGATAACGACGTCTTGCATGATGTGTTCTCCTGAATGGCCTCAGGTGTTGAGGCGATAGGGTTTAGTGCTTAGAAAGTATAGACTGTAAGTACAAGGTAACAGAAGAATGACAGCAAGGGATACTGGGCAGGAAAAAAAGCAGTGGCAAAAGGGTATAACTTTAGACTAATAAAAAAGGCAGCCAAGAAGCTGCCTGATAGGATTGTATCTTGTCGGGGTCTTAAGCCACCTGAACAGGGATAGCATTGCTGGTGTGGCTCACGGCATTGCCTTCGGCCATATAGATCAGTGAAGGCTTGTGCTTGAGCCTTTCCGCTTCAGTAAAGTTGGCATAGGCACAGATAATCACCCGGTCACCGACACTGGCCAGATGCGCAGCAGCTCCATTCACGGAGATAATGCCTGATCCGGGTTCGCCACGAATGATGTAGGTGGTGAAACGCTCACCGTTCTCCAGATTGTAGATCTGAATCTGCTCATACTCATGCAGGCCAGCCATATCCAGAAGGTCACCATCAATCGCGCACGAACCTTCGTATTCGAGTACAGCGTGAGTCACGCGTGCTTGGTGGAGTTTGGCTTTAAGCATAATGGTTTGCATGATAAAAGAACCTCTTGTTGCCTGCCGAGGCAAGCTGCAATTTGTTAATACAGGCAGAGCGCTTTATACAGGGTTGAAACGCTCCCGTCCAGTCCGTTATTCGTCTCTGTGAACAACCAGGTTGTCAATCAGGCGCGCCTTGCCCAGACGCGCTGCAGCAAGAAGAACCCACTGGTTGGCATTCTGCTGTGGCGGACCGAGATCGGGCGAGCGTATTTCCACGTATTCGGGAGAAAAGCCCAGCTCAGCCAAACGTGCCCGGGCCTGATGACTGAGTTCATGAAAATGCGTATTGCCCGCTGCAAGTTTCTGGCCGGTGGCTTTGAGCGTTGCATAAAGTCCGGAAGCCTTGCGCCGTTCATCGGCTGTCAGGTAGGCATTGCGTGAAGACAGAGCCAGGCCATCGGGTGATCGGTGCGTGGGGACGCCGACTATCTTAATGGGAAACGCCAGGTCGACCACCAGCTTGCGAATCACAGCAAGCTGCTGGTAATCCTTTTGCCCAAAACAGGCAACATCCGGCTGTACAAAGTTGAACAGCTTGGTAACAACGGTGGCAACGCCATCAAAATGCCCGGGTCTTTTATGGCCGCAGAGACCTTCGCTGACACCGGGAACCACAACGCGGGTTGGTTCCCCCTGAGTCTTGGGGTAAACCTCTTCCACACCAGGGTTGAACAGGTAATCACAACCCGCTGCAGTGAGCTTCTCGCAGTCTGCTTCCAGAGTTCTGGGGTAGCTGTCAAAATCTTCACCGGGGCCAAACTGCAGGGGATTAACAAAAATGCTGGTGATCACCCGATCGGCATGGCGGCGTGCTTCTTCAATCAGGCGCAGATGGCCTTGATGCAAATTGCCCATGGTAGGGACCAGAGCCAAAGTCAGGCCCTCGCTGCGCAGCTGTTGCAGCTCTTTGCGCAAATCAGTGACCAGGGTCAGGGTTTTCATAACAGTGCTCACTTGAAACAGTGCTCTTCAGACGGAAAATGCCCGTTCTTGACCGCATGATGATAAGCGCTGAGTGCGGCAGGAATGGAATCGGCTTCTTGCATGAAGTTCTTCACAAACTTTGCGACCTTTCCTGGCGTAATGCCCAAAAGGTCGTGAAGTACCAACACCTGGCCATCCGTATGGGGGCCTGCACCGATGCCTATGACCGGGCAGTTAACGGCTTCTGTTACCGCTTTACCCACTTCGCTGGGAACGCATTCCAGCAATAACAGGCTGGCACCGGCAGCCTCGAGTTTCTGAGCGGCTTCCACCAGGGGCTGACCGGCTTCACCACGCCCCTGAACCTTGTAGCCACCCAGCTGGTTCACTGTCTGAGGAGTCAGCCCCAAATGGGCACAAACCGGAATGCCACGTCGGGTCAACTCGGTAATACCCGGAGCCAGCCAGGCATCGCCTTCAATTTTGACCAGATGGGCACCGGCCCGCATCAGGGCTGCAGCATTGTTGAGAAGGGCTTCCTGGCTGGGATCCGACATAAAGGGCAGATCAGCCATGATCAGACTGCGACTGTTTCCCGCTTTCACGGCACGGGTGTGATAAACCATGTCGTCCAGAGTGACCGGCAGGGTGGAGTCATGGCCTTGCAGAACCATCCCCAGGGAATCACCAATGAGCATCACATCAATTTCGGCTTCATTGATGCGCTGGGAAAAGGCGGCATCATAGCAGGTGATGACGCTGAATTTTTCACCAGCAGCCTTCCAGTCTTTCAGGGTATTAAGGGTCACAGCTTTCATAGTCTGATCCGTAATCAATTTTGTGTTGGCCAGAAGGTTGCGATTGTTACCCCTGGTAACCTAAATGTCAAAGTCTGGTGGCAATATTTGCTTCCAGAGGTAACACCTGCGCTTCAGGGTGGGCTTTTCTCATCTGTTCAGCCAGCCTGATCAACTTGCCATGTTCAGGGAGTTCCAGCGTAGAATCAAGCTCCATTAGAGGCTCCAGAACAAAGGCGCGCCGGTGCATCTGGGGGTGCGGTAAGGTGAGTCGGGGATGATCCAGTTGTCGCTGCTCGTAGAGCAACAAATCCAGATCCAGGGTTCGTGGTCCCCAGTGTTGCAAGCGAACTCTCTGATGCAGGCTTTCCAGTCTCTGGAGTTGATCAAGCAGCTCCAGGGGTTCCAGCTGCGTGTCCAGCAGGGCTGCGGCGTTGATGAAATCGGGTTGATCCTGGGGGCCAAGAGGCTTGCTGAGCCATAAACGTGAGTGGCTGACCAGCTGCGTGGCCGGCAGCTCACCCAGCTCGATCAGGGCATCTTGTAGCTGTTGTTGCGGGTTATCCAAATTGCTGCCAAGACCGATCCAAGCGTTTGCCATACCTGGGAACCTGTTAGCTGGGTGTTTGCGAAGTTTTACGGCTGCGCCTGCGCCCTCTGGGCTTTTTGGGTCGACCCAGCTGGGATTGCAGCTGTTGCTGACCCGCCTGGTCGCTTCTCTGGAATTCGGTCCACCAGGCTGCCAGGCCCTCTGTTGCTTCACCTGCTGTTTCCCGCAACAGCAGGAAGTCATAAGCGGCCCGGAAACGTGGCTCCTGCAGTAACCGCCAGGCTTGTTTGCCCTGGCGTTTGGGCAGTTTCAGTTGCAGATCCCAGATTTCACGCATGGGGAAGGCAAAACGCTTGGGAATGGTGATGTGCTGGTTCTGCCTTTGCAGCAAACGGTTACCGGCCTGCTGCATGGCCGGGAAGGCAGGTGTGCCCCGCTTGAGCAGATCCTCATAGATTTGCAGCAAGCCCGGCCATAAGAGTGCCGCATAGAGAAAGGCAGGGGCCACAGGGCGGTCTTCATGGATTCTCTGGTCGGTATTGGCCAGAGCCTGTTCCACCAGCCTAAGCGAGGTCGGATTGACCTTGAAGGCCTCATAACTGGCCGGGAAGAGCATACCAAACAGGTGATATTCCTGAAGCAGATGAAAGGTTTTTAGAGCCTGTCCGGATAAAAACAGCTTCAGTACTTCATCAAAGAGGCGAGCCGGGGCAACCTGCAATAGCAGTTCGGCATGTTCACGGATGGGGGCGGCAGTCTGCTCTTCCAGTTCAAAGTCCAGCTTGGCCATAAAGCGTATGGCACGCAGCATCCTTACCGGATCTTCACGGTAACGGGTTTCTGGATCACCGATCAGGCGCAAGCGCCGGTTTTTGATGTCCTCAAGTCCGCCCGTAAAATCATAAACAGAGAAGTCGGCAATATTGTAATAGAGGGCATTGATGGTGAAATCGCGCCTGGCGGCATCCTCTTCAATGCTGCCCCAGACGTTGTCGCGCAGCAGCATGCCTTCATCGGATTGGCGGTGATGAGCCGTATTCTCGGTCTTGGCCTGGCCACGAAAGGTGGTGACTTCAATGATGTCGCGCCCAAAGCGAACATGCACAATGCGAAAACGTCGCCCGATAATCCGTGAGTTGCGGAACAGCTGGTTGACTTCTTCAGGTGTGGCGTCGGTGGCCACATCAAAGTCTTTTGGGTTCTTGCCCAGAAGGCGATCACGGATACAACCACCCACAAGATAAGCCTGGTGACCGCTTTTATGCAGGCGATACAGAACCTTGAGCGCACCCTCATGAATTTCGCTGCGGCTGATGGGGTGTTCGGCACGGGAAAGGGTGCGCTTTTGAGAAAGCCTGGGTTCGGCTTTGCGATTTAGCTTGTTGGAAATGTAGCGGGTGAAACCTTTGAGCATTAGTGAATGTCTTCTGTAAACAGGCAAAGAGGCAGTTTAACTGAGAGGCTGCCTGGGGCAAAGACTGAAACGCAAATAAAATAAGGGGAAAGCCGTGGCTTTCCCCTTATAGGTACGATTGACTTGCGAGCATCCTTGCCCTGTTAGGGAGATAGTTCTAAATCGCCCTGAATACGTATCACAGTCATTAAGCGCGAATTTTGTTGTTTTTATTACCCGCAACGGTATGACCATCTCGTATTCAAAACAATATAGTCTCAGCTTGAGCTTTTTCCGGGAGCCTTATTGTTTTTGTTGGCTCCGTTGATGCCGATGGCTGTTGTTTTTGTTGTTTGCCGTAGCATCAGCTTGTGCTGAAAACCGGTGACCCTGAGTTGTTTTTGTTCTTCTCTTGTTGCTGCTCACTGGTTTGTTTTTGTTGTCAGTGATCAGGGGTCGTTCACCAGACTTCCTGTTGTTTTTGTTTTTGGAAGTCGGTTCGGCCAGGTGCAGTGTTGTTTTTGTTGTTGCTGCCACTCTGGTGCCGGTGTTCTTGTTATTCTTGCTCTGTATGTAAGCTCGATGCGTGCCAGAAAATAGAAAAACCATTAATATCAGTTATTTATCTTTATTTGGGCCTGTTGGGGGAGCTTTGTTCCCTGGAAGTGTTACCCGGATAGGGCCTGTCGAAAGTAAAAGTTGAGTTTATCGGTAACACCCCACTTCAAGCCCTTGTGTCTACTTGCTGGTGGCCGATTTACGACGCGGAATGCCCAAGCGCTGGCGTCTTTCCCATAAGCATTTGCGGGAGATGCCGAGCTTTTTGGCCAGTTCGGTTTCACTCATTTGGTCTTCATTTTCGTGCACAAAACGTACGAAGTAGTCTTCCAGGGAGAGATCATCGGCTGGCAGATGGGCCGGGTCATGATCCGCGTCAGCAAATTGGCTGCTCTGGGGTTTGGGTTCGGTAAAACTGCTGCTGACAAAGCTGGCTTTTTTGACACTGTTGGCCTGGGGCAGTTGCAGATCCTCAGCATGCAAAAGCGTATCGTCAGCAAGTATCACCGCTCTTTCGACGCGATTCTCCAGCTCACGGACATTACCGGGCCAGGAGTAGCTGAGCAGGGCATTGCGGGCCGATTTGGAAAAACGTGCCTGGGGTTTGCCCAATCGTTGACAGCTTTTGTTCAGCAGAAAGTCGGCCAGCAAGAGAACATCATCGCCTCTTTCGCTGAGGCAGGGCAGCTCCAGCTCAACCACATTAAGACGGTAATAGAGGTCGAGGCGGAACTTGCCTTGATCGACCAGGGTTTTAATGTCCCTGTGCGTGGCAGCAAGAAGGCGGACATCCACCTTGCGCGATTCCACCGAACCCAGACGGCGTATTTCGCCTTCCTGAAGAACACGTAGAAGACGCGCCTGAGCTTCCAGGGGGAGTTCACCAATTTCATCCAGAAAAAGACTGCCACCATCGGCGGCTTCAATCAGGCCGTTACGGCTGGCGTTTGCCCCGGTAAAGGCCCCTTTCTCATGACCAAAAAGCTCGGATTCAATCAGGGTTTCGGGGATGGCTGCACAGTTGACGGAAATCAGGGGGGCATTTTTTCTGGGGCTGAGGTCATGCAGGGCCCGGGCCACCAGTTCTTTACCGGTTCCTGATTCACCGAAAATCAATACCCGGCAATCGTAGGGTGCTACCTTGTGAATTTGCTGGAAGACGGCCTGCATCAAGTCGCTTTCACCCAGCATACCGGCCATGGACGTTTCCTGATCTTTGGCTTCGGTGCCGGGCTGGCCAGCTTCTTCCTGGCTTTTCTGGCGACGGTGCTGGCTGAGAATGTGGTTAACGGCCGTGAGCATTTCATCATGGTCAAAGGGCTTGGCAATATAGTCCACAGCCCCTTGCTTCATGGCATCCACGGCTGAGCGCAGGCTGGCATAGCTGGTCATGATCAAGACCGGAGTCTGTTGGTTGATCAGCTCTGTTCCGGCTTCACCGGGAAGGCGCAGATCACTGATGATCAGGTCAAAGCTGTGGGCGTCCAGCTGGCTTCTGGCCTCGGGGACGGTGCCTGCTTCACTGATCTGGAAGCCATTGCGCTCCAGCAGGCGTCGCAAGGCTGAACGGATGATTCCTTCGTCTTCAACGATCAGAATATGACTCATGGTCGTCAGGCTTCTCCTGGCTGGATAGAGGTAAAGGAAAGCGGCACTGAAAACAGCTGCCCAAGCCGAGTAAAGGGCTGGGACTGAGGACGGTGACCTGCCCAGCATGTTCTTCGACAATACTATAAACCAGTGCCAGACCCAAGCCGGTTCCTTCCCCGGCTTCCTTGGTCGTGAAAAAAGGCTCGAAAAGGTGCTCCAGTTCCTGCTCGGGAATGCCGCAACCATCATCATGGATTTCCACCCGCACTTCCTGGTCCTGTCGATAAGCAGTACAGATGATTTGCCCCTGCTCTTGTGTGGCATCCCGGGCATTGGCAACTAGATTAACAAAGACCTGCACCAGGCGCTGGGTGTCTCCCCGAATCACAAGGTCTGTAGGGCAGGTGTTCTGGTAGCTGCGGTTACGGCCGCTGGGGCTTAATGAAATCAGGTTGATGGCTTCATCCAGAGCACTGTGCAGATCAACGGCTTCAAACTGGCGGACATCTCTATGGCGGCCGGCATGAGAAAAACTCACCAGCGACTGGACAATGCGTGTGATTCGCTGGGTGAGCTGTAAAATCTGCAAGCTGGTTTCGCGGACGGCTTCCGGGTCTTCGGCATCATACTTCAGGTTCTGTGCCAGAGAGGAAATCCCGGTGACCGGATTGCCGATTTCATGAGCGACACCGGCGGCCAGCCGACCGATAGAAGCCAGACGCTCATTGTGAATCAGCTCATCCTCCAGGCGTTTGAAGTCGCTCTGGTCTTCAACCAGCAATACGGTGCCGCCCATTAAGGCCGCAGGGTCATCCAGACGGGCTTTATGCAGGCTGAGCCAGAGGCGCTGGCCGCTCACTTCCAGAGGTTGACGGTAGAGCTGCAAACGGTCATCTTCCAGGAAACTGTCCAGAGCCTGATTCCAGGGTGGTGGCAGGTGGCGGATGCGGGAACCAATGACTTCATCGCCACTGATGCCGGTCAGCTCTTCCATGGCCCGGTTCCACATCAGCACCTCCTGATCCCGGCCCAGGGTACAGATCCCCACAGGCAAATAGAGCAGCGTCTGGCGATGATGACGCCTGAGTTTGTCCAGCTCTCGGGCCATGCCAGTCAGCCGCGAGCGATAGTCTTCCAGGTGTCTTTCGACAAAGTGAATGTCGTTATCATTGTCGGTATCCGCTGTTTTCCAGGGCAGGTGGCGATCAATAATCTCCTGGGCAACGGCAGGCCCCATCATGCCGGAGAGGTTGGCCTGAATACGGTCACGCAGACGTCGCATGGCGTAGGGGCGGGCATCCTGTTCACTGAGGTTCAGCTCGGCCAGAGCCCGGGCAACCTCTTGTTGTGCTGTGGTCTGGCCCAGGGGAATGCTTAAGAAACGGATCATGTCAGCAGGATTGCGGGCTTGAAGCTGCAGGCGCTTGGGATGCAGGAGGGAATCCTGGGAGCAGGCCTGGGCACCAATTTTTTCTTCTTCACTGGGCTCGGTGGTCAGGGAAATTGAAATGAAGGCCAGAATATTCAGGGTGATGGAAATCAGGGTAATGGTGTACCAGTCATCAATACCCCTGAGTTCCAGAGTGCCGCCTATCCAGGCCAGCTCCTGAACACCGAACATCAGCGGCAGTCCCAGACCCACAAACCAGGTCCCAAAACCCAGCAGCAAACCGGCCAGAAGGCCTTTGCGGTTGGCTGAAGGCCAGTAAAGCAAGGCCAGGATGCCGGGTAAAAACTGCAGGGTGCCAATAAAGGCTGACAGGCCCAGGGTGGCCAGATCATGCTTGACGCTGAGTACCAGATACACCAGGTAAGCAACAAAGATCAGGCTGGCAATCAACAGACGGCGCATCCAGACCAGCCAGTAGTAGATATCAAAGCGGGCTGGAGGTTGATAGACGGCCAGCACCAGATGGTTCAACAGCATGGGGGCCAGGGCCAGGGTCATGACAATGATGGTGCCACTGGCAGCAGCCAGCCCGGCGATGAAAGAAAGCAGTGTCCAGTAGCCACCCAGGGCAAGACTGGCATACTCTGCGGGCAGCTGACTTTCCAGAGCCTGGTGTGCCCAAAAGATGACCGGAACAGGAAGTGCCAGCAGCAACAGGAAGAGCGGCAGCATCCAGGTGGCCTGCATCAGGGCCTCTTCGGAAGGGTTTTCTGTGAAGATGATATGAAAAATATGCGGCATGGAGACGGCCGTTGCGAAAAACAGCAGCAAAAGGGTGCGCCACTGGTTGTCTTCAAGTGGCTGGACGGCCGTTGCCAGGCTGTCGCCATTAACCTGCAGCCACTTTTCCAGACCCTCAAAACCACCAAACACGCTGTAGAGGGTGATGCCGCCCAGAATCAGAAAGGCAATCAGCTTGACCAGGGATTCCAGGGCTATGGCCACCAACAGGCTTTCATGGCGTTCGCGCAGGGAAATATGACGGGCACCGAAGAGTATGGCAAAGAGGGTAATGACGGCGCAGAAAACAAACGCCAGATGATAAGGGGAAGACTCATTGGTGAGTAGATGAATGACATCCCCGATCGCCTGTATCTGCAGGGCCAGCAGAGGCATGCTGCCAAATAACAGACCCAGGGTAACCAGCATGCCCACCCAGCGGCTGCGGTAGCGAAAAGCCAGCAGATCGGGCAGGGAGGTCAACTGGTAGGTGCGAGTCAGCCGCAGCAGTGGCAGCAGTAAGACCGGTGCCAGGACAAAGGCTCCGGCAATACCCAGGTAGTAGGTCAGATAGCCATAACCATAGCGTTCAGCCATGCCAAAGGAGCCATAAAAGGCCCAGGCACTGGCATACATGCCCAGGGCCAGTACATAGATCAGTGGATGGCGAACGAGGCGCTGCGGAAGCCAGCCTTTTTCCACAACCCAGGCACAGGCAAACAGGATGGACAGATAGCCAACACCGAGAAGAAAAACCTGGGTAAGAGTGAAGCTCATGGTTGGATGGCAGCCCGGTTAAAGTTGTTCAAGACGGCGTTTTTGTTCCAGCCAAAGAGTGGCCGCAATCAGCCCCGCCCAGATCAAAAAGGGTTTGTACCATTCAATGCTGCCCCAGGGCACCAGAAACCAGGGAGAAAAAAGGTAGCCCAGAGAAACCAGAACCAGCACTAGTCGGTAGAAGTACATGCCTGGATAGACTCCTCTTTAAGGTGTGCAACCCTGGGAACCCGGTTCAGTTGCCAATGACTAACAGCCCAGTTCAGCAGGTCGTGTGGGTTTTCTTTACGCCAGTCTTTCAATACCGGCTGGTTCAGGGCAAGCAGGGCCCGATAAAGCAATTCACTGGCATTCCGGGTTTCAATAGCCGGTGCTAAATTCTGTTTGGAGAGTTTTTGTCCGGAGGCATTCACTATAACGGGTAGGTGGCTGTAATGAAAAGGGCGGGTGTCAGGTTGCAGGCAGTTCAGCAAATTGATTTGCCAGGGTGTCGAGTCCAGTAGATCAATGCCCCGCACCACCTGGGTAACTCCCTGCTCCAGATCATCCACCGTCACGGCCAGCTGGTAGGCCCAGAAACCGTCCTTGCGTTTGATTACGACATCACCAAGTTGGCTGAGTGGCCAGGACTGTAAGCCTTGCACACCATCCAGCCATTCTGCTGTTAATTCCGGATTGACAGCAAAGCGCCAGGCCAGGGGGCGTTCGGGGTGACGGGGAGCCTGGCGGCAGTAGCCGGGGTAAGGGGTGAGTCCAGCCAGTTCTTTACGGGTGCAACTGCAGGGGAAGGCCTGTCCCTGGTTTTGTAAAGTTTCCAGTGCCGAGGAGTAGGCTTCAGAGCGCTGGCTCTGGTAAACCACCGGGCCGTCCCAGGTCAGGCCCAGATCTTCCAGGGTTTGCAGAATCCGATCACTGGCACCGGGCATTTCACGAGGTGGGTCCAGATCTTCCATGCGCACCAGCCACTGGCCCTGGTGACTGCGCGCATCCAGCCAGCTCGCCAGGGCAGTGACCAGCGAGCCGAAATGCAGCGGCCCCGATGGGGTCGGGGCAAAGCGGCCTACATACTGCATTTACCCGCCGATCTGCTTTTCCTTGATTTCAGCCAGGCTTTTGCAATCAACACAGAGGGTGGCTGTGGGCCTGGCTTCCAGGCGACGAATCCCAATATCAATGCCGCAGGCATCGCAAAAACCATAGTCACCCTCATCAATTTTCTCGAGAGTTTCATTGATCTTTTTGATCAGTTTGCGTTCACGGTCACGGGTCCGCAATTCCAGGCTGAATTCTTCTTCCTGGGTGGCCCGGTCCGCAGGGTCGGCAAAATTGCTGGCATCTTCCTTGAGGTGCTGCACAGTCCGATCAACCTCTTCCATAAGCTCCTGTTTCCAATTCAACAGCAGCTGGCGAAAGTGTGCCAGCTGGTCGTCGTTCATGTATTCTTCCCCTTCAGCAGGCTGATAGGGAACAAAGTCCTGATGGGTTTCAAGTTGTTGATTACTTTCTGGCATAACCGCGCCTCGCGACTTATTAAATATCCTGTTCCGGCAACTGCCGAATGAAAAAGACTAGCTTATTTACTGGAATCTCCGGAAGATTGCAAGGTAAAGCTGCAGTAACCTGGGAGGTAAAACGGTTGAAGCAATACGAATTTTCACCTATTCGTGTCGGTATAAGACTGATATTAATGATTTTTCTGTGTGGCCTCCTGGCTTTTTACGGAACTGCATTTGCGCAGCAGTCACCTTCTTTAACAGGAAAAATCTGGTCGGTCAGATCCGGGGAGTTTGTTCAACCTGAACAGCTCAGCCGCGAGCTGGATTCGGGAAGCTGGCTGTTTCTGGGAGAGCAGCATGACCACCCGGAACACCAGCGCCTGGCGACTGACTGGTTGAAAAAGCTGGATGCCCAGAACCGCCTGGGAGTGCTGGCGCTGGAGATGGCCCGCCAGAGTCAACAGGAGTATCTGGATGCAGCTCTTGGAGCCAGGGAAGTTGACCCCGAGTCCCTGAACTGGTCCGAAGGCTGGCCCTGGCAGCGTTATGCTGATCTGGTGATCGAGGGCCTGGCCCGTTCACAGCGGGTTGTGGGCGTGGATCTGGATCGTGATGATCAGCGTAAGGCTTATCGGGAGGGGGCCGCACGCCCGGCCGTTAGTGAGGCTCAGGCCGCTGCTCTGGATGAACTGATTTTTCAGGGGCATTGTGAAATCCTGCCCAGAGAGCGGTTGCCCCAGATGCGACAGGTGCAGTTGGCCAGAGACCAGGCCATGGCAGAAGCTCTGGCCCGGTTTTCAGGCACTGAGGGTGTGAGCCTTTTTGTCACCGGGGCCGTGCATGCCCGTTTGGATCTGGGTGTGCCCCGCTGGCTTCCCGGAGAGGTTAAGGTCACCAGTGTCTTGATGCAGGAAGTGGACAAGCAGCGTCAGCAACCGGAAGACTATTTACCCGAGACGGTGGACGGTCTGCCGGCTGCTGATTTTTTGTGGTTTACTCCTGCACTTCCAGATACGGACCCTTGTGAAGAGTTGCGCCAGAACCACTCATGAACCTCAAGGTGGTTTCAGCCTTCCAGTTTGAGGTGATCCCTGATCAGCTTGACCAGTGTCTGGCTGGCAGCCGGGGCATCGGTGTCCACAGTGACTGCGCAACCGAGTTCATCTTCATTGAGTGGTTCCCTGCTGGCCAGTTGCTGCTCCAGTACGGCCAGGTCAGCCTCGGCAACCTTTTCACCTTCCTGCTGGCGCTTGGTGATGCGCCGCCTCAGGGTGGCTTCATCCGCCTTGAGGGCAATAATCAGTGAGGGCAGACCCAGGTTTTCGGCGACATCTCTCAGACGGTCACGCTGGGCGCGTTTGAGATTGGTGGCATCCAGGGTAACCGGGTGGCAGGAACGCAGCACCTGATCAGCCAGATCGGAAAGCCTCTGGTAGGTTTGTTCACTGGCTTCAGGTGTATAAATACCGGACGCAACAGCTGAGTGGCTGTTGGCCTGAGCATCCAGGCCAAAAAGCCGCTTGCGCTCAACATCGGAGCGGATACGAATCCCCCCCAGTTCCCTGACAATATTTTCCGTCAGGGTGCTTTTCCCGCTGCCGGAAACCCCGTAGGTGATCATCAGATAGGGTGAATTAAAGTCCGTGTAGCTTTCCGCCAGATCGGTATAGCTGCGGTACTGGCGGATAACGGCGGCCTTGTCTTCATCATCCAGGCCGGGTTGACCGAGTCGGAAGAGATTGATTTTGGCGCGTACCAGTGCCCGGTAAACCTTGTAGAAGCAAAGCAATTGCAGGCTTTCATAGTCACCGGTTTTTTCCAGATAGTGGTTCAGGGTGATGTTGGCCAGCTGCTTGAGGCCACGATCTTCCAGATCCATCAAGAGGAAGGCCAGGTCACTGATGACATCACACCAGCGAAAGCCGGGATTGAACTCAATGCAATCAAAAGCCACCACCTTGCCCTGCCAGAGGGTGGCATTGCCCAGGTGCAGGTCACCGTGGCATTCACGGACAAAGCCATCGGCATGGCGCTGGTTGAAGGTGTCTTTAAGGCGCTCGAAGGTGTCCACTGACCAGTCTTCCAGCAACTTTAGCTGCTTGAGAGCCTCCTCATCATCCAGCAGACCCCGGATCTGCTCAAAGTTTTGCTGCGCGGGTGCCCAGATGGCCTCGGCGGTTCCCAGGTCATCAGGCGGCTGGTGACCCGCAAGCTGTTGGTGAAATTCAGCAATTTCATCGGAGAGTTGCAGCAGGTGCTCTTCCTTGAGTTCGCCGCGTTGCTGAAGGGCATTGAGCAGCTGGCTGTCATCAAATTGGCGCATTTTCAGGGTGTATTCAAAGGGATCACTGGCATCGCCAATACGGGGTGCTTCCGAAGTGCCGGAAATAGGCAGGACCTCCAGATACAGCTCGGGAGCCAGGCGCTGGTTGAGCTGCATTTCCAGTTCCAGAAAGTGTTTGCGTTTGTCCAGAGAGGAGTAGTCCAGAAAACCGAAATCCACCGGTTTTTTGATCTTGTAGGCAAAGTCACCGGTCAGCAGTACCCAGGATATGTGGGTCTCCCGCACCTGGATGGCTTCCGCTGGATGCGGGAAAGCAGCCGAGGTTTTCAGAGTCTGGATCAGGGTGTCGGTCATCACTTTGCTCCTGCCTTGAGTTGGGCGAAGGCTTTTTCAGCAGCGGCCAGGGTGAATTCCAGTTCTTCCTCACCATGTGCAGCGGAAACAAAGCTGGCCTCATAAGCAGAAGGAGCCAGGTAAACCCCCTGATCCAGCATGGCATGAAAGAATTGCTTGAACTGCTCCAGGTTGCACTGGGTGGCCTCAGAAAAGGTGGTGACGGTGGCTGCATCAGTAAAGAAGATGCCGAACATACCTCCGGCCTGTTGAGTAACCAGGGGAATGCCCGCAGCCTTGGCCCTGGCTTCCAGGCCGGTACAGAGCTTGTGAGTAAAATCACTGAGCTGTTGGTGAAAACCGGGCTGGCGCAATTTGCTTAAAAGAGCAATGCCTGCCGCCATGGCCAGAGGGTTGCCGGACAGAGTGCCCGCCTGGTAAACCGGTCCCATCGGAGACAGTTGGTTCATGACTTCTTCCTTGCCGCCAAAAGCACCGACGGGAAGGCCACCACCGACAATTTTGCCCAGGGTGGTGAGATCAGGAGTGATTTGATAAGCCTCCTGGGCGCCGCCCAGAGCCACACGAAAGCCGGACATGACTTCATCGAAAATCAGCAGGGCACCACTGTCATCACAGACTTCACGCAGAGTTTCCAGAAAACCGGGCTGGGGCGGAATGCAGTTCATGTTACCCGCAACCGGTTCAACAATAATGCAGGCAATCTGATCACCCAGCTCCTTGAAGCACTCGCGCACACCTTCGGCATCGTTGAAGGTCAGCGTCAGGGTATGTTTGGCAAAGTCTTCAGGCACACCGGGGGAAGTGGGGACACCAAAAGTCAGAGCGCCGGAACCGGCTTTGACCAACAGGGAATCACTGTGGCCGTGGTAGCAGCCCTCGAACTTGACGATCTTGTCGCGACCGGTAAAGCCACGCGCCAGGCGAATAGCACTCATGGTGGCTTCCGTGCCGGAATTAACCATGCGCACCCGGTCCATGGAAGGAACCAACTCACAAATCAACTCGGCCATTTCGGTTTCCAGGCCGGTGGGCGCACCATAAGAAAGCCCCAGGTCCAGGCGTGAGCGCACGGCATTCAGCACATCAGGATCGGCATGGCCAGTGATCATAGGGCCCCAGGAGCCGACATAATCCAGATAGCGGCGATCGTCTTCATCCACCATGTAGGCACCTTCAGCCTTCTTGATGAACAGGGGGGTGCCGCCGACACTTTTAAAAGCACGCACTGGCGAATTGACACCGCCGGGAATGGACTTCTGGGCGCGTTCAAAAAGTTCTGCTGAGCGAGTCATGATGTACCTCGGTTGGTGATGAATTGGGATAGGAGTTTTCAAGAGCCTGGTGATAATTGCGTACGGCTTCTTCGGGATCGGGCTGTGCAAAGATACCTTCCACAGCGGCAATGAGTTCGGCTCCGGCAGCCTGGATTGCTGCCGCTCTGGCCGGCGTGTTGATCCCCCCGATCGCCACGAGAGGAAGTCCAAGATGGGCTGCACGGGCAAAGATTTCGGGGCGGGCAGCAGGAGCAAAGGGTTTGGTTTGCGAGGGGTAGCAGCGACCAAAAGCCAGGTAGTCCGCACCCTCGGCTACAGCCTGCTCAGCCAGCTCCAGGTTGGCATGGCAGGTGCGGCCTATTAGCGCCTGGCGCCCCAGAAACTCGCGGGCATGAAGTAGAGAGCCGTCATCCTGGCCCAGATGGACGCCTTCAGCCAGACAGGCTTTGGCCAATTGCACATCATCGTTAATGATCAGGGGCGTTGAGTAGTTTTTGCACAAATCCGCCAGCACCCGGGCTTGACGCAGTGCTTTGCTGGCATCGGCCTGCTTGTCACGATACTGAAGGCAGGCCAGACCACCTCGCAAGGCTGCTTCAACCGCATCAAAAAGCTGGGTGTCATCGGGTAGAAGATGGCTATCAGTAATGGCATAGATCCCTTGTAGAGGGTGATATCTAAGCATGCTGGTTATCCTTGATTCGCAAAGGCAAGTGCTGACCTTCACTGAGTTGCAAAGCCTGTTTCAAGCTGTGCCAGGTGAAATCCTGGGCAAGGTTGGAAGCGATTTCCAGAGACTCACCTCTTGCCAGGAGTGCCGCCAGAGCGGCTGCCAGGGTGCAGCCGGAACCATGATATTCATGGGGAAGGCGAGGCCAACGACTGATTATAACGGAAGAGTTGAGAGAGGTGTAAAGCTGGTTGCGAACCGCCTGGGTTTCGGCATGCGTACCGGTCACCAAAACCGCTTTGCAACCGCGCCGGATCAGCTCTCTGGCTTTCTGGGCAGTGGCGGCAGGCCGTGGGGCAAGAAGTGCCAGTTCAGGCAGGTTGGGTGTGATCACACTGGCCAGGGGAAGCAGATGCTCCAGAAAATGCTCAAGCTGGGAAGCATCCAGAAAGCTTTGACCGGAAGTGCTGCTCACCACCGGATCGAGGATCAGGGGGATATCAGGATGACGCTGTAGCCACTCAACCAAGACCTGCTGGATTTCCAGGCTGCCAAGCACGCCCAGCTTGATGGCTTTGGGCCTTAGATCACGGGTCAGGGTCTCGAGTTGTTCGGCAAACACCTCTGCACTCTGGGGGTAAACCCGGTCAACCTGATGGGTGTTCTGGCTGGTGGTTGCAGTAATCAGGGTCAGCGGCCAGGCCTTCAAAGCCAGCAGGGATTGGCTGTCAGCTATAATACCGGCTCCGCTGCAGGGGTCGTGCCCACCTATGGCAAGAACACAGGGGTAGCTTTTTTGAAAGTGTTGATTGATTCCAGGCTCAAGCATGGTTCACCAGGGTTTAATAACGGCCAGTAGGACAATGAAAATCAGCAGGAACACCGGCAGCTCATTGAACACCCGATACCAGACGTGAGTCTGCTGATTCCGGTCTTCGGCAAAGCGTTTGAGCAGATGGCCGCACCAGAAGTGATAAATGAGCAGGAGGACAACCAGCAAGAGCTTGGCATGCATCCAGCCCTGCTGCATATAGCCGGAAAAGTTGAGGCTGAGTAAACCCAGTCCCAGCAAAACAACGGCCAGCATGGAAGGCATCATGATGCCACGATAAAGCTTGCGCTCCATGATTTTGAACCGTTCACTTGCTTTGTTGTCTTCTTCCTGAAGTGCCAGGGTGTGATAGACGTACAAACGAGGCAAATAAAAAAGTGCGGCAAACCAAGTGACTATGGCCATTATATGAAAGGCCTTTAACCAGAGATAACTCATGCTGCCCCTTGAATTCAATAAAAGGCTTAGCATACCTTAACTGACGGGTACGAAGTAAGCGGTAGCAAATTGTTACCTGAAGAGCATCAAAAAGGTGACATACATGCAAGCTGATTTTGTGTATGATTCAGCGCTAAACTTTTGATTGATATTGACAGTTCGTGTGGAGGTGAAAGTGATCAATTTGGGGATAGTGGGTGGAACCGGTTATACAGGTGTCGAGCTTCTTCGCCTCCTGGCCGTGCATCCCGAAGCCAATGTAAAAGTGATTACTTCACGCTCAGATGCAGGCACCCCTGTTGCTGACATGTTCCCCAGTCTGAGGGATCACTACAAGGAGCTGCGCTTTTCAGAGCCCGATGCTGAAGCCTTGGCTGCATGCGATTTGGTGTTTTTTGCCACTCCGCACGGTGTCGCCCATGCCCTGGCTGCCGATCTGCTGGCTGCCGGTACACGGGTCGTGGATCTTTCCGCCGACTTTCGCCTTCAGGATGCTGCTGAATGGGCAAAATGGTATGGCCAGCCCCATGGCGCTCCCGAGCTTTTACCCCAGGCCGTTTACGGCTTGCCGGAAGTGACCCGGGAAAAAATACAGCAGGCCCGCCTGATAGCTGTTCCCGGCTGTTACCCGACAGCTGTGCAACTGGGCTTGATCCCCTTGCTTGAGAAAAAACTGATTGCCACCCAGGGTATTATTGCCGATTGCAAGTCGGGCGTGTCTGGTGCCGGCCGCAGTGCCAAAGTGGGTTCGCTTTTCTGCGAGTCTGCAGAAAGCATGAAAGCCTATTCTGTGGGTAAGCATCGCCATCATCCTGAGATCACCCAGGGTTTGTCACTGGCAGCCGCTGAACCTGTGGGCATTACTTTTGTGCCTCATCTGACCCCCATGATTCGCGGCATTCATGCCACGCTTTATGTACACCTGAAGCCTGAGCAGCAGCAAATGAGTAATGCCGAACTGCAGGCTGTTTTTGAAGAACGCTATAAGGATGAACCCTGTGTGGATGTAATGCCCTGGGAATCCTGCCCGGAAACCCGCAGTGTCAAGGGAGCCAATATTTGTCGTTTGGCACTGCACCGGCCGCATGGGAGTGATCTGCTGGTGGTACTGGCCGTTATTGATAATCTGGTTAAGGGTGCCAGTGGCCAGGCGGTTCAAAATATGAATATTATGTTTGGCTTGGATGAGTCAACCGGTTTAAAGTTTGCAGGCTTATTGCCTTGAACTTTGGAGCTTTTTTGTTTTTGGATACAGAACAATGAATACAGGACAACATGAGCGCCTTGAAATAGTAGCCTACAGTCCGCTCAAGCGCTTTTTGGTACGGGCAGTGATTGCTCTTATTATGCTTGCGCTGGGTGTGGGTGGTTACTATTACGGTCGCTGGAGTATCTGGCATGAACGCGGTACCGCTGTGATCGAGCGGGATGAGCTGCGCGTGGTGACTCGTGAGCAGGAAGAAGAACTCAAGGAATTACGCCGTCGGGTCTTGGTCACGGAAAGCAGCAATGCTGTTGATCGTCGCGCCTACCGGGAAGTCCAGCAGACTGTATTGAATCTCAATGCGCGAATTGCGCAACTGGAAAATGAACTGCACTTTTATCAGCGGGTGATGGCACCGGAAAAAGTGGATCAGGGTTTGCGCATCGACAGCTTTGATTTGAAGCCAACGGAAGTGGATGGGGCCTACGAATATCAGTTGGTCATTACCCAGGTCACGGATAACAATACCTTTATTGAAGGGCGGGCATTGGTCAGTATTATTGGTAAGCGTGGCGAAACCCAGAATGTGACGATCCCACTGAAAGATGTTTCTTCTGACGTAGACGACTTAAGTGTGCGCTTCAGATTCCGCTTCTTCCAGAATGTTGCCGGGCAGCTACAGTTGCCCGAAGATTTCGAGCCTGAAAAAGTCCAGGTCATACTGCAATCAACCGGAAGAAAAGCTATGCGTATTGAACAAGAATTTGATTGGTCTACCCAGGAGGCCCTGTAAATGTTTGGTAAAAACGCTCCTCCAAGCAACCATTTTGACACCCTGATTTCCAGCAAGGCCGAAATTGTTGGCGATATCCATTTTTCGGGTGGGCTGCACGTTGATGGAAAGGTTTATGGCAACATCATTGCTGATGATGACTCAAAAGCTGTGCTACGCATCAGTGACAAGGGTGTTGTTGAAGGTGAGGTGTCTGTACCCCATGTGATCGTCAATGGTGGCGTGGTGGGTGATGTGCACTCCTGTGAACACATAGAGCTGGCTGCCAAAGCTGCTGTGAAAGGAAATATCTTCTATAACACCATAGAAATGGTGATGGGTGCTCAGGTGGATGGCCGTATGGCGCATCGCTATAAAAACCTGAAAGGCAGTGAAAAACCCAAGATGCCCAAACAGGTCACACGGGAAAAACCTCAACCTTCCATGGCGCCCGTCAATGACCCGAAAAAAGAAGACAAAATTCAGCCCAAGCCAGCCGTAGCCTCAGGTGCCCCAGCCCCTGCTGCTGATAAATCTGTACCTCCTGTCAAAGGCGGTGTGGATAAGTAAGGGTGGAGCTCCCAGCAGTGGCCCTAGGGTCGTTGCTGGGCAGGCTTATACTTGACTAAATTACTTGGTTAAGGCAGACTGCCGAGTCAGATTAATGGAGTTTCCTTTATGACTTCTGCAGTAAGTTTTGTTCCTCAGGCGCTTTTAGTTACCCCGGCTGCAGTAGCCAAGCTGAAGGCCCTGATCAGTGAAGAGCAGAATCCCAGCCTGGTCTTGAGAGTTTATGTGACCGGTGGGGGTTGCTCTGGTTTTCAATACGGTTTTGATTTTGCTGAAGCTATTCAGGAAGACGACACCGTGGTTGAGGAGCAGGGTGCGCGCTTTGTGCTGGATGCTTTGAGTTACCCCTACCTGGTTGGCTCCACTTTGGACTATATGGAGGGACTGGAAGGGTCGCGCTTTACGCTGACCAACCCCAATGCCAGCACTACCTGTGGTTGTGGCTCCTCCTTTTCCATTTAAGCTGGATAAAATCCACCTAGAACTCTTGGCCCTTGTGCCCCTGTTGCACTGGGGAGATTGCCGGGTTTATTAAGCAGATGCTGCTGGGCAAGCCAGGCAAAAGCGGCCGCTTCCACATCCTGGGGCGGCAAGCCTGCGCTCTCTGTAGTTGCGACGCTTCGGGGTCGGGCCAGTCCGGTGATTCTTTCCATTAAATAGGTGTTTTTACTTCCCCCTCCACAGATCAAAACCCGGGCCTTCTGCTGTGGGTCAAGCTGCTGTATGGCCTGACAAAGACTGGCAGCCGTCAATTCCACCAGCGTGGCTTGAATATCGGCGGCGTTCAAATTCTGTGCATCATTTTCCTCAAGCTGTCTCTCCAACCAGGCAAGATTAAACATTTCACGCCCGGTGCTCTTTGGATAGGGAGCACTGAAATAGGCTTCCTTGAGCAGTTGATCCAGAAGTTTCTGGTTTGCCTGACCGCTTCTGGCCCAATGGCCATTTTCATCCTGCTTGGTTCCCCGGTGTTTACAGCACCAGGCATCAAGTAGCAGATTGGCGGGCCCGGTATCAAAGCCCAGGGATTCCTGTGCCGGATTGCAGGGCAGCCAGGTGAGATTGGCAATACCGCCCAGATTAACAATTATCTGGTCTTCCTTGGCCGAGCTTAAAAAGCCACGGTGAAAAGCAGGAACCAGAGGAGCGCCCTGGCCGCCAGCAGCAAGATCCCGTCGACGAAAATCACAAACAATATTACAGCCGGTCAATTCTGCCAGAAGACTGGGGTCCAAGAGCTGCAGGCTATAACCTATTGCCGGACGGTGCTCCAGGGTTTGACCATGACAGCCCAGTGCTTCAGGCCGGATGCCCGGTGCTTGCTTTTCAAGCTCTTGCCAACAAAGCGCATAATGCCGGGTCAATGCCTGCTCGGCATCAGCAAGATGGGTAAAGCTGATGTTTTCAGACTGGGCAAGATTCAGCAGTCGATCCCGCAACTCGTCGGGGAAAGGGAGACTGCTTCGGGCTAAAACCTGCAATTGGTGGTCGCCGGTGAAGCTGAGCAGCAAGCCATCAACACCATCCAGGCTAGTGCCTGACATCAGACCACCATAAATTTTCCTGTTTGTCATGTGTTGTACCGGCTCTCATTGCGGTTAAGGGTGATGTTATACTCTGCCACAATAAATTTGGGCACACTAGCTGTGTTCCGGCCCCCATCACCGAATTGAAAGGAAAAGCAATGAGCACCACTCAAGAAGCACTTGAGCTGATCAAACGTGGCACCCATGAAATCCTGGTTGAAGATGAACTGGTTAAAAAGCTGGAAGCCGGCAAGCCTTTGCGCATCAAGGCGGGATTTGACCCCACCGCTCCTGACCTTCATCTGGGCCATACGGTGCTGATCAACAAATTGCGTCAGTTCCAGGATCTGGGTCATGAGGTGCTGTTTTTGATTGGTGATTTTACCGGTCGTATTGGTGATCCTACAGGTAAAAACGTAACCCGAAAGCCGCTGACAGAAGCTGAAGTCAAAGCCAATGCCGAAACCTACAAAGAGCAGGTGTTCAAAATTCTGGACCCAGACAAAACCCAGGTTATGTTCAATTCTCATTGGATGGGAGAGATGAACGCAGCAGGTTTGATTGAACTGGCGGCTCAATCTACAGTGGCCCGGATGCTGGAAAGGGATGATTTTGAAAAGCGCTACAAGGGCAACCAGCCCATCGCCATTCATGAGTTTCTTTACCCCTTGATTCAAGGTTATGACTCGGTGGCCATGGATGCTGATGTTGAATTGGGCGGGACGGATCAGAAGTTCAACCTTCTTATGGGTCGCGAAATCCAGAAAAGCAAGGGGCTAGAGCCGCAGGTGGTGATTACCATGCCATTGCTGGAAGGTCTGGATGGCGTACAGAAGATGTCCAAGTCTTTGGGCAACTATGTGGGAATAGATGAAACGCCGGGTGTGATGTTCAATAAAATTGTTTCCATGCCAGACAGTCTAATGTGGCGTTACTTTGAGCTACTGTCTTTTCGCAGCCTGGAAGAAATTGCTGAATTAAAAAAAGAAGTTGAGTCGGGAGCCAACCCTCGTGACATCAAAATCCTTCTGGCGCGCGAGCTGATTACCCGTTTCCATAATGAGGAAGCCGCTGCCAATGCTCACAAGTCTGCGGGCAATCGACTGGCTGAAGGCGAGCTACCCGAAGACCTGCCGGAAGTGGAAGTTGATCTGGAAGGCGAGACTGACCTGCCGATCGTTGCTGTGATCAATCGCGCTGGTTTGACTACCAATGCAGCCCAGGCCAAGGATGCCGTGAAACGCGGCGCAGTCAAGGTTGACCATGAAGAAGTGGCGGGGGATTGCCGCTTGTCCAAGGGCAGCGTACAGGTTATCCAGGTCGGTAAAAAGAAGTATGCACGGGTGCATTTGAAATAGAAATGACATTTCTATTAAAAACCCCTTGCATCTATCATTTTAGTCCCTATAATACGCCTCTCTTGTCGGGCAGGGCTTGTTGAGCCGGGTTGGGCAAGAGGTTTAAGTCTTTGTTTTCAGGTTGTTTTTTTAAGAGATTCTGAAAAATAAAGCTTGACATTGAGGCGCAACTTGATAGAATGTGCGCCTCTTGATTGGAAGGGCTTTTAGTCGCTTTTAATCAACGCTCTTTAAGAATGAAGCATCAGGTACATTCATGTGGGCGCTTGCGGGATGGTTTGTGGCGCTGCACTTTTTCTCGGAAAAGGCAGTTCAGTCAACAAAACATCAAGGCAAGCGACTCGTCGAGATTCAGGTTAATTCTTGAACTCAATTATTCGTTTGAACCTTGAGCCAAGTTTGATTCACTCAATGAATCGATGATTTTAAACTGAAGAGTTTGATCATGGCTCAGATTGAACGCTGGCGGCAGGCCTAACACATGCAAGTCGAGCGGAAACGATGGGAGCTTGCTCCCAGGCGTCGAGCGGCGGACGGGTGAGTAATGCATGGGAATCTGCCCGATAGTGGGGGATAACCTTTCGAAAGGAAGGCTAATACCGCGTACGTCCTACGGGAGAAAGTGGGGTTTCGGCCTCACGCTATCGGATGAGCCCATGTCGGATTAGCTAGTTGGTGAAGTAAAGGTTCACCAAGGCGACGATCCGTAGCTGGTCTGAGAGGATGATCAGCCACACCGGAACTGAGACACGGTCCGGACTCCTACGGGAGGCAGCAGTGGGGAATATTGGACAATGGGGGCAACCCTGATCCAGCCATGCCGCGTGTGTGAAGAAGGCCTTCGGGTTGTAAAGCACTTTCAGTGGGGAGGAAAGGTTTGCGGTTAATACCCGTAAGCTGTGACGTCACCCACAGAAGAAGCACCGGCAAACTCCGTGCCAGCAGCCGCGGTAATACGGAGGGTGCGAGCGTTAATCGGAATTACTGGGCGTAAAGCGCGCGTAGGCGGTTTGTTAAGCCAGATGTGAAAGCCCTGGGCTCAACCTAGGAACGGCATCTGGAACTGGCAAGCTAGAGTACAGTAGAGGAAGGTAGAATTCCACGTGTAGCGGTGAAATGCGTAGATATGTGGAGGAATACCAGTGGCGAAGGCGGCCTTCTGGACTGATACTGACGCTGAGGTGCGAAAGCGTGGGGAGCAAACAGGATTAGATACCCTGGTAGTCCACGCCGTAAACGATGTCAACTAGCCGTTGGGAGCCTTGAGTTCTTAGTGGCGCAGCTAACGCACTAAGTTGACCGCCTGGGGAGTACGGCCGCAAGGTTAAAACTCAAATGAATTGACGGGGGCCCGCACAAGCGGTGGAGCATGTGGTTTAATTCGATGCAACGCGAAGAACCTTACCTACTCTTGACATCCAGAGAACTTTCCAGAGATGGATTGGTGCCTTCGGGAACTCTGTGACAGGTGCTGCATGGCTGTCGTCAGCTCGTGTTGTGAAATGTTGGGTTAAGTCCCGTAACGAGCGCAACCCCTATCCTTATTTGCCAGCGAGTTAAGTCGGGAACTCTAAGGAGACTGCCGGTGACAAACCGGAGGAAGGTGGGGACGACGTCAAGTCATCATGGCCCTTACGAGTAGGGCTACACACGTGCTACAATGGCCGGTACAACAGGTTGCTAACCCGCGAGGGGGAGCCAATCCGCAAAAGCCGGTCGTAGTCCGGATTGGAGTCTGCAACTCGACTCCATGAAGTCGGAATCGCTAGTAATCGCGGATCAGAATGCCGCGGTGAATACGTTCCCGGGCCTTGTACACACCGCCCGTCACACCATGGGAGTTGATTGCACCAGAAGTAGCTAGCTTAACCTTCGGGAGGGCGGTTACCACGGTGTGGTTAATGACTGGGGTGAAGTCGTAACAAGGTAGCCGTAGGGGAACCTGCGGCTGGATCACCTCCTTAACGACGGCCCAAACCTCCCGTAAGTGCTCACATGAATGGCTCTGATGCCAGAGAAGCTGAAGATCAGCTTTTTGCTCTTTAACAATGCAAGATTCAAGTTTTAAAAGTCAAAGCGATACGTTTGTTGCTGCTCACTGAGGCAGCAATGGACATCAGTCTCAAGCGTATCCGGCGAAAAATCGTTGAACAGTTATTTGATAAGCCCCAAAAGGATTAGCTCCTTTTTAGGAAAACTTCTTGGGGTTATATGGTCAAGTGACGAAGCGCATACGGTGGATGCCTTGGCAGTCAGAGGCGATGAAAGACGTGGAAGCCTGCGATAAGGTTCGGGGAGTCGGCAAACAGACTGTGATCCGGACATTTCTGAATGGGGAAACCCACCCAGTGTAAGCTGGGTATCCAGTACTGAATACATAGGTGCTGGAGGCAAACCGGGAGAACTGAAACATCTAAGTACCCCGAGGAAAAGAAATCAACCGAGATTCCCTGAGTAGCGGCGAGCGAAAGGGGAGCAGCCCTTAAGTTGAATTTGTGTTAGCGGAAGGCTCTGGAAAGTGCCGCCATAGCGGGTGATAGCCCCGTACGCGAAAATGCATTTTCAGTGAAAACGAGTAGGACGGGACACGAGAAATCCTGTCTGAAGATGGGGGGACCATCCTCCAAGGCTAAATACTCCTGACTGACCGATAGTGAACCAGTACCGTGAGGGAAAGGCGAAAAGAACCCCTGTTAGGGGAGTGAAATAGATCCTGAAACCGTATGCGTACAAGCAGTCGGAGCCCACTTGTTGGGTGACGGCGTACCTTTTGTATAATGGGTCAGCGACTTATTCTCAGTGGCGAGGTTAACCGTATAGGGGAGCCGTAGGGAAACCGAGTCTTAATAGGGCGCGCAGTCGCTGGGAATAGACCCGAAACCGGGCGATCTACCCATGGGCAGGTTGAAGGTTGAGTAACATCAACTGGAGGACCGAACCGTAATCTGTTGAAAAAGATTCGGATGACCTGTGGGTCGGAGTGAAAGGCTAATCAAGCCCGGAGATAGCTGGTTCTCCTCGAAAGCTATTTAGGTAGCGCCTCGTGTATCACCACCGGAGGTAGAGCACTGTTTGGACTAGGGGGTCATCCCGACTTACCAACTCCATGCAAACTCCGAATACCGGTGAGTGTGAGCACGGGAGACACACGGCGGGTGCTAACGTCCGTCGTGAAAAGGGAAACAACCCAGACCGCCAGCTAAGGCCCCAAAATCCTGGTTAAGTGGGAAACGATGTGGGAAGGCAAAAACAGCTAGGAGGTTGGCTTAGAAGCAGCCACCCTTTAAAGAAAGCGTAATAGCTCACTAGTCGAGTCGGCCCGCGCGGAAGATGTAACGGGGCTCAAACCAGGTGCCGAAGCTGCGGGTTCATCTATGATGAGCGGTAGAGGAGCGTTGTGTAAGCCGTCGAAGGTGGATTGAGAAGTCTGCTGGAGGTATCACAAGTGCGAATGCTGACATGAGTAACGATAAGGGGAGTGAAAAACTCCCCCGCCGGAAGACCAAGGTTTCCTATCCCATGCTAATCAGGGTAGGGTGAGTCGGCCCCTAAGGCGAGGCCGAAAGGCGTAGTCGATGGGAAGCAGGTTAATATTCCTGCACTTGTTGTGATTGCGATGGGAGGACGGAGAAGGCTAGGCGAGCCAGGCGTTGGTAGTCCTGGTGAAAGCAAGTAGGCGGTACCCTTAGGCAAATCCGGGGGTGCAACGCCGAGATGCGAGAGGAAGAGGACCTTCGGGGAATCGAACTCGTTGATGCCACGCTTCCAAGAAAAGTCTCTAAGCTTCAGATCACAACAAACCGTACCCCAAACCGACACAGGTGGTCAGGTCGAGAAGACCCAGGCGCTTGAGAGAACTCGGGTGAAGGAACTAGGCAAAATGGTGCCGTAACTTCGGGAGAAGGCACGCCGACACTAGGTGACGTTTACACAAACCGAGCCGAAGTCGGTCGAAGATACCAGGCCCCTGCAACTGTTTATTAAAAACACAGCACTCTGCAAACACGTAAGTGGACGTATAGGGTGTGACGCCTGCCCGGTGCCGGAAGGTTAATTGATGGGGTTAGCGCAAGCGAAGCTCTTGATCGAAGCCCCGGTAAACGGCGGCCGTAACTATAACGGTCCTAAGGTAGCGAAATTCCTTGTCGGGTAAGTTCCGACCTGCACGAATGGCGTAATGATGGGGGCGCTGTCTCCACCCGAGACTCAGTGAAATTGAAATCGCAGTGAAGATGCTGTGTATCCGCGGCTAGACGGAAAGACCCCGTGAACCTTTACTATAGCTTCACACTGGACTTTGATATTGCTTGTGTAGGATAGCTGGGAGGCTTTGAAATGCAGACGCCAGTTTGCATGGAGCCAACCTTGAAATACCAGCCTGGCAATCTTGAGGTTCTAACCTAGGTCCATTATCTGGATCAGGGACCGTGTGTGGTGGGTAGTTTGACTGGGGCGGTCTCCTCCCAAAGAGTAACGGAGGAGCACAAAGGTACCCTCAGGCTGGTCGGAAATCAGCCAATGAGTGCAAGAGCATAAGGGTGCTTGACTGCGAGACAGACACGTCGAGCAGGTACGAAAGTAGGTTCTAGTGATCCGGTGGTTCTGTATGGAAGGGCCATCGCTCAACGGATAAAAGGTACTCCGGGGATAACAGGCTGATACCGCCCAAGAGTTCACATCGACGGCGGTGTTTGGCACCTCGATGTCGGCTCATCACATCCTGGGGCTGAATTCGGTCCCAAGGGTATGGCTGTTCGCCATTTAAAGTGGTACGCGAGCTGGGTTTAGAACGTCGTGAGACAGTTCGGTCCCTATCTGCCGTGGACGTTGGAGACTTGAGAAGAGCTGCTCCTAGTACGAGAGGACCGGAGTGGACGAACCTCTGGTGTTCGGGTTGTCATGCCAATGGCATTGCCCGGTAGCTATGTTCGGACGGGATAACCGCTGAAGGCATCTAAGCGGGAAGCCCCCTTCAAGATAAGGTCTCCCTGAGGACTTGATCCTCCTAAAGGGCCCTTGAAGACCACAAGGTTGATAGGTCGGATGTGGAAGCGCAGCAATGCGTTGAGCTAACCGATACTAATGACCCGTGAGGCTTGACCATATAACACCCAAGCGGTTTTATAGATCAAGACTGAGCAATGATGATTTGACGGATACGTAAGAGACTGACGCAGACCGGCGATACGCCAAAACTTGAATCTTGCCCCTTTTTAGGATGTTGGCCGAAGCAGTGCCAGCTTCCAACAGTTACGCCTGACGACCTTAGCGAGTGGGAACCACCTGAACCCTTTTCGAACTCAGAAGTGAAACCGCTCAGCGCCGATGATAGTGTGGGGCTTCCCCATGTGAAAGTAGGTCATCGTCAGGCACTTATAAAACAATCCCCTTGGCTCAGTGAGTCAGGGGGATTTTTTTATGGCTAGAGAAATTCTACTTGAACATGGCATGTGACTGATTGGTCTGGAACCAATCAGAACGGCCGAAGGTCGGCCCGTAGGGTGAGCGCCAGGGATGGTGCGAATAAAGTAGGTCATCGTCAGGCACCTATTCTGAAAACACCCCTTGAACTCACGTTCAAGGGGTGTTTTTTTATGCGTAAAAGGCAGGAAAAACGGCTGTTGTGATTACAAAAGGCGTGTAAACCTATAAAATTGCTGCTTCCATGGGAGTAGCTATGAACCTTTATCCTCTTATTTGTCAGCTCAGTGATGGTCAATACCACACCGGAACCGAGCTTGGTGAGTCCTTGAACGTCAGCCGGACGGCCATCTGGAAGCAAATTCAAAAGCTACCCGAGCTGGGTCTTCGCTATCAAACCGAAAAGCAACTGGGTTACCGCCTGGAAACACCGCTCGATCTTCTTGACGCAGATTTCATTCTCGATAAGCTGCGCACGTATTTTAACGAGGAAGAAATCAGCCTGTCTGTTGAGCCAGTTGTGACCTCAACAAACACTCTTTTGCTGGATCGTGCAAATAGTGGCGATGCTATTCATCTGCAATTGCTGACTGCAGAAATGCAGCAGGCCGGTAAAGGTCGCCGTGGACGTAACTGGTTCAGTCCTTTTGCCTCATCAATAAGCTGTAGCCTGGGCTGGGTGTTTGAAGGTTCGGCGCAGGAACTGCAGGGTTTAAGTCTGGCCATTGGGGTTGCCATCAAATCAGGATTGGA
The DNA here is from genome assembly GCF_044810985.1 of Marinospirillum sp. GTDB lineage: Bacteria > Pseudomonadota > Gammaproteobacteria > Pseudomonadales > Halomonadaceae > Marinospirillum. Next base: position 2,333,379 of record NZ_CP085242.1, read on the forward strand.
AAATTTGGGTATCAAGGGAGTTGGACTCAAATGGCCCAATGACATCTATCTTAATCAAGCCAAGCTGGGCGGGATTCTGATAGAAATCACGGGCGACCTGGCCGGGCCCTGCAAGCTGGTAGTCGGCTTTGGCCTTAATGTGCATCGGCCTGTGGATTTTAAACCTGAGGCGGTGAATCAGCCTGTTGCCTTTCTGAGTGATCTGGATGCGAGAAGCTTACCAGTCCGCTCAGAGTTGGTGGCTCAATTGTACCTGGAGGTTCTGGAGGTCTTGAGTGGTTATGCAGCTGAAGGTTTTGCTCCCTGGGTGGATGAGTGGAATCAAGCACATATTTGGCAGGGTCAGAAAGCTTCAGTGATCACTCCGCAGGGGTCGGAGGAGGTCACTCTTGGCGAGGTCAATCAGCTTGGCGAGTTACAGGTGTTTGACTCGTCAGGGGAGGCTAGACTTCTGAATTCAGGTGAAATCAGCTTGAGGCTAAAGGATGATACTTGATCTGGATATAGGCAATACCTTAACCAAGTGGCGCCTCAAATGCCTGAAAACAAGCCGCATACTGGATCGCGGGTCGATCTGGACGCGCGATCGTTGGGAAGACTCCCATGAAATTCCCGATTTTCGTGATATTAAATTGATGCGCGTATCTAATGTGGGCGGCAAGGAAGTGCTTGGTGAAGTGGAAAGAATTGCCAGACGCTTTCGTGTACCTTTGCATGTTGCCCGATCGCTGGAGAGGTTTTCAGGGGTGCGCAATGCCTATCGTGAACCCTCAACGTTGGGGGTAGATCGTTGGTTAGGTATTTTGGCCGGCTTTCACGCTACGGGCGGTTGCTGTGTGGTGGACTGCGGCAGTGCCATTACTATTGATTTTGTCCTGGATAGTGGACAGCACCTGGGTGGATTTATTGCCCCTGGGATACGTTTGATGAAAGAAAGCCTTAAGCTGGGTACGCGCAATGTTCCGGTTGATCCTGATGAGGATCACCAGGGTTTGACCACACCCGGCACCACAACCCATCAGGCCGTCAGTCATGGTATTTACCTGGCTGCCACCGGACAGATCAACAGTGCCTATGCTCAGGTTGCCAAAGACTTGAGTGGCCCCCTGCCCTTGATTGTGACCGGAGGTGATGCTGTCTTGGTCTCCGGTGGTCTTGATGTGGAGCCTTACTGCTGGCCGGACATGGTGTATGCGGGCTTGGAGTTGATGTTTCCGGTAACAACTGCTGAAAAATCAGGCATCTTGTGTGGGTCGCCCCAAGGAAAATTTGAAAAAAAACTTGCTGTGGATCGGTCTAGCTGTTAAAGTTGCCGCCGTTGTCTGGGGAGAGAAACACAGCCCTTGACACAGGCGAAAAATTAACTATAATTTGTCGCCTCGCTGGAGGGGTTCCCGAGTGGTCAAAGGGAGCAGACTGTAAATCTGCCGCGCGAGCTTCGAAGGTTCGAATCCTTCCCCCTCCACCAGTTTCTGCCGGGCAAGCGGGCATAGTTTAATGGTAGAACCTCAGCCTTCCAAGCTGATGACGCGGGTTCGATTCCCGCTGCCCGCTCCAGATTGGCTCATGTAGCTCAGGGGTAGAGCACACCCTTGGTAAGGGTGAGGTCGGCGGTTCAAATCCGCCCATGAGCTCCACGATTTATTGATTGTCGTGAGTAGCGCCAGTTCGAAAATGCCAAATTTAGGCCAGTAGCTCAATTGGCAGAGCAGCGGTCTCCAAAACCGCAGGTTGGGGGTTCGATTCCCTCCTGGCCTGCCAATCTCCCTCAGGTTGGTGTTAGTCAAATCCAAGTTTAGTGCTGCCGCAAGGAGATAAATCTCTGATGAAAGCAAAAGCCGAGGCTCAGCCAGCTCGTCTGGATGGTTTGAAATGGGCTCTTGTAGTGCTGCTGGTTTCAGCTGCAGTGCTGGGTAATATGTATTTTTCTGATACGCCTCTACTTTATCGAGTGGTTGGCGTTGTTGTGTTTATTGCTTTGGCCGCTGGTGTGTTTTTATTGACTACCAAAGGTCAACGGTTTCTGGTCATGGCACGAGAAGCGCGCACCGAAATCCGCAAGGTGATCTGGCCGACGCGCCCCGAAACCACCCAAACAACCTTGATCGTGCTGGCTGCTGTTGCACTGGTAGCGCTGCTCCTGTGGCTCATCGATTCCCTGTTGAGCTGGATTATTCAAAGCCTGATTTACTAGGAGGAGCAAGATGGCCAAGCGCTGGTATGTGGTACACGCCTATTCAGGCTTTGAAAAGCAAGTAATGCGCTCCTTGCAGGAACGTATCAAGCTGAAGGAAATGGAAGATCTTTTCGGGCAGGTGTTGGTTCCCACTGAAGAAGTGGTGGAGATGCGTGAAGGCAAAAAGCGCAAAAGCGAACGCAAGTTCTATCCAGGCTATGTGCTTGTGGAAATGGATATGAACGATGATAGCTGGCACCTTGTCAAAGAAACCCCTAAAGTCTTGGGTTTCATTGGCGGAACACCCGAAAAGCCAGCTCCGATTACCGAGAAAGAAGCCGACCAGATCCTGCAGCGCGTTCAGGACGGCACCGATAAACCTCGCCCCCGAACCATGTTTGAGCCAGGCGAGGTGGTTCGGGTGCTGGATGGGCCTTTTGCCGATTTCAATGGTGTTGTTGAAGAAGTGAATTATGAAAAAAGCCGCTTGCATGTGTCCGTTCTGATCTTCGGACGCGCAACACCTGTTGAGCTGGGTTTTGGTCAGGTCGAAAAAGACTGACATGAAGCGCTGAAATTTCAGCGGAAATAAACGGGGAGCCGAGAGGCGTAGAACCCACTAGGAGTAAACAATGGCTAAGAAAGTACAAGCCTACATCAAGCTGCAGGTTGCAGCTGGTAAGGCAAATCCAAGTCCCCCTGTTGGCCCTGCACTGGGTCAGCACGGTGTGAATATCATGGAATTCTGTAAAGCATTCAATGCGCAGACCCAGGAAGTGGAAGCAGGTCTTCCGATTCCTGTGGTTATCACCGTTTACAGTGATCGCAGCTTTACCTTTGTAACCAAGACTCCACCTGCTGCTGTTCTGCTGAAGAAAGCACTGGGCCTGAAGTCCGGTTCAGCTGAACCCAACAAAAACAAGGTTGGCAAAATTACCCGCGAACAGCTGGAAGAAATTGCCAAAATGAAAGAACCTGATCTGACTGCCGCCGATATGGATGCAGCAGTACGTACAATTGCTGGCACCGCGCGCAGCATGGGTATTGACTCGGAGGGCGTGTAAATGGCCAAGCTAACCAAACGCCAAAAGCTGATTGCTGAAAAAGTCGATCCTAACAAGGCCTATAGCCTGGAAGAAGCCGTTGAACTGCTGTCTTCCTTGCCGCCCGTAAAGTTCAAGGAAACCTTTGAGCTGGCCGTGAATCTGGGTGTTGACCCTCGTAAATCCGATCAAGTGGTTCGTGGTGCTACTGTTCTGCCCAATGGCACCGGTAATGATGTCCGTGTTGCCGTTTTTGCTCAAGGCGCTGCTGCCGACTCTGCAAAAGAAGCCGGTGCTGACCTGGTCGGTATGGAAGATCTGGCTGAACAAGTCAAAAAAGGTGTTATGGACTTTGACGTTGTAGTCGCTGCTCCTGATGCCATGCGTGTTGTCGGTCAGCTGGGTCAGATCCTGGGTCCCCGTGGCCTGATGCCTAACCCCAAAGTCGGCACGGTAACTGCAGATGTGGCTACCGCCGTGAAAAATGCCAAAGCCGGTCAGGTGCGTTTCCGTACTGACAAGAACGGTATTATTCACGCAGGCGTTGGCAAAATCGACTTTGCTGCTGATGCAATCCGTGGCAACGTAGAGGCTCTTCTGGCTGACCTGAAGAAGCTCAAGCCTTCTTCTTCCAAGGGCATCTATGTGAAGAAGATTTCTTTGTCCAGTACTATGGGTCCTGGCTTGACACTTGATACGTCAAGCCTGGCTCTTTAGCAGTAACTTTGCGGAGTCCAGCATAACTGCTGGACAACCGTCAAAGACCGCAGGAGCTGAGAAGTCTGTTTTCGAAGCTTAATATTTCCTGCGCAGATGGAGGCCGCCATAATTGTCGGTCCAACCATCAATACCGACTCCGGATAACCGGAGGGTTGGAAACCGTAGAGAGCTACTTGGTAGCCTCTCTGAAATAGGAGCAAGTAAAGTGGCACTAGGTCTAAAAGACAAAAAAGCTATTGTTGCTGATGTCAACAAAGCTGCCAAAGCTGCTCAGTCCGTTGTTATTGCTGACTCTCGTGGTGTAACTGTGGGTGCGATGACCGAGCTGCGCAAGCAAGCTCGTGAAGCCCAGGTTGATATGCGCGTTGTGCGTAATACCCTGGCTCGTTTCGCCTTTGCAGATACCCCCTACGAAAATCTTTCCGATCAATTCGTGGGTCCTACTCTGATTGCTTTCTCCATGGATCATCCTGGCGCAGCTGCGCGTTTGTTCAAGGAGTTTGGCAAGACCGAGAAGGCGTTTGAAGTTAAAGCAATGGGTTACGCGGGTGAAGTGATCCCGGCTAAAGACCTTGATCGTCTGGCTACCCTGCCAACTTACGATGAAGCGATTGCTAAACTGATGGCAACCATGAAAGAAGCCTCAGCTGGCAAGCTGGTACGTACCCTTGCGGCACTGCGCAATCAGAAAGAAGAAGCGGCTTAAGCGCTTTTCTGTCCATATTTACGAGTAATTTACTCAAACCAATTCAGGTAGAGCTAACATGGCACTTAACAAAGAAGACATCATCAACGCTGTCGCTGAAATGTCAGTAATGGAAGTAGTTGAACTGATCGAAGCAATGGAAGAAAAATTCGGTGTTACTGCAGCTGCAGCTGTTGTTGCTGGCGGCCCTGCTGCTGGTGGCGAAGCGGCTGAAGAACAAACTGAATTTGATGTTGTTCTGACTTCAGCTGGCGAGAAGAAAGTTAACGTTATCAAAGCAGTACGCGAAATCACCGGTCTGGGCCTGAAAGAAGCCAAAGGCATGGTTGATGGTGCTCCTGCAACTGTTAAAGAAGGCGCTTCCAAGGAAGACGCTGATGCTGCAAAAGCGAAGCTTGAAGAAGCCGGTGCTTCGGTGGAACTCAAGTAATTTGCGTGGCAGCTTACGGCTGCAACAGTTGAGTGGCTGGTGGCGCTTTGCGCCCCCGGCCTTTTTCTGTTCAAGCCTGTTGAATAAAGATGACTGCATGTTTCACCGTTACAGGGGCATCGCAGTTGGGGCGCGCCTCCCCCTGAAGGCGTAGTGACCACTTGCGGTCTGGTTTCTGGTGAACAAGCTGGGGAAAATTGATGGCTTACTCGTACACAGAGAAAAAACGCATCCGCAAGGATTTCAGTAAACTACCGGTAGTAATGGATGTTCCTTACTTACTGGCAATACAACTGGACTCCTATCGCCAGTTCCTCCAAGAGGATAAAGCTGGTGATACGCGTACTGAAACTGGTTTGCATGCTGCATTTCAGTCCGTGTTCCCTATCGAGAGCTACTCAGGCAATGCAGCGCTTGAGTATGTAAGCTACCGTCTTGGAACCCCGGCGTTTGACGTCAAGGAGTGTATTCTGCGTGGTGTGACCTACGCTGCACCCCTGCGCGTAAAAGTGCGTCTGGTAATCTATGACAAGGATTCGCCCAACAAGGCGATTAAGGACATTAAGGAACAAGAAGTCTATATGGGTGAAATGCCACTCATGACTGAAAACGGTACCTTCGTTATCAATGGTACTGAAAGGGTTATTGTCTCTCAGCTGCACCGTTCACCTGGTGTATTCTTTGACCATGACCGGGGTAAAACCCACTCTTCCGGCAAGCTGCTTTATTCTGCACGGATTATTCCTTACCGTGGCTCCTGGCTGGATTTTGAATTTGATCCCAAGGATCTGGTATTTGTTCGTATTGACCGCCGCCGCAAGCTTCCTGCAAGCATACTGCTGCGTGCTTTGGGCTATACCGCTGAACAAATCCTGGATATGTTCTTTGAAACCAGTACCTTCTATATGGAAAGGGAAGGTTTCTCAGTCGATTTGGTCCCTTCACGCCTGCGTGGTGAAACTTCTTCTTTTGAGATTCTGGATAATGACGGCAAGGTTATTGTTGAAAAAGACCGCCGCATTACCCAAAAGCACATACGTCAAATTGAAAAAGCCGGTATTAACCGCCTGGCCGTGCCTGCTGAGTATCTGTTTGGCAAGGTTCTGGCCAAGGATATCGTTGACCCGTCAACCGGCGAATTGATTGCTGAGTGCAATACTGAGATCAGCGCTGAAGTACTGGCCAAGCTGGCCGAAGCTAAAATCAACAGTTTTGAAGCCCTCTATACCAATGATCTGGACTGCGGTCCTTTCATGTCGGATACCATCAAGGCTGACCCGACTCGTTCTCAGCTGGAAGCTCTGGTTGAGATCTACCGCATGATGCGTCCCGGCGAGCCGCCCACCAAAGAAGCTGCGGAAAGTCTTTTCTCCAACCTCTTCTTTTCTGAAGATCGTTATGATCTTTCAGTGGTCGGTCGGATGAAATTCAACCGTCGTCTGCGTCGTGAAGGTGATACTGGCTCCACGATTCTTGAGCACGAAGACATCATCGATGTCATGCGCGAGCTCTTGAGTATTCGTAACGGCAAGGGTGATGTCGATGATATCGATCACCTGGGTAACCGCCGTATTCGCTCCGTCGGTGAAATGGCTGAAAACCAGTTCCGTGTCGGCTTGGTGCGTGTGGAAAGAGCCGTTAAAGAGCGTCTGTCTCTGGCTGAAAGTGAAGGCCTGATGCCTCAGGATCTGATCAACGCCAAGCCGGTTGCTGCAGCCGTTAAAGAATTCTTCGGTTCCAGTCAGCTGTCACAGTTCATGGACCAGAACAACCCGCTTTCGGAAGTAACCCACAAGCGCCGTGTTTCGGCTCTGGGCCCAGGCGGTTTGACGCGTGAGCGTGCTGGCTTTGAAGTCCGCGACGTGCATCCGACCCACTATGGTCGCGTCTGCCCCATCGAGACACCAGAAGGCCCGAACATCGGTCTGATCAACTCACTGGCGACTTATGCCCGCACCAACTCCTATGGCTTCCTGGAAACGCCCTACCGCAAGGTCGTGGACAGCAAGGTGACCGAGGAAGTGGTTTACCTGTCAGCCATTGAAGAAGGCCAGTTTGTTATTGCTCAGGCATCCGCCAAATTGAATGAAGGCGGTGAGCTGGTGGACGAATTGGTTCAGGTTCGCCACAAGGGTGACACCACCTTTGTAACGCCTGATCATGTGACTCTGATGGATGTATCACCTCGTCAGGTGGTTTCCGTCGCAGCCTCTTTGATTCCCTTCCTGGAGCACGATGATGCCAACCGCGCACTCATGGGTTCCAACATGCAGCGCCAGGCTGTGCCTACACTGAAGGCTGACAAGCCTCTGGTCGGTACCGGCATGGAACGCTTCGTGGCACGTGACTCGGGCGTTTGTGCTGTTGCCCTGCGTGGTGGTTACGTCGATTCAGTCGATGCTTCGCGTATTGTGGTTCGCATCAATGAAGATGAGCTGATTGGTGGTGAAGCAGGTATTGATATTTACAACCTGACCAAATACACCCGTTCCAACCAGAACACTTGTATCAACCAGCGTCCGATCGTCAAACCCGGCGACAAGATCACCCGAGGCGATATTCTGGCGGATGGTCCTTCCGTGGATATGGGTGAGCTGGCTCTGGGTCAGAACATGCGTATCGCTTTCATGCCCTGGAATGGCTTCAACTTTGAAGACTCGATTCTGGTTTCGGAAAGGGTTGTAGAAGAAGATCGTTTCACCTCGATTCACATTCAGGAAATGACCTGTGTATCGCGCGACACCAAGCTGGGTTCGGAAGAAGTCACTTCGGATATTCCCAACGTGGGTGAGTCCGCACTTTCCAAGCTGGATGACTCGGGTATCGTTTATATCGGTGCCGAAGTTGGCCCCGGTGATATTCTCGTCGGCAAGGTTACACCCAAGGGTGAAACCCAACTGACACCCGAAGAGAAGCTGCTGCGTGCCATCTTCGGTGAAAAGGCTTCCGACGTTAAAGACACTTCATTGCGCGTTTCCACGGGCATGAAGGGTACGGTCATTGACGTCCAGGTCTTTACCCGCGATGGCGTGGAAAAAGACAAGCGTGCTCTGTCCATTGAACAGATGCAACTTGATGAGGTTCGCAAGGATCTCAAAGAAGAGTATCGGATTGCGGAAGAAGCGACTTTTACCCGCCTGTTTAATGCCTTGGAAGGTCAGCCCGTCAATGGTGGCCCTAACCTGTCCAAAAACGAGCGCATTACAGCCGAGTATCTGAAAGAGCTGCCCAATGTTCAGTGGTTCAAGCTGCGTATGCAGGATGAAGCCTTGAATGAACTGCTTGCCCAGGCCCAGCAACAGCTGGACGAGCGCAAGAACATCATGGAAGAAAAGTTCGAAGACAAAAAACGCAAGCTGCAGCAGGGCGACGATCTTGCCCCCGGTGTACTGAAAATCGTCAAGGTTTATGTTGCCGTTAAACGCCGCATTCAGCCCGGTGACAAGATGGCGGGTCGTCATGGTAACAAGGGTGTTATCTCCGCGATCATGCCGGTTGAAGACATGCCCTACAACGAAAAAGGCATTCCGGTGGATGTGGTTCTCAACCCGCTGGGTGTACCTTCACGCATGAACGTGGGTCAGGTACTGGAAACCCACCTGGGCTTGGCAGCCAAGGGTCTGGGTGAGCGCATTGAAGAAATGCTGGCAGTTGAGCGCGCCGCTCAAGTGAGCGAGATCCGCAGCTTCCTGGAACAGGTTTACAACCAGCTAGGCGGTAAGAACAAGGAAGATCTGGACAGCTTCAGTGATGAAGAAGTCATCGAACTGGCTCACAACCTGAAGAAGGGTGTGCCCATGGCGACAGCCGTCTTTGATGGTGCCAAAGAGCATGAAATCAAAGCGATGCTGGAACTGGCCGGTCTGCCCCGCAGTGGTCAGATGGATCTCTATGATGGCCGTACCGGTGACAAGTTTGACCGTCCGGTAACTGTTGGCTACATGTACATGCTGAAGCTCAACCACTTGGTGGATGACAAGATGCATGCGCGCTCAACGGGTTCCTACAGCCTGGTTACCCAGCAACCTCTGGGTGGTAAGGCGCAGTTCGGTGGTCAGCGCTTCGGGGAAATGGAAGTCTGGGCACTGGAAGCCTACGGTGCTGCGCACAGCTTGCAGGAAATGCTGACGGTTAAATCAGATGATGTGAATGGTCGTACCAAGATGTACAAGAACATCGTGGACGGCAACCACAAGATGGACCCAGGCATGCCTGAATCCTTCAACGTTCTGATTAAAGAAATACGTTCTCTGGCGATCGATATCGACCTGGAATATTAATACCCCAGTCTGATATCCGGGGAACCCCCTAGCGGGGCTAGAGTAGAAAGTGCCGGCGGGCCCAGGTGGCCCGCCGTAACTCCAACGGGAGCTGCGGCTGATGAAAGACCTAGTCAATGTATTGCGTACTCAGGGTCAACCTGAGGAATTTGAATCCCTTAAGATCTCGCTGGCTTCACCGGACATGATACGTTCCTGGTCCTTTGGTGAAGTCAAAAAGCCAGAAACGATCAACTATCGTACGTTCAAGCCTGAGCGTGACGGTCTGTTCTGCGCCAAAATTTTTGGCCCGGTCAAGGATTACGAGTGCCTGTGCGGTAAGTACAAGCGCATGAAACACCGTGGCATCATTTGTGAAAAATGCGGTGTTGAAGTCACCCAGGCCAAGGTGCGCCGTGAGCGTATGGGTCATATCGACCTGGCGTCACCGGTTGCCCACATCTGGTTCCTGAAATCCCTGCCATCCCGCATCGGTCTGATGATGGACATGACCCTGCGGGATATTGAGCGGGTGCTTTATTTCGAAAGCTTTATTGTTATTGATCCGGGCATGACCACCCTGGAAAAAGGGCAACTGCTGAATGACGAGCAGTATTTTGATGCCCTGGAAGAGTTCGGTGATGACTTTGATGCCCGCATGGGTGCCGAAGCCGTTCAGGCGTTGCTGAATGACATCGATCTGGATGACGAAATTCAAACCATCCGCGAAGAAATTCCACAGACTTCATCTGAAACCAAGATGAAGAAGCTGACCAAGCGCCTGAAAATCCTGGAAGCCTTCCGCGATTCTTCCAACCGTCCCGGCTGGATGGTGATGGAAGTTCTGCCAGTCCTGCCACCGGATCTGCGTCCCCTGGTGCCTCTGGATGGTGGCCGTTTTGCGACCTCGGATCTGAATGACCTGTATCGTCGCGTCATCAACCGCAACAACCGCCTCAAGCGCCTGCTGGAGCTGAATGCTCCGGATATCATCGTGCGCAATGAAAAGCGCATGCTGCAGGAAGCGGTCGATGCCCTGCTGGACAACGGTCGTCGTGGTCGTGCCATTACCGGCACCAACAAGCGTCCCCTGAAGTCCCTGGCTGACATGATCAAGGGTAAGCAGGGTCGTTTCCGTCAGAACCTGCTGGGCAAGCGTGTTGACTACTCAGGTCGTTCTGTGATCACCGTGGGTCCAACACTGCGTTTGCATCAGTGTGGTCTGCCCAAGAAAATGGCTCTGGAGCTTTTCAAGCCATTCATTTTTGCCAAGCTGGAAGCCCGGGGTTTGGCAACCACCATCAAGGCTGCCAAAAAGATGGTGGAGCGCGAACTGCCGGAAGTCTGGGATATCCTGGCTGAAGTCATTCGTCAGCACCCGGTTATGCTCAACCGTGCACCTACTTTGCACCGTTTGGGTATCCAGGCCTTTGAACCGGTTCTGATCGAAGGCAAGGCCATCCAGCTGCATCCGTTGGTCTGTGCGGCCTACAACGCCGACTTTGACGGTGACCAGATGGCGGTACACGTACCCCTGACTCTGGAAGCCCAGTTGGAAGCCCGTGCCCTGATGCTGTCGACGAACAATGTTCTGTCACCCTCCAATGGTGAGCCGATCATCGTTCCTTCGCAGGATGTGGTTTTGGGTCTGTATTACATGACCCGTGAAAAGATCGGTGCCCAGGGTGAAGGTCGTATCCTGAGTGGCATGGATGAAGCCGAGCGTGGTTATGCCACCGGCAATCTGAGCCTGCATGCCCGCGTCAAGGTACGCATCCATGAAACCGTCAAGGAAATCGAAGGCGAGCCTGTCAGCCGGACTTTCCTGGCTGACACCACTGTGGGTCGCGCCCTCCTGTTCCGGATTATTCCCAAGGGGCTGCCTTTTGAGCTGGTTAACCAGCCGCTGAATAAAAAGGCCATTTCCCGACTGATCAACGAAGCCTATCGCCGTGTGGGTCTCAAGGATACGGTCATCTTTGCGGACCAGTTGATGTATACCGGCTTCCGTTATGCAACCTGGTCCGGCTGTTCCATTGGCGTCAATGACTTTGTTATTCCCGAAGCCAAAGCGGAAATTGTCACTGAAGCCGAAGCTGAAGTGAAGCAGATCGAACAGCAGTTTGCTTCCGGTCTGGTCACCCAGGGCGAGAAGTACAACAAGGTGATCGACATCTGGTCCAAGGCCAACGATAAAGTAGCCAAGGCCATGATGGTGGGTATCTCCAAAGAGAAGGCGGTTGACAGCAAGGGTGTTGAACATGAGCAGGACTCTTTCAACAGTGTCTTCATCATGGCCGACTCAGGTGCTCGTGGTTCTGCTGCCCAGATCCGTCAGCTGGCCGGTATGCGCGGTCTGATGGCCAAGCCGGATGGCTCCATCATCGAAACACCCATTGTTGCCAACTTCCGTGAAGGTCTGAACGTACTCCAGTACTTCATCTCCACTCACGGTGCCCGTAAAGGTCTGGCGGATACGGCCCTGAAAACGGCCAACTCCGGTTACCTGACGCGTCGTCTGGTGGATGTTGCTCAGGATCTGGTGGTCACCGAAGAAGATTGTGGTACCGAAGAAGGTCTGGTGATGCACCCCATCATCGAGGGTGGCGATATTATTGTGCCTCTGTCCCAGCGTGTTCTGGGGCGTGTGGTAGCCCGTGATGTCATCAGTGCCGATACCGGTGAAGTGGTCATTGCCAAGGGTACACTGCTGGATGAGAAATGGTGCAGCCGTCTGGATACCCTGAGTGTGGACGAGATAGTCGTGCGCTCGGCGATCACCTGTGACACCCGCTATGGCGTCTGTTCCAAGTGTTATGGTCGTGATCTGGCGCGTGGCCATCAGGTCAATGTCGGTGAAGCTGTGGGTGTTATAGCGGCCCAGTCCATCGGTGAGCCGGGTACCCAGCTGACCATGCGTACCTTCCACATTGGTGGTGCGGCTTCGCGTGCTTCAGCGACGGACAGTGTACAGGTCAAGCATGGCGGCAAGGTACGTTTCCATAACATCAAAGTGGTTGATCGTGAAGACGGCAAACTGATTGCTGTTTCCCGTTCCGGTGCCTTGGCGGTAGCTGACTCCCAGGGTCGCGAGCGCGAGTTCTACAAACTGCCTTATGGCGCTGAAATCAGTGTTCGGGATGGTGACCAGGTTGAAGCCGGTCAGATTGTTGCCAAATGGGATCCACACACTCACCCCATCGTTGCGGAAGTGGCGGGTCGAGTGCAGTTCAGTGATCTCGAAGATGGCATCACCATTAACCGCAACATTGATGATTTGACGGGTCTGTCTTCCATTGAAATCATTGAAACCCAGCATCGCCCCGCTGCGGGTAAAGACAAGCGTCCCATGCTCTTGTTGCTGGATGCCAATGGTAAGGAAATCACCTTGCCCGGTAGCCAGACCCCAGTTCAGTACATGATGCCGGGTAAGGCTGTAGTCACCATTGAAGACCGCTCTGAAGTTAAGGTCGGTCAGGTTATTGCACGTATCCCGCAGGAAAGCAGTGGTAACAAGGACATCACCGGTGGTCTGCCACGCGTTGCTGACCTCTTTGAAGCACGTAAGCCTAAAGAGCCTTCAGTGCTGGCAGAAATTACCGGTACGATTTCCCTGGGCAAGGAAACCAAGGGCAAGCAGCGTATTGTCATCACGCCAAATGATGGTGGTGATCCGGTAGAAACCCTGATTCCCAAGTGGCGTAAAATCAACGTGTTTGAAGGTGAAACCGTTGAACGTGGTGAAGTCATCTCGGATGGCCCGTCCAATCCGCATGATATCCTGCGTCTGCTGGGTGTCAGCGAGCTGGCCAAGTACATCACAACAGAAGTTCAGGATGTTTATCGCCTGCAGGGTGTGGGTATCAACGACAAGCACATCGAAGTGATTGTGCGGCAGATGCTGCGCAAGGTTGAAGTTACCGATCCGGGTGACTCCAGCTTCATTGGTGGTGAGCAGGTCGAGTACTTCAAGGCGATTGCAGAAAATGAACGCCTGAATGCGGCTGACAAATTCCCGGCCAAGTTCAATCGCCTGCTGCTAGGTATCACCAAGGCTTCACTGGCTACCGAGTCCTTTATTTCTGCCGCTTCCTTCCAGGAAACCACCCGTGTTCTGACGGAAGCAGCAGTGAATGGCAAGAAAGATTACCTGCGCGGCTTGAAGGAAAATGTTGTCGTGGGTCGCTTGATCCCAGCCGGTACGGGCCTGACGTATCACGCCCAGCGCAAGCGCCGCCGCGAAGATCAGGAAGCTGTACTGGCCGGACCCAGTGCCAGTGATGTTGAAGCGGCTTTGACCAGTGAGCTTTCAGCACTGGATCAAGACGAGGAATAGAGCGCAAAAGGTCAGTATTTGCAGGAAATAGCCTGCAAGTATTGACCTTATCTACCGAGTAACCGTAGAATGCGCTTCCTTAAATGAGGGGATAGGTGCGTCTATCCATTTTGTAATATCAGAAATCTGCCTAGTTGAAGCACCTTAAGTGCTTAAACAGACATTGGAGTTTGCTTGCATGGCAACAGTTAATCAGTTGGTTCGCAAGCCACGTAAACGGAAAGTAGCCAAGAGTGACGTTCCCGCACTTCAGGCTTGTCCACAAAGGCGTGGCGTATGTACTCGTGTTTACACGACTACCCCTAAAAAACCTAACTCGGCACTGCGTAAAGTCTGCCGTGTGCGTCTGACCAATGGTTTCGAAGTTTCTTCGTACATTGGCGGTGAAGGTCACAACCTTCAGGAGCACTCGGTTGTTCTGATTCGTGGCGGTCGTGTAAAAGACCTTCCCGGTGTGCGTTATCACACCGTACGCGGTGCTCTGGATACTTCCGGTGTTCAGGATCGCAGACAGGGTCGTTCCAAATACGGCGCCAAGCGTCCTAAATAATTTTATTAATCACCGTCTGATAAGAGTAAGGCCAGGCCGTTAGATTATATTTGGTGTCCTGGGGTTACCTGAAGACCGTTTTGAGGGCTTATCATGCCAAGAAGAAGAGTTGCGGCAAAACGCGATGTACTTCCAGATCCTAAGTACGGAAGTGAGCGTTTGGCCAAGTTTATGAACCACGTGATGGAAAGCGGCAAGAAATCCGTTGCTGAGCGAATTGTCTATGGCGCTCTGAGCAAAGTGGAAGAACGCACCAAGAAAGACCCTTTGGAAGTTTTCGAGAAAGCCTTGGAAACTATCCAGCCGCTGGTTGAAGTTAAATCACGTCGTGTTGGCGGTGCCACCTATCAGGTGCCCGTAGAAGTTCGCCCTTCACGCCGTAATGCCCTGGCAATGCGCTGGTTGGTGGATTTTGCCCGTAAGCGTGGCGAAAAATCCATGGATCTGCGTCTGGCAGGTGAGGTGATGGATGCCTCAGAAGGTAAAGGTGCAGCCGTTAAGAAGCGTGAAGATGTGCACCGCATGGCCGAAGCCAACAAAGCATTTTCTCACTACCGCTTCTAAGGGAGGCCCCAAGTGGCACGTAAAACCCCTATTAAACGCTATCGCAACATTGGTATCTGCGCGCACGTTGACGCAGGTAAGACCACAGCGACCGAGCGGATTTTGTTTTATACCGGCGTAAACCACAAGTTGGGTGAAACCCACGATGGCGCGTCGACCACTGACTGGATGGAACAGGAACAGGAGCGGGGTATCACCATTACCTCCGCTGCTGTAACGACCTTCTGGAGTGGTATGGATCACCAGTTTGAAGAGCACCGCGTCAACATCATCGACACCCCAGGGCACGTTGACTTCACGATCGAAGTCGAGCGCTCCTTGCGCGTACTGGATGGTGCGGTTGTGGTTTTCTGTGGTTCTTCCGGTGTTGAGCCTCAGTCAGAAACTGTATGGCGCCAAGCCAACAAATACGAAGTACCGCGCCTGGTGTTCGTCAACAAGATGGACCGTTCCGGTGCTGATTTCGAGCGTGTTGTTGATCAGATCAAAACTCGTCTGGCCTCTATTCCCGTGCCTATTCAGTTGCCGATTGGTGCTGAAGACGAATTTGAAGGTGTTATCGACCTGGTTCGTATGAAGGCCATCTACTGGAACGAAGAAGACAAGGGTACAACCTTTGAGCTTCGTGATATTCCAGCCGAGCTTCTGGCAAATGCTGAAAAGTTCCGTGAAGAGATGATCGAAGCGGCGGCTGAAGCCAATGAAGAACTGATGGACAAGTACCTTGAAGGTGGTGAGCTGACCACTGAAGAAATCAAGGCGGGTCTGCGTCAACGTGTTATTGCCAACGAAATTGTTCTGGCCATGTGCGGTTCTGCCTTTAAAAACAAAGGCGTTCAGGCGATGCTGGATGCAGTCGTTGAGTATCTGCCAGCACCCGATGAAGTTGCTGCCATTGAAGGTGAGCTGGAAGATGGCTCCATCGGTACGCGCCCCGTTGATGACAAAGAGCCCTTCTCGGCTTTGGCGTTTAAAATCGCAACCGACCCCTTTGTTGGCACCCTGACCTATATCCGTGTTTATTCTGGTGTTTTGGAAACCGGCATGGGTGTATATAACTCGGTTCGCCAGAAGAAAGAGCGGGTTGGTCGTCTGGTTCAGATGCACGCCAACAACCGTGAAGAAATCAAGGAAGTTCGCGCGGGTGACATCGCGGCCTGTGTAGGTCTGAAAGACGTCACCACCGGTGATACCCTGTGTAACCCAGATCACAAAATTGTTCTGGAGCGCATGGAGTTCCCCGATCCGGTTATTTCAGTTGCGGTTGAGCCCAAATCCAAAGCAGACCAGGAAAAAATGGGTATTGCCTTGGGTAAGCTGGCTCAGGAAGATCCTTCTTTCCGTGTCAAAACGGACGAAGAATCCGGCCAGACCATTATTTCCGGTATGGGCGAGCTGCACCTGGACATCCTTGTTGACCGTATGCGTCGCGAGTTCAAGGTTGAAGCGAACATCGGCAAGCCGCAGGTTGCTTATCGCGAATCCATTCGCAAGACCGTCGAACAGGAAGGCAAGTTTGTTCGCCAGTCCGGTGGTCGCGGTCAGTATGGCCATGTATGGCTGAAAATCGAGCCGCTCACCGATAAAGGTGAAGATGGTGAGAAGTATTACGAGTTCGTTAATGAAATCGTTGGTGGTGTGGTTCCACGTGAATACATTTCTTCTGTTGATAAAGGCTGTTTTGAACAGCTGCAGAACGGTGTATTGGCTGGCTACCCAATGATCGACGTTAAGGTTACCCTCTATGATGGCTCTTACCACGACGTTGACTCTAACGAAATGGCCTTTAAGATTGCCGGCTCCATGGCAATCAAGGAAGGCGCCAAAAAAGCAGGTGCAGTTCTGCTTGAGCCTATGATGAAGGTTGAAGTGGTAACCCCTGAAGACTACATGGGCGACGTCATGGGCGATCTTAACCGCCGTCGTGGCCTGGTGCAGGGTATGGAAGACTTGCCTGCTGGCAAGGTTATCCGTGCTCAGGTACCGCTGGGCGAGATGTTTGGTTATGCAACCGACCTGCGCTCTGCGACCCAGGGCCGTGCTAGCTACTCAATGGAGTTCTCCGAGTATGCAGAAGCACCGTCTAGCATCGTAGAAGCCGTGATCAATCACAAGTAATTTATAAATTCTGCCGTTAACTGAAGAGGTTATCGTTGTGGCTAAAGAAAAATTTGAACGTAATAAACCGCACGTAAACGTTGGCACCATTGGTCACGTTGACCATGGTAAAACCACCCTGACTGCTGCTCTGACTCGTGTATGTCACGAAGTTTGGGGTTCAGGCGCATCTGTTGCCTTTGATGGCATCGATAACGCTCCTGAAGAGAAAGAACGTGGTATCACCATTGCAACTTCTCACGTTGAGTATGATTCACCCACTCGCCACTACGCCCACGTAGACTGCCCAGGCCACGCTGACTATGTTAAAAACATGATCACGGGTGCTGCTCAGATGGACGGCGCGATCCTGGTTTGTTCCGCAGCTGACGGCCCCATGCCTCAGACTCGTGAGCACATCCTGCTGTCCCGTCAGGTTGGTGTTCCTTACATCGTTGTCTTCATGAACAAAGCCGACATGGTTGATGATGAGGAACTGCTGGAACTGGTTGAAATGGAAGTTCGTGAACTTCTGTCCGACTATGACTTCCCAGGCGACGATACCCCCATCATCATCGGTTCTGCACTGATGGCGCTGGAAGGTAAAGACGACAACGAAATGGGCACCACTGCTGTCAAGAAGCTGGTTGAAGCTCTGGATGACTACATCCCTGAGCCAGAGCGTGCTATCGATCAGCCGTTCCTGATGCCTATTGAAGACGTTTTCTCCATTTCCGGTCGTGGTACTGTAGTAACCGGTCGTGTTGAGCGTGGCGTTATCAAAACCGGTGAAGAAATCGAGATTGTGGGTATCGTTGATACCACCAAGACCGTTTGTACCGGTGTGGAAATGTTCCGTAAGCTGCTTGACGAAGGTCGTGCGGGGGAGAACATCGGCGCCCTGCTGCGTGGCACCAAGCGTGATGACGTTCAGCGTGGTCAGGTTTTGGCCAAGCCCGGTTCCATCACTCCTCACACCGTTTTTGAAGCAGAAGTTTATATTCTGTCCAAAGACGAAGGTGGCCGTCACACGCCTTTCTTCAAAGGCTACCGTCCTCAGTTCTACTTCCGTACAACTGACGTGACTGGTTCTTGTGAACTGCCTGAAGGCACCGAAATGGTTATGCCTGGCGATAACGTAAAACTGGTTGTTACTCTGATCGCTCCTATCGCGATGGATGACGGTCTGCGTTTTGCGATTCGTGAAGGTGGCCGTACTGTAGGTGCTGGTGTTGTAGCCAAGATCATCGAGTAATCTTGTGCTGTAATGCGTACCTGAAAGAGGGTCTCCCTGGGGAGGCCCTCTTTGTTGTATAAATCTTGCCAACAAGATTTGACTTCTTGTTTAACGCAGCACTATAATGCTGCTCCTTTTTTAGGTGCAGTGCAGATGTCTGCATCATAGAGTCCGTATCGGAGCATTGGATAATGCAAGACCAGAAAATCCGTATTCGGCTGAAATCGTTTGATCACCGTCTGATCGATCAGTCAGCGCTGGAAATAGTTGAAACAGCCAAGCGCACTGGTGCTCAGATCAAGGGTCCGATTCCTTTGCCGACTCGCAAAGAAAAGTTTACTGTGCTGATTTCTCCGCACGTAAACAAAGATGCCCGTGACCAGTATGAGATCCGTACCCACAAACGTGTACTGGATATTGTTGAGCCAACTGAAAAAACAGTTGATGCCTTGATGAAGCTCGAACTGGCTGCTGGTGTTGATGTACAAATCAGCCTGGGTTAATACCCGCTGATACACTAAGTGGTTAGCGTCGCGAGACGCAATACAATTGAGATAGTGGAATGCCCTGAAAAAGGCAGCCATAGCGGGTGATAGCCCCGTACACTGATAGGAGACATAAACATGGCTCTTGGTTTAGTCGGTAAGAAAAGCGGTATGACCCGCGTTTTCACCGAAGACGGTGTTTCTATACCTGTCACCGTTATTGAAGTGACTCCTAACCGAGTAACACAGATCCGTAATCTGGAAACAGACGGCTATGCTGCTGTTCAGGTTACTGCTGGTTCACGTAAAGCCAAACACCTAAGTAAACCCCAAGCTGGGCACTTTGCCAAAGCGGGCGTTGAAGCGGGCCGTTTGCTGCGTGAATTTCCTCTCGCTGAAGGTCAGGACGCTCCCGAAGTGGGCTCTGAACTGACTGTAAGCCTGTTTGAAGCTGGTCAGGAAATTGACGTGACCGGCACATCCAAAGGTAAGGGCTTCCAAGGTGCTGTCAAGCGCTGGAACTTCCGTACTCAGGATGCTACCCACGGTAACTCTCTTTCTCACCGCGCTCCTGGCTCCATTGGCCAGAACCAAACGCCTGGCCGTGTCTTTAAAGGCAAAAAAATGGCCGGTCAGATGGGTAATGAGCGTGTCACCGTGCAATCCCTGGAAGTCGTCCGTGTCGACGAAGAACGTAATCTGCTGCTGGTCAAAGGCGCTGTGCCTGGTGCCACAGGCAGTGACGTTATCGTTCGTCCGGCGGTCAAGGCTCGCAGCTAAGAGGATAGAGACACATGAACCTGAATCTTGCCGGAGCTCAGGGTACTGTCGAAGTATCCGATGCGACCTTTGGAAAAGAATTCAACGAAGCCCTGGTTCACCAGGTCGTCGTTGCCTATATGGCCGGTGCCCGTCAAGGCACTCGTGCTCAGAAGAATCGCGCTGATGTCAGTGGCGGCGGTAAAAAGCCCTGGCGTCAAAAAGGTACTGGCCGTGCACGTGCTGGTACTGCGTCTTCTCCGATCTGGCGGAAAGGTGGCGTTACTTTTGCGGCCCGCCCTCAAGATCATTCACAAAAAGTGAACAAGAAAATGTATCGCTCTGCGATGCGTTCCATTCTTTCTGAACTGGCACGTCAAGACCGCCTGGTTGCAGTGGAAGACTTCTCTGTAGAAGCTCCCAAAACCAAGTTGCTGGCTGCCAAGCTTTCAGAAATGAAGTTGGAAAAGGTTTTGATCGTGACTTCCGAGTTGAATAGCGATCTTTACCTCGCAGCGCGTAACTTGCCACACGTTGATGTGATTGAAGCCAAAGCTGCCGATCCTGTTAGCCTGATCGCCTACGAAAACGTACTGGTCACTGTGCCAGCCCTGCGTCAGTTCGAGGAGAAATTGGGATGAATCAGGAGCGCCTATACAAAGTGCTGCTCGGTCCACATATGACCGAGAAAGCTGCGGTACTTGCTGATGAAAAAACTCAGTACGTATTCAAAGTAGCTTCAGATGCGACTAAGCCTGAAATCAAAAAGGCTGTCGAGCAACTGTTTGATGTCAAGGTTGAAGCCGTCAGTGTTATTAACACTAAAGGCAAAACCCGACGCACTCTTCACGGTCTCGGTCGTCGCAAAGGTTTTCGCAAGGCTTATGTCAGCCTGGCGGAAGGTCAAGCGATCGATTTCGCTGACGCGGAATAAGGCAAGGGGTTGAATCATGGCAGTTATGAAAGCTAAGCCGACTTCACCCGGTCGCCGCCACCTGGTCAAGGTGGTGCACAAGGATCTGCACAAGGGTGCTCCATATGCGCCTTTGTTGGATACCAAACGCAAGTCTGGCGGCCGCAACAACAATGGACGCATTACCACTCGCCATATTGGTGGTGGTCATCGTCAGCACTATCGTATTGTTGATTTCAAACGCAACAAGGATGGTGTCGGTGGTATCGTTGAGCGTCTGGAATATGATCCTAACCGCACAGCGCACATTGCTCTGATCAAATACCTGGATGGTGAGCGTCGTTACATTATCGCTCCCAAGGGTTTGAAGGCAGGTGACCGTATTCAGTCGGGTATGGATTCACCCATCAAGGTGGGTAACACTCTGCCGCTGCGTAATATGCCGCTGGGTTCCACAGTACACTGCATCGAGTTGAAGCCAGGTAAGGGCGCCCAAATGGCACGTTCTGCCGGTACTTCCGCGCAGTTGGTTGCCCGTGAAGGTGCCTACGCGACTCTGCGTTTGCGCTCAGGTGAAACCCGCAAGGTTCTGGTTGATTGCCGCGCCACTCTGGGCGAAGTCAGCAACTCAGAAAACAGCCTGCGTGTACTGGGTAAAGCGGGTGCAACTCGCTGGCGTGGTGTTCGTCCTACCGTTCGTGGTACCGCCATGAACCCCGTTGATCACCCTCACGGTGGTGGCGAGGGACGCAATATGGGTAAACACCCAACTACGCCTTGGGGTGTGCCAACCAAGGGTTACAAAACTCGCAAAAACAAGCGTACTAACAATCTGATTGTTCGTCGCCGTAAAGCGAAATAACGAATAAGGGGATACCGCTGTGCCTCGTTCACTGAAGAAAGGTCCTTTCATTGACCTTCATCTGTTGAAGAAAGTGGAAGTCGCGGTTGAAGGCAAAGACAAGAAACCAATTAAAACCTGGTCTCGTCGTTCAATGATCATTCCAGATATGATCGGCCTTACGATCGCAGTCCACAATGGACGCCAGCATGTACCGGTTTACATCACTGAAGAGATGGTCGGTCACAAGCTGGGTGAATTTGCTGCTACCCGCACTTATCGCGGTCATGCAGCTGACAAGAAAGCCAAGCGCTAATCCAGGAGGTAATGATGGAAGTCGCCGCTAAAATGCGTGGTGCCCGTCTGTCCGCACAGAAGGCGCGCTTGGTTGCTGATCAGGTGCGTGGCAAGAAGGTTGCGGATGCACTTAACCTGCTTGCATTCAGCCCTAAAAAAGCTGCAACGCTGGTTAAAAAAGTTCTCGAGTCTGCAATTGCAAACGCGGAGCATAACGAAGGTGCTGATATTGATGAACTGCGTGTCTCTACCGTAATGGTGGATGAAGGTATGACCATGAAGCGCATTAAACCGCGTGCCAAGGGTCGTGCTGATCGCATTCTCAAGCGCACTTGCCATATCACCGTCAAGGTTGCAGACCGGTAAGGAGTCACCCGATGGGTCAGAAAGTCAATCCTACTGGCATTCGGTTGGGTATCGTCAAAGATCATACCTCAACTTGGTATGCTGAAGGCCCGGCCTATGCCGACAAGCTTAACAATGACTTGCAGGTTCGCAGCTTCCTCGAAGCGCGTCTCAAGCAAGCCGCTGTCAGCCGCATCCAGATCGAGCGTCCTGCTAACAACGCTCGTATCACCATTCACACCGCCCGCCCCGGCATCGTGATTGGCAAAAAAGGTGAAGACGTTGATCGTCTGCGCAAGGATGTGTCTGACATGATGGGTGTGCCCGTGCACATCAACATCGAAGAAGTCCGTAAGCCTGAGCTGGATGCAGCTCTGGTTGCACAAAGTGTGGCTGGCCAGCTGGAGCGTCGTGTGATGTTCCGTCGTGCCATGAAACGCTCTGTGCAGAATGCCATGCGTCTGGGTGCCAAGGGTATCAAGATCCAGGTTGGTGGACGTCTTGGTGGTGCAGAGATCGCTCGTTCCGAGTGGTATCGCGAAGGTCGTGTACCTCTGCACACTCTGCGCGCTGATATCGACTACGCCACTGCTGAAGCACACACCACCTATGGTGTCATCGGTGTGAAGGTGTGGATCTTTAAAGGCGAAATTCTGGGCGGGATCGAAGAGGTGCGTGCTAACGCTGCCAAGCAGCAGCCGCAACAGGCGCCTAAGAAGAAAGGTTCCAAGTAAGGGGATAGTCGATGTTACAGCCCAAGCGTACAAAATTCCGCAAGATGCACACTGGCCGTAACCGTGGCCTGGCAAATCGCGGTAATAAGGTCAGCTTTGGTGAATTCGGTCTGAAAGCCACAGGTCGTGGTCGTCTGACTGCCCGCCAGATTGAGGCGGCACGTCGTACTATGACTCGCCACATCAAGCGTGGTGGTAAGATTTGGATCCGAGTTTTTCCTGATAAGCCGATTACAGAAAAGCCGTTGGAAGTTCGTATGGGTAAAGGTAAGGGTAACGTAGAATACTGGGTCGCCCTTATCCAGCCCGGCAAGGTGCTTTACGAAGTTGAAGGTGTGTCTGAAGAGCTTGCTCGCCAGGCTTTCACCCTCGCAGGTGCCAAGCTTCCTATCCCGACAACTTTTGTTAAACGGACGGTGATGTAATGAAAGCTCAAGAACTGCGCGAGAAATCCGCTGACGAGCTCAATGAACAGCTGCAAGGCCTGTTGCGTGAGCAGTTCCAACTGCGCATGCGCAAGGTGACTGGTCAGCTGGGTCAGACACATCTGCTCAAGCAGCTGCGTCGCGATGTGGCTCGGATTAAAACCGTGCTCAACGATAAGGCAGGTAACTAAAATGGCCGAAGTCGAAAAGAAAGCCAGAACTGTCACCGGCAAGGTGGTCAGCGATAAAATGGATAAAACTGTAACAGTGATGGTTGAGCGCAGTGTGGCTCACCCTCTGTACGGAAAATACGTTCGTCGCTCCACTAAGCTACATGCACATGACGAGTCGAATGATGCTCGCATGGGTGACACCGTAACCATCCAGGAAAGCCGTCCGCTGTCTAAGACGAAAACCTGGAAACTGGTCGAGATTGTTGAGCGTGCTAAAGAGGTCTGAGGGAACTCAGGCTCTGAACGCTTAAAGTTTGGAGATAACTAATGATTCAGACGCAATCAATGCTGGATGTTGCCGACAACAGCGGCGCGCGTCGCGTCATGTGTATTAAAGTGCTCGGTGGATCTCACCGTCGCTATGCACGTGTTGGTGACATTATCAAAGTCACCGTTAAAGATGCCATTCCGCGTGGCAAGGTGAAAAAAGGCCAGGTTCTCAAGGCTGTGGTAGTCCGCACCAAGGCACCGGTTCGCCGTCCTGACGGCTCTGCTATTCGTTTTGACGGCAATGCTGCTGTCATTCTGGATAACAAAGACGCACCTATGGGCACCCGTATTTTCGGGCCGGTAACCCGTGAGCTGCGTGGCGACAAGTTCATGAAGATCATTTCCTTGGCACCTGAAGTGCTGTAAGGAGCGAGGCCGGTTATGCGTAAAATTAAACGTGACGATGAAGTGATCGTCATCGCAGGCAAAGACAAGGGTAAGCGTGGCACGATTAAGCGTGTTCTCAAGGACAACCGTTATGTAGTGTCCGGTGTGAACATGATCAAGCGCCACACGCGCCCAAACCCCTATGCCAATCAGCCTGGTGGCATCATTGAGCGCGAAGCGCCCATACATGCTTCCAACGTTGCCATTTTCAACAAAGAAACGGGCAAAGCTGATCGAGTAGGGTTCAAGGTCCTGGACGACGGTTCCAAGGTACGTATTTTTAAGTCGACTCAAGCTGAGATCGACTCCTAATCAAGTCAGGTAACAGCATGGCTAGATTGAAAGAGCTTTACCGTGAAGATGTAGCAGCCAAGCTGAAAGAAGAGTTTGGTTTTAAAAATGTGATGGAAGTTCCACGCGTTACCAAAATCACCCTGAACATGGGTCTTGGTGAAGCACTCAGCGATAAAAAGCTGATCGAGAACGCCGTCGCTGATATGGAAAAATTGAGCGGGCAAAAGCCTGTGGTCACCAAGGCTCGTAAATCCATTGCTGGCTTTAAAGTCCGCGAAGGTTGGCCGATTGGTTGCAAGGTAACCCTGCGCCACGAGCGCATGTGGGAATTCCTTGACCGTCTGGTGGATGTTGCGATTCCGCGTATTCGTGACTTCCGTGGCTTGAGTCCCAAGTCTTTTGACGGTCGTGGTAACTACAGCATGGGTGTGCGTGAGCAGATCATCTTCCCTGAAATTGACTATGATAAAGTCGACAGGGTGCGTGGCCTGGACGTAACCATCACCACAACTGCCCGTAACAATGACGAAGGTCGTGCGCTCTTGACTGCGCTCGGCTTCCCGTTCAAGAAGTAAGGGGAAAGACATGGCGAAGGTTTCCATGGTTCAACGCGAGCTTAAGCGCGATAAACTGGTCGCGAAGTATGCGGCCAAGCGTGCAGAGCTGAAAGCGATCATTGTGAACCCTAATTCTTCTGAAGAAGAACAATGGGTCGCATTGCAGCAACTGCAGAAACTGCCACGCGATTCCAGTTCGGTTCGTCAGCGTAACCGCTGCCGTTCCACTGGTCGTCCGCATGGTTTTTATAACAAGTTCGGCCTGAGCCGTAACGCGCTGCGCCAAGCAGCTATGCGCGGTGACGTGCCTGGTCTGCGTAAGTCCAGCTGGTAAGCTTAGGATCCAGGAGTGCAAAGCGAATGAGCATGCAAGACACCCTGGCGGATATGGTAACCCGTATTCGCAATGCACAAATGGCAACGAAAGAGACGGTCACCATGCCGTCTTCGAAGATGAAAATCGAAGTTGCCCGGGTGCTTAAAGAAGAGGGTTTCATCGAGGACTTCCAGGTCCAAGGTGATGTAAAACCTGAACTGACTGTGACTTTGAAGTATTTTGAAGGCAAAGCGGTCATCGAGAAGATCGAACGTGTCAGCAAACCCAGTTTGCGTAGCTACAAAGGCAAAAGCGAACTGCCTAAAGTTGCCGGCGGCCTGGGCGTAGCGATCATGTCCACCTCCAAAGGTGTAATGAGTGATCGCGCAGCACGTGCGGCCGGTGTCGGTGGCGAAGTCATCTGCACCGTGTTCTAAGGGAGAGTATAATGTCCCGCGTAGCAAAGAAACCGATTGAACTACCAGCCGGTGTTGAGCTGAAGCTCAACGAAGGTAAGGTAACCGTCAAGGGCAGCAATGGCTCCCTTGAGCTCAACCTGCATCCGATGGTTGAAATGCAAGTTGAAGAAAATACTGTGACGGTTGCTGCTGGTAACCCTAACAACCGAGCTGCCTGGGCTCATGCAGGTACTACCCGTGCGCTGGTCAACAATATGGTGACTGGCGTTTCCACTGGCTTTACCAAGTCTCTGGAAATCAACGGTGTTGGTTATCGTGCACAAGCCAAAGGGCAAACCATTAATCTTACCTTGGGCTTCTCCCATCCGGTGGAATACTCCCTTCCTGCCGGCGTGACTGCAGAGACTCCCAGCAACACCCAGATTGTATTGAAGGGTGCTGACAAGCAATTGCTTGGTCAGTGTGCTGCTGAGATTCGCAGTTTCCGCCGTCCAGAACCCTATAAGGGCAAGGGCATCCGCTATAGCGACGAACTCGTTCGTCGTAAAGAAGCCAAGAAGAAGTAAGGCAGGGTTATGAACGCGAAGAAAGAATCTCGTTTACGTCGTGCCCGCCGTGCCCGCGCCAAAATTCGCGAGCTGGGTGCGATTCGCCTGTGCGTGAACCGCACTCCGCGGCACATCTACGCGCAGATCATTTCCGCCGATGGAGGCCAGGTTTTAGCCAGCGCTTCCACTTTGGACAGCAGTCTGCGTAGCGGTGCGACAGGTAATATCGAAGCCGCCACCAAGGTTGGCAAGTTGATCGCCGAAAGAGCCAAAGCTGCAGGTATTGCAACTGTTGCTTTTGATCGCGGCGGTTTCAAATATCATGGTCGCGTAAAAGCCCTGGCTGATGCGGCTCGTGAAGGCGGCCTGGAATTCTAAAGGGTGTGACGATGGCGAATATTGAAAAGACTGCCGGTGACCTGCAAGAAAAACTTGTGCAGGTCAACCGTGTCGCCAAAGTGGTCAAGGGTGGTCGTATTTTCGGCTTCACAGCCTTGACCGTAGTCGGCGACGGCAAGGGCCGCATTGGTTTTGGTCGCGGCAAGGCACGTGAAGTGCCTGTTGCGATCCAAAAGGCAATGGAACAGGCCCGCCGTAACATGGTGAACGTTCAACTGGACGGCACCACACTTCAGTATCCCGTACGTGCTGCGCATGGTGCCTCCAAGGTATTCATGCAGCCAGCCTCTGAAGGTACAGGTATCATCGCCGGTGGTGCGATGCGTGCTGTACTGGAACTGGCCGGCGTACAGAACGTACTGGCAAAGTGTTACGGTTCAACCAATCCAGTTAACGTGGTTCGTGCCACGGTTAAGGGTCTGGCTGCAATGCATGCACCAGAAGACATAGCCGCAAAACGCGGCAAGACCGTAGAAGAGATTCTGGGGTAAACCATGGCGAAAATTAAAGTAACTCTGGTCCGTAGCCCCATCTCTATTCTGCCCAAGCACAAGCTTTGTGTGAAAGGGTTGGGTCTGCGCCGTATCGGCCACCAGGTAGAACTGGAAGACACTCCCGCAGTACGTGGCATGATCAATAAGGTCAACTATTTGCTGCGAGTTGAAGGAGCATAAGTCATGCATCTGAACGATCTGAGCCCGGCACCGGGCTCCAAGACTGACGCTAGGCGTGTTGGTCGTGGTATCGGCAGTGGTCTGGGTAAAACCGCCGGCCGTGGCCACAAGGGTCTGAAAGCCCGCTCTGGTGGCAGCGTTAAGCCAGGTTTTGAAGGCGGACAAATGCCCTTGCAGCGTCGTCTGCCCAAGTTTGGTTTTACTTCGCACAAAGCACCCTTGAGTGCTGAAGTGCGTTTGCATGAACTCGGCTTGGTTGAAGGTGATGTTGTTACTCTGGAAACACTGAAAGCTGCTGATATCATCAAAAATGCGACTCAGTATGTGAAAGTGATTCTGTCCGGCGAAATCAACCGTGCAGTCACCGTTAAGGGCCTCAAAGCCACTAAGGGTGCGCGTGCGGCCATTGAAGCGGCTGGCGGTAAAGTCGAAGACTAAGTAAGTCGAGG
The DNA here is from genome assembly GCF_044810985.1 of Marinospirillum sp. GTDB lineage: Bacteria > Pseudomonadota > Gammaproteobacteria > Pseudomonadales > Halomonadaceae > Marinospirillum. The sequence goes on from NZ_CP085242.1 coordinate 2,360,842, forward strand.
ACGAAATGGCTAAACCAGGATCCATACCAGGTAATCAGAGCGGACTCGGAGAAGTCTGGGCCCGCTTACGTTTTGTCATCCTTGCGATCATTGTGTATCGCATCGGTGCCCACGTTCCCGTTCCTGGTATCAATCCTGACCAGCTTGCTGCCATCTTCGAACAGAACAAGGGCACTATTCTGGACATGTTCAACATGTTCTCGGGTGGTGCCCTTGAAAACATGAGTATCCTGGCGCTGGGCATCATGCCCTATATTTCCGCCTCGATTATCATGCAATTGCTGACAGCAGTGACACCCAAGCTGGAAGCTTTGAAAAAAGAAGGTGAAGCCGGTCGTCGCAAAATCAACCAGTACACTCGCTACGGCACAGTGGGGCTGGCTTTTGTGCAGGCTATCGGTATGTCAGTGGGTCTGGCAGGACAAAGTGGTGTCGTCTACATGGCGAACTTCGGGTTTTACTTTGTCGCGGTAACGACCCTGGTTTGTGGTGCGGTCTTCCTGATGTGGCTGGGTGAGCAGATCACCGAGCGGGGTATCGGCAACGGTATCTCACTGTTGATTTTTTCCGGGATTGTCGCCGGTCTGCCCGGTGCAATCGGTAGCTCCCTGGAAATTGCCCGCAGCGAAGGAACCTGGAATCTGATCCCGCTTCTGGTCATCGGTGTTCTGGGGATTGCCACAGTGGCTTTTGTCGTCTTTATCGAACGCGGTCAGCGCCGCATTACGGTAAATTACGCCAAGCGCCAGGTCGGCAATCAGATGTATGCAGCACAATCCAATCATCTACCGCTTAAAGTGAACATGGCTGGTGTGATTCCACCCATTTTTGCTTCCAGTATCCTGTTGTTCCCTGCGTCCATAGGTCAGTGGTTCGGCAGTACAGAAGGTATGGGTATATTACAGGATCTGGCACAGCTCCTTGCGCCGGGTGCTCCCTTATATATCTTGCTTTTTGCACTCAGTGTTGTATTCTTCTGCTTCTTTTATACAGCACTTATGTTTAACCCCAAGGAAATTGCTGAAAACCTGAAAAAATCAGGTGCCTTTTTGCCGGGTATTCGTCCTGGTGATCAGACAGCAAAATATATTGATGGGGTGGTAACACGCCTGACCCTGTTCGGGGCAATGTATATAACGGCTGTTTCCCTGATGCCTCAGTTCCTGCAGGTTGCCTGGGATATTCCTTTCTACGTCGGCGGCACCTCCTTGCTGATCGTCGTCGTGGTGGTTATGGACTTTATGGCACAGTTGCAGTCTCACTTGATGTCGCATCAGTATCAGAATCAGTCTTTGCTTAAGAAAGCCAACCTTAAAGGTTACGGTCGCCGTCGGTGATCTGACCGAAGGGAACGGAGTAGAAGATGAAAGTTCGTGCATCAGTTAAGAAGATCTGTCGTAACTGTAAGATCATTCGTCGTCGTGGTTCGGTTCGTGTTATCTGCATTGAACCACGTCACAAACAGCGCCAGGGTTAATATTCTGGACAGGACCATAAAGGAAGTACCCCTTACCCCTTGATATTTTTCTTATCAGGGGGTAAGCTTTTGCGCCCTTTATGGACATAAAAACTGGAGCCGTATAATTCGGCTTGGAATCGGAGTAAAGTGAATGGCACGTATTGCTGGTGTCAACATTCCGGACAACAAACACACGGTCATTTCCCTGACCTATATCTTTGGTGTGGGCAAAACCCGCGCTCAAAAGATTTGTGTCGAGTCCGGTATTGAACCTAACCGCAAAATTGCTGACTTGTCGACTGACGAGTTGGATAAGTTGAGAACGGCTGTAGGCACTTTCACCGTTGAAGGTGATCTGCGTCGTGAAACCACTTTGAACATCAAGCGTCTGATGGATCTGGGTTGTAACCGGGGTATTCGCCACCGCCGCAACTTGCCGGTTCGTGGTCAGCGCACCAAAACCAATGCGCGTACCCGTAAAGGACCGCGTAAACCTATTCGCAAATAAGTAGGAAACAAAAATACTATGGCTAACCCGCGTACTCGTAAAAAAGTTAAAAAGACGGTAGTGGATGGCGTCGCCCATATCCACGCCTCTTTTAACAACACCATCATTACGATAACTGACCGCCAGGGCAACACCCTTTCCTGGGCAACTGCCGGTGGTTCGGGTTTTCGTGGTTCTCGTAAGAGCACCCCGTTCGCAGCGCAAGTCGCGAGTGAACGTGCCGCTACTGCGGCAGCCGAGTATGGTCTGAAGAATGTCGACGTTATGGTCAAGGGCCCTGGTCCTGGCCGTGAATCTGCCGTTCGCGCCCTGAACGCCGCCGGTTTCAAGGTCACCAATATTACCGATGTGACCCCGATTCCACACAACGGTTGTCGCCCACCGAAGAAACGCCGCGTATAAGGAGGCAGATTCATGGCACGTTACTTAGGTCCCAAGTGTAAGCTCTCACGTCGTGAGGGTACTGATCTGCTGCTGAAAAGTGGTGTAACTCCTTTTGAGAAGAAGTGTAAATCAGAAGCAGTTCCCGGTCAGCACGGTCAACGTCGCAGTCGTCTTTCAGACTATGGTCTGCAGCTTCGCGAGAAACAGAAAGTCCGTCGTATGTACGGTGTGTTGGAAAAACAATTCCGTAACTACTACAAAGCAGCAGCCCGCATGAAGGGCGCAACAGGCGAAAACCTGCTGCAGCTGCTGGAATCACGTTTTGATAACGTGGTTTACCGCATGGGTTTTGGCTCCACACGTGCTGAAGCACGCCAGCTGGTCAGCCACAAAGCCCTAACAGTTAATGGTAAGACAGTGAATGTCGCGTCTTATCAGGTTCAGCCCGGTGATGTCGTTGCCGTGCGCGAAAAAGCCAAGCAGCAGTTGCGTATCAAAAACGCATTTCAGCTGGCTTCACAGCGCTCTGATGTTTCCTGGGTCGAGGTTGATGGCAACAAGCTGGAAGGTACTTACAAGGCCAAGCCTGAGCGTACCGATCTTTCAGCTGAAATCAACGAAAACCTCATCGTCGAGCTTTACTCCAAGTAATCTTGGGGTAACCGTCTGGCAGCCAAACAGGTGTTCCTATGCAGCGTTCAGTGACAGAGTTTCTTCGCCCAAGAGATATCAAAGTCGAGACTTTAAGTCCGACCCGAGCAAAAATCATTCTCGAGCCTTTCGAGCGTGGTTTCGGTCATACCCTGGGGAATGCTCTGCGTCGTATCCTGCTTTCCTCCATGCCCGGCTGTGCAATAGTCGAAGCTGAGATCGAAGGCGTCGAGCATGAATACAGCACGCTTGAAGGTGTTCAGGAAGATGTGATTGAAATCCTGCTCAACCTCAAGCAGGTTGCGGTCAAGCTTTTCAACCGTGACGAAGCTGTTTTGACGCTGAAAAAACAAGGTCCTGGTCCCGTGACTGCGGGTGATATTCAGGCCGATCACGATCTGGAAATAGTTAATCCAGACCTGGTGATTGCCAACCTGAATTCCGGCGCTGAGCTGAACATGCAACTGCGTGTTCAGAAAGGCCGTGGCTATGTGCCTGCAGATGCCCGTCTGTCTGATGACGATGAAAGTCGTCCCATCGGCCGTCTGGCACTGGATGCAACCTTCAGCCCGGTACTGCGTGTTGCCTACTCGGTAGAAGCGGCCCGTGTTGAACAGCGTACTGACCTTGACAAGCTGGTTCTTGAATTGGAAACGGACGGCACACTGGACCCTGAAGAGTCTATTCGCCGTTCTGCCACTATTTTACAAGAACAGCTGGCTGCCTTCGTTGATCTGGAAACAGACAAGCAACAAGAGCCCGAAGAAGAAGAAGATCAAATTGATCCTGTGCTTCTTCGCCCGGTAGACGACCTTGAACTGACCGTGCGTTCTGCCAACTGCCTGAAGGCTGAGAACATTTACTACATCGGTGATTTGATTCAACGTACTGAAGTTGAACTCCTGAAAACACCGAATTTGGGTAAAAAGTCCCTGACTGAAATCAAGGACGTTCTTGCCGCCCGTGCTTTGTCACTGGGTATGCGGTTGGAAAACTGGCCACCCGCCAGTTTGAAGAACGACGATAAGGCCAGTGCCTAAGCGTCATTTCAAGTCTCAAGGTTTGGAAAGGATAAACGACAATGCGTCATCGTAAGAGTGGTCGTAAACTCAACAGAAACAGCAGCCACCGTAAGTCCATGTTTAAAAACATGAGCGTTTCGCTGGTTGAACATGAAGTCATCAAAACTACCCTGCCCAAGGCAAAAGAGCTGCGTCGTGTTATCGAGCCTCTGATTACCCTGGCCAAGGTGGATAGCGTTGCTAACCGTCGTTTGGCATTCGCTCGCACCGGTTCACAAGCTGCCGTTGGCAAGCTTTTCTCCGAGCTGGGCAAGCGTTATTCCGAGCGTCCCGGTGGTTATGTCCGCATTCTCAAATGCGGCCTGCGTACCGGCGACCAGGCTCCTATGGCCTACGTCGAACTGGTAGACCGCCCTCAGGTGGACGAAGACGCTGAATAAGCTTTTCGACTTCCTGTAGCGACAAAAAAACCGGCCTCGGCCGGTTTTTTTATTTTGAGTTCAATTTCAACGAAGCATCACCAAGCGCAATAGTTAGTCAGGGGTTATTTAAGCATTCTGGCCAGGAAATGTCCGGTATAAGAAGCCTCTTCTCTGGCCACTTCTTCGGGCGTTCCTTCGGCAATAATCTGGCCGCCACCTCTGCCACCTTCCGGGCCCATATCAATAATCCAGTCGGCCGTTTTGATCACATCCAGATTGTGTTCGATGACCACCAGGGTATTGCCATGGTCACGCAGGCGATGCAGAACGGCCAGGAGTTGTTTGATGTCCTCAAAATGCAGGCCGGTGGTCGGCTCATCAAGAATATACAGGGTTTTTCCGGTGTCCCGTCGAGCCAGTTCCCGGGCCAGTTTGACGCGTTGTGCTTCACCCCCTGAGAGAGTGGTCGCACTCTGCCCCAGGCGAATGTAGGAAAGACCGACATCCATCAGGGTTTGCAGGCGACGCGCCACGGCGGGTACGGCTGAAAAGAACTCTCTGGCTTCTTCAATGGTCATTTCCAGCACTTCGTGAATGTTCTTGCCCTTGTAGCGTATCTCCAGGGTTTCCCGGTTATAGCGCTTGGCCTTACAGACATCACAGGGTACATAAATATCGGGCAGAAAGTGCATTTCCACCTTGATCAGGCCATCCCCCTGGCAGGCTTCACAGCGGCCACCCTTGACGTTGAAACTGAAGCGTCCTGGTTTATAGCCACGTGAGCGGGCCTCCTGGGTTCCGGCAAACAACTCCCTAACGGGAGTGAAAATGCCGGTGTAGGTGGCCGGGTTGGAGCGGGGTGTGCGGCCTATCGGGCTTTGGTCGATATCGATCACCTTGTCGAGCAAATCCAGCCCTTCAATGCTTTTGCACTCCTGAGGGGTAAGGCTGTTGTTGCCGTTCAGCTCATGGGCGGCATGCGGGTAGAGGGTGGCATTGATCAAGGTGGACTTGCCCGAGCCAGACACCCCGGTGACACAGGTCATGACACCCAAGGGGATAGAAACATCCAGGTTGCGCAGGTTGTTGCCCGTGGCCCCACGTATGACCAGCTCCTGACCTTCTTCGGGGAGGTGGCGCAGTTGAGGAACTTCAATTTTCTTGCGCCCGGTCAGGTAGTCTGCCGTGATGGAGCCTTCCACCTGCATGACTTCCTCGGGGGTTCCCTGGGCAACGATCTGGCCACCATGAACTCCGGCGCCGGGGCCGATATCGATCAAATGATCGGCATGGCGGATGGCATCTTCATCATGTTCAACCACGAGCACGGTGTTGCCCAGGTCGCGCAGACGCGTCAGGGTGTTGAGCAAGCGCTCATTATCGCGCTGATGCAGGCCGATGGAGGGTTCATCCAGAATATACATGACCCCAACCAGGCCAGCACCGATTTGGCTGGCCAGGCGGATACGCTGGGCTTCACCGCCGGAGAGGGTTTCTGCGCTGCGTTCCAGGGACAGGTAATCCAGCCCGACATTAACCAGAAAGTTCAGGCGTTCCACGATTTCCACAAGAATGCGTTGGGCAATCTCGCCCCTCTGACCATCCAGCTTGAGGCTGCTGAAGTAACCGCTGGCTTCGCCGAGCGGCATCTTCACAACTTCCGGCAAGTTAACCTCGCCAACAAACACATTCCGTGAAGCTTCTTTCAAGCGGCTGCCATTGCAACTGGGGCAGACGTGTGTGGTCAGCAACTTGGCCAGCTCTTCGCGCAGGTTCTGGGAGTCGGTTTCCCGATAGCGCCTTTCCAGATTGGGAATCACGCCTTCAAAGGGATGCGCTTTGATGACCTGGCGGCCCCGGTCACTGGAATAGCTGAAATCAATCTCTTCGCGGCCACTGCCATGCAGTAAAATCTGCTGGATTTTTTTGGGCAGTTCTTTCCAGGGGGTTTCCAGGGCAAAGCCATAGTGAAGACTGACATGCTTGAGCAGGCCAAAGTAGTAGATATTGCGTCGATCCCAGCCCTTGATGACACCTTCGGCCAGAGACAGTTCCGGGGAGACAATCAGTTTCTGTTCATCAAAAAACGCTTTGTGACCCAAACCATCGCAAGTGGGACAGGCGCCCGCCGGATTGTTGAAGGAAAACATCCGGGGTTCCAGCTCGGAAATCGCATAGCCGCAGTGCGGGCAGGCGTAGTTGGCCGAAAACAAAAGATCATCCTGCTCACCGCCCATAAAGCTGACCACTGCCAGACCATCGGACAAAGCCAGGGCGGTTTCAAAGGATTCAGCCAGCCTGAGTTGCTGGTCATCCCTTACTTTCAGGCGATCCACAACCACTTCAATGGTGTGCTTGCGTTTTTTATCCAGCGTCGGCGCTTCATCCAGTTCCACGACCTGGCCATCAATGCGGGCGCGGATAAAACCCTGGGCTTTAAGATCCGCCAGGAGGTTGAGGTGTTCCCCCTTACGATCTTCAACCACAGGCGCCAGGATCAGGATGCGCGACTCTTCCGGGAGGTTGAGCACTTCATCCACCATTTCACTGACGGTTTTGGCCATCAGGGTGACCTGATGTTCCGGGCAGCGGGGAATCCCGGTGCGGGCATACAGTAGGCGCAGATAATCGTAGATTTCCGTGATGGTGCCCACGGTGGAGCGGGGGTTGTGCGAGGTGGATTTCTGTTCAATGGAAATGGCCGGCGACAAGCCTTCAATATGATCCACATCCGGCTTTTCCATCATGGATAAAAACTGGCGGGCATAGGCTGACAAGGACTCAACATAACGTCGCTGGCCTTCAGCGTAGAGCGTATCGAACGCCAGGGAGGATTTACCCGAGCCGGAAAGCCCGGTGATTACCACCAGCTGGTCGCGGGGGATCTCCAGGGAGACATTCTTCAGGTTGTGGGTTCGTGCCCCACGTACACTTATTTTGTCCAGAGCCACCTTGCACCTCTTCGTTAATGCGACCGGACATTATAACCTATAAACCCTCATCTTGGCTTAGTGGTGGTCGCACAGCCAGCAGCAGGGTAGAATAGCGGGTTTCCTCAAGCGGTCGTATTATGTCCAGAGACACCCTGTCATCCATTGAAGTAAGAGCCATCAGCGGACTTGCCGGTCTCTACGGCCTGCGTATGCTGGGCCTGTTCATGGTTTTGCCGGTCATGCCTTTGCTGCTGGATGATTTTGCCGGGGCAACGCCCATGGCCATCGGTCTGGCCATCGGTATCTATGGTTTTACCCAGGCCTTGTTGCAACTGCCTTTTGGCTGGCTCTCGGATCGCTTCGGTCGCAAGCCATTGATTTATCTCGGGCTGGCCCTGTTTGCCTTGGGTAGCCTGGTTGCTGCTCAGGCGGACACCTTGGTTGGAATGGTTCTCGGGCGTGCCCTGCAGGGTATGGGGGCCATCGCCAGCGTGCTGATGGCTTTGCTGGCCGATCTGACCCGTGATGAAAAGCGCACCCAGGCCATGGCCACAGTGGGTATCAGCATCGGCTTGGCGTTTATTGCCGCCATGGCTCTGGGTCCCTGGCTGGCGGGTTGGCTGGGGTTGTCCGGTCTTTTCTGGCTGACTGCCGTTCTGAGTTGTCTGGGCATGCTGGTGCTCTGGCGCTGGGTACCTTCCCCTGCGAGGGTGCGCAAGCATTTGGACGCTGGCATTGATCCGGTTCAGCTGAAGCGGGTGGTGAGCCACCCTCAGTTATTGCGGCTGGATTTCAGTATTTTACTGCTGCACCTCTTGCTGACGGCAATCTTCATTGCCGTACCGGGTCTGCTGTTGGAAGCAGGCTGGTCTCTCTCGCAACAGGGTTTTGTCTACCTGGGCAGCATGTTGTTGGGCTTTGTGGCCATGATCCCCTTGATTATCCTGGGTGAGAAGGGTCAGAAGATGAAGGCCATGCTGCTGGTGGGTTTTGCATTGCTGGCTCTGGGTCTGGTGATCCTGGCTCAGTCGGGGTTGGGTTTGCTGCTGGGCTTGTGGATCTTTTTTATCGGCTTTAACCTGTTGGAAGCCAGTCTGCCATCACTGATCAGCAAGCAGGCACCCGTCCAAGCGAAGGGCACCGCCATGGGGGTCTATTCGACCTCACAGTTTCTGGGCGCTTTTTTAGGCGGTGTTCTGGGCGGCTGGATACTCAGCAACTGGGGTTCTGATTGGTTGCTCTGGTGTGCGGCCCTGGCTTCGGGGCTCTGGTTGTTGGGGCTTTTGGGATTCCGGGCGCCACGCCATCTTTCCAGTCGGGTTTTTCATCTACCGGAAGGCTGCAGGGAAAACCATCAGTTGGCTGAGCTGGAACAACAACTGCAACAGATCCGGGGTGTTGAAGAGGTCGTATTTCTTGCCGAAGAGGCCACAGGCTACCTGAAGCTGGATCGCCGACAACTGGATGAAGATGAGCTGGAAAAGCTTTTAGCAGCTAGCCACTGAGGCTTTATTTTTTTACTGAATTTTTTCTAACAAGGTTGTAAACCAGGGGGAAGAACCATGGCACGGGGCGTCAACAAAGTCATCTTGATTGGTAATCTGGGGCAAGACCCGGATATCCGTTTTACCCAAAACCAGAAGCAGGTAGCTAATGTCAACCTGGCCACCAGTGAGCAGTGGACAGACCAGGCTACGGGCCAGAAACAGGAAAAAACTGAATGGCACCGGGTGGTGTTTTTTGGTCGTCTGGCAGAAATTGTCGGTCAATACCTGAAAAAAGGCAGCAAGGTCTACATTGAAGGCAAGCTGCAGACCCGCAAATGGCAGAACCAGCAGGGTGTCGATCAATACACCACTGAAATCGTTGCCAATGAAATGCAGATGCTGGATGGAGCCGGTGGCGGTGGCCAGCAGGGCTATGGCAATGCCGGACGTTCAGCACCCGCTGACTACAGCCAGCAACAGCCCCAGGGCAACTACTCGCAGGATTACAGTCAGCCTGCTCAGCAACCCATGCAACAACAGCCTGCACCGGCACCCCAGGCTCCACCCCGGTCGCCACAGCCTGCACCTGCTGCCCAGCAACCCATGCAGGCACCGCAGCAGCCCAGCCAACCTCAGCCGGGATATCCGCCTCAGGGCTATCAGCAACCCCAGCAACCACCACAGCCGCAGCAGCCTTACCCAGGCCAGGCGCAATCTCAGCCTCAACCTGGCCAACAACCACAGCCGGGGCAGCAACAACCCGGTCAGGCGGCTCCCAGCTTTAATGATATTGATGACGATATTCCTTTCTAGGATGCACCTTTTTAAAGGCCTGCCCAAGATGCCCCGCTCGTCGGGGCTTTTTTATACCCCTCTATAGCAAATGATAGCTAGTCATTAAGGTCGTGATAGCTATTATTTGCTGTTTTTATTTTTCCTGATAGGTTAGGATTATAAAATACTTGTACAAGAATATTTCGTTTTTGTATCGTTATTTTGGAGGTAGGCACATGACGATTGCACAAAGGCTGTACCTGGGCTTTGGCCTGGTACTGGCACTGATTTTGGTGATCACCCTGGTTGGGGTGGTTAAAGTGGGCAGCATTGATGCCACCCTCACCCAGGTGAATGACGTGGACACCCGCAAGCAGCGGTATGCCATCAACTTTCGTGGCAGCGTGCATGATCGTGCCATTGCCATTCGTGATGCCGTGCTGGTCACTTCTGTAGCCGATCGCCGGGAGTTTTTGCAGCAAATCGAAGAACTGGATGCTTTTTACCAGGAGTCGGCACAGCGTATGGATCGTATCTTCAGCAGTACCAAGGATGCGACCCAGGAAGAAAAGGATTTGTTATCCGACATCCAAGCAATTGAAGAGCAAACTGTGGCACTCACGGCACAGACACTGGATCTTTTAGAGCAAGACGAGCTGTCGGCAGCCAGAAGTCTGGTACTGCAGGATGTTTCCCCGGCCTATACCCGTTGGTTGGCGGCGGTTAACGCCTTCATTGACTACCAGGAAGAAGAGATTCAACAGCAGGTGAATTTTGTGCGCTCGGAAACTGGGGGCTTTCAAACCCTGATGCTCCTAGTGGCTGCGGTTTCGCTGATCATTGGTGTGCTGGTCAGTGTGCGTCTGGTTTCCACCCTGACACGGACGATTGGTGGTGAGCCTGAAGTGGCAGCACGTTTGATACGTCGCGTCGCCTCCGGTGATTTGACTCTGGATATTCGTACCCGCCACCCGGACAGCATCATGGGTGCGGTGGCCAGCATGACCAGCCAGCTCTCGGAAATCATCAAGGGTGTGACCGCTACAGCTGATACCCTGGCCCAGTCTGCCGGGCAAATGAGTGAAACGGCACGTCGCAATCAGGATCTGGTGGAAAGTCAGCGTGAACAGACCGACCAGGGGGCAGCTGCCATTAACCAGATGTCGGCAACGGTTCAGGAAGTGGCCGGACACACGGCCGATGCAGCCAACCTGGCCCAGACCGCGGATGAAGAAACCATCTCTGGGGGCGAAGAAGTCAAGAGAACCCTGACCAGTATTGATGAACTGGCCAACCAGATTGAGCAGGCTGGTGAGGTGATTGACCAGCTGTCCGTGGACAGCACTGAGATCGGTACGGTTCTGGAGGTGATTGAAACCATTGCCGAACAAACCAATCTACTGGCGCTGAACGCTGCCATCGAAGCAGCCCGGGCCGGTGAGCATGGACGTGGTTTTGCGGTGGTTGCCGATGAGGTGCGTGCCCTGGCGAGTCGCACACAGGAATCCACCCGCGATATCCAGCAGCGCATTGAAAAAATGCAATCCAGTGCCCGGGGTGCTGTCGATGTCATGGAAAAAGGGCGCATCAAGGCCGCTGAAAGTGTGGAACAGGCAAGGCGTGCCGGTACTTCCCTGGAAGTGATCCAGCGCTCGGTGACCGACATCAATGACATGAATGCCCAGATTGCCAGTGCCGCTGAAGAACAGTCAGCGGTGGCTGAAGAAATCAACCGTAACTTCAGCAGCATTACCGAGGCTTCTTTAGAAGCCGCTACCGGGATGCAGCAGAATGTGGCAGCCAGTCAGGAATTGTCGCAGCTGGCCTGTCGTTTGCAGGATAGCGTCAAGCAATTCAAGGTTTAAAGTGGCTCCTTGGCCAGGGTAAAGCAAAAACAGCAGCCCTGGCCTTTGCCTGCTGAATGCAGCCAAATCTCGCCCTTATGCCGCTCAACAATCTTGCGGCAGATGGCCAGACCTATGCCGGTGCCCTCATATTCCTGCCGGGTGTGCAGGCGTTGGAAGACTTTAAACAACCGATCCTGCTGGCCAGGGTCAACCCCGATACCATTGTCCTTAACCTTGAAAAGCCAGTGTTCACCTGAATCCTCAGCCGTCAGTGTGATCTGTGGTTGTTGGCCGGGCGGCTGATACTTGAGGGCATTGTTGATGAGGTTCTGGAACAGGCGCACGATCTCGTTGCGACTGGCTTGGAGTTCCTGGGGCCAGTCACCGGTAATATCAATCTTCGCTTGAGCCTCTTTGATTTGCGGTTGCAAATAGGTCAAGGCTTCCTTGACCAGGCTTCTGGAATCCAGGCTGGCAATAGGCTCGCCATGCCGCCCGACCCGCGAATACTCCAGAAGAGAAACCAGCATGCTGTCCATGCGTGCTGAACCCTCGGCAATAAAATTCATGAACACCTGGGTTTCATCATCCAGGTGCCCGGCAAGACGCCGCTTCATCAACTCCACATAGCTGCTGATCATACGCAAGGGCTGGCGCAGGTCATGGGAAGCCACATAGGCAAACTGTTCCAGCTCCTCATTGGAGGCCTGGAGAGCGGCAGCCTGCTCTTGAAGCTTTTCTTCGGAATCCTTTTTGGCCTGAATGGTCTGGCTGGTTCCCATAACCCGCAGGGGGTGGCCTTGGTCATCCCAGCTTACAGTCCGGCCACGCCCTTGCTGCCACTGCCAGTGACCCTGGGCGGTTCGGCTTCGATACTCAATCTCAAAAGGCTCGCTGGATTGAATTTTTTCGGAGGTGATGGCCAGTACCTGGGGCAGATCCTCAGGATGAATGGTATCCAGCCAGGTCTGGTAATTGAGCGTAAAAGCGGGCCTGGAATAACCCAACTGCTGCCAGGTTTGCAGATCCCAGGACAAGCGGCCCGTCTTGACTTCCATATCCCAGATACCAATGTTGGCGGCATCTTTGGCCAACCGGTAGCGTTCTTCCTTTTCACTCAGCTGTAAGAGGGTTTTCTGGCGTTGGTGAATCAACAGCGCCAGACCGGCAAACAGCAAGCTGGCCAGCAAAAAAGCCAACCCCCAGCGTGAAGCCTGCTCTGTCTGATAGGCTTGAATGCTGGCTTCAATGCCTTCCAGGTTTTCGGAGATAAAAGCCACCAAAGGCCAGTTGCCGACCTTGCCATAAGCAACCTGACGGGATTTATCGTCAAAAGGCGAGGTGATCCGGGTGAGGTGGTGATCCTCCAGTGCGCCCTGGTGCTGGGCAATAATCGGTGAGGAGCCCCCAGTGGATGAGCCTTCAATCCAGGGCATGCGAAAATAGATTTCCCCTTCCTGGTGGGCCAGAACGGTGGCATGACCGCCTTTGCTGACCAGGCCACGCAGATCATGAGCCAGAGCTTCAAGATCAATCCCCATGGCCAGTACGCCCTGGAATTCACCCTGGTCATCCGTCAGGGCTTTGCTCAGGGCCACAAAAGGGGTGCGCTGGGCATTGCGCGACAGCAGGGGCTTGGAAAGAAACAGTTGATCCGAGTCCGGGTTGTCCCGGTGCCAGGTGAAATAATCCCGGTCAGCCAGCTCAGGTTTTTCGCCGGGGAGACTGAAAGCCTTGGCCTGCCCTTTTGCGTCCAGCAACATCAGAACCAGAATTTCCGGGCTGGGCTGTTTGCGAGCCTGCATGGCCAGTAGGAGTTGCTCTCGGTTCATCTCCGGGCTGGTCATCAGGCTGCTGATGGCTTCAAGAACCCGCTGCATTTCCTGCAGCTTGGCGGTCACCAGGGATTTTTGCAGATCCAGCAGGGCACTGGTGTGTTGTTCGCTGCGTTTGTAGGCCGCCTGGCTGTAATTGCTGACGGATGATTGATAGCTGTGCAGAAGCAGCAGTCCGACCAGCAGCCAGCAGGTAAGAAGAAGGGGGATCAGTAGGCGTGAAAAGCCACCGGACTGCACACGCTCATGTAAGAAAGCTTTGAATTTCTGCATGAGCCTATTTAAGCACGAAAAAAACCGGAATTCTTTAGATCTGGGCGAGGTTTTTGCATCATAATGACCGCGAATCCTGCTTGTGAGTTTTGTCCATGTCGTTACCTCTTGCCGCTTTTGCTGTTGCTTCAGGCGCTGGTGCCGGTGCTTTGTTACGCTGGTGGCTGGCACTCAAGTTTAATGCGTCCTTGGCTGCCTTGCCTTTGGGAACCTTGCTGGCCAACCTGGCCGGGGGGTATCTGATCGGGGTGGCCCTGGCTTTTTTTGCCCAGCATCCGCAAATTTCCCCGGAATGGCGCTTGCTGCTGGTGACCGGTTTGCTGGGCGGTTTGACAACCTTTTCCACCTTCTCGGCGGAAGTCGTGTACATGCTGCAACAGGGTCGCCTGGGCTGGGCTTTTGCCACCACGGCCTTACACCTGCTGGGGAGCCTGCTGATGACTTTTTTCGGGGTGCTGACTTATAACGGCTTGAAATCAATATTTTAAGGGTTCTTTTCCTCATCCAGCCAGCGGTAAAGGGTGCGTCTGCCGATTCCCAGCAAGGCAGCCGTTCGGCGTTTGTTGCCAGCGGTCTCTTCCAGGATCAGGCGCACATAGCGCTGCTGTAGCTGATCCAGCGTTGGTAGTTTATTGCCTTCCAGAAGCCGCTGTTCAACCTCCTGATTTCTGTTTTGTTCTTTTTGGGTGGCTTCTTCCTCACGGGTTGTTTTTAAACGTTCCGGCAAATGCCAGGCTTCAATACGGGGTTCATTGCAAAAAGCCAGAGCCCTTTCCAGAATATTTTGAAGCTCACGGATGTTGCCGGGGTAATCGTAGTTTTCCAGGAGTTGCTGGGCCTCCAGGCTGAAGCCCGGGACTGAACGCTGCTGTTCATGGCAAAACTTTTCCAACAGGCTTTGTGCCAGCAGAAGTTTATCCGCGCCTCTTGCCCTCAAGGGCGGCAGGTGAAGGGCGAAGGTTTCCAGGCGATAGTAAAGGTCTTCGCGAAACTCCCCGGCTTCCACCTTTTTCTTCAGGTCTCTGTGGGTGGCGGCAATAATACGGACATCCACTTTTTCTTCGGTGTCCTGCCCGACCGGTCGAATGGAACCATCCTGAAGTGCCCGGAGCAACTTGGCCTGCAAGGACAGGGGCATTTCCCCGATTTCGTCCAGCAAGAGGCTGCCCCCATTGGCTTCAACAAACAAACCTTTGCGGGGTTTGTTGGCCCCGGTAAAGGCCCCGGCAGCATGACCAAAAAACTCACTTTCCAATAGCTCCTGGGGGATACCGGCACAATTGACGGCCAGAAATGGCTGACTGGCCCGGCTACTCTGCTGGTGCAGGGCTTTCGCCACCAGCTCCTTGCCGGTTCCGGTTTCACCATGAATGAGTACCGGCCCCTGGGCTTTGGCAACCACATTCAGTTGCTGAAACAGTTGCTGCATAACCTGGCTTTGGCCGATCAGAGGGTGTTCAGCGTTTGAAGATGGAGTCATTGATTCCTCGAGAATTTTTTCTTGGACACATGTGCCACCTTGACACATAAGCATTTTCCTGCAAATGTCTCTGATAGCCGACAAGAATAATTTGCCAATTATTTGTCCCTTTAAAATCAATTGCTTATATTAATTTTAAAGTTTTGGCATGGTCTTCGCAGGAATAGGGGTGAGTTCTAGAAGTCTCGATTATTTTTTGGAGGATTAAGCATGAAAAAGTTAACCGCTCTGTTT
Organism: Marinospirillum sp.; assembly: GCF_044810985.1. Taxonomy (GTDB): domain Bacteria; phylum Pseudomonadota; class Gammaproteobacteria; order Pseudomonadales; family Halomonadaceae; genus Marinospirillum. The sequence continues at coordinate 2,376,151 of NZ_CP085242.1, forward strand.
TTGGCAATGTTTATGCTGACGGGCCTTAGCCTGCAGGCCATGGCTCAGCAGCAAAATTCTCAACAGCAGCAAGGTGCCCAGCAACAGCAGGGTATGCAACAGCAAGAAATGGATATGGACTTTTCCGATGAAGACCTGGAAAAGTTTGTTGAAGTTCAGCCTGCACTGGAAGAAATTCGTGAAGACTTCACCCAGCGTCTGGAAGAAGCTGAGGGCCAGGAAGCAGCCAACAAGCTGCAGCAGGAAGCAGGTCAGTTGATGGTTGAGGCTGTTGAAGAAGGCGGCCTGGATGTTGATACCTACAACAACATCGCCATGGCTCTGCAGAGCAATGAAGAGCTGCGGGAGCGTGTTGACGGCATGATGTAATAGCGGTCGTCCAATAAAAAAGCCGGGGTTTTCCCCGGCTTTTTTGTGTCTGGCTGTTTTAGCCTTGCTGGGCTTTCAGCTCCAGACGACGGCGGTGAAGAACCGGTTCGGTGTAACCGCTGGGCTGAGCACAGCCCTCAAGAACCAGCTCCAGAGCAGCCTGGAAGGCAATCGACTTTTCAAAATTGCCGTGCATCGGCTGGTAAGCCGGGTCACCGGCATTCTGCCCGTCAACCACCTTGGCCATGCGCTGCAGGGTTTCGATGACCTGTTCTTTGCTGCAAATGCCATGACGCAGCCAGTTGGCAATATGCTGGCTGGAAATGCGCAGAGTGGCGCGGTCTTCCATCAGGCCGACGTTGTTGATATCCGGAACCTTGGAACAGCCCACACCCTGATCAACCCAACGCACCACATAGCCAAGAATGCCCTGGGCGTTGTTGTCCAGCTCCTGCTGGATTTCTTCGGCAGACCAGTTGGGGTTCTCGGCAACCGGGATGGTAAGAATGTCATCCAGATTGGCGCGTTCGCGGGATTTAAGCTTTTCCTGAACCTCGGCCACATCCACCTGGTGGTAATGCAGGGCATGTAGAGCCGCTGCAGTGGGTGAGGGAACCCAGGCGGTGTTGGCACCGGATTTGGGGTGACCGATCTTCTGCTTGAGCATTTCTGCCATCAGATCCGGCATGGCCCACATGCCCTTGCCGATCTGGGCGCGACCTTTCAGGCCGCATTCCAGGCCGATGTCCACATTCCACTGCTCGTAAGCCTGAATCCAGGCGGAGGTTTTCATGTCGCCCTTGCGGATCATGGGGCCGGCTTCCATGGAGGTGTGCATTTCATCGCCAGTACGATCCAGGAAACCGGTGTTGATGAAGACCACACGCTCCTTGGCGGCACGGATGCATTCTTTCAGGTTGACCGTGGTGCGACGTTCTTCATCCATGATGCCCATTTTCAGGGTGTAGCGCTCCAGACCCAGCAGGTCTTCAACTTTGGCAAAAAGCTCGTTGGAGAAGGCCACTTCTTCAGGGCCGTGCATCTTGGGTTTAACAATGTAAACACTACCGGTGCGAGAGTTGCTGAGTCTACCTTTGCTCAGCAGATCATGCTTGGCTGCAAGGCTGGTGATGGCGCAATCCAGAATGCCTTCAGGGATTTCCGAGCCATCTTTCAGCAAGACAGCCGGGTTGGTCATCAGGTGGCCGACATTACGTACAAACATCAGTGAACGACCGTGCAGCGTCAACTCACCGCCCTGAGGATCGGTGTACTGACGATCCGGGTTCATGGTGCGGGTAAAGGTCTTGCCACCCTTGCTGACTTCTTCTGCCAAGTCACCGCGCATCAGGCCCAGCCAGTTGCTGTAAGCCAGCACCTTGTCTTCCGCATCCACAGCAGCCACGGAATCCTCGCAATCCATGATGGCCGTTAAAGCGGCTTCCATCAGCAGGTCTTTGACGCCAGCTGCGTCTGTCTGGCCAATGTGGTGGTTGGGGTCGATTTGAATTTCAAAATGCAAACCATGGTGCTGGAAAAGAATGCCGGTTGGAGCCGAGGCTTCGCCGGTGTAACCCTGCAATTGGCTGGGGTCCTTCAGGCCCGTGGTGCTGCCGTCTTTCAGGCTGATCTGCAGCTGACCCTCAACAATTGAGTAGCCTGTGGAATTTTTGTGGCTGTCTTTGGCCAGGGGAGCGCTTTGATCCAGAAAATCACGGGCAAAGGCAATGACCTTCTCACCGCGAACCGGGTTGTAGCCAGGGCCTTTTTCTGCGCCGCCGTCTTCGGGCAGGGCATCGGTGCCGTAAAGCGCGTCATAAAGGCTGCCCCAACGAGCGTTGGCAGCGTTCAGGGCAAAACGGGCATTGGTGACCGGAACCACCAGTTGTGGGCCAGCCTGACGGGCGATTTCGGTATCCACCTGGGTGGTGGTGGCCTGAAAAGCTTCGCCTTCAGGCTGCAGATAACCAATTTCTTTCAGGAAATTTTTATAGGCTGCAAAATCAAACTGGCCCTTGTTGTCCTGGTGCCAGGTGTCGATTTGCTTTTGCAGGTCCTCGCGCTTTTGCAGAAGCTCACGATTGCGGGGTGCCAACTCGTGAACCAGCTGATCCAGGCCGGACCAAAAAGCTTCGCTTGTAACTTCACTACCTGGAATGGCTTTCTCGTTAACAAAGTCGTAGAGTTCTTTGGCGACCTGTAAGCCACCTGTTTGTATGCGATCAGTCATGGAAAATCGCCTCTTGTCTGAGATTGATAGGTTGCGTAACCTGAAGGAATTTGTTGTAAAATCACCGCAATAAGGTGAATTTTGTAGTAAATTTTCAGGAACTTACAAGTTATTGAAGCAAGAAGATACAGGATTTCAGCAAGAAAAACACCCGCCTTTAGACGAAGAAGGAAACCCGATTCATGCCACCCCCTGCTTTTCATGTTCAACTCAGGTTATGGCCCTCTGATTTTGCTTGCGCGGACTGGCAAGAGCAACCCTCCTTCGACCATGCTGGCTACCTGAAATTTTATGGAATGGTGGGTGCCGGAGACCCCCTTCTGGACCGTGTCAAAGCAGGTTGGTTGCAGGTGGCAGGTTACCGTATCTGGACGCAGGCCTTTGCCCCCCAGAGACTGGATCACGAAACCGAAAAAGGCACCCTGCTTCACCTGCATGGTTACTATGATCACGGAGCCCTTTATGGCGGGCTGCAGCACTGGGCTCTGTCTCAGGGTTTGCGTTATCTGACCGTGGACTTGCCGGGTCACGGGCTTTCCAGTGGTGCCCGGGCCGCCATTCAAAGCTTTGAGGTTTACCAACAGCTTCTGGAACAGCTGCTGTCCGAGCTGGAAGCGGGTGACTTTCCGCGCCCCTGGCTACTGACCGGCTTTTCAACCGGAGGAGCCATCGCCCTGGAGCACCTGCTGCGGGGCTCGCGTTTTGATCGGGTGGCATTGCTGGCACCCCTGGTTCGCCCCCTAGGCTGGACAACAACCCGGCGCTGGCTGCCACTGGTTTCCCTTTTTATTCGCCACCTGCCGCGCAAGTTTCGGGACAACTCCCACGACAGCCGCTTTTTGCATCTGGTACGTGACCTGGACCCCCTGCAACCCAAACGGTTGCCCCTGGTCTGGGTCAAAGCCCTGGCGCGCTGGATTCCCGTGATTGAAAAGGCAGCCTCCTGTGACGATCCGGTTTTAATCATTCAGGGTGAAGCCGACACCACCGTGGATTGGCAGTACAATCTGACGGTGCTGCGGCGGTTACTACCCAATGCCAGAGTGCACCTGATCAAAGACGCGGCCCATCAGCTATTGAATGAAGACACCGAAAGGCGTGAAGAAGTATTATCCCACTTGACCCAAGGGTTGCTTTCCCAGCCACCCCACCCGTAAGGAGAAAACAATGCAAAAGCAATTATTGGCAGGTGCTGCACTGGTCTTGTCGGCCATGCTGGTAATGGGCTGTTCATCACCCATGAAGAACCTGCCCAAAGAAGACCCGCGTGTGCAACAGGAAAGGCAGGATCGGATGCAGCGCGACCACCGCTCGGCTACAGAAAGACTGGACAAACAGGTCGACTAGGCCAGCTCAGCCTCCAGCACTTGAAAGGTGCTGGAGGCTGTCTTGTGAGTTTTTGGAGCTGGTTTAAAAAAGCACTCGGCTGCGGATGGTGCCTTTGACTTTTCTCAGGGCTTCCAGGGCCTGTTGGCTGTATTCCACATCGACATCCACTACGACATAGCCCACCTTTTCATTGGTTTGCAGGTACTGGCTGCAGATGTTGATGCCGTTCTCGGAAAGCACCCGGTTGATTTCGGACAGTACGCCGGGAATATTTTCGTGAATGTGCAGCAGGCGATGCTTGCCGGGGTGGGAAGGCAGGGCCACTTCGGGGAAGTTGACGGCAAAGGTGGTGGTGCCGTTGTCGCTGTAACGAATCAGCTTTTCCGACACTTCCTTGCCGATGTTTGCCTGGGCTTCCAGGGTGGAGCCACCAATGTGCGGGGTCAGGATGACATTTTCCAGGCCACGCAAGGGGCTGACAAATTCCTCGCCATTGCCTCGGGGTTCCACCGGGAAAACATCAATTGCAGCACCAGCCAGATGTTTGGACTTCAAGACATCGGCCAGGTCTTCGATCACCACAACCGAACCACGGGAAGCATTGATCAAATGCGAACCGGGTTTCATCTTGCCCAGTTGTTCGCTGGCAATCATCCACTCGGTGGATTCCAGTTCGGGTACGTGCAGGGTGACAATATCGGACAGACCCAGCAGCTCATCCAGGGTTTCCACCTGACGGGCATTGCCCATGGGCAGCTTGGTAACCACATCGTAGTAGTAGACTTCCATGCCCAGGCCTTCGGCCAGAACAGAAAGCTGCGAACCGATGTTGCCATACCCCACGATGCCCAGTTTTTTGCCGCGCAGTTCATAGCTGCCTTCGGCAGATTTGATCCATCCACCCTTATGGCACTCGGCACTTTTATGCGGAATGCCGCGCATCAGCATGATCATCTCGCCCAGTACCAACTCAGCGACAGAGCGGGTGTTGGAATAGGGGGCATTGAATACCGGAATGCCGCGAATCAGGCCGGAATAGAGTTCCACCTGGTTGGTGCCAATGCAGAAGCAGCCGACAGCAACCAGCTTATTAGCCGCTGCGAAGACTTCTTCGGTCAGTTGGGTGCGTGAACGGATGCCGATAAAGTGCGCATCTTTCACGGCCTCAAGCAGCTCCGCTTCCGGCAGGGATTTGGCGTGATATTCAATGTTGGTGTAACCATTGGCTTTGAAGTTGTCCACAGCAGTTTGGTGAACGCCTTCAAGTAGCAGGATCTTGATCTTGCTCTTATCCAGTGAGGTGGTTTTGGCCATGAAACGAGTATCCGTGATAGGGGTGACAGACAGATGGAAAAACTTGCACCAAGCAAGCCAGCTTAAAGGAAGCTATGTTAACATAACAACCCAGATAATCAGCGGATAACAAGCTGAAAATGGTTAAATTTTAACCTGCAGTTTTTTCATTTTTAGCGGAGATGGTAATGACTCCTGAGCAAATCAAACAAGCAATTGAAGATCTGATAGGGGCTGACAGAGTGCGCCTGGATGGCGAGGCCCTGGAGATCTATGGGCGTGACTGGACCAAAATTCATACTCCGCGTCCACGTGCGATTGCCTTTCCACGCAGTACCGAAGATGTTCAGGCCATCGTGCAATTTGCCAGGGAAAACCAGATTGCCCTGGTGCCCTCGGGCGGTCGAACCGGTCTGTCCGCTGGCGCTGTGGCGGCCAATGATGAGCTGGTTATCGTCATGGACTACATGAACAAGGTGGTGAATTTCAATGCTGTGGATCGCAGCGTCACGGTTCAGGCCGGGATGATCACCGAGCAATTGCAGAAGTTTGCCGAAGAGCAGGGGCTTTATTACCCCGTGGATTTTGCTTCGGCCGGCTCCAGCCAGATCGGCGGTAATATCTCCACCAACGCCGGTGGTATCAAGGTCATCAAATACGGCATGACTCGCGACTGGGTGCTGGGTCTGAAAGTGGTCACCGGCAAGGGTGAAGTGCTGGAGCTCAATAAGGGCCTGGTCAAAAACAACACCGGTTACGACCTGCGCCATCTGTTCATCGGAGCTGAAGGCACCTTGGGCATTATCACCGAAGCCACCATCAAACTGACCCGCCCACCCAAAAACCTCACCGTCATGGTGCTGGGTACACCGAGCATGCAAGCGGTGATGCAGGTCCTGAAAGCCTTTCAAAGCAAAGTGGATCTCACGGCTTTTGAATTCTTCTCGGAAAATGCTCTGGGCAAAGTGACCCGGCACCACCAGCTGCAACGCCCTTTTGATTCCGTCACCGACTACTATGCGCTGCTGGAATTTGAAGCGGAAAACGAAGAAGTCATGGACACCGCCATGCAGGTCTTTGAGCATTGCATGGAAGAAGGCTGGGTGGAAGATGGCTCCATCAGTCAGAGCGAAGCCCAGGCCCGGAGTTTGTGGAGCTTGCGCGAATTCATTTCCGAAACCATCAGCCATGAAACCCCCTACAAGAACGACCTCTCCGTGGTGGTTTCCAGGGTGCCGGAATTCCTGAAGGAAGTGGATGACTTTGTGGCTGATACCTATCCCGGTTTTGAAATTGTCTGGTTCGGGCACATTGGTGACGGCAACCTGCACCTGAACATCCTCAAGCCTGCCGACATGGACAAGGACGCCTTCTTTGACAAATGCCACCACGTCAGCGACAAAGTCTTTGCCATCACCCAGCAATATGGCGGCAGTGTTTCCGCTGAACATGGTGTGGGTATGGTCAAGAAAGACTTTTTGCACTTCAGCCGTAGCCCGGAAGAACTGGCTTACATGAAAGCCATCATGCAGGTGTTTGACCCGGACAACATCATGAATCCGGGCAAGATGTTTGATGTCTAGGGTGCTGTATCGAAAAGGTTGCTCTGGCAGAATTCATTCCCGACGAATTTCTGCACTTCCCACTTCCATGTGGGTCGGCTGCAACTTCCTGTTGCAGACAGCCTGACAGGTAGCACCTTGACCAGCATCCGAAGTGGCTTTTTGGTAAGGCAAGAATAGGTAAGAAAAAATGGCAGATGAGCAGGATTTTGAGCAGCAGTTAAAGCAACTCGAAGAGCTGGTCACCAAGATGGAGTCCGGTGACTTGTCTCTGGAAGACTCTCTGCAGGCTTTTGAGCAGGGGGTGACACTGACCCGTAATTGCCAGAAGCTGTTGACTGAAGCCGAACAAAGGGTCAGCCGTTTGCAGGAAAGTCAGGGCCAGGTCGGCTTTGAGCCATTGCCCGGTGGAGGTCAGGTTAACTGATGCCTCTTCTGGATCAATTGGCCGCAGCGGCATCTGAGCGGGTGGATGCCCGGCTGCAAGAGCTGCTGGAAGCAACCCGGGGGCCGGATACCAGTCTTCAGCAAGCCCTGGAATACAGCCTTCTCAATGGTGGCAAGCGCTTGCGGCCTTTGCTGGTTTACGCCACGGGTCAGGCCTTGGGTGCCTCCTGGGAAAGCTGTGATCGCCCTGCGATGGCGGTGGAGCTGATTCACGCCTATTCACTAGTGCATGATGACCTGCCTGCCATGGATGATGATGACCTGCGCCGAGGGCGACCCACCTGCCATAAGGCTTTTGATGAAGCCACCGCCATTCTGGCCGGTGATGCCTTGCAGACCCTGGCCTTTCAGGTTCTGGTGAATGGCGAACAGCCCGCTGCGTTATTGATGGCGCAAACCCTGGCCCAAGCCAGTGGCAGTCAGGGTATGGTGGGCGGCCAGATGCTGGATTTACAGGCCGAAGGTGAACAACTGACCCTGGAACAACTGGAAAAACTCCACCGTCATAAAACCGGTGCCCTGATTCGCTGTGCCGTGCGTCTGGGGGGACTGGTTGCCGAAGCTGAAGCGGACACCTTGGAAAAGCTGGATGCTTATGCCTCTGCCCTGGGTCTGGCTTTTCAGGTTCAGGATGATCTTTTGGATATCAAGGGTGATGCTGCTACCTTGGGTAAGAACACTGGCGCGGATGCTCTGCACCATAAAGCCACCTATCCGGGTTTGCTGGGGCTGGAAGGCGCCGAGCAGAAAGCTTATGACTTGATCCAGGAAGCCAAATCCAGCTTGCAATCCCTGCCCGGTGACTGGAATGCCCTCCTGGAGTTGGCTGACTGGTGCATTCAGCGCAATCATTAACTTTAATTTTCTATACTAATTTTGAGCTAACGACCCATGTTCGATGCCCTGCCTGATGTGCGCCCGGAAACGCCTTTGCTGGATACCATTTCTGCCCCCGCAGATATGAAGAAGCTCTCCGAGCGTCAGTTGATTACACTGGCCCGGGAAGTGCGTGCCTGGTTGCTCTGGAGTGTCAGTCAAACCGGTGGACACTTTGGTGCCGGGCTGGGGGTTGTTGAGCTGACCGTGGCTCTGCACGCCATTTTTGATACCCCGGAAGATCGCCTGATCTGGGATGTCGGGCATCAGGCCTATCCTCACAAGATCCTCACCGGGCGCAAGGAAGAGCTTTTGACCATTCGCCACAAAGGCGGTCTGGCGGCTTTTCCCAAGCGTGCGGAATCGGAATTTGATGCCTTTGGTGTCGGGCATTCCAGCACCTCCATCAGTGCCGCTCTGGGTATGGCGATTGCCGCCAAAACCCAGGGAAGTAAGCGTCGCAGTGTGGCGATCATCGGTGATGGTGCTTTGACGGCGGGTATGGCATTTGAGGCCTTGACTCATGCCGGGCATGTTCAGCCTAACCTGTTGGTGATCCTCAATGACAATGAAATGTCTATTTCCGAGAATGTCGGCGGCATGGCGACCTATCTGTCGCGCCTGCTGGTCAGTGAGCCTTATCACCAACTGCGAGAAAACAGTCGCCGGGTTCTTTCCAAGCTGCCGCTGGCCTGGGAGCTGGCGCGCAAGACCGAAGAGCAGGTGAAATCCCTGGTGACCCCCGGCACTCTTTTTGAAGAGCTGGGGTTTAACTACCTTGGCCCGATTGATGGTCACGATCTGCCGGAATTGCTGGCGACCCTGAGAAAACTCAAACACCATTCCGGCCCCCAGTTTTTGCATCTGGTGACCAAAAAGGGCAAAGGCTTTATTCCTGCGGAAGCCGATCCGATTGGCTACCATGCCCTGACCAAGCTGGAAAAGCCGGTCAAACCCCTGGAAACCCCGGCACCTCAGCCGGTTGCAAAGAAAAAGAAGCCGAAATATTCCAATGTTTTCGGGCAATGGCTGTGTGACATGGCAGCAGAAGACAAACGTCTTCTGGGCATTACCCCGGCCATGCGTGAAGGCTCGGATCTGGTGCAGTTTTCCCGCCAGTACCCGGAGCGCTATTTTGATGTGGCCATTGCCGAACAGCATGCCGTGACCCTGGCCGCCGGTATGGCGTGTGAGGGCATGAAGCCAGTGGTGGCCATCTATTCGACTTTCCTGCAACGCGGCTATGATCAGTTGATTCACGATGTGGCGGTGCAGAAACTGGATGTGCTCTTTGCCATCGACCGGGCCGGGGTGGTGGGCGAAGACGGGCCAACCCATCATGGCACCCTGGATATCTCTTATTTGCGCTGTATACCGGAAATGGTCGTCATGGCTCCGGCAGATGAAAATGAATGTCGCCAGTTGCTGACGACTGGCTACCACTATCCGGGGCCTGCAGCGGTGCGCTACCCCAGAGGTACCGGACCAGGCGTGGAAATCCAGAAAGAGCTGACGCCTTTGCCTTTGGGCAAGGCCGAGGTGCGCCGTCAAGGCAAAAAAATTGCTCTACTGGCACTGGGAAGCCTGGTTTCCACAGCGGAAAAAGTGGCCGAACAACTGGATGCCACCCTGGTCAATTTGCGTTTTGTAAAACCCCTGGATGAGCAACTTCTTCTGGAAATGGCAGCCAGCCATGAGCTGCTGGTGACTCTGGAAGAAAGTGCCGTCATGGGCGGGGTGGGCAGTGCCATTAATGAATTCTATGCAGCCCGGGATCTCCAGCCCAGGCTGCTGAACCTGGGCATCCCCGACCGCTGGATCGATCAGGGTACACCCGCAGAACTGCTGGCTGACTGTGAGCTGGACGAAGCCGGTATTCTGCAGGCGATCCAGGAGCGTCTGGGTTAACTGCGGTTCTGCAGCAGGGGCGCATAACCTTCCCGATAACTGGGATAGCGAAAATGAAAGCCAGTGTCTTTCAGGCGCTGGCTGCTGATGCGTTTGTTGCCTCCACGGCTGGGCAGATCCTTGCCCGGTTGCGGCAAGCGGCCCAGTTGATGGGCCAGCCAACGGGTGATTTCCTGCAGGGTTGCCGGTTCACAATCGCTGACCAGATAGGTTTCCTCAAGAGACTGGCCGGAAGCCTCCCTTTCCATCAGATGCAGAATGGCTCGGGCGCCGTCTTCAAGATGCACACGGTTGGAATACTTCAGGGGTTGTTCGGGCGGGAAACGTCCTTCCTTGACCTGACGAATCAGCCTTTCCCGGCCCGGCCCATAGATGCCTGAAAAGCGCAGGATGGTGACAGGCCAGGGTGACTGGTAAAGAGCCTCTTCACCCTGCAGCAGCAATTGCCCGGCAAAACTCTGTGGCCGGGTTTCACTCTCCTCATTCACTTCCTCACCGGACTCCTGTCCGTAAACACCTGTGGAAGAAATAAAGAAAATCCTTTTGGGCGATACTTTTTGTCGCACCAGGCTGTCTAGGAGTTGCTCAACGCCCTCCAGGTAGGCCAGTCTATAGGCTTCAGGAGAAAACTCATCGGCAGAAAGGGAGTAGAGAATATAGTCCAGCTCAGGAAGAGGCGGTGCCGGTTGTGGCAGAGTCCAGGCCAGAGGTTGAATCCCTTCCTCCAGCAGATGCAGAGAACGACGCGCCCCCCAGACCTGGTGACCCTCTTGCAGCAGCAGGCGGCCTACCCAACTGCCCAGATCTCCACACCCCAACAGCAAGCAGCGCATAACCAGTCTCCATAGTGATAAAGGATTAAATTCTGTTAACTTGATTATTTAAATTTATGATGCATACTTTCAAACAAGCCAGTAAGCCCGAAGAGGATGCCCAAATATCATGACGCTGACTGAATTGAAGTACATAGTAACCTTGGCACAGGAAAAACACTTCGGGCATGCTGCCGAACGCTGTTTTGTCAGCCAGCCGACCCTGAGTGTAGCGGTTAAAAAGCTTGAAGACGAGCTGGGTGTGGCTCTGTTTGAGCGCAGTAAAAGTGCGGTGCAGTTAACACCCACTGGAGAAAAAATTGTGGCCCAGGCTGGAAGGGTTCTGGAACAGGCGGCTTCCATCAAGGAGATGGCACAGCTGGGTAAGAACCAACTGACCTCCCCTTTGCGGGTGGGGGCCATTTACACCATCGGTCCCTATCTGTTTCCTCATCTGGTGCCTGCCCTGCATGAGCAGGCTCCCAACATGCCCTTGTACATTGAAGAAAATTTCACGGCCAATCTGCGGCGCAAACTGCGCTCGGGTGAGCTGGATGCCATCATCATTGCCCTGCCTTTCACGGAAACCGATGTGGTCACCCGCACCCTGTACGATGAGCCTTTTGAAGTTCTGCTGCCCAAAACCCATGCCTGGGTGGACAGGGTGGATGTTCCCATTGCCGATCTGACGACTGAAAAACTCCTGATGCTGGGTGAGGGTCATTGCTTTCGGGATCAGGTTATTGAGGCTTGCCCGGCACTGGAAGCCAACCTCAAGAACCCCGAGCAAACCCTGGTGGCCGAAGGCGGCTCGCTGGAAACCATTCGCCATATGGTGGCTTCCGGCCTGGGTATCACCGTGTTACCGCATTCAGCCATAGGCACCAGCCAGTATGCCCCGGATGTGTTGGTGACCCGTCCTTTCCAGGAGCCGGTGCCTTCACGCAGTGTGGCTGTGGCCTGGCGAACCAGCTTTCCCCGCCCCAAGGCCATAGAAGCTCTGGTGCAGGCGGTCGGCCAATTCAAGAAGGCTTGAGATGACCGCCAGGCCGCTGCAGGAAGTGCCGGTGACCGAACTCAAGGGAGTCGGCCAGGCTCTGGCTGAACGTCTAGCCAAGCTGGGAATTGTCAGCCTGCAGGATCTTTTGCTGCACCTTCCGTTGCGCTATGAAGATCGCACCCAGGTGAGCAGTCTGGGTAGTCTGCGGGTGGGCAGCACCGCTGTGCTGGAAGGTGAGATCGTTAGCAGTGAAGTCAGTCAGGGTCGCAGGCGCAGTCTGCTGGTACGGATTCGTGATGGCAGTGGTCTTCTGGGGCTGAGGTTTTTTCATTTCTCGGCCGCCATGAAGCGCCAGTTGGAACCCGAAAAAAGGCTGCGCTGTTATGGCGAAGCCCGCCCCGGTGCCACCGGGTTGGAAATCTACCACCCGGAATTCAGGGTGCTGCGGGATGATCTACCACCACCTCCTCTGGAACAGCAACTGACCCCGGTTTATCCGGTCACCGAGGGCCTGCAGCAGAATCGTATCCGTCAACTGTTGGAGCAAGCACTTCAGGTCCTGCAAACCCAGCCTCCTGAAGAGCTCTTGCCCACCAGCCTTCTGCAGGCAGCGGCATTTCAGCATTTAATGAACTGGTCGTTGACGGAAGCTCTGCAGTATCTGCACCACCCCCCCGTGGAAGCCGACCTGGCCGAGCTGGCGGAAGGCAGACACCCGGCGCAAAGACGCCTGGCTCTGGAAGAGCTGTTCACCCAGCAACTGGGCATGCTTTTGCTGCGCCAGAAAAGTCGTGAACAAGCCGCCCACCCCCTGATCGGCCAGGCCACAGCACTGGAAAACCAACTGATCCAAAGCCTGCCTTTTCAGCTCACTTCTGCCCAGGAGCGGGTGCTGAGAGAAATCAATACCGATCTCACCCAGCCCCATCCCATGCTGCGTCTGGTTCAGGGGGACGTGGGTTCCGGCAAGACTCTGGTGGCGGCCCTGGCCTGCCTGAAAGCTCTGGCCAGTGGCTACCAGGCGGCCATGATGGCCCCCACAGAGCTGCTGGCCGAACAGCATTACCAGAATTTAACCGCCTGGCTGGAACCTCTGGGGATTCAGGTGGACTGGCTGGCGGGGAAAATGAAAGGCAAGCAGCGTGAGGGGGCCTTACAACGCCTGGCTGAGGGTGAAACCCAGTTACTGGTCGGCACCCATGCCCTGTTTCAAAGTGAAGTGGTTTTTGCCCGCCTGGCACTGGTGGTGATTGATGAGCAGCATCGCTTCGGGGTGCACCAGCGTCTGGCCCTGCGTGACAAGGGGCAGGCTGGTGAGTGTCTGCCCCATCAGTTGATCATGACCGCCACCCCCATCCCCCGCACCCTGGCCATGAGTGCTTATGCCGATCTGGATGTTTCCGTCATTGATGAATTGCCCCCCGGTCGCCAGCCCGTCACCACTCTGGCCCTGCCGGACAGTCGCAGACCGGAAGTGATTGCCAGGGTCAGAAAGGCTTGTTTGGAAGGGCGGCAAGCCTACTGGGTGTGTACTCTGATTGAAGAATCCGAAGTGCTGGAGTGTCAGGCTGCCGAAGTCACCTGGCAGGAATTGCAGGAAGCCTTGCCGGAACTGAAAATTGCTCTGGTACATGGACGCATGAAGCCCGCTGAAAAAGCGCAGATCATGGCGGATTTCAAGGCGGGTCTGTCGCAACTGCTGGTGGCGACCACGGTTATCGAAGTGGGTGTGGATGTGCCCAATGCCAGCCTGATGATTATTGATAATGCCGAACGCCTGGGCCTGGCCCAGTTGCATCAGTTGCGCGGACGGGTCGGGCGCGGCTCAACGGCCAGTTATTGCACCCTGATCTATCATCCGCCTTTGTCCCAGCTGGGGCGGGAAAGGCTGCAGGCCATGCGCGAAAGCAGCGACGGTTTTATCATTGCCCAGAAAGACCTGGAAATACGTGGGCCGGGCGAGCTTTTGGGAACCCGGCAAACCGGGGAAGTGGAGTTACGTATTGCCAACCTGAAGCGGGATGCCTTTCTGCTGGAAGGGTTAAAACCCTGCGCTGTTCAGTTGTTGCAGCAGAATCCCTTACAAGCCAAGCGGTTGCTGGCCCGTTGGCGCGGCGACAAGCTGCGTTTTGCTCAGGTTTAATCCCAGCCATACCTCGACTTTCCGCCCGTCAGCGCTTAACCTACTCATAACACGTTTACGTCAGATACTTGGATCTTTACCTATCGTTACTGATCCTTGATAAAAGGAGCAATCCATGTCGCAGGGCGCAATGAACATCAAACCCAATTATTCTGTAGCCGACTTGGCCGGTGAAGCCCTTGAAAGTCGCAAGGTACCCCGCGGGCATGCCAATCCCAACCAGTTATTACGCAGCACCCTTCTGCAGGCGGTGGATGGCTTTAACCTCCAGGCCGCTTATCCGGCGCACTGTTTGCTGGATCTTCAGAAACTGAATGCCGGAGGAACCGACTGGCGGGCGCGCTCACCGGATTACCGTCAAAGTCTGCTGCGGGATTTGAAGGTGGAGTCCCTGCCTGCCCTGCCCGGTATTCTGCCCATGCCCCTCTGCGTGGATTTGCGTTATCTGGAAACCGACTGGGTTTTTGTGGAATCCGGTGACCCGGAGTTTTTATTGCGTTTTACCCGCGACGAATATGCTTTGTTGATTGCCGGTGCCCAGGCTGAAGAAGAGGAATTTTCCGTGCCTCTCACCGAAGCCCGCCCCAACCTGGATTTTCCCCAGCGGGATGAAAAGGAAATTCGTTTTGCTGTGGAGGCCATCACCCAGCAAAGGGTGCGCGCCCGTTTGAGTGAATCCATTGAAATTGCCCCCCTGCCGTTGAGTTCCCAGCGCCTGCTGAAACTCCAGACCCAGGAAGACGTCAGCGGCACCGAGCTGGCGCGAGTGATTGAAATGGACCCCAGTCTGGCTTCCCAGGTCATCAGCTGGGCCAACTCACCCTACTATGGGGCTCCAGGCAGTATTCGCTCGATCCAGGACGCGGTGATCCGGGTGCTGGGCTTTGATCTGACCATGAATCTGGCCCTGGGCCTGGCTATGTCCAAGCAAATACGCCTGCCCAAGGATGGTGTTCACGGCCACAGCCACTTCTGGCGCGATGCCTTGATGCGTGCGCTGATGGTGGAAAAGCTGGTCAAGAAAATCAAGCCTCTGGCACGCCCTTATGCAGGCATGGCCTATCTGGCCGGCTTGCTGCACAATTTTGGTTATCTGGTGCTGGCGGAAGTCTTCCCGCCCTATTTCTCGCTTTACTGCCGCAACCAGGAAGCCAACCCCCATGTTCCGCCCATGTATCTTGAACGCTTTCTGTTCGGGATCACCCGCGAGCAGATTGCCAGCTACCTTTTCAACACCTGGGGTCTGCCCAATGAAATGTGCATAGCCATCCGTCAGCAGCACAACCCGCATTACACCGGGCCTCACTTCAAGTATTCCAACCTGCTTTATCTGGCTCACCAGTATATGCATCCCCAGTGGGAACAGCAGGTGACGCGTATCTCACCGGCTGTTTATGACCGCCTGGAACTGTCAGCAGAAGACGCCATGGCCGCACGCCAGGAACTGGATGAAATGCCCAATGAAGCCATGGAAGATTTTGTGCGGATGCTGGAATCCAGCACCAAACGCTGACAAGCCAGACTGTTGCAAAACGGCAACATTGAATAAAAAGCTCTCCCTGACGAGACTGGAGGATAAACCTCCAGCAAAAGGGCAGCCGTGTTTTGAAAATAAAGGCCAGGCAATTATGGGGCTTTCTGGGGTTTTGGCTGGTACTGGGCGCAGTGCAAAACCTCGCCTGGGCCGAGGAATCGGAAACCCTGGACAAGGCTTTTGAGTCAGCCGCTCGGGAAACAGCTACTGCTGAAGATGAAATCGAGTGGCGCAGTGAAGCCCAGGTCGGGTTTCTCAATAGTCGCGGTAAAACCAACGACCGCACTTTCAATGGTCGCGTCCGGATCAGGGCTGAAACACCCCGTTGGCGCAATGACTCGCGGGCGCATTTTTTGCACACCCGCAGCGATGGCAAAGTGACCCAGGAAGCCTTTACAGCCAGTCACCAAACCGATTACCAGTGGACCCAGCAGTTTTATTCGCTGCTGTTCACGGGTTTACAAAGTGACCGTTTTGCAACCTTCCGTTATGAATACGATCTGGTGGGCGGTCTGGGTTACCGGGTGATTCGGGATGTTCGCCAGGAATGGGATCTGGAGGCAGGCCTGGGTGGGCAATACACAGAACGTACAGGTCCCCCCAGGGAAACCGGGTTCAGTCCCCTGGGTCGCCTGGTCAGCAAATACCGTCAGGAATTGGGTGAAAACCTGGAATTCCAGCAAACTCTTGCCTATAACTTCTCCCAGGAAGTGGAAGACCTGCGTCTTTACAACAGTCTGGCCGTCAAAGCCAACAAGCATCTGGCGGTCAGTTTGAGTTATGAATGGCGACGGTCAGTCGACCAGCAGAATCTGGTTTCCAGCTATGACCAGATCACCACCCTCAACTTGATCTACTCTTGGGAGCCTTAGGCGTATAAACTTGAGCCAGGAACCCAAGGAGTTAATTGCCCGTGCGTGGTATCAGTCTTCTCACCCGAAAACGCTTTGCCCCCTTCTTCTGGACTCAGGCATTGGGTGCGTTTAACGATAACGTTTTCCGCTTTGCCCTGATGTTCACCCTGACCTTTACGGCAGCCGAAAGCCTGGCGCTGGACATCAATATTCTGATGAATCTGGCCGCCGGGCTTTTTATTCTGCCCTTTTTCCTGTTTTCCGGTATTGCCGGGCAGTTGGCCGACAAGTATGAAAAATCCCGGGTGGTGCGGCGGATCAAACTGCTGGAGCTGGCCATTATGCTGGTGGCTCTGGCCGCTTTTGCGTTGCAGTTCTGGTGGCTGTTGCTGGCGCTGGTGTTTGCCATGGGAATGCAGTCCGCGCTCTTCGGGCCGGTCAAGTATGCGCTCTTACCCCAACACCTGGCGGATGATGAGCTGGTGGCTGGCAATGCCCTGGTGGGTATGGGCACGTTTGTGGCCATCTTGCTGGGTACCTTGCTGGGTGGCCTGCTGGCTGGCTGGGCCGGTGAAACCCCTTGGCTGATAGGCCTGGCGGTGGTGGCTTTTGCCCTGCTGGGGGTGTTGGCCAGTTGGGGTGTGCCCGAAGCTGGGGCGGGTGATCCCGATCTGAAGCTGAACTGGAATATTTATTCACAAACCCGAAATGTTCTTAAGGAAGCCGGAAAAAGGCGCAGCGTCTACCTGGGCATTCTGGCCATCAGTTGGTTCTGGTTTATGGGTTCGGGCTACCTGACCCAGTTTCCCAATTTTACCCGCAGTGTGCTGGGCAGTGATGAAGGCGTGGGGACGCTCCTGCTGACCCTCTTTTCCCTCGGCGTGGGTGCGGGTGCTCTGCTGTGTGGTTACTGGTCACGCGGAAAAATTGAGTTGGGCATGGTGCCGCTGGGTGCCCTGGGCATGGCGGTTTTCTCCTTTGATCTTTACAGCCAGGCGTCGGTGTTCCCGGTTTTGCTCGAAGGCGAAGTGTTGCGCTCTTTGCGTGAGTTTGTGGCTCTGGGCGGCTGGCGGCTGGCACTGGATCTGATGCTGGCTGGGGTGAGTGGTGGCCTCTTCATTGTTCCCCTGTACAGCCTGGTACAAAGGCGCAGTCCCGTGGCGGTGCGCGCCCAGGTGATAGCAGCCCTGAATGTTCTCAATTCCCTGGCCATGGTTTTGAGTGCTGTGGCCGGTATTCTCTTGTTGGGTGTACTCAACATCAGCTTGCCGGTTTTCTTTCTGCTGTATGGCCTGACCGCCCTGGTGGTTGCCTTGCTGGCGATGAAGCTGGCGCGTGATCCACTGCTGCGCTTTCTGATTTATTTGCTGTCCCACACTCTTTATCGGGTTCGCCACCGCGGCCTGGAAAACATCCCGGAGACCGGCCCGGCTCTGGTGGTGGCCAATCACGTCAGCTATGTGGATGCACTCCTGTTGGCCGGGGCCTGTCACCGTCCCCTGCGCTTTGTGATTGACAAAGACATCCATGACCTGCCTTTTCTCAAACGTTTTCTGCAGCTGGTGGGAACCGTGCCCCTGGCCTCGGAAAAAATTGATCGTCACAATTTGCAGGCGTCTTTTTCCCGAATTGGCGAGACCTTAAACAAAGGCGAGCTGGTCTTCATTTTTCCGGAAGGCCGCCTGACCCGTGACGGGGAACTGCAACCTTTCAAAAAAGGCGTGGAGCGCATCCTCGCTCAATATCCGGTACCGGTGATTCCCATGGCTTTACGGGGCCTCTGGGGTTCCTGGTTTTCCAGGGAGCAGGGTCGCGCCTTCAAAAAAATGCCACGACGCTTCTGGTCAAAAGTGGAAGTGGTTGCCGGAAAACCCTTGCAAGCGGATGAGGTTACTGCCGAGTTACTCAGGCAAAAAGTGGCTAAACTCAGAGGTGAGTGGCGTTGACCATGTTTGACACTGGAATCAGGGGGAACAGCCATGCCCAGTCCGTCTCGGAATTCTGATCGGCTGACCGGCATTCAGGCCCGCCGGGCTTTGGATGAAGCCCGGTTTGCGGGGGGTCTGAGGCTCCAGCCGATGGAAATGGATGGGCAGCCAGCCGATGAGCCCTGGCCGGTCAGTCACCTGCAAGTCAGGCGCGATGAAGGCGTGCTGGAAGTCAAACTGCAGGGCAGTCTGGAGCAGATGACTTTTCTGGCACGCTGGAAGCTATTTGTCCTCTTCATCAAATACCGCAATCAGCAGCATGAAAGTGAAGCTCTGGAGGTCACCCGGATTCAGCCGGGCAGCGAGTCCCTGACGCTCTTCCTGGAAGTACCCAAGACTTTCAGCAAGGTCTTTCATCGGGAATTTTTTCGGGTTTATCTGGATTCCGGGCTGGAGGTTCTGTTTCGTGCGCACTTGCCCCAGGGCGTAATCAGCGGTCGTCTGCTGGATATTTCCGCAGGCGGGTGCCGAGCTGGAGTGGCCTTTCAGGCTGCCCTGCAATTGGTTCGCCCCTTGCCGAACCTTCTGTCGGTGACTCTGGAGTTTCCCAACGGGGAAACGGCCACCACCCAGGCCGAACTGACCTATTTGCAGCCCAATGAGGATTTCACCCAGGCTCTGGTGGGCTGGCACTTTGTGCATGCTGAAAGTGAAACCGAAAAACAATTTTTCCATTATACGTTGGAGGCCGAGCGGGAATTGGCACGGCTCAAGCACCCGGACAAGGAAAACCTGCACAAATCCAGGCTGTTCCAGCATTCCCGGCAAGACAGGCCGCCTGCTGCCCGGGGTCGATTGCACCCGCCTTATGCGCTGGCCTCCAAAACCTGTCGGAAGCAGTTGCTGCAAGTGGCGGATCTGCTGGCGGCCCAGGTGTTGTTACTGGCGGCCAGAAAAAAACTCGACTCGGTGCGTATGAGCCAGCTGGCCAAGCTGTTCATTAAGCTGCTGGATGAGGATTCTTCCGCCCTTCTGCTGGTTCTGGAACAACCCCAGCGGCAGATTAACCCGGTTTTACTGCATACCTTCAGAGTTGCCGCCCGTTGCTTTCCGCTGCTTTTCAAGGTGGGCCTAACCCGGCGTTATGAGCTGCCAGCTCTGGTTTCCCTGCTGATGCATGATCTTGGCAAGTTTTTTCTCGGGCATCAGCCCTGCTTCAACCCGCTCAAGGAATCGCGTGACTCTCTGCGGGAATTGAAGATCCAGCAGATTCAGTTGCTGCGATCAGCGTCCCAGCTGCAGTGGATACCCAATAGTTTGGGCGAGTCCCTGATGGTCAATGCCAATGAGCGCCTGGATGGCAGCGGTTATCCCCGCGGTCTGACCGGAAAAAGACTGGATGCCTTGTCACGCCTGATCGGGGTGGTCAAGGTGCTGGATTGTCTGGTGCATGGTTACAAGGATCCCGCGCGTAGCTGGCAGGAGGCGTACCAATGGGTGTACAAGAAGGATCAGTGGTTTGATAAGAGTGCCCTGAATACTTTTGTGACCACCCATGGCCTGCGCCCTGTAGGGAGCCACCTGCACTTTCAGTCCGGTGACCTGGCACTGGTGTCGCGGGTTTCCAACCGGGGGCAGCTGGAAGAAGTCATTCTGATCAGGAAAATGGACAGCCAGGGTCAAATTCTCGAAGGCGAAGCCGTAAGAGGCACAGAATTGCAGGCTTTGGGCAACCCGGTTCGGGAAAAGGCCCGCCCGGAATTCAATCCGGTTGCCTCTCAAAGCCTGTCCAAGTAAGTCAAAAAATCATCAACCCGCAACCCTTTTGTCATCTGGTCGAGTTAGCTTGTGCTGCAAGTATTTTGACAAGGCAGACTTATAAGTATAAGTTCTGTATCGAATTTGAGCAGGTAAAAAAAGGGAGCAAACAATGCAATTGGTGCAACTGTCGCGTTTACGTCAGGCAACCCGTCCAGAGATTCAAGGTCTTCAGGCTTTGCCCTTGTTTGCGCAATCCGCTCAAAGGCTTTCTGAAGAAGGCGCAGGGCAGCCATTGCTGGTGCGTTTTTTTCATTTGTTGCACGATGCCGAAAAACAGCTTCTGCCTTTCTTCGCAAAAATGACCCGTGAGGAGTTTGACTGGATGAACTGGCTGCTTTCGCCCGAGCTGGGCTATCTGCTGGCCAGTCGTTATCAGTTTCTGCCGCGGCCCAGTGCAAATACCGGCATGGCTCTCAACCTGACCAGCCTGCCCCAGGCTTTGGGCAGCGCCTGGGCACTTCTACATGTCAATGCCCAGGTGGCGCAGTTGTTTCCGACCGATCAGGCATGCGGCCTGAATACCCGTCTGTTGCAGCAACTGGAAGCGCTGGTGCAGATTTATTGCAGCAATCCGGCGGATCTTATGGAAACCCAGGCGGCGGCCAAAGCCACCCTGAAGGCTTTGTCTCGGGAGATTCAGAGTTGGGGATGGGCAGAGACAGAGCCTGGCTATCCCCTGGAAGCCACCGCCTGAACCGGATTTTACGATCACGGATTGGTCAGTGGCTGGAAGAGTCGGTAGCAGTTTTTCCCGGCCTCTTTGGCCTGGTACATGGCATGGTCAGCGTGCCGGATCAAGCCATCCACTTCGGACTGATCGGCTGGGAAAAGCGTCACACCAATGCTGGCGCTGACTTGCAGCAGCTTGTCATCAATCACCAGGGGTTCTGAAGCAGCCTGCAGCAGGCGCTCAAGAACCCACTGATAGTCCTCGGGTTGGCTCAGATCCGTCAGAACCAGAATAAACTCATCACCACCCAGACGGGCCAGGGTATCGCTTTCCCTTAATGCATGGCGCAAACGCTGGGTCAGGGTGATCAGCAGTTGGTCGCCCACTTCGTGGCTGTGGGTGTCATTGATTTGCTTGAAACCATCCAGATCCAGAAAACCGACGGCCAGGGCGGTCTGGGTTCTCAAGCAGTGGGCTCTGGCCTGGGTGAGGCGGTCGGTCAGCAGAACCCGGTTGGGCAATTGGGTCAGGGAATCATAGTGCGCCATGAATTCCAGTTGTTTCTGGTGTTCCTTGATCAGACTGATGTCCGAAAAGAGGGAGACATACTGTTGTGTCTCGCCCAGTTCATCCGTGACCCGGCTGATGTTGCACATAGCTGGATAGATCTCGCCGTTTTTTCTGAGATTCCAGATCTCTCCCTGCCAGTGACCCTGGGTTTGCAGGGTTTTCCAGATGGCCCGATAAAAGCCCGGAGGGTGCTGATCCGATTTCAGCAGCCTGGGGTTTTGCCCCAGAACCTCTTCTCGCTGATAGCCAGTGATTTCGGTAAAAGCCCGATTGACTTCAATGATGTGGCCGTTGATGTCTGTGATCAAAATGGCTTCACGGGCTTGCTGAAAAACCTTGGCACCCAGATGCAAGGCGGTGTCCGCGTATTTTTTCTCAAGAATCAGGGCGGTGATCTGGGCCTCCTCCTTGATGAGGTTCAATTCCCTTTGGTTGGGTGGTCTTTCTGTCTGACAGTAGACAGAGAGAATGCCCAGAGGCTGTCCCTGGGACGACAGCAGGGGTTCAGACCAGCAGTGGCCGCCCTTGTTATGGTTTTGCCGGTAGAATTCCCGCAAAGGGGTGCGCTTGGCCAGGCTTAAATGGCTTTCATCGTGGAGAAGGTTCAGCCTGCATTGGATGTAAGGATAAAGGGCTTCCAGGTTCTGGCTGAGCTGGTTGAGCAGCTCGTTCAAGGGGGTTCCGGAGGTCAGGGCCTGCAGGATCTGATTGCGTTGCTGCTCACGAATTTCAATTTTTTTGCTTTCAGTGACATCCAGGCAATAGCCAATAAAGCCCCGGAATTCTCCCTGGGGAGAATAAAAAGGCGTGCCGTCATCCTGCAGCCAGCGATACTCGCCCTTGTGGTGGCGCAGCCGGTACACCATGCTGAATTTACGCCGGGCATCAAAAGCCTGGTTGTAGGTGTGCAGGCAAAGTTCAAAGTCATCCGGATGGACGCCTTCTGTCCAGCCATTGCCTTCTTCCTCCTCCAGGCTGCGGCCGGTGAATTCCAGCCAGGTGCGGTTGAAATAAAAGCAGCCCTTATCCAGGCCAGCCACCCAGATCAGCATGACGCCATGATCGACTATATCCTGATAGAAAGATTCGCTATACATGGGCAGCAAAGCTCCTGAAGAAGGTCTTCAAGAATTGAGTATAGGCTTTCATCAGGGCTTTGCCAGGTAGGAATGTGAAATATCTATCTTTAGGTGTGGAGCGGCTTGCAAGCCTTGATCAGGGCCTTGAACAACTGGCGTTGACGCCTGATCAGCAGCAAAAATTCCGGGTGCCACTGAACCCCAATCAGAAAACCGTAATCCGGGTCTTCTATGGCTTGTATGATGCCGTCCAGGTCGGTGCCACTGACCTGAAATCCGGCACCAGTTTTGTTGATGGCCTGGTTATGCAGGCTATTGATTCGGGCTGTTTGACGACCCATGAACTCGGCCAGCCAGGTGTTGGGATGAATGCACAGGGTTTTTAGGGGCAGGATGGTCCAGCGGTGGGAGGTTTTTTCGCGCTGCTTCAACAATTCCTGGTAGAGGGTGCCGCCCCGGTAGACATTCATCAGTTGCGCACCCCGGCAGATTCCCAGCATTGGGAGTTTGCGGGTCAGTGCCAAGTCGATCACCGCCATTTCCAGCTTGTCGCGTGCGGAGTCATACTTGGGCTCGACTTCAGGTTTGGCGGCATAAAGCACCGGGTCGATATCGTGCCCGCCGGTTACGACAACGCCATCAAAGGTGTAGTCTTCCGGATTGTGGCTGGGACGCAGCTGCAGGGGCTGGCCACCATAAAGACGCACGGCCAGGGCGACCAGAAACCGGGGGCCGAAGGCGCCCTTTTCCGGGCCGGTAATGGCAATTACTGGCTGAGCCATAGATTTTCAATTTCCTGTATCCATTTGCCCATCAAGCGTTCAATGGGTCTGTTCAAGTGTTTGCGGTAGGCTTGGCAGCAGGCCTGAAGGCGTTCCCGGTCAGCCGCCAGACGCTCGACTTCAACCCAGTCATTCCAGGAGGTGAAAAGCCCCCAGTCCGGGCTGTGAATCTCACTGCTGGGCAGGCGGTAATGAAAGGTGGGGCGGGGTTTGATCAGAGGATCATCTGTGGTTCGTCGAACCCTGGCTTTATCCAGATGCAGAAACAGCGGCAAACAATCCAGGGCCCGGTTGCGGGTGGGGTTGTCTGCCAGGTAGTCATCAATCAGCTGCTCGCGATCTGGCCAGTAGTCTTCAGCCACCACTTTTTTGATGTAGCGGGCCGGGAAGGGGTTGATGTAACTGGTGACCTGCCTGGAAAGGTCAATTTGGGCGCGCTGATGCAGCCAGTCATAAAGACAAAGAAAGGCTTTGATGAAGCGGGTCAGGGTCTCGGGCCGGGAGTCGGGTACCTCGGGATTCAACTGCATGCCAAAAGCATTGACCAGGCTGTCGGAGGAACCCTTGGCACCTGCCTGGCGGAGTTGCTGGATGATGACTTCCACTTCCGGGAGGCGATCCAGGGTTAAAGGGGGGCTGACCA